>NZ_JBITGU010000001.1:8237-1193274 GCF_044457355.1 Nonomuraea sp. NPDC050556 | reverse complement strand
CCTTTTCACCGATGGGTGGGGGGGTGCCCCAACGGTTCCCTCGCCGCCCCTGCACCACCCCCCCCCCCGCCCCCGGCCCCCCCCCCCCCGCGCCCCCCCCCCCCCCCGCCCGCCCCCCCCCGCGACGGTGGAGGCCGTCGGCGAGCGGCTCGCGCCCCTGCTCGCGCACGACCATCACCATGGGGCGCTGGAGCTGCGGCGGCACATCAGGGAGCAGCCGACGCTCGGGGAGGCCGTGTCGCGCTGGGCGACCTGACGGCATGCGCACCGGGGCGCCGGCCCGCCCGGCCGCCTGTTGGACGGGCACCGCTGCCGGTGCCCGTTCCGGCTATACGGCGGGCACCGCTGCCGGTGCCCGTTCGGGCTATGCGGCCGGCTCCGCTGCCGGGCCCATTCCGGCGTCGAGGACGTCCAGGGCCCGGCCGACCGTGTCGACCAGGGTGTCGGCGATCTCTTGCGGTGTGCGGCCCTCACCGCGCAGCCGCATCGCCTCGTTGATCATGGCGGTCACGGTGGTCAGGATGAAGGCGGAGATAGCGCGCGCCGCGACCGGCCCCAGCTGCGCGGGCACCCGGTCGGCCAGGATCGCCGCCAGCTCTTCCTGGTAGCGCCCGCCGCGCAGCTGCAACGCGTCCACCAGCGCCGGGCTGTTCTGGATGATCGCGGCGATGCCCGCCATCCGCTCGTCCGCCCCGATGCGCGGATCCTCGTGCTGCGGCTCGTCCGGCAGCTCGGAGAGCCCGGCGAACATGCGCGGCAGCTCCTCCTTGAGGAACTGCGGCAGGGGCGTGCTCAGGGGAAGCTGGTCGATCATGTCGATCAGATCGGCTTCCACCGGCCGGTGCCAGGCCAGGAGGAGGTCCTCCTTGGCCGGGAAGTGGTTGACGACGGTCTGCTTGGCGACGTCGGCCGCCGCGGCGATGTCGGCGATGGTCACGGCGTCGTAGCCGCGCTCGCCGAACAGGGTCAGGGCCGTGGTGGCGATCCGCTCTCTGGTCTCGCGCCGACGCCGTTCGTGCCGGGATGGCTCGCTACTAGTCATGCTGGTACCGTACCAGAGTTGGTACGGTACCAGCAATGGTACGGTCCCAAGATGACCGCACGATAAACATGTGTTTACGACTGCTCGGGGCTCGCGAGGATCTCGCGCAACCATCCGGGAAAGCCTTCCTCGCCGTTCGTGCCCTTTTCCAGGAAGACGATGTTGTGATAAACGTGCAGGCCGGTGATTGACGCCTCGGTCAGGCTCGGCCGCCGCCCGGCAGCGGTCTCGCGCTCCCGAAAGTGCATGTCGTCCACGAGCTGTTTGACCAACCCCACAGCCGTGTTCGGCTGCGCGACATCTCCGGCGCGGCCCCCGAATTCCGGCAGGTACGACGTCTGGAGGTCCTCGATCACATAGACCCCGTCGTGCCGTAAGTACGGCAGCAACGTTTGAAAGGCCGTCCGGATATCCTCGGCCACATGGCTGCCGTCGTCGATGACGATATCGAAGGGGCCGTATTGTTCACCGACCTCGACCAAGTCCCGAGGCACTCGCTGATCGACCACGGCCGTCGTCAGGCGGCTTTGATTCAACGCTGACTTGTCGAATATGTCGACGCCGACGATGACTCCGCGGTGGAAGTATCTCTTCCACATCAGGAGCGAGGCGCCGCCCAGCTCGCGGTCCTCGCCGCCGATGCCGATCTCCAGCACGCGCACGTCGCGGTCCCTGAACCGCTCGAAGTGGCGTTCGTAGTGCGGCGTGTACCAGTGGAGGCTGGCCCACTTGTCCGAGCCGTGGCGTACGGCGAGGGCGCCCAGGTCAACCGCGTCGTTCCGGCACCCGGCGAGCAGCGTGTCCGTGGCCATGGACGCGTCGCGGAGGTAGCCGAGATCCTCGATCCCCGCGGGGAGGAAGGTGTTGCCGAAGTCCCCGGTACGTCGGCGCCCCAGCGGTCCGAAGATCCGGCGGACGAGGCTCGTGACGTCGAACTCCAGCACCATCTGGACGCCGTCGGCGTCCACCGGGCGGATCGGCTCGTCGCGGCACACGCGGAAGACGGCCCTGCGCCGCCGCGCCCCGTGGGTGACGTCCAGGGCGATGGCGACCGCCGTCGTGTTCTCCGCCGGGGGGCAGCGGAAGGCGATCTCCTCGGTCAGGACGTCAACGACGGCGTCCAGGCCGACTTCGTCGACGAGGTCGGCGACCGCCGCGTCCGAGGCGGTTCCCGCTCCGATGAGCCGCTCGACGAGCTGCGGCTTCTCCTTCGAGGACATGGCGTCACACCGATCCCGTGTCGCGCGCCGTCAGGCGTTTGATGATCATGTTGTCGACCATCCTGGTCGGCAGGAGGTCGATGGTGAGGCTGCGCACCCGGGCGTCCCAGCCCATACGTTGCAGCACCGGGGGGCGGCGCATGGCCACCAGCCGGAGCACCGCGGCGGCCACCGCGTCGGGCGACTGCCCCTTGTGCCGCCCGCGGGCGGCCACCGCGGTGACACCGGCGGCGAAGCCCCGGTAGGACGGGTGGTCCGACCAAGTGCTGCGCCCCGCCCGCAGGTCGGCCAGGATGCGGTCCCACAGCCTGGTGGTGACCGAGCCCGGCTGGAACGCCACCACGGTCACCCCCTGCTCGCGCACCTCGCGGCGCAGCGCCACCCCGATGATGTCGAAAGCCGCCTTGGAGGCTCCGTACGGCCCGCCGAGCGGCAGGGTGAACTTGGCGGCGTCGGAGCCGATGTTGACGATGCGGCCGCCGGCCTGCCGCAGCAGCGGCAGGGTCGCCTGGATGACCGCCACCTGCCCGAGGACGTTGACCTCGAACAGGTGGCGCAGCTCGTCGAGGGTGACGTGTTCGATCGGCGCCAGGGTCAGGGCGCCGGCGTTGTTCACCAGGACGTCCAGGCCCGCCGCACCGACCTCGGCCTCGATGCGCGCCGCGGCGGCCTTGACGTCCGACGGTTCACAGATGTCGAGACGCACCGCGGTGATCGTGCCGGCCGCGGCGGCCAGCCGTTCCCCGTCGTCCACCGAGCGGACCCCCGCGTACACCCGCATGCCCCGGCGGGCCAGCGCCAGCGCGATGCTCTCGCCGATGCCCTGGGAGGCCCCGGTGACCAGCGCGCTACGACCTTCCAACTCCATGGGGGCTGCTCCTTCGCTCGGCGCAGACGTCCGTCGCGGAGGCGACGT
Source organism: Nonomuraea sp. NPDC050556 (assembly GCF_044457355.1). Classification (NCBI taxonomy): domain Bacteria; kingdom Bacillati; phylum Actinomycetota; class Actinomycetes; order Streptosporangiales; family Streptosporangiaceae; genus Nonomuraea; species Nonomuraea sp. NPDC050556. The sequence continues at coordinate 1,190,096 of NZ_JBITGU010000001.1, read as the reverse complement.
CACGGCGGGATCTCAGGAGTAGGACACGGCACGCGGATCGGCGGAACATCAACGTGGCACAGACCCGCTGGTCGGCGCCGATCCTCAGGTGAAGATCAGCGGCTGCTGGTCGGCGACCAGCAGCTGGTGGTGCAGCTGCTGGAGGTCCCGCGTCGGGTCGAGGCCGAGCTGCGTCGCCAGCTGCCTGCGCAGGTCGGCGTACACGCCTAGCGCCTCCCCCCGCCTGCCGCACCGGCTGAGGGCGATCATGAGCTGGGCGCTGAGCCACTCGTTCACGGGATCCTCGACGACCAGGGAGCGGATCTCCGAGATCAGTTCCCTGTGCCTGCCCAGCTGCATGTCCGCCATGATCCGGAGCTCCTGGGCCCGCCTGCGCTCCTCCTCGAGGAAGGTCGCGTACGCGCCCAGGGTCTGGCCCAGCGGCACGTTGCCGAGGGCGGGACCGCGCCACATGCGCAGCGCCTCGTTCAGGGTTATGGCGGCTTCCTCTGGCCGTTCGTCGCCGAGCAGGATTCGCCCCTTGGCGACGAGCTTGCAGAAGATATTGGCGTCGATCATCTCCTCCGGGAGCCGCAGCAGATATCCGTTGGTCTTGGTCATCAGGAGTTTGTCTCCTGCGGGTCCGAGCCGTTCGGCGAAGATTTTGCGAAGGTGATAGACGTAGGTGCGTGCCGTCGCCACGGAGGTGCGCGGCGGATCGTCGCCCCATATTTCGCTGATGATGTTGTCGATGCCCACGATGCGATTCGAATGGAGCGCGAAGAAGGCGAGCACCATTCGTTCCTTGGGTGGGTCGGGAGTAAAGACGGAATTGTCGTCCAGTTCGACCTGGAAAGCTCCCAGCATGGAAATCTTCATCAACCGACGCTCCACAATCTCCTGATTCGTCCTTCGGCTGTTCTGTCATTGCCTGCGGGCGGTCGGCGGTCTTACCGAAGCGCGACGTCACGGCCCCCGTCCCCTTACCGGACGACAGAAACCCGCTGCCGAGAGTGAGAATGGCGGCGCCCGCCACGCCGTCGGACGGTCCCACCGATCCCGGCAGCACCAAGATCACCCCCCTGTCACTCCGGCGAGGCGCACGCTGACCGTCCGTGCACATGCTGTTAGAGCAGCATTTCAATGGGCCTCTACCGTGCTTCTTGATTCCCTCAATGTGCCTCAGCGAGGGTGAAGAAACATCGCGGGTGGCACTGATCTTTTCTGGGGTATGACTGGGTTAACATGCTCGGCGGCCACTCCGTCACTGCGTATCAGCAAGACCGATATGGGGGCCAGGTGCGTACTGTGAGTAACCTGTTATGACGGTCGCGTATTCGAATATGTGTTTTACGCGACGCGAGGTCGATGTCCTGGTTTTGGTGGCCATGGAGTTCGCAAACTCCGAGATCGGCACGAAGCTGGGTATCAGCATTCGGACCGTGGAAACCCACGTCAGGAACATGCTGCACAAGTCCGGCCGCAGGAGCAGGGCAGGACTGGTCGCCCACGGCTACGCCTCGGGAATCCTCCAGCATGGAGTGTGGCCGCCGCAGCGGTCGGGGCAGGTGGCTAGGCGCGGCCATGCCGCGTGAGCGATCGGTGCCGCCTGAAGGCCGCGGCGTGGTCGCCCGCCCACTGCTCGAAGGTCCGTGCCGGCCAGCGGGTGAGGAGCTCGACGGTCGGCTGGACCCTGGCCCGCGCCCGGGTGTCGGCGCCCGCGCGCCCGCCGACCACGGCGTCCACCGACTCCTCCAGCAGGTTGCGCAGCATGGCCCGCCTGGCGCCGGCCGGATCGATCTCCTCGAGGCGCAGCTCCACGCCGAGGACCTCGCTGAGGACGCGCACCTGGTCGGCGAGGGTCAGCACCTCCGGCCCCGTCACCGGATAGGTGCGCCCCTCGTGCCCCTCGCCGAGCAGCACCGACACCGCGACCGCCGCGAGGTCGCGCGGGTCGACGGGAACCGACGGCGACGCGCCGAACGGAGCGCGGACCACCCCGGCGGCGGCGATCCCCGGAGCCCACCGCAGCGCGTTGGACATGAAGCTGTTGGCGCGCAGGATCGTCCACCCGACCCGCGAGCGGCGCAGCGCGTTCTCCGCCTCCACGTGCCAGCGGGCGAGCGCGCCGCCGTTCCGCTCCTCGACGGCGAGCGAGGACAGCTGCACGATGTGCCGCACGCCGGCCGCCGCCTCCACGAGGTTCCTGTCGTGTGCCGCGCGCAGGTGGCCCACGCCGGTGAGGAACACCGACCGGACCCCCAGCAGAGGTCCCGCCAGCGTGGCTGGATCGCCCAGGTCGCCACCGGTCACCTCCACGTCGGGAGGGAACACGGCCCTGGCCGGGTGGCGGGTCAGCACGCGGATCCGCTCCCCCGTGTGTCGCAGCTGCTCCACCACCTCACGGCCCACCGTGCCTGTCGCCCCGCATACCAGAATCATGGCCCCACCCTCGCAAGCCCTCATGGAGCGGAGGTCGAGGGTGATCAGGGCAGGCCGTGGGCGAGCCCCTCCAGGACCATCGCCAGCCGCCGCTCGAACACCACGTCCGGGTGGGCGTCGTTGTCGGCCTCCGCGATGATCCGCCCGAGGTAGGGGTGGCGCCCATCGCCGAGCAGCTCCTTGAGGTAGGGCGCCACCACCTCGCGCCAGGTGGCCTCGTCCGTCCCCGTGCGCCGGCGCGCCTCCGCCTCGGTGAGCTCGGCCTGCACGTACCCCTGGGTGAAGTGCATCGTGGTGGACACCAGGTCCAGCATCCCGTCGACGGTGAGGCCGAGCCCGTCCACGCTTGCCATGGCGTACTCCATCATGCGGACCGCGTTGGGCCCCATGGTCGGGCGCTGGCCGATCCGGCTGATCCACGGGTGGCGGTGGCACAGCCTCCTGCTGCGCCTGGCCAGCTCGGCGAGCTCGGTGCGCCAGTCGGCGACCGGGTGCTCGGCGAGCTCCAGCTCGCCCAGCGCGCTGTCGTACATCAGCTCGATGAGGTCGTCCTTGCCGTTGACGTAGCGGTACAGCGACATCGTGCCGCTGTCGACCCGGTCGGCGATCTTGCGCATGGACACGGCGTCGAGGCCGTCGAGGTCGGCCAGGGCGATCGCGGCCCCGGTGATGGCCTCGTAGTCGAGGGCGGGCTCGCGCCCCGGCATGCTCCCGCGGGCGCGTGCGCGGGCCCGCTCCGCGAGCCGGACCCAGACAACGGGTGGTGATGGCGATCTCATGTGGGTAGACTCCCCGCTCGGATGCATACACCGTACCCATATCCAGCCGGGAGCAGGTATGAGAACGCAGCCCGCAGTCGAGGCGCACGGCATCGTGAAACGCTTCGGCAGCACGACCGCCCTCCAGGGCGTCGACCTTTCCGTCCCCGCCGGCACCGTGTACGGGCTGCTCGGCCCCAACGGCGCGGGCAAGACGACGATGGTCAGGATCCTTTCGACCCTCCTGCGGCCGGACGCCGGCACGGCCCGGGTGTCCGGGCACGACGTGGTCCGCGAGGCGAACGCGGTGCGCTACCGCATCGGATTGACCGGCCAGTTCGCCGCGGTGGACGAGAAGATGACGGGGAGGGAGAACCTCCGCCTCTTCGGCCGCCTTTACCACCTGCCCGGGCGCGTGGTGCGCCGCCGTGCCGACGAGTTACTCGAACGGTTCGGCCTGTCGGAGGCCGCGGAGAGGGTGGTGCGCACCTACTCGGGCGGCATGCGCCGCCGTTTGGACGTGGCTGCCAGCCTGCTGATCGATCCCCAGGTGCTGTTCCTGGACGAGCCGACGACCGGGCTCGATCCGCGCAGCCGCAACCAGGTGTGGGACCTGGTCCGCGACCTGGTCCGCGACGGCACGACGGTGTTGCTGACGACGCAGTACCTGGACGAGGCCGACCAGCTCGCCGACCGGATCGCGGTGATCGACAGGGGCCGCCTGATCGCCGAGGGCACGCCGACCGAGCTGAAAGGCGGCATCGGCGGCACCCGGATCGAGGTCGTGGTCGACGAGGACTCGATGCTGCCCGCAGCCGCCGAGGCGCTCGCCCACGCGATGAACGCCGAGCCCCACGTCGTCCAGGGCGCCAGGCGGGTCAGCGCCGTGGCCGAGGGCGCCAGGGGTGACCTGCTCACCACAGCGGTCCGCGCGCTCGACGCGGCCGGAGTCGTCGTCGAGGACATCTCCCTGCGCAGGCCGACGCTGGACGACGTGTTCCTGCAACTGACCGGCCACACCACCACGGAAGAGCAGGAGGCGGTCTGATGTCGGAGTCCATGGCGCCCGCGGCCGGTGGAGCGCTGTCCCGGATGGGCTGGGCCGTACGCGACGGATGGGCGGTGGCCGGCAGGGAGTTCAGCCAGCTCCGCCACGCGCCGGGTGAGCTGGTCGGCGCGCTCGTCGTCCCGGCGATCATGGTCGTCCTGTTCGGCTACGTCTTCGGCAGCGCGATCGCGGTTCCCGGCGGCGGGAGCTACCGCGAGTACCTCATGCCAGGGCTGTTCGCCATGACGGCCATCACCGGGGTGATCGCGAGCGCCCTGATGATCTCCAAGGACATCGCCGAGGGGGTCATGGACCGGTTCCGCTCGATGCCGATGGCGCGCTCGGCCATCCCCTTCGGTCGGACCATCGCGGACCTGATCGTGGGCGCTCTCACCACCGCGATGATGGCCGGGATGGGGCTGCTGGTGGGCTGGCGGGCGCACAACGGCCTGGCCTCGACGCTGGCAGGGTTCGGCCTGATCCTCCTGGTCAGGTTCGCGGTGAGCTGGATCGGGGTGACCATCGGGCTCTCGATCACGCCCGAGACGGCCGACGCGTTCATCCCGATCATCTTCCCGATCTCGGCGCTGTCCAACAGCTTCGTCCCCACGGACGGCATGCCGACGTGGTTGCGGGTCATCGCCGAGTGGAACCCGGTGAGCGCGCTGGTGGCCGCCTGCCGCCAGCTGTTCGGGAACCCGACCGTCGCGGCAGCCCAGGGGTCGTGGCCGCTCCAGCACCCGATCGCCTCCACGTTGACCTGGTCGGTCGCCATCCTCGTCGTCTTCGTCCCGCTGGCGACGTGGCGCTACCAGAGGACCGCCCGCTAGCCGCGGCAGTGACCTAAACTGCTAGGCAAATAGCTGAATGAGGGGCGAGATGATCGAGTTCTACCTTGACGGCAGATCGGGCGTCTCGCCGTACCAGCAACTCGTCCAGCAGGTACGGCACGCCATGCGGCTGGGCCTGCTGCACGAGGGCGACCGGCTGCCCACGGTCAAGGACGTCGTGGCCAAGCTGGCGATCAACCCCAACACCGTGCTCAAGGCCTACCGGGAGCTGGAGCACGCCGGGCTGGTCGCCGCCCGCCCCGGCGTCGGCACGTTCGTGACGGCCACGCTCACCGACTCGACGCTGCCCGCGCACGCGCCGCTCCGGCGCGACCTGCAGCGCTGGCTGACCAAGGCGCGCCTGGCCGGGCTGGACGACGAGAGCATCGAGGCGCTGTTCATGACCACCTTTCGGACCGCGGCCCAGGAGCACATAGCGTGAGCGCGGTCCTGGCCGCCCGGGACCTGGGCAAGAGCTACCGGCGGCGCCCGGCGCTGTCCGGCTGCACGCTGGACATCCCGGCCGGGCGGGTCACCGGGCTGGTCGGGCCCAACGGCGCTGGCAAGTCGACGCTGCTCAACCTGGCGGCCGGGATGCTGAAGCCGAGCGAGGGCACCATCGAGGTGTGCGGCGGCCGTCCGGGCGACGGGCCTGAGCAGCTGGCGAAGGTCGGGTTCGTCGCGCAGGACAGCCCGCTCTACCCGAGCCTGACCGTCGCCGAGCACCTGCGCCTGGGCGCCGAGCTCAACCCCGGCTGGGACGACGCCCTGGCCAGGAAGCGCGTCGACCGCATCGGCCTCGACCCTGGTCAGCGGGCCGGCAGGCTGTCCGGCGGGCAGCGCGCCCAGCTCGCGCTCACCCTGGGCCTGGCCAAGCGGCCCGAGCTGCTGATCCTGGACGAGCCGGTCGCGGCGCTCGACCCGCTCGCCCGGCGCGAGTTCCTCCAGGACCTCATGGAGTCGGTCGCCGAGCAGGGGCTCAGCGTCCTGCTGTCCTCCCATCTCATCGCGGATCTCGAACGGGTCTGCGACCACCTCGTCGTGCTGGCGGCCGCGCGGCTGCGGCTGGTCGGCGAGATCGACGAGCTGCTGGCCACCCATTACCGGCTGTCCGGTCCTCGGCGCGAGCCTTCCTCGCTGCCCGCCGCGCAGGAGGTCGTCTCGGCCAGCCACACCGACCGGCAGTCCACGCTGGTGATCCGTACCAGCCAGCCGATCCTCGACCCGGCGTGGGCGGTCAGCTCGATCGGGCTGGAGGACCTCGTGCTGGCCTACCTGAGCAGGCCGCCCGAGCCGGTGGAGCCCGCGCGGCGGCGCGCCCTGGAGCCCGTGCGATGACCTGGCTGGCCTGGCGCCAGCTCCGCGCCAAGGCGGCGCTGGTGTACGGCCTGCTGGCCGCTGCCGCCGCCGTCCTCGTCGTCGCCGGGCGGCCGGTGACCACCGACGTCGCGGAGGGTGTCGACACGCTCTACTCCGGCGGCATCCTGGCCGTGTACGGCCTGCCCGCCGTGGTCGGCGTCTTCTGGGGCGCCCCGCTGGTCGCCAGGGAGCTGGCGTCGGGCACCTTCCGCCTGGCGTGGAGCCAGTCGGTCACCCGCACCCGGTGGCTGGCCACCAAGCTCGCGTTCACCGGTGCGGCGGCAGTGGTGGCCGCCGGGCTGCTCAGCCTGGCCGTCACCTGGTGGTCGTGGCCGCTCGACGCGGCCAGCAGGCCCGCCACGATCGCCGTCGCCCGCGAGATGGTCCAGGGTGAGACGTACGCGGCGCGGATGACGCCGCTGGTGTTCGGCGCGCGCGGGATCGTCCCCATCGGTTACGCGGCGTTCGCGTTCGCCCTCGGCGTCGCGGCCGGGATCCTGCTCCGCCGTACCGTGCTCGCCATGGCCGTCACCCTGGCCGTCTACGCCGCCGTCCTGTTCACCGTGACGTTCGTGGCGCGGCCGCACCTGCTGCCGCCCGATCGTGCGACCGTCCCTGTCACCGCGCAGACCCTCGCCAGGCTGGGGTTCGACGGCGCGGGCGAGCCGGAGCAGCTGGCCGTGGCCGGGCCGCCTGGCTCCTGGGTGCTGGGCAACGAGACCGTCGACACGGCGGGGCGGGCGGCCAAGGTGCCGCCCTGGGCGCTCGGCTGCATGCCGCCCCCCGACCTCCCCAGCGCCGGGGAGGCGTGCTTCGACAGGCTGACCGCGCTCGGGTACCGCCAGCGGCTGACCTACCACCCGGAAGGCCACTTCTGGGCGATGCAGGGGATCGAGACGGCGATCTTCCTCGCCCTTTCCGCGCTGCTGGCGTGGCTCTGCCTCGGGATCCTGTGGAGGCTGCGACCGCCCGAGTAGCGTGGTCCTCCCCATCTGAGGAGGCATCATGAGGAAGATCATCGCAGGGCTGTTCATCTCGCTCGACGGGGTCGTCGAGGCGCCGGACCAGTGGCACTTCCCCTACTACAACGACGAGATGGGCGCGGCCGTCGACCGCACGCTCGGCCAGTCGGACACCCTGCTGCTCGGGCGCGTGACCTACGACAGCTTCGCCGGCGCCTGGCCCGACCGGGAGGCGGCCGGGGGCGAGGACCAGCACTTCGCCAAGGTCCTCGGCGACGCCAGGAAGATCGTCGTGTCGAAGCAGCCGCTCGAGTTCACCTGGCGCAACTCCGAGCTGCTCCAAGGCGACCTCGTCACGGCTGTCGCCGCGCTCAAGAACGAGCCGGGCGAGCGGCACATCGGCATGAGCGGGTCGGTCTCGATCGTCCGCCGGCTCCTGGCCGCCGGGCTCATCGACGAGCTGCACCTGCTGCAGCACCCGATCGCGGTGCGCAAGGGCATGCGCCTCTTCGAGGAGGGCGCCGAGCCGATCCCGCTGAAGCTGCTCTCCTCCGAGACGTTCCGGACGGGCGTCCTCAACCTCGTCTACGCCCCGGCCGAGGCGGGCCAGGGCACCTACGACGACGCCAAGGTCCACCTGCCCAGGACTGATCTCTTTATGGATACCTGACGCGGCTCTCCCTAATGTACTAGGAGACTAGTTAAATGGATTAGGGAGAGCTGATGACCTCTGTCCTGCAGGCCCAGGGCCTGAGCAGGAAGTACGGCAGGCGGTGGGCGCTGCGCGACTGCACCGTGGACATCCCGTCCGGCCACGTCGTCGGGCTGGTGGGGCCCAACGGGGCGGGCAAGACCACGCTGCTCAAGCTCGCCGGCGGCCAGCTGCTGCCGACGTCGGGCAGCATCAGCGTCCTCGGCGGCCACCCGGCCGACGGCCGGGAGCAGCTGGCCAAGGTCGGGTTCGTCGCCCAGGACGCGCCCGTCTACGCGGGCCTGAGTGTCGCCGACCACCTGCGCTTAGGCGCCAAGCTCAACCCCGGCTGGGACGCCGGGCTCGCCGCCGACCGCATCGAGCGCATCGGCCTGGACCCGGCGCACCGGGCGGGCAAGCTGTCCGGCGGCCAGCGCGCCCAGCTCGCCCTCACCCTGGGCCTGGCCAAGCGGCCCCAGTTGCTGATCCTGGACGAGCCGGTCGCCTCGCTCGACCCGCTGGCCAGGCGCGAGTTCATGCAGGGGCTGATGGAGGCCACCGTCGAGCACGAGTTCAGCGTGCTGCTGTCCTCGCACCTGGTCTCCGACCTGGAACGCACCTGCGACTACGTGATCGTGCTGGTCGACTCGCGGGTCAGGGTCGACGGACCGGTCGACGCCCTGCTCGCCACCCACCACCGGCTCACCGGGCCGCGCACCGACCCCGACCGGCTCCCCGCCGGATGGCGGCTGGTGTCCGCCCGGCACACCGAGCGGCAGAGCACGCTGGTGGTCCGTACGGACGCGCCGGTGGACGAGCCCGGCTGGGAGGTCAGCAGGCTCGGCCTGGAGGACCTCGTCCTGGCCTACATGGACAGGTCGGCAGAGCGGGAGGCGTCGCGATGATCTGGCTGACCTGGCGTCAGTTCCGCGGCGCCGCCGTGATGACCGGCTCGGCGCTGCTCGTGCTCGCCGTCGCCCTGGTCGCCACCGGGCCAGGACTGGCCTCCGCCTACGCCCGCGGGATCAAGACGTGCGGGGAGACCAACGACTGCGGGCGCTTCTTCGACCGGTTCTTCGACGAGTACACCACCCCGTTCATGGCGGTCACCCTCGCGGTGCTGCTGCTACCCGCCCTGATCGGGCTCTTCTGGGGCGCGCCGCTGATCACCCGCGAGCTGGAGACCGGCACGCACCTGCTGGTGTGGAACCAGACCGTCACCCGCGGCCGCTGGCTGACGGTCAAGCTCACGCTGCTCGGCGTGACCGCGACCGCCGCTGCCTGCGTGCTCGGCCTGGCGGTCACCTGGTGGTCCGACCCGCTCGACAAGTCGGCGGCCCCCGGCTACGGGCTGATGGATCCGCTGGTGTTCAGCGGGCGCGGCATCGCGCCGATGGGCTACGCGGTCTTCGCGTTCGCGCTCGGCGTGGCCGTGGGCATGCTGGTGCGCCGCACCCTGCCCGCCATGGCCCTCACGCTGGCTCTCTTCGCCGCCGTCCAGCTCCTCATGCCGCTGGTGGTGCGCCAGCACCTGATCCAGCCGGTCAGCGGGACGTTCGAGCTCAGCAGGGAGAACGTCGACGGGTTCGGCATCCCGCGCAGCGGGCCGCCGAGGGTCCAGCTCAACGCGGCGATCCCCGGGCACATCGGCGCCTGGGTGCTGACCAGCACCCTCGTCGACCCGTCCGGCAAGGAGAGCCCCGAGGGCAGCGTCGAGGTGTCGACGGTGACGGGGCCGTGCTCGCCCGCCCAGATGCGGCCGCCGGACGCGAGCGGCAAGGACCCGTGCATGAACGAGATCAACCGGCTCGGCTACCGGCAGCAGGCCACCTACCAGCCGCTCGATCGGTTCTGGCCCTTCCAGTGGATCGAGACCGGGATCTACCTCGTACTCACCGCCGCTCTGGTGGGGTTCTGCTTCTGGTGGACGCGAAGGCGGCTGTCATGAAGGTCAGGAGCCTGACGGCGGGCCTCGCCCTGCTGCTGGCGGTCGCCTGCACGGCGCCCACCCCGCCGCGCAGCCTGCCCGGCAGGCCCGCCGGAGCCGCGCCCCTGTGCGCGAGGCCGTCGGGCGGCCTCGCGCCCGAGACGGCCACCACGATCGACGTGGTCGAGCAGGCCTACTTCTGCGTCATCGACCACTACTACAGCGGCGCCACGCTCGACCCCCGCTCGCTGCTGACCGCCGGGTTCGTGGGCCTGACGCGGGAGCTCGGCCGCGCGGGGCGCGACGTGGCGGAAGCCACCATGCCCGCGCTGACCGGCGACAAGACCGCCGACTGGACCGCGTTCGAGGCGACCTTCCGCCGGATCGCCGACAAGGTTCCCGCGCTCAAGGAACGGCTGGCCGCGGCGACGCTGGAGGCGCTCGTGGCCGGTCTCGGCGACGACCACGCCCGCTGGACGCACGGCGGCAGGCGGCCGCCCGACTCCTACGACGGCGACCAGTACGGCCTGGGCCTCAGGACGAACATCGCCAGGGGCGCCGATCCTGGATCCGCGCTCCCCCCGCTGTTCGTCACCGACGTCCTGGGCGGCGCGGCGCAGCGGGCCGGTCTGCGCCCTGGAGACCTCATCGAGTCGATCAACGGCTCTGCGCCGTTCGCGGGAGGCACCATGTTCCCCGCCGCGGTCGCCGCCCTCTCCCCCGAGTATCCGGAGGACTCGCCGGTACGGCTGCGCGTCCTGCGCGAGAGCACGGGCCGCCGGTGGACGGTCTCCCTGAAGCCCGGCGTGTTCACGCCCGACCTGGCCAAGCTGCAACGGGTCACCTCCAAGCTGGTCGGCGGCAGCGTCGCCTACGTCAAGCTGACCGCCTTCGCGCCGGACGCGGCCACCAGGGTGCTCAAGGCGATCGCCACGCTGCGCGCCGGGCGCACGCTGACCGGCGTCGTGCTCGACCTGCGCGGCAACACCGGCGGCAGCGCGGAGGAGCCGACCAAGCTGATCAGCGGGTGGGTCCACGGCAAGGTCACCGCCTACCTGTGCTCGGCGGACGGCCGGTGCGAGTCGGCGCGCACCGACGACACGATCGCGCTGGTCGGGCTGCCACTGGCGGTGCTCGTGGACCGGGGCTGCGCCTCGGCGTGCGAGCACTTCAGCTCGGGGGTCAAGGACCTGAAGCTGGGCATCCTGGTCGGAACCAGGACGGCGGGCGTCATCTCCGGTCCTGCCGCGCCGTACGTGCTGGCGGACAACACGATGGTGTCCTTCCCTGCGAAGCACCACCTGGGGCCGAACCGGGAAGTGCTCGACCGGATCGGGGTGGCCCCCGACCACTACGTGCCGCTCACGGCGCGGGACGCGGCCGCCGGGCGCGACCCCGCCCTCGCCAAAGCCCTGACCCTGGTGGGTTCCTCATGAACAGACTCGTCTGCGCGGCGGTGGCTCTGCTGGCCGTCTCCGCCTGCTCCGCGCCGATCCCGCCCAGGTCGGCCACGCCGAAGCCGTCGACCACGCCCGGCGTGGCCGCGACGCTGCCCGCCCCCACCGGCACCCGTCCAGTAGGCACGACCACCCTGTACCTCAAGGACACCTCACGCCCGGACACCTGGGAGCCCAGCGTGAAGGCGCGCGAGCTCAGGGTCGTGCTCTGGTACCCCACCGCGACGCGCGACGGGCGGCGCGCCGCCTACATGACGGCCAAGGAGTCGGAGCTGGCGCTCAAGGGCGCGCGGGTGACCGGCGTGGCCTACGACGTGTTGAGCAGGACGCGGACCAACGCCGTCCAGGACGCGAAACCGGCTGGTAAGAACCTGCCGCTGGTGGTGCTCTCCAACGGCTTCACCAAGCCCATCAACATGCTCACCTCCCTGGCCGAGGACCTGGCCAGCCAGGGGTACGTCGTGGCGGGGATCGACCACACCTACGAGAGCTACGCCACCACCTTCCCCGGCGGGCGGGTGGCCACGTGCACGGCGTGCGACATGGACACCGACCCGGGCTTCGGCACCAGGACGGTCCTGAGCCGGGCGGCCGACGTGTCGTTCGTCCTGGACCGGCTCGCCGCCTGGGACCGCACCGGCCTGATCGACGGGTCCAGGATCGCGATGGCGGGCCAGTCGATCGGCGGGGCGAGCGCCCTGGCGGCGATGGTGAAGGACAAGCGGGTCAAGGCCGGGATCGACATGGACGGCACCACCTACGCCCGCATCCCGAAGGGCGGGCTGGCGCGGCCGTTCCTGTTCATGGGGTCGCCGACGCACGTCCCCGGAGGCCGCGACATCTCCTGGGATCGCGACTGGAAGCTCCTGACCGGCTGGAAACGCTGGGTCGTGCTGCCGAGCGGCGATCACCAGTCCTTCACCGACCTCCCGATGCTCGCGGGATCGCTCGGCATCGCACCTCCGGGCACGCTGACCGCGGCCAAATCCGTGGAGATCACCCGTACCTACGTCCGCGCCTTCCTGGACGAGCACCTGCGCGGCCGTCCGCAGACCCCGGCCTTCCCCGAGGTCCTCCCCTGCGTCCCGGAAAAGCAGACATGCGGGTGATTTTCCAGGAATGGCAACAAGGTTTGCCATATCCACGCGCGCGGGTGCACCCTCTTCCGCATGAGCACACAACACGGCCACGGGCATGGACATGGGCACGGACACAACACCGACATCGACTGGGAGGTGATGGCCGACCAGCTGGAGAGCAGTGGCGAGCTGCAGCTCCCCCTCCTGCGCCAGACGGCGGAACGCCTGCGCGAGCTGGTCGGCCCGCAGGTGCGCCGCGTCCTCGACGTCGGCAGCGGGCCTGGCGTGATGACCTGCGTATTGGCCGAGGCCTTCACCGAGGCCGAGGCCGTCGCCGTGGACGGCACGCCGGGCCTGCTGGACCGCGCTCTCACCAGGGCCGACCGGCTCGGGCTCAAGGGCCGGGTCACCGTACAGCACGCCGACCTTCCCGAGGGCTTCGCCGACCTGGGCAAGGCCGACGTGCTGTGGAGCAGCAAGGCCGTCCACCACCTCGGCGACCAGCAGGCCGCGCTGGACGCCCTCGCCGGGGTGCTGCGCCCCGGCGGGCTGCTGGCCGTGGCCGAGGGCGGCCTGCCGACGAGGTTCCTGCCGCGCGACATCGGCATCGGCAGGCCAGGCCTGCAGGCCAGGCTCGACATCGTGCAGGAGGAGTGGTTCGAGGTCATGCGGGCGGAGCTGCCCGGCAGCATCTCGGTGGTGGAGGACTGGCCCGAGATGTTCAGGCGGGCCGGGCTGACCTCGGTGGGCAGCTTCACCACCCTGCTCGACCTGCCCGCGCCACTCGGCGAGCAGGCCCGTTCCTTCCTGTACGGTCACCTGACCCGGCTGCGCGACACGGTGAGCGAGTCGCTCGACGCCGAGGACCGCGCCACGCTCGACGTGCTGCTCGATCGCGACTCGCCCGACGGCATCCTGCGCCGCCCCGACGCCTTCCTGCTGTCGGCCGCGACGGTCGTCACCGGACTCGCCCCCTGATGAACACGCGTGGGGTGCTCGCCGGATTATCGCTGTCGATCCTGCTGTCGTCGCTGGGCACCAGCATCGCCAACGTGGGCCTGCCGACGCTGGCCCGCGCGTTCACCGCCTCCTTCCAGGAGGTTCAGTGGGTGGTTCTGGCCTACCTGCTCGCCGTCACCACGCTGATCGTCAGCGTGGGGCGGCTCGGCGACCTCGTCGGCAGGCGCCGGCTGCTCCTGGCCGGGATCGCCCTGTTCACGGTGGCCTCCGCGTTGTGCGGGGCGGCGCCCGGGCTGTGGTGGCTGGTGGCCGCGCGGGTGGCACAGGGGCTCGGCGCCGCCGTCATGATGGCGCTGGCCATGGCCTTCGTCGCCGAGGTCGTGCCCAAGGAGCGGACGGGCCGGGCGATGGGGCTGCTCGGCACGATGTCCGCGGTCGGGACGGCGCTGGGGCCCTCGCTTGGCGGCGCGCTGATCGCGGGGCCGGGCTGGCGGGCGATCTTCCTGGTCACCGTACCCCTGGGGGTGGTGACGCTGCTGCTCGCCCACCGCCACCTGCCGGCGGACCGCCCCGCCGCGGAACGGCCGGGGTTCGACCGGCTGGGCACGGTGTTGCTGGCGCTGACGCTCGGCGCCTACGCGCTCGCCATGACCATGGGGCCCCTCGCGCTGCTCCTGGTCGCCCTGCTCGGCGTGGCGCTCTTCGTGCGCGTCGAGGGTCGGGCGGCGTCGCCGCTGGTCAGGCTGTCCATGTTCGGCGACCGGGTGCTGGGGGCGAGCCTGGTCATGAGCGCGCTCGTGTCGACCGTGCTCATGGCGACGCTGGTGGTCGGGCCGTTCTACCTGTCCAGAGCGCTCGGGCTCGACGCAGCCCTGGTCGGGCTGGTCCTGTCGGCTGGGCCGCTGGTCGCGGCGCTGACCGGGGTGCCCGCCGGGCGGGTCGTGGACCGGTTCGGCGCGCGCCGCATGACCCTTCTGGGACTCGCCGGGATCGCGACCGGCTCCGCCGTACTGGCTCTGACCTCCGGGCTCCTGGGTTACATCCTGCCTATGGTGGCCATCACGGCCGGATACGCGTTGTTCCAGACGGCCAACAACACCGCCGTGATGGCCGGGCTGCCGCCCGACCGGCGCGGCGTCACCTCCGGGCTGCTGAACCTGTCGCGCAACCTCGGGCTCATCACCGGCACCTCCGTCATGGGCGCCGTGTTCGCGTTCGCCTCGGGGACCGCCGACGTCGCCACCGCGCCTCCCGGCGCCGTGTCGACCGGCATGCGGGTCACCTTCGCCCTGGCCGTGCTCCTCATCGCGGTCGCCCTATGTGCAACCCGCAGGTTGCGCGTTAGGGTGGAGATGTGCAACCCTGAAGTTGCACGTCTCGACGACAGTGAAGGAGTATCCCCATGAGTGTGGATCGGATCGAGCGCGAGACCCTGATCGCGGCGCCGCTGGAGCGCGTGTGGACGCTGGTGACCCAGCCGGGCTTCTGGGTGACCGACGACGAGGCGCGGCTGGAGGGCACCGTGGCCAGGGAGGGCGAGTCGACGCTGGGCAAGCACTCCCAGTACGGCGAGTTCCCCGTGCGGGTGGAGAAGGTCACGCCGCAGACCTACGTCGCCTACCGCTGGGCGAGCGCCTTCCCCGGGCAGGAACTGCGTGAGGACAACACCACCCTGGTGGAGTTCACGCTGACCGAGGAGGGCGACCAGACGCGGCTGCGCGTGGTCGAGAGCGGGTTCTCCACGCTGGCCGGGCCGGAGGAGGTGCGTCTGCAGGCGCACAAGGACAACACCGGCGGCTGGCCCGAGGTGCTCGACGCCTTCAAGAAGCGCGCCGAGTCATCCGTGTGACCGAGACCGACCCGGTCGACAGCGTGCTCGTGGCGCTGGCCGACCCCATGCGGCGGCGGGTGCTCGACCTGCTCGCCGCGTACGGCGAGGCTAGCGCGACGGCGCTCGCCGAACGCCTGCCCGTCACCCGGCAGGCCGTGGTCAAGCATCTCGCCGTCCTGGACGCGGCCGGGCTGGTGTCGGCCAGCCGGGTGGGGCGCGAGGTGCGCTATGCCGTACAACCCGCAGCCCTGGACACGACGGCGCGGTGGATGGCCGCGCTCGCCGCCGACTGGGACCGGCGCCTGGCGACCATCAAGCGGCTCGCGGAAGGCGATTCGGCCTAGCCTTCGCCCCGATTCTTGTTCGATCGGACAACGCTTTCGAGGTGCGGCCACCCCAGAGTGGTCGCATGGACAAGCCCCTGCGGTGGTATCCGGTCACCGCGCTCGGACTGCTGGCGATCACCGACATGATCGCCAGCCAGGCGCTCAGCGTCCTCGCCCCGGACATCACCCGCGCGCTCGGCGTCTCCGCCGGGGCGTTCGCCTCGCTGCTCGCCGTCCAGCTCGTGGCCGCCGTGCTGGCGCCCATCCTCATGGCGGCCATAGCCGGCGGCAGGGCGGTCAGGGCGGTGATCGCGATCTCCACCGGGTTCGTGTGGAGCGTCTGCGTGGCGGCGCTCGGGCTGGTCCAGAACATGTGGATGCTCGGCGTCCTCATCCTGATCAACGGCCTGGCCAACGGCAGCGTCAACGCCCTGCACACGCCGCTGCTCACCGACCTGTACCCGCGGGAGGTGCGCGGCCGGGTCCTGTCCCTGTACGGCGCGGCCGGGCCGACGGCCAGCGTGCTCGGGCCGCTGGCCGTGGCCGGGCTCACCGGATGGCTCGGCCTCGACTGGCGGGTGGTGTTCTTCGTGCTCGGCGCGGTCTCGCTGGCCGGATGCGTGGTCGCGCTGCGCCTGCGCGACCCCGGGGTCGGTGCGCGCTCCGAGGGGATGTCCGGGTCATCCATGGCGTTGTTCCGCGTCCCCACGATCCGGCGGATGCTCGCCGGGTTCGCGGTGTTCGGCATGATGCTGCTGCCCGGCGCCACGTTCATGGCCATCCACCTGGAGCAGCGCTGGGGGCTGCAGGCGGAGGCGCGCGGCCTGTTCATGACCAGCTACGCCATCGGCGCCGTCGTCATCCTGCTCACCCTGGGACGCAGGCTCGACCGGCTGTTCCAGAGCGACCCGCGCAGGGTCGTCGTGGTCTGCGCCGTCATCGTGGCCACCTCGGCCGGCGGCATCGCGCTCGGCGCCGCCGCGCCGTGGCTGGTGTTGTGCCTGGCGGCGTTCTTCGTGGCGATGGCGGCGACCTCGCTCATCGTGCCCGTCGTGGCGCTGGTCGGGCTGTCGGTGGCCGCGCCACGCCAGCGGGGGCACTTCGCCGCGGTGTTCACCGTGACGCTCGCGGGCGGCGGGCTGCTCGGCGCGGGCCTGCTGACGGTCATGGAGCGGGCCTTCGGCCCCTCGGGCGCGATAGCGTCGGTGGCCGTGCCCGGAGCCATCGCCGCCTGCGTCATCCTCACCGCGGTCAGGACCGTGCGCGCCGACCTCGAGCCCGCCTATGTTTGAGACCTTGCCGGACGGCCGGCGCCTGCACTACGTGAGCCGCGGGGCGGGCGAACTGGTCGTCGTCTTCGAGTCGGGGCTCGGCGGCACGCGGCTGGACTGGGGGCTCGTCCTGGACGGCGTCGCCGTCCACACCAGGGCCGTCGCCTACGACCGGGCGGGGCTGGGCCGCAGCGACCCCGACCCGTCCCGCCGCGACGTCGCCCGGCTGGCCGAGGACCTCGGCCACCTGCTCGACGGGCTCGGCGGTTCCCGCTTCGTGCTCGTGGGGCACAGCCTGGGCGGGCCGATCATCCGCGCCTGCGCCGCCCTCCGTCCGGAGCGGATCGCCGGGCTCGTGCTCGTCGACCCGGCCGACGAGAGCCTCGACATGTACTACTCGCTGACGCACCGGCTGCTGGTGCGCGGCATCTGCCTGGCCGCCGAGCTGCTGTCGCGCGCCGGGTATCGCACGGTGCCCGGCGGGCCGCGCCCGGCGGTCCCCGCCGCCCAGTGGGCCGGGGCGGAGCGCGAGCTGACCAGCCCGGCCGCGCTGCGCGCCGCCCGCCGCGAGGCCTCCGCGCTGGCCGGCGGCCTGCGCTCGTTGCGCGACCACCCCGTGGCGCTGCCGCCGGTGCCGGTCACGGTCATCAGCGGCACCCGCAGCCGCGCCCCGCTGGTGGCCGCCCACCGCGCCTTCGCCGCAGCCCTCCCCCACGGCCGCCACGTGCTGGCCCAGCGGTCGGGCCACATGGTCCACCACGACCAGCCTGACCTCGTCCTCGCCGAGATCGCCAAGCTCACCGGCCAGTGACGACCAGGGCGGCCAGCATCCACCGGACCAGCTCGATCCACGCCCGCCCCACCCTGCACCCTCCACCCGCTGGAACCTCGAGCCCCACCCTTTGGGACCGTCCGTCTGCACCGGTTTCGGCCCTTTTGGAGCGTGCCATTTCTTGTGTTCCCGCGGTCCATGGGAGAGAAGTGAGGTCGGCATCGAAGGAGGCGCCCATGAAGCGCAGCAGGACGGACATCGTCGTCCAGTCCACGACCGGCGACAAGACCACAGGACTCCAGCCCCGCCAGCACCCCGACCTGCCCAAGGGGGCGATCGTCCACCTCCGGCCGGCCGTACTCCTCAGCGGGGACAAGTCCCGCGTGACCCGCGTCGGCATCAGCCCCAAGCCGCGCACGCCCTCGCCCTTCGGCAACCGGATGGGCGACCACACGATCGCCTGGCAGGTGCACCTCGACGCGATCAAGGCGATGTTCTTCGGCCAGACCCCCAACGCGGCCCACGACCTGCTCAAGTCCCTGCACACCGAGGCCACCCACTGGATGCCCGACGTCAACTCCGACCAGGCCGTACGGCTGAGCTGGCTCGACGACGCCGACGCGCGGGCCGAGCTGCTGGAGGACGCCTCCTACCACACGCTCCACCACCTCACCGACGCCGAGCGCGAGCTGCTGAACGGCCACGCCGACCAGGGCGCGGCCGCCCTCAGCGCGGCCATCGCCCACCACCTGGCCTACGTCAACTACCTGCCGTTCTCCACGGTCCGCAACCTGTCCTCGCGCGGCTCCATCGGCTCGGCCGAAGGCCACCAGCGCAGGATCGTCATGACCTACGAGCGCCACGTCCTCGCCCAGGAGACCAAGAAGCCCGACGAGGGAATGGTCGTGGAGGCCAAGCCCAAGCCCACGCTGCCCAGGAGCGACACGGTCGTCATCACTCCGGAGCAGCAGCCGCCCGTGGAGCTGCCGCCGCAGCCGCCGACGGCCGGCGAGGTGAAGCAGGCGCTGTGGCGGCTGTTCTCCTTCGACGCCGCGCTGCGCGAGACCGGCCTCGACTACCTGCTCGTCCCGACCAAGGTCGCGGCCATGCGGGCCGAGTACGACGAGCTGTCCAAGATGAGCGAGAGCCTCACCAAGCACATCAGCAAGCGTCTGTCCTTCATCCTGGACGTCGACGCGATCAGCACCAAGGCGGACATGATCTACAACGCCTACAAGGAGTCGACCGAGAACGAGCACATCTTCGCCGCTGCCAGCGCGATGCGGAACGCGATCAGGGCGCTGAGCTTCCGCGCCCTGGAAACCCCCGCCCAGCGCCGCACCGCCACCTCCAGCGAGCAGCGCTCCATCGGCGTCCATCTGGGCCTGGCGCTCACGGCCGTCACCGACGCCGAGGACCTGGTCAAGCAGGGCGACAAGCGGGTCGTCTCGGTCATGGCGGCGCTGCTGCACGAGCACCAGCGGCTGTGCTGCATCGCCTACCCGCGCAGCGTCGTCCACTCCGGCTTCGTGCAGCCCTCACCGGCCGACGCGGGCGTCGAGGCGCTCAGGGCGTACCTGGCCACGCGCCATCCGGCGCTCATGGCGGGCGATACGGTGAAGAACCTGCTCACCAACCTCAAGACCGAGCTCGACCGCGCCCCCGCCCTGCCGGGCACCGGCCACTCCAACGCCTGGGTGGGCGTCGACACCGGCGACCCGCTCGTCGTCACCTTCCAGCCGCCCCAGGCCATGGTGATCAACGGCCGCGCGCCGGCGCCGGGCGGCGTGGCGGGCATGGGCTGCCACACCACCGCGTGGATCATCCAGAGCACCGCGGTCAAGAGGCTCCTGGTCCACGCCGCTGACGAACCGAGCGCCCTGGACATCCTCCAGCAGGCCGTCACGGCGGACCTGGCGTCAGAGGTGATGAAGCTCGACGCGCTGCTGCCGCTGGCCCAGATCGAGGCGGGCCAGCTCGACGCCCTCTTCGACGCGGCGGCCGCCACGATGGCGGCGACCTCGGCGGGCGAGGGCGCGACGGCCTACCTGACCTTCCGCAACCTCCTGCCGTACGCCACGGTCGACGCGGGCGACCGCGGCGGGCACGGCGAGACCCTCCAGGCCACGCTCAGGGAGACCTTCGACGACGACGCGCTCGACCAGACCATCGGCCTGCACGTCGCCGACCTGGCCAGCAGGAAGGACGTCTACGTCAAGCGCCTGCGCACCGCCGCTGCCGCCCTGAGGAAGCAGATCAAGGACGGCAACGAGGACTGGACCGCCTACGGCGTCGTACGGCAGGCGGTCCTGGACTCGGCCAAGCGGCTGGCGGCGACGGCCGTGAAGATCGACAAGGGGACGGCCGGCGACGTCGGGGCCGCCATCAGGAAGGCGCGCAAGGACGAGCACGCCGTCCTCTTCGCCAGGGCTCACTCGTAGTAGCGGTAGATCGCCTGGGTGACGCAGGCCGGCTTGTCGCCACCGTCGACCTCGACGGTGAAGTCCATGGTGACCTGCACCCCGCCCTTGACCTCCTCGACCTCGCTCACCCGCCCGGCCAGGCGGATGCGCGAGCCGACCGGGACGGGGGCGGGGAACCGCAGCCGGTTCAGCCCGTAGTTGACGCCCATCGCGATGCCGCGCACCTCCAGCAGCTCGTTGAAGAGCGGGATGAGCAGGGCGACGGTCAGGTAGCCGTGCGCGATCGTCGTCTTGAACGGGCCGTCCTTGGCGCGCTCAGGATCGGTGTGGATCCACTGGTGGTCGTGGGTGACCTCGGCGAAGCCGTTCACCTGCTCCTGCGTGATCTCCATCCAGGCACTGGTACCCAGGTCGGTCCCGGCCAGGGCCTTGATCCCGTCGAGGCCTTCAGCGGTCACGGTCATTTCGCATCCAATCCGAGCAGTCGGGCGGCGTTCAGTTTGAGGATCTTGGGACGGACCTCGTCCTTGATCGGCAGGTTGGCGAAGTCGGCCAGCCAGCGGTCCGGCGAGATCAGCGGGTAGTCGGAGCCGAAGAGCACCTTGTCCTGCAGCAGGCTGTTGGCGTGCTGCACGAGCTGCGGCGGGAAATACTTGGGCGACCAGCCGGACAGGTCGATGTGCACCAGCGGCTTGTGCAGCGCCACCGACAGCGCCTCGTCCTGCCAGGGGAACGACGGATGCGCCAGGATGATCGGCAGGTCGGGGAAGTCGACGGCCACGTCGTCCACGCACATCGGGTTGGAGTACTTCAGCCGCACCCCTCCCCCACCGCGCACCCCGGCCCCGATCCCGGTGTGTCCCGTGTGGAACAGGGCGATCAGCCCCTCCTCCTGGATCACCTCGTAGAGGGGGTAGGCCATCCGGTCGTTGGGGAAGAAGCCCTGCACGTTGGGGTGGAACTTGAAGCCGCGCACCCCGTGCTCCTCGATGAGCCTGCGCGCCTCCCGCACCCCCGCCCTGCCCCGCCAGGGGTCCACGCTGGCGAAGGGGATGAGCACGTCGGCGTTGGCCGCACACTCGGCGGCGACCTCGTCGTTGGGCACCGGCGGCTGGCCGGTCGCGGTCTCTGCGTCCACGGTGAACACCACCGCCGCCATGTTCCGCTGCCGGTAGAAGGCTGCCATCTCGGCGATGGTAGGACGATCGCGCGCGGCTTTGAAGTAGCCGTCCGCGCCTTCCTTCAGCTCCTGCGACAGCGACTCGCCCGTGGAGGAGACCTCGGCGTGGGTGTGGACGTCGATCGCGACGAGCTCCGACAGGTCCATCATGCCGGGATCCCGTACGTCTCCGGCCGCGCGCCCACCGACGTCGGCCAGGCGGTGGCGATCGCGTCGGCGCTCCAGCCGCCGTCGGCGTAGGCGGCGCTGATCTCCTGCGGGTGCGACCACAGGGTCAGCTTGTCGCCGCCGATGCCGATGCACTGCCCGGTCACCTGGGCGGAGGCGTCCGAGGCCAGGTAGACGACCAACCCCGCGACGTCCTCCGGCGCGCCGAAGCCGTGGCCCTTGCGCAGACTGTCGGGATAGGGGTGACCCGCCTCGATGTACGGGGCGAAGGCGGGGATGGTCTTGGTCATCTCGGTGGCCGCGTTGGGCACGACGGCGTTGACGGTGATGTTCGCCCGCGCCAGCTCCATGGCCCAGGTGCGGGCCATCGCCGCGATGCCCGCCTTGGCGGCGGCGTAGTTGGTCTGCCCGAAGTTGCCGCGCTGACCGGCGGGCGAGCCCGCCAGGATGATCCGCCCGCCGTCCCCCTGCTCTCTCAGCTGTTGTACGGCTGCGCGCACGCAGGTGAACGTGCCGCGCAGGTGCACGTTGATGACGGCGTCGAAGTCGTCGTCGGACATCTTCCACACCACCCGGTCGCGCAGGATCCCGGCGTTGGTCACCATGACGTCCAGCCGTCCGAACTCCGACACGGCCCGGTCGACCAGCGCCTGGGCCGTCTCCGCCGACCCGACCGCGCCCGGCTGGGCCACCGCCCCGACTTCCTCGGCCGCCGCCTCGGCCAGCTCCGCGTCCACGTCGTTCACCACCACCGACGCGCCCGCCGCCGCCAGCGCCCTCACGTACGCCAGGCCGAGCCCGCGCCCAGCGCCGGTGACCACTGCAACCTTGCCGTCAAGCCTCATGTGAGCTTCCATTTCGTGATTTTTCCTGAAGCCGTGCGCGGTAATTCCGCCACGAACTCCACATATTTCGGGATCTTGTAGCGGGCCAGCCGCCCGTCCAGGTGGGCCAGGACCTCGGCGGGTTCCACCGGCCGCCTGGCGACCAGGAAGGCCTTGCCGACCTCGCCCCACCTGTCGTCCGGGACGCCGACCACCGCGCAGTCGACGATGTCGGGGTGGGTGAGCAGGGCGCTCTCGACCTCGGCCGGGTAGATGTTCTCCCCGCCCGAGATGATCATGTCCTTCACCCGGCCGACGACCCGGTAGAAGCCCTCGTCGTCGCGTTCCGCCAGGTCGCCGGAGCGGAACCAGCCCTCGTGCGGCGGCTGCCCCCAGTAACCGGCGAACACGTTGGGGCCGCGCACGAGGATCTCGCCCTCGTCCAGGGTCACGTCGGTGAAGAAGGCGGGGACGCCTGCCGTACCCGCCTTGCGTACGGAGTCCTCCGCGCCGAGGTAGAGCACGCCTGGAGCGGCCTCGGTCATGCCGTAGCCCTGCAGGAACGTCAGGCCGCGCGCCTGGTAGGCGTGGATCAGCGGCTCGGGCACCGGCGCGCCGCCGCACTCCAGCAGGCGCAGGCTCGTCAGGTCCGCGCCCGCCCAGTGCGGCGACTGGGCGATGAAGGAGAACATCGCGGGCACGCCGAACATCGCGGTGACCCGCTCGCGCTCGACCGTCTCCAGCACCCGGTCGGCGTCGAACGCCGGGAGGATCACCGACCTGGCGCCCTTGATGAAGGCGGGCAGGAACGACTGGGCGAGGGCGGCGATGTGGAAGAGCGGCGCGGTGACCAGCACCACGTCGTCGCCGCGCAGGTCGATGTCGATGAGGTGGTTGAAGACGTTCCACGTCAGGTTGGCGTGGGTGAGCATCGCGCCCTTGGGACGGCCCGTGGTGCCCGAGGTGTACATGATCAGGCAGACGTCGTCCGGCGGCTTGACGCCTCGCTCCACCGCGGGGAGGTCGAGGTCCTCGTAGCCCGGCCCGGTGACCAGCGCGGACGGGGTGGCGTCGGCGAGGATGTGGTCCAGCTCGGCCCGCGTGAGGCGGGCGTTGAGCGGGAGGTAGACCGCGCCGGCGAGGGCGGCGGCGAAGAGGGTCTCCACCGCCGCCGGGTGGTTCTGGCCGAGGTAGGCGACCCGGTCGCCCGGCCGTACCCCTTGCTCGCGCAGCCGTACGGCCTGCTCGTTGACGCGCTCGGCCAGCTCGGCGAAGGTGACATCGACCCCCTCGTAGGTCAGAGCGACCTTGTCCGGGGACATGCGGGCACGCCGGGCCGGCCACGATCCGATGCCTTGGTTCACCCCTTAAGTTAGGCACATTCATGACTGCCGACACAAGAGTGTCCAATACTTTATGATGGTTCCCATGAGCGACCCGCGCCCCCAGACCCTGCTGCTGACCTTCCTCGGCATCCACCTGCAGGGCAGGCCCGTCGCGGTCGCCTCCTCCAGCGTCATCGACGTGCTGGCGGGGCTGGACATCTCCGAGGAGGCGACGCGCTCCACGCTGGCCAGGATGACCAACAAGGGGCTGCTGGTACGGCACCGCCGGGGGCGTCAGGCGTACTTCGAGCTGACCCCGCGCTCGCGGCTCGTGCTGGAGGAGGGGGCGCGGCGCATGTGGGAGTCCAGCCCGGTCAACCGCGACTGGGACGGGCGGTGGACGCTGATCGGGTTCTCGCTGCCGGAGTCGTGGCGTCAGCAGCGGCACGATCTGCGGTCGCGGTTGATCTGGGGCGGGTTCGGGCCGCTGCAGAACGGGTTGTGGATCGCTCCCGCGGTCGTCGACGTGCCCGAGCTGCTGGCTGACCTGCGGCTGGACGAGCACATCAGGGCCTTCGTGGCGGAGACGGTGAAGCCGACCGAGGCCAGGCAGTTCGTGCGCGAGGCCTTCGAGCTGGAGAGCTTGGAGGCGGGTTACCGGGGGTTCCTGGAGCGGTGGGACCGGCGGCGGCCGCTGCCGGCGCTGCGTGACGATCTGGTGCGGGAGCTGTTGTTGCAGGCGGAGTGGCTGCAGTTGCTGCGTCTTGACCCGCGACTGCCGCTGGAGCACCTGCCTGCCGACTGGCCGGCGCCGCAGGCGGAGGAGGTCTTCCACGATCTGGCGGCGGCGTTCCGCGAGCCCGCCGCCCGTGCGGCGGGCTCGCTCCTGGACCTCATCGAGATCACCCCCTGACCTTCTGGGTTATGGGGTTATGGGGTTGCGGCGGTTGTTGCCGGTTCCTCCGCCAGCGTGGTGCGGCTGGTCTCGCTGGTCAGGACGATCGCCACGACCGTCAGCAGGCAGCACCCCGCGATCACCGCGGACACGGCGACCGTGCCCGCCCCACCCGCGATCAGCCCGGCGAACACCACCGGCGCGAACCCCGCCCCCGTGGCCGAGATCTGGTACCCCAACGACGCCCCCGTGTACCGGGTCCGCGTCCCGAACAGCTCGCTGTACAGCGCCGCCAGCGGCCCGAACATGGCCGGATGCGCGATCGACTGCCCCAACACCACCGCCACCGTGAGCAGCACGAACGACCCGCTGTCCACCAGCGGGAACAGCACGAACGCCACTAAGGCCATCAGGACCGCCCCACCGAGCACCACAGGCCGCCGCCCCACCCGATCCGACAGCGCCGCGAACAGCAGGATCCCCGCGATCGCCCCAGCGGACGAGATGGTCAGCGCGTTGAGCACGGTAGGCCGCGGAAAGCCCGCCCCCGTCGCATAAGCCAGCAAAAACGTGGTGAGCGTCGCCTGAGCGACGAACGCCCCGAACCCCACCCCGACCGCCCGCAGCAGGTTCCCCGGATGCCGGCGGAAGACCTCCACCAGCGGCACCCCCTCCCTCTCTGCGGCCGACGCCTGGGCGAACACCGGCGTCTCCGCCACCTTGGCCCGCACGAACAGCCCCACCGCGAGCAGCACGACGCTCAGCAGGAACGGCACCCGCCACCCCCACGCCAGGAAGCCCTGCTCCCCGGCGACGGCCGCCGTGACGGTCATGGCCACCGTGGAGAGCAGCTGCCCGCTGGGCGCGCCCGCGTTGGTGAAGCTCGCCCACAACCCGCGCCGCGAGGTCGCGTGCTCGGCCGACATCAGGACGGCCCCGCCCCACTCGCCGCCGATCGCGATGCCCTGCAGCACCCGCAGCGCCACCAGGAGGATCGGCGCCAGCACCCCGACCTGCGCGTACGTGGGCAGCAGCCCGATGAGTGCGCTGGCCAGGCCCATCACCGTCATGGTGATGACCAGCATGCGCTTACGGCCCAGCCGGTCGCCGAAGTGGCCGAACAGGATGCCGCCCAGCGGCCTGGCCAGGTAGCCGGAGGCGAAGGTGCCCAGGCTGGCCACGGTTCCCGCAGCGGGGTCGAGGCTGGAGAAGAAGACCTTGTTGAAGACGAGGGCCGAGGCGGTGGCGTAGAGGAGGAAGTCGTAGAACTCGATCATGCTGCCCAGGTAGCTGGAGAGCACGGCGCGTTTGAGCTGGGGGTTGGACATAGCTCTGCCTTGTCTGTGGCTCAGGTCACACTGTTGCTTGAAAGCTAAGCACTTTCCATACTGTCGTCAACAGTCTGCCGAATATTGAGTGCCCCAGAGAGGGTACGGCGGCGCATGTTCGGTCGGCAGATCAGTGCCGGGCGTCGATGATGTGCTTGAGCCGGGCCGTGTCGTCCCGCGTCCAGCCGGGTGGCGGGATGATCGCGACCCACCCGTCCACGACGTTCGACCCGAACCGGTGGCCGTGTCCAGGCGGCACGTCGTCGGAGAACATGAGGTCGACCACCACCTGCCAGAACGTCACGACGGGAAACCACCGCATCGCCGGGGTGACGTCGGGCCCGTACGGGTCGTCGAGCCACCCCGGCCGCCGGTAGAGGAGCTGCGGGTTCCACCAGGTGATGGGGTCGGAGGCGTTCTGCAGGTAGACCACCCGGCACCCGGGCCTGGCCAGGTCGGCGGGGAACTGGGCGAAGCACACGTCGGCGCCGCCGTTGTAGACGGGCCGCCACATCGGGCTGCCCGGGTCGCGGCGGGCGGTGAGCGCCGACCAGATGGGGTTCATGTTGGGCGGCCCGACCAGGAGCGCGCCGTCGACGGTGGCCAGGACGTCGGTCACGTCGGTGAAGGCGGCCTCGGCCGCGTAGGAACCGAGGCTCTCACCGAAGAGCACCAGCTTGGGGCGGTCACCTGCGGGAAGCGCCGCCCAGCGGGCGTGCACGGCGTGCACGAGGGCGGTTCCCGCCTGGGCGGCCTTGGTCCTGTCCACCAGGAACGACACCCAGCTCGGCAGGTAGGAGTACTGCATCGCGACCATGGCGGTGTCGCCGCCGCGCAGGTATTCGAGCGCGTCCGCGACGTTCTCGTTGACCCACCCGGTGCCCGTCGTGCCCATGATCGCCAGGACCGACCGGTCGAAGGCGCCCGTACGCTCCAGTTCCCGCACCGCCAGCCGCGCCTGCTCCTCGAACGAGCCGGCTGACCGCAGCCCGGCGTAGACGCGGATCGGAGCCAGGGCGGGACGTCCGGCGAACGCGCCGATCGCGGCGGGCGTCAGCGCCGAGCCGACGAAGTCGCGTCCCTTGCTGCCGAGGCCGTCCCAGTCCATCAGCGAGCCTGGCCCGCCGGACAGCAGGTCCGAGGCGGGCCGCGTGATGCCCTCGCTGGTGCCCCTGTCGGTCAGCGCGGCGGTCTCGTTCATGAGGCCCAGGAACCTGGAGTAGAGGAAGTCGTTGACGAACAGCAGCGTGAGAAGGGCCGCTACCACCAGCCCGGCTGCGACGGCCGCCCACCGGGGCACGAACCGCTCCAGCAGGCCGATGAGCTTGCGCGTCCCCAGCCGCATCGACCGCGCGAGCAGCAGCAGGAGCGCGAAGGTCACGACGGCGACGATCACGATGAGCGGCAGGTGCCACTCGACGTCGGTGTCCATGCCCATCAGGCGGCGGATGTCGCGCTGCCAGCCCGCGCTGGCCAGCAGCGCGACCGCGCACAGCGCCGCACCTGCCACGGCGAGCACCCGCCACGCGATCCCGCGTCCGCGCGGCGTGAGAACGGGGCCCGCCCAGGCGCTGAGCAGCGCGGCCACGCCGTACCCGATGGCGGCCGTGACGCCGGCGACGACGCCCTGCAGCAGCCAGTGCCTGGGCACCAGCGACGGCGACAGCGCCAGGCAGAAGAACACCACCGCGCCGGCCAGCCCGCCCAGGCTCGGAGCCCGCCGGACGACTCGGCTCACGACGGCTCTGGCGTGCTCACCGGCAGGACAGGCACCCGTACGGTCACCGACCCGGCGGTCGGGAAGCGGAAGGTGACCGCGATGGGCGCCGCGCCGAGCTGCCGGTTGACCCCCACCAGCTCCAGATACGGGCGGCCCTGCCCCTTCTGCAGGGACAGCTCCCCCTTGGGCGGGATGGTCAGCCGCATCTGTTCCACCGGGGGCGCGGACCCGTCCCGGTAGACGACCTTCCTGGCCTCGACCGTACTGACCGCGTCGAGCACCTGCTCCACGTCGCTGCTGTTGAACAGCGTGACGTACAGCGGCAGGGTGCCGCCGGCCGCCTGCTCCTTCATCGGCGGCGCCTCGATGTTGACGTGCGCGAGCCCGACCGGGCCCACCTGCGCGTCGGTCTGGTTGGTGCGCCACCAGTCCGGGCGGTTGCCCGACGAGCACGCGGTCAGTACGGCCAGGCACAGCACCGCGGCGAGCACGGCCCTCATGAGACGGGGTCGCGTTCGATGGGACAGGTCATGCAGTGGGCGCCGCCGCGGCCCTTGCCGAGTTCGAAGCCCTCGATCTCGATGACCTCCACCCCGTGGTCGCGGAGCTTGCGGTTGGTGAACTGGTTCTTGTGGTAGCCGACCACCACGCCGGGCGACAGGGCGAAGAAGTTGTTGCCGGAGTCCCACTGCTCGCGGGCCTGCTGGTAGTCGTCGCCGCCGGTCGGGATGACCTCCAGGCGCGACAACCCCAGGGATTCCTCCAGTGCGGTGACGAACGAGGCGTCCTGCCGTACGTCGAGGGTGGCCGGCTTGTCGCCGGGGCGCAGGGAGTAGGTGGTGGCGGTGTCCAGGAAGGGCGGGTAGGCGGTGGCCTTGTCGGCGTCCAGGAAGGTGAAGACGGTGTCGAGGTGCATGTAGGAGCGGCGTTTGGGGATGTTGACCGCGATCACCCGCTCGGCCGCTCCTGCGGCGAACAGCGACAGGGCGATGTGCTCGATGGTGCGGGCGGTGGTGCGCTCGGACAGCCCGATGGCGACGCTCTTGTTGCCGATCGGCATCATGTCGCCGCCCTCCATGGCGGCGGTGCCGTAGTCCTCCTCATGGAAACGGTCGTCCTCGCCGGAGTCGGGGTACCAGTAGGCGAACTCCTCGCCGGCGAACATGGGGTGGTGGTGGTAGATGGTGGACTGGTTCATCGTCTCCAGCAGGCGGGCGTGGTAGAACATCGGGTTCAGCGACACCCCGCTGTACAGCCAGGCCGAGGGGTCGCGCTGGTAGAGGGAGTTGGGCAGAGGCGGCAGGACGAACTCGCTGGGACCGCCGGAGGCGGCCACCAGGGAGCGGCCGTCGAGCTCCGCCACGCCGTACTCCTGCTTGGTCAGCCCGCCGATCAGGTGCTCGGCCAGTTTCGCCCCGCTCCATCCGGCGAGCGTCTCGCGGATCGTGTCGACCAGGGCCGGGCCGACGGTCAGATGGGTGACGGCCTGCTCGATGGCGTGCTGCTTGGCCTCGAAGCCGGAGTCGAGCGCCTCGGCCAGGAGTTGCTGGTGGTAGAGCACCTCGATGCCGCGCTCGCGCATCATGGCGACGAAGGCGTCGTGCTCGCGCTGGGCCTGCTCGACCCACAGGATGTCGTCGAACAGCAGCCTGTCGTTGTTGGTCGGGGTGAGCCGTTTCATGCTGAGCTCGGGCCGGTGCACGATGACCTTGCGCAGCGTGCCGACCTCGGAATGTACTCCCAGAGCCATGATCTCTCCTCAGATGGTGATCCAGCCGGTGGCCAGGCCGATCACGCCCACCACCGCCCCGGCGGCTACCACGGCGAACAGCGCCAGCTCGGCCGGTGAGAACACGCGCCGTCCGTGCTCGCGGCGGGTGATGGCGAACAGGATCGTGCCCGGCGCGTAGATGATGCACGACAGCAGTAGGAACTCCAGCCCCGCCGCGAAGATCAGGAACGCCGTGTAGACGACCGCCAGCGCCGCGACCACCCCCTTGGTCAGCTTCAGCGCGTAACCGGCCGCCAGCAGATACGGCACCAGCGACAGCGAGCTGCACAGCTTGAGTGTGAAGGTGAACGCGTCGTCGGAGAACAGCGTGACCGCGAGCACCGCGGTGATGAGCACGCTGGTGATCACCAGCGCGGCGACCGGCGCGCCCTGGCGGTTCTCCCTGCGCAGGAAGGCGGGCATGTCGTTGTCGCGCGCCGCGACGAACAGCACCTCGGCCGCCATGAGCGTCCAGGCCAGGTAGGCGCCGAGCACCGAGACGATCAGCCCGACGCTGATGAACACCGCACCCCAGGAGCCGACCACCGACTCCAGCACCCCGGCCATGGACGGCTGGCGGATCTTCGCGAGCTCCGCGCGGGGCAGCACGCCGTACGACAGCAGGGTGACGGACGCGAAGAGCGCCAGCACGCTGACGAAGCCGAGCACGGTGGCCTTGCCGACGTCCTCGCGCCGGCGCGCGTAGCGCGAGTAGACGCTGGCCCCCTCCACACCGAGGAAGACGAAGACCGTCACCAGCATCGTGGCTTTGACCTGGTCGAAGAGGGCTTCGTCGCCGCCGTACCAGTTCATCGAGAACACCCCGCCGCGCATCGCCACGGCCAGGATGACGATGAACAGCACGATCGGGACGAGCTTGGCGACGGTCACGATCCTGTTGATCGCGGCGGCCTCCTTCACCCCGCGCACGATCATGAAGTGGAACGCCCAGACCCCGACCACGGAGACCAGTACGGCCAGGATCGTGTCGCCCTCGCCGAACCCCGGCACGGCCGCGCCGAGCGTCGACTTGATCAGCACCCAGTACGACACGTTGCCCACGCAGGCGCTGGCCCAGTAGCCGAAGGCGGAGTAGAAGCCGGGGAACTCGCCGAACCCCGCCTTGGCGTAGGCGTAGACGCCCGCGTTCAGATCGGGTTTGCGTACGGCGAGCGTCTGGAACACGAACGCCAGCATCAGCATGCCGACCCCCGCGATCACCCACGCGATCAGCGCGCCGAACACCCCGGTGGCCTGGGCGAAGTTGCGCGGCAGCGAGAAGACCCCCGCGCCGACCATCGACCCCACCACCATGGCGGTGAGCGTCGGCAGCGACAGTTTTCCCGTGCTCATGAGTCCACCTTCTCGATCTTGAATCCGGTGAATCCGTAGACGACGCTCAGCAGGGGGCTGAAGATGTTGAAGAAGCAGAACGGCAGGTAGGCCAGGGTCGAGACGCCGAGCACCGCGCCCATGAAGGCGCCGCACGAGTTCCACGGCACCAGCGGCGAGGTGACCGTCCCGCTGTCCGCCGTCAGCCTGGACAGGTTCGTCGGCGCCAGGCCCCGCCTGGCGAACTCGGCACGGAAGACGCGGGCGGGCAGCACCAGGGCGATGTACTGGTCACCCGCGATGACGTTGAGCCCGAAGGCGGCGGCGAACACCGTGAGGAACAGCCGCCCGGTGCCCTTCGCCGCCGCGACCATCGGGTCGATGAGCCGGCTGATCAGCCCGAACTCCTCCAGCAGGGTGCCGAACGTCACCGCGCCGATGATCAGCCACAGCGTCAGGAGCATGCTGTCCATGCCGCCGCGCGACAGCAGAGCGTCGATGTCGGCGATGCCGGACGACTTCTGGAAACCGGTGGCCATCGCCTGCCAGATCGCCTTGATGCCGCCTCCGGAGAAGGTGCTGTAGACGGCGGGCTGGGTGAAGATCCCCAGCACTCCGGCGAACAGCGCGGCCGCCATCAGCGCCAGCGAGGCCGGCGCCTTGCGCACTGACAGGAACACCAGGAGCACGAGCGGCAGCAGGTTCAGCGGGGTGATCCAGTAGATGTCGCCCAGCGCCTTCAGCTCGATCGCCTGGGTGGCCTGGGTGGCCTGGCTGGCCGGTGCCGGGCCGTTCAGCCCGAGCAGCAGGAAGATCACGAAGCCGAGCAGGAAAGCCGGGATCGACGTCCAGGCCTGTCGCTTGATGTGCTCGTACACGTCGACCTTGACCAGCTGCGCGGTCAGCACCGTGGTCTCCGACAGCGGCGAGAGCTTGTCGCCCAGGTAGGCGCCGGAGATGACGGCTCCGGCGGTGATCGCCGGGGAGACGCCGAGCATGGTCGCGATGCCCACCAGTCCCACGCCGATCGTGCCAGCGGTGGTCCACGAGCTGCCGATCGACATGGCGATGACACCGCAGATCAGCGCGCAGGCGGCGTAGTACCAGCCCGGCGACAGCACCTGGATGCCGTAGTAGACGAGCGTCGGGATGGTGCCGGACAGGTTCCAGGTGCCGATGAGCGCGCCGACGGCCAGCAGGATGAACAGCGCGCTGGTGATCGAGGAGATGGCCCGCTGGCTACTGGCCTGCACGTCGGCCCAGGTGTTGCCGTTCTTCAGGACGACCAGCGCGGCGACCATGGCGCACAGGACCAGGGCCACCTGGATGGGGCCGTCCAGCGCGTCCAGCCCGAACAGGGCCAGCGAGCCGCCGATGAGCACGATCAGGGTGACCATCGGAAGGACGGCGTCGCCCAGCGATGGTTCCCTTGGCTTTCGCACCCCGGTCATCACGACGACCCCCAGCGCTCTAGAGCGACATATGCCATCTTTCCGCCCATAGGCGTGGAAAAGCGGTCATAGGCACATCCTTTGTCGGGGGCTGGCGATATGCGGGGGTGGGATCAGCCGTCCGTACAGGGTCGTGATGGTTCGCGGGCCTCGCTTTGGGTCCCGACCGACATACCGAGCGGTATGACAATGTAGGGTCGGCGCATGAACGCCGGTGACACCGTCGAGGACTTCGAGCTGCCCGACGAGACGGGCACGCCACGCAAGCTCTCCGAATTCCTCGCCCACGGCCCCGTGGTGCTCTTCTTCTACCCCGCCGCCATGACGCGCGGCTGCACCGCAGAGGCGTGCCACTTCCGCGACCTGGCCGCGGAGTTCGCCGAGCTGTCGGCGCAGCGTGTGGGCATCAGCACCGACGAGGTCGCCGCGCAGCAGCGGTTCACCGGCGCGCACGACCTCGGCTACCCGCTGCTGTCGGACGTCGGCGGGGCCGTCAGCAGCAGGTTCGGGGTGCATCGCGGCTTGGGCCCTGATGCCCACCAAGCGCCAGACGTTCGTCATCGGCACGGACTCCCGCGTGCTCGGCGTCGTCAAGTCGGAGGTCCGCATGGCCGTCCACGCCGACAAGGCGCTGGAGATCCTTCGCTCAGGCGTCCAGTCCTAGCTGGGTGAGGTAGGCGACGACCGAGGCGCGCATGTCGACGTTGTCCGGGTCCAGCAGCCATTGGGTCTGCAACCCGTCGACCAGGGCGATCAGCTGCTGGGCCACCGCGTCGGGATCGTGCTCGACGGGCGGCGTCGCCTGCGCGAACAGGGTACGCAGCAGCTCGGCCGTACCTGCTCGCAGTGTCCTGTAGCGCTGCACGAAGTAGTCGTGCGCGGGGTGCGCCGGGTCGCTCGCCTCGCCGGAGACCTTCACGAACAACCCGACCAGGCCGGGCGTGCGCATGTTCAGCGCCAGCTGGTCCAGGTGCTTGGAAAGGGTCAGCGCCGGCGGGTCGTCCGGATCGTACGCCTGGGTGAAGGCCAGCTCCTCGCGGCGGGTGAGCACCTGGATGAGCAGCTCGTCCTTGCCAGGGAAGTGGTGCAGCAGGCCGGCGTGCGTCATGCCCGCGTGGGCGGCGATGTCGCGCAGCGACACGGCGTGGAAGCCGGAGCGGGAGAACAGCTCCATGGCGGAGTCCAGGATGCGCGTACGCGTGCGCTCCCCCTTGGTCCCCTTGCGGACAGACACGGCGCTAAATCTACCACCTGGTTAGATTTGCTCAGGAGGAACGGCGCTGAAGCCACTCCTCGAACCCGGCGGCGACGATGCGCTCGTCGTGCACCCCGGCGGCCTCCGGCGAGGCCAGCCACACGATGGGCGGGCCCATCACCTCGGGCTGGAGGAACGCCGGGTTGGTGAGGCCGGGCGGCATCATGCCGGTGACGGTCGCGCCGCCCGGGAGCAGCAGGTTCACGGTCACGCCCGTGTCCCGCAGCTCGGCCGCCATGATCCGGGACAGGGACTCGCTCCCGGCCCGCGACGGCCCGTAGGGGACGAATCCCGCCCGCCGCATCGTCGCCTCGCTCACCGCGACGTTCACGACGCGGCCGCCACCCGCTGCCAGCATCCGGGGCACCACCTCGCGCGCCACCAGGAAGTACCCGGTGAGGTTCGTGTCGACCACCGCGCGGAACGCGTCGACCGGCACCTCCCAGAACCTCGCGGGGTGGGTCATGAACGCGGGATTGACGTCGATCATCCCCATCCCGGCGTTGTTCACCAGCAGGTCGATGCCGCCCATCCGCGTCCACGCCTCGTCGACCGCCCTGCGCACCGACGCCTCATCACGCACGTCCAGCTTGATCCCGATCGCCCTCGGCAGGGTTTTGGCGATGTCGTCCGCCCTCGACCTCCCGGTCAGCGCGACCGTAGCTCCCGAAGCGGCCAGGGCCGACGCCATCGCGCGCCCGAGCCCGCTCGTCCCGCCCGTCACCAGTGCTCTCATGCGGTTGACGCTAGGAATCAGAGCGCACTCGAAGTCAAGAACTCCGCGATCAGCGGCGCGATCTCGGGCAGGTGGGTCTCCAGGGCGAAGTGCCCGGCCTCGAACAGGTGGAGCTGCGCGTCGGGCAGGTCGCGCAGGAACGCCCGCGCGCCGGCCTCGGTGAAGAACAGGTCGCCGGTCCCCCACACGACCAGCGTGGGCGGGGTGTGCTCGCGCAGCCACGCCTGCCAGGCCGGGTAGCGTTCGACGTTGGAGTGGTAGTCGAACGCCAGCGCCACCTGCGCCTCCTTGCGGCCGGGCAGGTCGAGGAAGTGCTGGTCGAGGGTCCAGGCGTCGGGGGCGAGCAGCGAGAGGTCGGCGACGCCCGTCTCGTACTGCCCTCGGGTGCCCTCCAGGGTGAGCAGGCCGCGCACGATGTCCTCGGCGCCCTCGGTCGCCGGGCGCAGGGCGACGAAGTCGCGGGCCATCGGGGACAGGCCGTCCTCGTAGGCGTTGCCGTTCTGTACGACCAGGCCGGTGATCCACTCGGGGTGGCGCTCCGCGAGGCGGAAGCCCACGGGCGCGCCGAAGTCGAAGACGTACATGGCGAACCGCGACAGCCCGAGGGCCTGCACGAACCCCTCGGTGACGTCGGCGAGGCGGTCGAAGCTGTAGGTGAACCCGTCGGGCGCCTGCGTGTGCCCGAACCCCGGGTAGTCGGGGGCGATCAGGCGGAAGCGGCTGCCCAGCGCGTCCATGAGGCGGCGGAACTGGTGCGAGGCCGTCGGAAACCCGTGCAGCAGCAGCAACACCGGAGCGTCCGCGTCGTCCGGCACCGACTCCCGGTAGAAGACCTGCACACCGTCGACGTCGACCTGGTTGTGGGTGATGCGAGCTACATGCGTCATGGCGTCAGTTGTAGTGGGTCATGCCTAATGCGTCAAATCCACGATGTACCATTAGGTCCATGAACGACGCAGTCCCCCTGACCGGGGAGCCCTTGGCCCTGGACCTGGTCAACACCCGCCCCCAGCAGGGAGACCTCCTGGCCACGCCCGCCGACCTCGAAGCATGGCTGGCCCTGGAGCCGCTCCCCCCGGTGGGGCCCCTCGTGGCGGCCGACCTGGCCGCCGTGCACGCCGTCCGCGAGCACACCGCACGAGCTCTCGGTGCTGTACGCCAGGGCCTGCGCCCTGCGGCTGCCGATCTCGACGCCCTCAACCAGGCCCAGCTCGCGGCCCCTGTTCTGCGCGAGCTGAACTGGACGGGCTCCGCCCTCACCGCGACCCGCACCCGCACCGGTCCTGCGGGGGCGCAGTTGGCCGCCTGGCTGGCCGAAGCGGCGGCCGAGCTGCTCACCGACCCGGGCGTGACCAGGATCAGGGAGTGCTCTGCGGACGACTGCGTGATGGTGTTCCTGCCCGCGAATCCCCGCCGGATGTGGTGCTCCCCCACCCGCTGCGGCAACCGCGCCAGAGTCGCCCGCCACTACCAGCGTCACAGGTCCGGCTGAATGTTGTGGTTGAGGTGGAAGACGTTGTGCGGGTCGTAGGCCCGCTTGAGTGCGACCAGCTTGGCGAGCTTCTCCGCTGAGTAGGCCCGGCGGACGCCCTCCGCGCCCTCGTCGGACAGGGCGTTGACGTAGACGCCGCTGGCGAACGGCGCCATCGCGGCGGCGCTGCGCCGGGCGGCCGCGATCCTGACCTCGTCCTCGGCGCGGTCGGTCCAGCTCGTGCCGGTGCCGAACTCGAAGAGCGTCGCCCGATGGGAGAACGCCGCGTCCTCGTCAGGCACGTCCGCGATGGCTCCGCCGTACGCCTGCAGCCCCACGCTGGGTCGCGGGCCTGACCCGCCGCGGTCGGCGAACGCCTCGATGGCCTCGTCCGGGAACTGGCGCAGGTAGTGGCCCTTGGAGTAGCGGCGCAGCGAGTGGCGTTCGACGGTGTCCTCGCGGCTCTGGAGCTCCACATAGGACATCTCGCGGACGCTGGTGGCGCTCGGCCGGCCGAGGGTCTCGAACCGGCGCAGGAGGCCGCCCGCCCGCTCCGGGTCGCCGACCCACACGAAGCCGAGCGTGGCCACGTCGTCCTTGCCGATGCTCGCGGTGAACGTCGCCTCGCGCGGGGCCTCAGCGTTGAGGTCGCGCCACGCCTTGAGCGCGGGAACGACCCTGTCCAGGGGGAAGGTGTACTCGGCGACCAGGGTCCTGGTGCCGACCGGGTGCAGCACGAACTCGAACTCGGTGACGACGCCGAAGTTCCCGCCGCCGCCACGCAGGCCCCAGAACAGCTCGGGGCGCTCGGTCCTGCTGGCCCGCACGACCTCGCCCTCGGCGGTGACCATCGTGTAGGAGGCCACGTTGTCGCAGGCCAGGCCGTACTGGCGGGCGAGCCAGCCCATGCCGCCGCCGAGCGTGAGGCCACCGACGCCGGTGTGCGAGACGTTGCCCGCCGTGGTGGCCAGGCCGTACTTCTGGGTGGCCCGGTCGAGGACGCCGAGCAGCGCGCCGCCCTGGATCCACGCGCGCCGGGCGGCCGGGTCGACGCGGACGCCGGACAGCGGTGTGAGGTCGATCATGAGGCCGTCGTCCGGTACGGCGTGGCCGACGCTGCTGTGCCCGCCGCAGCGCACGCCGATCTCCAGGCCGAGCTCGCGGGCGGTGCGTACCGCCGTCACCACGTCGTCCGTGCTCTCCGCGCGGACGATCATG
The DNA here is from genome assembly GCF_044457355.1 of Nonomuraea sp. NPDC050556. NCBI lineage: Bacteria > Bacillati > Actinomycetota > Actinomycetes > Streptosporangiales > Streptosporangiaceae > Nonomuraea > Nonomuraea sp. NPDC050556. The sequence goes on along the minus strand of NZ_JBITGU010000001.1, from coordinate 1,153,307 downwards.
CGGGGGTGGTGGTCGATCATGCCGTTCCACACGGTCCGGGCGTCGTCGTAGCCTGCGTCGCCGGGGAGGAGCACCCGGCTCCCGGTCAAGGTCGTTGTCGTCATGAGTAGAGACTGGCAGCGAATCGGTACCCGGGATAAGGTCCGATTCGATGGTAGAAATCCAGTCCAATTCCCTGCTGATCGAGCTTCGGCGGGACGGCGGGGCGGCGCTGCACCGGCAGATCGAGGCCGCGATCAGGGACGCCGTCCGGGCCGGTCGGCTGCGGATCGGCACCGCGCTGCCGCCGACCAGGACGCTGGCAGGGGACCTCGGGGTGTCCAGGGGCGTGGTCGTCGAGGCGTACCAGCAGCTCGTCGCCGAGGGATACCTGACCAGCAGGCCCGGCGGCTACACCGAGGTCGCCATCGGCCAGGAGCCCGCCGCGCCGGCCGTACCCTCGGAGCCCGCGCCGCCGCCGATGATCGACTTCGCGTACGGCAGGTCCGACGTCTCCCACTTCCCCAGGGCCGTGTGGATGCGGTCGATCCGCCGGGTACTGGCCGACGCTCCCAATGAGCGTTTCCTCTACCTGAGCGGTCGTGGCATGCCCGAGCTGCGCGAGGCGCTCGCCGGTTACCTCAACCGGGTGCGGGGCGCGTCGGTCGACCCGGACAACATGGTGATCGTCAACGGGTACGCCCAGGGCATCGCGCTGACCATCGCCGTGCTGGCCCAGTCGGGGGCGCGACGGCTGGCGGTCGAGGACCCGTCGGCCGACGACGACGCCCGGCTGGTGGCGGCCGCCGCCGGGATCGAGGTCGTCGGCGTGCCGGTCGACCGGGACGGCATCCGGGTCGACCTGCTGGAACGCACCGACGCCGACGCCGTCGTGCTGACCCCGTCGCACCAGTGGCCGACCGGCGGCGTGCTGTCCGCCGAGTCGCGGGCGGCGGTGCTGCGCTGGGCCGCGCGGCGCGGGGCGCTGATCGTCGAGGACGACTACGACGCCGAGTACCGCTACGACCGCGCGCCGATCGGGGCGATCCAGGGGCTCGCGCCGGACTCGGTGGTGTACGCGGGGTCGGCGAGCAAGACGCTCGCTCCCGGGCTGCGGCTGGGGTGGCTCGTCGTGCCGCGGCGGCTGGCCGACGCCGTCGCCACCGCCAAGGTCGTCGCCGACCGGGGGTCGCCCGCTCTGGACCAGCTGGTGTTCGCCGACTTCCTCACCCGGGGCGAGTTCGACCGGCATCTGCGCCGGATGCGGCCCGTCTACCGCCGCCGCCGCGACGCCCTCCTGGCCGCTCTCCGGGAGAAGGCGCCGATGCTGGAGCCGGTCGGCATCGCCGCCGGGCTGCACCTGGTCACGTGGCTGCCGCCCGAGGTGGACGAGGCCGCCGTCGTCTCCGCCGCCGCGGCCCGTGGCGTCGCCGTCAACGGCGTCACACCGTACCGGTTGACCAGCACGGGGCCCGGCGGGCTCATCTTCGGGTACTCGTCGCTGTCCGAGCGCGCCATCGTGGACGGCGTCACCGTCATCGGCGAGATCCTTTCCCGCGGAGGTGTCGGATCGGGCCGGGCGCGTTCGTAGACAAGACATGAAGCTGACGACCCACACGCAAGTCTCCGTCGATGGCGTGATGCAGGGGAACGGCGGGCGCCATCCGATCCTCGACCCCGGGTTCGAGCGCGGCGGATGGGCCAGGCCGCTGTTCGACAGCGAGGCCATGGCCTTCGTCGACGAGACGTACCAGCGCGCCGACGCCTTCCTGTTCGGCCGGCGGACCTACGAGCTCTTCGCCGGATACTGGGGAGCGATGCCGCAGGGCAGCGGACCCATCGCGGACGCCTTGAACGCGCGGCCCAAGTACGTCGCCTCCAACACGCTCACCGGCGCGCCGTGGCCGGACACGACCGTCCTGTCCGGCGACCTCGCGGCGGCCCTCCGCGAGCTGAAGGCCAGGCCGGGGGGTGAGCTGCAGGTGCACGGGAGCGGCAACCTGGTCCGCTGGCTCCTCGACAACCAACTGGCCGACGAGATCACCCTGCTCGTCTGCCCGGTGATCGTCGGCCAGGGCACGCGGCTGTTCCCCGGCAGCGGGCCGGACCTGGCGCTCGACCTGGTGGAGTCGCGGGCCTACCCGAAGGGCATCACGGTCCAGGTGTACCGGCCCGCAGGTCGCCCGCGGTACGCGTGACGTCAAGTGCCCGGCAGATACCGGCCAGGCCGTACTCGAAGGCCCGATCGACGTCGCCGCCGAGCCGGAAGGCACCGATGAGCTCCATCTCGATGAAACCGGTCGCCCACGCCGTCACCAGCCGCGCGGCTTCGAGCGCGTCCCGCTCGCCGACGAGCCGCCTGGACGCGTCCAGCACCGGGGCGGCCGCGCGGGCGAGCGCCTCGGGCGACGCGTCCCCTGACAACATCAGCCGGAACCCCTCCGGCCAGTCGTGCGCGAACCGCCGGTAGCCGCGCGCCAGCCCCTCGATCGAACCGTCGAGCGACTCCATCCGCTCGGCCAGGTCGTCCACGGTGGCCTCGGCGACGGCGGCCAGCAGCGCCGCGCGGTTGCCGACGTGTTTGTACAGGGACGGGGCGCGCACGCCCACCCGTTCCGCGATGTTCTGCATGGTCAGACCCTGCGGACCCGTCGCCTCCAGCAGTTCACGCCCCGCGGCGACGATCCCGCTCAACGAGGTTTTCTCAGGCGTCGGCACCGTCCGTCCTCCCGGAACGAAAGCTATTGACGTTAGCCATCATGGCTAATTATGTTAGCTATCGACGATCTCCGTCCAGGCCCTCGAAAGAAGTACCATGAAACTCGCACCCCACCTGCACCGCCTCGGCAACGATCTCGTGGCGTGCTACCTCGTCGACACCCCCGAGGGCATCACGCTCATCGACGCGGGGCTGCCCGGCCACTGGCGGGATCTGCAGGACGAACTCGGCTCCCTGGGCAAGTCCGTCGACGACATCCGCGGGCTCGTACTGACCCACGGCGACTCCGACCACATCGGCTTCGCCGAACGTCTGCGCAGCGAGCACGGGGTGCCGGTGTTCGTGCACGCCGCCGACGCCGTACGCACCCGTACGGGCGAGAAGCCCAAGGTCGCCTTCGGTCCCATGCGCCTCGGCCCGACGCTCGGCTTCTTCGGTTACTCCATCCGCAAGAACGGCCTGCGCACGCGTTATGTCAGCGAGGTCACCGAGATCGGTGACGGCGACGTCCTGGACCTGCCGGGGAGCCCGGTGATCGTGGGCATGCCCGGACACTCTCCGGGGAGCGTGGCGGTGCACGTCCCGATCGCGGACGCGGTCTTCGTCGGGGACGCCCTCACCACGCGGCACGTCCTGACCGGGCGCGGCGGCCCGCAGCCGGCGCCCTTCACCGACGACCCGGCAGAGGCGCTCTCCTCGCTCGACCGGATCGCCGGGCTGTCGGCGTCGTGGGTGCTTCCCGGCCACGGCGCCCCCTGGCGTACGTCACCGGCCGAGGTGGGCAAGGCGGTCAGGAGCGCCTGACCTGCAAGATGTAGCTCGCGGTGAGCGCGACGGCGCGGTCCTCGTCCTGCGCCAGGTCGGCGAGGGCCCGTGAGGCCACGGGGCCCGGGATGTCCGCCAGCGCCTGGGTCAGCCGCAGGCGTGCGGGCGGCTCCGCGTCGGTGAGGCGGTCGACGAGCCCGGCGGTGATCCGCTCCACCAGGGCGGGACGGCTCGCCAGCGCGCTCAGTGCGTCGGCGGCGTCGACGTCGTTCGTCCCCTCGGCGACGATGTCGATCAGCGCCGGGATCGTGTCTGCCACGCCGCGCGCCCCGAGCGCCAGCGCCGCATACCTGCGGACCACGGCGTCGGGGTTCGTGAGGGCTTCCTTCAGCAGTACGGTGGCCTCGCCGTTCTGGATCTCGGCGATGGACTGTACGGCACGCCCGCGCACCTCGGCCACCGGCGAGCCGAGGCCCCGCGCCAGCAGCGCCAGGCCGTCCTCTCCCGACTGGGCCAGCGCCCAGCGGATGGCTCCGGCGACGTTCGGGTCCGATTCGCTCAGCGCCGCCTCGACCAGCGCTTCGACCGGCATCGCACCCTCGTCGACCGAGGACAGGGCCGCGCGCTGGCGCCTGCCGGGGCTCTTCGACCCCAGCGCCTGGAGGAGGGCGACGATCTGGAGGACGTCCTCCCAGCCGTCGGGCTCCACGGCGTCGATCTGGCGCAGGCGGGTGAGCAGCTCCGTCTCTGCCGCAATGCGCTCTCGCGTCTGGCGGATGAGGTCGTCGACGAGCTCCGAGGGCGTGAAGCCTGGGTCGTCGAGTGCGCGGCCGACGTCGCGCAGCGACAACCCCAAGGATCGCAGGCTCTCGATGTGGAAGATCCGCTGGACGTCCTCGCTGGAGTACTCCCGGTAGCCGGAGCCGCTACGTCCGGTCGGCCGTACCAGGCCCAGGGAGTCATAGTGGCGGAGCATGCGGGCGCTGACCCCGGACCGCCGTGCCACATCACCGATCAACACTGCCTGTCACTCCTCCTGGACGCCGAGCGCAGCTACGCGCTTGGCCGCCTCGATCGAGAACTCGAAGCCGGCGTCGGGGTCGCGCAGCAGCCTTTCCGTCGCTACCGCGTGCGCGCGGACGCGCGGGTCTTTGTTGGTCGTCGCGGTCTCCAGCGTGGGCACGATCACCTCGCCGAGCGCGACGAGCGCGCGGCTGAGGCTCAGCTGCGTCTCCCTTTGGCCGCGGCCGAGCTGTGTCGACAGTACTTCGGCCAGCTCGGGCTCCTCTCCCTCGGGTACGAGCACGACCGCGGCGCGCCAGGCGCTCCTTGCCACGTCTTCATCTTCGTCGGTCAGCAGGGCTCGGGTGATGGCGGGCCACGCCTGGCGGTCCCCGATCTTCGACAACGTATGCAGGGCCTGGCTTCGTGCCTGGGGGTGCTCTTTGCGGAGCTCGTCCAGGAGGGCTGGGACTGTCATCGTGGCCGGGTGGCGGGTGAGGGCCCAGGTGAGCATGTCGCGTACGTAGAACTCGGGCTCGATGGCGCAGCGGTGGATGAGTTTTTCGACGAACTGGGGCTTTGGGGTGGTGCCGACTGCCATTGCGGCGCGCAGCCGTACTGATGAGCTGGTGTCGTCCAGCTCCTGGAATGCTCGAGTCGTGTCCATGCCGTGTAGTGAAAACCTTGTCACCGTGTCAAGGTCAAGCGACACCAACCACCGCCACCACAACCTTCGACCTCAAACGGCGACAACCACCCCGGCCATGGGCGACAAGTGGCGACGCCCACCACCGCGGCCGTGGGCGTCAAGCGGCCACGACGGCCGCCGACGGCCATGGGGGTCAAGCGGCCACGCCCACGACCCTCGGCCCTCGGCATCAAGCGACGACCACCACCACGGCCTTCGTCAAGCAGCGACAACCGCCGTCACCGCCTCCCGCTTCAGGCCGCCGCGGCCTTCCCCGGTCGATCGACCCTGCCGAGACGCCGTGGCCAGCCTCCTCCGGTCACGAGTGAGCTGAAGCCGCTGCCCCGGAGTAATCGTCAAGACCTCTGGATCAAGTTCTTCGATCATTGCTCCCACCCGCTGTGGTGCCCGTTCCATGACCACGCGGCCCGCCAGAAGGTCAACATATAGGGTCGGATCTTGTGCAACCCCTCACACCGGGAGATCCCGGACAACTTGGCGAGTATCGGTTGACGGGTGTCCTGGGCCGGGGCGGCCAGGGCACTGTCTATCTCGGACAGGGGCCCGCTGGACAGCAGGTGGCGGTTAAGGCCCTGCACATTGAGGCGCTGGCCGATGACAACGCGCGCCAGCGGTTTCTGCAGGAGGCCGAGTCGGCGCGGCGGGTGGCTCCCTTCTGTACGGCACGGGTGCTGGATGTCGGGATCGCGGATGAGCGGCCGTATATCGTCAGTGAGCACATTCCGGGGCCTGCGCTGGATGAGCTGGTCCTGAAGGAGGGGCCGCGGTCGGGGAGTGGGCTGGAACGGCTTGCCGTGACGACGTTGACCGCGTTGGCGGCGATTCATCGGGCCGGGATCGTGCATCGGGACTTCAAGCCGAGCAATGTGATCTTGGGTCCCGAGGGGCCGGTGGTGATCGATTTCGGGATCGCTCGGGCGTTGGATCGTAGTGCCACGCACAGCGTCATGGGGACTCCTGCGTTCATGGCGCCGGAGCAGTTCGAGGGGGGTTCGCCCACTTCGGCGATGGACATGTTCAGCTGGGCCACGACGATGATCTACGCGGCCAGTGGGCAGCAGGCGTTTCGCGGGGATACTTTTCCGGCGATCATGCATGCGATCATGACTCGGGAGCCGGATCTGTCCGCTGTGCCCGATGAACTGCGGCCGATGCTGGCTGCCTGTCTGTCCAAGAACCCCGCGTCCCGACCCAGTGCCGCCAACCTGCTGCGGCGGATCACCGGGGAGGAGCTTCCGGCTGCGTTGGCCGAACGGCCCACCCTGCTGTCAGGGCCACCGCCCGCGACCCTGCTGCTGCCCGACGCCGACCAGCACACCGTTCGGCCAGCCGCGGCCGCGCATGGGGCCGGGGCCCACGGGGGTCCGCCTGTCCATTCCGGCGGACAGCAGCCAGGCTGGGGTTCTGGGGGCCAACAGGTTGGCGGGGGTTCCGGCGGGCAACAGCCAGGTTGGGGTTCTGGAGGGCAACAGGGCGGCTGGGGTTCTGGTGGGCAGCAACCTGGCTGGGGTCAGCCCATGCCTGGAGCCCAACAGCCGGGTTGGGGGTCACCGCCCATGCACCCGCACGCTCGCCCAGCCAAGCCGAACACGGGAGTGCCGCAGGCGACCACCGCGCTGGCCCTGACCCTGTTGTCCGGTTTGTTCATCCTGGTCCTGACCATCATCGTTCTCGTCTGGGGCAGGAAGGAGCTGCGGGAGATCATGCTGGCGGTGTGGGTGATCAGCGACATCACCCTGGTAGCAGCGCTGGTCACCCTCGCCGTCGCCCTCCGGCGAACAAGCCTCGGCGCAACCATCACCATCCTTCTGACGGCTCTCGTGAGCGTGACGGTGTCGATCACCATGGTGACAGGATTCGACCAGCAGGCAGTGATCGCCGTTTCCGCGGTCCAGGGGCTGCTGGTCGTGCTCACGGCATTGCTGGCCTGGCGAGCAGGCTGGATCCCCGCGGTGCTCGGCACCTTGACCGGGCTCATCTCCATGGCGACGTACGTGCTCTGGTTCGCGATAGAAAACCGCGGTGTCGGCTGGGACGACATCACCGTTTGGGACGCCATCAGCGCACTGGGCTTCGCGCTGTGGCACGTCGCCCTCGCAGCGAGCCTGCTCGTGCGTGCCGTACGGGCTGGAAAAGCACCTTCACCGGCAGGCGTCGCCGCCTGAGAGCAATTGTGGATCAGGCTGAACGTAGCCATTCGTCGAGGGTGGTGATGTCTGTGTTGGTGAGGCCTCGGGATGCTACGACGGGGTGGAGGAGGGCGCGGCCGTGATGGTGCTCGGCCACCCAATCGCGGTCGGCGCGGGTGATCTCGTCGTCGACCCACGCGCGGCTGGTGGTGGCCGTTGCGTACGACCAGGCGGCGACCGTTCTCATCGCGCTCATCGCGCTCATCGGCGAAGGCGGCGATGTAGGCGTCCACCTCGGCCTGCAGCGCGGCGGCGAGCATCTTGCGTGCACCCTCACGGAGGATCTGGTCGATCAGCGAGGAAGAGCCCGTCGGAGAGTTGTCGTCAGCGGGCAGCTCGGGTACTACGGTGAGCGGCACGGGTGTGCCTTCCCGACCGACGTTGGCGCGTTGGCCTATCTCGAAACCTTGATCAGATGATTTGGGAAGGTACACACCTTCCCGTCAGATCCACAGGTTTCGGTCATTGCTCTGCCCCGTCCTGCAGCCGAGAGACCATCAGCCAGCGAGTGATTGCTCACCACTGAGCTGAGCCGCCAAGATACCGGCGCAGAGCTTCTCGCCCACCTGGAACGAAGGGCCCCCGACTGACCACCTGCCGCAGCTCAAGCTCCGTGAGCCAGGCGTGCCAACCGATCTCAGCCGGATCCGGAGCCACTGGCTCGCCGATCAGGGCCTCGTGCACCCCGAACCAGACAGGGCCGATCCCGCCCTGCCAAAGGAACTTGAACAGAAACCCGACCGAGACGCCAACCCCCAGTTCCTCCACCAGCTCACGCGCCGCCGCACCCTCATACGATTCCCCCACCCCCACAGCGCCGCCGACCATCACGTCGTAGTGGCCGGGAAAGCGAACATGCCCCTCGGCCCGGCGCAGCACAAGGATCCGCCCCAGCGGATCGCGGCAGATCGTCGTCGCAATCCGATGCACCCACCTCCGACGCACCGCCTCCGCGCGCTCCACGACTCCCAGCACGCGATCGTGTTCATCCACCCGCTCGACCAGCTCACCCACGCACCAAACGATCGCAGACACCACCGACAACCTTGCTCGTCAAGCGGCTGTGGTGACGCTCACCAGTGGAGCGACGCGTCTTCCAGAGAACAAGCGTCACCTGCTCGGGGCTCGCCTTCGGATCGACACCACCAAGGGGTCAGGAGCTCCGCGCAGTCAAGGTGATGCCGTGCGAGCTCGCGCCCGTGTTGGGGTTGATGACACAGCCGTGAACGTCACCCACGTAGAGCGACCATCACGCCCCTCCGTTGAGCGGCGACAGCCACTGTCACACCCTTCAGTACCAAGCGGCCACAACCTTCCGCGTTACGCGGCGATAACCACCGTCACCCACCCTCTGGGCTATGCCGCGATAACCGCCGTCACAACCTTCCGTACGGCCTCCGCGGTCGGCGGATCGCCCGTCCGGTCGGCGAAGAGCAGGTGTGCGGCGCCGATCAGGGTGGGTGCGAGGGTGTCCACATCGGCGTCAGCGGGGATGCGGCCGAGGTGCCGCTCGACCGCGAGATACGACCCGATCATCGCCCCCGCCTCCGTCATGAGCGGAATCCCGGTCGGCCTGGCCTCGCGCAGCCGCGCCCGCAACCCGTCTCGCGAGATCACCAGCCCAACAATCGCCACGGCCACAGAACCGAACAACTCCGTCAGAGCGTCAGTGAGATTGTCCACCACGGTGCGAGTTCCCGCCGCCGCACGGAGGGCGTCCGCCTGCTGGTCAAGCTTGCGGATACGGTCCAGAACGAGCTCGGCCAGGAACGCGTCGAAGTCAGCGAAGTACCGGTGCAGGACCCCCTTGGCGCAACCCGCCTCCGTGGTCACCGCCCGGCTGGTCAGCGCGCTCGGCCCCTCGCGGAGCAGCACCCGCTCCGCGGCATCGAACAGCTGCTCGCGCGCATCCCGCAACGCAACCCCAGTCGGCACCGTACACCCCGTCCTTCCACCACCGTGGGCACCCGCCCACTCCTCCACGACCGTATGGGCGCTCGCCCAATCCTTCCATCGCCACATGGGCGCCTGCCCACTCCCATCCATCACCTTGAGTGCCCACCCCGTTCCCTCCACCACCACGCGCGTGCCAGCCCACTCCCTCCACCATCACCGTGGGTGCCCGCCCCACCCCGCCACCCTCGAGTGGGCGCCCGCCCGATCCCATCCATCGCCTTGAGTGCCCGCCCGATCCCTCCACCACCACGTGGGTGCCCACCCCCGTTCCCTCCGCCGCCACCGCCGCGGGTGTCCGCGCCACCCCCTCACCGCCGCATGGGCGCCTACCCACTCCCCTCCACCACCGTGTGCCCGGCCAGCCCAAGCCGTACTGGCCCATATGGCGCGAAGACCTCATCGACTCCGTGTGGGCGGCTGCCCATTCCTTCGCCACCGTATGGGCACCCGCCCACTACCAACCCTGCTCACCGCTGAGCGTTCGATCGTGACCCGCTGGGTTGTCGGATCGGGGTGGAGCCGTTCGTAGAAGGAGTGGAAGGCCGCCCACCAGGGGCGCTACGAAAGGGAGCCACGATCATGAAGCTGACGACCACCACCAGGATCTCCGTTGACGGTGTGATGCAGGAGGACGACATGCCGGGCTGGTCCATGGTGCACTCCGACGACGAGTCCAGGGCGTTCATGGAGCAGACCTACCAGCGCGCCGACGCCTACCTGTTCGGGCGCAGGACCTACGACATCTTCGCCGAATACTGGAGTGCGATGGACCCCGCCAGCAGCCTCTTCGCCGGGGCCCTGAACACGAAGCGCAAGTACGTGGCGTCCAACACGCTCACCGACCCGCAGTGGGCGGATACGTCCGTCCTCTCCGGCGACCTTGCGGCGGCCGTCGGGGAGTTGAAGGCCAAGCCGGAGGGTGAGCTGCAGGTGCACGGCAGTGGCGCCCTGACCCGGTGGCTGCTTGCGAACGAGCTGGTTGACGAGATGAACATCCTCATCGTCCCGGTGGTTGTCGGCCGGGGCGCCCGGCTGTTCCCTGACAGTGGGCCGGACATCGCCCTTCAGCTGGTCGAGTCGCGGGTCTTTCCGAAGGGCATCACGCTGCAGGTCTACCGACCGGCGGGCCGCGCGCAGTATGCCTGACACCTGAGGGACCTGGTGATCGACGACACGAACGGCCGGGCCGCCATCGACGTGTTCAACGACCGGATCCAGGCCTGTGTCGCAGGCGGGTTCGCGGCGTCCGTTACAGCAACCCGCGGCGGCGAGGCGTTGTTCGCCTACGGACCGTTCGTGGAGTCGACGGAGCTCCGGACCCTTGAGGGTGCCGATGAGGGGCTCCCTGACCGTTGAGGCGGCGGACCCTGGGGGCCCCGAACCGTTGAGGCAGTCGACCCTGGAGGCTCCCGAACCGTTGAGGCGGCGGGCTTTCGGGCCGTTGAGGATCCCATCCTTCCCTGGGCGGCCGGGATGGCCGCCGAGGGGTGAAGTCCTGCGACAGACAAGCGCGTCTGCTCACTCGGCGGGTGTGATCTGCGGGATGTGCCACTCGCCGGTCAGGACCTCCGGGGCCGGGCCGTACAGCCTGATGACGATCGAGAACGGGCCGTCGGGTGCGGGCAGCCAGTTCGACTCCCCTGCCGCCAGCCGTTCGCGCTGCACGTGCAGCGTCAGCCCGCCGTCCTCGTCGTACACCACACCAGGGGTACGGTCACCGATCGAGTAGCGGTCGATGGGGTTGTCCACCAGCAACCGGTCGGGCAGCCGGTACATGGTCGCCGACCAGAAGAACCTGGCCGGTGGCAGTTGCCCGGCCGGGAAGTGGATCGTGTAGTTCGTGCGCGAGGCGTCGGGCCGGTTGCCGTCGCTGTCGGTGACCCATCCTGCGTAGAAGGCCTCCTCGGACGGCAGGCCGTACAGACCCTTGTCGACCCCGACCGCCTTCGTGAGGTAGTCGTCGCCGTGCTCGGCCCGGGTGCCGAACAGGCCGGTGGAGCTGCCTGCGCTTTTCTCGGCCTCGGTCAGGCGGGCCCGAGCGTCGGCGATGCCCGCCTCCAGGTCGGCGCGGAGCTCTGGCGAAGGATAGAAGGAGCCGCTGCCGTCGAGGCCGATCGAGGCGAGCCGGTCGCGCACGCCCTTCTCCTGCGGAAGGACGGGGAAGAAGCCGAGCAGGAAGTCGAGGTAGGTGAAGAAGTCTGCGGAGTCGAGGACGTCCTCGCGCCATACGGGCCAGTACGGTTCGGGCTGGTCGGGTGGCGCGTCGGTGCCGAGGTGGGTGTGGAGTGGCTGGATGTCGTAGCTTTTCTGGATCTCGCGGAGGGTGTCCACGTCGTCCGGTCCACCCAGGTAGGTACGGCCGAGCATGCCGACGAGGGAGGTGTCGGCGCGCAGCACCCGCGTGATGCCCGCCGGGGGCTCGCCGTCCCAGCCCGGTCCGGCGAGCAGGTACGTGCCGGGGCCGTCACCCGTCGTACGGGCGCCGACATAGCCGACGTAGCAGGTGTCGAGGTCGTGGAAGGGCAGCACGTAGTAGCGGTCGACGGCGGGGACGGAGATCACGTACGGCTCCGCGCGCAGGTCGAACCAGCCCCACGAGTACGGGGTGTCGTTGTTGGGGGTCACCACGTCGGTGTTGGCCGGGGTGAAGGGCTGTGAGTAGTGGCGGACGTGGCCGAAGCCGCCGACGTAGCGGGGGTCGCCGGAGTCGATGGCCTGGGCGTACATGGTCCGGTAGTTCATCAACAGGGGGAAGCCGTAGATCCAGCCCTCGGCGGCGATCTTCCGTACGTCGGTCATGGCAGGAGACCTTTCCCGCCCGCGGCCTCCGCATCCGGGCAGATCCAAGCCTTTGCCGCAGGTAGGGATATATGTAGCTAGGCGTGCTCGCTTCGCTGGGCGAGGCGGTGACGCTGCCCGGCGTGCACGTCGCTCACCCATTCCCAGCCCGGTTTGGCCGAGGGGCCGATCCGCGGGTCGCTGGGGTCCTTGCCGTCGCGCAGCGCGATCACGTACGCCCTGTCCTGCTCGATCCGCGCGTGCACCTCACCAGCTCCGCCGACCGACCCGTGGCCGGGAACGACAGCGCCGACGTTGCCCGCCACGCCCTCCAGCAGCCGCAACGCGGTGAGGTAGTCCTCGATCGGGTCTGCGGTGCCGTTCAGGTCGAGCATCGGAACCAGGACGTCGGAGAGCATGTCGCCGGCGACGAGAACCCCGAGCTCTTCGATGAACAGCGCCGCGTGGCCGGGAGCGTGCGCTTGGTGCTCGATGATCCGGACCTGCGGGCCGTCCCACGGAAGCTCCGCCGTACCGGCGGGCAGGGCAGTGATGAGGCCATACAGGTCCAGCGGGACCTTTCCGGCGATTTCCGTCTCGAGCAGGTGGGCGGCGATCTCGTCCTTCGCGCCCGGGTCGGACAGTTGCTCCCGGACGGCGGTCGCGCATCGGGCCGTGCCGTACCGGGGAGCCGTGCCGAAGCGGGGGTGCCAGAGCAGGTGATCCCAGTCCGGATGCGTCGAGAAACCCGCCACAACGGTCTGCCCCAGCTCGGACAGGTCGGTGGCGAGGCAGGCCATTTCGTGGTCCTGCACCCCGGGATCGATGAGCAACACGCCGGTACGGCCCCGCACGACGATCGCGTTGCTCTGCACGAACTCGCTCTCGTGCACCAGCACACCCTCTGCGACCTGCTTCAACATGGTCTCGCCTCCTTCGCGTCTTGGAGGGCGTAGCGGTGCATCGTGACGCCCTGCTTGAACGATCGCTGCTCGATCAGATCGAGGTCGATCGGCATGTCGTAGTCGTCGAACAGCGGCCTGCCGAAGCCGAGGATCGCGGGGTGGGTCCAGAGCAGCAGCTCGTCGAGCAGGTTCGCCCGGAGGAGCTGCGTCGCGAGCGCCGCGCCGCCCACGCTGATGCCGCCGTCGGTCCCGGCCCTGAGGGCGGCGAGCTGCTCGATCGCGTCGTCGCCGCCGATGATCCGGGTGTTGTGGTCAGCGGTGCGCCGAGTGCGGGAAACGAGCACCTTGGGCTTGGCCGTCCAGAGCTCGCCGTATTCGTGCATGAAGTCCGGCAGTGAGGCGTCCTCGTGCGCTCGTGGCCAGAACTCCTCCATGACCTCGTAGTAGACCCGGCCGTGGACCATGAGTGCGAGCGCTCGCGTCTGGGCGTTGGCCTCGCGGTGCAGTTCCTCGTCGATGCGCAGCCACTCGCCGGCGCCGTTGTCTCCGGGAACCTGCTCGATCCGCAGGTCGAGGGACACCTGCATCGAATAAACGAAGCGTCCCATCATCCCCTCTTCCCTAGTGCTTGCATTTTGCAATCACTATAGTGAGGGCGAAATGCCTGTCAAGGAGGGAATCGTGGAACCACGGTCCGGGTGTCCGATCAACGCCGCCGTCGAGGTGCTCGGCGATCGGTGGACGTTGCTCGTGCTTCGCGACGTCATCTTCGGCGACCGGCGCTACTTTCGGGCGCTGCTCACCGGGTCGATCGAGGGCATCGCGTCGAACATCCTCGCCGACCGCCTCGTACGGCTCGTCGAGGCGGGACTCCTCACTCGTGGTACGGCTGCGCGGGGGCAACGCGCTCGCTACAGCCTCACTGAAGCCGGTATCCAGACTCTTCCGATCATTTACGCCCTGGGGAACTGGGGCCTGGACTGGCGCTCCGGCAGCGACGAGCTCCGCATCAGGCAGCAGGTGATGCGGGATGAGGGTCCGGCGTTCATCGAGGACCTCATGGACGACCTCCGCGTCCGCCACCTCGACGCCCCGCCGAAGCCGCGCGACGGCCCAGGTCCACTGGAACGCCTCGACGCGGCTTATGCGGCGGCCGTCAAGCAGGAATCCGTCGATTGACGGGCCTGTGGGTGGTTACGGGCAAAGCGCTTTGGCGGGCTACAGGCAAGGCCGTTGGTTGGCTATGCCAAGGCCTTTCGGTGGCCGTCCATTGTCGGAGTGGGCATGTGCCCACTAGAGTGGGCACATGCCCACTTCACCTTCGGAGCAGTCTCACCAGGCCAGACAGATCGCCGAGTCGTTCGGCATAGACCCGGAACGGTACGACCGCGCCAGGCCCCGCTACCCCGCCGACCTGATCGACCAGATCGTCGCGAAGAGCCCAGGGAAGAGCGTTCTCGACGTCGGGATCGGCACCGGGATCGTGGCCCGCCAACTCCAGGCCGCAGGGTGCACGGTCCTCGGCGTGGAACCCGATGCCCGCATGGCCGAGTTCGCCCGTAAGGGGGCCGAGCCCACCGTCGCCCAGGAAGGCGGGGTCGAACCTGGGTCTGCCGCGACCGATTTCGCGCTGCGGGGTGGCGGGGCGTGGACGGATGGTCTCTCGCGGGGCGAACGGGATACGGGCGGGACCGATCTCACACCTCACGGTGAAGCTGGCCATGTTCTGGCTGGTGGGGTTGAGGTTGAGGTGACCACGTTCGAGGAGTGGGAGGCGGCTGGGCGCACCTTCGACGCGGTGGTCGCCGGGCAGACGTGGCACTGGGTGGAGCCGGTCGCTGGGGCGGTGAAGGCGGCCGCGGTCCTGCGAGCGGGAGGGCTGTTGTCGGTGTTCTGGAACGACGGCAGGCCCTCCGATGAGTTGGCTGAGGCGTTTGCCGCTGTTTATCGACGGGTGCTGCCGGGCTCGCTGGCTGAGCGGATGTGGGCGGCTGGGTCGGTCGGGTACGGGGCGCTGTGCGACAAGGCGGCCGAGGGGATTCGGCAGGCGGGAGGGTTTGCGGAGCCTGAGCGGTGGCGGTTCACCTGGGAGCGGGTCTACACGCGGGATGAGTGGCTTGATCAGCTACCTACCACCGGCGCACACACCCGGTTGACGCCTGAGGTGATGGACGAGGTGTTGGCTGGTGTTGGTGCCGCCATCGACACCGTTGGTGGCAGCATCGTCGTCGGCTATACGACGCTCGCGGTGACTGCTGTGCGCGAGTGATGGTGGTCTCAGCTCGTCGGAGAAGATCGGACTTACAGGCGTGTGGACCAACAGGCCTGGGGCGGGCGGGCCCGTGAGCGGGGCCAGGGCCTGGGGCGGGGCTGGGGCGGGGCTGGGGCCAGGGCGGTGGACCGGGTCCGGGCACGGGCCGGGCCGGGCTGGGCGACGCGACGGGCTGGGCCGGGCTGGGCGACGCGACGGGCCGGTCAAGGCGACGGGCGGAGCCAGGAGGTCGGCTAGACGATCGGCCGGGGACAGAGCGGGCTGGGGGCGGGCTGGGCCAGAGCGGCTGGCCGGGGTCTGGGGGCCGAAGTCTGGGGGCGGGGCCGGAGGGCTTGGGAGGGCTTGGGAGGGCTGGGCGTTTAGAGTGCGTTCAGACAGTGCGTCGCGGTTTCGGTGGAGCTGGGTGGCTGGTTGTGAGCTGGTCAGGTTGGGCGGCGGCAGCGCCGGATGAGCAGGGTCACCCCGGCGACCAGGAGCGATACCGCCGGGCCGATCAGCAGGGCCGTGGGACCGCTGCTTGGGATGAGACGTCCGCCGAGGTAGCCGAGCCCGATGGTGCACGTGACGAAGATGACCTCCGAAAGGAAGACGGCGAGCAGGAAACTGCGGAACGGCAGGCCGAGGATCCCTGCGGTGATCGTGCCCATCGCCCTCCCTCCTGGGACGAAGCGGACGCCGATCACGGATGACACTCCGTACCGCTGGATGTGGTCCGTCATCCACGCCCACGTCGAGCTTCGCCTGGGGCTGCGGGACAGCCATGTCGTGGCACGTCCGCTCCACCTCCTGCCCACCCCGTAGACAGCCAGATCGCCCACAACCGTCCCGAGCAGGGTGATCGTCGCCAGTGTCGGGAGATGGAGGCCGCCCGTAGCGGCGAGCGCGCCCGCACCTGCCAGCAGTGCGGAGTTCGGGATCATGGGTGGGATGGTGACGAGAAGGACGAGCGCGTAGAGGTGGAGCGCGCTTTCCATGCCGCCCAGACTCCCAGCCCCGCTAACACGGCGGCAACGGCCGCGCCCCAGACCCAGGGGAATCTCCGAGATCACCCTTAGGGGTCTGCCGTGGGATCACAGACGGGCCGGATGGACGCAGGCGTTGAAGGCAAGGCGCACCCACCGCTACTCGGCGGGATCGTTGACGAACCGCCACCCCCGCTTACGGCGGGCGGGGTGAGCTGTGGTCCAGACACCCCTGGGGTGGTCGTCGTGGGGAACCCAGGTGAACGGCTGCTGCTCGTCCATCTCAGGATCGACGTCGTCGTCCCAGGGGAGATTCCCCTTCGTGTCCGGCCAGACCATCTGCAGAAACGGCGGCAACGGGGTGCCCTCGTAGAAGCTGTACACCGAGCCCCGCGTCCCGAACAGCGAGATCCGCCAGCTCGGATGCATGGCCCTGATCAGCACGGACACCCCTTTGAGCATGCCCTCCCTGCTCTCCCCGTCCGCAACGCCCCGTCCGTCCCGAACCTGCTCGCCTATCCCCTCCAGGCAAGACCACCGCAGATCGTCGTTCAGACCGAAGATCACCACCTCCGGATGCCGGAAGGTGTGCCACAGGCCCACGGTGTAGGCCCAGCCAGGGGCCGAGTCGTCACCGAAGACGTCGTTGACGCCCCAACCGGAACGCCGCACGTACTTCACCATGTGAAGCTGGAACCTGGTGAAGCGCTCGTCGACGCCGCGGCCACGGCAGACGATGCACCGACATTCCCCGTCCATGAGCACCATGGGCAAGGACGGTAGCAATACCCCGCCGAACATTGATCAACACCGCGCACGCACCTAGGGTCGGGACCCGTGATGAGTAACGTGCGACGGCTAGCAGCCGTAACGACTACCGCCCTTGCGCTGGCGCTGGCCGGAGCTGGTACGGCGAGTGCCAGCGGCTACACCTACGTCCGCTCCTACTTCCCCGCCAACTCCACCACCCTGGCGCAGTGCAACGCCGACGGACAGGAGTACGCCGACGGCAGCACCGGCTACTACTGCCAGTACTACCCCAGCAGCTGGCAGACCCACACCCCCCACTACGAGCTCTACGTAGGCCCCTGACCCTCAGGCCCGCTGGATGCGGTCGTTGAGGTGGTGCCGCGCCGACTCGACGTCGACGACCGTGTCCGCCACCAGGGTCGCCGTCAGCTCGGCACACGCCTCGGCTGCGGCCCTGGCGCGGGGCAGCATCAAGTTCTCGTAGGAGCGGACAGCCGCGTCCAGGTCGTCGTGGCTGATGATGGCGGTGGCCAGGTCGGTGCCGTCGAGCATGGCGAGGTTGGCGCCGATCCCGTACGGCGGCATGAGATGGGCGGCGTCCCCCAGCAGGGTCACGCCGGGAACGTGGTCCCACCGGTGCCCGACCGGCAGGACGTACAGGGGACGGTTGACGAAGTCGCCGTCGGCCTGCCGGATGAGGTCGAGCAGGCCGTCGTGCCAGCCCTCGAACACCTCCAGCAGGTCGACGCGACTGTCCGCCGGGGCGGGAAGTCCGGCGTAGACGCGGATGTGGCCCCGGCTGTTGCGTTGCGCGGACAGCATGAGGCGGCCCGACTTGGCGGCCAGCGTGCCGTTGCCGACCATGAGCGCCACCTCGGGATGCCGGTCGGCGTCGAGGAAGGTCTCGACGAGCAGGTCCCCCGTGTAGATGGGGGTCGCGGTGGAGAGCGCCGGGCGGATCCGTGACCAGGTGCCGTCGGCGCCGATCACGAGGTCGAAGTCCTCGGTCAGCGCGTCGGCCGAGGTGACCGGGTGTCCCCAGCGGATGGTGTCCGGTGCGAGGGCGTCGAGGAACAGGTCGCGCAGCTGGCCCCGGTCGATCTCGGGCGCGTTGCCCGCGCCTTCCACGGGCAGCTCGTGGTGGATCAGCGCCCCGGTATAGGGGTCCAGGCCGCGCATCTCCTGACCTTCGGGGCGGGCCACGGCGCTGAACTCCTCGAACAGGTTCGCCGCGCGCAGAGCGGCCTGGCCGGTGTCCACGTGCAGGTCAAGCATGCCGCCCTGCCACCGCGAGCGAGGCGAGGCCTCGCGCTCGAAGACGGTGACCGAGCGGCCGTGCTGCTGCAGGGTGCGGGCGCAGGCCAAGCCGCCGATACCCGCGCCGACAATAGCAATATTTGGTGAAGTCATGCCAAAAGCGTATCGGATAAAAAAGTGTACTGACTACCCTTTTTGAGTGAATGCTTCCAAGGCGTCCTCTGAAGGGGTCACGCCGATGCCCGGACCGTCGGGGACGGCGATGGAGTCGCCGTCCAGCACGACAGGGTCCGTGGCGGAAATGTCGCCCGGCAGGGTGAAGCCCGGCAACGCGGCCAGGGCCAGGTTGGCCGCGCGGCCCAGCCCGGTCTCCAGCGTCCCGCCGCACCACACCGGCACGTCGGCCGCCAGGCAGAGGTCGTGGATCCGGCGCGCCTCCAAATACCCGCCCACCCGTCCGGGCTTGATGTTGATGATCGAGCAGGCCCCGGCGCGCAGGGCGGCGATCGCGGCCCTGGCGGAGGTGATCGACTCGTCCAGGCAGATCGGCGTCTCCATGCGAGCGGCGAGCATGGCGTGCCCGTGCAGGTCGTCGGCGTCGTACGGCTGCTCGAGCAACGCCAGCCCGTAGGCGTCGAGCCTCGCCAGGTGCCGAGCCGAGGCCGGGGTGTAGGCCATGCTGGCGTCGGCGGTCAGCATGAGCCCGCCGCCGAACGTCTCCCGCACCACCCGCACCGGCTCCAGATCCCACCCCGGCTGGATCTTCAGCTTGATCCGCGCGTACCCCGCGCTCACGTGCCGATCCACGGTGTCCAGCAGCGAGTCGAGCGAGTCGGCGATCCCCACGGACGCGCCCACCTGGACGCTCCGCCGTACCGCGCCCAGATAGGACGCGAGCGACAACCCGCGAGCCCGCAGCACCGCGTCGAGCACGGCCATCTCCATCGCCGACTTGGCCATCGGCTGCCCGCGCAGGTGCGCCAGCGCGGGCGCCACCCCTGCCGGGTCGAGGTCGGGCACGGCGAGGAGGGCGGGCAGCAGGAAACGCCGGATGACGTCGGCCGCCCCCTCCAGGTATTCGGCGCTGTGGGTGGGTTCGTCGTCGGCCACGCACTCACCCCAGCCCTCCTCGCCCAGAGAGCCCGTCACCCGCACGAGCAACGACCTCCGCACGGTGGTGCGGAACGTGCGCAGCTCGGCGGAGACGATCCTCACGCCGCACGCTCCAGCACGTAGAAGCCGTCCTTGGTGAAGGCGGAGATCCGGTAGCCGGAGGCGAGCGCCCCGCCCAGCGCGTCACGCACCACGGCACGCCACCGCCTGGCCTCGGCGGGATCCTCCCGCCGCAGGTGCGAGATGTCGGACGGCGTCCCGCAGTGCAGTACGGCGGCGCCGTCAGGAGGACGCACCACGCCGGCAGAAGAGACGATCACCACGGGCGGGTCCAGCGGAAGGGGCGCCGCGGCCACCGGGGATACCGGCCAGTGGACGAACAGCCGGTCAGAGGCGTCCCCGTCGTTGATGCCGTCCGTCAGAGGTCCGTAGAAGTCCGGCACGTACTGCGACACCCGCGCCCCCAGCCTGGTCAGGTTGAGATGCGCGTTGCGCCGCACCAGCGGGTCGAAGGTCCAGGAGACGAAGGTCAGCCCGCGCGAAGCCGCCCACGACCGCTGGTGCGCCTTGATCGCCTGCCCGATCCCCCTCCCCTGCATCTCGGGCGCCACCCCGGCCACGTGGGAGTGCAGCCCGCCGCCCGCGGCCAGGAACCCGGAGGCCACCCCGACCAGCACCCCGTCGAGGAGCGCCCCGCCGACGTAGCCGCCGGTGTGGGCGAACGCGCACATGAGGTCCACCGCCAGCGGCGGATCCTCGCCCGCCTTGGTGTTCCACACGCGGCGGAGCAGCCGGTCGGCTTCGAGGATCTGGGTGGTTCCGTGCAGGGTGCGGAGTTCGACCATGGGCATCAGCATCGCGCCGGACCCTGGGCCGGGGCGTTGGCGTGGAAGCCGAACTTCACGCGACGCCCTTTGTCGCCAGGCGCAGTTGGAGGGCGAGCACGAGCCGCACGTCCGGCTCGTCGAGCGCGATCAGCTCGCCGATGCGGCGCAGCCGGTACCTGAGCGTGTTGGGGTGCAGCGACAGCGTCTCGGCCGCCTTGGGCACGTCGTAGTGCGCGGCGACCCAGACGCGCAGGCTGTGCACGTAGTCGGTGCCGTGCCCCGCGTCGTGTTCCGTCACCCGCGACAGCGGCTCGCCCAGCAACGACGGGCTGGTCCGCATCGAGGTGGCCACGTCCATGAGGAACATCGCGGCGGAGAGCTCCTCGTGCGCGCCCACCACCCCCAGGCCGTACGGCCCGCACATCGCGCGCAGCGCCTCCTCGGCCTGCCTGGCGCTGACCGGCGCAGAAGCGACCGACGGCACGCTCCTGCCGAGCCCGGCCCGCCAGTGACCGCCGAGCCGGTCGGTGATCTGCCCGAGCGTGTCCGCGGTGATGCGCCGCAGCAGCGGCGCTCCGGCGTCGGCCGCGACGACGGCGTAGGTCCTGCCGTCGACCGCGCCGACGGCCGCCCTGATCCGATAGGCGGCATAGGCCGTACGCAGCAGATCCCCCGCATGCGTGGCGGCGAAGACATCGGTGCCGTCACGGGCGCCGATCGCCACGACCGCGACCGGCTCGTCCTGGCGCAGCCCGAAGGAGGTGGCCAGCTCCCCCACGGGTCCGACCCCGCGCAGCAGCCAGCCGAGCCACTCGTCCCTGGTCCTGCGCGCCTTGTCGGCCGCCAGGCTGATCCGCGCGAGGTGCGGCGCCGCCGACTGAGCTGCCTCGGCGAGTACGGCTGCCGCGTCCGGTTCGAGCGGCTTGTCGCCTTCGATGGCCCAGATCGTGCCCAGCGCCTCGCCTCTGGCGCGGACCGCGATCGCCAGGCGCGGCAGGAACTCCTTCGGCTCGACGCTCCACACCGCCTCGTCCGAGCGCAGCACCCCGGCGTACTCCTCGGCGTGGGTGGGATGCGCGGGCACCCGCCTGCCCAGGATGCCCTCCCTGCGCAGCTCGTCGATGCGCTGCCCGTCGATCGTGGAGTAGGCCAGGACGCGCATGGCGAGGTCCTCGATCGCGACCGCGCCGCCGACCCGCGCCGCCACCTGGTTGGCCAGCGCGAACAGGTCGGCCGCCTGCGCCTCCCCCAGGTCGGCCGCCGGGCCGACGACCGCGAGCAACGCGTCGACCAGCGCGTAGAGCTGGCCCCACGACAGCCCGGGAGCGGCCGCGAGCAGCGCGACACCCGCGCGTGAGGCCGACTCAGCGAGCAGTTCTGGATCGCCGATGCCGGCCCGCACCACGACGGCCGCCGCACCCGCTTCGGCTGCGCGCTCCAGCAGCGCCGGGTCCGGTTTGCCGGTGACCAGCAGCAACGCGCCGTCGAAAGCGGTCATCGGCTCGTCCGAGCCGTAGATGACGGGCGCGCCGACCAGCGTCTGGCGGCCGGACGGCACGCTGAGCGCGCTCACCGTCTCGGCGCCGAGGCTGTCCAGCAGCACGCCGAGCGTCACCCGGCCGCGCGCGCTCATCGCCCCGACCGCAGCAGGCGCCCGTGCCGCCCGCCGGTGAACTCGCCGCCGTCGATCACCACGCGCCCGCCGAGCACCACGAACTCCACCCCGGCGGGCCGTATGTCCGGGATGTCGTAGGTGCCCTCGTGCCGGATCGCCGCCGGGTCGAACACGCACACGTCGGCGACCGCGCCGGCGCCCAGCCAGCCCCGGTCGGCCAGCCCGAACTGGGCCGCGGTCGCCGAGCTGACCTTGCGCACCGCCTCGGCCATCGGCACGACGGAACGGTCACGGACGTAGGAGCCGAAGAAGGTGGGGAACGTGCCGTAGGTCCGGGGATGGGTGGGGCCGCCGGGCGCGTCGTTGTCCGACCCGATCGACACCAGCGGGTGCCGCATGATCCGCGCCACGTCGTCCTCGTGCATCGTGTGGAACACCCCCATGGCCTGCGGGTCGGCCATGAGCAGGTCGCACAGCGCGTCCCAGCCGGACAGCCGCTTGCCGTACCCGAGAAGCTGCACGTCCGAGGGGTCCTGCGCGACCTCGCGCCAGATCCCGACGCCCGTGCCCTGGGCGGGGTCCTCGGCGAGGGCGCGCAGAGCGGCCCGCTGCGCCGGGTCGGCGAGCCTGCGCAGCAGCTCAGCCTCGCCGCCCTCGCACGCGGCGGGCGGCAGCAGCGCGACGAGCAGCGTGCAGAACGCCTGGTAGGGGTAGACGTCGGCGCGCAGGTCCACCCCGCGCGCCCGCGCCGCGACCAGCTTGTCCAGCAACATCGTCGAAGCCCCGTGTACGGCGCGGCCGGACGCCTTGCAGTGCGACACCTGCAGCCGGATCCCGGCGCCGAGCGCCACCTCGATCGCCTCGTCCAGCGCCCCGGCCAGCCCCTCGCTCTCGCTGCGCATGTGCGTCGCGTAGACGAGGTTCCACCGCCTGGCCACCCGGGCCAGCGCGACCAGCTCCTCGGTGTCGGCATAGGCGCCGGGCACGTACTCCAGGCCGCTGGACAACCCGCACGCGCCCGCCTCGAACGCCCGCGCCGCCAGCTCGCCCATCCGCTCCAGCGCGCCGGGCGCGAGCACGGCGTCCAGGCCGCCGACGGCCGTGCGCAGCGTGTTGTGCCCGACGAGCACGGCCAGGTTGTTGGTCGTGCCAGCCGCCTCCACCGCGTCGAGGTAGTCGCCGAAGGAGGGGAAGGTCTCGGGCGAGAACCCGCAGTTGCCCGCGATCTCGGTGGTGACCCCCTGGTAGAGCTTGAACGGCTGCTCGCCGTCCATGAACGGCACGGTGTCGGAGTGGCTGTGCGGGTCGACGAAGCCCGGCGCGACGACCAGGCC
The DNA here is from genome assembly GCF_044457355.1 of Nonomuraea sp. NPDC050556. Taxonomy (NCBI): domain Bacteria; kingdom Bacillati; phylum Actinomycetota; class Actinomycetes; order Streptosporangiales; family Streptosporangiaceae; genus Nonomuraea; species Nonomuraea sp. NPDC050556. Next base: position 1,130,175 of record NZ_JBITGU010000001.1, on the reverse strand, counting down.
GTCCACGTCGACGACGCGGGCCGCTGGCCCCAGGTCGCGGCCGACCGCGGTGACCCGGTCGCCGTCGATCGCCACGTCGGCGGTACGGCCGGGCGAGCCGAACCCGTCGTGGACCGTGCCGCCGCGCAGGATGAGGTCGTGCATGGAGGAAGCCTTCCTGAAGTGAGTCGTGTCCGCTTCGTCCGTTCGTACGAACTTCACGGCACTGCTTTCACCAGCCGCATGGTGTAGTCGTGCGTGGGGTGGTCGAGCACGTCGGCCGTCGGCCCGGTCTCCACGACCTCCCCGTTCAGCATGACCACCAGCCGGTCGGCGACCTGGCGGACCACGGCCAGGTCGTGGGTGATGAACAGCAGGCTGGTCCCGAGGTCGCGGTTCACCGACCGCAGCAGCGCCAGGATGTGCGCCTGCACCGACACGTCGAGGGAGGCCACCGGCTCGTCGCAGATCAGCAGCGCCGGCCGTACGGCCAGAGCGCGGGCGATCGCGATGCGCTGGCGCTCGCCTCCGGACAGCCCGGCCGGCCGCCTGGCGGCGTAGTTGACCGGCAGTCCAACCAGTTCCAGCAGGTCGGACGGGGTGGGACGGTCCTCGGCCGGGCCTTGCGCCGCCGCCTCTGCCAGCGTGGCGCCGATCGACCTGGCGGGGTTGAGCGAGGTGTAGGGGTCCTGGAAGACGCACTGCACCAGGCGGTGCCTGGGCCGGTCGCCGGCGCCGAGCGCGATCCGGCCGCCGCTCGGCGTCACCAGCCCCAGCACGCAGCGGGCGAGCGTGGTCTTGCCCGACCCGGACTCGCCGACGATCCCGACGCTCTCCCCCGCCGCGACGTCGAGGCTGACCTCGCGGACGGCCCGCACCGCCCGGTAGTCCTTGCGCAACCCCTCGACCTTGAGCAGGGTCGCGCCGAACGAACGCGCCTCCCGCTCGGCGTCCGGAGACGCGTCCGCCCGCCGTACGGGAAGCAGGCAAGCCGTCTCCCGCTCCGCGCCGACCGGGCGCAACGGGGGCCGCGCCGATCCGCAGTCGGGGACCGCCTGGTCGCACCGGTCGAGGAAGGCGCACTGCTCCTGGACGGCGTCGGCGCGCGGGACGCCGCCCGGGATCCAGGAGAGCGTGGACAGCGCGCGCAACAGCCCGGCGGTGTAGGGATGCGCGGGATCCGCCCCGATCTCCCGGCCAGGGCCGCGCTCGACGATCCGCCCCGCGTACATCACGGCCAGCCGGTCGCACCGCGTGAAGGCGACCCGCAGATCGTGCGTGATGAGCAGCACCGACATGCCGCGCTCCCGCTGGATCCGGCCCAGAAGGTCGAGGATGTCGCGCTGGATGGTCGCGTCCAGCGCCGTCGTCGGCTCGTCGGCGACCAGCAGCTCGGGGTCGCGGGAGAGCGCGGCGGCCAGCGCCACCCGCTGCCGCATGCCGCCGGAGAGCTGGAACGGGTAGCGGCCGGCCACCGACGGGTCCTCGATGCCGACCTCGCGCAGCCGTTCCCGCACGTCGCCGCCGGACTCGGCGATGGTCTGCCCGGCCGTGCGCAGCGGGTTCAGCATGGCGAACGGATCCTGCATGAGCAGCGCGATCCGCCGCCCGCGCACCGAGCGGAACGCCCTTTCGCCGGAAAGCTCCAGGGAGCGGAACCGCATCGACCCCGACGCGGTGATGCCCCGCGGCAGCAGCCCGACCAGGGCGCGGGCGGTCAGCGACTTGCCGCTCCCCGACTCGCCGACCAGCCCGAAGGTCTCCCCCTCGCCGATCGACAGGTCGACGCCGTCGACGATCAGCCGGGAGCCGTGCCTGATCCGCAGCCCCTCAATCTCCAGCACGCTGCACTCCTTTCGCGGACAGCCGGTCGAAGATCCCGTCGCCGAGCAGGGTGGCTGCGGTCGCGGCGAGGGTGATGAGGATCGCGGGCGCGAGCGACGACCACGGGTTGAGGTCGAGCAGGCGGCGGTTCTCCTCGATCATCAGCCCCCAGTCGGCGGTGCCCGGCGGCAGCCCGATGCCGAGAAAGGACAGCCCGGACAGCGCCACGAGCGCGGTGACGAAGCTCAGCAGCAGGTTGGCCAGGACGGTCGGGGCCAGGTTCGGCAGGATGTGCCGGAACATGATCCGCCGCGACCGCAGGCCCAGCGTCTGGGCGGCCTCCACGTAGGCGAGGTCGCGCTGGGCCAGCACCAGGCTGCGGACCACCCGCACGTCGCCGGGCGCGGCCAGGATGACCAGCGCGACCACCGACCACACGTAGCCGCCGCCGACGATGCCGACGAGCACGATCAGGACCAGCAGGTACGGCAGCGCGATCATCAGATCGGTGACCCGCATGAGGACCGCGTCGATCCACCCCCGGTAATAGCCGGCGACCAGCCCGAGGGCAGCGCCGAGCGCGGTGGTCCCGACCGCGCCCACGACCGGCCCCCACAGCGCGGTCCCCGCACCGGCCAGCAGCCGCGACAGGATGTCCCTGCCCAGCTCGTCGGTGCCGAGCCAGTGCGCGGCCGACGGACCTTCAGGGCCCAGCTCCAGGTTCTGCAACCCCGCGTCGTACGGCGCGGCCAGCGGCCCAAGCAGCGCGGCGAGCACCATCAGGGCGAGCAGCGCCGCCGCGCCCCAGAAGACGATCCGCTGCCTCATGCCTCGATCACCCCGTGCCGCACGCGCGCGTCCACCGCGAGGTAGGCCAGGTCGACCAGCAGGTTCACGCCGACCACGACCGCGCCGCCGAGCAGCACGAGCGCCTGGACGACCGGGATGTCCTTCTGCCCGACGGACTGGATCAGCAGCGAGCCGAGCCCTGGCAGGCTGAAGACCTGCTCGACGAAGACGGCGCCGGTGAGGTTGGCGGCCAGGAGCAGCCCGCCGATGGTCAGGACCGGCAGCGAGGCGTTGCGCAGGGCGTAGCTGACCCAGATCCGTCGGCGGCCGAGGCCGCGCGCCCTGGCGAAGGTCAGGTAGTCCTGGTTGGCCAGGTCGAGCGCCGCCGCCCTGGTCTGCCTGACGACGTACGCCGTCTGCCCGGTCGCCAGCGCGACGGCGGGCAGCGTCAGGTGGGCCAGGTCGCCCGACCCGTACATCGGGAACCAGCCGAGCGCGACGGCGAAGCCGTACAGCAGCAGGATGCCCAGGGCGTACGACGGGACGGACGTGGCGACCAGCGAGACGGAGGTGATGCCCTGGTCGAGCCCACTTCCACCGCGCATGCCCGCGACCAGCCCGGCGGGGATGGCCACGACGAGGGTGAGCACGATCGCGTACCCGGCGAGCCCGGCCGTGACGGGGAGCCGCTCGCCGATCACGCTGCTGACCGGTTCGCGGGAGTAGACGGAGTTGCCGAACTCGCCTTGGATCGCGCCGGACAGCCAGTGGCCGTAGCGGACGACCAGCGGCCTGTCGAGCATGAACTCGGCGCGGATGGCCGCACGGGTCTCCGGGGTGGAGGGCTTGCTGCCGAGCAGCACCTGCTCGGGGCTGCCCGGGGCGGCGGCCAGCAGGCAGAACGTCAGCACCGACAGCACGCCGAGCAGGAGGATCGCGGCGCCGACGCGGCGCGCGAGGAATGCCAGGACCGGCACGTCAGCGGCCCACCGGGCGGATCGCACTGAAGACGTTGAGCGTCCATGCGTTCAACTCGGCGGTGAACCGGTCGCTCAGGGCGTAGCCCTGGTCCGGGTAGTAGAGCGGCACGTAGGGCACCTGGTCGGCGACCTCGTTGAGCACCTTGGTGACGAGCGGGAGCCTGGCCTCGCCCGACATGGAGCTGATCTTGTCGAGGGTGGCGTCGAGCCCGGCCGAGGCGTACATCGCGAAGTTCCAGCCCTGGGGCTTGGCCGACGCCCTGGTGAGCAGGTCGGGCAGGACCTCCGCCGGGTCCGGCGTGCCGTACCCGAGGGTGTGCAGCTGGATGCCCATGCGGTCGTGGTCCATACTGCGCGCCCGGTAGGCGTCCGCCGGCATGTTGTCGATGGTGATCCTGATCCCGATCTTGGCGAGGTCGGCGGCGATCGCCTGCATGATGAGGGTGCCCTCGCCGCCGGAGGCGTACGGCAGGCTCAGGGCGAAGCCGTCCGGGTAGGCGGACTGGGCGAGCTCGGCCTTGGCCTTGGCCAGGTCGTGCGGGTAGGTCCGGGTGACCGGGCTGCCCTTGTCGCCGTACTGCGTCGTGATCTGGGGGCCGGTCAGGAGCGCGTCGGCCGGGGTGCCGTGCCCGCTGGTGCCGAGCTTGACCAGCGCCTCCTTGTCGAGGGCGTAGGCGATGGCGCGGCGGACGTGCACGTCCTTGAGGTATTTGTCGGTCACGTCGAGCGACAGGAAGGCGATCTGGTCGGAGGCGTAGAAGCCGGTCTTCACGCCGGGGATGCCGGCCCACTTGCGCGCGTCGCGGAGCGACAGGTCGGCTGTGCCGTCCACGCTGCCCTGCTTGATCGCCAGGCGCAGCGCCTCGGGGTTGGTGATCGTCTTGAACTCGACCTTGGCGAGCTCCGGCTTGGTCCCCCAGTAGCGGTCGTTGCGCACCAGGGTGACGCCGTCGGTGAGGGAGAACCTGGCGACCTTGAACGGTCCCGTGCCGAGCGTGCCGACCTCCGGGTTGCCCAGGTCCTTGGGGTGCGCCTCGGCCAGCTTGCGCGGCACGACCTGCCAGGCCAGCGCGGCGGTGGCGAGGAAGGCGGTGTTCGGCTGGGACAGCGTGACCCGGACGCCGTCCGGTCCCGTGGCCTTCACGCTCTTGACCAGCGCCACGTAGCTGGCCGCCTCGGAGGCGACCTCGGGGTCGGTGTGCCGCTCCAGCGAGTAGGCCACGTCGTCGGCGGTCACCGGGGAGCCGTCGGAGAACGTCACCCCCTTCCTCAGCCTGAAGTCGTAGACGCCGGGTTCGGTCTCCGTCCAGGACTCCGCCAGCGCCGGGACGACCTGGCCACTCTTGTCCAGGGTCACCGGTCCTTCGAGGACGGAGAACTGGGCGGCGGTCGAGACGTCGAAGCCGTGCGCGATGTCGAGGGTGTGGACCGGAAGGGAGGTGGCCCACACCAGCGTGTCCTTGGATACTGCCGGCTGGGTGCCCGCGCACCCGGCCAGCATCAGTAAGGAGACGACGGCTGCTGCTCTTCTTGCCATGGGGGGTCTCACTTCTCTCGGGGGGTGTTCCCCCTGGCCTGCACGTCCCATGGCGGAAAGCATCACAGCGCGGTCCGCGTTTGCCGTTGGCCCCTACGCAGAAGTTTCGTCCGCCCGGCTAGTCGCGCAGGCCAGGGGGAATGCCGACGGGCGCGGTGCCGATCGGCTGGCGGACGAAGCGCATGTCGCGCAGGCCGTGCGCGCTGATCAGCAGGTCGCCGCCGCCGTCGAGGCGCAGCGTGGCCGACCCCGCCCGCCACTCCCCCGCCGGTCCGGGCGCGACCGTTTCCGCCAGCGTGAGGCCTACCGACAGGACCCCGTCCTCGTGTACGGCCAGCACCCCGAGCTCGTCGCTGAGCCACGACCCCTCGGGCAGCGCGGCGTCGCCGGGCGGGGCGCAGGACGTGAACTCCGTCGGCCACCGGATCGACCCGACGTGCCCCAGCAGCAGCCGCTCGCCCTCCAGCGCCACCCAGTAGCCCCGCGCGTCGCCCTGCCCGTGCCAGCGGCCGTCCTCGCCGAGCGCCAGCACACAGGAGGGTACGGCAGGCCCGCTCATGGCGATCTCGCCCAGGTCGGAGGGTTCGAGCGTCAAGGTTGCCCGGCTCGCCGGGTCCTGCCAGCAGCCCAGGAGCGCCACCCGCTTCTCCTCTCCGTCGGAGCTCAGCACCGGCTGCGGCGCGGGTTCCTGGCCGGTGAGCGCGCGGGCCACGCCGACGCTGCGAGGGACCGGGTCCAGCCCGCTGTGGTTGGTCAGCAGCGCGACGCCCACGCCGGGGCCCGGCAGGTAGACCAGGTTGGAGACGTAGCCGTGCATGCCGCCGGCGTGGCCGTACCCCGCCAGGTCGCCGACCGTCTGGTGGCAGATCCCCAGCGCGTAGCGCAGCTCGGTGCCGTCGGCCAGGACGGTCCGCTCCAGCAGCGCCTCCAGCAGGTCCGCGCCCAGCGGCCCGCCGTCCTTGAGGAAGCCGAACCAGGGGGCCAGGTCGCTGACGCTGGTCACGACGCCGCCGTCGCCGACCGCGCTCTCCTCGCTGTCGGCCCTTCGTCCGGCGCCGTTGTAGCCGTAGGCCATGCGCGGCGCGGGCAGGGAGGTGTCGTCGCGGAAGAAGGTGTCGTGCATGCCGAGCGGGCCGAACAACCGCTCCTTGGCGAACTCGGCCAGCGACTGCCCGCTGACCCGCCTGACCACCACGGCGGCCAGGACGTAGCCGGTGTTGGAGTAGGAGAACTCGGTGCCGGGTTCGAACGTGGTCCTGCGCAGGCGGCTGATGATCCGCATCAGCCTGTCCTCGCTCAGCTCCTTGAACGGGACGCCGGTGAGGGCCTGCAGGGAGTACCACTCGGGCAGGCCGCCGGTGTGCTGCAGGCACTGGCGCAGCGTGACCGGCACCTCCAGGGCCAGCTCGGGCACGTGCGTCCTGACGTCGTCCGACAGGCTCAGCTTGCCGTCCCTGGCCAGGAGGAGCAGGCAGGTCGCGGTGAACTGCTTGCTGATCGAGGCGATGTCGAAGCGGGTGTGCTCGTCGATCGGGACGCCGAACTCGACGCTGGCCGCCCCTCTCGCCGCGGTACGGAGCACCTTGCCGTCGGAGTAGACGCCGACCGCCAGTCCTGGGGCGTCGGGCGAGAGGTCGGCGAGGGCCTGTTCTACCAGCTCAAGATCCATGCTCCCAGTATCTGGAAGCCCGCGGGCGAACTGATTGGCCTGGACGGAAAAGATACGCCCCACCCGCTTGGCGGCCAGGCCTAGCGGCGGCCGAAGAGCGCCATTCTGGCGATCATGGCTTCTGCGGCTAGGTGGTAGCAGACGGTCACGCAGCCCAGCAGCTTCTGGGGTGTGGTGAAGGTGGCGGCGAGCGTCTTGTCGGCGATCCGGCGCACGCCGGGGATCTGCGCGCCCAGTTCGGCCGCCGGGGTGCTGGGCATGTCGATCTCCAGCTCCAGCACCTCGGGCAGCTCCAGCGGCGCCAGCTCCGAGGCGCCGCGCACGGTCTGCGCCGCCGCCTCCCTGATCAGCCGCTGCCCCTCGGCCGGGGAGAGGCTGTCGGCCGCGGTGTGGCCGTGGGCGACCTTGACGGCGACCGTACGCACGCCAGGGAAGGCCTTCTCCGCGACGCCGCAGATGACGTCGTCGCCGGTGAGCAGCCCGATCGGGACGCCGACGGCGGCGGCCTGCAACGCGTTGACCTCGGCCTCGGACACCGGCCTGCCGTTGACCCGCACCTCGTAGAAGTGCGAGGAGTAGGTGTGCGCCAGCACGCCGGGCGAACCGGCCGCCGCGTGGTAGCCGAGGAACATGGCCACGTCGTGCTCGGCCGCCACGCCCTCGGCCATGCAGTCCAGCTTGGGGGTGCCGAAGATCAGGCGGGCGCGGGGGTCGAGCTCCTCGTGCAGGAGGTTGTCCATGGTGCCGTGGCTGTCGTTGATCAGGACGCTGTCGGCCCCGGCGTCGAACGCGCCCTCGATGGCGGCGTTGGCCTCTGCGGTCATCAGGCGTTGCGAGCGCGGATAGCCGTGACCGCCGCGGACGACCTGGTCCATGGTGGCGATGCCGGTCACGCCTTCCATGTCGATGGAGATGTATACCCTCATGCCTTCAGGCTTCCAGCCCGTGCCGTGCCGGGCTTTGTCGCCGAGGCCGAAACCTGGATCAGCGCCTGGGCGGCTTCGACAAAGAACTCCTCCGACGCGTCGTGCACGCCGAGCACCAACCCCTGCCCCAGGCCGGACAGCAGGGCCTTGAGCGCACGGGCCAGCCGCACGTCGCCGACGAGCTCGGCGAAGCGCGCCTCGGTGGAGCGGATCGAGGTGCTGAGCTTGGCCAGCAGCGTCGGGTCGTTGAGCGCGAGGTCGAGCACCCGCGTCTCGAACAGCAGCTCTCCCGCGGCCTCCGGGTCGGCCGACATCCGGCGGAACCTGCGGGCGATCTCGGCCACGACCTCCTCGACCGGCAGCCCGGAGTCGATGTCCGCCAGGTCCAGCGGGCCCGCGTAGTCGTCGACCATGGCCACCATCAGGTCGTTCTTGCCGCCGAACAGCGAGTAGACCGCGCCCGTCGTCAGCCCCGCCAGCTCGGCGATGTCCTCCAGCTTGGCCTGCGAGCCGTACCTGCCGACGACGTCGCGTGCGGCGTCGATCAGCGCCCGCCTGTTGGCTGCCTTGCTCTCAGCTCTCGTCACCACTGATAATCTCCGTTATTAGGATAATTCATATTATCAGCACTGGGAGGAAGCTTGTTTCCCACGGTCGACCAGATGCACGCCGAGCTCGACACCCTCGCCGCCACCGGCCTGGTACGGCTGCGCCGTATCGGCACCTCGCGCCTCGGCGAACCCCTGCGGGTCGCCACCATCGGCTCCGGCCCGCGCGACGCGGTGATCATCGGCGGGCCGCACCCCAACGAGCCCATCGGCGCGCTCACCGTCAGCGCCCTGCTGCACCGGCTCGTCGCCGACCGCGCGCTGCGCGAGGACTTCGGCTACCGCTGGCACCTCATCCCGTGCATCGACCCGGACGGCGCGCGGCTCAACGAGGGCTGGTACTCCCGTCCGGGCGACCGCCGGGCCTACGCCGAGCACTTCTACCGGCCGTGCGAGGCCGACCAGGTCGAGTGGACGTTCCCGCTCACCGGCGAGGACTACTTCTTCGACCGCACGCTGCCGGAGACCGAGGCGCTGATGCGGCTCATGGACGAGGTCAGGCCCGCCTTCGTCTACTCGCTGCACAACGGCGAGCTCCAGGGCGCGTTCTACTACCTGAGCCAGGACGACCCCGCGCTCGCCGCCCGCCTGGCCGACCTGGCGACCGCGCACGGCCTCCCTCTGCACAAGGGGGCGCCCGAGGTGCCGAGCGCGACCCCGCTCGCTCCCGGCGTCTACCGCACGCCGCGCGGTTCCGTCGTGGGCCCGATCTACGGGATCGGCGGGGCGAGCGTCGACTACGCCGACCGGTTCGGCGCGCTCCACCTGGTGACCGAGCTCCCTTACTGGTCCGACCCCCGCTTCGCCGACGAGACCCCGACCTCCGAGGGGTACGGCGACGCCATCAGGACCGGCCTCGCCGCCCAGCGCGAGCTCGGCGAGTCGTTGTCCCAGTCCATGACAGCGGTCGTGGCCGACCTGACCCTGCACACCCCGTTCCGCCGAGCGGTGCAGGACTTCCTGGACGCCCACGCCTCGTTCATCGCCGAATGGGAATCCATGCCAGGCACCGACCGCCCGGCGACGGTGGCAGAACTGGTGGGCACCCGCCAGACCGTCCACACGCTGCGCCTCAGGTACTGCGGGATGTACCTGCGCCTGCTGGACGCCGAACTCACCGCAGGCAACCAGACCCCGGCGATCAGATCGGAACGAGCCAGGATGGGAACCCTCTTCGACGAATGGTTCGACCTCGCCGAGGCCGACTCGACCGCAACCCCCATCCCCCTGGAAACCCTGGTCACCGTCCAACTCGAAGCCGCCCTGCTCGCGGCCGGGTGGTGGACGCATAGATGATCTATTAACGGCCTGCCCGATGCTGTGGGCATGATGACGAAACCGCACGTGGAGGGCTGGCTCGTCGAGGGCGCCCTGGTCAGGACCTCGGAGGTCACCTACACGATCGACCTGACCCGACCGGCCGAAGCGGAGGTCGCGCATGACCTTCGGTAGTGAACTGCGCCGCCTGCGCCGCAGGCGTGGAATGAGCCAGCTCACGCTCTCCCAGGAGGTGGGCACCGGGCAGCGCCACATCAGCTTCCTGGAGCGGGACAAGGCCAGTCCCGGCCGCCCGCTGGTCCTGCGGCTGGCCGAGCACCTCGGGCTCACCTCGACCGAGCGCGACGACCTGCTGCTCGCCGCAGGTCTGGTGCCCGAGGCGGTACGGCCGGAACCGGACTCCCTGCCACTGGACCTGCTGGAATCGGTGGTGAGCAGCTACCTGCCCTACCCGGCGGCGATCATCGGTCCGCTGGGCGGCGTGGTGGCGGCCAACGCCGCCCTTACGCTCGTCACCGACGGAAAAGGCCCCGCGGAGCTGCGCGAACCTGCCTCGCTGTGCCGCCTGCTGACCAGCCGGGCGGCCAACCCCGCCTCGTGGGCCGGGCACGTGCTCGCGGGCATGCGCACCCTGGCCCGCCGTACCGCGGGAAGCCCCGGGCTCGTCGCCTTCATCGGCGAGCTGGCCGAGCACGTCACCGACCCGATGCCCGACCACCTCGGCTTCACCACGTCACTGCGCCTGCGCAGCTCCCGCGGCGACCTGAACCTCACCATCGTCACCACCACCCTGGGCACCGCCGCGGAGCCGACGCTGAACGGCTGCCTCCTGAAAACCTTTCTGCCCGCCGACGCCCGCACCGCCGAGCTCTTCCACAGCGCCGTCCTGACCTAGCCCGGCGGCAGGTCGTGGCTGGTGAACATGTCGAGCAGGCGGCTGATCGGCAGGTCGGACTCGGTCGGGTAACGCAGGTGCCGGTCGGGATGCACGCTGTAGCGGTTACGCCGCCCCACACGCTCGCGGGTGAGGTAACCGGCCTCGGCCAGGTCGTTGACGATGCCCTGCACGGCGCGCTCGGTGATGCCGATGACGGTGGCGATGTCGCGCAGCCGTACATCGGGATCGCGGGCGATCTCCAGCAGCACGCGGGCATGGTGGGTCAGGAACGTCCATTGCGACGGTTCGGGCACGGCGCCTCCTGGATGTCGGCGTTCCTCCATCTTATAATGAAGCAACATTCAGGTAATTTCCTTCATGTGTGGGATGGGGGGAACGGCCATGAGCCCACTGTCGCTGGCCTGCCAGCACCTGCCCGGCGGCTCCGTGATCCGGGTGAGCGGTGAGGTCGACGCGAGCACGTCCGTCCAGTTCGCGACGTTGCTCCTCGAGGCCCATCCACGCCCGCACGAGCCGCTGGTGCTCGATCTCAGCGCGATGACCTTCATGGACAGCTCCGGGCTGACCGTCCTCCTCAACACGCGGGCGTCGGCGGAGGCGGCAGGCGGCCGCCTGCTACTGGCCGCCCCGCACCAGCGCGTCCGCCGCGTGCTGGAGGTCACCGGCCTCGTGCGGCTGTTCAGCCCCTACGAGGACCTGGACGAGGCCATCGCCGCAGCAGGGCTGCGAGCTGAATATGAGCTGCTGGAGGGGTAGGCAGTCAGTTATGACAGTGACCAGATTCCAGGACCTGCCACTCGCCGACCGCGACCACAAGTGGGACGGCGACGCCGCCGACAAGCGGGTCCGCGCCTGGGCCGACGCCGAGGACGCCCCGGACGCGGCATACCGCGACGCCCACGTCTGGTACGACGGGGACGCGCCGGACAACTTCGGCAGCTACAAGCTGCTGATCGCCGACGTGGTCGACGGCAGGCTGAAGGCCGTGCCGCACGCCGTGATGGCAGCGGGCGGCGTCATGCAGGGCGCCAGGGGCGGGGTCGACCTGCCGGACGGGGACGTCGAGCGGGTGAAGGCCCACCTGGCCCGCTACTACACCAAGATGGGCGAAACCCCGCCTTGGGAGCGCTGAGGCACGGACCAGGTGCGCCTTGGGCCGGGGCTAGCCCCGGATCGGGCCGTGGTTCTCCACCGAGGAGATGCGGTCGTTCCAGCCGATCCGCTCCATGTCGGGGATGTCGATGGTCGGCGTCCCCCACAACCGGGAGCCGTGGTAGTGGTCGTGCTCGTAGTAGAACACCAGGCAGTTGGTCGCCCCGGTCGAGCTGATCGTGTCGTTCCACTCCGAGCCTGGCCAGGAGCCGTGATGGACCTCGGTCAGGTCCGGCCACGCGTAATAAGCGTCCAGCCAGAACCAGTCCCCGGCGAAGAAGTGGTGCTCGAACATCTGCACCTGCCCGATCGTCGGCGGCCTGGACGCCATGGCCGGCGGGCTCTCCGCCCTGCCGACGGCGGCCGCCGCCCACACCGCGGCGCGCAGCGACCGGTCGTCGGTGTAGGCGAGGATCCGGTCGGGCGAGCCGTCGGCGACGAAGGTCAGCATCTGCCCGTCGAAGCGGGCGATGTCCGCCGGGTCGTACTCGACCCCGTCCACGACCACCGCCACCTGCGGCGGCCGGTGCTTCAGCGGCGGGGCTCCCGCTGTCGCGGGCGTGGTCGGGGCGAGCAGCCGGAGGGAGTCGATCGGTTCCGGCCTGGCCGGTGGCGGGGTGGCCACGGCGCGCTGGACGAGGGACTCCAGCGTGGTGATCCCGGCCTCGTCGAGGACCGCCAGGACGTCGTCCTCGGTCAGGCCGCCGACGTTCCCGGAGAAGCGCAGGAGCTTCTCGACGTCTTTCCTGGTCTGCGTGCTGAGCTGAGCGTTTGACATGGGGCGTGGCTCCATCAGTCGAGGGGGTCAGCGTCGGCCGTTGCCGTAGTTGGCGACCGAGGAGATGCGGTCGTTCCAGCCGATCCGCTGCAGGTCGTCGAGGGCGATGCCGGGCGGCGCGTAGAGCGCGATGCCGCCGAAATTGATGTGCTCGTAGTAGTAGACGAGGCAGTCGGTCGGCTTGGCCGAGCTGATGGTGTCGTTCCAGTCGGAACCCGGCCAGGAGCCGTGCCTGACCCCGGTCAGGTCGCTCCACCCCTGGTGGGCGCCGCACCAGAACCAGTCGCCGTCGTAGAAGTGGTGCTCGAACATCTGCACCTCCCCCTGGGTGATCTCGGCGGAGGGGGCGGCAGGGGACTGCGCGCCGAGCGAGGTGGCCACCCATACCGCGGCCCGCAGCGGCCGGTCGTCGGTGTAGGCGAGGATCCGGTCGGGCGAGCCGTCGGCGACGAAGGTCAGCATCTGCCCGTCGAAGCGGGTGATGTCCGCCGGGTCGTTCTCGACCCCGTCCACGACCACCGCCACCTGCGGCGGCCGGTGCTTCAGCGAGGCGTCCGCCGTCCGGGTGGGCGCCAGGAGGTGGGAGGGGTCGAGCGGCTGGGGCTCCGCGGGCGGTGGTACGGCGAGAGCATGCCGGATGAGGGCGTCGAGGCTGGTGATGCCCGATTCACGCAGGACCGTCAGAACATCGTCCTCGCTGATTCCGCCGACGTTGCCGGAGAAGTGCATGAGCTTGTCGACGCCTCGCCGGGTTTCACTGCCGATCTGGTTACGAGCCATTGCGGGTCTCCATCTGAGAGGGGGGTGCTGCTCAGGCACACCAGACTGCTCGTGGGACCCGTGATGCTGAAGTAGCGCGAGCGCGACAGATTGACACTCGACAGTTACATTGAGTGACCTACGTCGTCGATAAACGGTGACATTCGGCGGACAGTCCGCGCACATTCGGCCGACATCGTGGAACGTCATGACGAGCACCACGCAGCAGTCCCTGGCCGCATGCGCGCGGGACCTGACCAAGACCTACGGCCAGGGCGACGCCCAGGTGCACGCCCTGCGTGGGGTCGACCTCGACCTCCCCCGAGGCAGGTTCACCGCTATCATGGGGCCGAGCGGTTCCGGCAAGTCCACGCTGATGCACTGCCTGGCCGGGCTCGACCAGGCCAGCAGCGGCACCGTCACTGTGGCGGGCACCGACCTGGGGTCGCTCGACGACGACGCGCTCACGATCTTCCGCCGCAAGCACATCGGATTCGTGTTCCAGTCGTTCAACCTGCTGCCGATGCTCACCGCGATCGAGAACATCGTGCTCCCGCTGGAGCTGGACGGCCGCCGGATCGACGAGGCGGCCCGGCAGCGCGCGCACGCGCTCGCCGAGACCCTCGGCGTGGCCGACAGGCTCGGTCACCGGCCGGCCGAGCTGTCCGGCGGCCAGCAGCAGCGCGTCGCGATCGCCCGGTCCCTCATCACCCAGCCTGACCTGCTGTTCGCCGACGAGCCCACCGGCAACCTGGACAGCACCACGTCGGCCGAGGTGCTGGACCACCTGCGCCGCTCGGTGCGCGAGCTGGGCCAGACCGTGGTGATGGTCACCCACGAGCGGGACGCGGCGACGTACGCCGACGACGTGGTCATGATGCAGGACGGGCGGATCGTCTGATGAACACCGTGTTCCTGGCGTCGCTGCGCATCCACGCCCGCAGGTACGTGGCTGCGGCGATCGCGGTCGTCGTCGCGGTCTCCTTCGTGGTCGTGGTCGGGGTGCTCACGGCCGGGGCGCAGACCGGTCTCATGGACGGCCTTGGCGTGCCGTACCGCAATGCCGACCACGTGGTCTCGCCGGTGGGGTGGCCCTCGTTCGAGCTGGACACCAAGGACGTGATCGCCTACGCCGAGCGGCACGGCCAGAACGCCTCCGCGATCGGCCGGGCCACGCTCCCGGCGCGCGCGGGCGGCCGTCTGCTGTCGGAGACGACCGTGGGGCCGATCGCCCCCTCGGAGGAGCTGCGCTGGCAGAAGCTCAGCTCGGGCCGCTTCCCGGCGCGCGAGGGCGAGGCGCTGGTGGACGTGTACTTCGCCCTGGCCGAGGACGTCGCGGTCGGCGACCGGGTCAGGGTCGGCGACAGCGCCAACGCGGCCGACATCGAGGTGGTCGGCCTCGTGGAGTCGCCCTCGCCCCCGGCCCAGGCCTCGATGTACGTCACGTGGCCGCAGCTGATGAAGTGGCGCGACCAGCTCCACCTGGGCTCGGTGGCGGTGCGCGGGGAGGTGGGCGAGCTTCCGAAGGGCGCCAAGGTGATGTCGCCCGAGGGGTTCGCCGAGGAGCGGCTGCACTTCGTCCAGAACCGGGTGGACAGCCTGTCGGTGATGCTGCTGGTGTTCGCGGGCATCGCGCTGTTCGTCTCGGTACTGGTCATCGCGAACACCTTCTCCATCCTGTTCGCGCAGCGCCTGCGCGACTTCGCGATGCTGCGCTGCGTCGGCGCGACCCGGCGGCAGGTGGTGGGCTCGGTGCGCCGGGAGGCGGCCGCGGTCGGCGTCCTCGCGTCGCTGGCCGGGATCCTGGTCGGCGTCGGCCTCGGCTACGGGCTGATCGCCCTGATCAACGCCCTCGCGCCCACCACCCCGATGGGCGCGGCCGACCTGCCGGTGCTCTGGCTGCTTGGCGCGTTCGCCGTCGGCCTGGTGGTCACCATGGTCGCCTCCTGGCTGCCGACCAGGCGGGTGGTCCGGGTGAGCCCGCTGGCGGCACTGCGCCCGGACGCCGCGGTCGACGTGAACCTGTCCACCAGCCTGGTGCGGCTGGTGCTCGCCGCGCTGCTGCTGGTCGCGGGGCTGGCCCTGCTCGGGGTCGCCATGATCCAGGACGCCACGGTGCTCATGGTGGCCGGGGGCGGCTCGGTCTTCGCAGCGGTCCTGCTGTTCGGTCCGGTGCTGATCCCCCGGCTGGTACGGATCGTCGGCGCGCTGCTCGGTCCCGCCGGGCGGCTGGCCACCAAGAACGCCGTGCGCAATCCGCGCAGGACGGCCACCACGACCGCGTCCCTCCTGGTCGGCGTCACCCTGACGACGGCCGTGCTCACCGGGATGAACACCTGGCGCTCCGCGCTGGACGAGCAGGTCGGCAGGGAGCACCCCATCGACGTGTCGCTCACCTCGGCGGGCAAGCCGGTCGGCGCCGACCTCCTGGACCGGGTACGGGGCACCCCCGGCGTGGAGAACGCCGTCCTCCTGAACGGCGCCGTGGCCCGGGTGGCTGGGCTGGACAAACCGCTCCCGGTGGTCGCCGCGCCGGACGTGGGGCAGGTGTCCCGCGACGGCGGGACCTTCGCCCAGGTGGCGCCGGGGAAGATCAAGCTCGACGCCGAGGCCTTCGGCAAGGAGCTGAAGCTGCGGCCGGGCGACCGGGTGACCGTACGGGTGGGAGACCGGCAGGCCAAGCTGCAGGTCGCCACCGGCACCGGCTGGGGCAGGACGGGCGTGGTCGCGCCAGAGACGCTGGCGACGCTCACCGCCTCGCCCGAGCCGCACGCCGTCTGGATCCGCGCCTCGTCGGGCGCCGACCCCGCGCAGCTCGGCCGGGACCTGGACGCGCTGGCGAACCCGGCAGGCGCGGCGGTGGAGAACGGGCTGCGCACCTGGGAGTCGCTGGACGCCCAGCTGAGGGTCCTGACCTGGTCGGCGCTGGGTCTGATCGGCATCGCCATCGTCATCGCGCTGATCGGGATCGCGAACACCCTGGGACTCTCCGTACTCGAACGCGCCCGTGAGCACGCGATGCTGCGCGCGCTCGGGCTGACCCGCAGGCAGCTGCGCCGGATGCTGGCGGCCGAGGCGGTGCTGCTGTCGATGGTGGCCACCCTGCTCGGCACCGTGATCGGCGTCGCGTTCGCCTGGGTCGGCTTCGAGACGGTCGTGACGCGCGCTCTGAGCAACGCCACCATGCGGATCCCGTGGTTGTCGCTCGCCGTCGTCGTCGTCATCGCCGCCTTGGCCGGGCTGCTCGCCGCCGTCCTCCCGGCCCGGCGGGCCGCGCGAGTCACCCCGGCCGCGGGGCTGTCCCTCGACTAGTCCAGGGGCATCACCGTGAAGCTGAACCCGGTGCTTCTCGTACGGCGGAGCGGGGTGTCGCTCTTGATCCGACGCGCCACCTCGCTCCTGCTGAAGCCGAGCCCCTGGGCGATGAGCCACTCGGGGCGCACCGGCACCGGGTCGTCGAAGGCGACCTCCACCCGGACCGGCCACGCCTCGTCGGACCACCCCGACGGGGCGTCCAGCTCCCAGGCCCCCGCCCAGTCGAGTGTGAACCGGTTGCGCCGGGCGAGCAGCGGGTCCAGCAGCCTGGCGGCCACCAGCCCCTGATCGTTGGCGTGGTAGCCGTCGAGCTCGGCCGGGTCGAAGGACCTGACGGGAGCCCGCTCGTGCACGGTGAGCTTGCTGGTGCGATCGCAGGACACGCAGCGCACCAGCAGCCACACGTCCAGCAGCTTGCCGTTGGCGTTGACGCGGAACCTGCCCTCGCCCGTGGTGGCCGACTCCGACCGGCAGTCGACGCACCGGAGCGACAGCAGGGGCAGCCTGGTCCGGCGGACGGCCCAGGGCAGCACGATATGAGGTTGTGAAGACATGATCTCTCTAGACCTGACACGAGGCCGATTACGCGCGGCCTCGAACGCTGAACGGCCGGGCAGCCCGGCGGAGCCGACGTCACGGTCGGCTTGAAGGAGAGCGGAACTGTGTCAGGTCTAAAGGGCAGGCGGGGTCACGCGGGTTTTGTCCTCTGTCTTCACGGGCGTTGGGGCCGCAGGCAACCTATGGGAACGCCGGAGGAGGGCTCAACCGGTTTTACAGTGGATCACCATGAGACACCGTATCGCCGTGGTCGGCGGCGGCCCCGCCGGTCTGACCTTCGCCCGCGTCATGCACCGCCACGGCCACCTGGTCGACGTCCTCGAACGCGAGCCCTCGCGCGACTCCCGTCCCCCGGGTGGAGCGCTGGACATGCACGCGGGGATGGGGCAGCTCGCGCTGAGCAAGGCGGGGTTGCTGGCGGAGTTCCAGGCGCTGTCGCGCCCCGAGGGGCAGGCCATGCGCATCCTGGACACGGACGGGACCGTTCTCCGCGACTGGCCGGCCCGTCCCGACGACCA
Organism: Nonomuraea sp. NPDC050556; assembly: GCF_044457355.1. NCBI lineage: Bacteria > Bacillati > Actinomycetota > Actinomycetes > Streptosporangiales > Streptosporangiaceae > Nonomuraea > Nonomuraea sp. NPDC050556. The sequence goes on along the minus strand of NZ_JBITGU010000001.1, from coordinate 1,112,607 downwards.
GGCCAACCCGGAGATCGACCGCGGGCAGCTCCGCGACCTGCTGCTCGGTCCCCTCGACGTCCAGTGGGGGCGTGCCGTGACCGAGGTGGCGCCGGGGGTCGGGGACGGCGCGCTGGTGCGGTTCGCCGACGGGCGGGAGGAGACGTTCGACCTGGTGATCGGCGCGGACGGCGCGTGGTCCCGGGTCCGTCCCGCGCTCTCGCCCGTGGTGCCGCACTACACCGGGGTCACCTATGTCGAGACCTCGCTGGACGACGTCGACACCCGCCACCCGGACCTGGCCCGGATGATCGGCGACGGTTCCATGGCCGTGTACGGGGTGAACCGGGCCGTCGTCGCCCAGCGCAACAGCGGCGGTCACGTCAAGGTGGGCGCCCAGTTCCGCGCGCCTCTGGACGAGCGTGCGGACATGGACGACGCCGAGGTCGTGCGGGCGGGCCTGCTGGAGATGTTCGACGGCTGGGCCGACCCCGTCCTCGACCTCCTGCGTCACGGCACTGCCTTCGCCTACCGCCCGCTCTACGTGCTGCCGGTCTCCCACACCTGGACGCACGTCCCCGGGGTGACGCTCCTGGGCGACGCCGCCCACCTGATGCCCCCGCTGGGGGCGGGCGCGAACCTCGCGATGCTGGAGGGCGCGGAACTCGCTGAAGCCGTGGCCGCGTCCGACGATCTGGACGGGGCCGTGCGCGCCTTCGAGGAGCAGATGTGGGCGCGGGCGAGCAGGTGGGCGAAGATCACGGGCGACGGCCTGGAGCGCCTCGTGAGCTCCGACCCCACCCAGGCCCTCGCCCTCTTCGACGAGGTCCAGCCCTCCTAGGGTGTGCCGTAGCGGGTGGCGACCGTGGTGGCACGTTTGTGGAGGGAGGCGCGCAGCCACTCGGGGGTCAGGGCCTCCGCGCTCGTGCTGAGCTGCCACAGCGCCCATTCCGCGTGCCGGTGGTCCTGGAAGCTCACCTCCAGCCGCAGCCAGCCGTCCGCCTCCGTCTCTTCAGCGAGTACGGCCAGCGCGGTGCCCACCAGCTCCTCCCGCCGCACCGGATGCACCCGCACCACCACGGTGACCTGGTCGCCGCCGGTCCTGAACCGCGCGCTGCGCTCCTGCCAGGCCCGGTCCAGATCGACCCGGTCCGGCCGCTGCGCGGGTTCGTCGAGCTCCTCGGCGGCCAGGATCCGTGACAGCCGGTAGGTGCGGTCCTCCCCGGACCTGGTGGCCAGCAGATAGCCACGCTCGCGCACGGTGACCAGCCCGATCGGGTCCACCGTGCGCCACTGCGGACTCTGGTCCGCGGCAGCGTACTGGATGCGCAGCTTGTGCCCGGCGAACACCGCACGCAGCACGTCGGCCACGATCGCGTCGGGCGCCTCCTCCGCCTCCAGCCGCCGCGAGAGCAGGTCGGTCTCCGGATCGATGAGCAGCCGCTGCGCCGCACCGGCCGCGGTGTCGCGATAGCTCTCCGGCAGCGCGTCGACCACCTTGAGCATCGCCGACGCGAGCGCCGAGCCGAGCCCGAACGCCTGCGCCCCGCGCCGCGACCCGGCCACCAGCAGGGCCAGCGCCTCGTCATGATTCAGCCCGGTCAGCTCGGTCCTGAACCCCGGCAGCAACGCGAACCCGCCGAGCCGTCCGCGCTCGGCGTAGACCGGGACGCCTGCCGAGGACAGCGCCTCGATGTCGCGCAGCACGGTCCTGGTGGAGACCTCCAGCTCGCGGGCCAGCGCGGTCGCCGACAGCCGGCCGTGCTGGCGCAGCAGCAGCACCAGGGAAACCAGCCGGTCAGCACGCATCAGAAAACCCTAAGGGATACACGACACAGGGTGTCGTATATGGCCTGGCAGACTGATCGGCATCTGGTCTCGACGAATCATATGGAGCTGAAATGGCACTGCAGCGTACTGCGGTCAACCCGTGGGCATGGTCGGCACCCCTGGGATACAACCAGGGTGAGCTCGTTTCCGGCGACACCCGGACCCTGTACATCTCCGGGCAGACCGCGATGAGCGCGGAAGGAAAGCCCGAGCACATTGACGACATGGCGGGGCAGTTGGCGCTGAGCCTCGACAACCTGGAGGCGGTGCTCGCCGAGGCGGACATGTCCTTGGCGAACCTGGTCCGGCTCAACGTCTACACCACCGACGTCGACCGGCTCTTCGAGCACTACGGCGTGCTGGCGGCGCGGCTGGGCGCCGCGGGGGTGGCGCCGTCCACCACTATGCTCGGTGTGACCCGGCTGGCGATCCCCGTCCTCATGGTCGAACTCGAGGGGACCGCCGTCGCGTGACAGGCACCACCACGGAGTTGGGGATCATGAGCGCGGAAGAGGATTTCCAGCAGGTCGGCGCGGAGCTGGCCGACCTGGGTGTGCGGCTGTCCAGCATGATGGGGCGCCCCGCGCTCAAGGACCAGGCGGGCAAGGTGTTCGCGAGCCTGCAGCGCGACGGCGCGATGGTGTTCCGCCTGGTCAGGGACACCCCCGAGCACGCGGCCGCGCTCAAGCTGCCCGACGCGTCCCTGTTCGACCCCTCGGGGGCGGGCAGGGCGATGAAGGACTGGGTGGTCGTGCCACACTCCTCGGCCGACGAGTGGACGGATCTGGCCGAGGCGGCGCTGAGCCGCCCCCGCTAGAGGTGCTCGTGGCGGTGCTGAGCCGTCACGAGCCGTCCACGACGACGACCAGGTCCTCGCCTGGATGCACAACGGGCACGCCGACCTCCTGCGCCAGGGCATCGACGGCGCCGTGGGCCTCTAGTCCCTCATGAGGCGAGCGAGCCGGTCCCAGGCCGGGGAGGTGGCCTCGGGCTGCGACTGCGCGGCCAGACGGGCGATGGTCGGGTTCTGGACCGGGCGGGTCTCCGAGCGGCTGTGGTGCCGGGCGAACCAGTCCCGGGTACGGCCGGCCAGGCCGGGCAGCCGCGGGTCGTCCGGTGACCAGTCGTAGGCGGCGTCGTGTTCGAGGTAGAGGGCGCGGAACTCGGGATCGGCGATGAGTTCACGCTTCTCCGCGAGCCACACGGCGGCGTCCTCGGGTGAGGCGGTCTGCATCAGGATCCAGCCGTCGCGTTCCAGGCGCACCTGGCGCTCGCCTGCGCCGAGCTCGCGCAGCTCCTCCAGGTAGTCCGCCACGTCCTGGGTGACGAAGAGCCGGTCGTCGCCGCGCAGCCGGGCGAGGTGCTCGCGGCTCCGTCCCAGCTGCGCGATGCGCTCCTGCAGGTCGTGGTCGATCTCGGCGATGGCCGCGGTGAGCGTGTCGGGGTCGGCGTCGAGGAGGTCCTTGACGCGGGCCAGCGGCACGCCCGCACCGGCCAGGGTCCTGATCTTGACGAGGGTGATGGCGTGCTCGGCGGTGTAGCGGCGGTAGCCGGAGTGGTCGCGGCCCGGCTCGGCGAGCAGGCCGCGCTCGTGGTAGTGGCGGATGGTCTTGATGCTCACTCCGGCGTAGTCCGCGAGCTGGCCGATCGTGATCATGCCGGTCATTCTCCCACGTGGCGGGTGAGGCGGCCGCCGCCGTTGCGGAAGCGCGCCTGGCCGTCGCGCACGTCGTGGAAGGAGACCAGCAGCAGGCGCAGGTAGCCGTCGAAGGTCTCCAGCGGGTACCCGGCGGGCGCGAACAGTCCGGGCCGGATCGCCACGTAGCGCTGCGGCGGGGCGGAGGTCGCACCGCCCGCGAACGCGGTGAAGATCTCCTCCTGGGAGGCGTCGGCAGGCTCGTAGGTCATCCGTTCCTCCAGCTGCCCGTCGACGATGCTGACGTCGATGCGGAGCTGGTTGGAGCGGTAGGTGCCGACGTACGGGGTGAGGTCGACGTCCTCCCGCACCTCGGTGACCAGGGCGGGGATCTTGGCGCCGAGGTGCTCGGTCAGGATCCACTGCAGGATCTGGTCCTGCAGCATGATCGCCCCCGAGGTGTTGCCGAAGGCGGTGAAGACCAGGTCGTGCTCGGGGACGACACACAGGATGGACACGCCGCCCGGCGAGGCGCCCGACATGGCCAGGACGGTGGTGTCGCCGAAGGGGTAGCGCACCCAGCCCAGGCCCATCGGCGGGACGTTCGGGGTGGCCATGTCGAAGGCGACCTGCTGCATCAGCGCGGTCGACTCGGCCGACAGCACGCGTTCACCGGAGGGCGACACCCCGCCCGCGAGGTGGGTGCGGCCGAAGGCGAGCAGGTCGGCGACGGTGCCGATCGGGGTGCCACCGGCCGGTCCCCAGGTGTCGGGCAGCATGAACATGCCGGTGGGCCTGGCCGCCATGGTCTCGGGGTCGAGGAAGTGGCCGACGGCGGTGCTGCGCAGGATGGCCCGCTCGGCGCTGGTGGAGGAGTCCTTCATCCCGGCGGGCGCGTAGACGTCGCGGGCGAGCAGGTCGGGGAAGGACAGGCCGGTCACCGCCTCCAGCAGGCGGCCCGCGACGATCATGCCGCCGTTGGAGTAGCTGAGCTGCTCGCCGGGCTCGAACAGGGTGCCGCAGTTGCCCGCCAGGCCGGCGACGTAGGCCTTCAGCGCGTCGCGGCCCTTGGCGTCGGGGAAGTACAGGTCGGCGTCGATGCCGTTGGTGTGCGAGATCAGGTGCCTGACCAGGATCCTGTCCGCCGCTCCCGGGACGGCCAGGGCGAACTCGGGCAGGTAGGAGACCACGGGCCGGTCCAGGTCCAGCAGCCCCCGCTCGACCTGCCGCAGGACCAGGGTGGTGGTCAGGACCTTGGTGACCGAGCCGAACAGGAATCCGGTGTCCGGCAGCATCGGCGCGTTGGTGGCGGTGTTCGCGGTGCCGTGGGCGACGACGATCTGCTCGCCCGCGTGGTAGACGCCGGCGACGAACCCGGGGATGTGGGTGGAGGCGGCGGCCTGCTCGCGGATGTGGGCTTCGACGGTGTGGAGCGCGTTGTTGTTCATGCCCCTACCGTCCAACCCTGCCCTTGGGGCGGGGTCAAGCCTCGGGACCAAGAAATTCGGCGAGCTCCATGCGCTTGGTGATCCCGAGCTTGGGATAGGCGCGGTAGAGGTGGTGCCCGACCGTTCGCGGGCTGAGGAACAGCTGGGCGGCGATGTCGCGGTTGCTGAGCCCGGCCGCGGCCAGCCGTACCACCTGGCGCTCCTGGGCGGTGAGCCGGGCGAGCGGGTCGCGGTGCTGCGGCTGTGCCACCGGGCGGTCGCCGAGGACGGCCAGCTCGGCGCGGGCCCGCTCGGCCCACGCGCGGGCGCCGAGCTGCTCGAAGGCGGTCAGCGCCTCGGCCAGGTGGGTGCGGGCCCGCGTGCGCTGACGGTGGCGGCGCAGCCATTCCGCGTACAGCAGAGTGGTGCGCGCGTGGTCGTAGGGGCGTCCGTCGTGCAGCTTCAGGGCGGCCTCGTAGTGCGCTTCCGCGTCGTCGGTGAGCAGGGCGCGGCAGCGGTGGGCCAGCGCGGCGGCGTGCGCCTGGCGCGTGTGCGTGGCCCAGTTCTCCAGTCGCGGCACGTAGGTGGCGGCCTGTGCTGGACGGCCCGCCCGCACCGCGGCTTCGACGTGGTCGGGGATGGCGCGGATGAGGAAGTCGTGCCGGGCGGGGCCGGAGCAGACCGCCTCCAGCCGGTCGGCGGCGGCTTCGTGCCGACCGCGGCAGAGATCGAGCAGGCCCAGCGCCCAGGTGGCGAGCGCGGCGTTCGTGGGGTGGCGCACCGCGTCGTGGAGGAGGTCGGACCTGACGCCGTCGGCGTCGCCGGTGACCGCGGCGAGCCAGGCCGGGATGGCGGTCATGATGGCACGCTGCGTTTCCTGGCCGAGCTCGGCAGACACCGACAGCGCCTCGGTCACGGCGGCCTCGGCCTCGCCGAACCTGCCGCGCAGCAGCAGGGTGATCGCCAGCGGCTCCTGCGCGTAGGGCAGCCAGGCGAGCGAACCCTCCCGGCGGGCCTGGGCGACCATGGCCGCGAAGATGTCGGTGGCTGCCTCGTCGTCGGCGACGATGAGCGCCAGATACCCGGCCAGCACCCGTTCCACCAGCCCGCTGACCCGTCCCTGTGCCGCGGCGGCGACCAGCTCGGCCATGCGGGCCACGCCGTTCCCGGTGGCGCCGTCGAGCAGGTCGCGCAGCCCGATCATGCCCTCGGCGACGGGCAGCAGCTCGGAGTCCGGGTCCAGCGACACCTCGGCCAGGTGGTCGGCGCCCCGGCGGATCAGGTCGTGCGCGCCAGCGTCCTTGGCGCACCCCATGGCGTCGGTGAGGATCGAGACGGCCTGCTCGGGATGCGAGCCGACGATGCGGGCGGCGCCGTCCAGCATCAGCGCTGCGGCAGCAGCCGGTGACTCGAGCTCGTAGGCGACCTGCGCCCTGACCCACGTGGCCTGGGCGAGCAGGGACTCGTCCGTGGTCAGGCGGGCTGCAGCCGCCGACGACTCGGCGGCCCGGTCGAGCCAGCCGGCGTCGTAGGCGGCCCTGGCGGCGCCGATCAGCCGCCTGCCCTGCTGCTCCCTGTCGGTGCTGAGCTGGGCGGCGCGCTCCAGCGCGCTCGCCACGGCCGCAGACCCGCCGCGCCGTTCGGCGCGGCCCGCCGCCTGCTCCAGCTCGGCCGCGATCCGCTCATCGGGTACGCCGGTGGCAGCGGCCAGGTGCCAGACCCGGCGGTCGTCGTCCAGCGTGTCGGCCAGGGCCCGGTGCGCCGCGATCAGCCACGCCCTCGGCGCGCCCCGGTAGGCGGCGGCCCGGATGAGCGGGTGCCGGAACCTGATCGTGTCAGCGGCCCATTCGATCAGCCCGGCCTGCTCGGCAGCCGCCAGATCGGCAACCGACAGGCCGAGCCGCAGCGCCGCGCCCATCACCACGGACGCGCTGGCCGTGTCGTCGGCGGCCGCCAGCACCAGCAGCCGCTGCGCCGCCTCGGGCAGCTCCACGATGCGGGCCCGGTAGGCGTCCTGGACCTGCCTGGCCACGGGGAGCGGCTCGACGGGGAGCGACCAGGCGCGCCGGTCGGTGAGCGCGGCGGTGAACTCGATGATGGCCAGCGGATTGCCGCACGCCTCCGCCAGGACGCGCGCCCGCGTCTGCCCGGCGAGCCCTTCGGCCCGCTCGTCGAGCAGCGCGATCGCGCTGGCCCGGTCCAGCGGGGGCAGCTCCATCACCTCGATGCCGGGGGCGGAGAACGGCCCGGCGTCCGCGCGGACCGCGAACACGACGGCCACCGGCTCCACCCGCAGCCGCCGGGCGGCGAACAGCAGCGCGTCGGCCGAGGCCGGGCCGAACCACTGCGCGTCATCGACCAGGCAGAGCAGCGGACGGTCGGCGGCCAGCTCCGACAGCAGCGACAACGTGGCCGCCCCGACGAGGAACCGCTCGCCCGCCTGGCCGTCCGCCAGCCCGAACGCCGCCCGCAGCGCCTCCGCCTGCGGGCGCGGAAGCCCGCCGATCCGGTCCAGGAACGGGTGGAGCAGCAGGTGCAGCCCGGCGTACGGCACCCGGATCTCGGACTCGATGCCGACGCCGCGCAACACGCGCAGGTCGGCGGCCCGGGCGGCGGCGTGGTCGAGGAGGGCGGTCTTCCCGATCCCCGCCTCGCCCCGGATGACCAGCGGGCCGCCGTCGCCGGCCCGCACCTCGGCCAGCAACCGCTCGATCCTGGCCAACTCCGCCGCCCGGCCGACAATCACCCACGCACAGTAACCCGGCTCATGGACGAGTCGTAACCGCCTCCGCCGGGGTACACCCAGGCGCCGTCCAGCTCGTCGCCGTCCGGGGCGAACGTGCCGCGGAAGTAGGCCGGCGAGCCCTTCTCGCCGGCCCAGATGGTCAGGACGTCGCCTTCCAGCTCGTAGACGTAGTCCAGGGTGTCGCCCCTATGGCCGTAGAAGCGGCTCTTGACGTCCGCGCTGGGCTCGGCGCCGTACGGGCGCTCGTGGCCGATGATCTCCATGCCCCTGATCTGCTCGCCGTACTGCTCGAGGTCGACGTCCTGGATCAGGAACGCGCCTCCCTCCATCCAGCGGTAGGTCACCGTGCCCTCGGCTCCGCCGGTGACCTTCCACGTGCCGACCAGCCGTTCCAGCTCTCTCATCTCCGTCATGCTCCGACGCTATGACCGGGCCTGTAAGTACCCGCATCGGTCGAAATACCGGCGGTCAGGGCGTATTCGGCCAGGCTGGCGGCCATCATGTCGGCGATCTCCTCCAGGCGCGGGTCGTCGAGTTGCGCCAGCTTCGAGAGCATGATCTCGGGGATGCGGTCGGGCCAGCGCGCCGCGACCAGGATCCACCCGTCCCGCTCGCCCTCCACCAGCCGCTCCGAGGCGGCGGCGCATGCCACCGGAGTAAGTCGAGACCTTGCGCCCGCCCGCCTCGGTCAGGGAGAACCTGCGCAGCAGGTCGTCCGCGATCGCGCCCGGGTCCTTCAGGTGCCACAGCCTGGCCGCGAGGAGGAGGTTCTCCCGTCCGGTGAGTATGCCGTCGACGGCGGCGAACTGGCCGGTGAGGCTGATGGACTTGCGCACGTCAGCGGGTTGGGTGGCGAGGTCGAATCCGTTGACGCCCGCCGTACCCGCGTCGGCTTTGAGTAGCGTGGCGAGGATCTTCACCACGGTCGTCTTGCCCGCGCCGTTGGAGCCGAGCAGCGCGAAGATGCCGCCGGGCGCCACCTCGAAGTCCACGCCGCGCAGCACGTGGAGGTCCTTGTACGACTTCGTCAGGCCCTGCACCTGGATCGCATGACTGGTTCTCATGGGAACAGCGTGGAGGGTTGACGCCGCGTCAGGGTCAAGAGGCGAATCAGCTCAGCGCAGTCGCGCGTTCAACCGTGCGGCCTGGCGGGTGAGGTGGTCGCGCTCCGGGAGGCTCAGCGCCGAGCGGGCTGCTTCGCCGTACAGGCGGGCCGCGCTCACCAGGTCACCGGCGCGCTCGTGCAGGTACGCCGAGGCGGCCGTGTAGCGCGGGAGGGCGGGGTCGAGCTCGGCCAGGGCGGCCAGCCCGGCCCGCGGACCGTCGGCCTCGCCGACCGCGACGGCCCGGTTGAGCCGCGCCACCGGGTTGCCGGTGAGGCGCACCAGTTCGTCGTACCACTCCACGATCTGCACCCAGTCGGTCTCCTCGGCCTTCTGGGCGTCGGCGTGGAGCGCGGCGATGGCGGCCTGGGCCTGGTACTCGCCCAGGCGGTCGCGGGCGAGCGCGGTCTGGAGCACGTCGACGCCCTCGGCGATCAGGCGGGTGTTCCACAGGCCGCGGTCCTGCTCGGCGAGGGGGACGAGCCTGCCGTCCGGACGCGTGCGCGCCGGGCGCCGCGCGTGGTGCAGCAGCATGAGCGCGAGCAGGCCGGCCGCCTCCTCGTGGTGGGTCATGGCCGCGAGCTGCCGGGTGAGCCGGATCGCCTCGGCTGCGAGGTCGACGTCGCCGGAGTAGCCCTCGTTGAAGACCAGGTAGAGCACACGCAGCACGGTGGCGACGTCACCGGGCTGGTTGAACCGCACGTCGGCGACGGTCCGCTTGGCCCTGCTGATCCGCTGCGCCATGGTCGCCTCGGGCACGAGGTAGGCCTGCGCGATCTGGCGGGTCGTCAGGCCGCCGACCGCGCGCAGCGTGAGCGCGACGGCCGAGGACGGGGTCAGGGACGGGTGCGCGCACAGGAAATACAGCCGCAGCGTGTCGTCCACCGCCTCGCCCGGGTCGGGCACGGGCTCGGTCTCGACGCGTTCCTCGCGGCTGCGCCTGGAGGTGTCGGCGCGGGCGGCGTCGAGGAACTTGCGCCAGGCCACGGTGACCAGCCAGCCCTTGGGGTCGCGCGGCGGGTCGTCCTGCCACACCCGCACCGCCTCGACCAGGGCGTCCTGCACGGCGTCCTCGGCCGCGGCGAAGTCAGCTCCGCGGCGGACGAGGACACCGATCACCGCGGGCACCAGCTCCCGCAGCAGCGACTCGTTCACTCGGTCACCGTGGGCGCCTCGCCGTAGCAAGGGCGCAGTTCCAGCCATTCGTGGATCGGCTCGCCGCCGGCACCCGGGGCGGCTGACAGCTCGCCGGCCAGCTCGACCGCCCGCTCGTGGGACTCCACGTCGATCAGCATCCAGCCGGCGATCAGGTCCTTGGTCTCGGCGAACGGGCCGTCGGTGACCGGCGGCCGGCCCTCGCCGTCGTAGCGGACGAACATGCCCTCGGGTGAGAGCGCCTGCTCGCTGACGAACTCGCCGGTGCTCTCCAGCCGGGTGGCGAAGTCGCGCATGTACTGGATGTGGGCGGTGACCTCCTCCGGCGTCCACTGGTCCATCGGCGCGTCGTTGACGGAGGCGGGGGCGCCCCGGTAGTGCTTGAGCAACAGGTACTTGGCCATCGTGTTCTCCTCAGCTCTGACGTTCTGCCCGCTGCCGGACCAGTTCCTCGACCGCGCTCGGCAGGGTCGTCTCGAAGTCGATCAGCTTCGCCCAGGTCGGGGTCACGACGATCCTGACCATGCCGTCGTACAGGGAACGCACCTCCGCCTCCCACGCGACCCGCTGCTCGGCCGTCATCTCGTAGGTGCCGTTCATCTGCAGGTACTCCTCCGGGATGCCGTCGACCACGTCCAGCTCCGCCCGGCCGCGGAGGAGCAGGATCCTGGGCGGGTGCACCTCGGTGTCGATCGTCAGGGCGACCATCGGATTCTCCCGCAGGGCGGGGATCTTCGGCGCGTTCTTCGTCGTGCACATGACGATCTGCGTGCCGTTCCAGGTGAACGCGATCGGCACGTTGCGCGGGGTGCCGTCCTTGGCGACGTAGGCCAGGCGGGTGATGTCGCGGGCCAGCAGCTCCCGGCTGAGGGGGTGGTTCAGGATCTCGTACGGTTCCACGGTCGTTTCTCCCCTTCCTCAGTTGAGCTGCTCGGCCAGCGCGATGACGATCCCCTCCGGACCGCGGACGTAGCAGAGGCGGTAGCTGTCCTCGTACCGCGCCAGCTCGCCGACGAGCTCGGCGCCGTGGGTGAGCAGGCGGTCGACGACGTCGTCGATGTCGTCGACCGCGAACATGATGCGGCGGATGCCCAACGTGTTGGACGGCGCGTCCTTCGGGACGCCGGTGATCGCCTCCGGCTCGTGGTACTTGGCCAGCTCGATCCGGCCGTGGCCGTCGGGGGTGCGCATCATGGCGACCTCGACCCGCTGGTAGTCGAGCCCGACGACCCGCGCCGCCCACTCACCCTCGATCGGCATCCTGCCTTCCAGCTCCATGCCGAGCTCGGTGAAGAACGCGACGACCGTGTCGAGGTCGTCGACGGTGATGCCGATGTTGTCCATCCGCTTGAGCGTCATGGTGGTGCTCCTTCTCCGTCACTGGCCTTGGTATGCCTGGGACGGAGCCACCACCACGTTCTCGACATCTATTTGCCGAGCACCGGATAATTCGCGCGGAACACGTTGTGCGGGTCACGCGCTCGCTTGATCTCCCGCAGCCGCGCGAGCGTGCTGTCGGAGAAGGACATCGCCGCCGTCTCACCGGGGGACAGCACGGTGTACGGCTTGCGCCCGCTGACGTAGGCCCCCAGGTCAGCCACGACCTCGGCCTGCTTGGCCCGCGTCGCGTCGGCCACGTGCGGCAGGCCCAGACCGACCAGGCCGAGCAGGTACGGCTCAGCCAGCGCACCACTCGCGCCCGCCCCGGCGCCCGGCTCGGTGAGCGCCCCACCCAGGTGCCTGATCTGCAGGTTGATGAGCGGTTCGACCGGCTTGGCCAGCAGGATCTCCACCGCGTCCGCATCAAAGCCGGTGAGCAGCTCCGCACGCGCGATGGACGGGGCGGGATCGGTGGGCTCGGCGGCGATGCTTCCCAGGTCGGCGACCGGGACGACGCCGCGGTTGTCGGAGATCGCGTCCCCGATCTTGTCGATGCGCGCCAGCAGGTCCGCCCCCTCAGCCGCCCCGCCCAGGTAGGCCAGATCCAGCGTCACCATCGGCGGCGCGCCGGGCGGCTGGAGCCGGTTGATCCAGACGCTGAGCTCACGCGGCGCCTCTGCGGTGATCTCCAGGAACGCGTCGTACACCTCCCTGGTGCGGTGTTCCGGCCAGATCACGCGCCCGCCGTACAGGTCAGGTGCGGGATACAGCTCGAGTTCGAGGGCGGTCACCACGGCGAAGTCCCCGCCACCGCCGCGCAGCGCCCAGAACAGCTCGGGGTCGGACTCGGCGGTCACCCGGCCCGGCTCGCCCTCGGCGTCCACGATGTCGAAAGCCCGCACGCTGTCGGAGGCGAAGCCGTACTTGCGGCTGAACCACCCGACCCCGCCGCCCAGGGTGTAGCCGGTCACGCTGACGCCGGGCGCGCTGCCGGACAGTCCGGTGAGCCCCAGCGGGCCGGCCGCCGCCAGGAGCTGCCCCCACTTCGCGCCCGCACCCACCCGGACCAGGCGCTCTTCCGCGCGTACTTCCACCTCGTTCAACAGGCCGGTACGCAGCAGGATCAGGCCTTCGACATCGCCTGAGGCGCCGTGGCCGCTCGGCTGGGTGGTCACGGTGAGACCCGCCCGCCGGGCGTGACGCACGAGAGCTGCCACGTCGTCGGCGTCGGCGGCCTCCACCACGGCTGCCACGGGCTGCCTGACGGTCAGATTCCAGGCGGTGGTCGCCTGTTCGAAGCCGTCGTCTTCAGGCAGGATCACGCGCCCCTTGAGCACATTGCGCAGATCGTTGATCGTCATCGTCGTCCCCTTCCCGAGTTCTTAAGGCAAAACCATGCTGCCCTACCGGGAGCATGGCTTCTAGCAGCGCTAGATGCAGTAGCGACGATAGACCTATCGACGACATTTTGTCTAGCGCTGCTAGTTCGCCTCGGGCAACAGAAGAACCGGCGGGACACACGGCTGGGGCCGCCGGTCAGTCGATGCCTTCGATGATGCGGAAGTCGCGCTCGGCGCCGTCGGGGTAGGCGGCCAGCGCCTTCTGGTATGCCTCGCTCTCGTAGGCCGCGACGGCCTGTTCAAAGCTGTCGAACTCGATCAGAACAACGCGTTCCGCGATTCCGGCCTCGCGGGCGACAACTCGACCACCACGGGACGGGATCCGGGACAGCACGCGCCCGCCCCCAGCCTGGACAGCCGGACCCGCCAGCCTGTCATAGGCAGCCAGCCCCTCAAGATCGGAAATAGCGGGGTAGACACTGACCCAATAGCCCTTAGCCATGAGAACCTCGATTGATCGTCATATGCGCAGGTTAGGGCTTGATATACGGCCGAGGGAAAGACCGGTTCGAGCTAGACTCAGAACGGATCGTTATCAATCGGCAGGGAGGGCGCATGGCGCCGGACACGGTGAGCCTGCGCTACTTCCTGGTGCTGGCCCAGGAGCTGAACTTCACTCGCGCAGCCGCCCGGATCGGCATCGCACAGCCCGCACTCAGCGCCCGGATGCGCCGCCTGGAGGCCGAGCTCGGTACGGCCCTGCTGGTCCGCAACACCCGTAGCGTCGTCTTGACCGCGGCCGGTGCGGCTTTGGCGGAGTCCGCGCCGCCCGCACTGGCGGCGCTGGACCGGGCATGGGACACCGCCCGGAGCGCGGCGGCCGGCGAACTGGGCACGCTGCGCGTCGGATACAGCCTCAGCGCCGGAGCCGGAACGGCACCGGCCCTGGTCGACAGGCTCATGCGCGACAGCAGCGGACTCGAGGTCAACGCGGTCCCGATGGCGACACCGGAGATCTCCCCCGCCGTCGCCGACGGCCGCATCGACGCCGGGATCACCCGCGGTGAACAGCCCGGCCGTGGCGTGCGCCGGTACCTGCTGCGGCGCGCACGCGTCGGAGTCCAACTGGCGCAGCACCACCCGCTGGCCGAACACCAGGAGATCGAGATCGCCGACGCGGCCGCGTATCCCCTGCGCCTCCCCGACCGCGCCGCCAACCCCGTGATCCACGATCAGCTGACCGCCCTGTTCCAGGACACCCGGCCACATGCCCGATTCCACACGCCCGCGGTCTCTTTCGACATGTCCCAGCGCGACCTGTACGACGGGGTCACCCTCGCCCCGGCCGGAGAAGCCGCGATCACGACACAACCGGCCGGTCTCACGTGGCGACCGCTACGGGGCGCGCCCAGCTTGACGTTCCACCTGGTCCTCCCACGCGAGCAGTCGCCACTACACCACCACCTCCGCGCCGTCGCCAAAAACCTCGCGCACGAACTGCACTGGCTACCGAACTGACAGACAAGAAGCCGAAGACCTCGCACCCTTCCTCGCCCCCGCCGCTATGCCGACGGATCAGCATCCGACGAGGGCTCCACCGGCCGACCCGAGATCTCTGCCTTCGCCGACACCGAACCGAACAAGCACGATTAACCACCGGAAACGCCCGCCATCACGGCACCACCCGCCCTACCCCTTGGCGAGAAGCTCCGCCGTAATAGCCCGTTCGCGCAGTTGATCGGCCTCCGCCCTGACCGCCTGGAGTTGCGCCCGCAGATCCTCCACCCGAGCCAGCTCCCGCTCCTCCCGCGCAACCTCCTGGGCCTGCCGCGCGGCCTCCTCCTCCAAAGCCGCCAGCCGCCCGGCCACCGACTCCTCCGCCCGCGCCGCCCGAGAGGTCACCTCAGCGACCTCCCGCTCAGCCACCGCCCGGTCCCGCTCAGCGTCCGCCCGCCCACGCTCCGCCGTATCGGCCCTGCTCATCGCCCGATCCCGCTCCTCAGCCGCAGCCTCGGCCCGAGCCAGCGCCGCAGCCGCCTCCCGCTCGGCCCGCTCCTTGCCCTCAGCGGCCCGAGCCGCCCGCTCCCGCTCCCCGTCCCGCTCCTGGACGGCCCGCCGAGCCTCCTCTTCCTGCTGTACGGCTCGCGCGACCGCCTCAGCCGCCGCCCCTTCCGCCCGCCGAACCCGCACCTCAGCCTGGGCAACCATCTCCGCCGCCCGCGCGTTGGCCTCAGCCGACTGCGCCTCGCCCTGCGCCAGCGCCTCGACCGCCCGAGCCTCCGCCCGCTCGACGCGCTCGCTCAACTCCCGAACAGCCTGATCCCGCGCCTCACCCACCGCAGCGACCTGACGCAACGCCTCTTCAGCCGCGGACTCCGCCGCGGCAGCCCGCTGATCCGCCTCCTCAACCCGCTGGTCCGCCGTACGAACAGCCTCTTCGACCCGCTCCCCCGCCACCCGACGAGCCTCCAGGACCCGCTCCTCCGCCACCCGCTCCGCATTCTCGGCCCGCTGATCCGCCACCCGCTCAGCGTCTTCAGTCCGCTGATCCGCAGAAAGTTCCACCTCCGCGATCCGCCGCTCCATCGCCCCCCGAGCCTCCTCGACCTGCGCATCCGCAGCCCGCCGGATCTCCGCGACCTGCTCGTCCGCCGACCGCCGAGCAAGCTCGACCTGCTCCTCAGCCCCCCGCTGCGCCTCTTCCACCTGCTGCTCAGCCCGGCGAGTGGCCTCATTGGCCCGCCGCTCGGTAACCGACGCCTCCCGAAGAGCAGCCAGCGCCTGCTCCCGAGCGAGCTCAGCATCGGCCATGGCCGTATCCCGCTCCACCTGAGCTTCCTCCACCAGCGCACGCATCGCGGTAGCCTCCCGACGCGCGTACTCGGCCGCCTCCCGCGCCAGCCGTACCTGCTCGAAGGCCTGCTCCCGCTCAGTACGCGCGATGGCGACCCTGGTGTGCGCCTCAGCCTGCACCGCACTGATCTTCGCCTCAACCCCCGCGGGGCTGAGCTCATCAGCCAACGCCCTGGCCAGCGGCTCGATGGCCGCAGCGAGCCCGCTTTCCATCCGGTCATAGAGCTGCTCAGCCCGAGCCAGCGCCCCCTCAAGCCCCGGCGTAGCCCGCCTCAGCTCCCGCTCACGCTTGGCGGCTGCCTGGCAGTCACGATCCGGACAGTACGCCCGCGGCCTCCCCCGCCCAGCCCGCTGCTCAATAGCCGCCCCACAGTGCGCACAAGGCGTCACCACACCACTCTCCATCGCCACGACAGCAGCCTAGCATTTATTGTTTTCTAGAAATTAGATTCCAATAAAAACGATCCGTTGCGTCGAGAGCGCTTCAGGTTACTTGCGAGAAGTAAGAATTCCCGCAAGTAACCGACCGAAGCAGTTGGCAGGAGCATCTGCACGAGGTGTCACAGCGCAGAGGCTGTCCTGCCGCACGAAAGGTGGCGCCTATCGCTACTCAGCAGCGCGGACGGAAGCGTGCGGCGATGAGACAGAGAGCGCCACGCTACTGACACTCGATGACCTGGCCGACACCGTGTCGGCGGCGCTGGCCGAGGTCCGTGCCCCGCGGGCCGAGGTCGCCCAAGCCCGGCGCGAGAAGGGCGGAGGCCGAGACGCTCACCGACTGGCCGAGCGCCGCGCCCAGGCGAAGCGCGCCGACGATGCCTGAGCGGAGCACGAACGCGCCCCCGGGACGGCCGTAGGCGGGCACTGACGCGGGACCGGCTGGCGCATGCGGACCAGTACTACCTGCGCGGCGAGACTCCGGCGGCGGCCAACGCGCTGCTCATCCGGGCCCAGAGCGAGGTGCCCATGGTGAACGGCTGGGGCGGCGGGCTGCTCGCCTCGGTCGACGGGCTGCGCTTCGTCGTGCCCAAACGCAGCATCAACACCGGGCCGTCGCCGAAGTACTTCCACTTCAAGCGCGGACTAACCTGGCTCAACGCGATCAACTACCAGGTGTCCGGGATTGGGCCGACGATGGTACCCGGCACCCCGCGCGACAGCCTGTACATTCTCGACACCCTGCTGAACCTGGACGGCGGCATCAAGCCGGAGATGGTCACCACTGACAACGCCTCCTATTCCGACATGGTCTTCGGCCTGTTCGACATCCTCGGCTACCGCTTCTCACCTCGCTTCGCCGACCTGGTCGACCAAGCCCGTGGCAGCTACGGTGCGACTGTCCTGTGGAACAGCCGCTACCTGGATGCCGCCGTGGAACAGCTGCGTGCCATCCGCTACGACTTCATCGCCTCCCGGCCCGGCGAAGGCCTTCGCCCGCTACGAGACCCCTCCCAGCACGAAGAAGACGTGGGCTGACTGCAGGCCTTAACCCGCCCATGAGGGTCGTCAGTAAGAGGCATGCGCCCAGCCGCCAAATTCGTGATCATGGCGACCCCGTCTGACCTTGTCCAGGATCGGGATCACTCCGACCCCCTCAACCGTGCGGGCAAGATCGATCGTCGAGCGCTCGCCAAGATGCTCGATCCCGCACTCACCCTCCCGGAGGCAACACGCAACCCTCACGTTGTGCCATTCACTGGCGCGGGCGGGACGGATACGGGAAACTGTCGCAATGCCTGCTGAGTACACCCAAAGTGACCAGTTACGTGGTGCCCGCATCCATCTGAGCGACCTCTCCGGCCTCGAGATTCGCGATTGCGACGTCACCGGCCTGAAGATCGTGGACTGCTATGGGGGCAATGTCTCCCTCGGTGGCGGCTTCGAGCGTGTCGTGGTCAACGACGTCGACGTGACCGCCTACGTCGAGGCCGAGCTCGACCGGCTCCATCCCAACCGGGTGCTGGCCCGTGAGGCCACGTCCGCCGCCGAATACCGGGCCGCTTGGGATGCCATCGAGAAGCAATGGGAGGAGACGCTCGACCGCGCCAGGCGCCTACCCGAGGCGAAGCTGCACGAGCAGGTCGACGGCGAGTGGTCGTTCATCGAGACGCAGCGGCATCTGCTGATGGCCAGCGATGCCTGGATCGGCAACGCCGTGCTCGAGGAGGACGCGCCGTACCACCCGTTGGGCCTTCCTGGCGGGTGGATGCCGGCCGAAGTATCGGCGAAGATCGGGCTCACCCTCGATGCCACCCCGACGCTCGACGAGGTACTCGCGCCGCGGCTGGCCCGCATGGCCACGGTGCGCCGGGTCGTCGACGAGCTCACCGAGGCCGAGCTCGACCGGGTGTGTGGCCGCAAGCCGGCCGACCCCTACCCGGACCGGGAGTACGTCGTGCGCCGCTGCCTCACGGTGGTGTGCAAGGAAGAGGCCGAGCACCACCGGTATGCGGTCCGCGACCTCACCGCGCTCGAGGCCGGTGCCCGAACCGAGTGAAGGCGCGTCCCGGCCATGGACGGCGATCTCGCGATCCTGCGCTTGACCAGCCCATCTTGCTGCCGGAGCCCTTCATCGCACCCGCACTGCCCAGCCAGGGCGCGGTGCCGACCGGCGACCAGCAATGCGGGCTTTCCCAACGAACGACGCGAGGTCTTCCTCGATGTCACGCCGCGGTGGACCTGCGAAGGCATCTACCAGTTCGTGAAGCCGATCACGCCCGGAATGAACTGCACCCGCAAATCCGGCCAGACGGCCGGAGCATGCGGCACTGGGTGATGTCGTCATCGGAATCGTCTCCTGAAATATCTCTGGCCAGTGCGGCAACCCGACCTATCCCACCGTGAATAGGAACGGCAACGTGGGGAGGTAGCCGGCGGTTCATCCACCTGCCTTCAGCCGGAACGCGAGGCGGCGGGGCGCCTGCACGCGATAGCTGTCCGTCACCAGCTCGGCAACCTCGCCCCAGTCCGTCTCGTCGTCCAGCACCATTCCCACGACATTCACAGCCCAGTCGGCCCGAAAGAACGGCGGGCCGGCCTGCGCCAGCGCGGCCAACTCCCCGGGCGGCGCCCGGAAGGTCATCAGGATGGCCGGATCGTCCGTATCGATGTACGCCGACCCCCTCTCGTCGGTGGTGTAGACGTGCAGGAACGTCCGCCGGCGAATCCGCCACCGCACGCCGATCCACGCCGGCTCCTCGTACGCCTCGGGCAGCTCCCCGCAGATCACCCGAAACCGGCCCACAACGGCGGGTGGAACGTCCGCGATGTCACTCATCTGTACCTCCCGTGCCCATCCTGCCCGTCGGGTAGGACATCAGCACATCAGAGTCTCCGGGGTTGGCGGGGCCGCGCCGACGTCATAGGACTATCGGGCCCTGAACGCGCGCTTCACGTGGCCGATCTTGACGCCCTGGATGGCACGCCGGTGCTGGACGTCAAACCGTACCTCCGCGAGGTCGCGCCGCAGGACGAGGTACGGCAAGCCCCCTGGGCAACCAACCTGATGCATCAGTACTACCAAAACTGGATCGCAGGCCCCGGAAGATCTCGTCCCACAGAACCGGTCGGCTGAAGGCTGGACCCGCGAGATCACTTCCGGTCGATCCCGGCGGGCGTTTCATAGACGAGCACACATGAAACAGTTCTCACCGGGGTCGTTTCAAAACTGTAGCCACATGAAACACTCGCCGGGTGAATGACGGGTACCTCAGCGTGGAAACCCACGGCTGCCCCATGTCCAGCTGTGCCGCGCCGCCGGGTCACCTTGCCGGACCAGCAAGGGCAGGGTGGCGATCAACTACCACACCGCCCGGTTCCGCCTCGTCCGCTCGCTCGCCAAGGCCCTGACGGTTGTCACCCCGCCGATCCGCAAGCCGGGCACTCCGTGGATCGAACTGCCCCGCCCCGCAAGCTCCGGGGCCGAGCTGAGCGGGCACGTCCGGATCGGGTACGCTCGCGCGTCCACAGCCCGGCAGTCGCTCGACACCCAGCTCGACTCTCTCACCGCCGCGGGCGTGACGAAGATCTTCTCCGAGAAGATCTCAACCCGCGCCGTCAGTCGTCCCGAGCTCGACCGTGCGGTGGAGTTCGCGCGGGAGCTGCGGGCCGCCAGCCTCGGTGTCACGCTAGTGGTCCACGAGCACAAGCGCCTCGGACGCGGCCTGGCCCTGTGCGCCACCATCACCGACGACGCCATGCTCTCCCCGGCCCTCCACCTGCGCGAGAAGAACCTCAGCCTGCGTGAGATCGCGGCCAAACTCGTCGTCACCAAGGGCAAGAAGAAGGGCCGACATCCCTCACCCGCGACCGTCCTGCGGATGCTCCGCGAACACGACGAAGCCGATGAAGATCATTCTCACCGCCAATGGCTGTACCGCTGTTCCTCAACCCCGTAGGCGCGGATGAGGGGTTCGTCGATGGCGTTGCCGACTGCGGATCACGATGAGCCGGACAAATCGGGTGGTCAAGCGCGGGGGCGACGGACGACGGGGACGGGCTGGCCGCGGCGCTCGGCCTCGGTGCGCAGTCGCTTGCGGAGCTGCATGCCCTCCCCCAAGAACGACCGGACCCGCCGGTCCGCCGGGAGGCTCCAGTCGCTCAGCGCCCGCTCGACCCGGACTCGGAGCCGCGAACCCTGCCCCGTCGCGGTCCCGACGAGCACGACGTTCTCCTGCCAGCTGAAAGCCGGCCCGAAGCGGTGGAAGGTGAGGCACACCGGCCCCTCGACCGCCTCGATCCCCGCGGGGAGCCGCAGGTCGAAGCCCGTCTCGGTGCGTTCGGCCGAACGGCTCCGCACCACGAGCGGCATGCCGTCGGCGACCATGGTGACCACCGGCTCGCCCAGCCGCACCGCGCGCTCGGCGAAGGGCCTCCAGTCGACCGGCGGGCTCGATCGG
Organism: Nonomuraea sp. NPDC050556; assembly: GCF_044457355.1. NCBI lineage: Bacteria > Bacillati > Actinomycetota > Actinomycetes > Streptosporangiales > Streptosporangiaceae > Nonomuraea > Nonomuraea sp. NPDC050556. The sequence continues at coordinate 1,092,260 of NZ_JBITGU010000001.1, read as the reverse complement.
CTCGGCAGCCGGGGGCCCTTCGGGGCGGGGTCGGAGGCAGGGACGACGAGGTCGCCGGGGGCGGTCCACACCTCAGGCGGCCTGGACAGGTCCCCTTCAGGCCACCAGACCATCCGCTCCGGGGTGACCTCCACCCAGATGCGGGCGAAGTACCACCCCAGCCCCTTCAGCACGAACCATGGCATGCCGGCGAAGCCGGAGCCGACCGACGCGGAGACGTACCGGTCGGTGTTGGCCTGCAGGTCCGCGTCTCGGACGGTCGCCCGGCCCTGGACGAGGACGACGGGCGCCCGATCGAGGCCGGTGTCGCTTGCGTCGGAGAAGAGCAGCGCGACATGCGGGTTCCTGCGGGCCCGCTCGGCTTTGCCTGGGTAGGTGACCCCGGTGCTCACGTCGAGCGAACCGTCCCCGACGTACGGTGTCACCGGCCAGGTGACGGGCCGCCCGTCACGGGTGAGCGAGGCGTACTCGCACACGAGGGCCCGTTCGAACAGGGCGGCGGCCTCGAGCGGCCAGGTGGTCATCACGCCTCTACCGCGGTGGGCAGGGCAACGGCTTTGCCGTACAGCCGGACGAAGCGACGCCGATAGGCGGGCCACCAGAACAGGCGGAACGTGAGCCGGACCACGGCAGGCGTGTCCGCCAACGCCGCCGTGAGCAGACCCGGGTCCGCGCCGGAGGCGAGCCAGCCGAAGATGACCGGGATCCGGCGTCGGCCGAAGTCGCCCATCGCCTTGCGCCGGTCGGCCTCGATGTCCTCGGGGGTGAGGTGTTCGAGCATGTACGGCACGGCGTCGCGCTCCTCGTGGTCGAGGTGCCGGTTGATGAGTTCGTGCAGGCGCAGCAACGTGGGCGAGCGGTCGGGCAGGGGGATCGACCGGTCGGCGGCGGCCGCCAGGAGCGGGTCGAGCTCGGCGTGCTCGGACTCCAGGCCGGCCAGCACGGCCGCGGCCTCGGAGTCCCTGCCGACGAGCTTGGGCCACAGGTCGGTGTCCTCGTGCGAGTGGTGGGAGTGGAGCATCTCCAGTACGAGCGCGAGGTGCTCCTCCAGAAGTTCCTCGTGCACGCCATCGCGCGGTCTGCTGCACGCCTCGGCAAGCCGGCAGAACTCGGCGCGGAATGCGGCGTGCACCAGCAGGAAGCCGCTCAGGTGCGTTTTCGTGATCATGGGAACATCGTGCGCTACCGGCCCTTACGAACTCTTGGCGAGCGCTTGGCGTGCCCTTGTGAGCCAGTAGCCGGCGCCCGCGCCCTCCAGGATGCGCACCGCCTCCCGCAGGTGGGCCCGAGCCGCCGGACGATCCCCGAGCGCCAGCAGCGCCTCGCCCAGATGCCCGTCGTACGCCCCGGCGACTGTGCTGCAGGTGCCGACCACGAGCAGCAGGCCGGAGAAGGGGCGGAACAGGTCGCAGATCTCCCGGACCACGTCCAACTCGCCCAGCCGGATCGCCGCGTGCAGCCGGTAGGTCGTCAGATGGACCCAGGTGTAGTCGCGCGGTGGCATCGGGGTCTCGTACAGCAGCCTCCGCGCGCGGTCACGTTCGTGCTCGCCCAGCCCGCTCAGGGCGTACGCCAGGACATAGCCGAATCCCGGGATGTCCATTCGGCGGGCGATCTCCTCGAATGCGTCGATCTCATCGGCGAGGTCGTCCTGCCAGAGCATCTCGGCCCGCAGCGCGACCATACTCAGCTCGAAGTAGGCGAGGTCGGCGAACGACAGCGTGGCCCTGACCGGCTCGAAATGGCGGAGAGCGTCCGGCACGTCCTGGAAGCGGTCGAGCCCGACGTGCGCGCCGGCCACCTGCAGCGCCAGCGTGGGGTTGTGCAGCTCACGCAGCAGCGCGTCGGTCTCGGCCAGCTTCGCGCGGGCGCCTGCCACGTGGCCGTGCTCGACCAGGTGGCAGGCGACATGGATCTGCGCGATGGCTCTCAGGTGCGACGTCAGGTGCGGCTGCTCCAGCAGCCGTCGCGCGGTCGCGGCCCGCTGCTCCATGAAGTCCTGCCCGCGCAGGGCAATCAGCCGCAGGTGGAGCGCGCGTAGCAGCGGGCCGGGTTCGCCGAGGCGTTCTGCGGCCGCCACGGCCTGCGCCGAGACCGCGTCGACCGCGTCCTCGCGCCCGGTCTGGGCCATGACGACGGCCCGTACGGCCTGCGCCGACGCCCAGGCCGGCGCCTCAGCGGGCAGTTCGCGCACGGCGCGCTCCATCGACTCCCGCAGCGCGGCCGGGTCAAGACCGGGCTGGAACGGCATCCAGACGCCGTGCGCCATCGCGATGTCGCCAACGCGGACCGCCTTCTCCAGGTCCCCGCCGACCAGGTCGAGCGCCCGCTCGACCGCCTCGTAGCCCTCGTCGAACCTGCCTGCGTCGTAGCGGCTCTCTGCCAGGCCGACGGCGAGCTCGAACCGCTCGGTCGTCGTGGCCCCGGCGAGTTCGGCGGCGGCCAACGCCTCCTGCCACGACGTGGCCGCGTCGTCCGGAGCGTGCCGGCGCAGGGCCGCCCGCGCCGCTCGGGCGGCGTGGTCCATCGCCATGCGCGCCGGCTCGGGCCCCAGTTCGGCGGCCGCCAGCCAGTGCCGCGCGACCGCCCACGCCCGATCGTCCCGGTCGCCGTAGGCGCGGGTGAGAGCGGCGGCGAATCGCGCATGCGCCCGAGCCCGCCACAGCCGGGAACGGCGGGACAGCAATGCGTCGGTGACCAGGGCGTGCGCGAACGCGTACCCGCCCAGCCTGCCCCCCGACTCCCGGATCATCCCGGCCTCGAGTGCCGCGTCAAGGGACGGCAGCAGGTCACTGACCGTACGCTCGGCCACCTCGGCCAGGACACCCGCCTCGAACTCGTCCCCGGCCACGGCGGCCAGCTCCAGCAGGCGGGCCGTGTCCTCCCCCAGCCGCGCCACCCGGTGCAGGACGACGTCGAGCACGCCCCGCGGCAGTTCCTCGCCCGCCCGGGCCAGCTCCGCGAGGAAGAACGGGTTTCCTGCGGTACGGCTGCGCAGCTCCTCGGCCCTTCCGCTTCCAGGGTCGCTGCCTGACAGCTCTTGCACGAGCGTGCGGACCTCCTCGGCCGTCAGCCCGTCCAGCCCCAGCCTGCGCGCGCCGAGCCGGGACAGCGCCGAGAGCGTGGCGGTCAGCGCCGACGCCTCGTGCGTACGGAAGGTCGCCAGGAGCAGCAGCCCGGGGCGAGCGGTGGACGCCACGTGCACCAGCAGGCGCAGGGTCGCGTCGTCGGCCGCGTGGATGTCCTCCAACACGACGATCACCGGACCGAGATCGGCCAGGAACGTTCCGACCGCCTCGAAGAACCGCAGCCGCGCGCCCTGCACGTCGTACGCCGGGATCGCCTCCACCCCGCCCGACAGGAACGTACGGACCTCCTCGGGCAGGGCGGTGCCGGGCGCCGTGACGGCGAGCTCGCGCAGCACCTGCTCCCACGGCCACAGGGCGGGTGCGGCCTCGTGGTCGGGGCTCGAGCCCCATCCCACCGGCACACCGGCCGTCGCCCGGAACCTCCGGAGCAGGCTCGTCTTGCCGACCCCCGGTTCGCCGTCCACCAGCACCACCTGCCCGGTGGCGGGCCCCGCCTTGGCGGCGCGGGCCAGGAACTCCAGCGCGCTCTCACGACCGACGAAGAACTCCGTCGCGGGCTCGGCGGACAAGGGGTGGCGCGTCGACCGGTTCGCCGCCGGCGTGGCCTGCCGGTCCGGGGGGATCAGCGCGGGGTCCTGGCGCAGCACCGCGGTCTCCAGCTCACGTAGCCGCGGCCCTGGGTCGATGCCCAGCTCGCCGGCGAGCACCTCGCGCACCCTGCGCAGGCACTCCAGCGCCGCCGCCTGGCGGCCCGACCGGTAGTGGGCCAGCACCAGCAGCTCCCACGCCCGCTCCCGCAGCGGGTGCTCGTGCACGAACGGTTCCAACCGGGCGACCACGTCCGTGCGGCGGCCCAGCCTCAGCTGGGCGTCCGCCAGGCCTTCGACCGCGTCGAGCCGGAGCTGCTCGTGCCGGGCGGTCTCCGGCCGCGCCCACTCCTCCGACCTCACGTCGGCGTACGCATCCCCCCGCCACAGGTCGAGCGCACCGCTCAGGGCGGCCGCCGCCTCCTCGTACCGCCCGTCGGCCAGATGGCCCGACCCGTTCACCACCAGCGCGTCGAAGTCCCGCGTGTCGAGGGCGAGCAGATCGGTCATCAGGCCGTACCCGTCCACCGCGCTGACGAGGACGGTGGGAGGTGTCCCCGCGCCCCGGCCGGGCTCCAGCCGCCGGCGCAGGTTGGAGACGTACGCCTGGAGGCTGCCCTGGGCGCTGGCGGGTGGGTTGCCCGACCAGAGCCGGTCGGCCAAGACGTCCGCAGGCAGCACGCGATCGGCATTCATCGCGAGGATGGCCAGCAGCGCCCGCTCCTTGGGCGGCCCAAGCGGCACCGCCTGCCCGGCCACGAGGAGTTGCATGGGCCCGAGGAGGTTCAGCCGCACGGGGCCAATCGTAGGGAGATGCGCCGAACGGGTCCAGCCGTACCCTGCCCCGCGACGGGCCTACGCGGAACAGGTGAGATAGAGGTCGCTCCAGGCCGCGTGCAGGAAGTCGTCGTTCTGGTAGCGGACCCAGTACGAGGACCCCTCCTGGCCGGAGTCGACGATGCTGACGCCGGCGGGGTGCCGCTCCTCGTGGCCGGTGACGCGCGGTTGGCTGGGCGGGCACGTGACGATGACGAGCGCCTCGCCGCCCGGCGCCATCGAGGTGCTCTCCTTCAACTCGACGCTCGTCGGGGGCTCCTGCGGGATGTTCGAGCAGAGGACCTCCACCTTCACGGACTGGGAGGTCGCGTACCGGTCCAGCTTCGACTGGGAGTTGGTGTACGTCACCTTCACCGCGCGCCCGTCGACCGTCAGGTTCTTGTAGCCCAGATACTGGGAGTTGTAGGAGTCCTTGGTGCTGGACGAGACCGCGATCTTCACCGGGTACGGGCTGGTCGAGGGGCACTTCGCCGTCAGGGTGGTCGTGTTCTCCGGGCCGATCGAGGTCGAGTTCCACACGAGCACCGTGTTCTCGACCACCGTGCTAGTGGCCATCGCGGGGGCGACGGAACCCACCAGCGAAGCGGCGGCCACAGCCGCGATCGCGCCCGTCTTCATGAGCTTGCGCATGCTTTCTCTCCATAGTTGTCAGGCTTGTCCTTGCGCTGACGACGTTAGGGAGCAGGTCTTGGAACGCTCTTGGCATGGGCTTGGGGTGGGCGTCTGGCCATGGGATGTGATCGACCGGAAACGTACGCTGTCAACGGCTGTACCGATGTTCCCCAACCCCTACAAGCGCTATGAGAAGCAGCTGCCCCGCCACCGCAGCGGGCGCAAGGTCGAGGTGATCCAAACCGACAACGGCGCCGGGCGGGAAGCGTCCGACGCTCGACAAGATCAGCATGGGACGCGCCGCGGGCCTGCCGGGAACCATCCGCGAGCTGGCCCACTATCTCGCCTCGATCCAGGATCGGCTGGACGCTCCGACCCCGATGGACGAGGTCGATCCCGGCGACTTCGACCTGGTCTTCTATCCGGGCGGCCACGGTCCCATGGAGGATCTGTCCAGGGACGCGGTCTCGGGCGCGCTGTTGACCAACAGGCTGGCTTCGGGCAGGCCGTTGGCCCTGCTGTGCCACGGGCCCGCCGCGATGCTGGCGGCCAAAAATATCGACGGCACCTGGCCGTTTGCCGGGTATCGAATCACCGCGCTGTCGAACGCCGAAGAAAAGCTCAACAGCTTCGGCCGCAAGGCCCCCTGGTTCCTGGAGGATCGGCTGCGCGAGAGCGGTGCGGACTACGCCAAGGGCATGATCCCGCTGCTGCCGCACATCAACCTCTACATCGGCCAGAACCCCGCCTCGTCCAGGCAGCTCGCCAACCGGCTGCCGGCCGACCTGACACCCCGTCTCATCACGGAGCACCGTGCAGGCCCGGCGGTCCGGCGATGGACCGAGGTTGACGATCCGTCGCCCGCGCCTGGCGTGGTGATCTGCCGTCGAACGTTGGTTCAGCAGCACCCGACCGGACAGAGACTGCTCGTTACCATCTTGCAAGGTGGTCCATAGCTCGCAGCACGTGGCCGCCGGTTTGCCAGCGGTCTGCATGCGACGGTCGGGAGACTGAAAGCACGCTGCAGGAGGCCCGTCGTCAATGGATCTCAAGCCCCTATGCAGAGGAGATCCCGATGAACCGCAGCATGCGCACCCTGTTCGGCCTCACTGCCGCCGCCGCGGCCATCGCTCTGACCGTCCCGGCCATGAGCAGCGCCGCAAACGCCTCACCGAGCTCGCCGTCCGACATCTACGACACCAGCCACGCCCACGATGTCACGCAAGCGCGATCCTTCCTGTTCACCTACACCTTCAACGACCACCTCAAGGTCGCCGGTGGCAATTTCACCGTCGATCGCCGCGTCTTCGTGACCGTCAAGTTCAACAACGGCGTCACGAAGTTCTCCAGGTGGGTGGTTGCTCGCACGCACCCCGTCACCCCCGGCGGAGCCATCTACGTCGAGACGACCGTCGCCGCTCCTTGCTACGGCGGCAGCAACGGCTATGCCCAGGCCTACGACGAGGCCACCCGCACCTGGTCGCCGCGCCTGCCGGTGACGATCTGCCAGCGCATCGACTAACGGCCCGAAGCCGGGCCGGACCGTATATGAACGGGCGCGCTGGCAGTGATGTCGCCCTGTGCTCACGATGCGGTGCCGGGGCTTGCAGGTCATGGCACCGCATCCTGCTCGGGCTGCGTTCGGCGGCTCACCCGACGACCAAGTCGGTCGGCGCGCCGGCGTCCTCGACCACCCCTGTTCGGCGGGCAGAGCCCTGACCTGCGGCCTTCGGGCGGCATCACCGCGGGGCTGCGCGTTGGGGATGTTGCCGTTCAACGTCCTCCAGCACTTCCACCCGTTCTGGCAGACATTCCGCCAGCGGCACCCGCAATGGGAGCTTCATCTGCGCCGCGCCCCTTTCACCGACCCGTACGCCAGGCTCCGCGACAGGCATATGGACGTCCTGATCGCCCGGCTCCCCGCAGAAGAACCCGACCTGACCGTCGCGCCGTCCCTGCCCTTCCACACACCGCGCGGGCAGACCATTGAAGGCGTCAGCCTCGCCAGCAACCGATGATGTCCACGTCAACACATGGTGTTGTCCGCTTCGGGGACGGGGGTGGCGGCGGCTGCGGCGAGGCCGGGCTGGGCCCAGAGGACGTAGGAGATGGCGCCGAATTCCTCGGTGGGGCCGGCCCAGAAGGCGCCCGTCGCTTTGGGGACGGCCAGGCCGTAATGCCCCGCATTTGTCTTGATGCACCAGCCGTGGTCCCCGTCCCTTCCCGGCCACTGCCAGTCCTGGAACTCGCTCTTCCACGCCGTGGAGGGAAGGGACATGCATGCGCTGAGCGTCGGCTCGGCTGTTCCGGTGAACTTCGCGGCCGTCGCACCGTTGACCAGCTCCGGGCCTATGTTGATGCCGAATTGTTTGATCCGGATGTCCGTCTTGCTGGCCTCGGGCGAGTCGGGCTGGAGGGTCTTCCCCGTATCCAGGTCCAGCTCGCCGGTGACGGTGCCGCGCACCGCGACGCCGTCACCGCCCTTGGCGTCGGTGACGGCCACCGTCGCCGTGGTACCGGGCGGGATGACCACCTTGATCTGCCGTACCGTGACGTAGAGGTCCACCTGCTTGAGCTGTGCTCCGTTCACACTGACCTTGAGCTCGTGATCGGTGTTGAGCTCGAACACGGTCGTCTGCCGCCGCCCCTGGAGCGTCTGCTCGATCAGGAGCCATGTCTTGTCCTCCGGCACCGTGTGATCGATGAGGTATTTCGCCAGGGCGTCCGCCGCGAACAGGCCGAGACTCACCGCAATGCCCGGGATCGTCTTCGGTGCCACCTCGGGCAGGATGGCCAGGACGATCGGCGAATAGGCCTCGTAGGCGCTGGCGATCGGATTCGGGGTGCAGCTGGTCTCGCCACAGCCCGAGACCAGTCCGACGATCACGGCACAGGTGGCGGCTACGGATGTCGCGTGTCGAATCAAGGTCCGTCCCCCGGCTAGTGACGTCGCCCGCTTCAGGATTGTCCTGCAGGTGTCCTGGCATGAGAAGGGGCTCGATTGCCTGTACGGCAGAGCGGTGGCGGGCCGACCGCTCAAGACGTCTACGACTGGGAGACGCAACGGGATAGCCGTTCGCGTTCTGGAGCCGATACCAGGAGGGCGGTTAGGGGTTCTGGGTGGGCGGCACGGGTGGCCAGTTTCTGCGGATGAATTCGAGGGGTTCTGGGCCGAGTATGTAGGTCTCGGTGTAGCCGCAGAACGTGCAGGCGAAGGTCCAGACGTCCTCGGTGTTGTGGGTTGAGGCGATCCCCCGGAACCCCGGGTCGAGGTGCGGGCGGAGGGGGACACGGGACCCATTGCCGAGCCCCAGGCCGTTTCGTGCGGCATGCACGTGGTTAGTCCGACATTTCGGACAGGTTCCTGATCTCATCGCTCGTCCTGGACGTGGTCACCTGAATGTCGTCGGCCTGACGATAGCGGATCTTGGCGTGACCGGCAGCGGTCATGGGGATGCTGACACCAGGCCCGCCTCGTAGGCCAGGATGACGAGGTGGACCCGGTCGCGGGCGTTCAGCTTGGCCAGCAGCCGCGTCACATACGTCTTGACCGTGGCGACGCTGATGACCAGGTCAGTGGCGATCTCGGTGTTGGACAGCCCGCGCCCCACCAGGGTCAGCACCGTGTGTTCCCGCTCGGTGATCCCCTCGACCGAACGCGGCCGCGGATCGGGCGCAGGACGTCCGGCGAACTCCTCGATCAGCCGCCGCGTGACGCTCGGCGCGATCAGCCCGTCACCCGCGGCCACGACCCGGATGGCCGCCAGGATGTCGTCCAGCGCCATGTCCTTGACCAGGAACCCGGAAGCCCCGGCACGCAACGCACCATAGACCGAGTCGTCATCGTCGAACGTGGTCAGGATGATGACATGCGCCCCACTCGGCCCAGCGGCGATCTGCCGCGTGGCCGTGATGCCGCACATGACGGGCATCCTGATGTCCATCACCACCACGTCAGGGACGAGTTCCTCGGCCAGCGCGACCGCTTCCGCACCCGTCCCCGCCTCCCCCACGACCTCCAGATCGGGGGCGTTGCTGATCACCATCTCCAGCGCGGCACGCACCAGGGGCTGGTCGTCGGCCAGCACGACCCGGATGGTCATCGCACTCCCGCCGGTACCGGCAGGCACGCCGCGACCCGGAACCCGCCCTCGGGCCGCGTCTGGGCGGAGAGGGTGCCGTGCAGCAGGCTGACCCGCTCGCGCATCCCGACCAGGCCGTATCCGCCCTCCCCTGCGTGGGAGCGGCCCTTCCCTCCGTCGAGGATCTCGATGGACAGCTCCTCGTCCCGGTACTCGATGGACACCTGGCAGGCCGCGGCACCCGCATGGCGCACCACGTTGGTCAGGGCCTCCTGGATGATGCGGTAGGCCGACACGTCGAGGTCCGGCGGCAGGGGCCGCTGCTCGCCCACCCACCGCAGGTCGACGCGGATGCCCGCCTCCGCCGTCCTCGCGACGAGCCCTTCGACGTCGGCCAGCCCGTGCATGTGGTCCGGCGCCGGCTGCCCGGGTTCCGGCTGGCGGAGCGCGCCCAGCATACGGCGCAGCCCCGACAGGGTCTCCCGACCGGCGATCTCGATCTTGGCCAGCGCGTCGTCGGCCCGTCCGGGCTGGGAGGCGATGACCTGGCGGGCCGCGCCCGCCTGCAGGGCGATGATGCCGATGCTGTGGGCGACCATGTCGTGCAGTTCCCGGGCGATCCGCAGGCGTTCGTCGGTGACCGCCTGGTTCGTGGCCTGGGCGCGCAGCCGTTCAGCGTGCTGGTGGGTTTGGTGGGTGAGATGGCCGGCCAGCCAGGCGATGGCGACCGTCATCGCCGCGGTGAGCTCCGCCGAGGTTCCGACATGCCAGCCGTACAGCAGTCGCGTGGTCAGGTAGGCGGCCAGGACGGCCAGCGCCATCGCCGCGGCGATCAGCCCGGTACGGCGCGGCCGGGCGGCCGCGACGAAGTACAGCGCGACGTCGACCGCCAGGAACTGGGCCAGGGGGATCTCGCTCACGCCCAGGGGCATGGTCGCGAGTACGGCTGCGCCGAGCAGCAGGGCCATGGCCTGCAGCGGGCGGTGGCGCAGCAGGACGCTGCCGAGCAGCACCAGCGCGGTGGCCACCACCTGGTAGGCCAGGCCGTCCCACCGGTAGAGGAGGGCTCCGGTCCTCATGGCCGGCTCGGACTCGCCGGGCAGCCTGAGGCGGATCAGGAAGGTGAACGCCAGGCCCGCGTACCACGCCAGCGTCGTCCAGGCGCCGGGTGGCACCCGCTTCAGCATGGGCAGCGATGGCGTGAGGTGCATGTGCCGAGGGTAGCGACCTGCTCGGCGTGCGGGCGTCGGACCCCGGGTGTACACCCAGGGTCGGCAGAGGTGAGCGCGAGTGCCACCCGTCGTCCGATGTGGTCGCGGTGACCGGCTTCTAGGTTCGTCAGGTCTCCCCGTCCACATGCAGGAATGGAAGCGTTTTGTCGTTGAAGACGGTCAACACCGTGCTCGTCGTGCTCGGTGCCCTTTTCATCATGTACGTCGGCGTGAGCTACGCCTTCACCCCATCATCGACGGCTCCGGACTTCGGCCTGCCGAGCTGGCCATCGGGGGACGGCGGCGGCTTCCTCGTCCTCAAGGGCATCCGCGACCTCGTCTCCGGCCTGGTCCTCCTCGTGCTCCTCGCGACGCGCCACCGCCGCGCCCTCGGCTGGGTACTGCTGGCCACAGCCTGCACCCCGCTCGGCGACATGATCACCGTTCTGCTCCACCACGGCTCGACCGCCGCCGCTCTCGGCATCCACGGCGCCACCGCGGCGCTGATCGTGCTGACCGCCCTGCTTCTCCTCAAGGAAACCCAGGCTGCCTGATGAGTAATCTCCTCTCCCCGGACTTCGATAAGTCGGTGATCGTACGATCGGCCGACGCCGAGGTGATCGGCCGCGCCCCCACCACCATCCGGTTGCTGGCCGACGGCAGCTCGACGGGCGGCGCGCTGTCCACCCAGCGGGTCACGTTGTCCGGCGGCGCCGACGGCGCCAAGCCGCACCGGCACGCCAACTCCGCCGAGCTGTTCTACCTCCTGGACGGCACGGCCCAGCTCCTGTCCGGCGACCAGGTCGTCACCGCGGAACAGGGCGATCTGGTCATCGTCCCTCCCGGTCTCGCGCACGCCTTCGCCGCCGCACCGGGCGAGGACGCCGACATCCTCATCGTCATCACCCCCGGCGTCGAACGCTTCGAGTATTTCCGTCACCTGGAACGCGTCGCCTACGGCAAGGTGCCGCCGGAAAGCCTGCTGGAGGTGCAGGAGCTGTATGACACCTACTTCCTGACCAGCAACGCGTGGGAGGAGGCACGATGAAGCTGGTTCTCGGCGGCACAGGGAAGACCGGCCGCAGGATCGTGGAACGGCTCCGCGAGGCGGGGACGGAGCCCCGGGTGGGCTCCCGTGGCGCCACGCCTTCCTTCGACTGGGACGACCCGTCGACCTGGCACGCGGCGCTTACCGGTGTGCGGTCGGTCTACGTGTCCTTCTTCCCTGACCTGGCCGTGCCGGGCGCGCCCGAGGCGATCGAGGCGTTCACCAAGACGGCGGTGGCCTGCGGGGTGGAGAAGCTGGTCCTGCTGTCCGGCCGCGGGGAGGCGGAGGCGCGGAGCTGCGAGCGGATCGTGGCGGCCTCCGGCGTGGAGTGGACGGTGCTGCGGGCGAGCTGGTTCAACCAGAACTTCAGCGAGAACTACCTGCTGGAGCCGGTCCTCGACGGCCAGGTCGTCCTTCCTGCCGGTGACGTCCCCGAGCCGTTCGTGGACGCCGACGACATCGCCGAGGTCGCCGTGGCCGTCCTCACTCAGGACGGCCACCACGAGAAGATCTACGAGCTGACCGGCCCCCGGTTGCTCACCTTCGCCGACGCCGTCGCCGAGATCGCCGCCGCGAGCGGCCGGTCGATCGAGTTCGTCCCGGTCAGCGCGGCTGCCTACGCGACGGCCCTGAAGGAGGCGGGCCTGCCCGACGACACCGTCAGCTTCCTCATCTACCTGTTCACGACGGTGCTCGACGGGCGCAACTCCCGGGTGGAGGACGGTGTGCGTCAGGTCCTCGGCCGCCCGGCGCGAGACTTCGCCGACTACGCCCGCGCCGCCGCGAAAACTGGGGTGTGGTCGCCGTGACCATGCGCGCCATGGGCCAGACCTCGTACGGCGGGCCGGACGTGCTCGGGGTCGTCGAGGTGGCGCGCCCCGAGCCTGGCCCGGCCGAGGTCCTCGTCCGGGTGCGCCTGGCTGACCAGACGCGGAAGGCAGACTGATGCGGCTCTTCCTCTCCTCGTGGAAACTCGGGGACGACCCCCGGCAACTCGACGAGCTCGCCGGTGAGGTACGGACCATGGCCGTCATCGGCAACGCGCTGGACGCCGCGCCAGCCGAGCTCCGTCGTCAGGCAACCGGCCGGGAAATGGACGCGTTGCGCGAGCGTGGCTACCAGGTGAGCGAGGTGGACCTGCGTGACTACGTCGACTCCCCGCAGGGCCTCGCCGAGCGGCTGTCCGGCGTGGTCTGGGTGCACGGCGGCAACCCGTTCGTCCTGCGCCTGGCCATGGCGCGCAGCGGCGCCGACACGATCCTGACCGGCCTGTTGCGGCGCGACGCGATCGTCTACGCCGGTTGGAGCGCCGGCGCGTGCGTCCTGTCGCCCAACCTGCACGGTCTCGAGCTCGTCGACGACCCGGCAGACACCCAGGCCGCCTACGGCGAACCGGCTCTGTGGGACGGGCTCGGCCTGCTGGACTACGCCTTCGTACCCCACTACCGCTCACCCGTCGCCGAGAGCGAAGCCATCGAACGCGTGGTGGAACGCTACGAGCGCGAAGGCGTGGCCTACCGCGCCCTGCGCGACGGCGACGTCATCATCGTGAAGGAGACCTCATGACATCCGTACGACTCCCGGTCGACACGCTGGCCCCGCACATCAACCGCGCACTCAACGCGCTGGACGCGGCCGCGCGCAAGGTCAGCCTGGAGCCCGCGCTGCTGGAACTGGTCCGGGCGCGCGCCTCCCAGCTGAACGGCTGCGCCTACTGCGTCGACCTGCACTCACGAGACGCCCGTACGGCGGGCGAGACGGAACGACGCCTGTACGCCCTGCCCGTGTGGCGCGAGACGCCGTTCTTCACCGACCGCGAGCGGACCGCGCTGGAGCTGACCGAGGCGGCGACCCGCCTCACCGAGGGCCCGGTCACCGACGAGGTCTTCGGCCGGGCGGCGGCCGAGTTCACCGAGGTCGAACTCGCCGAGCTGATCTGGGCCATCACGGTGATCAACGCCTGGAACCGGCTCGGCGCCACCGCCCGCCCCTGGCCGCTGGACTGAGGTGGGAGGTGCCCTGGTCCTCCGGCGATCGCTCGGCGGCGACGGCGGAGGCGGAAAGGAGCGTCCCGGCGGCGAGGCCTCCCCAGAGGACGGCTGAGCCGTACGAGGCAAGAGTGGTGATGACCGCCGGGGAGACGGCCAACCCGAAGCCCGTGGAGAGCTGGAAACGGGCGAGGGCGCGGCCCAGGAGATGCGCCGGGGCCAGGACGGTGACCAGCGCGGTGGCGCTCCCGGCGTAGATGATCTCGCCGAGCGTGCAGACCACGGCGACCGCTGCGACCGCCGGAGGGCCCCACCCGGGTCCCAGCGAGGTGGCCGCGAGGAAGCCGAGGTAGGACGCGGCGAGCACCACACCGGCCAGAGCCAGCACGCTACGCCGGGAGAAGCGGGACATCAGGACGGTGACCGGAACCTGCAAGGTCACCACCAGCACGGTGTTGGTCACGAAGATGGCCGCCGCCCACGCCGGGGAGGCGTGCAGTTGCGTCACCAGGATGAGGGGAAGCGCGATCTCGAAGAGGTTGAGGCAGAAGACGTAGATCACGTTGGCGGCCAGCAGCGCGCGCATCCGGGGCGCTGGCACCTCGAGCCTGTCAGTGGTGGCGGCCGGGTCGGTGCGCACGCGGACCGACCAGGCCAGGCCCGCCGCGATGAGGTACGCCAGCCCGGTGACCTGCAACGCGGTGGCCCCGCCCGCCAGGCACGCCATGGCCAGCAGGGCGCCCACGCCCAGGCCCCCGTTGCGCAGCGCGCGGCCAGCAGCGAGGGCGGCGTCGCGTTCGCGACCATGGGAGACCGTGGCCACCAGGGCCGCGTGGGCGGCAGGCCAGGCCTGGTTGCCGATGCCGAGGAAGAGCGCCGCCGCCGCGAACAGCCAGACGTTCCCCGTCGGGGTGACCAGCAGCAGCGCCACGCCGAGCACCCGCACCAGCATCGAGGCCGCCACGACCGTGCTGCGCGCGCCCCGGTCCAGCCACCGGCCGACCGCGGGCATGCACACCAGGCCCACGACGGCGCCGACCGTCATGGCCACGCCGGTGGCCGACGCCGACAGCCTCAGCGCCGTCACCCCGTAGAGCAGCAGGAACGGCCGCAGCATGCCGGTGCCGAGCGCGTCCACGGCCAGGGCGACGACATAGCGGGGACCGCCGCAGGCGCGGACGAGGGTGGTTGTCATGGCGTCAACGATGCGTTCGGCCGCCGGGCCGCCCGCGTCGATTGACGGAGACCGTCAAGCGATGATGTGGGGATGACGTTGAGGATCGACATCAGCGGCCTGCCGTACGGACAACTGCGGTTCGCCGCCTCCCCGCTGGCCGAGCTGACCGCGATGCTGCACGTTCTTGCAGAACCCGGGCATCACCCGCAGCTCGCGGGCTGGGCCGGGGACGTCTGGGCCGGGCTGCGGCCGGAGCTGGCCGAGCGGCTCAGGGAGGCGGAGTTCCTCTGGCGTTCCTCACGGGCCGACTTCCTGGTCCCCTCCCGCCCCCGGCCGACGCTCGCCGAGGAGCTGGACGACGTGGACCGGATCGACGACGAAACCTACGTGGCCGCCGCGCTCATCACCACGTGCGGCAGCAACCGGGTGCATTTCGGCGCGCCGTCGCCGCTGACCGACGCGACGGCGCGCGAGCGGGCCCTGGACCTGGCCCAGGCGCGCGGCGCGCTGCAGGAGGCCTTCGCAGAACGGCTGCTCGCGGACCCGGCCGCGGTGCGGGCGCGGGTGCGCGACACCTTCGAACAGTGCGCCGAGGCCTTCTTCTACGCCGCCTGGACGGGCGTCGCCGTACAACTGGCCACCGACCTGCGCCTGAAGAACGACCTGCTGAAGCGCCACGGCCTCGGGGCAGCGCTCGCATCGGTCTCCGGCTCCGTCACCCTGGCCCCGGACGGCGCCAGCATCATCGTCGACAAGCTGCAGGACAACGCGACCACCGCCCACACTGACGGGGTCACCTTCCTGCCCAGCGTCTTCGGCCGCCCGCACCTGGTGGTGGTCCACGCGCGCGGGTGGCGGCCCGTGGTGCAGTACCCCGTGGCCGAGGCGGGCCCGTCCGCGCCGGTCTCGCTGGAGACGGTGACGCTGCGGTTGGAGGCTGTGTCGCATCCGGTACGGCTGCGCCTGCTGCGCACCCTCGCCCGCGGCCCGCACACGACCGGAGAGCTGGCGCGGGCGTGGGACCTGTCAGCCCCGGAGGTGTCCCGCCACCTCGCGGTCCTGCGCCGGGCAGGCCTGCTGACCGCCCAGCGGCACGGCCGCTACGTCCGCCACAGCCTCAACCTCCCCGACCTGACAACACTGGGCGCCGACCTGCTGTCGGCCGTCCTGCGCTGAGAAGCCGGACATGACGAGCCCCTTATGGACCGGGGGTGACCTTTTGAGGGGTGAGCCTGGCGGTGACCCAGCGCGGGTTCGGTCCGGCGAACCCGGGATAGGGGCCGTCCAGGTACTTGCGGGACAGCTCCTGGACGAGCGTGCCGCCGGGGTCGTCCACGATGGACGCGGTGCCCTGCACCTGGACGCTGTCGTAGGGGTTGGCGGCGTCGAAGATCACTACGGTCGCCCGGGGGTCGCGGATCAGGTTGGCGGTCTTGCGGCGGCTTCTGGGCAGCGCGAACAGCAGGTCGTCGCCGTCGCGCCTGACCCAGACCACGGTCGAGTGCGGTGTGCCGTCCGGCTCGATCGTGGACAGGACCGCGAAGTTCTTGCCGTCGAACAGCGCGCGGACCCGGTCGGCGAGCGCCGTCACCGCGCTGGCCGGTAGGTGAGAAGGGTGACCCCGCCGCAGATGAGGCCGGTGTCGACGAGTTCGAGGTTCACGCGTTGCGCGCCGTCGTCGAAGAAGCTTCTGCCCCTTCCGAGCAGGACCGGGTGAACCAGGAGCCGGTACTCGTCGATGAGGTCGTGTTTCAGCAGGCTGTGCATCAGGTCGTGGCAACCGTACAAGACGAGATCCTGACCTGGCCCCTCCTTCAGCCTGGCGACGCCGTCCGCGACGTCGCCCTCGATCAGGTGGGAGTTGTCCCACGTCAGGTCCCCGGCGGTCGTCGAGGCCACGTACTTGGCCATGCTGTTCATCTTGTCGACGTAGGCGAGCTGTCCTGCCAGCGACGGCCACAGGCCGGCGAAGATCTCGTACGTCCTGCGCCCCAGGAGCAGGCCGTCGCAGCCCGCCAGAAGCTCGGTGTGGTACTCGACCGCCCCCTCGTCGTTGAAGGGCAGCGCCCAGTCCCGGATGTCGTCCACCTTCCCGTCGAGCGTCATGTAGGTCGAAACGATCAGGTTTCTCATCGTGGTCTCTCCTCCTGGCGAGTCGTTCGAGCCGCCGTTGAGGTAGTCGCCGCGCCGCCGCGAAAATGTGCGCTCCTCGACCGCACAGTTCGGCCCTCGACCGGCGTCCATACAGGATGGAAACGCGACAAGGCGCAGGAAAGGGTGGGCGAGGGTGGACCTGATCTCCAGGGCACGGGCAGGGGACGGCGAAGCGTTCCGAGCGCTGACCGAGCCGCACCGGCGAGAACTCCAGGTGCACTGCTACCGGATGCTCGCCTCGCTCCAGGACGCGGAAGACGCCCTTCAGGACACCATGCTGGCCGCGTGGCAAGGGCTGGCGGGCTTCCAGGGACGCGCCTCGATCCGCACCTGGCTTTACCGGATCGCCACCAACCGGTGCCTCAGCACGCTTCGCTCGGCCGGGCGGCGTCCCGCCAAGGAGTGGGACAGTTCCAGGTTCGAGCTGCCCGAGCCGACCCGGCTCGGCGAAGCCGTATGGCTCGAGCCCTTTCCCGACGCCCTCCTCGAGGGGGTCACCGAGGTGCCCCTCGGCCCCGAGGCGCGCTACGAGCAGCTCGAATCCATCTCCCTGGCGTTCATGACCGCCCTTCAGCTCCTGCCGCCTCGCCAGCTCGCCGCGCTGATCCTGCGCGACGTCCTCGGATTCCGCGCGAGCGAGGTCGCCGCCATGCTCGACTCCACGGTCGCGTCGGTCACCAGCGCCCTCAACCGGGCCAGGGTCAGCCTGCAGCGCCAGAACCCGCTGCCCCAGCACGCGCCCGACTCGTCCGCCGAGGACGCCATCGTGGCGAAGTTCGTCCGCGCCTACGAGTCCGGAAATGTCGACGCGCTGGTCATGCTGCTGACCGACGATTCCTTCAGTTCCATGCCGCCCATCCCCCTCGAGTACCACGGCCGTGACGCCGTGGCCGCCCTGTGCGCCTGCATCCTCCGTGCCGGCCCCGGGTTCGACCTCGTCCCCACCCGGGCCAACGGCCAGCCGGCGTTCGGCGCCTACCTGCGCACCCCTGACGGGATCCGTCGCGGGACCGGGCTGCTCCTGCTCACCCTCAGGGGCGACTTCATCTGCGGCATCACCCGCTTCGACGGCAGCGTCCTTCCGTGGTTCGGACTTCCCACGGCCCTCTAGCGTTGATCGCATTCGGGGCGTCCGGGCTGCCGTGCGCGGGAGGTTCCTGTCACGCCTGAGCTGAGGGCCCTGCTGGGGACGCCTGGCCTGGTGCCTTCACCGACGGGCATCACCGGGCGGACATTCTGGCCGAGGCATGAGAACGGGGTACAACCTGACCCCAGGCGTTCCGGGCCCGCGGCGATGCCGCGGGCCCGGAGCGCTCTGGTCGCCGCTGATCAGGCCGGCTGGTAGGTCAGGTCGAGCACTCCGGTGTCGAAGGTGACCGATCGGGTGAGCGTGAGCGGTACCTGGGCGGGGCCGTCCGGGAACAGGCGGCGGCCGGTGCCCACCACGATGGGGTGGACCAAGAGTCGCACCTCGTCGACGAGTCCGGCGCGCAGCAGCGTCTGGGTCAGGGTGATGCTGCCGGCGACGGTGATGTTCTCGCCGGGCTGCTCCTTGAGCTCCTTCACCGCGGTGACGACGTCGCCGTCGATCACGGTCGAGTTCTGCCAACCGGCCTCCTTGAGCGTGCTGGAGGCCACCAGCTTGCTGATGCCGTTGAGCTGGTCGGCCATCTCGTCGTTCTGCTCCGGCCAGACGGCGGCGAAGGACTCGTACGTCACCCGGCCCAGCAGCAGGGTGTCGGCCGCGGCCATCATCTCGCCGTACGCGACGCCCATCTCGTCGTTGTAGTAGGGGATGCTCCACTCCTCGGGCGCCTCTACGACGCCGTTGAGCGAGATGAACTGCCCGACCGTAAGTTTGCGGCTCATGTGTTTCTCCTTGAGAGGTTTCTTCTGGTTCGCTATCGTCCGCCGGCTGTGCCGGTGACCAGGGGCAGTGAGATCGAGGTGCCGGCCAGGTCGATGGTGACCTTGGCCCCGGTGCCGGGTTCGACGTCGGGCGTGGCGGTGAGGTTGGCGTTGGTGCCGGTCAGGATGAGGCCGAGCCGGTGTCCGGCTTTGAACTCGTAGTCCTGCGGCAAGGTGTTCCAGGTGATCTGGTACGGCTTGCCGGGTGTCAGGGGTGTGGTCCTGCTCAGTGACGTGCGGTTCTGCGCGTCGATGATGCCGCGGGTGACGACGTGGAAGTCGGAGGTGACGGTGTTGTCGGCGGTCTTGTGGTAGCAGCCGTCGTCGTCGGTCGTGCCCTGGCCGAGGCAGTCTTTGGTGTCGAGGAACTTGAAGCCGTAGGCGCGGGGCGGGTTGGCGCCCATGTCGTCGTAGTTGATGCGGGTGTCGGTGCCGTAGTCGACGAGCATGACGCCGAGGTTGGCGGTCGGCTTGTCGAGCTTGAGGCGCAGGCTCACCGATGGGGTACCGGACAGCCGTGTCGGGGTGTCCAGTGGCGGGGTGAGGTAGGCCAGCCGGTTGGGGTTGGCGGTGGCGGGGTTGTCGGCCATCGCGGTTTCGGTCTGCCGGGTGTCGAGGTAGGTGCCGGTTCCGGTGGAGGGCTTGCGGCCCAGCGTGCCGTCCTGCTGGGGGCGCAGGGTGAGCGTGCGGGTTCGCGCTGGCCAGTCGGCCTGGGTGATCCAGCGGTCGGGGCCAAGCTGCACGTCGGCGCGCGGCTGGCGCATGATGTCGTTGGGCACGCCCATGAGTTCGTGGTCGAACCACTGGTGCAGGGTGTTGACCCAGACGTCGCGGCGGGCCCAGAACGGGTCGAGGTGACCGTACTGCGTCACCCACGCCTTGCGCTGCACAGAGCGGGGCAGCTTGGCCCACCACTCGGAGAACTGGTTGCCCATCACGTTGCGGTCCTGCGTCCCCATCACCGCGAAGACGCTGGCATGGACATCGCGGGCGTTCGAGATCGGCCCGTTGCGGTAGTCGAGCTCGCGCCAGTAGGCGTTGTAGTCGCCGGTGGCGTCGTCGGAGCCTTCGTTCATGCGCCGGTGCACCGCGGCGCATTTCTCATCCGGATCCTCGTCGGTCTCCGTGGCCCACCATTCCTGCCCGCGCTTGACGTCGGTGAGGGTGCCGCCTGCCCGCCACAGGTCGTACCAGCTGCTGGGTCCGGCGAGCGGCACGATGGTCTCCAGCCCCCGCACGCCGGTACCGGCGACCCCGATGGCCAGGGCTCCTTCGCCCGAGTGGCCGATCATCCCGGTGCGCCCGGTGGTCCAGGAGGCCTTGACCGGAGCGCCCTTGTCGTCGATGGCGGTGGCGCGGCCGTTCAGCCAGTCGATGACCGCCTTGCCGCCCAGCACGTCGGACTTGCCGCCGGAGGTCGGGCAACCCTCGGACAACCTGGTACCGATCATGTCGACCGACACGAACGCGTACCCGCGCGGCACGAAGTAGTTGTCGTAGAACAGCGGGAACTTCGTCAGGTTCCCGTTCGCGTCGTAGGTCTTCCTGTCGTTCTCGAAGCCTGCCCCGGGCTTGTCGTAGTACGGGCTCTCGTGCATGATCACCGGAACCTTGAGCCCGGCGCCGGACTCCTTCGGCCGGATGATGTCCACCCGGACCAGGTCCCTCTTGCCGTCGCCATCGCTGTCGACCGGCGACTGCACCCGGACGTGCTCGCGGATGGCGTCGGCGTAGGAGAAGACGGGCTGGGTGAGCCCGCCGGAGACGTCGATCTTCGGCTCCTCCTTCGCGGACACGGCGGGCGTGGCGGCAACCAGGAGCGGGAGCACGAGGGCGACTGCGGCGAGGAACCCTCGTCGCTGTGAGCTGGGCATTTTCTTTCCTTCTCTTGTGTCGTTGCGGGAGATCGTTGCCGTCAGGCGGCGTCGAGGGCTGCGGTGA
The DNA here is from genome assembly GCF_044457355.1 of Nonomuraea sp. NPDC050556. Taxonomy (NCBI): domain Bacteria; kingdom Bacillati; phylum Actinomycetota; class Actinomycetes; order Streptosporangiales; family Streptosporangiaceae; genus Nonomuraea; species Nonomuraea sp. NPDC050556. Next base: position 1,071,626 of record NZ_JBITGU010000001.1, on the reverse strand, counting down.
TCGTGCGGGTCATCGCGGCCAGGGCAGGGCTGGACGGCCCCTGGTGGGTGCCGGCGGCTGCCTCGACGGCGAGGAGGACGATGGCGCGGAAGTTGCCGGCCTCGGTCTGGTCCTGCTGCCGCAGCAGGTTCATGGCTTCGGTCAGGGCGGGCAGCACCACGTCGGCGAGTTCGGCGACCGTGTTGCCGACCAGGTCGATGTCCTTGGTCTTGGCGGCGAGGACGTGCCCGATCGGGCCGGTGGCCGACGTCAGGGCGATGGAGCCGTGGGTGGCGCTCCTGTGGGGCGATCCGGCGGCGTCGGCGGCGGCCATCAGCGAGACGGCGCCGTAGGCGGCGGTGCGCAGGGTGGCCTTGTCCTGGGCGGTCAGGGTGATGGACATGAAAGTGCTCCTTGAGGGTTTCGTGTGGGTTCAGAGCATTGCCACCTGCTCTGATACGGGGTCGTTGCCGGGCTGACGCGGTCGCTGACACCGGCGTCCAGCCCGCGCGTTCCAGTAGAGGAGAGATCAGTGAGACGCGGTCCGGACAACCGTCGGGTCGCCCGCCGGACAGCCGAGGCGGTCGCCGATGACCCGCAGCACCCGCTCCAGCCCGCTCCACAGCCGCGATTCCATGTCGCCGGGCGGGGGATACTGCGCGCTGTGCACCCGGTGGGAGATCAGGCAGGTGCCGTCGTCGGCCGAGGCCACCGAGTGCACGCCGCCGTACCAGCTCTGAACGGCCAGAGCTCGAAGTCCGGGATCGACGGTGACGTCGATCTGGGCGTCCGTCCCGGCGACCACGGCTCGGTAGGAGCCCGCGAGGTCGCCGGCGAGCACGGTCATCGCTCCGCGTCGCGCGGCGGACATACCGGCCAGGACGAGCAGGTTGTCATCGCCCACCCGGCCGGGCTTGACGGCCAGCAGCAGGTCGGCGACCGCGTCGGCAGAGGCGTCGACCGTTCCGGCCACCTCCCATCGGACGGGGAGCGCGGAGAGCAGGGAGTTCATGGGTGTCGCCTTCCGGAGGGGGTGTGGGTACCGGTCACGTCGCCGAACACTGGCACCCACACCGTCGCCCCAGGGCGGGCGGCGACGTCCCCATGGGACAGAAGCCCCGCACGCAGCTCGCTGACCTGCGGCTATGCGACGGCTTTCCGCTGTCCCAGATGCGTCCCACCCGGGACGCCACCCCTCACCCGTCGAGACCCATGGCATTGAGCACGCGGCGAGCCCGGGCCTGCAGATGCCCGAGCCCGAGAGCCGCGGTCAGGTCGAAGGCCTGGCGCAGATGACGCGCGGCCTCACCGCGATCCCCGGCCGCCAGGCAGGTCTCGCCGTACGGGATGAGGATCGGGGCGGCGCGCAGCCGTTCACCTGTCTCGTCGATGATCCGCAAGGCCTGCGCGTGATGATCCAGCGCCTCCACGATCCGGCCCTGAGCGCGGGCGGCCTCCGCGACGTCGGTCAGGCTCAGAGCCTCCGCGATCCGGTGGCCCGTCGCCCTGGTGGAGGCAAGGGCCGTATGGAAGAGCTCCATGGCGCCCGCGGCGTCACCCTCGCCGAGCGCCGCCGCGCCGAGCACGCGCAGCCCCATCGTCTCCAGATGCAGGTCGCCGACGTCTCGGGCGATCCTGACCGCCTCGGTGGCTGCCTCGCGCGCTGCGGCGAACCGGCCGAGTTCCGCCAGCGCGTGACCGATCCGCGCGTGCGTCACCACGTGGCTTTGCGTGAAGGTTCCCGCAGGTAGAAGCTCGGCGGCCTGCCGTAGAAGGTCGATGGCATCCGCGAAGGATCCGTCGTCCATCTGCCGTTCGGCGAGCCGCTGGAGCGCCATCACCTCCCCGACGTCGTCTCCGGCCTCCGCCATGAGCCGCCGAGCCGCCCGGTAGTCGGCGCTAGCCTCGACGGCGCGGCCCGAGAACTGCCGGGCGATGCCGCGCCGGTAGGTCAGCCAGGCCGTGGCCCGCCGGTCGCCCAGGCGTTGGGCGGCGGAGATCGCGGCGTCCAGCACGTGGCCCCATCGCTCCATGCCGCCGCGTCTGCTGAAGTAGACGCCCATGACCTGGGCGAGTCCGGCCGTCGCCGTGTCGAGGCCGAGCTCCACCGCCAGGTCGAACGCCATGGCGATGTCGGGCACCTCCGCATCCAGCCAGGCCAGCGCCCCGTCGTGGCCGCCGAAGGCCGGAAGAGCCGCAGGCGGATGCGCCACGGTGATCGGCGCCCCGGCCGCCTCGTGGGACATCGTGGCGTCCGCGGCGAGCAGGCCGCTCAGGTAGTAGTCGAGCAGCCGGGCGATCGCCGGGGTCCGGTCCGGCGATGCCTCGGCCACGGCGACCTGCCGCAGCAGGTCGTGCATCCGGTAGCGGCCCGCCGCTGACTCCTGGAGCAGGTGCGCGTCCACCAGATCTTCCAGCAGGGACCGGGCGTTGCCCAGCGGGATGTCGGCCAGTGCCGCCGCGGCGAGGGCGTCGACGCCCTCGCCCGGCACCAGCCCCAGCAGCCTGAACATGCGCCGCTGCGCGGCGTCGAGCTGTCTGAGGGACATCGCGAGCACGTTGGAGACGTCCAGGTCGCCGCTGCGCAGGCGCTCGGCGAGAGCAGCGACCGTCCAGGCGGGCCGGTGCCGCAGCCGGGCCGCCGCGACCTGGATGGCCAGCGGCAGGTAGCCGCACAACCGGAGCACCTCAGCGGCCGCCTCGGAGTCGCCCGGCGACCGCGCACCGCCCGAGGCGGTCACGAACAGCTCGGCCGCCTCCGCCGCGGGGAGAACGTCGAGGGTGATCGGACGTACGGTGTCCAATTCCACCATCCGCCGGCGGCTCGTGACCACGGCGATGCTCGTCCCCGCGCCGGGAAGCAGCGGCCGGACCTGGTCCGCGTCCACGGCGTTGTCGAGAACGATCACGGCCCGGCGCCGCGCCAGCTCGGCTCTCCACAGCGCTGCCCGCTCCGGCATGGTCTCGGGGATGCGCGCCGGAGCCACGCCGAGCGCCGACAGCAGCACCCGCAGCGCCTCGGTGGGCTCGACCGGCTCCCGGCCTGGGGTGAAGCCGTGCAGGTCGACGTAATGCTGCCCGTCGGGATAGTCGGCGGCCAGCCGGTGCGCGGCACGCACCGCCAGCGCGGTCTTGCCCACGCCCGCCATACCGTCGATCGCCACCATCCGATGCGTCCGCGCGGCTTCCAGCAGCGCCGCGAGCTCGTCCGCCCGGCCGGTGAAATCACTGACGTCGTACGGCAGGTCGTTGCGCCCCGCCGGAACCGCCGGAACCGCCGGGGGCGGGGCAGGCTCCCGGGGCTTCGCGGGTGCGCGTTTGGCACGTTCCCACAGCGGGCGCAGTGGCCGGGGATCAAGCCCCGCCACCTGGCACAGCCCGACCACCACTGGCCACGGAGGCACCGACTTTCCCGACAGGTACCGGGACAGCGAGGAACTGCTCACATGGATGGCACGTTCGAGCTCGCGCAGACTACGCCCGGACGCCTCCCGCACCTGCCGCAGACGCTCCGCCAGCTCGTCGCTCACCAGTTCCGACTCTCTTCAGAAGTGCACTTCAAACGACAAACGCTACACAAAGCGAACTATCGACCCCAATTCGGTCCGGAAGGATGGTCGAGGAAGATGTCGGATCGGGGCGGTGACGTTCGTAGCAGGAGTGAGGACCCAACGACCTTCGACAGGAGAGGATGTCCAGATGCAATACCTGGTCTCAGTGATCGATGACAAGAGCGATCCCGGCAGCACGGACCGCCGGCCCGCCATCAGCGCGTTCAACGACCGGCTGATCGCCGAGGGCTACTGGGTCTTCGCCGGCGGGCTCGCCGACACCGACGCGGCCACCGTCGTCGACAACCGGGGCGAGCAGGTGGTGTTCAGCGACGGCCCCTTCGTGGAGACGAAGGAATACCTCGCAGGCGTCTGGGTGTGGGAGGCCCCCGACCTGGACGTCGCGCTCAGGCTCGCCGCCGAGGCGTCCAAGGTCTGCGATCGCAAGATCGAGGTGCGACCCTTCCAGTGAGCGACGTCGAAGAGGCGATCACCCGCGCCCACCACGACGAATGGGCGCGGGTGGTAGCCGCCCTGACCAGGCGGTTCGGCGATCTCGACATCGCCGAGGAGGCGACGGCCGAGGCGTTCACGACCGCCGTGGAGCGGTGGCGGGCCGACGGCGTGCCGCCCAACCCGGGAGCGTGGCTGACCACCACAGCCAACCGCAAGGCCATCGACCGGCTCCGGCGCGAGAACAAGCGCGACGACAAGCACAAGGAGGCTCTGATGCTGCACGACACCACCCCGCCCGAGCCGCTTGGCGCCGTGGACGACGACCGGCTCCGGCTGATCTTCACCTGCTGTCACCCGGCGCTGGCGATGGAGGCCCGCGTGGCGTTGACGCTGCGCATGGTCGGCGGGCTGACCGTGCCCGAGATCGCCCGCGCCTTCCTGGTGCAGGCCACCACGATGGAGCAGCGCATCACCCGCGCGAAGGCCAAGATCAAGGCGGCGCGCATCCCCTACCGCATGCCGTCCGCCGAGGATCTCCCCGCCCGGGTCTCCGGTGTGCTCACCGTCCTGTACCTCGTCTTCAACGAGGGTTACCTGGCCACCGGTCCTTCCGTCGATCCGGTACGGCACGACCTGACGTCGGAGGCGATCCGCCTGACCCGCCTCATCCGCGCGCTCATGCCGCAGGACGGCGAGGTGGCCGGGCTGCTGGCGCTGATGCTCATGACCGAGGCTCGCCGTACGGCACGCGTTTCCGGCAGCGGCGAGCTGGTCGCCCTCGACGAGCAGGACCGCGGCGCCTGGGATCTCGCGCTGATCGCCGAGGGCCATGGGCTGGTGCGCGAACGGCTGGCCGCCGCCGCCGGCGGGGTGGCTCCTGGGCGCTACCAGATCCTGGCCGCGATCAACGCGGTGCACACCTCGGCCCGCGACATCCGCGACACCGACTGGTCGCAGGTCCTGGCCCTGTACGACCAGCTCGTCCGCCTGGACCGCTCGCCGATCATCGCCCTCAACCGGGCGATCGCGGTGGCGGAGCTCGACGGGCCGGAGGTGGCGCTGGCCATCGTGGACCGGCTCGCCGAGGCGTTGGACGGCTATCACGCCTTCCACGTCACCCGCGCGGACCTGCTGCGGCGGCTGGGGCGCAGCCAGCAGGCGCGGGCGGCTTACGACCGGGCCATCGAGCTGGCGGGCAACACCGGCGAGACCGCCTACCTCACCCGCCGCCGCGACCAGCTGACCGGTCCGGGCTGATCTGGCCGGTGGTCCAGACCTTGAACCCCTCGGCGTTGTCGCGGCCACAGGGGGGCGACGGATGTTCGGGCGTGAGCGTCAGGCTCGACGTCCTAGGCGATACGTATCGCGACGCCGAGCACCCGTTCTGCTGGGACGGACCCGAAGTGCTTGGAGTCGTAGCTGCGCTTCCCCGCGTCACCGAGGACGACGACCTCGCCGGCGGGCACGGTCGTCTCCCCGCCCAGTCGCGAGCGCAACGCCGTCGGGACGGCGTCGCCCGGCAGCGCCGCCACGCGCTTGATCAGCCAGGTCCCCCGCCGGCTGTCGGGGTGGCGCAGGACGACGATGTCGCCGACACGCAGGTCGGGCAGGTGCGCACGCCGTACCAGCACACGATCGCCGGGCTGGTAGGTGGGCGCCATCGACGTGCCGTCGACGGTCACCTCGACGTACCTTCGCCGAAGGCGCACGACGAGGACCACCACTCCCGCTGCGGCCAGCGCGCTCCACGCGAGCAGCCTCATGGTCGCGGCTCATCGTGGTAGCCGCTGGCCTGCAGGGTGAAGAGCCGGGCGTACCCGCCCTGCTCGACCATGAGCTCGCCGTGCGCCCCGCACTCGGCGATGACCCCGTCCGAGAGAACCACGATGGAGTCCGCGTCGCGCACGGTGCTCAACCGGTGGGAGATGAGGATGCTCGTGCGCCCCCGCCGCAGGGTTCGCAGCCTGGCGTGGATCTCGTGCTCGGCCTCCGCGTCCAGGCCGGAGCTCGGCTCGTCCAGGATGAGCAGGGCACGGTCGCGCCGCATGAGCCCGCGCGCGACGGCGACGCGTTGCCACTGACCGCCTGACAGGAGCACTCCGGTCCCGGGGTCGTCGCGGTCGCTGTTGCTGGAGAACATCCGGGTGAGCATGGTGTCGTAGGAGTCCGGCAGGGCCCGGATCATCGGGTCGATTCCGGCGTACGCGGAGGCGGCCTCGATCCGGCTCCGGTCGTCCAGGATGGCAGCGTCGCCCACGGCGATGTTCTCCGCCGCGCTGAGCTCGTACTGCATGAAGTCCTGGAACACGGTACCGATCCGGCCGCGTAGCTCGTCGACGTCGAATTCTCGGAGGTCGACCCCGTCCCACAGGATCGCGCCGCGGGTGGGGTCGTACAGCCGGCACAGGAGCTTCACGATCGTGCTCTTTCCGGCTCCGTTGAGCCCGACGAGGGCGGTGGAGGCGCCCGCCGTGATGGTGAAGCTCACCCCGCGCAGCACCCAGGGATGGTCGTCGCCGTATCGGAACCACACATCGCGCAGCTCGATGCCTTCGCGCAGGTCGGGCACGGGCCGGCCGGGCACGGCGATCGCCAGGTCGGGCTCCGCGTCGACGACCGCACAGTAGTGGTCGAGGATCAGCAGTTCCTGATGCATCTGGCCAAGGTTCTGGATCACAGCGCGAAGGCCTCCCTGGACCCCTGCCATCGCGGCGACGAGCACGGACACGTCACCCACGGTGAGCCGTCCGGAGTGCGCGGCCAGTACGGCCCAGCCCAGGCCCGCCCCCGCGACGACCGCGCCGACGACCATCAGGGCGCTCTGGACGCGCAGCTCGCGACCGTCCAGGGCCCGCTCCTGGCGGTTGATCGCCCGTATCTCGTCGGCCATGCGCCGACCGAAGAGTTCCCCGAGATCGAACAGGCGGATCTCCTTGGCCGCGGTGGGGTTGGTCAGGAGGTCGGCGTAGAACACCTCACGACGGACAGTGGGGCTCAGATCCCACATCACCTGGGCGCGCCTGCGGCCCATCACCAGCTCGGCCCGCACCACGGGAGCGGCCGCCAGCAGGACGACCGCCGTCATCACGGGGTTGAGCACGGTGAGCGTGCCGACGAACCCAGCCACGATGATCAGCCCCTGTGAGAGGCCCATCACCTGCGATACCACCTGACCGAGACCACCCTGCCCGGCCATCTGAAGCCGGTCGTGGAAGCGCGGATCCTCCACTCTGCCCAGGCCCTTCAACCGCCCCAGGGCCGAGAAGAGCCGCACGCGCAGGAAGAGGTTCGTCGCGCGGGAGGACTCGGCCTCGACATACCGCTGGACCTGCGGCAGCAGCGCGCCCATCACACCGCAGGTGGCCAGGAGCGCCACCGGTGCCAGGAGCTGGCCGGCCGGGCCGGGTGACGGCGCCGACAGCCGGTCGAGGACGATCTTGGTCGACCAGGCGGCGGCCACCGGCAGGACGGCCAGCGCGGCCGTGAGCACGGCGCGCAGGATCACTCCGTACGGCGCCGCCTGCCACGCCAGCGCCAGAGCACCACGGATGCCTCGCATGGTCATCCGGCTACCGGGACCGACAAGCTTTCCACGTCGAGCCCGCTGGCCAGCACCACACCGGACTCGTCGATCAGGCAGAACGCGGGGAAGCCCGACACGCCGAAGGACTCCACCATGGTGTCGACGTGCTTGTCGTCCACCAGCCGGGCGACCTCGGCCAGTTCTGCGCGCATCGTGGCCGTGCTCGCCTCATCTCCCATGACGACCGCCAGCACCTGGTCGCGATGCCAGGAGTGCGATCCGGCCAGGGCCACGAAGGACGGCAGCCGCTCGGTGCAGGCGCCGCAGCCCGGGGAGAAGAAGCCCACCAGGGTGGGTCCGTTCAACGACTCGCGTGAGATGGACCCGCTGTCGTCGACACCGGCCTCGAATGCGGCGACCCGCTCCTGCGGGAGCAACATCACGGCAGGCTGGCTGCTCGCCTGCTTGGAGAGGATCTTGGTGTGCTCGCGCAGGCGGCGGACCACGCCGAAGGTCAGCAGGAGATCGACCAGGCAGATCAGGGCAACACAAATGAGACCGGCGGTCAGATACATCATCGCGGAGTGTCCTCTCAGAGGGGGGTGGAGGAAGAGCGGAAGAGGTCGACGATGTCGTCGAAACGGCTGATCAGCAGGGCACCGGCGATGCCGGCCGTACAGGCGACGGCGAGCTCGGCCGGCGCGGGGGCGGGCCGCGGCACGAGCGAGCCGATCAGGCCGGTCACCGACGCGGCCAGCAGGAGCGCGTTGCGGATGACCTGGGGCCAGCCGGCACGGTGCTCACTGGCACCGAAGCACCTGCAGAACACGCGCCGGCCGCGCAGGATCGTCGCGACGATCGCCCCGGAGAAGAGCGCGAGCAACGCGGCCGCGAGCGAGAACCCGACGGCGGCGGTCGACGGGACGACGACCGCTGCGCCCGCTGCGAGCTCGGCGGCGACGAAGGTGACGGCCGCCGGATTCTCCAGCCGCCTGGGGAGGAGGCGAAAGGCGCGCACGGACCCGGCGAATTCCCTATATGCGGTACGGCTGCGCAGCTTCGTCCAGGTGGCGTAGGCGAAGGTCGCCCCGACCAATACCTGACATATCAGCATCTGACCCCTCCCGGGTGTGCGCCCCGAGGTTGGCGGGGCGCACACCGAATGCGTTGGGCTAGATGAAGCATCGGCCGTAGTAGGCGCAGTACGAGGCGCCATAGTGGCAGCCGTCGCATACCTGCTTGCGGCGACTCTCGTTCATCCCGACGCAGTTACAGAAGGCGCCCCAGACCACCTGGCCTACGGTGCTGCATGAGCAGAGGTCGGCCTTCGCGGTCAGTTTGGGCACCATGAGGCCCAGGAGCCGATCGCCGGCTCGTTCGATGAGGTGAATCATCTGCACTCCTTTTGTTGTGTGGGTTATCGGCTGGACCAGTCCGGGAAAACGATCTTGTAGCGGCCCTGGGGGCAGTAGGAACACCCGCTCCAGGTGTCGGCCCACTCGAGAAGGGCGTAGTCGAAGCCACCGCTCAGCTGGCTGGCGCTGTAGGTGTACCAATCGCTGGTGCCGCTGGGGCAGCTGGTGTTCCCCTTGTCCTTGTACGGGCCCTTGATGTCGTAGTTGGTGCTGTTGAGAGACGTCGGCATGCCGTACCGGTGGAAGGCCAGCTTCACCTTGACCCCCCGACCGTTGCCCCAGGTGTCGGCGACGCAGAGGTGACCGTCGATGACGTCGCCCCCCAGGGGCCAGTTGAGCCACACCTTCGTGATGCCGGTGGTGCCGGTGGCGCCAGTCCCGGAGCCTCCGGTGGTGTTGATCTGGCAGTACTGGCTGTAAGAACCGTCGTCGGCGGGCGCGCAGTAGGAGTCGGCCGCACTCGCGGATGAGGGGCTGGCCGCGGTCCCGACGAGCACGATCGGAACCATTGCCGCGATGGGGGCCAGGCGGCGGAGCCGTACCCGCCACGACGATTGTCTGTTCCTCAAGACGTTCCGCCCTTTCGCTCGGGTGATGCTGCGATGAGGGGAAGCCTCCTGGACGCTCCTATACGCGCCCTATATCGGGCCATATGGAAGAAAGCTATTTGGGCGGTGTCGGATCGGGTCCGGGGCGTTCGTAGGGGTGGTGAGAGGCCGCCCAAAAGGGGGTGGCCCGGGTAAGTGAAGGACGTTCCTCATGACCACCCTGACGGAGCCGGCCACCCCACCCCGTTCCAGCCGCCTCATGTGGGCCATCCTCGGGCTGGTGCTGCTCGCCGACGCGCTCGACGTCATCGACGCCACCGTTACCAACATCGCCGCCCCCACCATCGCCCGCGAGCTCCACGGCGGTGAAGGCCTGATCAAGTGGCTGGGAACGGCCTACATGCTCGCCATGGGCGTCCTGCTCGTGGCGGGCGGACGGCTGGGCGACAAGTTCGGCCAGCGCCGCCTGTTCCTGATCGGCATGAGCGGGTTCACCCTGGCCTCGGCGGTCGCCGGGTTCGCGCCCAGCCCGGCGCTGCTCATCGCCGCCCGCGTCGCCCAAGGCGCGTTCGGGGCGCTGCTCATCCCGCAGGGCATGGCGATCATGATGAAGGCGTTCAGCCGCGACATGCTGGCCAAGGCGTTCGGGCTGTTCGGGCCGGTCCTCGGACTGTCCAGTGTCGGCGGTCCGGTCCTGGCGGGGTTCATCATCAGTGCCGACCTGTTCGGGCTGTCCTGGCGGCCGATCTTTCTCGCGAACGTCATTCTGGGCGGGGTCGGGCTGGTCGTCGCCGCCAGGATCCTGCCGCGTGACGACGACAGGGACCGCTCAGCCGTCGTCGACGGCTGGGGCTCCGGGCTGCTCGCCGCGACCATGATGGGGCTGCTGTACGGGTTGATCGAGGGGTCGACCAGCGGCTGGAGCGCCGTGCCCGTCGCCTCGATCGCCGCCGGCGTCCTGTTCTTCGCCGCCTTCGCCTACCGCCAGCGCACCGCGGCCCACCCCCTCATCACGCCCTCCCTCCTGCGGAACCGGGGCTTCACCTCCGGGATGCTCGTGGGCCTGTCGGTCTTCGCCGCCGGGACCGGCCTGATCTTCGTGCTGTCGCTGTTCCTGCAGGAGGGGCTGCACGCCAGCGCGCGCGACACCTCGCTCGGCCTGGTGCCGCTCACGCTGGGGCTCATCGTCGCCGGTTTCGCCGCCATGGGCGGGCTGGTCGCCAAGTACGGCCGCACCCTGGTCTTCGTCGGCCTGGCCGTACTCCTGGCCGGTTGCGGTTGGGTCCTGGCCCTCGTCGAGCACTCCGGGACCGACCTCGGCCTGTGGGCGCTGGCCCCGGCGCTGTTCGCCACCGGGGTCGGCGTCGGCCTGTGCTTCGCCACGATCCCCACGGTCGCTCTCGGCGACGCCAGCCCGGAGGAAGCGGGCAGCGCCAGCGGCTCGCTGAGCTCGATCCAGCAGCTGTCCTCGGCGATCGGCTCGGCGGCGGTCACCTCGATCTTCTTCCAGGCCGCCGCCTCCGGGCTGGACCACGCGATGAAGGTCAGCCTCATCGTCGTGCTGGCCGTCACCGCCCTCAGCTTCCCGGTCGTCGCCCTGATGCCGAGAAAGGCGCCGCAGGAGTGAGGTCAGGCGGCGAGTACGGCGGGCTTGAGGGTCTGGGCGCACCACTGCGCGAATCCGGTCGCCGAGCCCGCCCGCGCCTCCCGGTCGACGCCCGCGTCCAGGCCCTCGTCCTTGGCGCGCTTCATCTCGACCATGCCCTCGACGAACGCCTCGTTGAGCCCGTAGCCGAGCATGGCGGAGCGCATGTCCTCCAGCGACTGGCGCTCGTAGCGGACCGTACGGCCCAGCTCCCGGCTCATGATGCGGGCCAGGTCGTCGGGCGACAGGTCCTGCGGGCCGAGCACCGGGACGCTGCCGGCCCCGCTCCAGGAGCGGTCCAGCAGCAGCCCGGCCGCCGCCGCCGCGATGTCGGCCACGGCCACCATCGGGGCCGGGCGGTCCGCCGCGGCGGTGTCGGTGAAGACGCCGTTCTCACGGATCGATTCGGCCTCCTCCAGCAGGTTCTCGAAGAACGACGGGTTGGCCAGGGCGCGGTAGGCGACGCCGGAGCCGGCGATCAGGTCGTCCATCGCCAGCGAGGCGGTGACCAGCCCGGCCCGCCCGGCCAGCGGGGTGCCGCGGCCGAGCGCCGAGACGCCGACGACGTGGCCGACGCCGTGTTCCGCGAACGCCCGCGCGGCCGGGCGGGTGAAACCGCTGTAGGCCTCGAAGGGGGTGAGGGAGGCGTCCGGCGGCACCAGCCAGAAGACGGCGTCGGCCCCGGCGAAGGCGCGCTCGACGGTCGCGGCGTCGCCGTGCGAGCCGGTGACCACCTCGACCCGCCCGCGCACCTCGCCGGGGAGCCGGGCGGGATCGCGGGCCACGACGCGCACCTCCTCCCCGCCTGCGAGCAGCAGCGGCAGCAGCCGGCGGCCGATGTTCCCGGTGGGAGCGGTCATGACAATCATGAAAACCTCGCGGTGTATGTCGGTTTTGTGGAGCCCCTCCATCGTGAAGACCGCCACCGCATTGCCACAATGGGAACTTCAGCATCCCATCATTGCCTGAACTGGAATAATGCCGGTGAGCAGCGCTTTCCCGAACCTCGACGCCAACCTCGCGGTCGCCCTCGACGCCCTGCTGACCGAGCAGAGCGTCACCCGCGCCGCCGAGCGGCTCCGCACCTCCCCTGCGGCGATGAGCCGTACCCTGGCCAGGCTGCGCCGGGTGCTCCAGGACCCGCTCCTGGTCCGGGCGGGTCAGAGAATGGTCCCCACGCCGCGCGCCGAGGCGCTGCGCGACGAGGCAGCCGCGGTGGTCCGCCGGTTGGAGGCGTTGCTGACCCCGAGCGGCGGGGTCGATCCGGCCGCGCTGCGGCGCACCTTCACCGTGCAGGCGGCCGACCTGGTCGGCGCTGCGCTGGCGCCGGGGTTGCTCGACCTGGCCCGTCGCGAGGCGCCGGGCGTGTCGCTGCGGGTGCTGGCCGAGGAGTGGGAGGCGGGTCCCGCGCTGCGCGAGGGGCGGGTCGATCTGGAGATCGGCTCCATCGACCACGTTGACCCGGAGACCCGGGTCGAGGAGCTGGTCACGCTGCGGATGGCGGCCGGGGTGCGGGCCGGGCACCCGCTGACCGAGGGGACGCTGACGCCCGCCAGGCTGGCCGCTGCCGAGCACGTGACGGTCAGCCGCCGAGGGCGTTTCACCGGGCCGCTGGACGCGGCGCTGGCCGAGCAGGGGCTGAGCCGCCGGGTCATCGCGGTGCTACCCGGTCACCTGGCGGCGATGGCGCTTGCCGCGGCCGGTGACGTGGTCTGCCTGGTGCCGACCGGCGCTCTCGGCGACGCCGCGCACACGTTGGGGCTGCGGTTGCTGGAGATCCCGCTGCCGCTGCCGCCGTTGACGATCGGGATGGCGTGGCACCCGCGCCACACCGCCGACGGCGCCCACCAGTGGCTACGCGGCGCCGTACGCCGGGTGCTCCGACCGGAGTAGCTCGATGAGCGCGACCGGGGGTCCTTCGCCGAAGTCGTGGTCGTGCCGCCTGCCGGTCTCGCCGAAACCGTGCTTGGCGTAGAAGCGGCGCGCCTGGGGGGAATCCCGAAGTGTCCACAGATGCACGCCGTTCCGCGCGCCGTCCACGATGGCCGCCAGCAGCGCCGCCGACAGACCACTCCCCCAGACGTCCGGGTGGGCGAAGAAAGTATGAATCTCCGTTAGGCCGGGCCGCGAGGAGGCGCCGAAACGGGCGAAGGCCCCTGGCCTGTCGTCCAGAAATGCGATCAGTACGGTGTCCTGACCCTCCTCGGCCAGAATGGCGCCCCACTTGGTGCGCCGCTCCTCGATACCGGCGGCAGCGACCTTCGGCGTGCACAAGGGCCCGCGCGAGACGCCCCAGGAGACGGCGTGGATCTCCCCGACGACGTCCCCGTCCCCTGGCTGCGCCTTGCGAATCGTGATCATGCCCTGCGACTCTAGCCGCTGTGGAGATCGACGCGATTTTAGGTCAGGCCCGGCGATGGCCGCAGGGCGACATCCGACGGTGGGAGGCTCTCGGGCAGCTCGCCGACCTCGACGACGACGAGCGGATCCGGTGCGCGGAGGAGCTGTTCGCGACCGGAGACCCTGCCGAGATGGTGCTGGCCGGTGAGGTTCTCGATGGCAGGATGGGCTTGGAGCCGATAGCCGTGCTCCTTGAGCAGGTCTGCCATCCGGACCAGGACCCGGGGGTGCTGACGGCGACGCTGGGGTCCTGGTCCGCCGTCGGCGCACCGCCCGAGGCGTTCGTGGCCTTCGCGCGGCACGCCGACGCCGGGGTCCGGAAGACGGCCGCGCAGATGCTCGGCGGGGTGGACGACTATGACGACGGGGTGGCCGTGCTTCGCGACCTCCTCGCCACCGACCCCGAGCCGGAGGTGCGGCTGGAAGCCGCCGAATGGCTCGCCTCGCAGGGACGCCTCGATGCCGACAAGCACCTCCAGGACGAGGTCCCCGGCATCCGGGCCGTCGCCCTGAAGCTGGCGGCCGACCCGTTTCCCCAGCTGATCGCCGAGCTCGCGGCCCGAGACCCGAGCTGGCGCTTCGTTCGGCTCTGCACGTGGCTCAAGATCCCCAAGCACGCACGTGCGGACCTGCACGACAACCTCGCCCAGCTGCAGGAAGACTTCTGGACCGACCGCGCGGGCCCGGGCGAGTGGCCCACCGTCGAGGAGCGCGCACGTCTGCTGAACGACGCCCTCTACGCCACCAGAAAGCGGTTCCTCCGGTGATCGTCAGGACCTGTCGGCGGCGTTGAGAAACCGCGTCCCCCAATCCCTCAGGTGGTCGACGAACTCCGGCGGCCCGAGCACCTCGAACTCCGCGCCGACGTTGCCCAGCGCCTGCGTGGGCCAGTCCAGGCTGGTGGAGATCATCGTGAGCTTGCACCGATGCTCGTCGACCGGTTCGATCTCACCCCACTGGCCGACCATCCGCCGCACACGTTCCGCGGGTGCGTGAACCAGCGCGACGACGGTGTGCGCGGTGGGAACCTGGGCGGCGGTCCGGACGAACGCGGCAGCGTCCCCGCCGGGCAGCGCCCGCGGCAGGAAAGCGGCGCCGGTGTTGCGCGGCTGCGTCAGCCGGTCCAGGCGGAAGCTGCGCCAGTCGTGCCTGGTCAGGTCGTAGGCCACCAGGTACCAGCGGCCCCCGAGCGCGACGAGCCGATGCGGTTCCACCTCGCGTTCCGTCTGCGCCCCGCCGCGCGTGGTGTAGCCGAAGCGCAGCCGTTCCCTGTCCCGGCACGTCTGGGCGATCGTCGTCAGCACCTCGGCCGGGATGACCGGCCCGCTGGACGCCGCGGAAACGGTCATCGCGCGCAACGCGTTCACCCTGGCCCGCAGGCGGGGCGGCAGGACCTGCACCACCTTGGTCAGCGCGCGCACCGCCGCCTCGTCCAGCCCCGCGATGCCGCTCTGCGCCGCGTCTCCCATGCCGACCGCGAGCGCGACCCCCTCCTCGTCGTCGAGCAGCAACGGCGGCAGCACCGCTCCGGGCTCCAGCTGGTAGCCGCCGTCGGTGCCCCGGGTGGCGTGCACCGGATACCCCAGCTCCCGCAGGCGATCGACATCCCGGCGCAGCGTGCGTTCCGACACGCCGAGACGGTCGGCCAGATCCGCGCCCGGCCAGTGCCGGTGCGTCTGCAGCAACGACAGCAGGGTGAGCGTGCGGGAACTGGTGTTGGCCATATCGCCATTATCGGGGGCTTCCGGTCAGAAACTGGCCGGAAGCCCCCGTAGCGTGGTCAGCATGATGACTCGCGAGATCCAGTTGACCGCCCAGATCACCGCCGTCCCCGGCCCCGAGCACTTCACCGTCGCGCAGGCGGAGGCTGAGGGCGAGGTTGTGGTCCGTACCGACTATCTGGGGTTGGCCGCCACCTACCTCGAACTCATGCGTGCCGACTGCCACCTGCCGGTCCCGGCTTGGCAGCCGGGCCAGCGGGTGGGTGTGATGGCGATCGGGACCGTGCTGAGCTCGGCAAGCCCTGACCTGGAGGAGGGGGACCTGGTGCAGTCGATGAGCGGGTGGAGCACGCACTCGGCCGGTCCGGCGGCCTCCTATGTGAAGCTGGAGCGGGACGCCTATCCCGACCCGAGCTACTACCTGGGGCAGGGGCCGACCGCCTATTACGGCATGGCGGAGGTGGCCAAGGTCGGCGAGGGGGACGTCGTGTTCGTTTCCGGCGCGGCCGGTGGGGTCGGCTCGCTGGCCGGTCAGATCGCCCGCAACCTCGGCGCCACCAAGGTGATCGGGAGCGCGGGCAGCCGGGCCAAGGCCGACTACCTGATGGACGAGCTCGGTTTCGACGCCGCCTTCGACTACCACCACGACCCGGTCGCGGCGCTGAAGGAGCTGGCCCCCGGCGGCATCACCGTGTTCTTCGACACCGTGGGCGGTGCGCTGTACGACGCGGCGCTGCAGGTCGCCGCCCCGGGCGCCCGGTTCGCGCTGTGCGGGTCGCTGTCCACCCAGCTGGGCGCCGCCGCCGACCGCTTCCCCGAGCCCGACCGCGACGCCGCGCTGGCCAGGGGCGTCGAGCTGCTGCCGTTCTCCTGCTACCACACCCCCGACCAGATCGCCGCCTGGCACCACCACTTCCGCACCGCGCTCGACCAGGGGCGTTTCGTCTACCCGAGGACCGTGGTCGAGACGGGCATCGAGGGCGTGCCCGGCGCGTTCCTGGGCATGCTGCGCGGCGAGTTCCGCGGCAACGTCTCGGTACGGCTGGCATGACCGTCGTGTTGTCGCGCCGCGCGCTCAACCGGGCCCTGCTGCAGCGGCAGTTCCTGCTGGAGCGGACCGGCCTGGGCGCGCTGGAGGTGATCGGCCGCCTGGTCGCCATGCAGGCCCAAGAGCCGAACTGGCCCTACGTCGGCCTGTGGACCCGGATCCGCGCCTTCACCCACGCCGACCTCACCACCCTGCTCACCCACGGGCGGGTGGTGCGGTCCGGTTTCCTGCGCAGCACGATGCACCTCACCGCGGCCGACGACTTCCGCCGTCTGCGGCCGGTGCTGCAACCCGTGCTGAACCGCACCGCGGACTCGGCCCACTTCCGCCGCAACAACACCGGACTCGCCACGGAAGCACTGCTCGCCGAGGGGCACGCCGTGCTGCGGAACGGCCCACTGCCCAGAAAGGACCTCGCCAGGCACCTCGCGACCCTCCACCCGGACCGCGACAGCCGCATCCTGGCCGGTGAGATCGAGCTGCGCACCCCGCTCATCCACGACCCGGTCACCGCGTCCTGGGGCGGCTGGGGCACCCGCTCCTCGGTCACCGTCACCACAACCCCGACCGACCCTGCTGACGCCGACGCCCTCCCCGACCTGGTACGCCGTTACCTGACGGCCTTCGGCCCGGCCACGGTGGCCGACATCCAGGCGTGGTGCGGCCTGACCCGGCTGGACCAGATCATCCCGGCCGGCCTGCGCCACTACACCGGCCCCGACGGCCAGCACCTGCTCGACCTACCCGACGCCCCGCTCCCCGACCCCGACACCCCCGCCCCGGTGCGACTACTGCCCGCCTACGACAACGCACTGCTGGGCCACGCCGACCGCACCCGCATCATCGCCGCCGCCGACCGCGAACACGTCACCCCCGGCCAGGCCAGGGTCCTGCCCACCGTGCTCATCGACGGATATGTCCGCGGCACCTGGTCCTACACCGCAGGCGAGGTACGGCTGACGCCGTTCCGACCTCTTTCCGCAGCCGAACGGCAAGCGGTCGACGATGAGATCACCCGGCTACTGCCGTTCCTGTCACACCGCTGAGTCGCGGTCCATCGCAACCCAGGCGAAATTCGGCGCGAAGAAGTGCAGGCGTTGCCTTCGCACACACCTGTCACCAGCACCGTTGCGGCAAAACTCCCAGGCGCGAGTCGGTCCCCATCCTGGGCTGTCGGGCCAGGGGGTGGCCGGTTGCAGCTCGTTGCCGGTCGCGTAGTGATGGGCGAGGCGAGGTAGTCGGCGCTCGAACTCAGCCCCATCGCCGAAGTCCCACTCCTCGCCCTCGGGCTGCGCTCGATTGCTCAGAAAGGGGAAGACACGGGTGATCCCCCGCGCCTGGACGGCGTCGTAGGGGTGAGCATCCTCCACCCCGGTAATCCGCTGATAGGCCTCGCAGGCCACGTAGGCGAACGACTCGAATTCCGGCCAATCCTCATTCGGCCAGTACTGAAGCCGGACCCGCGTGAGCCGTAGAAGCCGGAACGCGCCGTCCTCGGACACCGAGGTCCGCTCGTGGCAGTAGGTCCGCGACAGCTCGAAGAGCCGCTGGACTTCGGGAAGCTCGAGGATCCGGTCGGGACACCCGGTGATCTTTTCGAAGGTCTCGCGGCCCAGGCTGATCAGCCAGTCCACGAAGTACTCGAAGCCGTCGGAGGACCCGGAACCGGCGACGGTCCAGCAGACCGCGTACATGTCCCAGGTGCAGGCCCTGTTGGCGCAGAGCGTGAACCACGCCTGGTAGTCCACGACCTCCTTGACCGGCAGGCGGGAAAGACGCTCTTCCAGCCATCCCACCCGCTCCTTCCGGCTCGTGGTCTCTCGAGCGGAGGATTCCACCAGTTCCCAGAAACCTTCGACGTCCATGGGCCTTGATCATGGCACTGTCAGCGGAGGTCGCGGATGAGGTTGTTGATGACGGTTTGGACCGCGTCCGAGTCGAAGGTGTCCGTCCCGATCAGCAGCGTCACGGCCCGCTGCCCGTCGTCGGTGACGGCGTTCCTGAAGGTGTGGCCGCTCGCCATCCCCCCGCTGTGCCCCCATGCGAGGAGGTCCGGGGCGATCCGGTAGCCCTCGATGCCCAGGCCGTAGTCCTGCCCGTAGTCATCCACAATGGTCTGCTTCATCTCGGCGAGCTGCGCCGGGGCCAGCAGCTTCCCGGTCATCAGCACGGTCCAGAAGGCGGTCGCGTCCGCCCCGGTGGAGATCAGCTCGCCCGACGCGTCGGCCTCGGAGGTGTTCCATTCCGTCCGGTCCACCAAAGCGCCGTCCCGCTTCACGTAGCTGCGCAGGTCCGGTTTGGGGATCGTGGTCCGGTCGCCGGGCCAGGAGGTCTCACGAAGGCCGAGGCGTTTGATGATCCGCTGGTCGATCTCGGCGCCGATGCCGCGACCGGTGACCTTGGCGACGATGAGCCCGGCCAGGTTGTAGTTGGTGTTGGCGTAGGCGAAGCCCGACGGGGCCCGCTCGGGCGCGGGCAGGGCCAGCGCCTGCCGTACGGTCTGCAGGGGCTCGATGTGATCCCAGCGGTGCGCCTCCTCGTCCGCCCAGAACGGCGCGTCCAGGTAGTCGGGCAGGCCACTGGTGTGCTGCAGCAACTGCCGGATCGTGATCTTGCGGCCGTCGTAGCGCTTGGTCCGGATGAGCCCCGGCAGGTAGCGCTCGACGGTGTCGTCGAGGTTGATCCTGCCCTCGCCGGCGAGCTGGAGCACGACCGTGGCCGTCCAGGTTTTGGTGTCGCTGCCGATGCGGCTGTGCTCGTCGCCGGTGACCTTGCGTCCCGTCCTGCGGTCGGCCAGGCCGACGCCGCCCTTCCAGACGCCGCACAGCGGACTCCGCACCGTCACAGCGACCCCCGTGCCGACACTGGCCAGCGCCTTCAGCGCCGTCTGGATGGGCCTGGCGTCGCACGCCGGGCTCGCGGCCCGCGCGGCAGGCGCCACCGCCAGGGAGGCGGTGATCGCCAAGGCCGCCACCGCACTCGCCGTACCTCGCATGATGTCTCCTTCGACGATGCTTGCGCGTACGGCAAGGCCGGATTCACCTGCGGCACGCATGCGTGAACGCTCACAGCGTCACGCCCGCGATGCCGCGCGTGTTCGGCGCCTCGTCCACAGATTCCGCGGGTGTTTCGTCCAACCCGACAGAGGAGAGCGCGGCGAGCCAGGTCGCGAAGTCCATCAGCCCCGGATGCAGCCTGCGCAGCATGGGAAGGTCGGCCTGCCAGCCGCGGTCGTTGCCGAAGTCATACCCGGCGACCCCGTCGCCGGTGAGTGCTTGGCGGGGGATCGGCCGGTAGGTGATGGTGCGGCCGGTCGCCCGGCTGATGGCGGCGGCGATCTGGGGCATCGTCAGCTCGTCCCCGGCCAGCTCGATGGCCCGCCCCACGTAATGGTCGGGGTCGGCGAACGCGAGGGCGGCGAAGGCGCCGATGTCGTCGGCGGCGATGAGCTGCACCGGCGTGTCCGCGTGGAACACGTCGCTCAGCACGTCGAGGTGCGGGCCGGAGTGGTTCTCCATGAACCGGACCGGACGCAGGATCGTGGCGGGCAGGGCGAGGGCGCCGATGTGGCGCTCGATCCGCCACTTGCTCTCCCAGCGGCGGATGCCCGGGGAACGCTCGGCGCCGCCGACGGAGCTGTAGACGACATGGCCCACGCCCGCTTCCTTGGCGGCTTCGGCGACGTTCAGCCCGAGGCGTACCTCGTCGTCGGTGGTGAAGCCGGCGGGCGCGCCGGGGTAGCTCTCGGTGGGCTGGACGCTGAAGACGCCCTGCGCTCCTCGCATCGCCCGGACCAGCGAGGCGCGGTCGTCCATGTCGCCGAGCACCGGTTCCGCCCCGGCCTGGGCGAGCGCGGCTGAGGGTTTGCGGACGAGTGCGCGAACGTGGTGCCCGGCGGCGAGCAGGTGCCGGGCTACGGCACCGCCCTGCAGCCCGGTCGCTCCGGTTACCAGCACGATCATGTCTCCACTCTCCTTAACTGGGGAATTGTCCCCGTTTAGCTTCTGGTAATATATGGGGAAGATTCCCCAGTTTGCAAGCAGGTGGTCATGACAGAACGCCCGCTGCGGGCCGACGCCCGCCGCAACGCCGAGCGGCTGGTCCTCGCCGCCCGCGAGGTCTTCGCCGAACGCGGGGTGGACGTGCCGCTCGACGACATCGCGCGCCACGCTGGCGTCGGGAACGCGACCCTCTACCGCCGCTTCCCCACCCGCGAAGCGCTCCTCGAGGCCGTCTACCGCGACCGGGTCGAGCAGCTGCACGCCCACGCGCTCGACCAACCGGGCGAGCCGGGCGAAGCGCTCACGGCATGGCTCCTGGAGATCGTCCGGGACGGCAGCAGCTCCCGCGGCCTCACCGCCACCCTGAAGGCGGCCCTCCAGCGGGAAGGCGCCGACGTGGCGTGGTGCAGGCACCTGATCCTGGACGCCGCGGAGCAGCTCCTGGCCCGCGCCCAGGACGCCGGCGCCATCCGCCCGGACGTGACCGCGATCCAGCTGCTCAAGCTGGCCAACGGCATAGCCTTCAGCACCGAGCACGACCCCGACGCCGACCACCAGGCAGAGCACCTACTCACCCTGACCCTGACCGGCCTGAACCCCCGATGCTGACCGCCCAGATGGTGGAGGGCCACACCATCGATCTGCTCCGCCGTACCAGAGTGTGGTTCCGTCGCCTGGGACATGCGAGATCATGACCGGCATGAAGACGCTCTTCCTCGGCATCGCCGACCTGGCAGAAACTCCGTCCGTGGCGGTCGTGGTCGACGTCATGCGGGCCTTCACCGTGGCCGCCTGGGCCTTCGCCCGAGGAGCGGACAGGATCGTCCTGGCCGAGTCGCTGGACGAGGCGCTGGCGCTCAAGGCGTCCCACCCGGACTGGGTGGCGATCAAGGACGGCCCGCCCGCGCCCGGGTTCGACGCCGTCAACTCCCCGGGCCTGCTGCGCTCCCTCGACCTCACCGGACGCACCGTGGTGCAGAAGACCACCGCGGGGACGGTCGGCGCGCTCGCGGTCAAGGACGCCAACCTGGTGCTCTGCGCCAGCTTCGTGGTGGCCGGGGCAACCGCCCGCCTCCTCCACGGCAGCGAGAGCGTCACGTTCGTGGTCACCGGTGAGGACGGCAAGGCCGATGAGGACCTGGCCTGCGCCCAGTACATCGCCCGCCGCGCCACCGGCGACGCCACCGATGCCGCCGCTTTCGTCCGCCGCGCCGCCGACTCGCGCGCCGCCGAAGAGCTGGCGCAGGGCGTACGCCAGGGAGTTCACCCCGACGACGTCGCGCTGTGCCTCGAGGTCGACCGGTTCCCCTTCGCGATGGTGGCGGCCGTGGAAGGCCCGCTCATGGTCCTGCGGGCGGCTTCCAGTCCTGGACGAGCAGGCCTAGCAGCACCTCGTCCATGAACCTGCCCAGCACCCAGGAGGAGGAGCGCAGCACCCCCTCGCGGACGAAACCGTTGCGCTCGGCAGAACGCAACATCGCGTGGTTGTCCGACAGCGTCTCGATCTGCAACCGCTGCAACCCGCGCACGGCGAAGCCGTAATAGGTCAGCACCGCGACCGCGTCGGTGCCGTAGCCCTTGCCGCGGCAGGACGGCAGCAGCCCCAGCCCGATGTGCGCGGAGCGGTTGTGGGTGTCGATGCCCCACAACGTGGCGGTGCCGACCAGCGTGCCGCCCTCCAGCTCCACCACCGAGAACGGGACGTAGCCCTGCTCGGTGTCGTCGGTCACCAGCCGCGAGTCCTTCGTGCCTGGCGTGATCGGCCGCCACGGACGCCCCTCGGCCCGCGAGCCGCTGACCACGTCGTCGTACAGCTCGGTCAACAGGATGGGAATATCGTCCTCATACCGGGCCCTCAGCCCAACCTTGTCGCCCTTTAGCATGAAAGCTTCCTATCTGACCGAACTGTCCGGCGGCAAATCGCCAGGTGTGATCGCCTCCTCCTGGGGCAGCCGATGATCTGCCCCACCCGTCAACGGCAAGGTAAGCAGGGAGCAGATATGACCATCACCGGCATCATCACCGCCATCGTCATCGGCGCGATCATCGGCGCGCTGGGCCGCCTGGTCGTCCCCGGCAGGCAGAGCATCCCCATCTGGCTGACCATCGTGGTGGGCATCGTGGCCGCCTTCATCGGCACGTTCATCGCCAGCACCTTCGGCGTGGCCGAGACCAAGGGCATCGACTGGATCGAACTCGCCCTGCAGATCGGCGTGGCCGCGGTCGGCGTCATCATCACGGTGGCCCTGTACGGCCGGCGCGGCGTGCGCTGACGCCCCCGCTGACCAGGCGTCGTCCCAGCGCCTGCATGGGCTGCTCGACGAACCGGTGGGAAAGCCAGCTGAGCGGCACCACCAGCACCACCACGACCGCGCCGACGCCGATCTGGACATCCAGCGGCGCTCGGCGCAGGTCGCCGGTGAAGAAGATGATCGTGGTGAGGACCGGCAGGTGAACCAGGTACAGCGAGTAGCTGATCACCCCGAACCACACCAGCGCGTACGGCAGGCGCCGCACCGCCATCACCCCGCCGAACGTCGCACCGGCCAGCACCACCGTGGCGATCCACACGTCGGGCTGCACCCACCACCACCCGGCGTTGATCGCCCACACCGGCGCCAGCGCCACCAGCACCGCCGTGACGACCACCGGCCACAGCGGGCCCGCCCCGCGCTCCCACCGGTGGATCGCGCTCCCGGCGAACATCACCGCCAAGATCGCCGCCCCGAACCACGGCACCCGGCTGCCGAACAGCAGCAACACCAGCGCCAGGACGCCCAGCGCGCAGGCGCCCGCCGTACGGAACCGCCCCGAAACCACCCCCGCCAGCCCCGCGGCGAACACCGCAGCAGACACCCACGCCAGCCACCCACCCGACAGCACCGCCCCCGACATGGCCACCCCCACCACCAGCGCGACCAGGCCGAACAGCACCGGCAACAGCCCGCGCGCCGCACCGGCCCCGGTCACGAACAGCGCGGTGACCAGCAGGTAGAACACCATCTCGTACGACAGGGTCCACATCGTGTTGACCACGCCGCCGACACCCACCACGTCCAGCAGCATCGTGGCGTGCGCCGCCACCGCCGCCGGATCGCGCGGCACCTCCTCGCGCAGCGGGATCCACCACGCCAGCACCACCACCAGGGCCACGATCACCAGGTACAGCGGGTAGAGCCGGGCCAGGCGGCTGACCCAGAACGTCCGCACGTCCCCGTGCCGCTCCAGCGAGACGGGGATGATGTAGCCGCTGACCAGGAAGAACACCAGCACGCCGTACACGCCGAGGTTGAACCACACCGGGCGCAGCCACGGCATGACCCCGGTGAACAGGTGCTCGCCCACCACGGCCAGCGCCCCGACCCCGCGCAGACCATCCAGCCAGGCCAGCCTGCCGGGCGCATTAGACATGGGTGCAAACGTACCCAAGACGCCCGGGGTCAGGCGGATTGGAGCAGGATCTTCACCAGGTCCTGGGGAGCGTCGCGCATGAGGTTGTGCCCGCTGTCCAGCGCGTGGGTGATCCATGAGGGATCCTTGCTCAGCCGCAGGTAGGTGGAGGTGAAGGGGGACTCGCCCGGCCAGCCCGACGCGTAGACGTAGACGTTGCGGCGGATGTGGGCGAGGTCGCCGGTGAGCCGGATCGGCTGGAGGAGGGATGCCAGCGGGTGGGCGGTGGCCCGCGGATCGAAGAAGGGCAGCGGGCGCACGCCGAACCCGCTCTCCTCCACATCCAGGTACCACCGGCGCTCGTTGTCGGTGACCAGCTTCCACATGGAGTCGCCGCCCCGCGGCACGACGGCGTCCAGGTAGACCAGCGAGGTCACGCGGTCCGGGGCGCGGTCGGCCGCCCCGGTGATCACCATGCCGCCGTAGCTGTGGCCGACCAGCACCGCGTCGTGGACGTCCTCGGCCGCGAGTGCGGCGGTCACCTGGTGGATGTGGGTGTCCAGGTTCACGCCGCCGAGCCCGGTCAGGGTCAGGGCGTGAACCCGGTGGCCGTGGTGGCGCAGCTGCCCGGCCAGCTCGTCGAAACACCATCCGCCGTGGCACATCCCGGGAATCAGAACGAACGTCGTCACTGTGGCTTCCTCGCACTCCAACATCGAACCGATCGGTACGATGTTGGAGGTTAGCAGGTGGGCGACTGCCGTCGGCGGCGCAGCTCAGCCCAGAGAAGGACGACGGCGCCCGCCCACACCGCCGTCTTGCCCATGATCTCGACCACCTCGTTGCGGCCAGGAGGAAGCACCACCATCTGCACGGCGGCCCCGACCGGGACGGTCAACCGCGCCAGCAACCCCACCACGCCCGGCCGCCGGGCCCACGCCCCGACCACCCCCAACGGCCCCCCGAGAACAACGCTGGCCACCCACCACACCAGCGGCTCGGTCGCATACCAGGACGACAGGGGCCCACCAGCCCGTACGGTCTCCAGCACGCTGTAACCGGCCGTGGCCCCCAGCAGCCGCCACCACCGCCGCCCCGAACCCCACCCCAGCCACCAACACCCACACCAACCGGCCCACATAAGTCACACAGGTCTTCCCACCGGAAAACGATTGGACGGGTGAAGCGCGGACTTGTACCGTGCAGGGGACCGCGACACCGCCCGAGGAGGTGAGACCCATGAACGCAACAGCGATGTGGGTGCTCCCCCTACCGTCACGGTCGGGCGATTGACGTAGGTGTCGCCGGGAGCGCCCCACCACCAAGGCACTCCCGAAAGGCAACACCCATGCACACCACCGACGTGATCATCGCCGGATGCGGCCCCACCGGCGCCATGCTCGCCGCCGAACTGCGCCTGCACGACGTGGACGTCCTCGTCCTGGACAAGGAACCCGAGCCCACCCCGCACCACCGCATCGTCGGCCTGCACATCCGCAGCCTCGAACTGCTGGCCATGCGCGGACTGCTCGACCGCATCCTCCCGCACGGGCGGCAGCGCCCGGCCGCCGGATTCTTCGCCGCCATCGCCAAACCCGCCCCCGAAGGCCTGGACTCGGCGCACGCCTACCTGCTCGGCATCCCCCAGCCCGTCGTCAACCGCCTGCTCGAAGAACACGTCATCGAACAGGGCGGGCAGGTACGGCGCGGCCGTACGGTCACCGCCTTCGAACAAGACGCCGAAGGCGTCAGCGTCACCCTGGCCGGCGGCGAACAGCTGCGCGCGCGCTACCTCATCGGCTGCGACGGCGCCCACAGCACCGTACGCAAACTCCTCGGCGTCGCCTTCCCCGGCGAACCCGCACGCAACGACACCCTCATGGGCGAGATGCAGGTGGGTGTGCCGCCGGAGGAGATCACCCCCTTCAGCGACCCCCGCCGACGATTCTGGCTCCGCCCCTCCGGCGAAGGCGTCTACAGCGTCCTGGTCCCCGCCGCCGCAGTCAGCGACCGCACAGAACCCCCCACCCTCGACGACTTCCGCCAGCAGCTGCGCGCCTTCGCCGGAACCGACTTCGGCGTGCACTCCCCCCGCTGGCTGTCGCGCTTCGGCGACGCCACCCGGGTGGCAGAACGCTACCGCGCCGGACGCGTCCTGCTGGCCGGCGACGCCGCCCACATCCACCCGCCCATCGGCGGGCAGGGCCTCAACCTGGGCATCCAGGACGCCGTCAACCTCGGCTGGAAACTCGCCGCCCAGATCAGCGGCTGGGCCCCGCAGACACTCCTGGACACCTACCACACCGAACGCCACCCGGTGGCCGAAGCCGTCCTGGACAACACCCGCGCCCAAAGCGAACTCCTCTCCCCCGAACCAGGCCCGCAGGCCGTACGCAGGCTCCTCACCGAACTGATGGACTTCAACGAGGTCAACCGCCACCTCATCGAAAAGATCACCGCGACCGCCATCCGCTACGACCTCGGCGAAGGCCCCGACCTGCTCGGCCGCCGCCTGCCCGACCTCCCCCTGAAGCAGGGCACCCTCTACACCCTGATGCGCAGCGGCCGCGGCCTGCTCCTGGACCGCACAGAACGCCTGACCCCCGGCGCCTGGTCCCACCGCGTCGACCACCACGCCGACCCCACAGCGGACCTGGACGCCCCCGGCGTCCTGCTCCGCCCCGACGGCCACGTCGCCTGGATCGGCGGCAACCAGCAGGACCTCGACACCCACCTCACCCGCTGGTTCGGCAACCCCTGAAATTCTCCCGTCGGCCGCGGACACGTAGGAGGTGAAAGCCCGCAGCGTTCGAAAGGCCCGACGAGGATGACGCGTGAGTGAACAAAACGCCTCCACACCACCCCCTCCCACCATCACGAGCACGCCGGCGTGGACGACCGTGAACTGCTGGCCCTGACCCTGTGGGAGGGGTTGGACCCCGGCGAGGTCGCCACCGTGGTGGGCTGTTCCCGCAACGCCGCCCGGATCCGCCTGCACCGGGCGCGCGAACGCTTCGCCAGGGGCCCCGGCCCATCAGCGGACGCGCTGCTGGCGGAGGTCGTCTCGCAGGGGCCGCGCCCTGCTCAGCCTGGCCGCAGCAGTAGCGGTCCTCGCCGCCGCGATGTTGTCCGGCCGTACGGTCTCCCTCACCCCCCAGCCCTGCCCACCCATCAGGAGGGGATTTCGCCTCGTCCCACCAGACCGTTTTCATAGGCATAAATCACGACATGTACTCGGTCGCGCAGGTCCAGCTTCTGCAACACGGCCCTCACGTGCGACTTCACCGTGTTGTCGCTCAACACCAACTCCCCGCAGATCTCACTGTTCGACCTCCCCCGAGCCAGCAAACCGAACACCTCCACCTCACGCGGACTCAACCCCTCCAACGCCGCCGCCCGCCGCACCGGCACCCGCCGTACCAGATCCAACACCGTCGCAGCCACCCCAGGAGCCAAAGCCGACGTCCCACCAGCCACATCACACACCGCCTGCGCCAACGCCGCAGGCCGCACGTCCTTGGTCAGATACCCGCTCGCCCCCGCCCGGATCGCCGCCACCACCAGCTCGTCATCATCGAACGTCGACAACATCAACACCCGCGTCGCCGGAGCGATCCGCACGATCTCCGCCGTCGCCGCCACCCCGTCCATACGCGGCATCCGGATGTCCATCAACACCACATCCAGCCGATGCCGCCGCACCACCTCCACCGCGTCCAGACCGTCCGCCACATCATGGGTCACCTCGATGCGCTCATCAGCCGACAACACCGTGCGCAACGAAGCCCGCAACAACTCCTGATCGTCGACGAGCATCACCCGGAACCCGCTCATGCCCCCTCCTTCGTGGGCAACCGCGCCAGCAACACCCAGCCGCCGTCCCCGCCCTCCACCACCAGCGTCCCGCCCGCCGTACGCACCCGCTCCTCGATCCCCAGCAACCCCGTCCCCAGCCCGCCACCCCCACGACGCCCGCTACCGCCGTCGTCGCGCACCTCCACCACCACCTCACCCGCACCCCACCGCAACACCACAGCCACCCCAACGGGAGGTTCGAGGTGGCGCAACGCGTTGGTGATGCCCTCCTGCACCGTACGGACCACCGCCACCTCAGCGCTGAGACTCAACGCCCGCCGCTCCCCCACCTCCGCCATCGTCACCACATGCAACGGGCTCGCAGCGGAAGCCACCAGCTCAGGCAACACCTCCAGCGACAGCGGCCGCGCATCGGCACGCGGACCCAACGTGGCCAGCATCGCCCGCAACCCCTGATGCGCATCCCGGCCCGCCTCGGCGATGTCCCCCAGCTCACGACGGGTCGCCCGATCCGACGTCGTCACCGCCGCCGCCTCGATCCTTGCCACCATGACGGTCACCGTATGAGCGATCACATCATGCAGATCACGCCGGATACTCGCCCGCTCCTCCGCGACCGCCGCAGCCAGCCGCTCACCCTCGGCCCGCCGACCCGCCTCATGCCTGCCGCGCACCAGCAGCGCACCCAGCCACACACCGGCCATCACGAGCAGCAAAAGCCCGCCCTCGATCAGCCGCGTCCACACCGCGACGTCAGCAGGCTGCCGCTCCCACGCCACCAGCTCCGTCAAGACGATCCCCAGCGCCGCGACGACCAGCGCACCCACCGACGACCTCAACGAAACCCGCATGGTCAACCGCCACAACGTCAGCGGAAAACACGCAGCCGACGGCAACATCGTCGGAGTCCACCCCTGAAAAGGCATCGTCACCAGCACCAACATCGCCAGAGCGCCGACCGCGTACCCCACCCACGGCCGACGAAGCGCCACCACGGCCCCCACATGGAGCAGCACGGCGGCGCCCGCAGCGGCGACCAGCTGCCACACGCTCGCACCGAGATACCACACACCCGCCAGAGCGAGCACCGTCAGCAGCGCCAGCACCACATGCGCCACCACCGGCCAGGCGCTCCGCCGCTGCGTCACGGTCGCCGCCTCCCGGTGGGCTCGATGATGGGAGCCCTACCCGGCTCGACCTGCCACAGGATAGTCCAGCGCCGCGCACAGCCCGTCGATCTCCTCCTCGGTGTTGTAATAGTGCACCGAGGCGCGCACCACCGCCGCCAGGTCACGAGCCCCGAGGTCGTAGCGGGCGGAGGTCACCGACGACACGCTGGTGTTGATCCCCGCCGCACCGAGACGGCGCTGCACCTCAACGGCAGGCATGCGGTCACTCGTGAACGTGACGATGCCGCTCAACTGCTCCCCATGATCGCGCACCGTCAGCCCGGGAAGCTCGGCCAGGCGGCCACGCAACAGCTGAGCCAGGGCGGTGACCCGCTCGTGGATCGGCCCGATCCCCCACCCCAGCGCATAATCCACCGCCACCCCCAAACCGATCTTCGCCGCGTAGTTGGTCTCCCAGTTCTCGAACCGACGGGCATCGGAACGGATCTCGTAACGGTCGGCCGCCGTCCACGTAGCAGCGTGCAAGTCCAGGAAAGGCGGCTCCAACTCCTCGATCAGCCGGTCACTGACATACAGGAAGCCCGTGCCACGCGGACCACGCAGGAACTTCCGCCCGGTCGCCGACAACATGTCACACCCGATCTCCGCCACGTCCACCGGCAACTGCCCGACCGACTGGCACGCATCCAGCAGGAACGGCACGCCCGCCGCCCGCGTCAACCTGCCTATCGCAGCCGCAGGGTTGACCAGCCCGCTCTGGGTCGGCGCGTGCGTGACCGCGACCAGCTTCACGTCGTCGTCCAGCCGCCGCGCCAGATCAGCCGTCGACAACTGCCCGTACTCGTCGTCGTCGACCACCTCCACCCGAGCCCCCGTACGCGCCGCGACCTGCAAGAACGCGATCACATTGCTCGCGTACTCCGCCCGCGAGGTCAAGATCCGATCCCCAGGCCCGAACCGCATCCCGTAGAAAGCCATGTCCCACGCCCGAGTGGCGTTCTCCACCACCGCCACCTCGTGCGAACCACACCCGATCAGCCGCGCGATCGCACCGTAGACATCGTCCACCCGCGCAGCAGCACGAGCCGCGGCCTCGTAGCCGCCGATCCGCGCCTCCAGCCGCAGATGCTCGACGACCGCCTCGGTCACCTGCACCGGAGCCAGCGCAGCCCCCGCGTTGTTGAAATGCACGACCTCAGCACACCCCGGGGTGTCGGCGCGCGCCCGCTCCACATCCAGCGTCATGGCAGCCGGGGCCCCGCCTCACGCTGAGCCGCCAGCCAGGACTCCACCTCCTCCGCAGTCCTCGGCAACCCCTCCGACAGGTTCACGGCGCCCGAGGCGGTCACCAGGACGTCGTCCTCCACCCGGATCCCCACCCCCCGCAGCTCGGCAGGCACCAGCTCGTCATCGGCCTGGAAATACAACCCGGGCTCCACCGTCAGCACGTTGCCCTCACCCAGCTCGCCCTCGCGGTACTTGCCCGGACGGGCAGCGGCGCAGTCGTGCATGTCGATCCCCAGCATGTGGCCGAAACCATGCAACGTCCACCGGCGATACAGCATGCTCGACGGGTCCAGCGCCTCCTCGACGCTCACCGGCAGCACCCCCAGCCCGGCCAGCCCCTCGGCGAGTACCGCCATGCAGGTCAGATGCACCTCCGCGAACCGCACCCCCGGCTTGACCGCCTCGATCCCCGCCTGCTGCGAGGCGTACACGATGTCGTACACCTCCCGCTGCAACGGCGAGAACACCCCGGAAACCGGCAGCGTACGCGTCACATCCGCGGTGTAGAGGTTGGCGTTCTCCACCCCCATGTCCATCAGCAGCAGCTCACCAGGCACCGTCGCCCCGTTGTTCGGCTTCCAGCCCAGGATCGTCGCATGCGCCCCCGTACCCACCGTCGAGCCGTACCCCACCCCGTTGCCGTCATGACGGGCACGCAACGCGAAAACCCCCTCCACCAGCCGCGCCGACACCCCCCGATCGGCCGGCAACACCCGCGCCACGTCCTCGAAACCCCGCACCGTGGCCTCCACCGCGTCCCGCAGCTGCGCGACCTCCCACGCGTCCTTGACCAACTTCAGCTCAGCGATCGTCCAGGCCAGCTCCCGATCACCCTCACCCGGCGGCACCGCCGCGTCCACCCGGGGATCCACCCCACGCAACACCCGGGTACGGCCCGGCACACACCCCGCCAGGACAGCGTCCAGACCCGCCAGCGGGGCCGTCTCCACACCCAGCTCGCCCGTCTTCTCCGCCAGGCTCCGCTGCCTGCCCACCCACAGATCACCATCACGGTCCAGGAAGAACTCACCCGTCTCCCGAGAGGACCGCTGCCGCGAGTACACCACCCCGTCCCCGCCCGGCCGCAGGACCAGCACGCTGTCCGGGTCGTGATCACCGGTCAGGTAGACGAAGTCGCTCCCCGGGCGGAAGGGATAGAAGGTGTTGTTGGCCCGCACCTTGCGCTGCCCGCTGGGAACAATCAACGTCTCCCCGGGGAAGGCCGCCGACACCGCGGCCCGCCGCCGCAGGTAGTTCGGGACCTCAGGGCGCGCCCGCACCTCCAGCGGCTCCTCCCGCCAGCCCGTCTTCATGAACTCCAGCAGCTTCTCCGGTGAATCCGGGTCATGCGACGCCATCCGCGCCGTCGCGAAACGGCTCTCGCCCAGGTTCGACATCCAGGTCCTCCAACCTCGCCCCACACCCAATGCGACGTACTATTGCACATTGTTCGCAACAGCAACAAGGACGCATCACGGCCATCGGTCAGGGCGATCGAGTTGATCGGAAACAATCGTTTTCCACGATGAGGTCAGACTCCCTAACGTGGACCACATGAGCACCTTCGTACTGATCCACGGCGGCGGCGACGTCGGATGGTCCTGGCACCTCGTCGAAGCGGAACTCCGCGCCCGCGGACACGACGTCCTGGCCCCCGACCTCCCAGGCAACGACGAAACCCACACCCTCGACGACTACGCCGACGCCGTCGTCCAAACCGTCGGCCACCGGCAGAACCTCATCGTCGTCGGCCACTCCTTCGGCGCCTTCACCGCCCCACTCGTCGCCCAACGCCTGTCCGCCGACATGCTCGTCCTCCTGGCCGGCATGATCCCCACCCCAGGCGAATCCCCCGACGACTGGTGGACCAACACCGGCTGCCAAACCGCCGTCGAAGAGGCAGCCAAACTCGACGGCGGCCTCACCGGCAACCCCGACCCCTTCATCAGCTTCTACCACGACGTCCCCAGAAAACTCGCAGAAGAAGCACTCAGCAAAGAACGCGCACACCCCTCCAGCACCGCAGGCGCCACACCCTGGCCCCTCGACGCCTGGCCCAACATCCCCACCAGATTCGTCCTCTGCACCGAAGACCGCTTCTTCCCACCCGACTTCTTCCGCCGCCTCGTACCAGAACGCCTCGGCATCGTCCCCGACGAGATCACCGGCAGCCACTGCGTCGCCCTCAGCCACCCCAAAGAAGTAGCCGACATGCTCACCGGCTACGCCCACCAGTGATGTTCGACTACGACGCCGAACTACGGCTCCACAACGAACACCTCCGCGCAGCCACCCACATCAACCCCCACGACCGCGTCCTCGACATCGGCTGCGGCACAGGCCAGACCACCCGCCAAGCCGCCCGAGCCGCCACACACGGAAGCGCCCTCGGCATCGACCTGTCCGCACCCATGCTCGAACAAGCCCGCAAACTCACCCACGACCAGGGCCTGACCAACACCACCTACCAACGCGCCGACGCCCAGACCCACCCCTTCCCACCCGCCCACTTCGACCTGTGCATCAGCAGGTTCGGCACCATGTTCTTCACCGACCCCACCGCCGCCTTCACCAACATCGGCCACGCCCTGCGCCCCGCCGCGCGCCTGGTCATGCTCGTCTGGCAGAGCCACGACCGCAACGAATGGGCCACCGCACTCCACCAGAACGGCCCAGGCCCCTTCTCCCTCGCCGACCCCACCACCACGGAAGGCATCCTGACCTCCGCCGGCTTCACCCACGTCACCTTCACCGACGTCCACGAACCCGTCTACTACGGCCCCGACCCGGACACCGCCTTCGACAACGCACTCCACCTGCAGTCCTTCGCCACCAACCACACACACCTACGCGCCACCCTCGAAGCCCACCACACCGACACCGGCGTCTCCTTCGACTCGCGCGCCTGGCTCATCACGGCCCGCCGGGCTCCTTACGGCGACGGAAGTTCGCGTCATAGTCCAACCTGACATAACCGGCCGACTGCGCCGCGATGCCCAAGACGGCCCCCACCAGCAGCACCACCCCCGCGATCCACGTGATGTGCCAGAACGCCGCCACCACCCCGACGAACGCGCTCCCCTGCGCGATCCCCTTGGTGATCTGCACGATGCGCGAAGGGGTGGTACGCCGCCGGAACTCCTCCTGGCGGTTCACCAGCAGGAGCGCGGCGAGCAACGGCGTCGAGACCGCGAAGCCGATCACGCACACGTACGCCGACACATCCAACGAGTCGACCGTGAGGAACGGCTGGACCATCACCAGCCCCACGGCCATCAACCCGCTGTAGATCAGGCTCGACTGCCTGATCCACTCCTGCTGGTTCGCCGGGTCCGCCACCTCCGCCGCCGCCTCAGCCATCGCGGCGGCGACCACAGCCGCCTCTTCCTGCGCGGCCAGCACTTCCTCTTCCTCATTCACGCGGCCCATTTTTGCAGAGGAAGGTCTTCAGTCCTTCGAGGAAGTGATCTTGATCACCGGGGAGCGCCTTTACAATGTAGATTAATAGCGGACGCGAACCACGAGCTTGCCGGTCGCGCGGTTGTGCTCCATGTCGTCATGGGCCTGCCGTACCTGCTCCAGCCCGTCATAGACGCGGTCCACGGGAAAGGACAGCCGTCCCGCCGCGACCGCGTCCAGGATCTCCTGGAACACCTCCCGAGGCAGGTCCTCCACGTCGCCGAAGTACCCCGCCAGCCGTACTCCCCTGGGCAGGTACTCGTTCGGCGAGAAGTCCCGCACCGTCCACTGGTTGGACAGGCTGCCGCCGAAACACGCCGTGCCGTGCACCCGCACCGCACGCAACGTGTCCGGCAACGTCGGCGTCCCCACCAGATCCAGCGCGGCGTCCACCCCGTCCGGATAGAGCTCCCGTACGGCCGGCGCCACCTCACCGGTGTCGAGCAGCGGATGGTCGACACCGCGCTCCTTGAGGAACGCGAGCCGGTCGGCCTGCCGCGTGGTCGACAGCACCGTCGCGCCACGCCACGTCGCCAGCGCCGCCGCCGCCAAACCCACCGACGACGTGCCACCCCGGATCAGAACGGTCTGACCGGACCGCAGGTCCAGGCCCGTGGTGAGCGAGCCGTACGCGGTCTGCACCATCTCGGGCAACGCCCCGAGCACCTCCCACGCCAGATCGGTCTCGACCGGGATGACCTGCGACAACGGCACCGACGTGTACTCGGCGTAACCGCCGTCGTAGGTGCGCCCCATGTCCCCCATCATCGCCACGACCTTCTGCCCGCGGCTCAGCCCGCTGCCCGCAGGGGCCGCGTCGACCGTGCCCGCAGCCTCGATGCCCGGCAC
Source organism: Nonomuraea sp. NPDC050556 (assembly GCF_044457355.1). Taxonomy (NCBI): domain Bacteria; kingdom Bacillati; phylum Actinomycetota; class Actinomycetes; order Streptosporangiales; family Streptosporangiaceae; genus Nonomuraea; species Nonomuraea sp. NPDC050556. Next base: position 1,037,408 of record NZ_JBITGU010000001.1, on the reverse strand, counting down.
CCGGGGAAAGGTGACGCCCTCGCTCACCCCCAGCCGGAGCTTCAGCTCCGAGCGGTTGAGGCCGAACGCCTCGACACGAATACGGACCCAGCCCTCCCGCTCGGGCGGCAGCGGCAGCGTGGTCAGCTGCAGGTTTTCCACGGGGCCAGGAGCGGAGAGGCGCACTGCGCGCATGGAAGTCATGTGGCGATCAACACGAAGTCGAGGAGATCCCATCCCCCTCCCCTTCTAACGTATAGCGGCCAGGGGGGCTTGCCGCAAGACCGGGGTCGTGCCGCAGAATCATCGGCCGGACACACACGGACGGGGGACCACGATGACCGAGCAATACGTGCTGGATCTTCGCGAGATTGACGACACGCAGGTCGCGACGGCCGGCGGCAAGGCCGCCCACCTGGGCGAACTGTCGCGGATCGACGGCATCCAAGTACCGGCCGGATTCTGCGTGACGACCGCCGCCTTCCAGCGGATCATGGCAGAAGCACCCTCACTCGAACGGCTGTCACACCTCGACCCGGACGACCGCGAGGCGATCCGCACCCTCAGCGCCGAGATCCGCCACACCATCGAGCAGATCACCATCCCCGAAGACCTGGCGACGGAGATCACCAACGCCGTCGACGAACACACCGCCTACGCCGTACGCTCCAGCGCCACCGCCGAGGACCTGCCCACGGCGTCCTTCGCCGGGCAGCAGGACACCTACCTCAACATCACCGGACCGGCCGCGATCCTCCAGCACATCAGCCGATGCTGGGCCTCGCTCTTCACCGAGCGAGCCGTGACCTACCGCCTGCGCAACGGCATCGACCACCAGGCCGTCCACATGGCCGTGGTCGTGCAGCAGATGGTCTTCCCCGACACCTCGGGCATCCTGTTCACCGCCGACCCCGTCACCGGCAACCGCAAGGTCACCACCATCGACGCCGGGTTCGGCCTCGGCGAAGCCCTCGTCTCGGGCCTGGTGAACCCCGACGTCTTCAAGGTCCGCGACGACCAGGTCGTCGCCGAGACGATCGCCGCCAAACGACTCGCCGTGCACGCCCTGCCGACCGGCGGAACCGTGGAAGCGGCGATCGACCCAGGACAGCAGGAACAACCGGCGCTGACACACGCGCAAGCCGTACGGCTCGCCCAACTGGGCAGGCGGATCGAAGCCCACTTCGGCCGCCCGCAGGACATCGAATGGTGCCTGACCGGCGACGACGTCCACATCGTGCAGAGCCGCCCCATCACCACCCTGTTCCCCATCCCCGCCGCCGCCGACCAGGACAACCACGTCTACCTCTCCGTCGGCCACCAGCAGATGATGACCGACGCCATGAAGCCCCTCGGCCTGTCCATGTGGCAACTCACCGCCATGGCGCCCATGCACCAAGCGGGCGGACGGCTGTTCGTCGACGCCACCCAGCAGCTCGGCTCCCCCGGCTTCCTCGACATGATCGGCAGGTCCGACCCGCTCACCAGGGACGCGCTCGAGACCGTCCGCGACTTCGTCCCCGCCTCCCCCGCGAGCAACGTGACCAGACCCGCCACCACCCCGATCGCAACCGACCCGGCCATCGTCACCGAGCTGGTCGAGCGCAGCCAGGCCTCCATCGCCGCCCTCCGCGACGACATCAGGACCAAGACCGGCCCAGAGCTGTTCGACTTCCTGATGGAGGCCTTCCAGGAACACAAACGCGTCGTCAGCGACCCGCAGAGCATGCAGGTGATCATGGCCGGGATGGAGGCCACCTGGTGGCTCAACGACCGGCTGCAGGAATGGCTCGGCGAGAAGAACGCCGCCGACGCCCTCACCCTGTCCGCCCCCGGCAACATCACCTCCGAGATGGGCCTGGCGCTCCTCGACGTCGCCGACACCATCCGCCCCCACCCGGAGGTCGTGGCCTACCTGCAGAACGCCGACGACGACGGCTTCCTCGACGAACTGCCCGAGCTCCCCGGCGGCACGGAAGCCCGCCAGGCCATCGACACCTACCTCGACCTGTACGGCATGCGCTGCGTCGGCGAGATCGACATCACCAGGCCACGCTGGCGCGAACGCCCCACCGCCCTCGTGCCCGTGATCCTCGACCATGTCAGGAACTTCGCACCCGGCGCAGCGGAACAACGCTTCGAGCAAGGACGACAGCAGGCGCAGAGGAAGGCCCAGGAGGTGCTCGACCGCCTGCTGACCCTGCCCGACGGGCAGAGCAAGGCCGACGAGACCAGACGCATGATCGACCGCGTCAGGACCTTCATCGGCTACCGCGAATACCCGAAGTACACCATCGTCACCCGCTACTTCATCTACAAGCAGGCCCTGCTCAAGGAGGCCGAGCGCCTGAAACTCCCCGACAGGGACGACGTCCACTACCTCACGTTCCAGGAACTGCGCGAAGCCGTCCGCACCGGCCACGTGGACCACGACCTCATCCAGCAGCGCAAGGACACCTTCCGCACCTACCAGGCGCTCACCCCACCCCGCGTCCTCACCTCCGACGGCGAGGCTCTCTCCGGCGCCTACCGCCGCGACGACGTCCCGGACGGCGCCCTCGCCGGCCTGCCCGTCTCCGCCGGAACCGTCGAAGGACGCGCCCGCGTCATCCTCGACATGGCCGACGCCGACCTCGAACCGGGCGACATCCTCGTCACCGCACACACCGACCCGAGCTGGACACCCCTCTTCGTCGCCATCGCCGGCCTGGTCACCGAGGTCGGCGGCCTCATGACACACGGCGCGGTGATCGCCCGCGAGTACGGCCTGCCCGCCGTCGTCAGCGTCGTCGACGCCACCAAACTGATCACCGACGGGCAGCGCATCCGCGTCCACGGCACCGACGGATACGTCGAAATCCTGCCCTGACCCATCAGCGCGGCAACACCCACCCCGGCCGCCACGTCCCCGGCGCATCATGAACGGCCCCCGCGGCCGCCAGATGAGCACGGAGCGTGACCAGCGCCGGGTGGGGGTTGTCCCGATGCCACAACAACGAATGCGGATAAACCGGCGTCGGTCCCACCACCGGGATCCGCCGCAACCCGTGACCGGCGGGCCAGACCAGCCGCGTCCCCGCCCCCAGCAACGTCGCCAGCGCCGGAGTGTCCGCCACGGTGTCCAGCAACGCGTCCGAACCGAAGTTCGGCCCCGTCGCCTCGATGCTCAGCCCGAACTCGGCGACCAGATCGTCGTAATAGACAGCCCACTCCGTGCCGGGCACCACCCCCGGCATCCAGATCCGATGCCCGGCGAGCTGCGCGAGCGTCACCGACCGGGCCCCAGCCAGCACGTGCGCGGGCCCGGTCAGCAGCTCGTGCGCCTCGTCCAGCACCCGCACCGAGACGATGTCGTCCGGCAGCGGCCTGCCAGGCACCGCGACAGCGCGGAACGTCGCGTCGATCGCACCGGACCGCAACGCCGCGACGGCCGCCTCACCGTCGAACACCATCACCACATCCAGCTCGACCTCGGGATGCACCCGATGGAAGCCACGCATCAACCCCGACTGCGCGCTGCGCGAGGCGATCACGTCGACCCGCAGCGGACGGCTACCGGCCCGCACCGACGCCACCGCCCGCTCGGCCGCACGCAACAACTCCCGCGCGTGCGGCAGGAACGCTTGCCCGTCGATGGTCAGCTCAGCACCACGCGCCGTCCGGGTGAACAGCCGGACCCCGAGCGCGCGCTCCAGCGCGGCGACGCGCTTGGAGACAGCCTGCTGGGTGACCGCCAGCTCCGCGGCGGCCTCCTGGAACTGCTTCGCGTCCACCACGGCGACGAAAGTCCGCACACTCTCGACGTCCATGCCGACACCATACAACCCCCGGTTGTGGGTCAGCGCCAGGAAGTTGTTTGATACCAGGCTAGAGCCCACGCTTTGATACGACCGATCGCCTGCCGGTTGTACACGTGAGGGAGCTTCATGAGGTTCGGATGGCTCTGGGGAGCGTACGGGACCAGCGCGCTCGGCACCTGGCTCGCCTTCGGCGCGTTCCCGCTCATCGCCATCCAGGTGCTGCGCGCAGGACCCGCCGAGGTCGCCACGCTCGCCTGCGTCGGAGCCGTCGTCGGCGCGGCCGTCGCCGTACCCCTCGGACCGTGGGTGGAGTTCCGCCGCAAACGACCCGTCCTCATCGCCATGGACCTGGTGCGTTTCGCCGCGCTGCTGACGATCCCCCTCGCCTTCGCCCTCGACGCGCTCACCTACCTGCAACTCCTGCTCGTCTCGGTCATCGTCGCGGCGGCCGACATCACCTTCCGCGCCGCCTCGGGCGCCTACCTCAAGACCATGCTGCCCGCCGAGGACCTCCTCCTCGCCAACGCCCGGTTCGAGTCCACGACCTGGACGACCACCATCATCGGACCCCCGCTGGGCGGCGCCGCCATCGGGCTCCTCGGACCGGTCGCGACGGTGGTGGCCGACGCGGTCAGCTACCTGCTCTCGGCGCTGGGCCTCGGCGCGATGGGCGGGCACGAACCGGCGCCCCAGCGGCGCGAGGTCGCCCGCCTGCGCGCCGGGGACCTGCTCGACGGCTGGCGCCACATCCTCGCCGACGCCGCGCTGCGCCGCCTCCTGCTCAACACCTCGCTGTTCAACGGCCTGGTGATGGCCGCGCAGCCCCTGCTGGCCGTACTGATGCTCGGCCCGCTCGGGTTCTCCCCCTGGCAGTACGGTCTGGCCTTCGCCGCCCCCTCGATCGGCGGGCTGATCGGCTCGCGGCTGGCCAGGCCGCTCGTCACCCGCTTCGGACAGCACCGGGTACTGGTCGCCAGCGGGGCGCTGCGCGCGGTGTGGCCCGTCGGCCTGGCGTTCATCGGGCCGGGCACGGGAGGGTTACTGCTGGTGATCGGGGTCGAGCTGGGGCTGATCTTCTGCTGCGGCGTCTTCAACCCCGTCCACGCCACCTACCGCCTCGAACGCACCGCGACCGGCCGGGTCGCCCGCACGCTGTCCGCCTGGTCGGTGACCACCAAGGCCACGACCGCGCTTCTGACGGCGGCGTGGGGCGGGCTGGGCGCGCTGCTCGGCCCGCGCACGGCCATCGGCCTGGCCGGCGTGCTTTTGCTGGCGACGCCGTTGTTCTTCCTGAGAGCGAGCGCCTTTACAAAGTAGATCTGCCGGACACGGCCAGCAGCAGCTCCAGCGCGGTGCCGCGGACCTCCCGCCCCTCCCCCGCCGCGAAGTCCGCGTCGCTCGCCACCAGGCGCAACCCCTGCGCCCGTTCCTTGCCGCCACCGAACGCCACCCCGCTCCCCAGCTGGTACCGCAGCGCGTCCAGCACCGGGGCGACCGGGTAGTCGCGGGTCAGGCCGAGTGGGCGCCGGATGTCCTCCCCGTGCACGAACGCCTCCACCAGCCGGGTCGCCTTCGGCGCAGGAGCCCCCGTGGTCCTGCCGCTCGCGGCGCGGAAGGAGGCCAGCGTCCGCTCGGGCCCGCCGGCGCGCTCACGGGCGACCCCCGCCCTGTTGTAGCGGTCGAAGTCGAACCGCGCGGCCACCAGACCGGCCACGAAGCTCAGCTTGGTGGTCTTGGCGTCGTTGACCAGGTGGGCCACCACGTCGTGGACGTCCCAGCCCGGACACAGGGACGGCGTGGCCCAGCCCTCGGCCGGGAGGGCCTCCAGGTCCCGGATCAGCGCCTCGCGCTCGGAGTGGACCACGGCCCAGATCTCGTCCATGTCGAACCCTTCGATAGAGAGCAACTGAACTGAACTGTACAGGAAAGTTATGCGGTAGGGTAATGGACGTGGGCACAGACAGCACCAGATCACCGGCGCCGACCGGCAAGCGCGCCGAGCGCAACCGGCAGGCCATCGTCGCCGCGGCACGCGCGATGTTCATCCGCCACGGCTTCGACGCCGGCATGGACCTCATCGCCGCGGAGGCCGGAGTCTCCAAGGTGACGGTCTACAACCACTTCGGCAGCAAGGAAGAGCTGTTCACCGAGGTCGTCGGCCAGGCGATGGGCGAGGCGCACAACACGATGGCGGAGCTGCGCGCCTCGCTGGCCGGGATCGAGGACGTCCGCGAGGCACTGCTGCACACCGCCCGCGCCCTGGTGACCGCCGCCGGAGACCCGTCCAGGATGGCGCTGCGCAACCTCGTGACCGGCGAGCTGCGCCGCTTCCCCCAGCTCGGCGACGCCTACTGGCAGCGAGGCCCGGCCCAGTCCGCCGCCGCCCTGGGCGAGCTCTTCTGCGACCTGTGCGAGCGCGGCCAGCTCGCGATCGCGGACGTCGAGGTGGCCGTCGTCCAGTTCTTCAGCCTCACCCTCTACCCGCACCTCATCGCCGGATCGATCGGCTCGGCCCTCCCCCACGAGCTCGCCGACCGCCTCCTCCACGAGGGCGTCGACCTGTTCCTGACCCGCTACCAGCGCGCCTCCCCACGCCGGGCTCCGGGGAACTGATCCTTGGACAGGTGGACCCTGTCGAGCTGCCCGCCTCCTTCGCCCATCGCCTCGCGCTGGTCGTCGAGTACCTGATCGCCTTCATCGGTCTCGACTTCGTCGTGTTCAACCCCTTGGTCGACGCCGTCCTGGAGGAGGGACCGGCCCTCACCATCGCCGACGGGGTGCAGGTCATCCTGTTCGTCGCCTGGCTCCCGCTGTCGCTGCTGTATCTCGGCATCGGCTGGTTCCTCCTGGGACGCGGGACCGCCAGGGACGGCCTGCAGCCGCAGCCGTCGCTGCTCGTCAGCATCGTCCCGCCGATGGTGACCGCCTCCGTCGGCGTCGTGATGATCGTCCTGCGCAAGTCGATGACCTCGGAGACCCTGCGCAGGTTCGTGGCCGCCAACTTCACCGAAGCCGACCTGGCCGACCTCCAGGTCGACGACAAGGGCCTGGTGACCGTCCTCGGCTACGCGGCCAACGTCATGGTCGTGTGCGTGATCCTCACGTCGTGGTTCCTGCTGCACGTCGGGTACGCCAGGGTCTACGCGAGCCGCTACCTCATGGACGGCGCCGGGATCCGCGTGCCCGGCGTCGAGCAGCCGAACATGCTCGACATCATCTACGTCAGCCTCACCATCGGGGTGTCGTTCGCCACCTCCGACGTCGAGCTGACCACCAGGAAGATGCGCAGGCTCGCCCTCGCCCACTCCGTGATGAGCTTCTTCTACAACGCCGCCATCGTGGCGTTCGCCTTCGGCATGATCACCCAGAGCTGAACACCCGGATCCCTGCTCTGCCCTGCCCCGCGTGAGGGCGGAGCAGAGATCGGTGTCGGAGCAGAAGCTAGCGGGGGCTCTCATCACGCCTTCATCACCGCATCCGTACGATGGCGATCGCGCGCCATCCACCAGCGGTTCAGATAGGTCAGATGTGACGGACATACAGCTCCTCGTCCTGGGTCCGCTGGAGGCGCGGTGCGACGGCACCCCCCTGCCTCTGCTGGGCGCCAGGGAGCAGAAGGTGCTCGCGGCCCTGGCGTTGGACGCGGGCCGCGCGCTCACCCTGTCCCACCTGGTCGACGTCGTCTGGGACGACGATCCACCGGCCACCGCCCGCCTGCAGGTGCAGAACGTCGTCTCCCGGCTCCGCCAGGTGTGGACCAAGGCGGGCCTGCCGCACGCGGTCGTCATCACCGAGCCGCGCGGCTACCGGCTGCGCGCCGACCTGCTGACCGTGGACGCCGGCACCTTCTCCGCCCATCTGGACGAAGCCGAGCGCGCCGAGAACCGCGGCGACCTCCCGGCAGCCGCCGCGTCCTGCCGCGCGGCGCTGGCCCTGTGGCGCGGCGAGGCGCTCGCCGGGCTGGACGGCCGCCTCCTGGGTACGGCTGCCGCCGTCTGGAACCAGCGCCGCCACAACACCCTCGAGCGCTACCTCGACCTCCAGACCCGCCTGGGCCGCTACGCCGCCGTCGTGCCAGAACTGACCGCCGCGGTCGCGGAACACCCCTACAGGGAACGGCTGGCAGCCCTGCTGATGCGGGCGCTGTACGGCTCGGGCCGCCAGGCAGAAGCGCTGTCCGCCTTCGACGCGCTGCGCCGCAGGCTCGCCGACGAGCTCGGCCTCGACCCGGGCCCCGAGATCACCCACCTGCGCCACCAGATACTCAACGCCGACCCCGCCCTCCGGCCACCGGCCACGTCCAGGAACTACCTCCCCTACGACGTAGGCGACTTCACCGGCCGCACCGAGGAACTGGAGCAGCTGCTCACCTCGACGGCGAACCGCACGGTGGCCGTCGACGGGATGGGCGGCGTGGGCAAGACCGCCTTCGCCGTCCACGCGGCCCACCGGCTGGCCCCGCGTTTCCCCGACGGCCAGTTCTTCGTCGACCTGCACGGCTTCACCCCCGGCCGCGAACCCATGACCCCGGCGGCGGCGCTGAACACCCTGCTGCGCGCCGCCGGCGTACCCCCTGAACACCTGCCCGAGGACGCCGACCAGCGGGCCGGGATGTGGCGCGCCCAGCTCGCCGGACGGTCCGCGCTCGTCGTCCTGGACAACGCCGCCGACGCCGCCCAGGTCCGCCCGCTGCTGCCCGGCGCGCCCGGCTGCCTGGTGCTGATCACCAGCCGCAGGAGGCTGCACAGCCTGGACGGCGCCCGCCACCTGTCCCTGGACGTGCTGCCCGACGAGGAGGGGCTCACCCTGTTCACCCAGGTGGCAGGGGCGGGCCACGAGGCAGCCGCCGAGGTCGTCGCGCTCTGCGGGAACCTGCCTCTGGCCATCAGGATCGCCGCCGCCCGCCTGCGCAGCCGCCCGCAGTGGACCGCCGGCCGCCTGCTCACGCTGCTGCGCGCCGAGCACGGCAGGCTCGCCGAGCTCTCCATCGACGACCGCAACGTCGCCGCCTCGTTCGCCCTCTCCTACCGCGACCTGGAACCCGGCCTGCAGCGGCTGTTCCGGCTGCTCGGCCTGCACCCGGGCACCGACGTCGACGTCCACGCCGCAGCGGCGCTCGCCGGCGCGCCCGTCGCGCGGACCTCGGCCCTGCTGGACGCGCTCCTCGACGCGCACCTGCTCGCCCAGCGCGCACCGGACCGCTACACCTTCCACGACCTGCTCCGCGCGTACGCACGCAGCGTCGCCGAGCCGGAGGACGCCGCCCTGACCCGGCTGTACGACCACTACCTGTACTCAGCGGCGGCGGCCATGGACGTCCTCGTCCCACACGAGAAGTTCCGCCGGCCCGTCCTCGAGGCGCGCCGGAACTTCGCCGACGCCGGCCGGGCCGCCGGGTGGCTCACGGCGGAACGCGCGAACCTGCTGGCCGTCGCCGCCCACGCCCCGGCCCATGCCGTACCTCTCTCAGCCATCCTGTGGCGCTTCCTCGACAGTGGCGCCCACTACGCCGACGGGCAGGCGCTGCACACCCACGCCCTGAACGCCGCCACCGACGCCTCCGGCCGGGCAGGCGCCCTGCGCGCGCTGGGCATCACGGCCTTCCGGCTCGGCCAGTACGCCCAGGCGCTGGAGACCTACGAGCAGGCCCTCCGCCTGCACCAGCAGCTCACCGACCGGCTCGGCGAGGCCGCCGCCCACGGCGGGCTGGCCATGACGCTCACCACGATCGAACGCCACGGGCAGGCGCTCGACCACTGCCGGCAGGCATTGGCGATCTATCAGGACCTCGGCCACCGGCCCGGAGAGGGCACCCAGCGCAGCAACCTCGGCGCCCTGCTGTGCCGCCTCGGCCGACACGCCGAGGCCCTCCCCCACGCCGAGCAGGCAGCGGCCATCGCCAGGCAGATCGGCGACCGCAGCGGAGAGAGCCTCAGCCTGGGCGTCATCGGTGTGGCACACGGCGGGCTGGGGCGGCACGAGACGGCGCTCGACCACCTGCAGCGGGCCCTGGTCATGCTCCGCGAGCTGGGCCACCTCCCGGACCAGGCCGTCACGCTGATCGAGATCGGCATCGTGCACGCGCGGGCGGGCCGTCCCGCCGAGGCGCTCGAACACCACCGCCTCGCTCTCACCATCGCCACCGACACCGGCGAGTCCCGCGAGCGGGCCATCGCCCTCGACGAGATCGCCCACCTCCTCGCCGGTCAGGGCGACACCGTCGGCGCGCGGCAGCACTGGCGCGAGGCACTGGAGCTGTACGGCGGGCTGGACCTCCCCTCCGCCGACCATGCCCGCGCCCATCTCGCGGGCGAGGCGTTATGCCCGCGCTGCCGCCTTTACAATGTAGATCAAACGTACATCCACGGCCGGCGCAGGTCGAAGTAGGCGAGCTCGCCCTCGAACAGGCCCATGTACGCCTCGAACATCTCCCTCAGCTCCGGCGGCGGTTCCCGGCGTTCCGCCTCCCTGGCCTCCTCCTCGCTGGTGAAGTAGGCCGCCTCGGTGTAGCCGCCGCTCTCGTCGACGGCGGACTCGCTGCCGATCAGATCGGGACGGTGGACGGTCAGCACCGGCTCGGCGTCGTGGAGCATCGTGCGCATCCGGTCCCGGTCGGCGACGCGGCCCTCGATGATCTGGACGAACCCCGCGGAGTCGGCTCCGCCGCCCCGGTACAGCACGACGTCGGAGCAGTCGTGGAAGGCGACCTCGCCGTCGAACAACCGCGACGTCTCCTCCCACCACCGCGTCTGCTCCGGCCTCGCGGAGTTGTGCGCGGCCGCCTCGCGGGAGGCGAAGCGCGCCATGGCGACGAGCGTGCCGTCGTCGGTCACGCCGGCGGTGGTACCGAGCCAGCCGTACGAGCCTGGCGCGAGCTCGCGGTGCCAGCGCTCCAGCGCCTCGTGGGTGGCGTCCGGATCGGTGACGTGGCCCTGGATGACCTGGATGAACATGGCGGCCCCCTAGCCGGAGGCGGCCTTGGCGTAGTCCGCCGCGCCGCCGGCGAAGTCGTAGGCGACGACCTGCTCGTCGCCGACCACCCACGCGTCATGCCCCGGCGGGACGACCATCAGGTCGCCCGGGCCCACGTCGGCCTCGGTGCCGTCGCTCATCCTGACGCGCAGCGTGCCCTTCAGCACGAGCCCGTTGTGGTGGACCTCGCACAGCTCGGTGCCGGCGATCGGCTTGACGCATTCCGACCATTTCCAGCCGGGCTCGAACGTGGCCACGCCGAAGCTGAGGCCGGTGAGGTTGCATACCTCGAGATGTCCCTTCGGGAAGTCACGCCGTTCGTCCGGCTTGTCGACGTTCTTGACCTCGATCATGACCCCCTCCTTCCATCCTCCCCCAGTCTCGCACCGGACATTTAACGCGTAAAGACATAAAGCAGACATGGCACACTGATCGTTATGCTGCTTCCCGGCCTCGCCGCCCTGCGCGGATATCAGCGAACCTGGCTGCGCGGCGACCTGCTCGCCGGGCTGACCGTGGCCGCGTATCTGGTGCCGCAGGTCATGGCCTACGCGACCGTGGCGGGACTGCCGCCGGTCGCCGGGCTGTGGGCGATCCTCGCACCCCTCGCCCTCTACGCCGTGCTCGGCTCCTCCCGCCAGCTCTCCATCGGCCCCGAGTCCACGACGGCGCTCATGACCGCCACCGCGATCGCCCCGCTCGCCACCGGCGACCCCGGCAGATACGCCGGGCTCGCGGCGGCGCTGGCCGTCCTCGTGGGGGTGCTCTGTCTGGGCGGATGGCTGCTCAGGCTGGGGTTCCTCGCCGACCTGCTGTCGCGGCCGATCCTGGTCGGCTATCTCGCCGGGGTCGCTCTCATCATGATCGTCGGGCAGCTCGGCAAGCTGACCGGGGTGACCGTGCACGGCGACACCTTCCTCGCCGAGCTGCGCTCCTTCGGCGGCGGGCTGCCGGGGACCCACCTGCCGACCGTCCTGCTCGCGGCCGCGATGCTGGCGTTCCTGTTCCTGCTGCAGTGGCGGCTCCCCCGCTGGCCCGCTCCCCTGCTCGCCGTCCTGCTGGCCACCGCGGCCGTCACGGTCTTCGGTCTGGACGCCCTGGGCATCAAGGTCGTCGGGCAGATCCCGTCCGGCCTGCCGCTGCCCTCGCTCCCGCCGCTGGGCTCGATGACCGACCTGCTGCTGCCGGCCGTCGGCGTCCTCATCGTCGGCTACAGCGACAACGTCCTGACCGCGCGCTCGTTCGCCGCCAAGCACAACCAGGAGGTCGACGCCAACCAGGAGCTGCTCGCCCTCGGCGCGGCCAACCTCGGCTCCGGCCTGACGCACGGCTTCCCGGTGAGCAGCAGCGGCAGCCGTACCGCCCTCGGGGACGCGGCGGGCAGCCGCACCCAGCTCTACTCCCTCGTCGCGCTCGCCGTCGTGGTGGCCGTCCTGCTGTTCGCCGGGCCCCTGCTCGCCGACTTCCCGACCGCGGCGCTGGGCGCCATCGTCGTCTACGCCGCCGTCCGCCTGATCGACGTCCAGGAGTTCCGCAGGCTCGCGGCCTTCCGCCGCAGCGAGCTCGTGCTGGCCCTGGCCGCCTGCGCCGGGGTCCTCGTCCTCGACATCCTGTACGGCATGCTGCTCGCCGTCGCGCTCTCGGTGGCCGAGATGCTCGCCCGCGTGGCCCGCCCGCACGACGCCATCCTCGGCATGGTGCCCGGCGTGGCCGGAATGCACGACGTCGACGACTACCCGCAGGCGCGGACCATCCCCGGCCTGGTCGTCTACCGCTACGACTCCCCGCTGTTCTTCGCCAACGCCCAGGACTTCCGCCGCCGCGCCCTGGCCGCCCTCGACCAGCACGAGGGCCCGCCGGTCGAGTGGTTCGTCCTGAACGTCGAGGCCAACGTGGAGGTCGACATCACCGCCCTGGACGCCGTCGAGTCGCTGCGCCGCGAGCTGACCTCCCGCGGCGTCGTCTTCGCGATGGCCAGGGTCAAACACGACCTGCGCACCTCCCTGGACGCCTACGGCCTGACCGCCTCCATCGGCCCCGGCCACCTCTACCCCACCCTCCCGACGGCGGTCGCGGCCTTCGAGAGCAGATCCAGGTAAAGATTTGGCCGTTCCGAGCGCCCGTATGCGGTGTTCGGCGGTGGTTTCGCGCGCTTTCCGCCCACCCCTGCACCAGTAGCCTTCCTACATATAGACCGCCTGGCTTCGGGGAGCACGAGATGGCACGTTCCAGCACCACCCACTGGCGCAACCTCCTGGTCGGCCTGCACGTGGTCACCTCGGTGGGGTGGATGGCGCTCGCGCTCACCCTGACGGTCCTGCTGAGCCACGGCATGCGCACCGGCGACACCCACGCCTACGTCATGGCCACCATGGTCGACGACCAGATCCTCCTGCACCTGGCCAACGCCTCGGTGTTCACCGGCCTCATGCTCGCGGGCATGACCCGGTGGGGATACACCCGCCACTGGTGGGTGCTGGTGAAGCTGGTCGTCACGCTGTCGCAGCTCCACGTCGGGATCTTCCTGCTCAATCCCCGGCTGCAGGCGCCCACGGCGGGCCTCGTGGTCGCCACCGCGCTGATGGCGGGCGCGCTGGCCCTCCAGACCTGGCTGTCGGTGGCCAAACCCTGGGGCAGGACCCCCTGGACGACCACCGCGGGCAAGCCCGAGGTGCCCGGCTGGATGCTCGCCGCCGCGATCGCCGTACCCGTCGCCGACTACCTGCTGGCCACCTTCGCCTTCGGCCACCCCGCGCCGGTCTTCACCGTCCTGGCCCTCCTCGGCTACCCGCTCAGGCGCGCGTTCCCGCTCCTCGCCCGGCGCCCCGCCACCAGGTAGACGACGGCGGCGGAGAAGACGAGCAGCGCCATCAGGTCGTTGAAGCGCAGGCCGAGGACGTAGTAGGAGGGGTCGATGCGCAACCACTCGATCCACATCCGGCCCGTGGTGTAGGCGGCGGCGTAGAGCGCGAACGTCCGGCCGCGGTCCAGCCGGAACCGCCGCTCCGCCCACAGGACGAACCCCGCCACCCCCAGGTTCCACAGCGACTCGTAGAGGAAGGTCGGATGGTAGGTGGCCGTGGACTCCAGGCCCGGCGGGCGGTGCGCCGGATCGATCTCCAGCGCCCACGGCAGCGTGGTCGGCCCGCCGTACAGCTCCTGGTTGAACCAGTTCCCCCAGCGGGCGATCGCCTGGCCGAACGCGATCCCCGGCGCGACCGCGTCGGCGAAGTCGCGCAGGTCGATGCCGTAGCGGCGGCAGGCCAGCCATGCCCCCAGCGCGCCGCCCGCGAGGGCGCCGAAGATGCTGATGCCGCCCTCCCAGATCGCGAAGGCGTGCAGCGGGTTGCGCCCCGGGCCGAAGTAGTCCTGCCAGGCGGTGGCCACGTGGTAGAGCCGGGCGCCGACCAGGCCGAACGGCACGGCCCACGTGGCGATGTCGGCCACCGCGCCGGGCGAGCCGCCGCGCGCGACCCAGCGGCGCCGGGTCACCCAGACCCCGACGAGGACGGCGAGCAGCATCAGGAGGGCGTAGGCGCGGATCGGCAGCGGGCCGAGATGCCAGACGGATTGGGAAGGGCTGGGGATGGCGGTCACGCCGTCGAGTCTGGTTCCGGTACGGCGGAGCCCGCATCGAGCGGTGCGCCGATTGTGCGATCAGTCGACTGGTTGATGCCAGCGCGACAGGAGGCTGACTAGGGTCGGCGGTATGGAGTCCAGGGAGCGGTGGCAGCACGCCTTCTTCGCGTCGTGGCTGGTGCTGACCTCGGCCGGGCCGCTGATGGAGGTGGGCGGGGTCCTGCCGGTGGTGCTGGTGGCCGGGCTGGCCGCCTGGTACGCGGTGTGGTTCGTGGTGCGCACCCCTCCCCCGGGCGACGTGCCGCTGCCGTTCGTGCTCGGCGGCGGGCTGCTGTGGCTGGGTTTGTTCGCCATCGACACCTCCTTCCTGACCGTCGCGTTGTGCGTGCTCGTGCCGTACTGCATGGACGCCGTGTGGGTCGGGCTGGCCGCGGTCGTGACCGGCGCTGCGGGCTGGTTGTGGCACCGCTTCAACGCGACCGGGTCGCTGACCTGGGGTGAGATCGCGACCACCGCGATGATGGCGGCCAGCGGGGTCATCGCGGTCGGCTACTTCGGCTCCATGGCCCGCCAGAGCGACGAGCGCAAGCGGCTCATCGACCAGCTCCGGGCGGCGCAGGAGGCGCGGGCGGCGGCCGAGCGGGAGGCGGGGGTGGCGGCGGAGCGGCAGCGGCTGGCCCGCGACATCCACGACAGCCTGACGCAGGGGTTCGCCAGCGTGGTGATGTTGCTGGAGGCCGCGCAGGCCACCGTGCCCGACAACAAGCACCTGACCCAGGCGCTCCGCGCGGCCAGGGAGAACCTGGTCGAGAGCCGCCGGGTGGTGCACGCGCTGCGGCCGGGCGAGCTCGACGCGTACGGTCTCCCCGAGGCTCTGCGGCGGCTGTCGGAACGGCTGGCCGACGAGACCGGCATCGACGCGCACACCGTGGTCACCGGCGTGCACCGGCCGCTGGACCCGCGGGTCCAGACCGAGCTGCTGCGCGTGGCGCAGGAGGCGGTGGCCAACGTCCGGCGGCACGCCCGCGCCGGACAGGTCACGCTGACCCTGTCGTACATGGAGGACCTGGTCGTGCTGGACGTCCACGACGACGGCGAGGGTTTCGACCCCCGGCAGGGCGGCTCGGGGCACGGCCTGTCGATCATGCTGGAGCGGATGGAGCAGGTCGGCGGCACGCTGCTCGTGGAGAGCGCCGCCGGGGCGGGCACCACGGTCGTGGCGAGCGCGTCGTGAGCGTCAGGATCCTCATCGCCGACGACCATCCGGTGGTGCGCGACGGCATCCGGGCGATGCTCGGCACGCAGGACGACCTGGAGGTGGTCGGCGAGGCGGTCTCGGGGGCCGACGCGGTACGGCTGGCGCTCGACCTGCGGCCCGACGTCACGCTGATGGACCTGCAGATGCCGGAGATGGACGGGGCGACGGCGATCCGCAGGATCCGCGAGCACGACCCCGCTGCCAAGGTGATCGTGCTGACCACGTACGACACCGACGGGGACATCTCGCGCGCCATCGACGCGGGGGCGACCGGCTACCTGCTCAAGGACACGCGGCGGGACCAGCTGTTCGACGCGATCCGGGCGGCGGCGCGCGGGGAGAGCGCGCTGTCGCCGGCGATCGCGGGCCGGGTGATGTCGTGGGCCCGCGCCGACGCGCCCGGCGCCCTGAGCGTGCGGGAGATCGAGGTGTTGGGCGAGGTCGCGCGGGGGCTGAGCAACAAGGCGGTCGCTGCCCATCTGTGCATCAGCGAGGCCACGGTGAAGACCCACCTGCTGCACATCTTCGCCAAGCTCGGCGTCGACGACCGCACCGCCGCCGTCACCCTCGCCGCCTCCCGCGGCATCCTCCGCCTCGGCAGCTAGGCGGCGTGGCTCCTTGGGAGCTGCCCTTGACCGCGTCCCTCGATTAGTGGTGGTGGCCCGGGGCCATGATGGTGCGTGGGGTCTGTTCCTCGGTTCCGGGTTCCACGAGGACGAACTGGCCCATCATCCCCTTGTCCTCGTGGCGCAGGATGTGGCAGTGGTACATGTACGGCGAGACCGGGTCGGTGAAGTGCCCGAACTGGACGGCCAGCCGTACCTTCGCCAGCTTGGGCACGAAGACGGTGTCCTTCGGCCCCCGCTGGTAGGCGGGCGGCGGCGCGCCGTTCACGTCCAGGATCCGGAACGCCACCTCATGGATGTGGAAGTTGTGCGCGTAGGTGGTGTTCTCGATCTCCCAGATCTCGTGGGCTCCGGCGGGCACGACCTCGTCGATGCGGGTCATGTCCATGTCCTTGTCGTTGATCTCGGAGCCGGTCAGGACGAACCTCCTGGTCCGGGCGCCGGCGGGAGGCGGCGCGGCCGCCGCGCCGCCGAGCCGCTCCGGCAGGGCGGGCGACGCGGTGAGCTGCCTGGCCGCGGTGATCCGTAGCAGGTCGAAGTCGTCCTGCTCGATGGCGTTGGCCTCCTGGGGGTTCTCCCCCACGCTGTTCATCACGACCTGCTCACCGGCGGCGAACCGGACGACGATCTCCGCCCGCTCCCCCGGGCTCAGCTTCACCCGGCCGGTCTCGACCGGCCGCTCCAGCGGGCCGCCGTCGGTGCCCACCACGTGGAAGGCGCGGTTGTCGGCGAAGCCGATCCGGTAGACGCGGGCGTTGGAGGCGTTCAGCAGCCGGAACCGGACCAGCTCAGCGCCCACCTCCAGCGACGGGTCGAGCGTCCCGTTGACCAGGATGCGGTCGCCGAGGAAGCCGAACGTGCCGGAGTCGACCCGCCCGTCGTTCAGGCTGCCGTCGCTGTTGAACCGCTTGTCCTGCACGATCAGCGGGATGTCGTCGACGCCGTAGGTGTGCGGCAGCTTCGGCCCGCCGGGCGCGTCGATGATGAACATGCCCGCCAGCCCGCGGTAGACGTGCATCGCGGTCTTCTCGTGCAGGTGCGGGTGGAACCACGACGTGGCGGCGGGCTGGTCGAGCGTCCACTCCGGCGTCCAGGTGGCGCCGGGCCCGATCATCTGGTGCGGCCCGCCGTCCATCTTGGCGGGCAGCCGCATCCCGTGCCAGTGGAGCGTCGTCGCCTCGGCCAGGCGGTTGGTTACGGCCATCCGGATCCGGTCACCGCGCGTGGCGCGGACCGTGGGGCCGAGGTAGGCGCCGTTGATCCCCCAGGTGGCGGTGGTCTTGCCCGGCAGGAACTGCGACCTGCCGTCGGCCTGGAGGAGCAGCTCGAACCGCTTGGCCCCGTCGGCGTCGACCTTGGGCTCCAGCAGCGGGGGGATCCGCAGCTTGGTGGCGAAAGCGGGCCCCTCGACGGGATCGGCGCCGCAGGCCGCGGCCAGCCCGGACACCGCGGCGAGCACGAGGAAGCGTCGACGCTTCAAGATTCCCCCAGGAGCACATTTAGGACAAACCGTAATTAGTCCTCAAGAATCCCGCATGGAGGCCCCTAGAAGAAGGCGCGATCCGGTCAGCCTGCGGGCCGATCTGGCCACACGCGCTAACCCGCGAAGGCGGCCAGGATGATCTTCATGACCCCCGGCTTCTCCGCGGGTGACTTGGCGTCCACCGAGGTGTAGGAGTACACCAGCGTCCGCACGGGCTCGCCGACCCCGTCTGGGTGGCGGACGCCGCCCATGCCCGTCAGATATCCGTACCGCCCGCCGGTCTTGCCCCACATCACCCCGACCCCCGGCAGCTCCAGCCTGGTCAGGCCCATCGAGTAGCGGCCGCGGCTGCCGTCGGCCAGCACCGGCCCGGTGAACATGTGCTCCAGCTGCCCCGCCGGGACCACCTCGCCGCGGAACAGTGCCAGGGTGAAGCGCTCCAGGTCGGCCGTCGTGGAGACCAGGTTGCCCGCCGCCCATTCGAACGAGTGGCCCCACACGGTCACGTCGACCAGCTTGCCGTCCACCTCCTGGTAACCCCGCACGTGCGGCCCGTGCAGGAACGGGTCGTCGGTGGGGAGCGAGGTGTCGCGCAGGCCCAGCGGACGCAGGATCCTGGCGGCCACCTGCCGCTCGTAGCTCGACCCGGTGACCTTCTCGATCAGCATCCCCGCGACCGTGTAGTTGATGTTGAGGTAGTTCTGCCTCTCACCGGGGTGGAACTCCATCGGAGCCCGTACGGCCAGCGCCACGATCCGCGCCGGGGACCAGTGCTCGAAGCTCCGCCGGTAGATCTCGTCGAACCCGTCGGCGAGGGCGGCGGGGGGCAGGCCGCTGGTGTGGTTGAGCAGCTGCCCGACCGTGACCGGCTCGTAGGAGGCGGGCAGCAGGCCGGGCAGGTAGTGCTGGACGGTCTGGTCGAGGCCGACCTTCCCCTCGGCGGCGAGCTGGAGCACGACGGCGGCGGTGAAGACCTTGGTGACGCTCCCGGCCCTGAATTTCGCCCTGGCCGGGACGGGCCGCCCGGTGCGCAGGTCGCGCACGCCCGAGACGCCCTGCCAGCTACCGGCGCTCCCGCCCACCCGGACCTGCGCCGAGGTGGCCGCGGCGTCCGGCAGCCCGGCGATGGCCTGGCTCAGCGCGACCGGGTTGACCGGGGGGAGCTCCTGACGGACGACGGCGGCCGGCGTCGCGGCCAGGGCGGCGGGCGCGGCGCCGGTGAGGACGGCGAGGGCCAGTCCGGCCACGGCGATGCGGCGAAGCTTCATTCTGTGCCTCCAGGTGGGTCTCGTCGGTGAGACCAATCCTGGAGACCCGGACCCTGCGGCGAATCCCCGGCACGAGCGGTCTTAGGGCTCCCTCGTGCGGGGGATCCCGAGGAGGTCGGTGCCATGGGCGAGCCGCCCCACCACCTGTTCGAGGTCGCGCACCCGCGCCCGCAGCTCGATCAGCTCCGCCGCTGGGTCGCCCCCGAGCCTGGCCCCGACGGGCACGGTGTCCGGCGACACCGGGCCGATCAGGTCCCGCAGCCCGGACACCACGAGCGCCCCGTCCCCCGTCCGCACGACCAGCCCGTCCCCCTGCCTGGCCAGCACCGTGCCCGGCGGGCAGGCGGGGACCGTGCCGGTCTGCTGCGCCCCCGTCCCGATCGCGAGCTTGACCCCGTCGTGCCTGGTCCAGGCGGTACGGCCGGGCAGACGGGCCGCGCGGATGGTGGCGTGGATGTCCCGGGTGGGGCGCTCCCACCCGATCTCATCCCATTCGGGCGGCCACAGGAGCGCCGCATGAGGCGTGTGCGTGGAGACGCCCGATCCCAGCAGGCCGTCGACCCGGGCGGCGATCTCGTCGGCCAGGACGTCTCCGTCCTTGCCGTCCAGTTCGACCTTGAAGGAGGTGACGTTGTGCGGATCGCGCAGTTCGAGGAGGAGGGAGGGTTCGTGGGCGAGGATCGCCCAGGCGAGCGGGTCGCCGGGAAGTCCCGGCGCCCGGAGCTCGACCTGCGCGGGGCCGGAGAAGATCGACAGCACGCCCCCGGGCGCCTCGGCGAGGTCCCGGCCGCGCCGTACCAGACCGTCGGCGATCGCGACCGCCGACGGAGTGTGAGGGGTCGTCACGAAGCAGCGCTCCTTACTGGGTCGGTACGGCGGAGCAGCAGCATCCACGCCAGGACAAGGGTCGTGAGGCCGCCCGCCACGACCATGGCGAACCCGGTGCCGAACAGGTCGGCGACGCCGGGCCACAGCAGGTAGGAGAGGCTGAAGCAGCCGTTGACGAGCATGCGGCGCAGGGCGAACACCCGCCCGATCTCCTCCCCGCCGCTCTCCGTCTGGTAGATCATCGCCGCCCCCACGATGATCAGCGTGTGCACGCACCCGTCGAGGGCGCCGACCACGGCAGCGGCGGCCGGATGGAGGCCGACCAGCAGCACGGTCAGCACCGCCAGCGGCGCGCAGCCGAGCGCGGCGGTCCGCAGCAGGGCGTGCCCCGACCACGAGCCGCGCCCGATCACGAAGGACGTCAGCAGGGCCCCGGCGCCCGAGGCGGCGAAGAACGGCCCGGCGGCGCCGCCGCCCAGAGCGTCGTTCAGCAGCACCAGCCCGAGGATGTCGGTGGCGCCGAAGAGCAGGAAGTAGGCGGCCTCCGCGCTGATCACGCGGGACAGGACGGGGTCCTCGACCACCCGACGGACCGTCTCGCGGCCCGCCTGGAGCGGGCGGGGCAGCGCGGGATTGCCGGGCAGCGGGGCCAGCAGGAACCCGGTGGCCGCGCAGACCGCGAACGACAGCAGGTCGCACCAGAGCACCACCACGATGCCCGCGCCCTGGTAGAGCAGGGCGCCGACCAGCGGTCCGACCACCTGGTTCACGCCGCTGATCGTGCTCGACGTGACGACGAGCCCGCGCTGGGAGTCCGAGGGAGCGCCGTGCTTGAGTACGGCCTGCGCCGACGGCAGGGAGATCGTGGTGGCCGCCTTCCCCAACGCCATGGCGGCCAGCAGTCCGGGAAAGGACTCCAGGCCCACGGCCAGGAGCAGGCCCCCTGCGGTCACCACGCTGCCCAGGTGCGACGCGATGAACAGCAGCCGCTTGTCGTAGCGGTCGACGAGCCATCCCGCCCAGGGCGCGAGCACCACGACGGGGGCGATCTTCACCGCGTACGACAGCCCGGCCATCAGCGCCGACCCGGTCGTCTCCAGCACCCACAGCGCGATCGCGATGCCGGTGAGCTGGTCGCCGAGCGCCGACAGGCCGCGGCCGGTCAGCAGGGCGGCGATGCCCTTCCTATACGGCACGCGCCCCTCCCAGCTCGGCCGCGTAGCCGGGTTTGCTCTGCGTGGTGGGGGTACGGCCCAGCCAGGCGGTCAGCCGTTCCGCCCAGCCGTCCAGGCCGGTGAGGCTCTGCGGCTCGCCGTGCCCGTGCTCGATCTCCAGCCAGTGCGTCTCGGCCAGAACCCGGCCGCCGGGATCCTTGAACACGCAGCGATCGAGGCTCAGGTACAGCGGGACACCCTGCGCGGGCGCGGTGCGCAGCTTGCGCCGGTGCTGGGTCACGCTGGCGTACGGCCGCAGCAGCCCGGGGGTGACGCGCGAGCGCACGTAGGCGACGGGCGGCAGCTCGGGGTCGTCCAGCGCCTCGATGATCGCCGCGCTGTCGATGGGGTGCTCCACCTCACGCGCGTCCCGGCGCCCCGCGCCGACGCCGACCGTCTCCTTGCAGACGACCCAGGCGGTCGCGGCGCCCGCCCCGTGGTTGAGCAGGACCGACAGGGAGATTCCCGCCGCGTTGAGGGTGAAGCGGTCGTCGTCCAGATAGACGCTGGACTGCGTGAGGAGCGCCCTGAGCCCCGGCGGGTGGCCCTCCGGCGGCGGCGTCTCGGCCAGCAGCCGGTCGAGGAAGTCGTCGTCCGGCGCCTGGCCCAGCAGCCACTTGTACTCATACTCGATCGCCATGGACCCCGCCGCTCAGGGTGAAAACGTCCACCTGTCCGTCCGCCAGCCCGGTGGCCGCCCTGACGACCTCGCGGATGATCGGCGCGCAGGACGAGGGCGGCTGGAAGTGCCCGGAGGAGTTGTTGAGGATCACCGCGGCCATCTCCTCTCCCCCGAGGAAGATCACCTCGCCCGCCGCCTGGACGCGCAGGCGGTCGGGGACGAGCATCGGGTGGGCCACCGGGATGCCGCCGATGGTGGCCCGGTTGCGGCCGAAGGCCAGGTCGGCCAGGGCGAAGGCCCGGTTCCAGACGAGGAGCCTGCCGCGGTCGTCTATGACGTACATGTAGCAGCGGCCAGGCTCCAGCGGCGCCAGCACCGGGGTGGTGACCTCGACGAGGTCGGCGGCGACCGCGGGCACGGCGGGCAGGTACCGCTCGTCGAAGAACGCCCGGTCGAACTCGATGGTCGGCGGACTGCCGGCGACGACGCGCGCGTATCTGGCGCTTCCCGGTGTGGCCCAGCCACCTGCCTGGTAGGCGTGCTGGATGTCGTCACGCAGATCGGCCACCTTGACCTGGAGGATCGGCGACGACGGGTCCTGGGCCAGCAGGCCTCTCAGCCGGATGAGCTGGTCGTAGAGGATGAAGCGGGTGGCCTGCGAGACGGCGCCGTATCGCCGCTCGGACACGGCTCGCAGCTCGTCCAGGTGCAGGCACTCGCGCAGGTGGGGATTGAACACGGCACTCCGTACACGAAAGGGGCGGCGGCCGGTGAAAGCGCCGCCGCCCCGCCTCTGTGTGGCGCTGTTTACGGCTCGGTGCTGTGCTCGCCGCGCGACGCCAGCGCGTGGAACCCCGCGTCGGAGCCTTCCAGAGCCTGCAGGTCGCCCACGATGCCGCGGATCGTGCTGACTTCGAACATGATGATGCCTCCCGTCCTCGTAGATGCCAGCCCCCGTGATCTTGCAGCTGGTCGAGACCCATCGTGCGGGATCGGCCACGTGGCGGGCTTGAACATAGATGCTCGGACCCGGATGACTAATAATGGACTGCGTCGTTAGTGGGGGGTGGATCGTGGAGAACAGCGGAGGGGACCTCCAGCGGCTGCGCCGGCTCAACTCGCTGGCCAGCCTGCGCGAGCTGCGCGCGGCGGCGCCGCTCACGCTCGCCGAGCTCGCCCGGCGGACCGGGCTGTCCAGGGCGTCCGCAGGAGAGGTGGTCGGCGATCTGGTGGCGCGCGGCTGGGTGGCCGAGGTGCCGCCCGTCCAGGGGGCCATGGGACGGCCGGCCCGCCGCTACCGTTTCCGCTCCGACGCCGGGCACGTGCTGGGCGTGGACATCGGCGTGCACAAGGTGCTGGCGGCCGTGACCGACCTGACCGGTCAGATCGTCGCGGGCGGGCGGACCTCGGTGAGCCCCGACGTGCCGCGCGAGGGCAGGCTGGCCGCCGTCGACCGGGCCGTCACGGCCTGCCTGTCGATGGCGGACCTCTCCCCTGCCGACGTCTGGGCGGTCACCGCGGGCACGGTCGGCGTGGTCGACCTCGGCGGCCGGGTCGCGCGGGTGCACTCGCTGCCCGACTGGGCGGGCGTGGACCTGGCCGCCCATTTCCGCGAGCGCTTCGGCGCGCCGGTCCGCGTCGCCAACGACAGCAAGCTCGCCGCCCTGGCCGAGCAGCGGCTCGGTGTCGCCCGCGACGCGCGCGACGTGGTCTACCTGCAGGTGGGACGGCGGCCGGGCGCGGCGCTGATCATCGACGGGCGGCTGCACCACGGCTTCGGCGGCGCCTCGGGCGAGGTCGGCCTGCTGGAGGCCGCGCGCTGGCTGCGCATGGCCGAGCACCTGGAGCGCCACCCCCGGTTCGCCGAAGCGCCGCCCGAGCAGGCGGCCGGGGCGGTCTTCGCCGCGGCCTGGCAGGGCGACGCGGCAGCGGTCGAGGCGGTGGCGCGCTACGCCGCCGACCTGGCGGTCGGCACGGCCGCGATGGTGCTCACCCTGGACCCCGAGCTGATCGTGCTGGGCGGCGGGTTCTCCCGCGCCGGTGACGTGCTGCTGGAGCCGCTACGGCGGGCGCTGGAGCCGCTGTGCCTGCGGATGCCGGAGATCCGGCTGTCCGAGCTGGGCGAGAACTGCGTGGTGCTGGGCGCCGCCTGCCTGGCCGTCGACGAGGTCAACCGCCTGCTGCTGTCGCCGGACGACCCTTTTTTGAAGCTCTCTTGACGATCTCTACGGGGTGATCATACTTACGAAGGTAACCATCGTAAGTATGGAGGATCACCGTGCTCAGGTCCTTGCTGTCGTTATGCGTCCTGTTGGCCTCGCTCCTGTTACCCGCCTCGCCGGCCGCGGCAGCCGTACCGGCGAAACCCAAGGTCATGCATCTCAACGTCGCGGGCGGCGAGTGGTGGAAGGGGACCAAGCAGCCCCTCATCAGCTCCGTCGCCGCCACCGCCCGGCAGGTCCAGCCCGACGTCATCTCGCTCAGCGAGCTCTGCTACGACCAGTTCACCGCCCTGCGGGACGCGCTCAAGCCGCTGGACGCCAACGGCTGGCAGATCAAGGACTGGGGCTTCGTCACCGAGACCAGCAGCGTGAAGTACACCCGCTGCCTGGGTCTCAACGGCGTCAACGAGCCCTGTTACGCGGCGGGGACCTGCCATCTGGCCATCGGCTCGGCCATCCTGACCCGCTACGACGCCACCGACGGCACCACGTGGGACCTGCCCAGCTTCGTCCGGTCCGACGACGTCCGCTACAAGCTCTACTGCGTGCGCACCTGGCTGCCGGTGGAGACCTCGCCGCTGCGGCTGCAGTATTCCCAGGCCTGCACCACCCACCTCGACCCGGTCGGCGGCGTCGTCGACCCGGCGCGGATGGCGGGCGGGTGGTACTCCTTCTGCCTGCCCAAGACCGCCGACTTCGCCGGTGAGGACATCCGGCACTGCCAGGCCAGCGTGATCAGGGCGCGGATCGAGGAGAACCTCATGGTGCCCGACGCGAACAACCACTACGCGCCGCTGGTGCTGGCCGGGGACATGAACAACCGGCTCGACGAACCGGCGTTCACCTCCGACCCGGCGACCCAGCAACGGGCGGCGCAGGTGCAGGCGTGGCGTAACTACTTCGGCTTCTCCGACTTCCAGCTTCCCGGGACGGTGCCGCTGAAGTTCCACTTCCGCGAGGCGGGGGCGGCGGCGAACCTCCCGACGTTCTGCCACGTCCTGGGCGTGCCGGCGAACGCGTTGCCGCCGACGACCGTGGCCTGTGACCCCAACGCCAGGGAGGTCAAGATCGACGACGTGCTCTTCCAGGCGGAGTACTGGGACAGCCCGTCGGAGGCGGTCGCGGTCCAGTACCGCACGCCCGGCGTGCCGTCCTCGGGCCTGCTGTCCGACCACCGCCGCCTCGACGCCACGCTCACCTGGAAGCCCCTGCCGTGACCTGATCGCCCGTAAGGAGAGGCCATCAGCCTCCCTTGCGGGCGACCCAGCCGTGGTTGTAGCGACCGGCCAACGCGTGCACGAAGGTGACGACGCGGTTCTGGTCGAAGGTGTCGAAGGTGTCGATGCGCCCCCACGCCGTGAGCGCGATGCCGTGCTTGAGCTTGGGGTACGGCGCGACGAACACGTCGTCGGGGAACCGCCCGGCGAGCCTCTCCATGGCCCGCACCGCGTCGGCCGGCGTGTCCGCCGCGTACTGGATCCCGACGTGGCCGTGCTCCAGCGCGTGGACCTGCAGTTCCTCCGGCATCGGCGCCTGGTAGACGCCGAGCGCCGGAGTGACCGGATAGTGCACGCCGGAGGTCGGCGGGATCGAGTTGTACGGCACCTTCCCCCGCTCGCCGACCGCGATGTGGGGGCTGTCGAGGATGGGCACCGCCCGCCCCGGCAGCGAGTTGTCCACCGGCGGTTCCGTGAACTCCAGCGGGGAGCCGTTGATCGTGCCGAGCAGCAGCGGCAACGTCAGGTTGACCACCCCGAGTCCCAGGGCGAGCGAGAGGACGGCGACCAGCGCGCGCCAGGCGAGCTTCGACCTGGCGCCGCCGTAGACGACGGGTTTCACAGCGCTCCTCGCGGGTTTCTGCGGCGCAGCCGTTCCAGGGCCCAGTGCGCGGGCGGCCACAACATCTCCGCCGAGAAGAACACCGCCACGGCGAGCGCCTCCCAGAAGAGCACCGAGGCCGGCGAGGTGCTCAGCACGTTGAGCACCGACCACTGGATCATGCTGAACGCCGCGGGGACGAACAGGCCGAACAACAGGTAGCTGAGCCCGAGGACGCCGATCAGGTACAGCCCGCTGAACCAGCGGCCGATCGCGCGGTCGCGGTCGGACGCTGCGGCGAGCTCCGCCCGCTGCGCCTCGGTCAGGCCGACGAGCCGGGCTTTGACGATCAGCATGGACACCCGGTAGAGGTTCCGGCAGCCGAGCGCGGTGATCATCGCGGCGTACAGATCGGTCCGCATGAACAGGAACAGCTGCGCGGTTAGGGTGACCATCTGGGTGAGCACGATCATGGCCAGGAACCGGTTGAGCGTCGCCGGCATGGTGATCCAGCCCTGCTGGTAGGCCAGCCGTACGGCCAGGCAGGTGCCCAGGACCAGCCCGTCGAACGCCATACCGGCGAAGAACGCCGGGTAGCGCTGCCGCCGCGGCACCGCCCACAGCCGGGACAGGTCGGTCTCGAAGACCAGGAACAACCCCCGCCTGCTGACCCTGAACCGGGCGGGCAGCCCGAACCGCTGCGCGCCGAGCCAGTGGAACCCCTCGTGCACGCCCGCCAGGGCGACCGTGGTGACGATGTCGACCAGCAGCGACAGCGCGGGGTCTGGCAGGAAGATGATGCTCTCCCAGGTCGGGCGCAGCGCCGCGTCGGCCAGCAGGGTGCAGAGGCCGAACACCATGGCCACGGCGTAGACGACCCACGCCGCCGGGGAGAACAGGATCCTGGCCAGCACGGCGACCGGTTTCGCCTGGGTGATGACCCAGTCCTGCTCCGGAGCCTCGTCGCCTGTCCCCCGGACCAGGCCGCGGTCGCGCAGGACGCCGACGAACTCCAGCACGTTGACGTCCGTACCGGCGAAGGCGCTCGCCTTGGCGGTGGCCTCGGCGATCGTCCCGCCCTGCTGGAGCACCTCGAGCGCGGTCGCGCCGACGGGCGGGATCGCGAGGAAGGTTCCCCTGGCGAGGTCTCCGACGAGGTACTCGTCGCCGTCGGCGACCATCGTCAGGTGCGCGACGTCGACGAGGCTCTCCGGCAGGATCTCCCCGTCCAGCGCCCGCCCCGCCGACGTGGCGCCGCACACCGGGCACTCGGGCGAACGCCCCCAGCGCAGCGACGGGGTCACGCCGCCGTCGGCGAAGTCGACGATCCACGTCTGCCCGGCGGAGACCGGCGGGGCGAACCCGGTCAGGTACCGCACGGCCTCCATCGCCATGAGCCCGGCGACGATGCTGACCGACGGCCCGATCGCCCGGTTGATCGGCTCGGGATCGAGCACCTCCCCCAGCACCAGGCAGGCCAGGCAGCCGGAGCGGCCGGGCCACACCGACTCGTAGCGGCCCTTGCTGAAGAAGAAGCCGCCGTAGAGACACGGCACCCCGGCGCGCACGCAGGCCTCGTTGACCCAGAGCGGCGCGTCCGTCGGCTGGTCGATGGCCGACACGACGAGGTCGACGCCGTCGAGCAGCGCGTGGATGTCGTCGGCCGAGGTGAGCCTGCGCCCGACGGTGGTGATCTCGGTGTGGCCGGAGAACTCGCGCACCCACGCGCGGGCCCGTTCCACCTTCGGCAGCCCGACGTCGGCCTCGCGGTAGACGAACTGCCGGGTGAGGTTGGCCGGTTCGACCCGGTCGAAGTCGACCACGACGACCTCGCCGACGCCGAGTCCGGCGAGGTTCATCAGCATCATCGAGCCCAGCCCGCCGACGCCCAGCAGCAGCACGCGGGCGCCGCGCAGGTCGCGGTAGTAGCTCATCGGGCTGTGGTCCATGCGCGCGAAGGCCTCGAGGAACTCGAGGTTGTTGCGCCACCTGCCGCGCTCCCCGTCGGTGAGCCCGGCGAGGGAGTCCGCGTCGACGAGCAGCCCGGCGTCGTCGAGCGCGGAGAGGATGCCTTCGACCGCGTCGGTGGAAAGCTCCGCTGCGTCGGCGATCTCGGCGGTGGTGCGCGAGCCGTCCGCCGACCGCATGACCCGGGTGACCTCGCCACCGGAGTCGGGGAAGCGCCGCAGGTCGCCCGGGGTCGGATTGACCGCGACGATGATCTCGTCGCCTTCTTTCAGCCATGGAACGGTCTTCAAGGATGGCCGCATCGGTCCTCACCTCTTCGGGGAAGCCGGGCGCCCGCGAGAGGGCGGGCGCCCGGCCTGTCACTCACGTGGCGACTAGCTGCACTTGCCGGTGCAACACACGATCGTCACCTGGATCGGCTCGACCTCACGCACAGTGATCGACATGGTCATCCCCTCCTCTCTGGATCCGGCCTTTCGCCTCCTTGGGCGTTCCAGCGCGTTCCACGCGGGGACCGGCTCCCCCGGACGGGGGAGGACGCGCCCCGCTGGGGCGCGATGTGCCGGGCGGCTCCGGCGAGAAGGGTGAAGGCGACCAGCCCCACCTCTCCACGGGAGCCCTCATGATCAACCGAGCTTTACCGCTGCTGATGATTCCGCTGCTCGCAGCCTGTACGGCGACGCCCGCCGCGGGCCCGACCCCCAGCCAGGGGAACGAGCTCGCCGCGTTCAGGGCACTGGCCCAGTGCTACCGCGCGCACGGCGTGCCGAACTTCCCCGATCCGGTGGTCGACGCGCAGGGCGAGATCAAGATCGATTTCCCGGCCCAGGTGCCGGCGGCCGCGAAGACGGCCTGCCGGTCCATCGAGGAGGGGCTTCCCGCCAGGGCCGGGCAGAAGCCGCTGACAGCCGAGGAGGTGGCCGCGCTCAGGAAGCTCGCGCAGTGCTTCAGGGACCATGGCGTCGCCGACTGGCCCGACCCGGACGCCGCCGGGACCTTCCACGTCAACCAGCGCATCCAGGAGCTCGGCAAGCAGGCCTGGCTGCCCGCCCGCGACGCGTGCAAGCAGTACTTCGTCGCCAAGGGCCTCCGGATGACCGGCCCCAGCGACCAGGGCGGCGGGAAGTGAGGCCCGCCGTCGCCGCCCTGGCCGGGGTGGTCGTCCTGGCGGGGGCGGGCGGCGCCTGGGTCGCCTGGGGCAGGACCCCCGCGCCCGCCGCCGTCACGCGCGCGGCCACCGGCACCGAGCGGGTGATCCGTACCGACGTCGCCCAGCGCGGCCAGGTGAACGGCACCCTGTCCTACGACGGCGCCTACCAGGTGCTCGGCGCCGGGGGCACGCTGACCAGGCTGCCCGCCATCGGGGCCGTCATCACCCGGGGCCGCGCGCTGTACGAGGCGGGCGGGCGCCGGGTTCCCCTCCTGTACGGCTCCCGCCCCGCCTGGCGGCCGATGTCGCTCGGCATGACCGACGGCGCGGACGTCAGGCAGCTGGAGGTCAACCTGCGCGAGCTCGGCTACACCGGGATCACGGTGGACCGGCACTTCTCGCCGGCCACCTACTACGCGGTCCGCCGGTGGCAGCGCGACGCGCACCTGCCCGTCACCGGCGGCGTTCCCCTGGGCCAGGTGGTGTTCCTGCCCAGGGCGCTGCGGGTGACCGGGCACGACGCCCAGCTCGGGGCGCCCGCCCAGGGGCCGGTCCTGCACGGCACCAGCACCGTCCCCGCCGTCTCCGTGGCGCTCGACCCTGCGCAGCTCACCACGGCCAAGGTGGGCGACCGGGTTCAGGTCACGATGCCGGACGGCAGGACGAGAAAGGGCCGGGTGGTACGCATCAGCCCGGTGGCCACCACCGTGGAGGGCCAGGACGGGCAGGCGCAGTCGACGGTTCCGCTCACGATCCGGCTGTCCGGCGGGGTCGTCAGCGGGCTGGACCAGACGCTGGTCCAGGTCGCCTTGACCACCCAGGTGCACAAGGACGTGCTGGCCGTACCCGTCGTGGCGCTGGTGGCGCGGCCGGGCGGGGCGTACGCGCTCGTCGTGGGCGGCCGCCGGGTGCCGGTGGAGATCGGGCTGGTCGACGAGATGGCCGGGCTGGTCGAGGTGTCCGGCGTCAGCGAGGGCGCGACCGTGGAGGTGCCCGCCGGATGAGCACCGTCCTGGAGTTGCGCGAGGTGTGGAAGATCCATCCCGGGGAGCCGCCGGTGGAGTCGGTCAGAGGGATCAGTCTGAGCGTGGAGGAGGGCGAGATGGCGGCGGTCCTGGGGCCTTCCGGGTCGGGCAAGTCGACGTTGCTGCACCTGATGGCCGCGCTGGACCGGCCGACGTCGGGCTCGGTACGGCTGGCCGGGCACGCCGTGCACGAGCTGGCCGACCGCCGGCTGGCCGGGCTGCGCGCCCACCACGTGGGGGTGGTGTTCCAGCAGTTCTTCCTGCTCGACAGCCTCACCGCGCTGGAGAACGTCGCCACCGGCCTGCTGTACCGGGGCGTGCGGGCAGGAAGGAGGCGCGAGCGGGCGGCCGCCGCCCTGGACCGCGTGGGTCTCGCCCACCGCACGGGACACCGTACGGCCAAGCTGTCGGGAGGTGAGCGCCAGCGGGTCGCCATCGCCCGCGCGCTCGTCGGCGACCCGGCGATCGTCTTCGCCGACGAGCCGACGGGGAACCTCGACTCCGCCAACGGCGCCGAGATCATCGCGCTGCTGCGCGAGCTCAACACCCAGGGCGCCACCCTGGTGATCGTCACCCACGACGCCGAGGTCGCCGCGGCCTGCCCGCGGCGGATCGAGCTGCGCGATGGCCGGGTGGTCCGTACGACCAGGGTGAGCGGGGCCTCCCGATGACGCCCTCGTCCAGGATGTCGGCCGCCGACCTGCTGGCCACGGGCACGCTCGGGCTGCGGGCGCGGCGCACCAGGGCCGTGCTGTCGGCGCTGGGGATCGCCATCGGGATCGCCGCCATCGTCGCGGTGCTCGGGGTGACCCGTTCCAGCCAGTCGGCGCTGCTCGCCCAGATCGACCGGCTGGGCACGAACCTGCTGACGGTCTCCAACGGCGCGGGGTTCGACGGGGGCGAGCGTGAGCTTCCCTTGACGGCCACCCCGATGTTGCGCCGCGTCGACGGGGTGACCGGCGTCGCGCCGACCGCCCAGCTCGCCGCCCGCGACGTCTACCGCAGCGACCTGGTCCCGGCCGGGCAGACGGGCGGCCTGGCCGTGCGCGCCTGCGACGCGTCGCTGCTGGCGACCCTCGACGGGCGGGTACGGCTGGGCCGGTTCGTCGACGCGGCCACCGCCGCCCAGCCGGTCACGGTTCTCGGCCACGACGCGGCCAGGACGCTGGGCATCACCGGGATCGACCCGGGCACCCGGGTGTGGCTGGGCGGTCACTGGTTCACCGTCGCCGGGATCCTCGAACCGTTCCCGTTCGCGCCAGAGCTGGACCGGTCGGCGCTGATCGGGTTCCCCGTCGCCCAGGCGATGTTCGCCTACGACGGCAGCCCCAGCCGCCTCTACGTGCGCGCGGAGCAGAGCCGGGTGGAGCAGGTCTCCGGATTGCTCAGGGCCACCGCCAACCCGGCCAACCCCGACCGGGTGGAGGTCTCGCGCCCCTCCGACGCGCTCACCGCCAGGATCGCGGTGGCGCAGTCGGCGGGGACGCTGTTCGCCGGGCTGGGCGCCATCGCGCTGCTCGTGGGCGGCATCGGGATCGGGAACATCATGGTGATCTCGGTGCTGGAACGTCGCGGCGAGATCGGCCTGCGCCGGGCTCTGGGCGCGACCCGTGGCCACATCGCCGGGCAGTTCCTGGCCGAGTCGCTGGTGCTGAGCGCGCTGGGCGGGGCCGGTGGCGTGCTGCTCGGTGCAGCGGTGACCGTCGCGCTGGCCCGCGACCGCGGGTGGGCGGTGCTGATCCCGCCGGAAGCCCTGTGGGGCGGGCTGGCGGTGGCGGTCGTCGTCGGCGCCGTCGCGGGCCTCTATCCCGCTGTGCGCGCCTCGCGGCTGGCTCCGACCGAGGCGCTGCGGACGGCTTAGGGGTTCAGGGCCTCGTCCAGCGGGATGAGGCCCTGCTGCAGGCCGAAGATGGCGGCCTGGGTCCGGTCGGCGAGGCCGAGCTTGGACAGCACGCTGGACACGTGCGTCTTCACGGTCTCCCTGCCGAGGCCCAGCGAGCGGCAGATCTCGGCGTTGGAACGGCCGCGGGTGAGCTCGACCAGCACCTGGAGCTCGCGCGGGGTGAGCAGGTCGAGCGGGTTGCTGCGACGGCCCTGCCGTACCCGCTCGACCAGGAGCGCGGCGGTGCCCGCCGCCAGGACGCTGCCGCCCACGGCGGCGGCCCGCACGGCCTCGACCACCTGGTCCACGGCCGTGGTCTTCGACAGGTAGGACAGCGCGCCCAGCCGGACGGCCTCGATGACGCGCTCGTCCTCCAGGAACGAGGTCAGCACGATCACCGCAGGCCCGTCGCCCGCCAGGCCGCGCAGGACGGCGAGGCCGTCCATGCCGGGCATCACCATGTCGAGCAGCATCACGTCGGGCCTGAGCGCCGGGATCACCGCCAGCGCGCGGGCGCCGTCGGCGCAGTCGCCGGCCACCTCGATGCCGTCCTCCTGCTCCAGCACGAACCGCAGGCCCTGGCGGACCACCTCGTGGTCGTCCACGATCAGCACCCGGATCATGAGGCCTCCCCGAACCTGGCCGTCACGGTCGTGCCCTTGCCGGGCTCCGTCCTGATGAGGAACGTCCCGCCCAGTTCCTCGACGCGTTCGCGCATGAGCCGCAGCCCCATCCCGTGCCCGGCCGCCGCGGCCGCCGGGTCGAATCCCGTGCCGTCGTCGCGGATCTCCACCTGTACGGCAGGCGCCACCCGCGACAACCTGACCTCCACCAGGGCGGGGTCCGCGTGCTTGATCGCGTTGCCGAGCGCCTCCTGGACCAGGCGGAGCACGGCGTGCTCGGTGGGCGGCGGGAGCGACACCTCCTCCAGCACGGCGTCCACCGTGAGGCCGAGCCTGCTCTCGTAGGCACGGCACAGCTCCTCGATCGCGGGGATCAGCCCGGCGTCCTCCAGCGCGACCGGCCGCAGCTCCAGCAGGAGCGCCTGCATCTCGCGCATCGCCCTGGTGGAGGTCCGCTCCATCGACTCGGCCTCGCGGCGGAGCCGTTCCGGAGCCGCCCGGCGCATTCCGGCCGCCAGCAGGCTCAGGGAGAACAGGTCCTGGGAGATCGAGTCGTGCAGCTCGCGGGCGATCCTGGCGCGTTCCGCCTGGCGGGCCTCGCTCTGGCCCGCCGTACGCTCGGCGTCCAGGGCGGCCTCCAGCCGTTCGGTCATCCGGTTGAACGACTCCTCCAGCCTGCCCACCTCGTCCGTGGCGGTCACCGGTACGCGCGGGCGGAAGTCGCCCTGGGCGACCGTCCCGGTGACCTCGGCCAGGCGGCGGACCCGGCCGATCAGCCGCCGGGTGCTGAGCAGCCCGAAGATCAGCCCGACGGGGATGACCAGCACCAGCACGAGCGCGCCCGGCGCGAGGAGCGGCAGCAGGGACTCGGCGGTGGCGCCGGGCGTCAGGTAGCCGCTCGGCGCCTGGACGTAGACGTATCCGGCCACCTTGTACTGCGCGTTCGCGTCGATGGCGGCGCCCGCGGGGGCGAGCAGCACCGGGCTCAGCCACCACGTGGTGTTCCCGGTGCGCGTCTTCGCCTTGCCGCCGCCCGCCGTGGCGGGCACGTCGAGCGTGTCGCCGTGGGCGTAGGTGCCCATGGCCGAGCTGGTGACGACCTGTCCCGCGGCGTCGGTCAGGACCTCGATGGGCCGGTCGGGGGCCGCGCCCTTGGTGTACTCGATCCGTACCGTGTCGTCGCCGCCAGTGGTGGTGCCGTCGAGCGAGATCCGCTGGCCCGCGGCCTTCTGCGCCAGGTTGAGCAGGGAGGACATGTCGAGCTTGGGGAAGTCGGCGTTGAGCCGGCTGAGAGTGAGACTGAGGATCTTCGCGTCCTGGTTGGCCAGGTTCTGCAGGCGGTTCTGGAGGCCGGAGTCGGAGACCACCGACGGCACGTAGATGCCGAGGAGCACCGCCTCGACGACCAGGACGGCGGCAGTGGTCACCAGCACGTACGACGCGGCCATCCGGCGCCTGAGGCCCATGCCCGCAGCGTAACCGTCCCGCGCCCGTCCCTCCTCCCCCAAGAGGGGGACCTGCCCAGGGCTCCGGCGGGCCCTGGGCAGGTTCGGATCAGTTGATGGTGAACTGGGTGCCCGGCTGGCGGACGATGTCGCCGTCGACGTTGTCGGTGGAGGCCGACCAGGCCAGCCGGATCTGCCCGGCTGCGGGCTGCGTGTAGGTCAGGTTGCCGGGGGCGGTCGGCTTCTGGGTGTCGCCGCCGGTGGCCGCGCCGTAGATCTCGAACTCGGAGATCTGCGCGGCCGGCCAGCCGGTGTTGGCGGTGATGAGGACCCGCCAGTAGCGGTGGGTGGCGGCGGGGAAGTCGATCGTCACCGCGTTGCCGGTGGCCGGGTTGAACGTGTAGCCAGCCGAGGCCTTGACGGTGCTGAAGGTCGTGCCGTCCGCGCCGCCCTGGACGGTGAGCGTCTGGGTGCGGGTCTGCCACGCGGCGGGGGCGGGCACCTTGAGCACGATCTGGTCGACGCTGGTGGGGGCGCCGAGGTCGATTCTGGCCCACTGCGGGAAGGCGTTGTTGGCGCTCTCCCAGTAGGTGGCCTGGTTGCCGTCGTTGACGTTGGAGACGGGGTAGTCGGGCAGGGAACTGCTGGCTTGGGTCGCCTTGCCCGGCGACAGGTTGGGCCCGCCCGCCGCCGTGGCCGGTGCGGCCCAGCCGGGGATGAGCAGGACGGCGGCGAGCACGGCTGCCGCCAGGCGTAACGGCTTTCTCATGCGACTACTTCTCTCGTCGAGCACATCGGGGGGTGATCGGGCGAAGAATTGCGAGAGATTGCCACGCAGTTGATAGGCGATTGTTTGTTTTTTGCGTGACGTTGGCCGGATGTTACATGCGTGCTACGGGCGCGTCAACGGCGGTTGTCAGGGGGGGATCATGGGGGTATGACGGCTGATGAGATGACACGGGTGCTCGCCGACGGCAACACGTTGCCGCTGCTGGGGCTCGGTGTGTGGCAGGTGCCCGACGGGCGCGGGTGTGTGGATGCGGTGCTGTGGGCCCTGGAAGCGGGGTATCGCCACATCGACACCGCGCAGGCGTACCGGAACGAGGCGAGCGTCGGCAAGGCGCTCAAGGAGAGCGGCCTGGCCCGTGACGAGGTGTTCGTCACGACCAAGTTCTTCCCGCGCGGCGACGACCCGGTGCGCGCCGCCGAGGAGAGCCTGCGCAAGCTCGGCCTCGACCAGGTCGACCTCTACCTCGTCCACTGGCCGCAGGGCGGCCCCACCTGGGCGTGGCCGGGCATGGAACGGGCGGCCGAGCTGGGGTACGCCCGCTCGATCGGGGTCTCCAACTTCGACGAGGCCGAGCTGGCGAGCGTGGCGGAGATCGCCACCCGGATGCCCGTCGCCAACCAGGTCGACTTCAGCCCCTTCTCCTTCCGCCGCGCCCTGCACGACACGTGCGAGAAGATGAACATCGCGCTGGAGGCGTACAGCCCGCTGGGCACCGGGCGGCACCTGACGGACGCCACGGTCGCGGCGATAGCCACCGAGGCGGGGCGCACGCCCGCGCAGGTCCTGCTCCGCTGGGCCGTACAACGGGGCATCCCGGTGATCCCCAAGTCGGTCAATCGCGAGAGGATCCGGCAGAACGCGCAGATCTTCGACTTCGAGCTGCCCGCCGAGGCGATGGCGCGGCTCGACGCCCTCGACCTGACCGGGGGCACCGGCAGCGCCCGCGAGGGCAAGTGGTGGTAACGGAGATGTAGCTCGAACCCGGGGGCGGTGCGGGGAGTCTCATCGAGTACGGAGGTGACCCGCAGCACCTGGGCTAGTACTGGCTGGCCGGACGGCTCGGCGCCGGAGGTCAGGGCGTCGTCTACGACGCCTACGGCCCGGACGGCGCCCACGTCGCGATCAAGGTGTTCCACGCCGTGGACGGGCCGATGGCCAAGGCCGCAGCCTGGGCCGGGTGGTCAGGGACGGGCGGCGGTTCACCGGCGACGAGCTGCACCGGCTGGCGATCGGGGTGGCGACCGCGCTGACCGCCGTCCACGAGGCCGGGGTGATCCACCGCGACCTCAAGCCCGACAACGTCCTGCTCGGCCCGGACGGGCCCCGCGTCATCGACTTCGGCATCGCCCGCACCCTGGAGATGTCCCTGACCCCGGCCGGTCACGCCCGCGTACATGGCGCCGGAGCTCTTCCAGAGCGGTCGCGGCGGGGCTCCGGCCGACGTGTTCGCGTGGGGCGCGACCATCTACTGCGCCGCCACGGGCGCCGGCCAGGAGTACCGCGCCATCTGCCCAGGCTGACGTTCCGGGGTACGGCTACCGCGGCGGCGGTTCGTTGGATCAAACTCCCAGCCGGGCGAGTTTGGCCGGGTCGATGATGATGTGGATCCCGGTGATCCGGCCGTCGGCCACGGTGAAGGCGATGGCGGACAGCGGAGTCCCGTCGGAGCGCCAGGACATGTGGCCAGGCACGCCGTTGACCAGCACCGGCCGCTGATGCGCGACCTCGCCGGAGAACATGCGCGCACCGGCCGCGACCTCCGTGGCCCCGATGGTGACGACCGTGCCGCCGGGCGTGTCGACGGTCAGCTTCACCTCCGGGTCCAGGACCCGCAGGAGCGCCTCGAAGTCACCGCCGACCGCGGCCGCGCGGAACGCCTTCACGGCCTCGTCGTGCTCCCTGCCGGGCCCCGCCGACCGGTCCGTGGATCGGACCTTGCGGCGGGCGCGGCTGGCGATCATCTTCGTGGCGTCGGCCGACTTGCCGAGGATCTGCCCGATGTCGTGGAACGGCACCGCGAACATGTCGTGCAGCACGAACGCCAGCCGCTCGCTCGGGCTGAGCGAGTCGAGCACCACCAGCATGGCGAAGCCCACGGAATCGGCCAGCGCCACCTGATCCTCCGGCGTGGGCTCGTCGGCGGGCACCACCACGAGGTCCGCGAAAGAGTAGCCGGTCTCAGGCCGGGCCTGGCGGGATCGCAACACGTCCAGGCTGAGCCGCCCGACCACGGTGGTCAGCCAGCCCGCCAGGTTGGCGATGCTCGCCTCGTCCTGGCGGACGAGGCGCATCCAGGCCTCCTGCACCACGTCCTCGGCGTCCGCGTGCGAGCCGAGCACGCGGTACGCCAGGGCGCGCAGCCGTTCCCGCTGAGCCTCGAAAACCTCGATCATGGCTGGCGCAAGGAGATCCGGTTGCCGTCCGGGTCCACCGCCTCGATCCGGACCCCGAACGGGTAGTCCACGGGTTCCGGCTCGTCGAAGGTGACACCGCGCCGTCGGAAGATCTCGAAGTCCTCACGCAGGTCACCGGACTGGAGGATCAGCGGACCGGGCGCGCCGGCCGTACCCGACCACAGGAGGATCTGCACCGGGCTGCCGGGAACGCCCACCGTGAGGAACCGCCCGTCGGGCCCCGGGACATCGATCCGCTTCTCCAGTCCGAGCCCCTCGGTGTAGAACTCCAGCGCCCTGTCCTGATCGGTGACGTAAACCGTCACGTACATGATGTTCGTCAACATACCCCTATGACGGGCGGGGGACGGAGAACGTAACAAGGGCCCTCAGACGTTGCGCAGGACCGAGACCACGACCCCCAGCACGACCGCTTCGTCGCCGTCGATGACCTGGTAGGCGGGGTTGCGCGGTTCGAGCTCGACGTGCCCCTGGCGGCGGCGGAACACCTTGACGGTCGCCTCGCCGTCGATCATGGCGGCGACGATCTGGCCGGAGTGCGCCTCGGGCTGCTGCCGTACCACCACGATGTCGCCGTCGCAGATCGCCGCGTCGATCATCGAGTCGCCCCTGACCCGCAGAGCGAACACGGTGCCGCGCCCGGTCAGGTCGCGGGGCAGGGTCAGCAGGTCGTCGACGTGCTCGTCGGCCAGGATGGGCGCGCCGGCGGCGATGTCGCCGACCACGGGCACGGACACCAGGTCGGCGGCCGGTCGCGACGTCTCCCGCCGCAGGAACGCGCGGACGTCGATCGGCCGGGTCAGCGTCGGGCTCCGGCGGAGGAAGCCCTTCTCCTCCAGGCTCTTCAGGTGCTTCGACACCGACGACAGCGAGCGCAGCCCGACCGCGCGGCCGAGCTCCCTGGTGCTCGGCGGGTACCCGTGGTCGACCACCCAGTCCTGGATGGCGACCAGGATCCGCTGCTGGCGCGGCGGCAGCGCCGAGGCGTCCAGGAGCTCGAAAAGATCAAGATCACTGTGGGTGGTCACCTTGGACATGGTAGGGCCGAACCAATCGGGCGGCGCCGGCATCAAAGAAGGGCAATGATCACTAAGGAAGGGCTCCCCCGCATGAAGCGCGCGATGATCGGCCTCATGGCCGCCGGTGTTTCCGTCCTGCTCCTGTCCGCCCCGGCGTACGCGTCGCCCACGATCCCCAAGGGTTTTCTGAAGTACGAGAACAAGCAGGCGCGCAAGGCGTTCGGCTCCATGGACTGGCAGGTCACCTCCGACCTCGCCGAGCTGGGCGCGCTCAACGCCTGTCCCAAGAAGACCTCAACCTTGCACAACGCCCTGGCGTTGCGCTCGGCCCTCGGCTCGGGCGACTCCGACTTCCACGTCGCCGAGCAGGTGGCGGTCTTCAAGGACGCGAAGGCGGCCAAGGCGGTGATGGCCAAGTACCTGGCGACGGTGAAGGCCTGCGCCAAGGTGAAGACGGCCGGCGGCAGCCCGGCGACCTACCGGGCCACCCCGGTGTCCATCGGCGACGAGGCCTTCCTCGTCGCCCACTACTCCTTCAAGAAGGACGACGTGGGGTACGGCGAGCGCGACGTGTTCGCCAGGCGGGGTTCCGCGGTCATCCTCTACGCCGTGAACGGCCCGTACATGACCGCCAAGCCGAAGCGGAAGGAGTTCGCCCCCTACGAGGCCGCCGCGAAGGCCATGGCCAAGAAGGTCTGCCAGTTGCCCGGAGTCTGCTGACCAGCCGACGATGGCACGATGGATGAGACGTTCTGGGACAAGGCGGACAACCACCTGATCCGCTACGGAACTACCTTCACCCCTCGGGTCATCGAACGCGCCGCTGGTGCGTACGTCTATGACCGG
The DNA here is from genome assembly GCF_044457355.1 of Nonomuraea sp. NPDC050556. Lineage (NCBI taxonomy): Bacteria > Bacillati > Actinomycetota > Actinomycetes > Streptosporangiales > Streptosporangiaceae > Nonomuraea > Nonomuraea sp. NPDC050556. Next base: position 998,577 of record NZ_JBITGU010000001.1, on the reverse strand, counting down.
CAGGGCACGCCGATCCTCGACTTCACCTCAGGGCAGATGAGCGCCATCCTCGGCCACGCCCACCCGGACATCGTGGCGGCGGTCTCGTCCGCCGTCGCCACGCTGGACCACCTGTTCAGCGGCATGCTCAGCGCCCCCGTGGTGGACCTGGCCACCAGGCTCACCGCGACCCTGCCCCCGGCGCTGAGCAGGATGATGCTGCTCACCACAGGCGCGGAGGCCAACGAGGCGGCGATCAAGATGGCCAAGCTCGCCACCGGCCGCTTCGAGATCGTTTCCTTCGACCGCTCGTGGCACGGCATGACCCAGGGCGCCGCCGCCGCGACCTTCTCCGCAGGACGGCGCGGCTACGGCCCCGCCATGCCGGGCAACCTGGCGCTGCCCGCGCCGAACGCCTACCGCTCGCCGTTCCGCGCCTCCGACGGGACGCACGACTGGGCGGCGGAGCTCGCCTACGGCTTCGCCCAGGTCGACCGGCAGTCCGTCGGGAGCCTCGCCGCCTGCCTCGTCGAACCCGTCCTGTCCTCGGGCGGCATCCTCGACCTGCCGCCTGGATACCTGCGCAGGCTCAGGGAGATGTGCGACGAACGCGGCATGCTGCTCATCCTCGACGAGGCGCAGACGGGGCTTGGCCGTACCGGAACCATGTACGCCTTCGACCGCGACGGGGTCACCCCCGACGTCCTGACGCTGTCGAAGACCCTGGGCGCCGGGCTGCCCGTCGCGGCCGTCGTCACCACCGACGAGATCGAGCAGACCTGCCACGAGCGGGGGTTCCTCTTCTACACCACCCACGTCTCCGACCCGCTCGCCGCCTCCGTCGCGCTGACCGTCCTCCACGTCATCGAACGCGACGACCTCGTCCAGCGCGCCGCGACGCTCGGCGCCCAGCTCGCCGGGCGGCTGGCGGCCCTGCGCGACACGTGCGACGTGGTCGGCGACGTGCGCGGACGCGGCCTGCTCCAGGGCGTCGAGCTAGTCAAGGACAAGAAGAGCAAGGCGCCCGCCGACGCCCTCGGCAAGGCGGTCACCACGGCCTGCCTCGAACGCGGCCTGCACATGAACATCGTGCAGCTGCCCGAGATGGGCGGCATCTTCCGCATCGCCCCGCCCCTCACGATCACCGACGACGAGCTGCACCGCGGCGTCGACATCCTGGAGGCGTCCCTCCGGGCCGTCCTTGACAGGCAGCCGTTCGGCTGCCTAAGTTAAAGGCAGCCAAACGGCTGCCTATTTACCGGAGCAGGCATGGACGAGGTGTTCAAGGCGCTGGCCGATCCGAGCCGGCGCGCGCTGCTCGACTCGCTCAACGCCCGCAACGGGCAGACGCTGCGCGAGCTGTGCGCCGGGCTCGACATGGCCCGGCAGTCCGTCAGCAAGCACCTGGCCGTGCTGGAGGAGGCCGGGCTCGTCGCCACCGTACGGCGGGGCCGGGAGAAGCTGCACTACCTCAACGCCGCGCCCGTGCACGAGATCGCCCACCGGTGGATCAGCCGCTACGACCAGGCCAGGGTCCAAGCCCTGGCGGACCTGAAACTCGCCCTGGAGGAACCTCCGATGGACGCGCCGACCTTCGTCTACACCACCTACATCCGCACCACGCCGCAGAAGCTCTGGCAGGCGCTGACCGAGCCCGCCTTCACCCGCCGCTACTGGGCCACCGAGTTCGTCACGGACTGGGCCGTCGGCTCGCCGATGACCTGGGACAACCACGGCGTGCTGATCAGCGACCCGGAGCAGGTCGTGCTGGAGGCCGACCCGTACAACCGGCTCTCCTACACCTGGCACGCCATCACGCCGGAGCTCGGCAAGCGCTTCGACTGGAGCGAGGAGGTCACCGAGCGGCTGTCCGGCGAGGCCCGCTCGAAGGTCACCTTCACCATCGAGGAGTCGTCGGCGCAGGTCGTGAAGCTCACCGTCGTCCACGACGGCTTCGAGCCGGAGTCTGCGCTGGCCGAGATGGTCAGCCACGGCTGGCCGAACGTGGTGGCGAGCCTGAAGTCCCTACTGGAAACCGGCGAACCCCTCCCGGAAGACGCGTAACGCGCTCCGGCGCTCACCACCGTTCTACGGGATCATGTACGGCGAGGGGCCGACAACACCGTCCGCGCCCTTACCGAGCAGGCGTGGGATTGGCTGACCGAGCTCTAAGCGGGGTACGGCCCCAGCACCGGGCTGACGCAGGCGCCCGTCCTGGCCGCCCGCGCCCGATGGGGTCACGCACGTGACGGCCCGTTTGGTCAGGTGACGGGCTGGTCCCAGTTGATGAGGTGGCGTTGCACCGGGCCGAACATCTGCTCCGCCGTGGGGAAGGCCGTGGGCGGCGGGGCTGCCTCGCCTGCCTTCTGTCTGTTGGTCGCGGCCGCCGCTGCCGCGATGGCCTCCACCCTGGGACGGCGAAGCCGTTCGTAGGCGGCGAACGCGCTCGGCGCGTCGGGCAGGTCGCGCAGGCAGCGGGCCAGCTCGATCCCGCTCTCGATGGCCAGCGACGCCCCCTGCCCCGAGCTGGACGACGGCGCGTGGGCCGAGTCGCCGACCAGCACCATCCGGCCGCTGTGCCAGTGCGGCACCGGCGGCATCATCTCCATCGACCCGGTGACGAACATCGTCCCGGGGTCGCTGTGCCTGAGGAGCGCCTCGGCGGGCGCGTCAGCGCCGTAGAGGTCGCGCAGCCTCCTCAGCCAGTCGGCCGCGGGCACCTGGCGGGCCTCGGCCGCCGTCATCGGCTCCTCGCTCGGCAGCCCGGCGAACCACACGATCCGCCCGTCGGGCGCGGCCCAGCACCCGAGGAACGCGGTGCCGAAGGTGAAGTACATGACGCCGGGTTCGAGCACCACCCCGCTGCCCACGGCGTACCCGCCGAAGCTCAGCACGCCGCCGTACTCCGGCCCCGGCGCGTCCTTGTCGATCAGAACGCGGACCGTGGACCGGATGCCGTCGGCCCCGACCAGGATGTCCGCGCTGGCAGTGGTGCCGTCGGCGAAATAGGCGGTGACCTCGTCGGCGGTCTCCTTCGCCGCCACGAGCTGCTTGCCGTACTCGATCCTGACGCCCTGGGCCACCGCGTGGTCGTGCAGCACGCGGAAGAGGTCGGCGCGGGCCATGGCCTGCCCGGCGGGCAGGCCCTCCAGGCCTGCGGACTCGACGAAACGGTTGCCACGCGCGTCGCCCATGACCATGCCCGGCATCGGCTGGCCGACGGCGCGCACGGCCTCGGCCGCCCCGATGATCTCCAGTGCGTTCAGCCCGTTGGGCGCCACCATGAGCGCGGCGCCCACTCCGTCGGCGGCGGCCGGATGGGCCTCGTAGACCGTCGCCTCGATGCCCGCTTTGCGCAGCGCCATGGCCGTCACGGGTCCGGCGATGCCACTCCCGATGACAAGTACTCGGGTCACGTCTGTCTCCTCGATGGTGGGGATCATCAGTGTGCGGCGGCAACCGCTAGTCGGACAGTTGCCACATAACGACTTCAGCTGTGAGATATTCACGGGTGACCGCAGACGCAGAGGGTGACCGCGCGGAACGCGGGGCGGTCCTCCTGCTCCTCGTCGTCCTGGGCCTCGCCTACCTGAGGGACATGACGGGCCAGATCGACGCCTACGAGTCGTGGGGCCCGCTCGCCTTCGTGGACCTCCTCCTGGTCAGGCCGGTCCTGCTGGCCCTTCAGGTCGTCCACTCGCTGCCGCGCTTCGCCGACTTCAGATCGCGTCACCGCTTCACGACCCTGACCGCCCAGGCCGTTCTCACGTTCCTGCCGCCGCTCTTCCTCGGCGCCTTCATCGGCAACCTGTCCGGCTTCCTGGCCGGGTCCTGCCTGCTGCTGCTCCGCGCCCCCTGGTCGTGGATCGGGTACGGCCTGGCCGTCGCGGGGACCTGGGCGGTCAGCTTCCACTCCGGGGTCAGCGGGCTGCCCCTGGCGTACTATGTGATCTTCTCCGCGGTCGCCGGCCTGTGGGTCTTCGGCATCTCGCGCCTCACCGACGTCATCGTCGGCCTGCACCGCCTCCGGCGTACCCTGGTCGAACTGGCCGTCGCCCGCGAGCGCCTGACGGTGATCAGCGAGCTCCACGGGCGGACGGCGGCCAGGCTCGCCGAGCTCGCCGACAGCAGCGAGGCCGCGGCGGCGTTGGCCGCCTCCCACCTGGGCCGCGCCAGGCCGGCAGCGCTGGCGATCATCGCCGACACCAGGATCGCGCTGACCGACGCACGCGAGCTGGCCGGCCGCTACCGCCGTGCCCCCGCCCTCGATCCACCGCCCATGGACGGCCCGCGCGACGTGGAACCGCGGTTCGCCAGGATGATCATCCTGTCGCTGCTCGTCCTCACGATCCTGTACGACATGAGCTGGATCCTCGTCAACCGCCCGGGCCCCGCTCCGGTCGCCACGGCGCTCGTGGGCGCCGTCGCGTTCTTCGCGCTCCAGCTCCGCCACTCCCTGCCCGTCCGGCCCAGGGGCTGGGTGTGGACGCTGTGTCTGCAGGGCGTGCTCACCTACGCGTCGTTCCTCGTCGATGATCTCGGCTGGATCGGGATGGCGGCCTTCTTCTGCGCCTCCCTGCTCCTGCTGGTGCCGCCCCCGTGGTCCTGGGCGCTCTTCGCGGCCGCCACGGCGAGCATCGCGGTGGTCCTCGTCGCGCTCGGCCAGACCGCCCTCATCTCCGTCCTCTACTACCCGCAGTCCGTCGCCGGGTTCGGCCTGGCGATGTACGGCACGGCCAGGTTCGCCAGCACGGCGGTCGAGCTGCGTGCCGCCCGCACCCAGGTGGCCCGCATGGCCCAGGTCGGGGAGCGGCTGCGGCTGTCCAGGGACATGCACGACGTGGTCGGCTCCAGCCTGTCGGCCATGGTGATCAAGTCGCAGCTCGCCGTGGAACTGCTCGACGACGACCGGGCGGGCGCCGAGCGGGAGCTGCGCGAGGTGGCGGATCTGGCCAGGCGCGCGGCCCGCGAGGTCACGACGCTGAGCGACGCGGACTCCCGGGCCTCCCTCGCCGAGGAACTCGACTCGGCGAGGGCGATCCTGACCTCGACCGGCATCGAGACCGACATCGGCCCGGCCGTACCGCTGCCACCCGCCCTGGACCACGCCCTGGCGATGGTCGTCAGGGAGGCGGTCACCAACGTCCTGCGCCACAGCAAGGCCCAGTACTGCAGGATCGAGACGGTCGCCAGTTCCGGTCTCGTCTGGCTGACCGTCAGCAACGACGGGGTGGCCGCGCCGCGCGGGGAGGGCACCGGGCTCGGCAACCTCGCGGAACGCCTCCAAGCGGTCGGCGGCCGCCTCGACGTCTCCACGCGGAACGAGTCGTTCCTGCTGACCGCCATGGTGCACACTGCAGGGTGAGATCTCAGGCGGGAGGCAGCGTGATCCGGGTTCTTCTGGCCGAGGACATGCACATGATCAGGGCCGCGCTGGTCGCGCTGCTGGAACGGCAGCCCGACATCGAGGTGGTCGCCGAGATCCACTCCGGCGACCGGATCGTCCCCACCGCTCTGGAGCACCGGCCCGACGTGGCGGTCATCGACATCGAACTGCCCGGCATGGACGGCCTGACCGCCGCAGCGGAACTGCGCGAGCGGCTCCCCGAGTGCCGGACCCTGATCGTGACCGCCTTCGGCCGCCCGGGGAACCTGCGGCGCGCCCTCGCCGCCCGCGCGACCGGCTTCATCAGCAAGGACGCTCCTCCCGCCGCGCTCGGCGAGGCGATACGCAAGGTGTCCAGGGGTGAGCGGGTGATCGACCCGCAGCTGGCCGTGGCCGCCCTCGACCTGCCGGGCAACCCGCTGACCCCGCGCGAGATCGACGTGCTGCGCCTGGCCGCGGCGGGGACCTCGGCCGGCCAGATCGCCGAGCAGCTCTTCCTCTCCACCGGGACGGTGCGCAACTACCTGAGCGCGATCGTGTCCAAGCTCAACGCGCGCAACCAGATCGACGCCGTCCGGATAGCGACCGAGTCCGGCTGGCTCTGAGCCGTCAGCTCTTGAACTCGGCCGCGTGGTCCTGGATCCACACCTCGAAGCCGCGCGCCGGGTGGCCGGTGAGCTCCTCGACGGTGCCGGTGATCTCGGCGGGGACGTTGTCGTTGCTCTGCCACCAGTCGAGCAGGGCGTCGGCGAAGTGGCCGGGCATGTACTCGGCCATCTCCGCCTTCCACTCCTCCCGGCCAACGGTGTTGACCACGACGGGCTCGCCGATGGCCTCGGCGATGAGGTCGAGCTCCTCGGCGAAGGTGACCGAGCGCGGACCTGTGAGCAGGTAGGACTTACCGGCCAGCTCCGGGTCGGTCAGGACGGCGAAGGCGCACTCGGCGACGTCGGCCTCGTGGATCGGGTCGACGTGGGAGTTGGGGTAGACCAGGTTGACCGGGTCGCCGGACTTGATGGGCCAGGACCAGGCGGTCGCGTTGCCCGCGAAGGTGCCTGGACGCAGGATCGTGGTCGTGAGGGGCGAGGCGGTCAGCGCGTTCTCCGCGTCCAGGTGCTCCCTGGCGACGGGACTGTCGGCGGCGTCCGGCGACAGGGTGGAGCTGGAGGACAGCAGCACGACGTGCCGGACTCCGGCGTTGATCGCCGCGTCGACGAAGGCGTCGATGTGCGACGCCTCGGCGTACAGGAAGACCGAGGTGACACCCTGCAGCGCCGCGTCGAAGGTCGCCGGGTTCTTGAGATCGAGCAGTACGGCTCCCGCCGCCTCCTCCGGCTTCTGCGAACCGGTGCGTACCTGGAGGCCCCGCTCGCGCAGGAGGGAGACGAGGGAGCGGGCGACGGCGCCGCGGGCGCCGGTGACGAGGATGGTCATGTGGAACTCCTTAGTGATGCTGGGGCTGGGCGTTGCGCGGCAGCAGCCAGACGAGGGCGCAGCTGACGAGCACGACGGCGACGACGACCAGGAGGCTGGAGGTCATCGCGGGGGCGGTGTGGAAGTAGACGGTGGTGACGGCGGCGGCGCCGATGCCGTTGGCCAGTTGCTGGACGGCGGCCAGGGAGCCGCTGGCGCTTCCCGCCTCGGTGGGCTCGATGTCGCCGATGGTGACGTCGTAGATGGTGCCGAAGCAGGTGCCCATGCCCAGGCCGACGACCAGGACGGGCAGCGCGAGCACCCAGCCGCCGGTCGTGGGGGCGAGGGTGAGCAGCCAGCCGGTGCCCGCGAGGGTGAGGAGCAGGCCGACGAGGATGAGGGTGCGGCCGAGCTTGGCGATGAGCTGGTAGCTCGCGATGGAGGCGATGACGATGCCCGCCGCGATCGGCGCCAGGCCCAGGGCGGCCTGCGTGGGGGTGTAGCCCAGGGCGTTCTGCATGAACAGCGACAGCACGTACAGGAGGCCCGAGACGGCGGCGAAGAACACGAGGCCCAGGATCAGTCCCGAGGTGAAGCCGCGGTTCTTCAGCAGGGACGGCTGGATCAGCGGGCTTTTCGCGGTGACCTGGCGGCGCCAGAACAGGGCGAAGAACACGAGCCCGGCGGCTATGGCGATCCAGTCGTGGGACGCACCGGTCAGACCGTACAGCAGGCCGAGCATGGCGGCGCCCAGCAGGCCGGAGCCGACGCCGTCGACCGAGACGGCCGGGTCGCCGTCGTCGCGGGGCAGCAGTCGGGCCGCGGCGATGATGGCAGCGCCGCCGAGCAGGATGTTGATGAGGAACATAGGCCGCCAGCCGAGGCCGAACAGGTCGGCGTCGATGAGGAACCCGGCGATGATGGGCCCCGCGACGGCGGACAGGCCGAGCGTGGGACCGAAGGCGCTGAAGGCCTTCCCGATCTCCTCGCGGGGGAAGACGGAACCGAGGATGCCGAACCCCTGGGGGATCAGCAGGGCGCCGAAGGCTCCCTGGAGCAGCCGGGCGACGATGATCGACTCGGGGCTGACGGCCAGGCCGCAGGCGGCCGAGGCGACGGTGAAGCCGGTGAGGCCGATGAGGAACAGGCGGCGGCGACCGTACTTGTCCCCGAGCCTGCCGCCGACGACGAGCAGGACGCCGAGGGCGAGGGCGTAACCGGCGCCCAGCCACTGGATGAGCGCCTCACCGCCGTGCAGGTCCCTGGCGATGGTCGGCGCCGCGACGTTGGTGATCGTGGCGTCCAGCAGGTCGAGGACGTCGGCGACGAGGATGACGGCGAGGATGGCCCAGCGGGATCTCGGGGCGGTGGTGAGCGTGGACACGGGATTCCCTTTCTTGTGATCAAGGCCCAGTCTGGGAGCCTCGGTCGGCGGCAACCAGTTATGAGCTCACCGATCAGGACATGAGATCCTCACGAGCGGGCCACTAAGATCGCGTCCCGTGCCTGCGCATGGTTTCTGGGGGATTGTCAGGGTTGGGGTTGTAGGGCTGGTTCCTGTGGCGGCGGTCGCGGGGCTGGTGTTTGGCGATGCCTGGCTCTGGGTGGCTGCGGAATGGTCACCGCCGTCCTATATGCCCGACGCGTTTGACGCCCTGACGACCGTGGTGCTGCTCGGGGCCGCGCTGGTGAAGGCCGCGTTCCTCTGGCTGATCCTGCGTCCTCCGGCGCCGGGGCCGCTGGATCGACGGGCGAAGGTGCTGCGCTGGCTGCTTTATCTGGCAGTGGGCTACAACCTCGTGCTGGAGTTCACGATCTCCCTGGTCCCCTACGCGGTCGAGGCGGCGGTCCAGCTCGTGTTGTGGACCGCGATTCATGTCCTCTACCTGCTCGTCATCCGCTGGCGTTCCCTCCTGCTGCGCGCCGCTGCCGCAGTGATGTTCGCGGTCCAGCTGGTCGGGATGGGCAACGAACTGCTCGACGCGCTCGATCTCCCGGAGTTCGGGAAGGGCTGGTTGCTGGGTGCGGTGGCGGCGACCCTCCTGACGATCGTCGGGCAGCATCGTGACGGCCGGTGGAGCCGGGGCACGCTGACCGCCGGGTGGTTGTCGGTGGCCGTCTACGCGCTGGCGCTCCCGCTCAACGTGGTCCTCAACGGTGATCCGGTGCTGCCGGTCATCTGGGACGTGCTGGCGCTCGTCAGCACCGTGTGGATCGCCGCGACCGCCCGCGAGCTGGCCGCTGGGGAAAGCCCTGCGGAGACCGCGCCACGGCGTGGGGTCCGGCTCGCTCTGGCGGCGCTGGCCGTGCTGCCGGTCGTCGCGCTGATCCACCCGGAGGACACCCCGCGCCTCACCTACACCGCCCGGTCGCACAGCTGCGACGACCGGCCGCCCTTCGGCGATCTGCAGCCTTCGGAGCGCGACGCCACGTTCCTGTGCCTGGCGCGGAGCACGGTGGCAGGAATGCCCCCCATGTTCCCGGAGAGCCGGTCGGACCAGGAGATCCTCGGGTACGGCCGGGCGCTCTGCCGTACCAAGGACCGCGCAGAACAGGAGGCGATCCTGACCCGCGCCGGGAGCGAGCGCCCCGCCGAGGGCGCCGACCCTTCGGAGCTCGTCTACGTCTGTCCGGAGATCATCGGCGCCACCCGGCCGGAACTGCTGCGGTCGAGCTCGCAGATCGAAGAGGCGAACACCGCCTATTACGCCGAGGAGAACGCGAAGTGCCGCGACCCGTGGCCCAGGACGAAGGGCGTCGTCCAGGCCACGGCCAAGTACTTCCTGTTCGTCGACGGCGACCCCGGCTACCTGGTCCACGACCCCGACGACGAGGCGTCGGCCGAGCAGGCGACGGACAGGATCTTCGACGACGACACCACCATGGGGCTGGCGAGCGGCGCCGTCCTCGTCGGGCACATCGAGGACGTCGTCGACCTGTGCCTCACCGTGAAGGCCTTCCGCACTGCGCCGCCGTCGCGGAAGGCCGGGTGGGACCAGGTCCGTGAGGTGCCGATCACCAGCCGCAGCGGCAAGCTCACCGTTCCATACATGGGCGACGGCGGCGAGGTGGGCGCGGGCGCCCCGATGCCGAACCTGGCGATCACCGGCAAGGGCCGCTACCGGGTCCGCGTCCACGTGCGGGTCACCGGCGCCGGGGAGGAGCACCTGGTCGTCGTGTTCCCCGGTAGGTGAGCTATCCCTTGGGCAGCTTGAACCGGGTGGGATCGACCGTCGCCAGGATCCTGTCGAACGCCTTGATGTCCCCCGCTCCCTTCACCGTCAGCTTCGCCTTGGCGTAGTGCCAGATCCCGATGAGCTGGGTGCTTCCGTTGGCGCACTTCACCTGCCAAACCCGCCGGACCCAGCTCTTACCCGCGGCCATCGGCAGCGCGGCCCGGTCGACGATCTTCGCCGACTTCGCGTCGACGACCTTGCCGTCCTTGCCGGTGGCCACGCAGGAGGCGCGGTTCTCCGCCACGCCGGAGTGGCTCTCGTCGAATCCGAACCGGTCGTCGAGATACTTCACCGGCCAGTCCCCACTGCTGTCGAGGGACGGCGGGGCGAGGTAGAAGCCGCCCGGCCGCCAGAAGTCGAAGCCCTTCCAGCTCTTGGGATGGACGCCGAGCATGTGACCGCCCAGCCCGGCGGGAGGCACCTTCGTCATCGCCCACCCAGAGGGGAGGTTGAGCGTCAGCCCGTACCAGGACCGGGCGGTGTCCGCCTGAGCCTGCGTGGCGACGGCGCCAAGGGACAGGGTGGCCGCGGCGAGGACGGCGATCGTTCGTCTCATGGGATCACTGTCGCCGTCCCACATTGACAGCCGCTCAATGCCGGTGAGCGGGCGGTGAGCCCCCGGTGAGCGGCCATGGCCATCGTTGAGCCACACCAACGACTCAAGGAGACAGCGATGGGTGTTCTGACAGGTAGGACGGCGCTGGTGACCGGTGGTTCCCGCGGCATCGGCCGGGCTGTTGCCGTACGGCTGGCAGCAGAGGGCGCGCTCGTCGCCGTGCACTACGGCGGCAACGACGCCGCGGCCAAGGAGACGGTGGCGAGCATCGAGCGCGCGGGCGGGCAGGCGTTCACCGTCCAGGCCCGTTTCGGCGAGGAAGGCGCGGTCGAGCGGCTCTTCGCAGGTCTGACCGCCGGGCTGGCGGGGAAGGGTTTGGACGTTCTCGTCAACAACGCCGGGATCAGCTCCGTCAACCCGATCGCCCACGTCACGCCCGAAGAGCTGGCCAGGTTGCTGGAGATCAACGTCGCCGCGCCGTTCTTCGTGATCCAGCGCGCGTTGCCCCTGCTCAACGACGGTGGGCGCATCATCAACATGGGCTCGACCGCCAGCCGCATCGCGGTCTCCACCCAGATCGCCTACACCATCAGCAAGGCGGCACTGGAGTCCATGGCCCCCTCGCTCGCCAACGAGCTCGGCCCCCGCGGCATCACGGTCAACACGATCGCTCCCGGCGCGGTGAGGACCGACATGACCGCGGGATACACCAGCGTCCCCGAGATGGTCGCCGGGCTGGAGGCGATCACCGCCCTGGGACGGCTCGGCGAGCCGGAGGACGTCGCCGACGCGGTCAGCTTCCTGGCCGGACCGCAGGGCCGCTGGATCACCGGCCAGACCCTCGACGTCTCCGGCGGCACCTACCTGGGCCCGATCATCCCCACATAGTCACCCCAAGCCGACCCGCCCCTCGCGTGCTTCCGGACGGCCATAGGATCTTGATCGTTCAGCGTGGAGGACGGCCGACAAAGGCGGAGAAACGAGGCGGGACATCGAGCGGCAAGGCCTGCGCTCGCTGGTCGCCCGCGACATGGAAACCGCGGCCGCGCGTATCGACGTCGCCTCGGATCACGGAGACCTGCGGGCATACCGATTGCTACGAGTTGCGCGAGGGGCGCTGGCAGGCCGTGTGGTCGCAGGCAACCGCCGTTGGTTAATATCCCGCTTTATGACCATTTCCAGGGAACGGCCGCCCCTCGTCGCCGACGAACGCACCCAGCTCGTCGGCTGGCTGGACACCCAGCGCGCGATCGTCCAATGGAAATGCGAAGGGCTCTCCCAGGAGGACGCCTACCGGTCCGTCCTCCCCACCTCCCCGCTCATGACCATGGCAGGCCTCCTGTCGCACCTGCGCTGGACCGAGCACCTGTGGTTCGAGGTGCTCTTCCTGGGCCGCCCGAGCGACGGCAACCCACAGTTCGACGAGAGCGTCGAAGACGGCGACATGCGGATCGAAGGCGTCCCCCTCGCACAGCTCCTCGACGAGTACGAAGAGCAGTGCCGCATCTCCAACGAGATCGTCGCCACCCACTCCATGGACGACGTGGGCAAGCACCCCGACTACCGCTCAGCCGGCGCGACCCTGCGCTGGATGCTGATCCACATGGTCGAGGAGACCGCCAGGCACGCCGGTCACCTGGACACCATCAGGGAACTGCTCGACGGCGAGAAGGGCTACTACTGACGCTCCCACCGGTCGGTGAGCAGGGCCGGTGCGGGAGCGGTCCCGGGCAGGGGCGGGTGCCCGGAGCGCAGGCCGTCCAGAGCGATGGTGACCGTACGCCTGCGCGCGTTCTGGGCCGCTTCGGTCAGGTCGGTACGGCCCTGCCGGTCGAGCTGCTCGATCAGCGGTGACTTGCCGAGCTGTTCGATGAGCAGCGAGATGTCCATGGCCGTGGCGTCCGCCCTGAGCACCCCGGCAGCGTGCGCGCGGTCCACCAGCTCCCCCATCAGCTCATCCGACCGGGTGAACCTGGCCGCCATCTCGTCGGTGACGGTGATCGTCCCGGCCAGCGGTCCGAGGGAGCCGCCGCTGAACTCTACGCACGCGCGGACGTAGTGGGCGAGCCCCTCCCAGGGGTCCTCGTGCCGCAGCCCGCGCTCCGCCGCCTGGATCCACTGGTCGAGCGACAGCGCGCACAGGCGCTGGAAGAGCTCGTCCTTGGAACGATATCGGCGGTAGAGGCTGGCGATGCCGACTCCGGCGTGTGCGGCGATCGCCGCCACGGACGCGTGCGCTCCGTCCACGGCCAGGACCTTTTTGGCTGCCTCCAGGAGGGCCTGGTCGTTGCGCTCGGCTTCTGCCTGCCGCGGTGCTCTGCGGGCCATGCCGTTCACTGTAGCCGCTTTGCGAAGCGATTCACTCCGTTATAGGTTCGCATCAAACGTAGTGAAGTTATCCGTTTGGAGGAGCGTCATGCGGGCTGTCGTGATGGAGGAGTTCGGAGCGCCGGAGGTCCTGAGGGTCCGGCAGGTTGACGATCCGGCGCCGGGGCCGGGGCAGGTGCTGGTCGCCGTGGCGTACGCGAGCATCACGTTCGTCGAGACGCAGGTGCGCTCGGGCGAGGGGCCGTTCGGCAGGCCCGCGCTCCCCCGCACGCCCGGGAACGGCGTGGGCGGTCGCATCGTCGCGGTCGGCGCGGACGTGGACCCGGCCTTGGTGGGAACGGCTGCGGTGAGCACCACCGGCGGTGAGGGCGGTTACGCCGAGCTGGCGTTGGCTCGGGCGCAGGACGTGGTTCCTGTTCCGGCGGGTGTGGAGCTCAGGGACGCGGTGGCGCTGCTGGCCGATGGGCGCACGGCGCTGCTGCTGCACCGGCAGGCGGAGATCAAGCCGTCGGAGCGGGTTCTCGTGGAGGCCGCGGGCGGGGGCGTCGGCAGCCTGCTCGTACAGCTCGCGGCCGCCGCCGGTGCCCACGTGATCGGCGCCGCCCGTGGTTCCGGGAAGGCCGAGCTGGTCACCTCGCTGGGCGCGGCCGCCTACGTCGACTACTCCGGCCCTGACTGGCTGGACGAGGTGGGCGAGCTCGACCTCGTCTTCGACGGCGTCGGCGGACGGATCGGCACCGAGGCGATCGGCGCGCTCCGCGAGGGCGGGCGCGTGAGCATGTACGGCATGGCCAGCGGCTCGCGCGCCGAGCCCGACGCGGCCGACCTCCAGGCCCGCTCGATCGCCGTCATCGGCCTCACCGCCCCGCCGACCCCCGCCGAGACGCACGCCCTCATCACCGACGCGCTGGCCCTCGCGGCCGAGGGCAAGCTCCGGCCGGTCATCGGCCAGATCCTCCCGCTCGCCGAAGCAGCCACCGCACACCGGGCGATCGAGTCCAGGACCACCACCGGCAAGACACTGCTCGTGGTCGGCGACAAAGCGTCCGCCCTCAGTTCCTGACGGCTGCTGCGATCTGCTGGGCGGTCTGGGTGGGGGTGAGGTGTGTGGTGTCGACGACCTCGGCCTCGGCGTGCAGCCACGTCCGCGCCGCCTCGGCGTACGGCTCAAGGTATTGGAGACGGAACGGCGAGCCGGGGCCGAGGACCATGTCCCCGTCGATGCGCCCCCGGAGGGTGTCCCGGTCGGCGTGCAGGACGAAGTGCCGCACCGGGATGCCGTGCCGGGCCAGGCCCGCGCTGATCTCGCGCCAGTACTCCTCGACCAGCACGGTCATCGGCATCACCAGCGTGCCGCCGGTGTAGTCGAGCACGTGGCGGGCCGTCTCGACGACGAGCGGCCGCCACGGCGGCCAGTGCTGGAAGTTGCCCGTGCTCGGCAGTCCGGGCGAGATGTCCATGAGGGTCTCGCCCACCTTCTCGGCGTCGAGCACCCGTGAGTCCGGGATCAGTTGCTGCACGAGCGCGCTGGTCGTCGTCTTGCCCACGCCGTGGGTCCCGTTGAGCCATACGATCACGAACCCGACGCTAGCGGACCCAAGATGTAGACACCGTCCACATTTATGCTTACGCTCGAAGAAGTGGACGGTGTCCACAATGAGCGGGAGCGGTCATGGCCTCGGCGAAGCGCGACACCTACCGGCACGGCGACCTGCGCCAGGCCCTCCTCGACGCGGGCATCGAACTGGCCCGCGAAGGCGGGCCCGACGCGGTGGTCCTCCGGGAGGCCACCCGCCGCGCCGGAGTGGTGCCCAACGCCGCCTACCGGCACTTCGCCGGCCGTGACGCCCTGCTCCACGCCGTCTCCCTGGCCGCGATGGCCGAGCTCGCCCGCACCATGGAGGCAGAGCAGGCCCCCCTCCCCCACGACGACGCCCGCGCCCGCTTCCGGGCGCTCGGCACCGGATACCTGCGCTTCGCCCGCGCGCAACCCGGTCTGTTCCGCGCCGCGTTCTACGTCCCCCAGGACATGGCCGAGGCCGAGGCGGCCGTCTCGGCGGGCTCCGGGGGGCTCACGCCGTTCCAACTGCTGGGCGCCGCGCTGGACGGTCTGCTCACGGCCGGGCTCATGCCCGGCGAGCGGCGGCCAGGGGCGGAGTTCCTGGTCTGGGCGGCCATGCACGGCATGGCCGTACTCCTCATCGACGGCCCGCTCCGCGCCCTGCCCCCGCCCCAGGTAGAGGACGCCACGCGGCTGCTCATCGACATGATCGAACGGGGCCTGTGAAGGAGAGTCGCAATGGGTATCACGTTGGTCAGCCAATCCGTGTCCGTGGACGGCTACAGCGCCGGGCCGGACGTCTCCCTCGACCACCCGATGGGCGTGGGCGGGGAGCGCCTGCACCGGTGGTTGTTCGCGGGTGACAACGACGTCGACGCCGAGCAGGCGCGGCAGATGGTGAGCCGGGTCGGCGCGGCCATCGTCGGCCGCCGCATGTTCGACGTGGGCGTCGGCCTGTGGCAGGACACGCCTTACCCGGTGCCGACGTTCGTCCTCACCCACGAGCCTCGCGAGCCGCTGGCCATGAAGAGCGCCGCCTTCACCTTCGTCAACGACGGCGTCGAAAGTGCCCACAAGCGGGCCGTCGCCGCCGCCGGCGGCAAGGACGTGGTGGTGATGGGCGGCGCCGACATCATCGGCCAGTTCCTCCGCGCGGGCCTGGTCGACGAGGTCCACCTGCAGCTGATGCCCGTGCTCCTGGGCGCGGGGACCCGCCTGTTCGCCGATCTGTCCTTGGAGCTGGTACGGCAGGCGTCAACCGAATCCCCCCACGCGACCCACCTGCGTTTCGGCGTCGCCCGGCCGCCGGGATATTCGGATGCGGAGAACGTGGCGGTTGGTGTGTGATCGGGGCATGACGATCACGATGGACGGCTGGGCGAGTGGTGAGGTGTGGACGCCGCTTCGGCGGGATCTCGCAGCGCCTCTGCCGTTTCCCGGCATTCGCGTCGAGCCGGATCGGGAGCGTGGATGGACGAGGCCCTGCGGGCGTCGCCGTCCACCGAGGGGCATGGGCGGGCGGTGGCGGCAGAGCCGTATGTCGACGCGCGACGGCCGGAGGTTCGCGATGAACAAGCAGGGGCGCCGGCGCGCCTAAGCGGGTGCGGGCGGCCGACCGGCCGCCCGCACCACGATCAGGAGGCTCCGCGCAGGGCCACTCTGGGGAAGTCGACGGGCACGTCGAGGGCCACGTTCACGTAGTTCGTGAAGAGGTTGAGCGCGACGTGCGCCACGATCTCGACGATCTCCTCGTCGTCGAACCCGGCCTTGCGCAGCGCTTCGGTGTCGTCGTCGCTCACCTGCGCGCGTTCGTCGACCAGCTTGGCCGCGAAGCTCAGCGCGGCACTGACCCGCGGGTCCTCCGACTCGCCCTCTTGGGCCTGCCTCATCTCGCTCGCGGACACGCCCGCCTTGCGGCCCAGGGCGGTGTGGGCGGCCAGGCAGTACTCACACCTGTTGCGGTCGGCCACGAGCACGGCGATCTGCTCGCCCAGCCTGGCGCCGAGCCGCCCGCCGCCGAGGGCCCCGAACCCGGCCCACATCATGCTGAGCGCGGCGGGAGAGTTCGCGACCGCCCTGAACATGGCCGGCGTCGCGCCGAAGGTCGCGGTGATGTCGTCCAGCAGGGGCTTGGCCGCTCCGGAGGCGGACGCGGCTTCGATCAGTTCCACACGAGACATCGAGGGATTCTCCTGTCAATCGGTCGATCGTTAGCAGTACTATTAATCAGGCCTCGGCGCGCGTCAAGGGATAGTTAGGAGTACGAACAGTGGCGGACGGTTTCGACACGGCCAGCGAGCCCGTCGCGAGGCGGGTGACCAGCGGCCTCGCGAAGATCGGCGCGGTGCTCAAGAGCTGGGCGTGGAAGGCGGCCGGGCCTGAAGGCGTGACCCCGACCCAGGCGCAGGCGCTGGGCCACCTGTACCAGCGCCCGGCGAGCCTCGGCGCCCTGGCCGCCCAGCTGGGCGTTTCCGCCGCGACCGCGAGCAACGCCGTCGGCACGCTCGTCCGCAAGGGGCTCGTGGTGAAGGAGCCCGGGGTGAACAAACGCTCCGTGACGCTGCGTCTCACCGAAGCCGGGGAGTCCATGGCCAACCGGGCGGGCGAGTGGCCCGACGTCCTGAGCCGGGCCGTCGAGACGCTCGACCCAGAGGAGCAGACCGCCATGCTGCTGTCGCTGGTCAAGCTCATCCGCATGCTGCAGCAGAACGGCGCGATCTCACCCCAGCGGATGTGCGTCACCTGCCGCTACTTCCAGCCCCGCGTCCACCAGGACCCTGAGCGCCCGCACCACTGCGCCTACCTGGACGAACCGTTCGGCGACCGGCTCCTGCGCCTGGACTGCCCCGAGCAGGTCGACGCCCCGCCCGAGCAGCAGGAGCTCGCCTGGCAGTCCTTCACCTCATCGGGAGCGGCCTAGCGCGACACGCCTCTAGGGTAGGTCGGATGACTCCCGCTTTCCGCCGTTACGTCACCGCTGACGGCTTCAGCCAGTTCGGCACCCAGGTCACGCGCGTGGCCCTCCCGCTGGTCGCGCTGCTGGTGCTGGACGCGGGCCCGTTGGAGCTCGGCCTGCTCAGCGCGGCCGAGATGATCGGCTTCCTCTTGTTCGGGCTGCCCGCCGGTGTGTGGGTGGACCGGTTGCGCAGGAAGCCCATCCTGGTGACGGCCGACGTGTTGCGCGCGGTCGCCCTGGCCTCGATCCCGATCGCCGGAATGTTCGAGGCGCTGACACTGGCGCAGCTCTACGCGGTCGCCGTGATCGTCAGCATCGGCACGGCCTTCTTCGACGTCGCCCACCTGAGCTTCCTGCCCTCCATCGTGACCAAGGAGCAGCTGCCCAAGTCCATGGGGACCCTGGAGTCCGTGCGCAGCCTCTCCGTGCTCTTCGGCCCGGGGCTCGGCGGCTGGCTCGTGCAGGCGCTCACGGCGCCCATCGCCATCGTGGTCGACGCGGTCAGCTACCTGATCTCCGCCGCCCTGCTGGCGACCGTCAAGGCCAAGGAGTTCCCCTCCGGGGGGCGGGTGAGCCTCATGGAGGGCCTGCGCTACGTGCTCGGCCACCGCATCCTGCGCCTGGTCGGCCTCGTCGGCGCCATGACCATGTTCGTCAACGGCATCTGGGCCATCGTCCAGCCGTTGTACCTGGTCGACGAGCTGGGCGTGAGCGCGACGGCCTACGGCCTGATGATCTCGGGCGCGGGGACCGGCGGCCTGCTCGGCGCCTTCCTCGCGCCACGCGTGATCGCCCGCTTCGGTCACGGCCCCACGATGTACGGCGCAGCCGTACTCATCATCCCGATCACCGTGCTCGTCGCCTTCACCGGACCGGGCTGGCGGCTCGCCCTGTACCCGATCGGCATGGCGCTCCTCTTCCTGGTCGCGGTCATGTACAACGTCGCCCAGGGCAGCTACCGCCAGGCGATCTGCCCCGAGGCCCTGCGTGGCAGGATGAACGCCAGCCTCCGCTTCCTCATGTGGGGTTCGCTGCCGCTCGGCGGTGTCGTCGGCGGGCTGCTGGGCGAGGCCGTCACCGTTCACCAGCTCCTGTGGGTCGCCTGCCTCGGCACCGCGGCGGCCCACCTGCCCCTCGTGCTGGCTCCCGCCGTACGAAAGCTCAAGCTCACGGACGCCGACGCCAAGCAGGACAGCCGCGTGCGGGCGGCGCCAAGCCGGTGAACGATCGTGGTCACCGCGCCAGCGCCCGGTCCAGCAGGACGATCGGTACGGTCGCCACGGCCAGTCCGGCGCCGATCCAGCTCACGGCGGGGAGGCCACCGGCGTCGAGCGCCACCGCGGCCAGCACGGGCACGAGGCTGATGCCCAGTTGGAAGGCGGAGACCGTGGTGGCCCCGGCGAGGGTGGGGGCCTCTGACGCGATCGTGAACACGCGCCCGTAGATCGCGGGGTTCAGGACGAATCCCGCGATCCCCAGCAGCAGGACGAGGGGCACGACCAGCCACCCGTGCTCGGCGAAGAGCGCCAGCAGGACCGAGCAGGCGGCGATCCCGGCCGCCCCGATGAGGAGCGCGTGGAAGGGCCGCCGGTCGGAGATCCTGCCGCCGACCGACAACCCGACGAACGCGCCGACGCCGAAGAGCGCGAGGATCGCGGGCACCCACACGCCCGGGACGCCGGTCACTCGGGTCAGGAGCGCGGACAGGTAGGTGAACGAGATCATGTACGCGGCGGTGCTCAGGAGCGTGGCGGCGTAGACGTACCAGAGCTGCGGCCGCCGCATCACGGTGAGCTCGCGCCGCACGCTCGGCTCCTGATGTGCCCGCGTCTGCGGCAGGGCCAGCAGGATCGAGGCCGCGCCCAAAGCGGTCAGGGCGACGACCCCCCAGAACCCGCCACGCCAGCCGGAGAAGTAGCTGACCAGCGTGCCCGCAGGTCCGCCGACCACCATGGCCAGGCTGAGCCCGCTGACCACGACGCCCGATGCACGCGCGGCGCGGTCGGGGGCGACGAGGCCGATCGCGGTGACGGCCGCGACCGCCCAGAACCCGGCATAGGCGAGACCCGCCACGAACCTTGCGGCCAGCAGTACGGCATAGCCGTCGAAGACGAGGCTCGCCGCCACGGCCAGCGCGAAGATCGCCTGCGTGGCGACGAGGGCCGCGCGGCGCGGCCAGCGCAGGCTGACGATGGCCAGCGGCGGCCCCCCGACGACCACCCCGGCGGCGAACGCGGTGATCAGCCCACCCGCCGAGGACATGCTGATCCGCAGGTCCTCCGACACCGCGGGCAGGACCCCGGCGAGCAGGAACTCCGCGCTTCCCATCGAGAACAGGCTGAACGCGAGCAGGTAGACCCCCAGGGGAAGCCGTCCGCTCCGCACAGGAGTTGCAGTAGTAGTCACGCCGCGACGGTGCCACCGGCCGTGCCGGAACAGCAACAAACGTTGCCGAAACCGGGACGAGGTGCTGCGATGGGCCCATGGACTCCTTGCCCGCCGTCGCCGCGGCGCTCAGCCAGATCGCACCCCGCCTGCGGCGCATCCGCGAGAACCGGGGCGTGTCGCTGGCGGAGCTCAGCCGGGTCACGGGGATCTCGAAGAGCACCCTGTCCCGCCTGGAATCCGAGCAGCGCAAACCCAGCCTGGAGCTGCTGCTGCCGATCGCCGCGGCGCTGGCCGTACCACTGGACGACATCGTGCCCGCGCCGCACGTGCACCGGGAGCAGGCCCGATCGAGCGGCCGCCACTTCGTGCCCCTGTCACGCCACCAGGGCGAGCCCAGGGCGTACAAGATGACCATTCCCGAAGGCGAGCACGAACCGCTCGTGCGTACCCACACCGGCTACGCCTGGCTGTACGTGCTTTCGGGACGGCTCCGCGTGCTCCTGGGCGACCACGACCTGGTGCTGGGTGCTGGCGAGGTCGCCGAGTTCGACACGAGGACACCACACTGGTTCGGGTCGACCGGCAGGGGCGAGGTGGAGGTGCTCAGTCTGTACGGCAGGCGGGGCGAGCGCATCCGCGTCCGCGCCAGGCCGTCAATACGCAGCCGCTCGGCCAGATCGGCTGGGCGCCTCCCCCTATGATCACCGGGTGGATTTTTCGAGGATCGCGCCGATTGTGCTCCTTCTCACCCTGACGACCGGGTGTGGTGGAGAGAGCGTCGCCACAGCCACACGCACGCCCGCCGAGGCCGTGGCGGAGCAGGCGGGCGTGGTGAAGATCAGTGAGCGCGTCCGCCTGGACTTCGGCGAGACGGTCAACATCGCCGAGTACAGCGAGAGCCGTACCGCCGGAGTCCTGCGGCTCGGCGCGGCGGCCTCCGATCTGACCACGGTCCACCTCCGGACCGACCTCACCGAAGATCTGAAGGCCGTTGTCCCGGCCTCCCAGACGACCAGGGTGATCTCGGTCGGTGACTCCGGTAGCTACGTGCAGGGCGCGGACAAGGTGTGGCTCCACTACGGCAGCCCCACCTGCCGGGTGCTCACGTCGCTCGACGCGCGCGCCGTCCTGTCGCCCAAGGTGCTGCAGATACTCGCCGCCCCCGCTCCGTCCTCCGGTGAGGTCATCGACTCGGTCCCCACCGTCGAATACGCCGGGAACGCTCCGCAGACCGAGTTCGGCATCCCGGACACGGGCAACGATCCCGCCGCGGCGGACCAGGTGCGGGAGCACTACGGCGCGATCGAGGTCTCGTGGCAGCTCTGGGTCGGGCCCGACCAGCTCCCCCGCCGGGCCCGGCTCACCACCGTCAACCCCGAGCCCGAAGACGGCATGCCAGGGACCATCACGACCGAGATCGACTTCACCGGCTGGGGCAGTGACGTGTCCATCAAGCCTCCGCCGAAGAAGCAGGTGCAGGAGGCAGGTGGGTGCCCGGGCGAAGCGGGTTAACCCCAGGCGTTGGGGAGGTCCTGCATCAGGCCCACCAGGTTGCCGTCGGCGGCCCTGACGACGGCGAGCCGCCGCCCGGGGACGTCCACGATGCCCGTCTTCGCATCGCCGTTGGTGATCTCGGCCGTGCCGAGCTCCTCCATCGACCCACCGGCGACCTCGCCCATCGCCGTGGCACCCCTGTCCAGCAGATCACGATGGGCCGCTTCGACGTCGTCGACCTGCCAGAAGACCAGCGGGTGGTCGAACCATGGCAACCGGGAAAGACCGACCTCCAGCTCACCCCCGGCGAAAGCCACGTAGTCAGGGCTCTCCCACGCCGGGCCGCGGCCCAGGGTCGCGGTCCAGGCGGCCGTACTGGCTGCGATGTCCCGCGCGGGATAGATCACAGCGCGAACTCGGCTCAACTCGGTCATCTTCCGCTCCCCTTGCTCGATCAACTTCATGAGAACCATATCAGAACGGAATGCTCAGTTCCATATTGCAAGGCGTACCATCGGCTGGTGTTCGACTACAACCCGTTCGACCACGCCACGCAGCGCGACCCGTACCCCGTCTACCGTCGCCTGCTCGCCGACTTCCCCGTCTACGTCCACCCCGGCCAGGGTTTCCACGCCCTCTCCCGGCACGCCGACGTAGAAGCCGCGCTCCGCGACGCGGCCACCTTCTCCAGCGCCTACGGCGTCACGCTGGAGCTCTGGATGCCCGAGGCGCACCGCGTCATGGGCTTCCTCGCCATGGACCGCCCCGAGCACACCCGCTTCCGCCACCTGGTCGTCCAGGCCTTCACCGCCAGACGCGTCGCCAGGCAGGAGGACGACATCCGTGCGCTCACCCGGCGCCTGCTCGCAGACCCGCTCGACACCCGCACGTTCGACATCGCCGCGTGGATGGCGCAGATCCCCTCGTACGTGGTGTCGGAGATGATCGGCGTGCCCGACGCCGACCGGGCGAGGGTCGCCGCCTGGACCCACATGCTGGTCGACCGGCCCGACGAGGACGGCTCGGCCCCGGATGCGTTCTTCCAGGCGCACGCCGGGCTGCGCGCCTACATGCTGGAACTGTGCGCGGAGCGCCGCCGCGCGCCGCGCGACGACATGCTGAGCGCGCTCACCCAGGCGGAGGACGGCGCGGACCGGCTCACCGACAGCGAGATCGTGCAGGTGCTCGGGCTCATCCTGGCCGCCGGGCACGAGACGACGATCAAGGTGCTCGCGCACGCCTGGTTGCAGGCGGCGCTCCACCCCGTCCAGCGGGCGATCGTGTGGGCCGGGGAGATCGACGGCTGGCGCGAGGAGATGTGACCCGCGACACCTCGGGGACCGTGGTGACCGCGTTCGGCCTCGGCACGCACTTCTGCCTGGGCGCGGCGCTGGCCCGGCTGATCATCAAGGTGGTGCTGGAGGAGCTCGTGGCGGCCGTCGCCGACTACGAGGTCGACGAGTCGAGCGTGCGGTTCGTCCGTTCACCCGGCGTGCGGGGGGTGCGCGAGCTGATCACCACGCTCGTTCCCCGGTAGCCGCGAGAACCGGTAAGGCGTGGCCCCGTCGAGGGTGAGGCGGATGGGCGAGCCGGTCACCGATCCGTCCCTGACCTGCGCTTCATGGACGGCTGCACCGGGCAAAGCTGAGCGGTAGGGTGATCGTTCTGTCCTGAAAGATGACGGGGGTGGGCATGGGCGATGGCCTGCGGTTCTCGTTGCTCGGCCCCGTGCGAGCCTGGCGCGATGATCAGGAGCTGGACCTCGGCTCGCCGCAGCAACGCCTGGTGCTGGCCGTCCTCCTGCTCGCCGAAGGCCGCACGGTCGGCCTCGACCAGCTCATCGACGCGCTGTGGAGCGAGGCGCCCCCACGCACCGCCGCCCACGTGCTGCGCACCTACGTCTCGCGGTTGCGCGCGGTGCTGGGGCCCGACGCGCTGCTGTCCGTCGGCGACGGTTACGCGCTGCGGGCGGGCACGTGCGATGTCGCCGACCTGCAGAGGCTGTACGGCGAAGCCAGATACGCGGAGGCGCTGGCCCTGTGGCAGGGCGAACCGCTGGCCGGGCTCGCCGGTCACTACGCCGACGCCCAACGCGCCCGCCTGGCCGAGCAACGCCTGACCGCCCTCGAACACCGCCTGGTCCACGACCTCGACCAGGGCAAACACGCCGAAGTGGTAGCCGAGCTCAACACCCTGTGCGCCGAGCACCCCACCAGGGAACGGCTGCGCGGCCTGTTCATGCTGGCCCTCTACCGCGCCGGACGCCAAGCCGAAGCCATCGGCGTCTACACCGACACCCGCCAACTGCTCGCCGACCAGCTCGGCGTCGATCCCTCCCCCGAACTGGCCCAGCTCTACCAACGCATCATCACCGCCGACCCCACCCTCGCACCCACCCCCACCACCCCTCCAGCGCCCACCGGGCAGGTCCCGCGGCAAATCCCCGCCGACACAGCCGACTTCACCGGCCGCGAACGCGAAGTCGAGGAAATGGCGACCGCGCTACGCTCCGGCCAGACCTCAGCCCTGGTCGTCTCCGCAGTCGCAGGCGCGGGCGGCGTCGGCAAAACCACCCTGGCCCTCCACGTCGCCCACCGGCTCGCAGGCCACTACCCCGACGGGCAGCTGTTCGTCGACCTACGAGGCGCCGGCCCGCACCCCCTGGAACCCGACACGGTCCTCGCCTCGTTCCTGCGCGCCCTCGGCTGCGCGGAGGCACCAGAAGACCCCGCAGAAAGGGCAGCCCTCTACCGCTCCACGGTCGCCGGACGACGACTGCTGGTCGTCCTCGACAACGCCTCCGGTCTCAGCCAAGTACGGCCGCTGCTCCCCGGCTCAGCCGACTGCGGCGTCCTCATCACCAGCCGGACCCGCCTGACCGGCCTCAGCGGCGCCCACCAAGTCGACCTGGACGTCCTCGACCCAGCAGAAGCCCTCCACCTGCTCACCAGGATCATCGGCGAAACACGCGTCACAGCAGAACGACCCGCCGCCATGGACCTGGTCGCCGCCTGCGGCTTCCTCCCCCTGGCCATCAGAATCGCCGCCGCCCGACTCGCCGCCCGCCCCAACTGGAACATCTCCACGCTGCTCGACCGCCTCGCCGACGAACGCCGCAGACTGACCGAACTGCGCGCCGGAGACCTGGCCATCGAAGCGACCTTCTCCCTGGGCTACGAGCAGCTCGACACCGCCCACGCGCGGGCCTTCCGGCTGCTGGCCGTACCGGATGCCGCTGACCTGTCCCTCGCGGCCGCCGCAGCCCTCCTGGACCTGCCAGAACACGAAGCGGAAGACATCTGCGAGGAACTCGTCGACGTCAGCATGCTGGAGTCACTCACCCCCGGCCGCTACCGCTTCCACGACCTCCTCAAGATCTATGCCAGGTCCCGCGAGAACGACGAGGACGCACGGCGGGCGGCCCTCGACCGGCTGCTCGACTCCTACCTGGCAACGATGAGCGCCGCGCTACGGCTGATCATCCCCGGTGACCGTCGCGTAGGGACGGCAGAACTGTCGTTCGCCGACACGGCGGCCGTCACGGACTGGGCCGAGGCGGAGGAGCTCTCCGTGCTCAGCTGCGTCCAGCAGGCGGCCAGGACCCCCGGCTGCGACCTAGGCCGGGCCATCGCCCTGTGCGACGCCGGGGCCGACGTCCTCGGCGCCGACGTGCTCGGCTCCGACTCCGGCCCCTACGGCCTCAGCCAGATCGGCGACCTCCTCGTCAGCGCGGCCGAGGAGGACAAGACCCTGCTGGCGCGCGCCCACTACCTGCGCGGCACGGGCCGGGGGAACAACAACCACCTCGACGCCGCCACCGCCGACGGCCTGCTCGCCCGCGATCTCAGCCTGGAACACGGCGACCTGACCACCTACGCCCGCTCGCTCAACCTGCTCGCGCTCGCCGCGCTGGCCAGAGGGGAGAGGCCCGAGGCGGCGAACTGGTTCCAGCAGGCGGTCGCGGCGTGGCGCTCGTCCGGCGACCTGGTCGGCCAGGCCACGGGACTCGGCAACCTGGCCCGCGCCCTGTCCCGCCTGGGCCGTCACGGCGAGGCGCTCGCCGCCGCCCGGGAAGCCGAGCAGATCATGCGCGACCTCGGCGGCGGGCAGCGCCACCCCGACGCCACCTACCAGCTCGGCATCGTCCTGCGCGAGGCGGGCAGGCCGCAGGAGGCCGTGGTCCAGCTTGAGGCTTCGGTGGCGGAGTACCGGCGGCAGAAGGTGCGCGGCTGGGAGGGGCTCGCGCTGTTCCGGGCAGGAGAGGCGTATCTGGCGGCGGGGCAGCCCGAACGCGCCCTGACCTGCGCGGAGGAGGCACTCGCGATGCTGACGGATCTGGGCGACGAGTGGGGTCAGGGGATGGCGCTGATGGTCCTGGGCCAGGCGCTCGGCGACCTGGGGCAGCCCGGCCGTTCCCGCGCCTGCCTCACCGAGGCCCTGGAGATCTTCGACAGGCTCTCCCTGTCGGAGGCGGACGACGTCCGCGCCCTGCTGTCCGCGGTGAACGCCTAGCCGCCCCAAGGGCGGGCAAAGCCATGCTCTAGCGTGATCGCCATGAAGGCGGCCCGGTACCTCTGCTGGCTGGCCTGGGCGCAGAAGGGCCGGGTCGCGCTGGGCGCGACGCTGGGAACCCTGTGGATGGTGGGTCTGACGCTCCCGCCGTACCTGCTGTCCAGGGCCATCGACGACGGCCTGGCGCCCGGCTGGGTGCTGGCGCTGCTCGGCGCCGGCCTGGTCAACGCCTGGCTGGCGATGTTACGTCACCGGACGATGACCAAGATCCGGATGGACGCCAACTTCCGCACCGTGCGCGCCCTGGTCGAGCAGATCAACAAGCTGGGCGCCGACCTGCCCCTGCGCGCTTCGGCGGGCGACGTGGTGACGATCGGCATCGGCGACGTCATCACCGTCGCCGCCGCGCTGACGGTGACCGGCCCCGGCGTGGGCGCGGTGATCAGCTACGGCGTGGTGGCGGTGCTGCTGCTGCAGGTCTCCGTGGTGCTGGCCGTGGTCGTGCTGCTGGGCGTGCCGCTGCTGGCGATCCTCCTCGGGCCGCTGCTCGGGCGGCTGATGAAGGTGCAGAACGGCTACCGCGAGAACCAGGGACGGCTCACCACCCGCCTGGTCGACCTGATCGAGGGGCTGCGGGTGCTCAACGCGTTCGGCGGCAAGGAGGCCTACGCCGAGCAGTACCGCGCAGACTCGGCGAGCCTGCGCGAGCAGGGCTACCGGGTGGCGTCGCTGACGAGCTGGATCGGCGCGCTGGGCGCGGGATTGCCCGCCCTGTTCCTGGCCGCCGTCACCTGGCTGGGCGCCCGGCTCGCCGCCGAGGGGGCGATCACGGTGGGCGAGCTGGTCGGGGTGTACGGGTACATCGCCATGCTGGTGGTTCCGGTCTCCTTCTTCATCGAGGGCAGCTTCATGATCAGCGGCGGCCTGGTCGCCGCCCGCCAGGTCACCCGGTTCCTCGCGCTCGAACCCGCTCGGCGAACCGCGCGGGCGGACCCGCCGGGAGGCCTGGTGGGTGTGGTCAGTGCCCGGCCCGAGGAGAGCGTGGCGCTGCTCGAAGGGTTCGGCGGGTCCTCCCTGCTCGCCGACCACGACGCGGCCCTGTTCGCGGGTACGCTGCGCGAGGTCCTCCAAGGCCGGGGCGAGGCGGACGACGAGGCCATCCTCCGGGCCGTGCACGCCGCCGCCGCGCAGGACGTGGTCGCCGGGCTGCGCCACGGGCTCGACTCGGCGATCGAACCCGGGGGGCGCAACCTGTCGGGCGGCCAGCGCCAGCGCGTACGGCTGGCGCGGGCGCTGCTGGCCGAGCCCGAGGTGCTGCTGGCCGTGGAGCCCACCTCAGCGCTGGACACCCACACCGAGGCCCTCCTCGTGGAACGGCTCCGTACGGCTCGCGCGAGCCGTACGACGGTCGTGGCCACCACCTCGCCGCTGCTGCTCGCCCAGGCCGACCAGGTGCTGTTCATCGAGGACGGGCGGGTGGCCGCCACCGGCACGCACCGCGAGCTGATGGAGTCCACCCCCGCCTACCGGTCGGTGCTCGCATGAGCCGCGACCTGCCCGTCGCCGACCGCAGGCAGGTACGGCGGGCCGCCCTGCGCCTGGTCAGGCGCGACGTGCCGGGTTTCGCCACGACGCTGCTGCTCAACAGCCTCGCGGCGGCCGCGGCGCTGGTCAGCCCGTGGCTGCTGGGCCGCATCGTCGACGCCATCAGCGCCGGTGGCACAGTCGACCTGCTCGCCGCGGTCGCGGTGGGAGCGGCGCTGGCCCAGCTGGTCCTGTCCAGGTATGCCGAGAAGGTCGGCACCCGGTTCAGCGAGCGGGTCCAGGAGCGCATCCGCGCCGAACTCCTGGACCGCGTGCTGGCCCTGCCCTCGGCCACGGTCGAGCACGTTCGCACCGGCGACCTGACCGCCCGCGGCACCACCGACGTGGCCGCCGTCGGCCGCACCCTGCGCGACGCCGCCCCCGCGATCCTCGTCTCCTCGCTGCAGGCGCTCTTCCTGGTCGTCGCCGTCTTCCTGGTCGACCCGGTCCTGGGCGCCTGCGGCCTGCTCGCTCTGGCGGGCATCGCCGCCGCCTCCCGCTGGTACCTCCGCCGCGCCCGCCCCGCCTACCTGGAGGAGGGTGACGCGCGGTCCGATGTGGCCGAGCAGCTGGCCGCCAACGCCGCGGGCGCCCGCACCATCGAGGCCCTGGGCCTCCAGGCCAAGCGCGCGCGTGCGGCGGAGCGGGCGATCGAGCGCAGCCGGGACACCCAGCTGCGTACCCTTTTCCTGCGCAGCGTGCTCTGGCCGGCGGTGGAGGTCTCCTCGCTGCTCCCGCCCGTGCTGGTCCTGCTGGCCGGCGGGGTGTTCCTGGACCGCGGCCAGGTCACGCTGGGCGTGGTCGTCACCTGCGTGCTCTACCTGCGCCAGCTCGCCCAGCCGATCGAGACGATCCTGATCTGGCTGGAGCAGTTGCAGAGCAGCGGCGCCTCCTTCGCCAGGATCGAGGGCCTCGCGACCACCCCGAGGTCCCCTCAGCCCGGGGCGGAGCCGGAGGGTGACCGCATCGAGGCGCGCGGCGTGCACTTCGCCTACGAGGGCGGCGACGACGTGGTCGCGGACGTCGATCTGACCGTACGGCCCGGCGAACGCCTGGCCGTCGTCGGCCCGTCGGGAGCCGGGAAGTCCACCCTGGGCAAGCTGCTGGCCGGGATCGACCGGCCCCGCCTGGGCACGGTCACCGTCGGCTCTGCGCCCGTCGCCGACCTCTCCCCCGCCCAGCTCCGCGAGCACGTCGTCCTGGTCACCCAGGAACAGCACCTGTTCCTGGGCACCGTCCGCGACAACCTGCTGCTGGCGGACCCGACGGCCGGCGACGACCGCCTGAGCGAGGCGCTGGCGGCGGTCGGCGCCGACTGGGTCACCTCGCTCGACTCCCCGTGCTCCGGCGCCGACCTCGGTCCGGACCGGGTCCAGCAGCTGGCTCTGGCCAGGGTCGTCCTGGCCGACCCGCACACCGTCATCCTCGACGAGGCGACCGCCATGCTCGACCCCCGTACGGCCAGGCGCGCGGAACGCTCGCTCGCCGCCGTCCTGGAGGGGCGGACCGTCATCGCGATCGCCCACCGCCTGCACACGGCGCGTGACGCCGACCGGGTGGTGGTCATGGACGGCGGCCGGGTGGTGGAGGTGGGCGCGCACGACGAGCTGGTCGCGGCGGGCGGGGTGTACGAGGCGCTGTGGAGGTCGTGGCAGGGCTCGCGGTCAGGCGACCTCGTCGAGGATCTTGGTGTGGGGGGTTGAGGCGAGCGCTGGCGCGCTTTCCGGTGAGGCCCAGATCTTCGTACGCAGCAGCTCCAGGAAGGCCGTAGCCTCGTCGGCGGTCGTGAAGTCGAGGTCGATCACCACGTACGCGGGGTCGTCGACCGGGCGGGCGATCCGGTGGCCGAGCACCCCCGCCTGCCGCCGGAAGTCGGCGAAGCGGTCGAAGGCCGACTTCCAGACGTCGTAGTCGGTGATGGCGTGTTCGATGTGCAGGGTTGTCATACCTGTCATGGTCCGCGCCTGCCCGTGGTGCGGCCATCCCAGAAGTCTGGGGTCCTACGCTGGGAGGGTGGAGCGCCTCGCCCGTATCTGCGCGTCGGTCCGTGACGCCACGGCGTTGCGGGTGGCGCTGGTCGACGAGCTGCGCCGGGCGATCGGCTTCGACGCCTACGGCTTCGTGCTCACCGATCCGATGACCTCGGTCGGCTCCGCGCCGCTGGCCGACGTGCCGTGCGTGGAGGAGTTGCCGGAGCTGATCCGGCTGAAATACCTCACGCCGGTCAACCGGTGGACGGCGCTCGACGACCCGCCGACGGCCCTGCTGGGTGATCCGGCGCGCAGCCTGCTGTGGCGGGAGCTGCTGCACCGCTACTCCGTCGGCGACATCGCCTCCACCGTCTTCCGCGACCCGTTCGGCTGCTGGGGCTTCCTCGACCTGTGGCGGTCGACTCCCTTCACCGCGGACGAGGCGGGTCTTCTCGCGGCCGCCGCTCCGGCGATCACCCGTGGGCTGCGTGCCGCGCAGGCCGCCACGTTCCTGTCGGCTCCGGTCCAGCATCAGCGCAGCGGGCCCGTCGTTCTCCTGCTCGATCCCCGCCTGCGGGTGCTCGGGCAGACCGGGGAGACGCAGGCGTACCTGCGGATGCTCGTCCCGCCCGCACCCGCGCGCGACCCGATCCCGGCCGGGGCCTACAACGTCGGCGCGCAGTTGCTCGCCCGGGAGGCGGGCGTCGATCCGCGTCCTGCCCGTGCCCGCGTCCACCTGGGCGACGGGCTGTGGCTCACGTTGCGTGCGGCTCGGCTGGAGGAGAACATCGCCGTCACCATCGAGCAGGCCTCCCCGGCTGAGCGTGCCGACGTCTTCGCGCGCGCGTTCGGGCTCACCCCGCGCGAGACGCAGGTTCTCGACCAGCTCGCCACGGGCGACGACAACCGGCAGATCGCAGCGCGGCTGTTCCTGTCGGAGCACACCGTGCAGGACCACCTCAAGTCCGTGTTCGCCAAGACGTCGCTGCGCAGCCGCCGCGCGCTCATCGCCCACGCCTTCGGGCTCACCACGCTGCGGTAACTCGTTCGCGCCACCCAAGAGCCCCTGCGGACGTTGGCCGACACGACAGGTCGGCGCCCGGCTCGGCGGGCGATGCTGGGGCGGTGATCAGCGATATCGAGCAGCTCGTGACCTGCGAGTCCCCGTCCGACGACCTGGCCGCTGTCGCGCGGAGCGCCTCGGCGGTCGCCGAGGTCGGCGCGAGGCACCTGGGCGAGGAGCCCGAGCGTGTCGTCATCGGCGGGCGCACCCACCTGCGCTGGCGGTTCGGTGGAGAGCCGAAGGTGCTGCTGCTCGGGCATCACGACACCGTCTGGCCGATCGGGTCGCTGGCCACGCACCCGTTCGAGGTGCGCGACGGGGTGCTGCGCGGGCCGGGGTGTTTCGACATGAAGGCCGGGCTGGTGATGGCGTTCCACGCGCTGGCCGCCCTTGACGACCAGGACGGGGTGACCCTGCTCGTCACCGGCGACGAGGAGCCCGGGTCGCCCACGTCTCGGGGGCTCATCGAGGAGGAGGCCAGGCGGTGTGCCGCCGCGCTGGTGCTGGAGGCCGCCGGGCCTGGGGGCGCGTTGAAGACGGCGCGCAAGGGGGTGTCGCGCTACGAGGTGGTGGTGGGCGGGCTTGCCGTACATGCCGGTCTTGAGCCCGAGCGGGGGGTGAACGCGGCGGTCGAGGCAGCGGGGCAGGTCATGGCCGTGGCCGGGCTGGGGGACGCGGCGCTGGGGACGACGGTCACGCCGACCCGGCTGGAGGCGGGCACCACGGCGAACACCGTTCCCGGGTCGGCGCGGTTCGACGTCGACGTGCGGATGTGGGAGGCGGCCGAGCAGGACCGTGTTCACGCGGCGATGACGGGGCTGCGGCCACTGCTGCCCCGTGCGAGCGTGGAGGTCGGGGGTGGGTTGAACCGGCCGCCCCTCAATGCGGAGGCGTCGAGGGAGCTGTTCGAGCGGGCGTGCCGTCTGGCCTACGTCCTCGGGATCGGGCCGCTCGCCGGGGTCGCCGTCGGTGGGGGCTCCGATGGGAATCTCACGGCTGGTGTCGGCACGCCGACGCTCGACGGGCTGGGGGCGGTCGGCGGCGGCGCGCACGCCGACGACGAGCACGTGCTCACCGCCGAACTGCCGGGGCGGACCCGGCTGCTCACCGCCCTGGTGGCCGAACTGCTGGCGGAGGAGCGGCCGGAGGGCGGGGGGTTGTCCGTACGGACGAACGGAGGCATGCTGTCCCGTGCGCTCCGACCAGCTGCGCGGGCGAACCGGCTGGAACCATGACCGACGTGACCGATCTGATCCGTGTCGATGCGGCGTACGCCGTGGCCGAGGCTGCGACGAGAGCCTCGGGCGTCGACATCCGCCTGCTGGACAGCATCGACGAGCTCGAGGCCGTCCGCCGCCTGTACGAGCGGATCTGGCGCACCGGCGAGAACAACCCGCCCGTCACCGCCGACCTGCTGCGCGCCATGGAGAAGGCGGGCAGCTACGTGAGCGGCGCGTTCGAGGACGGCGAGATGGTCGGGGCCTGCTTCGGCTTCTTCTCGCCCCCGGCGCGCGAGGCGCTGCACAGTCACATCGCCGGGGTGTCGTCCCGCGTGCAGGGGCGGCATGTCGGTTTCGCGCTGAAGCTGCACCAGCGGGCCTGGGCGCTGTCGCGCGGCGTCAGGGAGGTCACCTGGACCTTCGACCCGCTGATCCGGCGCAACGCCTGGTTCAACCTGGGCAAGCTGGCCGCCGACGTGGACGAGTACCTGGCCAACTTCTACGGCCCGATGGACGACGACATCAACCGCAGCGACGACACCGACCGGGTCATGGTCCGCTGGATGCTGGAAGCACCGGCGGTCAAGGCGGCCTGCACAGGGACGCCCCGCCTGGTGAAGGCGGACGCCGCAGCCGCGCTGAGCGTCTCCCCGGCGGGCGGTCCTGTCGCCGGGCGCGCCTTCGGGAGAACCGTGCGCGTCGCCGTCCCCGGCGACATCGAGGCCATGCGCGACAGCGACCCCGCCCGCGCCGCGGTGTGGCGCAGGGCGCTGCGTGACGTTCTCGGCGAGCTGATCTCGGCCGGTGGGCGGGTGCGCGGCTTCGACCGCGCCGGCTGGTACATCGTGGACAGGTAGGAGACAGCATGAAGATCACCGGAGTCGAGCTGCGCACGGTCGAGATGCCGCTCGTGTCGCCCTTCCGCACCTCGTTCGGCACGGAGACCGTACGGCAGGCTCTGCTGGTGCGCGTCGTCACCGGCGAGGCGGAGGGGTGGGGCGAGTGCGGAGCCGGCACGGCGCCGCAGTACTCCTCGGAGTACACCCACGCGGCCGCGGACGTCCTGACCCGCTTCCTGGTCCCGGCCCTGGCAGGGGTACGGCACGCGCACCAGGTCGCCCCGGCCCTGGCCACGTTCAAGGGCCATCGCATGGCCAAGGCCGCGCTGGAGACGGCGGTTCTGGACGCGGGTCTCCGCGCCGACGGCGTCTCCTTCGGCCAGGCGCTCGGCGCGGTGAAGGAACGCGTGCCGTGCGGCGTGTCCGTCGGGATCACCGAGTCCATCCCCGCCCTGCTCGACGTGGTCGGCGAGTATCTCGACGCGGGATACCTGCGGATCAAGCTGAAGATCGAGCCCGGGTGGGACATCGAGCCGGTGCGTGCCGTACGTGAGCGGTTCGGCGACATCCTGCTGCAGGTCGACGCCAACACCGCCTACCGGCGCGGCGACGCCAGGCACCTGGCCGGGCTGGACCCGTTCGGGCTGCTGCTGATCGAGCAGCCGCTGGAGGAGGACGACCTCATCGGCCACGCCGAGCTGGCCAGGCGGATCACCACTCCGATCTGCCTCGACGAGTCGATCGTCTCGGCCCGCGCGGCGGCCGACGCGATCGCGCTCGGCGCCTGCCAGGTGGTCAACATCAAGCCGGGCCGCGTGGGCGGTTACCTGGAGGCCAGGCGCATCCACGACGTCTGCGCCGCGAACGGCGTGCCGGTCTGGTGCGGCGGCATGCTGGAGACGGGGCTGGGGCGCGCCGCCAACCTCGCGCTCGCCGCGCTGCCCGGGTTCCTGCTGCCCGGCGACACCTCGGCGTCCGACCGCTACTACCGGACCGACATCACGCCGCCGTTCCGCCTGGAGGACGGGCATCTGGCCGTCCCGGACGGGCCGGGGCTGGGTGTCAGCCCGATCCCCGACCTGCTGGAGGAGGTCACGGTCAGCGGGACCTGGCTGCCTGTCCAGCCGGACAGGCAGGATAACCTCGGTTCGTCATGACGAACGAAGCCAGCCTCGGGCGCGTCCTGGAGGAGCTCGGCACCACCCTGCTCGACGTGGTCTGCGGGGACGCCAAGCGGTCCGGCGACGTCGGCGGCGTCGTCATCTACGACCCGCTCGACGAGCCCGAGCTGCCCGCCAACGCGCTGGTGCTGGGCGTCGGCCTGCACGACCCGGCCGACCTCGCCCGGGTGGTGACCCAGCTCGGCGCGTACGGCGCGGCCGCGCTGGTGGTCCGCGCCCCCGTCGCGCCCGACGAGGAGCTCGCCGCCGCGGCGCGCGAGTCGGGGGTGGCGGTCCTGGCGTTCGCCCGCGGCGCGTCATGGACGCACCTGGCCGGGATGCTCAGGTCGCTCACCGCCGACAGCGGCCCGGACGACGCCCACACGCTCGGCCGGATCAGGTCGGGCGACCTGTTCGCCGTCGCCAACTCCATCGCCGCGCTGCTCGACGCGCCGGTCACCATCGAGGACCGCAACTCGCGCCTGGTGGCCTTCTCCAGCAGGCAGGAGGCGACCGACCCGTCGCGGGTCCAGACGATCCTCGGCCGCCAGGTGCCCGAGCAGTACACCCGCATCCTGGAGGAGCGCGGGGTGTTCCAGGCGATCTACCGCAGCGAGCGGCCCGTGTTCGTGGCGCCGCTGCCCGTGTCGGACGACGCCGCGCAGCCGCCGCTCCCGCGCACGGCGATCGCGGTGCGGGCGGGGGACGAGATCCTCGGCACGATCTGGGTGATCGTCCCCGAGCCGATGAGCGAGGAGCGCAGCCAGGCGCTCTACGAGGCCGCCCAGCTCGTCGCGATGCACATGGTGTGGCAGCGGGCCGACGCCGACATGGAGCGGCAGTTGCGGGCGGAGCTGGTGAGCACCGCCCTGCAGAGCGGCCCTGGCTCGCTGGAGGCGGTACGCCGCCTCGGCCTGAGGGACGAGCCCGCCGTCGTGCTCGCCCTCACCGTCGTCGAGTCTGCGGCGGAACACGCGCTGCCCGCGCAGCTCGCGGCCGAGCGCAAGCGGCTGGCCGACGCGTTCGCCATGCACCTGACGGCCGCCCATCCGCGCGCGGCTGCGGCCCTGATCGGCGACGTCGCCTACGGCATCCTGCCCCTCCTCCAGGAGGAGCGCGCGGTGCTCGTCGCCACCGAGTTCCTGGCCCGCGTGGGTTCCCGCCTGCGCCCGCTGGTCGGGGTGGGGCAGCTCGCCCGGGACAGCTCGGCGCTCGCCAGGTCCCGCTCCGGGGCCGAGCGGGCGTTGCGCGTGCTGCGCTCGGGGTCGGTGAGCAGGCAGGTGGCGCTGCTGGACGACGTCCACGTCGACGCGCTGCTGATCGAGCTCGCCGACCTGGTGCCGCGCGGCGACATCCCCAGCGGCGCGGTCGCGCGCATCGTCGCCTACGACCGGGAGAACCAGACCAGCCTGATCGAGACGCTGCGCGCCTGGCTCGACCATTTCGGCGACGTCGCGGAGGCCTCGGCGGCGATGTACGTGCATCCCAACACGTTCCGCTACCGGCTGCGCCGCGCCGCCGAGGTCGGGCGCGTCGACCTCAAGGACGCCGACGCCCGCCTGGCGGCCATGCTCCAGCTGCGCCTGATGAAGATCACAGATCCAGGGTTCTGACCAGGAACGCCAGCCACTCCGCGTCCTGCGCGACCGCGACCTCGTGCGGCGTGGCAGCGCCGTGCCCGGCGTCGTCGAAGACGTGCAGCAGGATCGGCGCGTCACCCTGCTGCGCCGCCTGCAGCCGCGCGGCGAACTTGCGCGCGTGCCAGGGCGCGCACCGCGGATCGCTCGCTCCCGCCTGGAGGTAGACGGCGGGGAAGACGCCTGGCCTGACCAGCTCGTACGGCGAGAGCCCCAGGAGCCGCTCGACCTCGGCTGGGTCGTCGGGGTCGGCCCACGCCTTGCGGATGACGAAGTCGAGGTAGGGGTCGCGGGTGCCGCCGATGAGGTCGAGCAGGGGCGCGCGCGGCAGGACGGCCCGCCACAGGTCGGGCCGTTTCGTGACGGCGACCCCGCACATGAGCCCGCCGTCCGACCCTCCGGTCAGCGCCAGCTGGGCAGGGGTGGTGCGGCCCGTGGCGATGAGGTGCTCGGCGACCGCGACGAGGTCGGCGTCGCGCACGTGCTTGTTCTCCCGGTGCCCGGCCAGGTGCCAGTCCCTGCCGAACTCGCCGCCGCCGCGCAGGTACGCCTGCACGAGCACGCCTCCCGCCGCGACGAAGGCGGCCAGGTCGGGCTGGTACTGCGGGAGCAGCGGCACGTTGGCCGCGCCGTACGCGGAGATGAGCGTGGGCGCCGGGTCACTCCCGGCCCGCCGGACCACGTGGTACGGCACGGCGGCCCCGTCGGCGGCGACGGCCAGCCCCTCCTCCAGCGTGGCGTCGAGTGTGACCGCGGGCGCGGACAGCGTCTCCAGCTCGGCCGCGCCCGGCCGGTGCAGGTAGACGCCCCACGAGCTGGTCAGCGTGGAGAAGGCGAAGACGAAGGAGTCGGCAGGTGAACAAGCCAGGGCGGTGAGGGCGAAGAAGGGGGCGGCGATCGCACCTCGTCCCGGCAGCGGCACCTGCCCGACGACGGCCCCCGAGCGGTCGAGGATACGGACCCTGGCGAAGGTCTGGTCGAACTCGCTGAGGTAGAGGTGCTCGCCCACCGGGGTGAGCGAGCGCAGCACCGTGTCGCCCTCGGGGACGAGCTCGATCCACTCCGACGGGTCGTCGAGCTGGATGGCGACCACGCGGCCGCGCGGAGCGCCGACGTCGGTCACGGCTATGTAGTGGTCGCCGACGATGTGACCGGCGACCGTCCCCGCGCACTCGGTGACGAACGGCCGCCACTCGCCGTCCGCCCGGCGGACGGCCACCGGGATCGGGCTGCCCACCCGATGGCTGGCCACCGCCCAGCCGGGCGAGGTCTGCACGAGCGTGTACTCGCGCGACCCCTCACCGACCGGCACGGGTTCCAGCGTCGTGGACTTCCCGAGCAGGTGCAGGAACGTCGCCTGGCGGAACTCGCGCGCCGAGCCGGTGAGGGCGAAGAAGTAGAAGCCGCTGCTGTCCGGCAGCCACGAGACGCCGCCCGCCCACGCGCTGTGCAGCACCTGCTCGGGCGCGCCGGGCAGCTCGCGCCCCGTGTCCACCTCGACGAGGGTGATGGTGTTGTGCTCGCTGCCGTCGGTGCACAGGCCGAGCGCCAGGACCCGGCCGTCGGGCGAGGGCGCCAGCCACGACACGACGCCGCTCACCTCCGTCACCGGCAGGCCGTCGCCGTACGGCCGGGCGGAGACGACCACGGCTGACCCATCCACCCGGAACCAGCGGCCCGCCGCGAAAGCGGGCAGGGCAGGGCGGGCCCCCGCGTCATGGGCCAGGATCAGGTCCCTGGCCGAAGATGAGTCGATCCAGGCCGTGGCGAGCTCCGCCTGAGCGCGCTGCCACTGCCACACCTCGGGCGTCTCCTCCTCCAGCCACCGGTAGGGGTCGGGCACGCGGACCCCGGCGACCTCGGCGACGACCTCGACGGTGCGGGCGGGCGGGTAGATCATCGATTCTCCTCGAACTCGGCGCGGAGCCGCTCGAAAGCGCCGGGAATGCGGGTGGCGTGCCGCACGTGCACGACGGCGTCGTACGGCTCGCCGCCCAGGGCGAGCGCGGCCACGGGAAGATCGAGCCGGTCCATCCGCTCCTCCAGCGAGCCCGGCTCCACCACGTGTTCCACGAGCTCGACATCGCAGTCGAACGGCCGCGGCGACCGCTGGGTGAACCTGACCTCCGGCCCCGACCCGTAGGTCATCCCGATGACGACCATCTCCTCCCCCAGCGCGGCGTCGAGCAGGCAGCCCATCGTGGGCCGCCCCTCGAACGGCGTGCGCTGCACGTGCGCGTTGTGCGCGCTGACGACGACGCGCTCCTCCCGCTCGAGGACCCAGCGCACGGTGTCGGCCATGAACACGTCCCTCGGGTACGGCCCGGCCTCCGGAACGTCCAGCTCAGCGACGAACGCGCGCAGCGACGCCCCGCACCGCCGTACCACCGGATCGTCGTGCGGGTCGGCCCGCTCGGCCAGCCCGGCCAGCCCCTCGACCAGCAGGGCGCGCTCGTCGGGCGGCATGGCCTCGAACCGGATCGCCGCCTCCGTCCTGCCGCCCAGATCGCTCAGGCGCAGGAGCTCGGCCGCCACCGGCATGCGCCGCGCGATGGCCCGCACGGCGGGACCCGGCGAGGTGGACGAGCCGGGAAGGTCCATGCCGTAGAAGGCGACCTTCGCCGAACGCATCCAGTCGAGCTGCCGCCGCATCGGCTCGCACTCGCCGAACCGGTAGGTGATGCCGTCGCGGGCGACGTCCTCCACCCGCCCGGGAGCGCCGTGGATCCAGGCGTCGACGTCCAGCCCCTCGGGGAAGCCGGACTCCATGACGAAGGCGGGGAAGCCGAGCTCGCGCAGGAGCTGGTGCTTGAGGTCGTAGAACTCGGTGATGTTGTGCGCGCCCTCGCCGATCGCCACCACCCGCGCGTCGCCGACCATCTCGCGTACTAGCTGTGGAAATACCATAGTTCCGGGGTGTAGATGTAGCTGAGCAGCGCCTTGAACGACGGCTGCGGGCCGGACAGGGTGTCCTTCCACACGACGAGCGTGTGGGGGGTGGGGAAGAACAGCACGGGCAGGCTCTCGGCCAGGTGGTCCACCTCGGTGGTCAGCGCCTTGTCGTCGGCGCCGAACGTCGAGGCGTTGATCAGCTCGTCCGCCTTGGCGTCCTTGTAGCTGCCCAGGTTGAAACTGCCCTCCGTGTTGAAGACCGTGTTGCTGGTCGGGTACCCCGCCGCCTGGTACAACGGGCCGAAGTCCTGCATCGCCCACTCGTTTTTCGTGGCCGGCGCGAAGGGGTTGCCGTAGTTGGTGTACATGTAGTTGAGCGACTTGGTCACGATCTTGACCTCGATGCCGAGCTTCTTGGCTGCCGACGCGAACGCGACGTCGCGGGCGCCCACGTACGCGGGAGTGTTGGCCGAGGCCAGGGTGAAGCCGATCGGCTGACCCTGCTTGACGCCCGCGCCGCACAGGCTGGGGTTCTCGCAGGTGGTGACGCCACCTGGCACCACCTTCCAGCCGTGGTCGGTGAGCAGCTTCCGCGCCGCTTCCGGGTCGTACGGATACAGGGGCGCGCCGCCGAACCCGATGCCCGCCGGGGTGTAGTTCGGGGAGCCCGCGCCGTTGTAGATGCCCCTGCTGGCGATGTAGCCCTGCTGGTCGATCAGGCGCTGGAGGGCCTGCCTGACGTACGGCTGCGCGATGACCTTGTCGAAGCCGCCGACCGTGTTCTCGAAGTTGATGGTCAGCGCGTCGAACCTGGCGGGCGCCGGGGCGCCGTAGACGTTGTAGCCCTTCGCCTTCAGCGCGTCGATCTGGGTGATGAAGCTGGAGTCGAGCGTGCCGACCGTCAGGTTGCCCGCCTTGAACTGGTTGAGCACCGCGGCCGCCGAGGTGAACGCCTTGAAGTCGACCTGGTCCAGCCGCGACTCCCCCGGCCCGCTGTAGGCGTCGTTGCGCGTCAGGGAGAAGGACCCGGTCGTCGGGTCGAAGCTCCTGAGCTTGTACGGCCCGTTGACCACCTGCCACAGCGGGTCGGTGGCGAACGTCGACTGCGACTCCGCCGCCTTGGTCAGGTACTTGTAGATCGCCGTCGCGTTCTTCTGCTGGGTGTAGTCGAGGTGCTGCCCGCCCTTGGCCGCGATGTTCCACTCCTTGGACGGCATCACGTACAGGAGGGTCAGCATCGACAGCAGGTACGACGGGTTGTAGGCCGTCTTCAGCTTGAGCGTGAGCGTGTCAGGCGCCGTCGCCTCGGCCGTGACCCCGTCGGGGAACTGGCCCGGGGTGTAGAAGCTCCAGTTGGCCGGGCTCAGCGCGAGCGCCGCCTTGAGCAGAGCCATGGAGAAGACGACATCGTCGGCCGTGACGGGCGTGCCGTTCGACCACGTGTACTTCCGCATCTTGATGGTCGCCGTCCTGCGGTCGGCGCTGTAGACGGGCGGCTCCGCCATGCTCAGCTCGGCGTCGGCGACCTGGGTGCCCTCCCCGCTGGGGCGGTAGAGGGCACGCCACATCAGCCCGCGCCCGATGACGGTCCCGCTGGAGGCGGCGGGCGGGTAGGGGTAGATGTAGTTGGGGCTCAGCCCCGGGGTCAGCGCGACCGTCGCGGTGCCGCCCTGCTTGGGCGTGCCCTTCTGCGTCGGCGCGGCGCTGTAGGCAGCGGCTGTGTCCTTCTTCGCCGGGCCGCCGCTGCACGCTGCTGCGAGCATGACGGCCATGGCGGCGAGCGCCGCGGCGAGTTTCCTACCTGGCATGGAATGCTCCTTCTTCATGCGGCGCGCCGGCTGACGGCGTCCCTGAGCGCGTCGGCGAGCAGGTTGAGCGCCAGGACGGTGAGGATGATGCAGCCGCCGACGGGATAGATCAGCCACCAGTAGTCGGCGGAGATGTAGGTGACGCCGCTGGCCAGCTGGCTGCCCCAGTCGGCGGTGGGGTAGGTCAGGCCGAAGCCGAGGAAGCCCAGGGCGGCGACGACGAGGACGGCGTCGGCGACCTGGAAGGTGATGTTGACGATGATCACGCCGAGCGCGTTCGGGATCAGGTGGGTGAGGATGAGCCGCCCGCGCGAGGCGCCCATCACCTTGGCCGCCAGCACGAACTCCCGCACCCGCAGCGTCAGCACCTCGCCGCGGACCAGCCGGGCCGAGACGAGCCAGGAGAACGCGCCGATGACCAGGCTCAGCGACAGCGCGTCCGCGTGGAACTTGGCCGACAGGATCAGCACGAAGAACAGGAACGGCACCGAGAGCATGACGTCGACCATGCGCATCATGAACCCGTCGACCACGCCCCCGGCCAGTCCGGCGACGGCG
Organism: Nonomuraea sp. NPDC050556; assembly: GCF_044457355.1. Taxonomy (NCBI): domain Bacteria; kingdom Bacillati; phylum Actinomycetota; class Actinomycetes; order Streptosporangiales; family Streptosporangiaceae; genus Nonomuraea; species Nonomuraea sp. NPDC050556. The sequence goes on along the minus strand of NZ_JBITGU010000001.1, from coordinate 958,037 downwards.
CCGTAGAGGGTGCCGATCGTGGTCGCGAAGAGCGCGGCGAGCAGCCCGATCTGCAGCGACACCTGCCCGCCGGCCATCAGCCGCCCCAGCACGTCGAACCCGTTGGTGTCCGTACCGAGCGGGTAGCCCCCGCCGGGCGGCAGGGCCGCGTTGACCAGGTCCACATCGGTCTGGTTGGTGGGATGGAACAGCGGGCCGAGGAAGCAGAAGGCGAAGACGGCCACCAGGAGCAGGCCGCCGGTGAGCGCCAGGGGGTTGCGCCTCATGTGTTCAGCTCGATTCTGCGGTCGGCGGCCGCGACCAGGAGGTCGGCCACGAAGTTGCCCGCCACGGTCAGGACCCCGCCGATCAGGGTGTAGGCGAGGAGCACCGGGTAGTCCTCGCGCTGCAGGCTGTTGAGGAACAGCAGGCCGAGGCCGGGATAGTTGAAGAGCGTCTCGACGATCAGGTTGCCCGCCAGCAGCGTCGGCACCAGCGTGCCGACCAGGGTGATCAGCGGCAGGCAGGCGTTGCGCAGCAGGTGGCGCAGCAGGATCAGCCGCTCGGGCAGCCCCTTGGCCCGCGCGACCCTGATGTAGTCCTGGCCGAGCTGGTCCAGGGCCGAGGAGCGCTGGTACTGCGAGAAGATCGCGATGCTGGTGACCGCGAGCGTGATGACGGGCAGGGCCATGGCGCGCGGGTCGGTGAAGACCACCCACGGCGAGTGCGACTGCGACGCCTCTGCGGGGAAGACCGGCAGCGCCTGGCTGAAGATCGCGATAAGGATCAGCCCGAGCAGGAACGACGGCGTCGCGTACAGCACGTAGGAGGCGGCGGTGGCGAACCGGTCGACGAGGCTGTTGCGCCTGACCGCCTGGAGGATGCCGAGCGGGACGGCGACCAGCAGCGCTAGGACCAGTCCCGCCAGCGACAGCATCGCGCTGCGGCCCGCGTTCTGCCGCAGCAGCGTGCCCACGTCGGCGTTCAGCTTGTAGGACCGGCCCAGGTCGGCGTGCAGGAGCTGGTTGAGGTAGCTGAAGTACTGCACGACGACCGGCTGGTCGAAGCCGTTCTGCCGGTTGAAGTCGGCCACCGCCTCCGGCGAGGCGCGCTGCCCCAGCACGATCCGCCCCGGGCTGTCGGAGACGAGGTGCAGCAGGAAGAACACCACCACGGAGATGCCGAGCAGGACGAGGAGCGAGATCGCCACCCGCCTGACCACGTACCAGGTCATGCTTGCTCCAGGGGGAAGTGGCAGGCGACCTGGTGGGTGCCGGTGAGCGCCTTCATCAGCGGCTCGGTCTCAGCGCACAGGTCGGTCGCCAGCGGGCATCGGGTGCGGAACCGGCAGCCGCTCGGCGGGTCGATGGGGCTGGGCAGCTCGCCACGCACCCTGGCCTTCGCCCTCGGCCGCCCGATCTCGGGGACCGCCGCCAGCAGACCGGCCGTGTAGGGGTGGGCGGCCGAGCCGTACACCTCGTCGGTGGTGCCGGTCTCGACGAGCTTGCCCAGGTACATGACGCCGACCCGGTCGGCCAGATACCGCACGACGGCCAGGTCGTGGGAGATCACCACGCTGCTGAGCCCGCGTTCGAGCTGGATGCGGCGCATCAGGTTGAGCACCTGGGAGCGGATGGAGACGTCCAGCGCGCTGACCGGCTCGTCGGCGACCAGGACGCTGGGGTCCAGGGCGAGCGCGCGGGCCAGGCCGACCCGCTGGCGCTGGCCGCCGGACAGCTCGTAGGGGTAGCGCTCCATGACGGTGCCGGGCAGGCCGACGTCGGCCAGCAGCTCGCGGGCGCGGGTGGTGCGCCCGGCGCGGGTGCCGATGCCCTGGATGGCGAGGGGTTCGCGCAGGATCGTGCCGATGCGCATCCTGGGGTCCAGGGCGGCGTTGGAGTCCTGGAACATCATCTGCAGCGGCTTCCGCACCCGGGTGACCCGCTCGCCGTCGAAGATCACCTCGCCGGAGTCCGGGCGGTCCAGGGCGACGAGCATCCTGCCGAGCGACGACTTGCCGCAGCCGGACTCCCCGACCAGCCCGAACGTCTCTCCAGCCGCCACCTCGAAGCTCACCCCGGACACCGCCTTCACGGTGCGCCGCCCGCCCGCCGGGTACTCGCGCTCCAGGTCGACGACGCGCAACCTCGGCTCGGGCGTCCGCTCGGCCCTGGCGACGTACGGCGAGCGCACCTTCGCCACCGGGCCGGTGGCGGGGTGCCAGCACGCGTACGCGTGGCCGTTCTCGCCGGTGAGCGGCGGCTGCTCCTGGTGGCACCGGTCGGTGGCGGCGGCGCAGCGCGGGGCGAACGGGCAGCCGGTCCGGGCCACGGTCAGGTCGGGCGGCGCGCCGGGGATGCTGAACAGCTCCTCGTCGCGGTCCTGGGTGAGCGACGGGATCGAGGAGAGCAGCGCGCTGGTGTAGTGGTGGCGGATCCCGCCGAACAGCACGGGGGTCGGCGCGGTCTCGGCGACGCGCCCGCCGTACATCACGCCGACGCGGTCGGCGTGATGGGCGATCACCCCCATGTCGTGCGTGATGAGGACCATCGACATGCCCAGCCTGGCCTTGAGCCCGTCGAGCAGGTCGAGGATCTCGGCCTGGATCGTCACGTCGAGCGCCGTGGTCGGCTCGTCGGCGATGACGACGCGCGGCTCGCACACCAGCGCCATGGCGATCATGACGCGTTGCCGCATGCCGCCGGAGAGCTGGTGCGGGTAGGCGTCCATGCGCGGCACCCCGACCAGGGCGAGCATCTCCGCCGCACGTTCGCGAGCCGCCCGCCCGCTCGCGCCGCGGTGCAGCCGTACGGGCTCGGCCACCTGCTCGCCGATCCTGCGGGTCGGGTTCAGCGCGGTCATCGAGTCCTGGAACACCATCGCGACCTCGTTGCCGCGAATTGCCCGATACTGCGCGGGCGCAAGCCCGACGAGCTCCCTGCCGCCCAGATCGATCGACCCTCCGGTCACACGGCCGCCGGGCGGCAGCATGCCCATGATCGCGAGACCGGTCATGGACTTGCCCGATCCGGTCTCGCCGACGATGCCCAGGGTCTCGCCCCGGTTGAGCGCCAGGCTGACGTCCGAGACGGGGTGGACGACCCGGTCTCCGCGCCGGATGTCGACGGAAAGACCGCTGATCGTCAGCACCCGGTCGCCGGTCGTGCTCTCCGAATTCACCCGACGATAGTGGAACGTGCCCTCTTCACGATGTTCGTCGCGTTCGTGGAACCTGACCGCCCGCGTTCGTCCGTCCGCACGAACTGATCATCGGAGTGGCGCGGCCGGTGTGCAGGTAGGCGGCGTGCCCGGTCCCGTCGTCGCCGAGGAAGGCGACGGGAACGCCCTCAGGCCCGGCCGGGCGCAGGCTGTCGCCGCGCCAGGCGAGCAGTTCCGTCCTGTAGGGGAACTCGTCCAGATCCGCGGTGACGCCGAGGGGGACGTGCTCCAGCCACAGGCGGCCCTCCTCGTCCTGGCTCACGGTGGTCTCGCCGGTGCTCGACGCGTAGGTGCCGGTGTAGCGGGAGGCGTTGACGAGCGGCTCAGGCACCGGCGCCGGAGGTTCCGTCTCGCCGAGTACGTGGCGCGTGATCTCGCGGAAGACCGGCTCCGGATTGCCGCCGTTGGTGAGGATCACCAGCGCCGTGTCCCGCTCCGGCGCCACGCGCAGGAGGGCTGACTGGCCGATGGTGCTGCCCTGGTGGCCGAAGGCCGTCCGGCCGAACAGCTCCCAGCCCAGCCCCCAGGCGGTGCCCCAGCCGATGTCGGGCAGCGTGACCTGCGGCCGCCGCATGGCCGTGACGCTCGCCGTACTCAGGACACCGAGACCTCCGGCGAGATGCATGCGGGCGAAGGCCAGCAGGTCGCGGGCGCGCATCGCCAGCATGGAACCGGCTGGCGCGTTCGAGCGCGCCATCGCCCACACCGGCGTCGGCGCCCCCTTGATGTGCCCCACGGCCACCCGGTGGAGGATCGCCTCGTACGGGTCGTTGGCCGCGTGCGTCATGCCCAGCGGGGTGAACAGGTGCGCCCGCACGCAGGCGTCGAACGGCTCTCCCCTGACGACCTCGACGATCCGGCCCAGTACGCAGAAGCCCGCGTTGTTGTAGGAGAACATCTCCCCCGGCTCGAAGAGCTGCTCCACGCCGCCCAGGGTGGCGACGTACCTCTCCAGGCAGTCGTCGCCCTTGCCGGTGTCGGTGAAGACGTCCCCCTCGAACCCGGCGACGTGGCACAGGAGCTGACGCACGGTGATCCGGCCGCCCGCGAGGTCGAACGTGGGCAGGTAGGCGCGCACCGGGGCGTCGAGCTCGACCTTCCCCTCGTCGACGAGCTGCATGACCAGCGTCGCCGTCAGCACCTTGGTGATCGAGCCGATCTGGAACAGGGAGTCCGCGGTGACCTCGACGCCCGTGGCCGTGTTCAGCAGCCCGGCGGCGGCCTCCGCCGTCTCCCCGCCCGCGCCGACCGCCACCACCGCCCCGGGCACCTGGTGCTCGGCGAGCAGGTCGGGCAGCATCTGCCGCAACCACTCACGGATCTCGTCCATGCTCGACATTCGCACGAGCCTACGACCGGCCTGACCCGCCGTGTTCGTCCGCTGCCACCACGTGAGTAGGCCCTACTCAGGCGAAACTCCAACCTCCAGCGCACTATCCCCTGATAGAGCGACATAGGAGGGGAAACCGTGCGCGCCCGAAGAAGACTGGCCATCACGACCATCACCGCACTGCTGCTGTCCCTGCTTACAGCCTTACCTGCCCGCGCGGAGGCGCCCACCTTCTCGCTGACCTTCAGCATCGACTACCTGAGACAGATCGAGGACCCCGACAGCGGCGGCCTGGGCGACGGCGACTACTTCCCGCGGGTGCGGATCGCCGACGGGCCGCTGGAGCAGGGGCCGAGGATCGAGGACGACGAGTTCAGCCCGCTGGGCCTGCCCGAGGCGCCCAACGGCTGGACGTTCACCAAGAACGACCTGCCGGGCACCGTCCCGACCGTGCCGATCACGGTCACGCTGTGGGACTGGGACGACGGGCTGAACACCAACGACGACCGGATGGACATCAGCCCCGTCAACGACGACGTCGAGCTGAACCTCGTCTACGACGTCCGCTCGGGCACCCTGTCCGGTGACGGCCTCCCCGACGCCGCCCCGTGCGTCAACTCCAGCGGGACGGAGAAGGGCCAGTACTGCGTCCAGGGCGACGGCGACCACGGCTTCCCCAAGGACAACGACGGCCGCATCACCCGGATCGGCATCAGCGTCACGACCACCATGCCGGACACCGACCAGGACGGCATCCCGGACATCGTCGAGCTCTCCGGCATCAGGAACGCCGCTGGAACGGTCCTCGTCAACCCCACGGACCCGTGCCGCAAGACGATCATCGTGCAGCTCGACTGGATGGCCGACGCCCGCCACAGCCACCAGCCCAAGGCGCAGGCCATCACCCTGGTCGAGAACGCCTTCGGCGCCTCGCCCACCCCGGCCGCCGCGCCCTGCCCCTACCCGGGGCCGCGCCAGACCGGCATCGAGTTCGTCCACCACCCCGGAGTCCAGCTCGCCGAGCAGGCCACCCTGGGCCTGGGCAACAACATGGACTACCGCAACTTCCGCAACACCAACTTCCCGCGCGAGCTGGCCCCGTACGCCCACTACGGGATCTTCGCCCACGACCTGATCGTCACCGACGCCACCGGCAGCAACCCCGCCCCCGGCGTCTCCGGCCAGTGCTGCGAGCCGACCAGGGACAACAACAAGGACTTCATCGTCACCTTCGGCTCGTGGCGGACGATGTGCGTGACGGACTTCGGCATCGACTACGGCGGCGACGCCACCCTGCAGACCACGCCCGGCGGGGACGACGTCGTCAGGAACGGCCTGGAGATCCACACCGGCCCGAACCGGCGCTGCGACACCACCAGCGCCCACGCCACCGACCGTCAGGTGCTGACCCCGGGCACCGGTACGGACGACGCCGAGGTGGGCACCGTCCAGGACCAGGCCGGGACCATCATGCACGAGCTCGGCCACGCCCTGAACCTGCGGCACGGCGGCGACACCAACACCCAGTGGAAGTCGAACTACCTGAGCGTCATGAACTACTTCTTCCAGTCGGGCATCCCGAACAGCCCGCCGCCGCTGCTGGTCAACCAGATGCGGGACTGGAAGATCGGCAACGTGCGCGTCGGCTACTCGCCCGGCGGGTTGCCGCCGCTGGTGAAGGGCGCGCTCGACGAGAACACCGGGATCAGGGACGGCACCGACTGGACCTTCTGGTGGACCGACAACCTGGCCAACCCGACCAGCATGTTCCGCCCCCTGCGGGCGGGAGCGGGGAACGGCAGGCTCAACTGGAACGACAACGCGGTCTTCGAGACGGGCACCGTGCCCGTGGACATCAACGCCAGCGGGGCCACCACCGAGACGCTGACCGACCACAACGACTGGGCGGCCATCAAGTACCGCGGCCTCACCTCTCCTGACCGGCTCGGCACGGCGTGCAGCAGCTTCCCGGTGGCCGCGCCGACCTGCTCGGGGTCGGGCGCCGAGCTCGACTACACGACGGTGGCCCGGCAGGAGATTTCGCTCTTCAACCAGTACGACCCGGACGTCAAGCTGACCAAGACCGTGGACAAGGCCGACGCCGAGCCCGGCGAAGACCTGAAATATCACGTCAAGCTGGACAACATCGGCACGGGCGGCGCCGCCACCATCAAGATCACCGACACCCCGCCGACCGGCCCTGTCCAGACCCGCGACGCGGCCTCCCTGGCCAGCGGCAAGGACACCACCGAGACGTTCGCGTACACGGTCCCGTGCGACACCGTCGACGGCAGCGTCCTGACCAACCGGGCGACGGTGACGGCGAAGGACACGGCAGGAGGCGCCGAGGCCAACACCACCAACAACAGCGACACCGCCTCGACCACCGTGCACGCGCCCAAGCTCACCCTGACCAAGACCGCCCCGGCCACGGTCAACGCAGGTGAGGCCGTGAAGGTCACGCTGAAGGTCGCCAACACCGGCAGCGGCACCGCGACCGACACCGTCCTGACCGAGGCGCTGCCCAAGGAGGTCTACTACAGCCAGGCCCTCGACCTCGGCGCGGGCCCGCGCCCGACCGGCGTCGCACGCAACGCCGACGGCACGACGACCCTGACCTGGACGCTCGGCTCCCTCACCGCGGGCGCCACCAGGACCGTCGAGTTCACCGTACGGCCCAGCCTGCTGTTCACCGCCGGGGCCACCCTGACCGGTTCCAGCGCCGCCGCCTACAAGAACGCCAAGGGCTGCGTGTACGAACCGGTCACCGCCAGCGCCACGACCGCCGTCACCGAGGTGGCGCCGACGCGGGACCCGCGCTCGCACGGCTACTGGAAGACCCACGCATCGGAGCGCACCGACGAGTTGCGTGCCCGCGTCCAGGCCACCGACCAGCGCTCCGACGCCAACGCCGACGGGATGCTGGACAACGCGGAGGCGGACGCGGTGCTCTCGGCGGGCGGTGCGCAGCCTGACCCGCTGAAGTTCCAGCTCCTGGCCACGCTGTTCGACCTGGCGGCGAGGCAGATCAACGCCTCGACGCGGATCGACTCGCCGCTGACCAGACGCCTCGGCGTCACCACCGTGGGCGGCGCCGTCAGGTTCGCGTTCGCCTCTCTCAAGTCCGGACAGCAACTCCCGGACGCGACCACCCTGCTGGACGAGATCGTCAACAACAGGAGCGAGGTGTACTGACCCGTCAGGGTTCAAGGCCGGTGACTCCCGTGCCGCTCGCCATGTCGAGTGGCACGGACACCTGGCCATGCGTGATCAGCCAGTCGCCGCCGATCTTACGGAAGCAGAACGTGGCCCTGACCCACATGCCACTCGTGGCGGTCTCGAAGAACAGGAACACGTTGGCCCCGTTCTTCATCTTCGTCTCCCAGCCCGACGTGCTGGAGTGGCGGCTCGACGTCGATCCTGGCTTCTTCTGTCACGACTCCCGACGCTATGACTCTCCGGTTATCGTATCTAAGATCAATATCGCTATCGCGTTATGCGTCGGGAGGCATGATGGAGCTCAACGCGCTCAGGCAGTTCCTGGTGGTGGCGCGGCTGGAGCACCTCAGCGGCGCGGCCGAGGAGCTGCGCGTGGCGCAGCCGTCGCTGAGCCGTACCATCGCCCGCCTGGAGAGCGAGCTGGGCACCCCGCTGTTCGACCGCAGCGGCCGTCTGCGGCTCAACGACGCGGGCAAGCTCTTCCGCGACCACGTGGAACGCGGCCTGGGCGAGCTGGACGCGGGCAGGAGGGCCGTCGCCGAGGCCGTCAGTGACGGCGTCGGCACGGTACGGCTGGCGTCGGAGACCTTCCTCACGCTCACCGGGACGCTGGCGGCCTTCAAGGAGGCCCACCCCGCCATCGAGGTCGAGCTGCGCTGGGCGAGCGCCGACGACATGGGCCGCCTCCTGCGCGCCCAGGACGTCGACCTGTGCGTCGCCTCCCAGCCGATCCACGCCGAGGGCCTGGAATCGGTCCAGCTGCTCGACGAGGCGGTCGGCGTCGCCACGCCGCTCGGCCATCCGCTGGCCGGCCGTACGTCGCTGAGCATCGAGGAGCTCGCCGGCCAGCCCTTCGTCAGCGCACGCAAGGGGCACTGGCAGCGCCGCCTCCTGGACCGGCTGTTCGCCGCCCGCGACCTCACCCCGAAGATCGTCTGCGAGGTCGACGAGCCCAGCGCCATCGCGGCCCTGATCAGCGCGGGGCTCGGCATCGGCCTCGTCCCGGCCTTCGCCATGGGCGGCGCCACGCGGGTCCCCGCCGCCTGGATCCCCGTCGACAGCTCCGACTGCCGCCGCGCGGTCACCCTGTACTGGGGCGCGGGCAGCCACCTGTCCGCCGCCGCCCGCCTGATGCGCACCACGATCACCAACTGGGCCTGGGTTATGCCTTCATAGTTATATCTGCATGGCAGATTTGGACTTGGACGACATAACCCACCCCTTTGTACGGTCGCCCCATGAGTGTTGTGGATCTCGCCCGACTCCAGTTCGCGGTCACGACCGGCGTTCACTGGCTGTTCGTGATCCTCACCATGGGGCTCGCCCCCATCGTGGCGATCATGCATTCCCGCGATCCTGCGGTCTGGGGGCGGATGACCCGCTTCTGGGGGCAGCTCTATCTGATCAACTACGCGGTCGGCATCGCCACCGGGATCGTGATGGAGTTCCAGTTCGGGCTGAGCTGGAGTGGTCTGAGCACGTTCGCGGGCAACGTCTTCGGCGCCCCGCTGGCGCTGGAGACCCTCATCGCGTTCTTCGCCGAGTCCACGTTCCTCGGGATGTGGATCTTCGGGTGGGGGCGCATGAGCCGCGGCCTGCACGTCACGCTGATCTGGCTGGTCGCCCTGACCGCGTACGCCTCGGCGTACTTCATCCTGGTCGCCAACGGGTTCATGCAGCGTCCCGTCGGGTTCGAGGTGAGGAACGGCGTGGCCTACCTGACCGACTTCGCGGCGCTGCTGACCAACCCCAGCACGTTGCTCGCGCTCGGGCACGTGGCGCTGGCCGCGCTGACGACGGGCGGCGTGTTCGTCGCCGGGATCGCCGCGTTCCATCTCGCCAGGGGCGACGAGGCGTTCCGCGGGTCGCTGCGGCTGGGCGTCGTGATCGCCGCGGTCGCGTCCTTCTTCGTGATCATCGTGGGGGACCTCCAGGTGCCGCTGTTCCAGCCAGAGAAGAAGGCGGCGCTGGACGGCACGCTGGGAGTCGCCCTGGACACCATGACGATCATCGGGAACACCGTCTCCACCGTCACCTTCGTCGCGCTCTTCCTGCTGCGTAAGGACCGGCTGGTGCGGTGGCGTCCCCTCGCCTACCTGATGACGGCGATGATCCCGTTTCCCTTCGTCGCCTCGGTGGGGGGCTGGCTCGTCCGTGAAGTCGGTCGTCAGCCGTGGCTCGTGTATGGCCAGTTGACCGTCGCTGACGCGCTGTCCGAGGTGAGCTGGTTGTCGCTGGCCGTGTCGTGCGCCGCCTTCATCGTGATCTTCGTCGCGCTGGCGGTGACGAACTGGACGCTCCTCACCCGCATCGCCCGCCGCGGCCCGGAGAGCGCAGCCGCTCCCGAGCCGGTTCCCGTTCTGACCTTCTGAGGATCGATCATGCTGACGTTCTGGCTGGTTCTGCTCGGCCTGCTCCTGGCCGGATATTTCGTGCTCGGCGGCTACGACTACGGCGCCCAGATGCTGCACCCCTTCCTCGGCAGGAACGCCGCGATCGAGGCCATCGGGCCGTTCTTCCTGGGCAACGAGGTCTGGCTGGTCGCCTTCGCGGGCGTGTTGTTCGGCGCGTTCCCGCACCTGGAGGGCGCGCTGCTGCCCGGCTTCTACCCGTTGATCGTGGCGATCCTCGTGGGCGTGGTCCTCGGCAGTACGGCGGTGCAGTTGCGCCGCCGTACCCGCGAGCACCGGGTGTGGGACGCGCTGATCGTGGTCGGCGGCGCGCTGCCAGCGCTGTCCTGGGGGCTCGTCCTGGGCCTGCTGCTCCGGGGCGCGCCCGTCACCGAGACTTTCACCCCGTTCGTCCTGCTCTGCGGGATGACCACCTTGTTGCTCTTCGCCGCCCACGGCGCCGCCTTCGTCGCCCTCCGCTCCGCTCCCCCGCTCGCCTCCCGGCTGGGCGCCATCCTGGCGAGTACGGCGGGCGCCACGGCTTTCGCGGCGTTGCTCCTGACCCTGTTCGGCACCGGCGCCTCGATGACGAACCCCACGACGGCAGCCGTCATCTCGGTGCTGTTCGCCACGGCATTGGCCCTCGCCCGCCACTACCTCTCCCGAGGCAACCACGGCCGCGCCTTCGCCGCCACCTCCGGCGCCACCCTGCTCCCCGTGCTCCTCGTGGGCGCCGGCCACTACCCGTATGTCCTGGTCAGCTCGCCCGGGGTGAGACTGACGGTGCACGAAGCCGCCGCGGACGGCGTCACGCTGCAGATCCTGACCGTGTTCGGCATCATCCTGGTCCCGGTGATCCTCGCTTACCAGGCGTGGAGCTGGTGGGCCTTCCGCGGCCGGACGGGCGCACGCCACCCCACCTACTTCTAGGTGGAGTGGCGCTTGGAAGTGGTTTCAGCTGATGGGGGACGTCATGATGGTCTTGATCTGCTCCGGCGTCAGGGCGGCGTTGTAGGTACGGACCTCGTCGATGGCCATACCGTTCAACGTCCCTTGCGGATAGCCCTGCCCGATGGTCAGCTGACCCGGCTCCCCGGAGAGCCCGTTGGTGTTCGCGGTGAAACCGGCCGGCTGGCCGTTCACGTAGAGGCGGATCTCCTTGCCGTCGTAGGTGGCGGCCAGATGGGTCCAGGTGTCGACCGGCAGGACCTGCGGCCCGACGATGTAGTACCCGCCGCCCGCTTTGGCGGACGGCGTGTCATAGGGCAGGTCCGCGGCGGACATCCTGAATCCGTTGCGCGCCAGCGCATCCAGGTAGCGGGCGTTCGTCTTCGGCTTCACCCAGGCCGACAGGGTCATCTTTCCCTGTGTGGTCAGGTTGGGCACGCTGGCGGTGGCGGCGTAACCGAAGGCCAGCGCCTTGCCGTACTTCCCGCTCACCCAGGACGGGTTGACGGCCGTGCCGGGGTGACCCTTGCCTGACGCGTCGCCCAGCCACGTGCCGGTGCCCTCGTTCAGCCCGTACGCGCCCACGAGCGTCGCCTGGAGGTTGGGCGGCGCCCCGATCACGACGGAGACAACGTCGGACCGTGTGCTGACGTTGCCGGTAGTGTCCACCGCCAACGTCGCGTAGTAGTAGTAGATGCCCCCAACGGGCACGTGGTCGGTGAGCTCCGTCGTCGTCCCTGGGACTCGGGCGACCAGTGTCGCCGCGGACGGAGTGAAGCCGGGAGTCGTCGACCGGTGGAGCTGGACCTCGGTAACGCCCCGCTCGTCGTGGGCGCCACTCAGCCGCACTCCGGCCCAGCCGTCGTGAGGGGACACTGACACCGTTGGCGCCGTCGGCGGGCAGTCCGGGTTGTCGACCCTTCCTCCGGCCATCTCCGATGGCTGGCTGGGCTGGCGCAGCGTGTCCAGGGCCACGACCCGGTACTGATAGGTCAAGTTTCGGTAGACGCAGCCGGGGGTCCAGGTCAGTCCGGTCACCGTGGCGACCAGGTTGTACTCGTCGACGGAGTCCTCCGCAGAGACGACCTCATGGATCTCGTAGCCCGAGATGCCGTGATCGTCGGTGGCGGCGGGCCACGACAGGTGGATCGTGCCCGTGCTGACGTCGGCCGAGACGGTGGGAGCCGAGGGCCGCTCGTCCGCGACGACCGCCTTCAGCATGTCCTGCTGGAGTTCCTCGTCGGTCAGCCCGCGCCGGTAGACGCGCACCTCGTCGACGATCGCGTCAGGACAGGCCTGGCCGATCTTCAGCGGAGCTGAGTCGTAGTCGACGTCCCCGGTCACCGGGAGCGCCTCGCTCGCCCAGTAGAGGCCGTTGAACACATAGCGCAGCGTGCTCCCGTCGTAGACGAGCGCCAGGTGGACCCAGCCCCCGTAGAACTCGCCGATCGACTCGCCGTCGTGGTTCTGGCCGCCCGTCCTGACGCCCCAGTTCCCTCCCATCCAGTAGGGGTTGGATTTGGCCACGAGGCTCGGGCACTGGGTGTCGGCCTTGAGCCAGGCCTCCATCGTCAGCCCGCCTGATGCGCGCAGGCTCGGCGCGTCCGGAACGGTCAGGATCTGGTCCAGCCTCCCGATGCGCAGCCCTTTGCCGTACTTGCCGTCCACCCACTCCGGGTTCGCGACGGTCCCGTCATTACCGTTCCCCGACAGATCGTGAACGGTGGTCCCCGATCCTTCTTCCATCCCGTAGGCGGCCACCAGATCCGTGTCTGCCGACGCCGGCGTGGCCACCAGAAGTGCTGCTAGTACGAAAAACCCCGTGATGACACGGCATAAACCATGCACTGTGCTTACTCCCCGTCCATCCCAGTCGGGCCCCTGCGACGGACGATACTCACCAAAAGGGCATACGGGGAGAGCCTCGATGCGCGCTGCGCCAAGAAAGACTGCGCTCACCGCTAACGACCCGCGAGGCGCCTCTGGAGCAAGCTGATGGCGGCAAGATCAACGCGCCTGGAGGAGAACATGCGGCCACGGCTCAAGAACGTGGCCCGGTTCTTCGGCAGGGCCGCCTGGTCGTGCTACGCGGCGGCGGCGGTCTTCGTGGTGGCCGTCCTGGTGTTCGCGCCCGAGCTGCGCCCTTCGTGGAAGGACGGCTGGTTCCTGCCCGGCGCCGCGCTGCCGGTGCTCGCCTACCTGCTGGCCGGCATCGCCTTCGGCGCCCTGCACGAGGCGTGGCACTGGCTCGCGGGCCGGGCCCTCGGCGTCCCCGCCACCTTCAGGGTCAGCTACCGGGGCCTGTACATCGTCTTCGAGACCGACCTGACCCAGATCGTGAACGTGCCGCGCGGGCGCAGGTACGGGGCCTACCTGGCGGGCATGGCCATCGACACCGTGGTCGTGGCCGTGGCTCTGGGACTGCGGCTGCTCCCCCTGCCTGAGACGCTGGACGGGTTTCTCGGCGCCGTGGTGCTGTACCGGCTCGTCGGGATCGCGTGGCAGTGGGCCGCGGTGCCGATGCGCAGTGACGGCTACGCCGTACTGGCCAACGCGTTGCGCTGCTACAACCTGTACCGGATCACGTGGCTGACCGCCAAGGCCAGGCTCTACCGGCTGACGCCCGCCGAGGCCGGGGAGCTGGCCTCGGCGGGCGAGCGTGACCGTCGCGCCGCCCGCTGGTTCGCGCTGCCGTACATGGCGGGGGTCGTGGCCATGGCGGGCATGTTCGCGCTCGTTGCCCTGCCGCTGCTGCTCGCCCTGGCCCAGTGGGGCATGGTACGGCTGAGCTCGGGCGCGATCGGTTCCGCCGGTTTCTGGGAGGCGCTCGCCGTGGCGGCGTACGTGGTGACGCAGCTCGCCCTGCCCCCGCTGCTCGCGCTGAGGGAGCGCCGCCTGCGCCGGGCGGGCAGGCTCCTGTGAGGGGTACGGCAGGCTAGCCGGCCGCGCGGTCGCCCACGGGACGGCGGCGCAGCGTGGGGTCGACCAGGGGTTGCGGGCTCCACAGGCCGACGGGCTGGTAGACGTTGGTGCCCGGCGGGACGAGCTCGTCGATCCGGTCGAGCACCGCGTCGTCCAGCACCAGCGAGGTGCCCTTCAGCAGGCCTTCGAGCTGCTCCATCGTGCGCGGGCCGAGGATCACCGAGGTGACCGCAGGGTGCGCCGCCACGAAGGCCACGGCCAGCTCGGGCAGGCTGCACCCGAGCTCGCCGGCCAGCTTCACCAGCTCCTCGACGATGTCCAGCTTGGCCGCGTTGACCGGCAGCGACGGGTCGAACCGATCTGGCGCGAGCGCCGCCCGGCCAGAGGACAGGTCGTAGGACTGCCCCTTGCGGTAGCGGCCGGTCAGGAAGCCCCAGCCGAGCGGGCTGTAGGTCAGCACCCCCATGCCGAGCCGCTGCGCGGTGGGCAGCACGTCACCCTCGATCCCCCTGGCGAGGATGTTGTACGGCGGCTGCTCGGAACGCAGCCGGTGCAGGCCGCGCCGCTCTGCCACGTGGTAGGCGTCGACCAGATGGTGCGCAGGGAAGGCCGAGGAGCCGAAGGCCCGGATCTTGCCCTGCCGTACCAGATCGGTCAGCGCGGAGAGGGTCTCCTCGATGTCGGTGTGGTTGTCGGGCCGGTGGACCTGGTAGAGATCGATCCAGTCGGTGCGCAGCCGCTTGAGGCTCGCCTCGACCTCCTTGACGATCCAGCGGCGGGAGTTGCCGCTGCGGTTGGGGCCCTTCCCCATCTGGAAGTGCACCTTGGTGGCCAGGATCACCTCGTCCCGCCGACCCTGCAGGGCCTTGCCGACGATCTCCTCGGACTCCCCCTCCGAGTACATGTCCGCGGTGTCGACGAAGTTGATGCCGTGGTCGAGGGCGGTGTGGATGATGCGGATGCTGTCGTCGTGGTCGGGGTTGCCGACGGAGCCGAACATCATGGTGCCCAGGCAGTAGGTGCTGACCTCGATGCCGGTGCCGCCGAGGATGCGATATCTCATGGCTCGACCCTAAGATCTGGAGCCGACTCCAGGTCAAACTGGATTAGTCGCCATCTCCCCCTTCCAATGGGGACAAAGCGTATGTACAAACGATCTTATGGTGACTCAGGCTGACCAAGCCGTCCCGTTCTGGTTTGATCCGCTGTGCCCGTGGGCGTGGATCACCTCACGCTGGCTCCTGGAGGTCGAGCAGGTCCGTCCGGTGCGCGCCGACTGGCGGATCATGTCGCTGGCCTACCTGAACCTCGTGCAGCGCGACGGCAAGGACCTCAGCGACGACTACCGCGACAGGATGACGAAGGCGTGGGCCTCGGTGCGGGTGTGCTCGGCGGCCGCCGAGCACGGTGGCCGCGCCGTACTCGGACCGCTGTACACCGCGATCGGCACCCGCCTCCACGACCAGGGGCGTCGGGGCGATCCCGCCGTGCTCACGGAGGCCCTGGAGGAGGCGGGCCTGCCCGTCGCGCTGGCCAAGGCGGCCGACAGCACGGAGTTCGACCGGCTCATCATCGACTCGCACGACGAGGCGTTCAACGAGGTCGGCCTCGACGTCGGGACGCCCGTCCTCCGCATCGCCGGCACGCACCTGTTCGGCCCGGTGGTCACGCCGATCCCGCGCGGCGAGGCCGCAGGACGGTTGTGGGACGGCCTGGTCCTGGTCGCGGGCACGGAGGGCTTCTTCGAACTCAAGCGCACCCGGGATCGCGCACCGTCCTTCGAGTGAGGCCGGATTCGTGTGAAGTGCCGGTGAGACGCCGGTGGAACGTCTCCCCGGCAGGCTGGCCGCATGAGAGTGACAACGACAGCTCAGCTGGTCTGCGGCGCCGCGCTGGCCCTGGGCCTTTCCGCTTGCGGCCCGCTGAAGCAGGCGCCCCAGGAGCCGGTGTCCGTCGCCCAGGGGCCATCGGAGGAGCCCGCGGACACGCCCTCCGCCAAGGAACCGGAAACATCCCCTCCGGCCGAGCCCGCCACGGGGATCGTCGCCAAGGCGTCCACCTCCGCCTACCCGGTCGAGGCGCGCAACGTGCGCCTGGTCAGAACCGGTGAAGACCAGCTGGCCCTGCAGTTCGAGCTCTACAACGGCATGCAGGAGCCGCTGGCCCCCTCACTGCTCGGCATCGACTTACGCGAGCAGCACCTCGCCCTGGTGGACCCGCCCCGCGGCACCGCGTACGGCCTGCTCCAGGCAGCCGACTACGACGGACGCATCAGCACCAACACCGAGGACAGCATCCCGGCAGGAGAGTCGGCCACCATCACCGCGATGTTCCCGGCGCCGCCCAAGGAGACCCGCGAGATGCTGGTCGGGATCGGCGGCATGCTGCCCGTCGTCGCGCCGGTGCTCCCGGCGGGCGACGCCTCACTCCAAGACGACCCGGTGGTGAGCGGCCCCCGGGGCGAGCCCAGGACGGGCCCGCTGATCTGCAAGGTCGGCGGCGGCGGAGGCGCGCAGGCGCCGGTGGAGTTCAGGCTGCCGAGCGACGTCCTGTTCGCCTTCGGCAAGGCGTCGCTGTCACCGGCGGCCAAGGCGGCCATCGCCGAGGTCGGCCAGCGCATCACCGCCGACTCCGGCAAGATCGTCATCGAGGGCCACACCGACGCCATCGGCACCGACGCGGCCAACGACGCGCTCTCCCGCCAGCGCGCAACAGCCGTCGCCGACGCCCTCCGCGCCACTGTCGGCACCGGCTTCACCTACACGGTCAAGGGGTACGGCGAGGCCAAGCCGATCGCCCCCAACACCCGCCCCGACGGCTCGGACAACCCCGACGGACGGGCGCAGAACCGCCGCGTCGAGGTCCTCGTCGAAACCGCGGGCGCCAAGGCCGAGCTCGCCGAGCGGGCGGGCGACACCAAGACGTTGTCCGACAGCGGCTTCAAGCTGAACGTGCAGGAGGTGAAGCGCTACGCCGGATACGTGCTGGCCAAGGCCACGGTCACCAACCCGACCGACCAGCCTCTCGACCTCGACTACGTGAACGCCATCAGCCCGCGCGAGATCACCCTGGGCCAGCTGAGCTTCGTCGACAAGACCGCCCAGCGACGCCACGAGCTGTGCGCGTTCGCCGAGCCGACCTACTTCGACTTCATCGGCAACTTCGGCCAGACCTTCTGGCCGGACCGGCTGGGCACCGTCCCGCCAGGCGCCGAAGTGGTCATGTGGGGCCTCTTCGCCGCTCCCAAGGCCGGCACGAAGCAGGTCGACGTGGAGATGGGCGGCTACGCCGAGACCCTCCCCGCCGACATCACCGACTGACCGTTGCGCTGGCGAGAACGGTGACGACCCGCAAGAATTGCGGTGGGCCGACGAGCTGACGTCCGTGTGTGCGAGGGCTGAGGAGCCGTGCTACCGGTGATGGCGCGGTCGTCACGGCGTTGTCGCTCGTCGGCCCACCGCACTGCCCGCCCTGGCATTGACTGCCCGTTCTGACAATTCTTACAATGAGCGTTCGATCAGTCACGGCCCGTAGTGGATCGTGACAGCGAGAGAGGATCCTCATGACGGAACTGTCGGATCTGGCCTCAGCAGTTGAGACCAAGGCACGTTACTGGGCCGGCCAGGCGCTCCAGCTGCGTGTGGCCATCGACGAAGAATCGCAGGCGGACAGCCCGGCCACGCGCGCGGCCAACGTCACCGCCCGCTACCGGGCGGCCCACGCCGAACTCCTGGCCGCCATCGACCAGCTCGACAGCGATGCACGGGCTTCCGTGACATCCTCCATGTAGGGACAGATTGACGTCACGGTCTCGTCCGCCCCGTCGGTGAATGGACGGACGAGACCTGGGCCGCCGCGCTGTTCACGAGGACGTCGCCGGATGCGGTGCGGTAGTAGAGCACGGACTTTCCGGAGCGCCGGCGGCCGATCAGGCCGCTGTCGAGCAGGATCTTGAGATGGCGCCCTACCGAGCCGAGACCCTGGTTCGCGAGGGCCACGAGGTGGGTCGTGCTCTTGGGGGTGTCGAGCAGGACCAGGACCTGGGCGCGGTTCTGGCCGAGGAGCCGGGCCAGCGGCTCGGGCGCGGTCGTGGCGTCGACGTCGGCGAGGGCGCCGGAGCACGGGTAGATGATCGTGTACTGCAGCGTGTCGTCATAGGCGACCCAGCCCCGCGCGGGTGTGACGGGGACGAAGTACAGGGGTGCGCCCCTGGTCTGCAGGGACGGGAAGTCGTGGACGTTGATCTGCAGCCGGCCGTCGCGCAGCCACCGCATCCCCGGGCGCATGCCGTCGAGCACGGCCGCCCAGCCGTCCCGGCTCAGCTGCGCGGTCCGCGAGAGGATGTCCGCCTCGATGATGCGGCGCCGGCGCGCCCACGTGGGCAGCACGGCCTCGGTCCACACCCAGGTCAGGACGTCGGCGAGGTGGTCGGCGACGTCGGTACGGCGCAGCCGTTCCGGAAGAGGCCCGCCCGACGATACGACCAGGTCCGCCCACGCCTTCTCGGGCGGCGTCCCGCGGACCAGTCCCAGCTCGTCGTCGAACGTCGTGAACTCGCCGTTCAGCACCGGTGTGAGCAGGTCGGCGATCCAGTGGGTCCGCGCGCCCATCGCCGCCTCGATGAGCGGCGCGGTCAGAGGGTCGCCGGCGATCATCGCGCGCCAGCGGGCACGGTGCTCGTCGAGCCAGGCGCGCTGGGCCGGATGGCCGGGGACGTCGTAGTAGAAGGCCTGCATGGCGGCGAAGGTCTCAGCCAGCGGCGACACGATGAACCTGCCGCTCGCGAGCGTGTCGGAGTCGACCTCCCACCAGCCCATCGCGGCACCTCGTTTCGCGTCTGCGCGAAACAATAACGGCTCCCCGGCCGCCGCTCCCACACTGACGGCCATGCGAACCTATCGGGAACTGTTCGGAGTGCCGGAGTTCCCGTCACTCCGTGGACCGCGAGTTCGACGACCTGCGGGCGGTCATCACCGAGGCGGGCGGGTCCGCGATGGTGTACGGCACGTCCGGCGGCGGGATGATCGCCGTCCAGGCGGCCGCCCGCGGGCCGGCCATCACCAGGCTGGCCCTGTGGGAGGTCCCCTACATCCTGCCCGGCACCCGCGAGCCCGTCCCCGCCGACTACCGCGACAGGCAGTACGCGCTGCGCGAGCAGGGGCGCTTCGGCGACATGATGGAGCTGTTCATGCTCAAGGCGGCGCTGATGCCGGAGGAGTTCGTCGCCGGGATGAAGGCCGCCCCGTTCTGGGACGCGATGGCGGCGGGCGCCTCCTGCCTGGCCTACGACGCCGCCGCCCTTCCCGACGCCCGCCGTACCACCCTTGAGGGCCAGCCCCACAACGTGGACGCAGCGGCCATCGCCCCCGCCGTCGCGGGCTTCTTCGGAGCGAAGCGATGAGGAAGATCGTCACCCAGCTGTTCGTGTCCGTGGACGGCGTCGTCGGGGGCCCCGACGACGCCTGCCCCACGGCAATCACTGGGCGTAGACCCAGCCGTTACCAGCGGTAAGGCTTCTTCAGCATCGACCGGTCGTAGCGGTTGTTCATGAACCACTTGGCAGGATGGGCGTTCCACTGCCACTTGTACTTGTTATAGAACGTGAGCCCGCCTCTCGACTCGATGGATGCGTGTTTGAAGGCATGGAGCGTCCGATGGCCGCCCTTCTCCAGCGAGACCCCCACGTTGATCGCGTCTTTGAAGGCGTCACGCGAGCCTTGGAAAACCCGTGAGTTGCCGCCGCGTATCACCCCCCAGGCGCCCGCTTCCACCACGCCCACCACGGAGATCGGTTTGTTGGTGACCCTCTGGGTTATCACATATCCGGCGATGGCCACGGTGGCTCCCACCACCATGCCGCAGACGATCGAGACGCCACAGGCGATGGTCGCGATCATGCCGCCGCTGAAGGTCATGAACCTGCCGACCCATGCCAGCCCCTGCTTGCCCCAGGAGTCCCACCAGCCCTTCTTCTTCTTCGGCTTGGCCTTCTCGCGCGCAGCGGCCCGTTCCGCCTCCTTTTCCTGTGTGTTGTTCTCCCGGTAGTACTGGCGCGTCGCGTCATCGGCCGCCTGCCTGGCCTCCGCCGCCTTCGCGGGATCGTTGTACTGGTCGGCGCAGTACTTCGTCGCGCAGTGGGCGTTGCTGTTGGGGTTGACCGTCTGCACATCACCCCAGTCCTGCAGCTGGTTGACCTTCAGCCCGTCGGGGTCGGACCAGGTCACCGGGTTGTTGCTCGCGTAGGCGTACCCGTTGACCTGCTGCGGGTCCAGCAGGTCCATCACCGGGTCCGCCGACACGAACCGCCCGTTGTCCGCGTCGTACTCGCGCGCCCCGATATGGGTCAGCCCGGTCGAGTCGTCGATCGTGCCGCCCACGAAGCCCTTCTGCGAGGACCACGTCGCCGGCGCGGCCCCGCGGACCGTGCCGAACGGTGTCGTGGCGCGGCGCTGGTAGGCCAGGCTGGAGGCGTTGATCGACACCTCGGCTGTGCCGTGCTGGTCGGTGAGCAGGTAGTCCAGCTTGGTGGCCGACGTACGCACCAGCACGGCCTTGCCCGCCTGGTAGAACCTGCGCCCGCTCACGAGCCCGGCCGACGAGGCCGTGAACTCCTCGCTGCCCAGGTAGAGCGTGCTGCCCGAGGGATCCCGGCGCAGCAGGCGGTCGCCGTCCGCGTCGTAGAGGAACGAGGAGCCGTTCTGGGTGGCGGCCAGCTTGCCCTCGGCGTTCCACGTCAGCGTCTGCTCGCCGGAGGCGGTGACCCGGCGGGTGGTGTTGCCCGCCGCGTCGTAGCCGAAGGTGTCGCCGCCGGCCGTCTTCATCAGGTGGCCGGTGTAGGTGAAGGTCCGCGTCACCCCGTCGGCGGTCTCGGAGATCCGGTTCCCTACCACGTCGTAGCCGAAGGTCAGCGAGTAGGGGGCGGGACCGCCGACTGCCTTGTCCGCGTCGCACTCCGACGTGGTGCTGTAGGCGCTGGTGAGCCTGCGCCGGTGGTCGTAGCCGAAACACTGGCGGTCCACGCCGGTCTGGTCGTCGCGCTTGTTGAGGACGCTGGTGACGTCGCCGGCCGGGTTGTAGGTGTAGGTGACGTCGTCCAGCGTCTGCGGGTCCGCCTTCTGCCGGTCGTTGACGACGCTCCTGAGCCGCCTGGTGGCCTGCTCGTAGGTGAAGGTCTGTACGGCGTAGCGGCCCAGCGTGCCGAGGTAGGAGCGGAGCAGCTCGCCGTACGGCGTGTACTCCGCGCCGGACAGGTACTCCTGGTCGGCGTTGCCGGTGGCGGCGAGCTGGTCGCGGTCGGTGTAGTGCGAGGTGACCACCTCGGCGGGCAGGCCCGCCCGCGCCTGGTAGGTGGTGCTCTTCGGCAGGCCGGTGACCGGGGTGTAGGTCTGGCCGACCTTGTAGGTGCCCGCCAGCAGTCCCTCGGCCGCGGGGATCGTCACCGTGGTGCCGGTGGGCGCCCCCGTCGCGGTGTAGCCGTCGATCGCGCTGACGTAGGCGTTGCCGTTGTCCCAGCGGGTGGAGGAGGCGAGCAGGCCCTTGCCGTTCTGCGCGCTGTCGTAGGCCCACTGCGCGAGGGTGGTCTCCCCCTGGCGCAGCGTCTTGCGGCGGCCGAGCTCGTCGTAGTCGGTGACGACGGTGACGCCGCGCGCGTCGGTGGAGCTGATGGCCTGGCCTGCGGCGTCGTAGGTGTAGGTGGTGACGCCCACGTCCGGGTCCTTGGCCGTGGTCTTGTGGCCGAGCAGGTCGTAGTCGTAGGTCCATTCGTTGCCCGCCGGGTCGGCGAGCTTCCTGAGCTGCCCCTCGGTGTCGTAGGTGTAGCGCGTGGTGTCGTAGGCGCCGGTGAGCGAGCGGTCCTTGAACTGGCGCAGCTCGACGGTCTTGCCGCGGGCGTCGAGGAGCGCCATGCTCGCCGAGTCGCCCTCGGGCGGGATCGTGGCCACGTAGTCGCCGCCGTAGCGGAGGCTGGTGCGCCAGCCCTGCTGCTCGACGTTGAGCGACATGAAGATCTTCTCGGTCGGCCGTCCCCTGCCGTCGAACTCGGTGACGGTCTGCGCCGGGATCTCGTTGTCGGCCAGGCCGCCCAGCTCGGGCCTGGGCGCGTCCTTGTTCCAGTACGGCGCGGTGGTCTTCCACGCCCGGCCGTGCGTGTCGTAGTGGGTGTCGACGATCAGCCGGCCGCCTTCGGCGTTCAGCCCGTCCTGCTGCGTCTGCCGCGAGCGGAGCAGGCCGTCGAGCAGCTCGATCGAGGTGGCGTAGGTGCCGTTCTCGCGCAGGGTAGTGGTGGTGACGGCGGCGGGATCCTGGCCGTTGACCCGGTAGTCGAAGGTCAGGCTGGGTGAGGCCGACCTGGCGCGGCTGGGCAGCCAGATCCTGGTCAGGCGGCCGAGGGCGTCGTATTCGGTCTGGGTGGTGTTGCCGTTGCGGTCGGTCACCGACACTTCCTGGCCGCGCAGCGGGTCGAGCGTGCTGGTGGTGGTGAACCCCTTGGGGTCGGTGACGACGATCGTGGCGGGGGCGCCGGTGGCCGGGGTGTAGGCCGTCGTGATGGTCCTGCCCAGCTCGTCGGTGGCGCTGACGACCCGGCCGTAGGCGTCGTAGCCGGTCGCGGTGGCCACGTACGTGCCCGGCCGCTGCAGCTTCTCCGACCTGGTGGCGAAGGCCTGGCCCGCCTTGGGCGCGGCGAGGTGCCCCTGGCCGTCGTAGAGGGTCCTGGTCTCGCTCGTCACCGCGCCGGGCGCGGCGCAGGTGCCCTCGGTGCTGCGGCTGGTGGCCACGTAGCCGAGCAGCCAGTTGGCGGTGTCCCGATCGGTGTAGGCGGTGGTGGCGCACGTCTCGTCGCCGTTCACCGCGAGGTCGCCCTGGTCGCTGACGGCGGTGACCCGGCCGAGGTCGTCGTGCGCGGTGTCGGTCCTGGTGCGCCGCCAGCCCATGGCGACGGCCGTCCTGGTCCTGCTGACGGCGGTGCCGGCCATGCGTGCGGTCAGCGGTGTGGTGCCCGCCCGGTTCCTGGTGGCGGTGACCGGCGACAACCACGGTTCCGTGACCGTGGCGGTGGCCAGGCTGCCGCCCTCGCCGGTGTAGGTCAGCTCTTCCAGCACCCGGCCGGACAGCGCCGGGTCGTCGCTGACCTGGTTGCCTTCCGAGTCGGTGACCGTACCGCCCAGACCGCGCAGGTAGACGGTCTCGCTCTGGGTCTTGTTGGTCGTGCCGACCTTGGTGCGGACCTTCTGGTAGCCCTTGAAGAGGTTGTACGTGCGGTGGGCGTCGGTGGTGAACTCGCTGTCGTCCTTGGCCCACGCCGGGTTCTCGTAGCCGTAGGTGGTGACGACGGATTCCGAGGCGGAGCCGCCCACCTTGTCGTCCACGACGACCTGCTCCACGGCGTACTTGTGGAACCAGTCGCGGATCGGCGTGGAGGCGCCGGGCGGCGTCCAGTAGGAGGGGAAGCAGCGCCGGTTGTTGTGCGCCGGGTCGGGCACCGCGGCGTAGGTGCAGTCCTTGGGCAGGTAGCCGACCAGCGTGTCGGTGCCGCTGTCGGAGTGGACCCTGGTCATCCGGTACTTGTTGAGCGGCGGGCGGCCCTCGTCGGCGTCGACCCTGTTCTCCATCGCCTGACCGTGGAAGGTGGTCGGGGGCAGCGCGACCGGGGCGGTGCGCTGGATCTGGGTGAGCCAGAGCGCGGGGCTGGTGCTGTCGCCGGCGCCGGGGAAGGTGTGCGACAACGTCCAGGTATCCACGGCGGTGCCGCCGACCTTCGTGGTGATGGCGGTCAGCCGCTTGCGCGTCCAGAACGAGGGGCCGGTGTTCGCGCACGGGAGGGCGGAGCAGTTCAGGTCGAAGGGGACATCCGGCCAGTTGCCCGCATGAGCGGCGTCGAAGGAGTCGCAGCCGCTCAGGCAGCGTTCCGCCGTGGTGAACTCCACCTGCGCGCCCGCCCCGGTGTAGGCGTTCCCGGCACGCAGGCCGTACTCGATCCGCTGGAGGTAGCCGCCGCGGTCGTAGGCGACCGCGCGGCCGCCCGAGTTGTAGGAGTTGGTCTCGCGCTCGTAGTAGTAGGCCATGGCGTTGCCGTGCGGATCGACGACGTGGTCGAGCTGCCAGCGCCAGGGCAGGACGCCCCGGTCCTTGACCGGCACGCTGAAGACGGACCTGGTCTCGGGCTTGCCTGACGTCCAGCCGGGCAGCCGGTTGGTGCCGAACCAGTACTGCGTGCCGTCCGGCTTGGTGATCACCCAGTGGTCGTTGAGCCACTGCACGCGGGAGCCGTCGTCGGCGGCGAGCTTCCACGTGCCGCTGGCGTCGTCGCGCACCAGGGCGGTGGAGGAGCCGTTGAGCGACAGGGTCGCGTTCTCCGACTTCCAGCACTGCTCGCCGCTGTCCGGGCAGGACTGGTAGGTGCGCTCGATGAAGCCGGGCTCGTACTCCCAGCCCTCGCCGATCCAGGACGGCTGGTTGTTGGTGGAGGCGGTGCGCCCGTCGACGAGGGTGGAGTCGTAGTCGAGCGAGACCTCCGGTTCCAGCGAGCCGGGCACCGACGGCACGGGGATCGGGTAGTTGTAGGTGAAGGAGCCCGTGCCGCCGCCCGCCGACCAGAGGCCGGTCGGTGCGAGGGAGGTGGCGCGGTAGGTGCCGCTCGCGCCCTGGGGCGCTGCCACCGCGGCGAGCACGGTGGCGCCCTCGACCCGCGCGGTGAGCGTGCTGCCCGCGCGGGTGGCCGTCACCTTCTCTTCTGTACGGCACTGCGGCAGCTCGGGGGTGGTCAGCGCGCACTCGGGAAGGCGGACGAGCCTGGCCCGGCTGACCCAGTCGCCGCCGACGGCGCCCTTGAGGCCGCCGAGGTCGACCGACACCGACAGCGGGCCCGGCTTGTCCGAGCGGACCGCGAAGGCGGCGCCGCCCCGCACCGCCGCGTACTCGATCTCCGCGGAAGCATCAGAGGAAACGCTGACCGGCGACCCGGCAGCCGCCCTGTCCGTGGCCCTGACCTTGCCGGGGGCGGGCCACGTGATCGCGGGCGCGCCCTTCCACGCCTTGGTCTCGGACTCGGCGGCCGGAGCGGGAGCCTCGCGGGGAACGCGGGTGATCGCGACGGAGCGTTCCTTCTGCAGGGGACGCAGTTTGAGCTTGTAGGGCGCGGCGCTCGCCGGTGCCGGGACCAATAATCCCGCCACCAGCGAGGCGACCACGACCATGACCGTCTTACGCATCATGGACTGTTTCCTGTTCAGGAGATCGAGGCGATCGGGTAGGTCGTGCCGGGGATGCCCACGTTGAAGGGCTGCTGCCGGTTCTCGGCGTCGGCCACCGAGAGGTAGAGACCCTCCGGCTGGACGATGAGCCAGAAGTCGGCGCCTTCCTTGCCCTCGACGGGCTCGTACATCCGGTAGTCCTCACCGGGCACATCGACGACCCGGCCGTGGAGGTTGCCCGGCGCGACGATCCACGGGTGGGAGTCCCCTGGCCACCGGCTGTCGCCGTAGGGGCGAGGCGCCTCGACGCTGTAGGTCCCGGAGTCCGCCTGGCCGGTGGCGATGGTCATCACCCCGCTGTCGCGCTTGCGGAGCACCAGGTCGCGGGTGCCGCCTGGCACGTAGACGTCGTAGCCTTCGAGGCTGGCGAGCCCGGGGACGGTGATGGTCGCGGGTTCCGCCAGCTCGCCGCCCGCGCCGGTGACCAGGGGTTCCGCGACGCCTCCCCGGTAGAGCCTGAGCTGGTTGCCCTCCACGGTGAGCAGGTCGGGCCGCCGATCGCCGTCGAGGTCGCCGGGCGCGACGAGCCTGGTCACGCCTGACCAGTCCGAGCCGCCCGGGTGCCGCAGGTCGCGGCGCCCGTCCCAGCTGGGCCAGCCGGTGCCCTCGTTGGGGAACAGCTGCAGCTTGCCGTCGGTGGTCCTGACGAAGATGTCCTCGTAGCCGTCACGGGCGGAGGTGCCCGCGCCCAGGAAGTCGCCCCGGTGCGCGACCAGGCCGCCGCCGAAGCCGGTCCAGCTCACGTTCTGGCCCTCGGCGACCGTGCCGTCGCCGCGGCCCCGGTAGAGGCGCAGGCCGCCGTCCGTGTTGACGGCCAGCAGGTCGGGGTAGCCGTCGCCGGACAGGTCACCGTCGCGGTCGCCGCTGATCACGCCGTTGGGGTCGGCGACGAAGTCGGCGGGCGCGGTCTTGATCAGCTTCTCGGACAGGGGGGAGACGTTGCCCACCAGGTCGACGGCCATGACCTGGAGGGTGTTGTTCGGCCAGCGGTGCGGGTAGATCTCCACGACGGCCGAGCCGTCGGAGCCCGCGTCGACCCAGGTGCCGGTGGCGCACTGGCCGTTGTGGACGCTGAGCGTGGCGTTGAGGACGTAGCAGAAGCCGCGCAGGCCGTTCCAGTCGGCGGACCTGAGCCTGATCTTCCTGGTGTTGCGCGCCGCCACCTGGGCCACGTCGATCGACTTGCCGTCGTCGGAGGTCACCTCAGGCGTGTTGGGGGCGAGCTTGTCGACCTTGATCGGGCACGAGGCCGTGCTCCAGTCGCCGTCCGTTCCGTCGTTCACGCTGGCGTACCACCAGTAGTGGCCGTTGTTCTCCAGCTGGCTGGCCCGGACCACCACGCTGGCGGTGCCGTTGTTGCCGATCCAGCGCGACTCGTTCAGGATCGAGGGCCCGTCGTGGAACCACATCCCGAACTTCACTTCGAGGTTGTCGTTGTTGGGGTCCTGACCCGTCGCGGTCAGCACGACGTCGGTGTTCCCGATCAGCTGCCAGCCCGGCCCGCACGGGATGGGCCGGTCGGAGGAGTTGTTGTTCCACTGGCCCTGGTAGGCGGTCTTGGCGGTCAGCCTGGGCCCGTTGTTGTAGTTGATCACCAGCGTCGGCACGTAGTTCTGCCAGTCGCCGGTGGCGTCCACCACGAACTTCTTCCACCCGAAGGTGTCGCCCTCGTTGCCCGCCTTCAGCCCGAGGGTGATGTGCGGCCACCAGCCGTTGGCCGCCTCCTGGATCTTCCCGGTGATGTCGAACTCCTCGTTGGCCCCGTCGGTGCCGTTCCAGCCGTGCGCGAACGACTTGACCCCCAGGGTCTGGATCCACTGCGGCTGGTTGTTCCACGTGGTGCCACCGCCGATCGCCCCGGCCAGGCCCAGCTCGACGTCGCGGGGCGAGCTGCTCCACGAGTGCGCGTTGAAGATGCGGAAACGGGCCGACAGCACGTGCGTGCCGCCGATGCCGTCCAGGTTCATCTCGAAGAAGCTGCGTGCGGTCACGCCCGTCTCCGACTCGTAGCCGACCCGCGCCAGCGGCGGCCATTCCGAGCCGATCCGGTTGCCGCCGTCGTAGTAGGCGGTGTTGGCCATGTTGGTGCCCGACCGCTTGGCCGCCACCGCCCAGTGGTTCTTGTAGTTCGCGCGCCAGGCCGGGTCGATCACCACCGGATACACCGTCGCCGGGTCGTCCAGCAGCGCCCTGTCGGGGACGATCTCCAGGCCGCCGCGTCCGGCGGTCGCCTTCATGGGCGCCTCGCGCAGCAGCTCCTCCTTGTCGCCCCCGGCGGCGATGCCACGGGAGCGCTCGTGGGAGGAGTCCCACATCCGGGGCACGGGAGCGGAGAAGATCTCCTCGCCCTTCGCGTCCGCGGCTTTGAGCCCGCCTCCCTTGACCGAGGAGACGCTGAGCCCGTTGCCCTTCATGCCCAGCTTCAGCGTGCGCACGGCGGGGTTGGTCCCGGCCTCGCGGGTCTTGACCACCAGGTGGTGGGTGAAGCCGTCGGGCTCGACGATGATCTTCAGGTCGACCCCCGGCAGCACCTCGGCGTAGGTGGCCGTGTTGCCCTCCAGCGCCGGCTTGGGCAGGGTGCCCGGCCACGCCATCGACAGCGACTTGCCGCCCTTGGCCAGCGTGGCCATCGGGCCCGTGCCGCCGCCGGAGAACGTCATCGCGAAGGTCGACACGGCCGGCGACAGGGTGCCGTCGGGGTTCGCCTTCAGCGTCGGGTCGATCGCACGCCACTCGCCGCCCACCCGCGCGCGCACGGGGCGCAGGTGCTGCTGCGCGGTCATGGTGCCGTCGGGCTCGGCGAACACCTCGGTGGTCTCGGTGCGCGCCGGTTCGACCTCAACACGCTGTCCGGTACGGCGGGCCTCGGTGAGCGCGGCGCCCCCTGGGTCGGCGGTGGCCTGGGCCGTGGGGCCCATCGGACTCGCCCCCAGTAAACCGGCAGCCAACACTAAGGGGACAGCATGGCGAAATATCATCTTCAATCTCTCATTCCGGGCCTGAGGTATGCCGACCATCAGCCAAAGTAGGAGAGCCGATCCTCGTTCCGTCCTTGCGAAATCCTTTGGAGAGTCGAACTATCCAAAGGCGTCGGATGATCTAAACTTCCGCGCGTGAACGGAGTGTGGTTCGCCGTACTGGGACCGCTTGACGTCCAGGTCGACGGCGTCGGAGTCCCGCTGAGCGGGCGGCGGCAGGAACGCGTGCTCGCCGCCCTCCTCCTGGAGGCGGGCCAGACGGTCACCTTCGATCACCTCGTCGACCGCGTCTGGGACACACCACCGGCGACCGCCCGCAGGCAGATCCAGGATCTGGTCACCCGGCTGCGGCGGACGCTCACCCTGGCCGGGGCGCCCGCCGACCTGATCGTCACCCAGCGCTCCGGCTACCTGCTGCGGCCGCAGCCCGGCGGGCTGGACACCCAGGTCTTCGAGGAACTGGTCGCGCGAGCCCAGCACAGCGCGCCGGAGGAGGCCGTGCCGGCGCTGCGGAGCGCGCTGCGGCTGTGGCGGGGCGAGCCGCTGCCCGGCCTCGGCTTCGACGGCGAGGCAGCGGCCTGGCAGGAGCGCCGCCTGTCCGCCCTGGAGCAGTGCCTCAACCTGGAGACATCGCTGGGCCGGCACCAGGAGGTGGTGACGGAGGTGCTGCCGCTGGTCGAGCGGCATCCGCTGCGCGAACCCCTGGTGGGGGTGCTGATGCGGGCCCTGGCCGCCGCCGGCAGGCTCGCGGAGGCCCTGGACGTCTACCGGGCGCTACGCGCGCGACTGGCCGAGGAGCTCGGTCTGGATCCGGGCGCGGCACTGCGCGAGCTGCACCAGTCGTTGCTGCACGGCACGTCCACGCGGCAGATCCCCGCGCTGCTCCCCCAGGGGCTGTCCGGATTCACCGGCCGCGAACAGGAGCTGGCCGCCCTCGACGGCATCCTCGCGGAACCCGCGATCGCCGTCGTCTCCGGTACGGCGGGCGTCGGCAAGAGCGCGCTGGCCGTGCACTGGGCCCACCGGGCGCGCCGCCTCTACCCCGACGGGCAGCTCTTCGTGAACCTGCGCGGCTTCGACCCGAGCGGTTCCGCCCGCGCGCCCGCCGACGTGCTCGGCCTGTTCCTGCGCACGCTCGGCGTGACGGCCGAGCGGATGCCGGTCGAGCAGGAGGCCCGCGTGAGCATGTACCGCAGGCTCATGGCCGACTGCCGCGCCCTGGTCGTGCTCGACAACGCCCGCGACGCCGAACAGGTGCGTCCCCTGCTGCCCGGCTCGCCCGGCTGCGCCGTCGTCGTCACCAGCCGCGACCCGCTGGCCGGTCTGCTGGCGCTGGAGGGCGCCCGGCCGCTGCCGCTCGACGTGCTCACCGCCAGGCAGGCGCGCGACCTGCTGGCCCGACGGATCGGCGCGGCCAGGGCCGAGGCTGAACCCGACGCTGTCGAGGCGATCGCCCTGGCCTGCGCCCGGCTGCCGCTCGCCCTGTCGATCGCCGCCTCACGCGCCGCGGCCCGCCCCGGCTTCCGGCTCGGCCCGCTCGCCCGCGAGCTGGCCGGCGGGCACCCGCTCGACGAACTCGACGGCGGCGAGCCCGCGCTGCAGCTCCGCACCGTCTTCTCCTGCTCGTACCGGACGCTGAGCTCTTCGGCCGCGCGGCTCTTCCGGCTGCTCGGCGCGCACCCGGGGCCGGACGTCGGCGTACCGGCCGCCGCCGCTCTCGCGGGGACACCGCCTGGCGAGACCCGGTCCGCGCTGGGCGAGCTCACCCGCGCGCACCTGCTCGACGAGCCGCAGCCCGGCCGCTACGCCTGCCACGACCTGCTGCGGGCCTACGCCCGCGAGCTCGTCGGCCGGGAGGAGGGACAGGAGGCGCAGGTACGGCTGCGCGAGCACTACACGCGCACGGCGCATGCAGCGGCCATGGCGCTCAGCCCGCACAGGACCCCGGTCATCACCCCGGCGCCCGAACCCTTCCACGACACCGACGAGGCCTTCGCCTGGTTCCGCGCCGAGCAGGCCGTGCTCCTGTCCGGCCTGGCGCAGAGCGAATGGCGCATCGCCTGGGCGCTCAACGACTTCCTCGACCGCCAGGGCCGCTGGCAGGAGTCCCTCGCCCTGCAGCAGGCCGCCTTGCGCGCGGCCGGGAGCGAGCCGGACGGCCTGGCGCACGCCCACCGCAACCTCGGCTGGGCCTACGGCCGCCTCGGCCAGTACCCGCTCGCGCACAACCACCTGCGCCGCGCGCTCACCCTCTACAAGTCGCTCGGCGACCTGTCCAGCCTGGCCTACACGCACGGCGCGCTGTCCGGGGTTCTCGAACGGCAACGCTGGTACGACCAGGCACTCGAGCACGCCCGCAGCGCCGTCACCGGCTTCCACGCCACCGGCAACCAGCCCGGCCGCGCTCGCGCGCTCAACGCGGTGGGCTGGCTGCTGGCGCAGTCCGGCGAGTACGGCCAGGCGCTCGCCCACTGCCGCGAGGCGCTGGCCGTACACCAGGAGCTGGGCGACCGCCACGGCCAGGCCAACACCTGGGACAGCATCGCCTACGCCCTCCACCACCTCGGCGAGCACGAGGGGGCGATCGCCGCCTACGGGACGGCGATCGAGCTGTACGCGTCGATGCACGACTCGCTCAACAGGGGCCTCACGCTCGTCCGGCTCGGCGAGACGCTGGTCTCGGCCGGGCAGCCGGGACCAGCCCGGCAGGCCTGGCTGCGGGCGCTCGAGCTGCTGGACGAGCTCGACCACCCCGAGGCCGGGCGGGTGCGCGGGCTGCTCGTCATCCCTGTGGGGGAGGCCGCAGTCCATACCTGAGTCCGATTCCCCGAGGGGGCGCCGCAGTTGATGATCTAGTCATGCGAAGACTCGCCGCCCTCTTGTTAGGGCTGATCGTTCCTCTGTCGCTCCTCACCCCCATGGCCACGGCCCGGACGCCGGCCGCGATCCCCTGGGCGCCCTGCCCCGAGGACGCCACCGCGGAATGCGGGACGCTTGCCGTACCCGTCGACTGGAACAACCCCGGCGCCGGCACGCTCACCCTGACCGTCGCCCGGCGCAAGGCCACCGACCCCGCCAGCCGCATAGGCGTGCTCGTGCTGGGGGCGGGCGGGCCCGGCGGTTCCGGGGTGAACCTGGTGCTCGGGAGCCACCGCAGGTTCAGCCCCGAGCTGGCGCGCCGCTTCGACATGGTCGGCTTCGACGTGCGCGGCACCAACCGCAGCAACCCGGTGGTCTGCTCGACGGAGCTGATGACGCAGGCCCCCGACCCGATCATGAAGAGCCAGGCCGACTTCGACAAGTGGCTGGCCTACAACGCGCGCCTGCGCGCCGACTGCAGGGCGCGTACCGGCCCGGTCTTCGACCACGTCGACTCGCTCAGCACCGCAAGGGACCTCGACGCCTTCCGCGCCGCCCTCGGCGAGCGCCAGGTCAGCTACTGGGGCGGCTCGTACGGCAGCCTGCTCGGCCAGCTGTACGCCGAGACGTTCCCGCACCGGGTCCGCGCCGCGACGCTCGACAGCACCATGGACCACAGCCTCGGCACCCGCGCCTTCATGGACACCGAGACCTGGGGGGCGCAGGACGGCTTCAACGAGTTCGCCGCCTGGTGCGAGCGCGACTCCTCCTGCCTCCAGCACGGCAAGGACCTGCGGGCGATCTGGAAGGACCTCCTGGAGCGGGCCGACCGCGGCGAGATCGTCGATCCGTCCCGTCCGGAGACGCCGGTGTCCGCGCTTGAGATCATCAACTCCGCGATCGGGGCCTTCTACGATCCGCGCGCCTGGCCGGAGCTCTCCCAGGGCATCGACCAGCTGTCCAGCGGCGGGACCCTCCGCCAGGACGCCCTGAGCCTGGCGTCGCAGGAGGTCTCCCCCAACCCGAGCCAGATCTTCTGCCTGGACTTCCGGCTACCGATCCGCGACTTCCGCGAGTGGAGCTCGCACCTGCGGCGGCAGGCGCGGATCGCGCCCGACATGCGGTACAGCACCATGGGGCTCTACTCCACCACCGTCTGCCTCGGGACGCCCGACCCGATCCCCAACCCGCAGCACGAGCTGAAGGTCCGCACCAGGACGCCGCTGCTGGTGGCCAACGCCCTGCACGACCCGGCGACGGTCTACCCGTGGGCGCTCAGCACAACGCGGCAGCTCGGCCGTTCCGGGCGGCTGCTGACCTACGAGGGCTGGGGCCACATCGTGTACGGCCGCGGCGACTGCGCCACCGGCGCCATCGACGCGTACCTGCTGACGCTGAAGCTCCCGGCGCCCGGCGCCCGCTGCCCCGCGGTGCCACCGTCCGAGACCCGATCCTTGCAGGACCTCGTCGCACCGGAAGCCCGCGTGCCCGGCTGGTTCTTCTGATCCTGTACGGCTGACGCCCGGCGCCCCGCGCGGTCACCTGTGACGCGCGGGGCGCCCCATCTCGATCGAGAGGGCGATCAGGAGGCTGGGGAGGACCTGGGCGGCGCCACGGCCGACGGTTGCCACTCTCGCCTGATCAGGCCGAACACCCACGAGTCGGATACCTCCCCGTTGACGACGCAGTCTTCCCGCATCGTTCCTTCGCGGACGAATCCAACCTTCTCCAGGACCCCGGCGGATGCCGCGTTGCGCGTATCGGCCTCCGCCTGGACACGGTTCAGGTCCATCGCGTCGAACGCCCACTCCAGCAACGCGCGCACGGCCTCCGTCGCGTAGCCGTGGCCCCACATCTCCTCGACGAGGCAGTAGCCCAACGACGCGCTGCGGAAGTCCTTGTTCCACCCGTTCAGAGCGCACCAGCCGGCGAAGGCCCCGTCGGAAGCGCGGTCGATGGCGAGCCGCGCCCCGGTGCCTTCGTCCGCCATCGTCCGGCACATCTCGACGAAGCGCTTGGCGCGGGCCCGTTCCGTCCACGCCGGGGAGTCCCAGTGGCGCATCACGTAGGCGTTGCTGTGCAGCGCGAAGAGACGGTCCTCGTCGGCGTCGGTGAAGGGCCGCAGGCGCAGGCGAGCGGTGTGCAGCGTCGGGGTGGCCAAAGTCATGCGCACCATCCTTCGTGCTCAGAGGCCAGGCTGACCACCGAATATTCGCTACCTCGGCTCAGGAACTCGCGGTGTAAGCGGCGCGTCAGCACGGCGACAGCCCGGTGTCAGGGCGCTCGGCGATGGTTGACCCATCAAACGGTTCAGCCGCTGAACAAGGAGTTCCAGACATGCACACCTTCGCCACCGCCGCCCCGATCACCACCGTCCTGAACATCCCCGCCGGGCGTGTCCAGTTCGTCGCCACCGACCGCGCCGACACCACCGTCGAGGTCCTGCCCGCGAACGCCGCCAAGCCCCGCGACGTCAAGGCCGCCGAGCAGACCACGGTCGAGTACGCCGACGGCGTGCTGCGCGTCGAGTACGTGACGAAGAACCAGTACCTCGGCTCCACCGGTTCGGTCGAGGTGAAGGTCGCGCTCCCGACCGGTTCCCGCGTCGAGGCCCGCACGGACGCCACCGAGCTGAAGACGACCGGCCGCCTCGGCGACGTCGTGTTCGAGGGCGCCTACAGCCAGATCAGGCTGGAGGAGACCGCGAGCCTGCGCCTGACCGCCACCGACGGCGA
This sequence comes from Nonomuraea sp. NPDC050556, assembly GCF_044457355.1. NCBI lineage: Bacteria > Bacillati > Actinomycetota > Actinomycetes > Streptosporangiales > Streptosporangiaceae > Nonomuraea > Nonomuraea sp. NPDC050556. The sequence goes on along the minus strand of NZ_JBITGU010000001.1, from coordinate 924,209 downwards.
CGTCGAGGTCGGCCGCCTGGGCGGTCCCGCGGAGATCACCACCGCGCGGGGCGACATCCGGATCGCCGAGGCCACCGGCGGCCTGGTCGTGCTCACCACCCAGTCAGGCAGCATCACGGTGACCGCCGCCGCAGGCGTCTCGGCCTCCCTGGACGCGGGCACCGCCTACGGCCGCATCAGCAACGCCCTCAAGAACGACGGCGCCGCCGTCCTCGACATCCGCGCCACCACCTCCAACGGCGACATCACCGCCCGCAGCCTCTAGTCCGCGGCGTCAACGCCATGAACACGCCAACGGTCGCGGCCTCTCCGGCCGCGACCTGGCCATGTGTGCGGTGTGTCAGTGGCTGGTCAGGGACTGGGCTCCGGCGATCAGCCGCAGCGCCGCCTCCGACGGCGACCCCGGCTCGGCCGTGTAGGTGATGAGCGCCTGGTCCGGGTCGTCCGGCAGGCGCAGGGTCTCGTAGGCCAGGGTGAACTCGCCCGCCACCGGATGACGCATGTGGTAGGCGCCGTGCGTCTTGTCGCGCACCTCCTGATCCGCCCAGAGCTGCTGGAAATCAGGTGACTCGGCCGACAGCCGCGAGATGAGCGCGTCGAACGCCGGGTCGCCGGGATGGCGTCCCAGGTCCATCCGCAGGTACGCCACGACGTCGCGCGCCTTGGTCTCCCAGTTGACGTATCTGCTGCGTACGTCCTCGTTGCGGAAGACCAGCCACGCCTTGTTGCGCTCCTCGGCGGAAAGCGCGTCGAGGTCGACGGTGAGCGTGGCGAACAGCGGGTTCCACGCCAGGATGTCGGTGCGCCGCCCCACGATGTAGGCGGGGGTGTCCTTGATCGCGTCCAGGAGCCGCAGCAGCCCGGGACGCACCTCCTGCGCCGGTTCCCTGTGCGTGGACGCGCGCACCCCGCGCGCCAGATTGTGCAGGTGCGTCCGCTCGGCCCGGTCGAGCCTGAGCGCCGAGGCGACCGCGTCGATGATCGCGTCGGACACGTTGTCGGACCTGCCCTGCTCGAAGCGCACGTAGTAGTCGACGCTGAGCCCGGCGAGCTGGGCCAGCTCCTCCCTGCGCAACCCCGGCACCCGGCGGCGCTCGCCGTACATGGGCAGGCCGACCTCGTCCGGCTTCAACCGCGCCCGGCGCGACCGGAGAAATTCGCCAAGCTCTGCCTTGTTGTCCATCGGGCCAGCTTAAGGGTGGTTCTGACAGACCCAGGTTGGGGCTCCCCCAGGTTGAACGCGGCCCTGGGTACGGCTTCGCGACCGCAGCAACATAGGTGACGTCGCAAGAAGCTAACAGGAAGCAGGACATCATGAAGTCGCTTGCCAACCGCGTGGCCGTTGTTACCGGTGCCTCCAGCGGGATCGGTGCTGCCACTGCCAGGTTGCTGGCCGCCAAGGGCGCCAAGGTCGCCCTGCTGGCCCGCCGTACCGACCGTCTGGACCAGCTCGCTCAGGAGATCAAGGAAGCGGGCGGCGAGGCGCTGGCCGTGACGGTGGACACCACGGACGCCGCCTCGGTCGCCGCGGCCGCCGGCCAGGTGCGTGAGACGTTCGGCCCGGTGGACCTGGTGATCAACAACGCCGGGGTGATGCTGCCCGCGCCGATCCAGGAGCGCAAGACCGCCGACTGGCGGCGCGAGGTGGACGTCAACATCCACGGCGTGCTCAACACCATCGACGCCTTCCTGCCCGACCTGGTCGCGGCGGGCGCGGAGGACAGGCCGGCCGACCTGGTCAACACCTCCTCGATCGTGGCGCAGGTCGTCTTTCCCGGCTTCGCGGTCTACAACGCCACGAAGGCGGCGGTCAGCCACCTGTCGCGCACGATGCGGGCCGAGCTCGGCCCGCAGGGCGTGCGGGTCACGGCCGTCGAACCGGCCATGACCGCGACCGAGCTGCAGGGGCATGTCACCGACGAGGGCGTCAACGCCTTCGTGGGGCAGTGGCGCGCGGCCTTCGAGTGGCTGACGTCGGAGAACATCGCCGAGGTCATCGCGTTCACCGTCGAGCAGCCCAAGCACGTCAACCTCTCCCAGATCACCGTTTACCCGACCCGCCAGCCGTAAGGACGTAAAACCATGAAGGATCTCAGCAAGGTCGGGTTCGGCTCCTGGGCCATCGCCGGCGCCGGCTGGCGCTGGAGCTGGGGCAGCCAGGACGACGCCGACTCCATCGCCACCATCAGGCACGTCGTCGCCCGAGGCGTGAACTGGATCGACACCGCGGCCGTCTACGGCTACGGCCACTCTGAGGAGGTCGTCGGCAAGGCGATCGCCGGCCTCCCCTCGGCCGAGCGCCCCTATCTGTTCACCAAGGGCGGTCTCGTCTGGGACCCGGCCGACCCCGGCGCGACGCCACGCAGGACGATGGCGGAGGTGCGCCGCGAGGTGGACGACTCGCTGCGCAGGCTGGGCGTCGACCGGATCGACCTCTACCAGGTGCACTGGCCCGACACCGGCGAACCGCTCGACTGGAACGGCGGAGGGGTCTCGGACAAGGCCATTCCGCTCGAGGAGTACTGGCAGGTCATGGCCGAGCTCAAGGCGGAGGGCAAGGTCGGCGCGATCGGCCTGTCCAACCACTCCGCCGCCGAGCTCGAGCGCGCCGAGCGCATCGCGCACGTCGACGCCATCCAGCCGCAGTTCTCCGCGCTCAACCGCAAGGCGGCGCCGGAGATCGCCTGGGCCAGGGAGCACGGCACCAGCGTGATCGTCTACTCGCCGCTGGAGTCCGGCCTGCTCACCGGCGCGTTCACCAAGGAGCGCGCGGCGAACCTGCCTTCCGACGACTGGCGGGCCGGGCATCCCAGCTTCACCACCGGGCTTGACGCGCGGCTGCGCGTGGTCGACGCGTTGCGGCCGATTGCCGTACGGCACGGCGTCACGGTCTCGGCGGTCGCCGTGGCCTGGACGCTGGCCTGGCCGGGGGTGACCGGCGCGATCGTCGGCGCCCGCCGTACGGACCAGGTGGACGGGTGGACACCGGCGGCCACCCTGTCGCTCACGTCAGCCGACATGGACGAGATCACCCAGGCGCTGGAGCAGTCCGCCGCAGGCGAAGGCCCCACCCGCCCGTAAGGAGTAGTGAGATGTCACTGACCGTCATCGCAGCCTTCGAGGCCAAGGCAGGTCACGAGGACCGGTTGCGGACCGCGCTGGAGGGCATGATCGAACCGTCGCTGGACGAGGCGGGGTGCCTGGCCTACGACCCTTACACCGACCCCAACGACCCGCGCAGGATGGTGATCGTCGAGGAGTGGACGGGGCGGGACGCGCTGGACTTCCACTTCACGACCCCGCATTTCCACCACGTGCGCGACGTCCTGGACCAGGTCCTGGCGAAGCCGTTCACCATCAAGTATTTGCAAGACGCCTGATCGCGACAGGAAGCCCGGGTAGGCGGCGGAGAACTCCCGAAGTTCCCCCCCGCCTCCCGGGCTCAGCGCTGCCGGGACATCGGCGCTATCATGGACCATGATTAGCCTTACATTCTCAGTACCGAGTATTGATTCAGCCTGGTGGAATACATGGGAGAAGCCCAAGCAGAGAGAAGCAGCCTCTATAGGCGAAATGGACTTGCGTTATAAATACTTCGGCGCCATTGTGGAATTCGCCATTGATGGGACGAGCTTCGTGTCATCCAGCCAGGTCGTAGCACTTGTGGACTTCACCCTTTGTGTCACATACGCGGCAGATCGGTTGGTAGCAGGCGAAGACGCGGCCATTGATTTTACAGAGAGTACCAAAGTTATCCACTTCCACACCCTCGGCTCCAGCGTAAGGGTGGCGTCTTCAACAAGGGGCGGAATAGAGGCTTCGTCCACCACGGCAGAGCTCGTATCCAAGCTGACCGATTTCGCAAACGCCGCAAAGAGTCGCTTGATTCAGGAGATTCCCGGCCTGGCAGACAATCCCGTGATCCAGCGCATCGCAAGGACGAGTGAATAGCCATCTCCTGTGGCGAACTTCAATCGGCATTTCCCCGTCGCGCGGCGTCCTCGGCGGGCAGAGCGCAGTGCACCTGCAGCGCCTCGACCGCGTTGGGGTGTACGGCCAGGCCGACGGATCGCAGCGCCTCATGGACCAGGCTGATCGTGGCCTCGTGAGAGCGATAGTTGGCCTCGACCAGACGTGGGGGTGTGAACACCCCATGAGGTAGCAGCTTCAGTCGGCGTCCGTCCAGGACGATCGCGACGTCTACGGCGTTGGCCGCCGGGTCATCGTGGCCGTTCGCGCCGAAGATGCCGCGCACCTCCGACGCCCGTGTGGGGTAGAGCCAGCGGAACAGCCTTGAGCCCAGGGCGCGCATCCGTCGGCGCACGAACCGCACCAACGGCGAGCCTGCCTCGAAGCCTCGGACCAGCAACAGGCGGATGCCGCGCGGGGCGACCACTGCCTGGGCCGCCTGTAGCCGCGTGAACACCTCGTCGGAAACAACCACCCGTCGCGCGGGCCTGCCGGGACGGACGAGGACACCGTCGTGGGACGTCACGGAACCAGCGGCCCCCAGCATCTTCATCGCGCCAGCTTCGCAGACCGGCGCGGGCCAGGTGCACGGCCCGCTCCCGGTCCCCCTGACGATGAAGGGTGGAGCCATCATGTTCGCCACCACACTCAGAGGTTGCTGGGGATGTGGATTTTTTCCGACCGAATCTATTTGGGCCTGGAAGATCTCCCGAAACGCGCCTACTTTCAGGAGGTTTCCCCGCAGCCCTGGAGGCCGACATGGGTGCATCCGGCTTATCCCGCCTGGCAACCCTCCCCCTCGCCACACTCACCGCACTTGTCCTGCTCGCCCCTCCAGCCCTGGCCAACGTGCCACTCACCCAGATCGGAGCCGACCCCTTCACCAACCCCACCAGCCAGCACCAGACCATCGTCGAACCCGACACCTACCACTTCGGCTCCACCATCGTCGCCGTCGCCCAGAGCGGGCGCTTCTTCGACGGCGGCGCCTCAGGCATCGCGTTCGCCACCTCCACCAACAACGGCGCCACCTGGACGCAGGGCGTCCTCCCCGGCATCACCACCTTCCAAGGCGGGCCGTACGACCGCGTCACCGACCCCGCCATCGCCTACGACCCCCAGGACGGCGTCTGGATCGCCTCCACCCTCGGCCTGTCGGAGGCCGGTGGGGTGCACGGCGCCGCCGTACTGGCCAGCCGGTCCGCTGACGGCATCACCTGGGGTCCGCCCGTCGTGGTCAGCACCGGCAACGACCCCGACAAGAACTGGATCGTCTGCGACACCACCGCCACCAGCCCGTTCTACGGCAACTGCTACACCGAGTACGACAACTTCGGCGACGGCGACCGCATCCAGATGTCCACCTCCACCGACGGCGGCTTGACCTGGGGCACGCCGAAGGCCACCGCCAACAACGCCACCGGACTCGGCGGCCAGCCCGTCGTGCAGCCCAACGGCACCGTGGTCGTCCCGATCGCCAACGCCTTCGAGACGCAGATCCTCGCCTTCGTCTCCACCAACGGCGGCGCCACCTGGTCACGCACCCGCCGGATCGCCAACGTCAACACCCACACCGTCGCGGGCGGCCTGCGCACCGGGCCGCTGCCCTCGGCGGAGATCGACGCCTCGGGCAAGGTGTACGTCGTCTGGCAGGACTGCCGCTTCCAGTCCGGCTGCCCGGCCAACGACATCGTGATGAGCACCTCCGCGAACGGCACGCAGTGGAGCGCCATCACCCGCGTCACCAACGACGGCGGCGACCACTTCATCCCCGGCGTCGCCGTGGACCGCTCCACCTCCGGCGCGAGCGCGCGGCTGGCCGTCACCTACTACCGCTACCCGACCGCCGGCTGCACAGCGGCCACCTGCCAGCTGACCGTGGGCTACCGCTCCTCCACCAACGGCGGCGCCTCCTGGTCCGCCTCCACCCAGCTGGCCGGGCCCATGAACCTGGCCTGGATCGCCAGCACCAGCCAGGGCCCGATGGTCGGCGACTACATCTCCACCTCGATCGTGCCCGGCGGCAACGCCTACCCGGCCATCGCCGTCGCCACCGCCAACTCGGGCAGCACCTTCTTCGAACACCTCTACACCGCCGGTCTGGGCGTGACCGCGGGAAGCGTGTCCGCGGAGACCGCCCCGGCCAACGGCGGCAACGCGGGCACCACCCCGGCGGCACAGCACTCCCACCGCAGCTAGATGATCATGAGAGGTACGGCGCCGCCGTACCTCTCAGCCCTTCCATCAGCCGGGCGAGGTCGTCTTCGCCGATGGGCACCATGGGGAGGCTGCCGAGCTGGCTGAGCCGCATGTTGGCGACGCCGCGCTGCCGTGGGCTGCCCTCGGCCGGGTAGTCGTCGCCCATCGCCGTGCGCACCCGGGCCAGCAGCTCGTTGATGAGCGGCCCGCCGACGGGGTGGGCGAGCCATTCGCCGAGCGTCGAGTCGAGGTCCAGCTCACCCGCGGCGTCGCCGTGCACGCGCAAGGGAGTGGTCAGCCTGATGTCGCGGCTGGAGGCGCCGACCGCGATCTCGTAGTCGAGCCCCTCCACCACCCAGGCGTCGGCCGTCGCGTCGAAGTAGGCCAGGTCCTCGCGGGGGATCGTGATCGTGACGTCCTGGGTCTGGCCGGGCTCCAGGAAGGTGACGGCGAAGCCCTTGAGCTCGCGTACGGCACGCCGTACGCGAGAGCGTGGAGCGCCCACGTAGACCTGGACCACCTCGTGACCGGCGCGCCCGCCGGAGTTGGTGATCGCCACGGTGACGGTGAGCCCGCTCACCCGCAGGTCGGAGTAGGTGAAGGTGGTGTACGACAGGCCGTGCCCGAACGGGAAGGACACCTCCAGTTCCCTGGCGTCGTAGGAGCGGTAGCCCACGAACAGGCCCTCGCCGTACGGTGCCAGATCGCCGTCGCCCGGCCAGTGCAGGTGGGCGGGGGTGTCGGCGAGCCGCACCGGGATCGTCTCGGCCAGCCGCCCGGACGGGTTGGCGACGCCGTAGAGCAGGTCGGCCACGGCGGACCCACTGGCCTGGCCGCCCAACCAGCACTCCAGGACGGCGGGGACGCCGCCGATCCAGTCCGCCACCCGGACCACTCCCCCGTTGGCCAGCACCACCACGACCCTCGGGTTGACCGCGGTCACCGCGGCCAGGAGCTCGATCTGCTCAGCGGGCAGGTCGAGGTGGTCGCGGTCGTAGCCCTCCGACTCGTAGCTCGGCGGCAGCCCGAGGAAGAGCACGGCGACCTCCGCCTCCGCGGCCACCCGCACGGCCTCCTCGCGCAGCGCGGCGACGTCGGCCGCTGGGTCGTCGACGGGGAAGCCCGGCGCGAACTCCACGGGCGCGAGGGCGCTGAGCGCGTCGTCCAGGCGGGTGGGGTTCACCTTCGAGCTGCCCTCACCCTGGTAGCGGGGGGTGCGGGCGAACTCGCCGATGATCGCGACGCGCTGGGCGCGGTCCAGTGGCAGCAGGTCGCCGTCGTTCTTGAGGAGTACGGCTCCGCGGGCGGCGACCTCGCGCGCCAGGGCGTGATGGGCGTCGTGGTCGTAGACGGCGCCGGGGCGGGCATGGGCGGCCGCCTTGCGGGCGAGGTCCACCACGCGGGCGGCGCTGCGGTCCAGGACGGCCTCGTCGAGGGCGCCCGCGCGTACCGCCGCCACGATCTGGGCGGGCCCCGCTCCGGATGACGTCGGCATCTCCAGGTCGAGCCCGGCGGCGAGCGCACGCACCCGGTCGACGACCGCGCCCCAGTCGGAGACGACCACCCCGCCGAAACCCCATTCCTCGCGCAGCACCTCGGTCAGCAGCCAGGGGTTCTGGGAGGCGTGGAGGCCGTTGAGCCGGTTGTAGGAGCACATGACCGTCCACGGCGCCGCCTGGGTCACCACGCGGCGGAACGCCGGGAGGTAGATCTCCCGCAGGGTACGCGGGTCGATCTCGGCGCTGACCGTCATGCGCCGGGTCTCCTGGTTGTTGGCGGCGAAGTGCTTGAGTGAGGCGCCGACGCCCTGTGCCTGGAGGCCGTTCACCCAGGCGACGCCGAGCGCGCCGCTGAGCAGCGGGTCCTCGGAGAAGTACTCGAAGTTGCGCCCGCACAGGGGGCTCCGCTTGATGTTGATGCCGGGGCCGAGCAGCACGTGCACGCCTTCTGCCAGGGCTTCGCGCCCGAGTGCGCTGCCGACGCGTGCGGCCAGCTCGACGTCCCAGGTGGAGGCGAGGGTGACGGCGGGCGGGAAGCAGGTGGCCCTGGCGCTGATGCCGATGCCGAGGTGGTCGGCCTCCCGTTCGGTCTGCGCGCGCAGGCCGTGGGGTCCGTCGGCCATGCGGACCGCGGGGACGCCCGGCAGCTCCGCCGTGTGCCACCAGCCCGCGCCGGAGGTGAGCGCGGCCTTCTCTTCCAGGTTCAGCTCGGTCATGGTCAGTCCTCGGCTCGGGTGTTCAGGGCTCGCGCACGGCGGGCGTCCAGGTCGTCCTGGACGCGGGCGACGTCGCGGGCGTAGGGGCGGTAGAGCAGGGTCAGGTAGGCGCCGTTGGCCAGCATGAGGATGACCAGCACCCAGAGGAACACCTGCTTGAGTCCGATCAGGTCGCCGAGGAACCCGGCGCACAGGCTGAAGACGGCCCAGCCGATCGCCTCGAAGATCGAGATGTAGATGGCGAAGGCCGCGCCGCGCAGTTCCGGCGGGGTGATCGCCATGATCATGGGGCGGTTGATGCCGGGGTTGACGCCCTGCGCGGCGCCCATCAGGGCGAAGAAGGCGGCGAAGGGGATGATGGTGTCGAAGTGGATCTGGGTGCCGAGCAGCGCCGCGACGGCGAAGCCGATCTGCGCCGCCTGGAGGACCGCGACGAGCCCGTAGCGCGGGCTGCGCCGTACCGCCCAGTCGCCCGCGAAGCCCCCGGCGATGTTGCCCAGGAAGTAGCCGACGCCGAAGGGCAGCAGCACGATCGAGGCGGTGGCCGTGCTGAAGCCGTACACGTCGACCAGGAACACCACCCCGAACGTCCCGATGAGCAGGTGGCCGGACAGCAGCCGGGAGCCGAGCAGGATCAGGAAGCTGGGGATGCGCAGTAGTGCCACCGCGCTGGCCCAGGTCACTTTGGCCTGGGTCGCGCGGGTCTCCGGGTCGAGGTCGGCGAGCTGCCGTTCCGCCGCCCCGGTGCCGGGGTCGCGGAACCAGAGCAGTACGGCGAGGCCGAGGAGCACGTTGAAGGCCCCGACGCCCCACAGGCCCCAGCGCCATCCGTCGTCGACGTTGGCGAGCTGCCCCTTGATCGGCCCGAGCACGGAGCCGACCAGGGCGATCACTCCGTAGAGCAGCCCGACGGCCTTGCCGCGCGCGGAGGCGTCGAACAGGTCGCCGATGACCTCGGTGACGATCGGATGGGCGGCCGCGTATCCGGCGGCGAGGATCGTGTAGAAGATCAGCAGCTGGGTGAAGTCCTGCGCGAATCCGGCGGCGATGCCCCAGACTCCCCACAGTCCGGTGGCGAGCACCAGCACGCCTTTGCGTGACCAGCGCCTGGCCACCCACACCCACATCGGGCCGGCGAACACACCGACGATCTTGCCTGCCGCCGAGAGGATCCCGAGGGCGCCGAGCGAGAGCCCGAGGGACTGCCTGATGACCGGAAACAGGCTGTTGACCAGGCTGGCCTCGGTGCTGTCTACCAGCATCGCGCCGCCCAGCAGCGAAAGCTGTCGCCAGCGTCCGCGAATCCGGGCAGGCGCTCGTTCGATAGTGTGCGACAACGCGCCATCTCTTTTCTTGACCGGAGGGGGAAGGTGTCGCCGGTGACGAGGGGGCAACCTCGTCACCGGCTCCGGCTGGCCTCAGAGCTCGGCGAGCTCCTCGGCGATCAGGCGGAGCTGGGGGGTGGGGAGCATGCCCCCGGCCATGGCGGCCAGGTCGATCAGCGGCGTGGCGCCGAGCATCTGGAGCAGCTCGGAGTCGACGACCCCCGGCACGTGCCGGCGCAGCACCTCGACCGCGACGGGATCGGACAGCAGCGCCGCGACGGGGGTACGCAGCGAGAAGCGGCCCTCGGGGTAGTCACCTGGCTTGGGCAGCGGTTCGCCAGCGGCGACGGCGATCTCCCGCTGCGCCCTGACCAGCAGGTGCTCCTCGGTGACCGGCCCCTCGTACGGCAGGCCGAGCCGTTCGAACTGGCTCCGCGGGCTGTCGCACTCCCGCATGAGGCCCACGAGCAGTTCGGCCATGCGCAGCTCGGCGGCGTCGTCGACCAGTGGTGATTCCTGCTCGGGGTCGGTCTCCAGGTCGAACAGGAGCGTCCCGTGCCGGTGGGGGTTGAAGAAGGTGCGCCCCTCGACCCTGATGGTCCGTACGCCCTTGGTGAAGGAGAACGGCTCGGCCAGCTCGATGTCGGCCAGCTCCTGCGGGGAGAAGCGGCCGCGCATGTGCGTGGGCATCAGCGTGTGCTCGTGCAGCGGGGCGTTCGCCGCCGAGACGGGCGCCCGCATGTAGACGTAGCGGCCGTCGGTGACGTTGACGTGGCCACCGAACATCCCGAACAGCCCGGCCTCACGGGAGTCGTCGGACATCAGCGGGATGCCCTGCATGTCCCCCGGCCTGTCCACGCCGAAGAACTCCAGCAGCGTCGGCGCCAGGTCGATGGTCTGCACCAGCGCCTCGCGCCGCTCCCCCGCGACGCCCGCGCGCGGGTCCCAGGCGAACAGCGGTAGGTGGACCAGCTCGTTGTACCAGGGCTGCACGCTCTTGCCCCACCAGCCCTTCTCCCCCAGCAGCAGGCCGTGGTCCGTACAGACGATCAGCAGCGTGTCGTCCCACAGGCCGTGCTCGTCCATCGCGTCGAGCACCCGGCCCAGCGAGTGGTCGCACATCGACAGCAGCGCGGCGTACTCGAACCGGGCGTGCTCCACCTGCGGGGCGGTCTCCACCACCCGCTTGTAGTCGGGCCAGTCGAAGTGCGGGCCGTCGTAGTCGTGCGGGTAGAGGTCCTTGAAACGCTTGTGGCTGAAGAACGGCTCGTGCGGGTCGAACGTCTCGATCTGCACGAACCAGCCGTCCGCCTCCCGGTTGGTGCGGATGAACTCCAGCCCCGCGTCGAAGGTGAGCGTCTGCGGATGCCTGTCCTCGGTCGCCATGTGCGCCCGGTTCACCCAGTCCTGCCGGTAGATGCCGAAGCGCTGCCGCTTCAGGTCCTCGGGCATCTCCGGATCGGCGACCTGGCCCTTCCACGGGTCGCCCTCCTGGCCGCGGAAGAACTCCCAGGTGTTGTAGCGGCCGTGGTAGGTCGCGCCGCCGTCCTCCCAGTAGTGCGGATGGTCGCTGACCAGGTGGGTGTAGACGCCGCTCTGCTTGAGGATCTCCGGCATGGAGTCGTCGAACGGCTCCAGCGGCCCCCAGCTGCGGTGCAGGAAGTTGTAGCGGCCGGTGTGGATCTCCCGGCGGGCCGGCATGCAGGGCATCGAACCGGCGTAGCAGTTGTCGAAGCTCACCGCCCGCTCGGCGAGCCTGGCGAAGTTGGGGGCGTGCGTCCAGTCACCTCCGTAGGGCGGCAGCAGGTGCCTGTTGAGGCTGTCGAACATCACCATGATCGCTTTCATCGGTCCTCCAGTCGCGCCAGTGTGCTCTCCAGCCACTCGATCCACTGGTCCATCGCGCCGGCCCCCAGCTCGTGCATCCGGTCGAAGATCTCCTGCGCCATCGCCTCGTCCACCTCGGGGATCGGGTCCTCGAAGTGGAGCGTGCGCGGCCGGTTGCGGTTGCGGGCCACCTGCGCGCGGCGGTAGTCGAGTTCGGTACGCACCAGCGCGATCGCCGCCTCCCTGTCGAGGGCGGTGGCGAAGCCGAACCGGGTCAGGAAGTCGGCGTCCTGGAACCTGCTCGGCGGGTCGTACGGCGAGCGCACCCAGGCGAGGAGCTCCTCACGGCCGAGCGGGGTCAGCCGGTAGACCTTGGCGTCGGGGCGGCCCTCGCGCGGGTCCACCTCGAACTCCACCCAGCCGTCGGCGACCATCCGGCCGAGCAGCCGGTAGATCTGGCTGTGGTGGGCGCGCGAACGCACGAACTGGCCCTCGACCTCCAGCCACTTGCGCAGGTCGTAGCCGCTGTAGGGACGGAAGGACAGCAGGGCGAGCAGGACGTACTCGAACTTCACCGAAGAGCTCCTATGTGCATCAGCACTTATGTGAGTAGATTCATATACTGCTGCCCATGACACCGTCAACGGCCTGTTGCGCTCCGTCCACCGCGCCGACGGCTTCCTGGCCTGCCGCGATCGTCCCGGCGGCCGTGCCTCCGGAGCACGACGACGTGGCGTTGCCCGGCGGGGAGTTCCTGATGGGCGACCCGTTCGACGAGGGCTATCCCGCCGACGGGGAGACGCCCGTGCATGCCGTACGGCTGTCGCCGTTCCGTATGGACGCGACGGCGGTGACCGTGGAGCAGTTCGACGCCTTCGTCACCGCCACGGGCCATGTCACCGAGGCGGAGGGGGCGGGCGTCTCGTCGGTCTTCCACGCCGCCGTGGCCGCCGGGCGGTCCGACGTGGTGGACGTGGACCCGGCAGCGCCGTGGTGGGTGCGGGTGCGCGGGGCGGACTGGCGCCATCCCTATGGCCCGCTGTCGGAGGTCGAGCCCGGCCATCCCGTCGTCCACGTGTCCTGGCACGACGCGCAGGCGTACTGCCAGTGGGCAGGCAGGCGGCTGCCCACCGAGGCCGAACGGGAGTACGCCGCCCGCGGCGGCCTGCCGGGCCGCCGGTTCGCCTGGGGGGACTCGCTGATCCCGGACGGGGCGTGGGTGTGCAACATCTGGCAGGGCCACTTCCCCGTGCACAACTCCGCCGAGGACGGCTGGCTGGCCACCGCCCCCGTGCGCACCTACCCGCCGAACGGGTTCGGCCTGTACGAGGTGGCGGGCAACGTGTGGGAGTGGTGCGCCGACTGGTTCTCCCCCACCTTCTACGCGCACTCGCCCCTCCTGGACCCGCGCGGCCCGTCCTCTGGCGAGCGCCGGGTGATCAGAGGCGGCTCCTACCTGTGCCACGAGTCGTACTGCCACCGCTACCGCGTGGCGGCCCGCTCGTCCAACACCCCCGGCTCCACCAGCGGCAACTGCGGATTCAGAACCGCCCTTGATCGTTGAAGGACGGGGTGCGCTTCTCCAGGAAGGCGCGCATGCCCTCCGACTGGTCCGGACCGGCGAAGAGCGCGTGGAAGGCGCGGCGCTCGAAGAGCACGCCCTCGCGCAGGGACGTCTCGTCCGCCCGGTTGACCGCCTCCCGGGCGGCCACCGTCGCCGGTTTGCTGAACGAGGCGATCGTGGTGGCGATCCGCGTCGCCTCCTCCAGCAGGCCGTCGGCGGGGACGATCCGGGAGACCAGGCCCGCGCTTTCCGCCTCCGCGGCGCCGAGCGTGCGTCCGGTGAGGATCAGGTCCATGGCCTTGGCCCGTCCGATCAGCCGGGTGAGGCGCTGGGTGCCGCCGATGCCCGGGATCACCCCGAGCCTGATCTCCGGCTGCCCGAACACCGCGGTGTCGGCGGCGAGGATGACGTCGCACATCATCGCGAGCTCGCAGCCGCCACCCAGCGCCGCCCCAGCGACCGCGGCGACCTTCGGGGTGCGCAGCGCGGCGAACTCCTCCCATCCCGCGAAGTAGTCCTCCTCTGCCAGGTCGGTAGCGGACCTGACGACCATCTCCCGGATGTCGGCCCCGGCGCAGAAGGCCCGGTCGGAGCCGGTGATCAGGAAGCAGCCGATACCCGGGTCGCGGTCCAGCGGGCGCAGCGCGCCCACGAGGTCGTCCATCAGCTCGGTGGTCAGCGCGTTCAGCACCTCGGGCCGGTGCAGGCGCGCGATGACGACGCGGCCGTCCCTCTCGATCTTCAGGTTCATCGTCGTCTCCTCAGGAGTCCCAGATCGCGCCGTAGGCGGGGATGCCGCGGCGCTCCATGCCGTGCACGACCTGCCAGGTGAGCTTCTTGTTCGAGATGCAGATGACGGCCTCGGCGCCGAACTCGGCGTACGCCGCGTAGGCCAGCTGCACCATGTCGGGCTTGCCGTTCTCCGCGGTGTCCCAGAGGACCGCGTCCGGCTGCACGGCCAGGATCTCGTCGACGAGCGCGTCGCCGTAGGTGTCCCGGTGCCGCCGCGCCGACCACACCAGCCGGGACGGGACCTTCTCGGCCAGCAGATGGGGCAGGCACGGCCCGATGCCGCTGCCGGTGGCCACGTACACCACCTTGGTGAACAGCGTCTCGATGTTGGCCACGCCGGCGGTCGTGATGCCCTTGACCCACAGGTGCGAGGGCGGGTCGTCGATGAAGGAACCGGTCCAGTCGCCCGCCCGCGAGATCGTGAGCCGGAACCCCGACCGCCCCGGCGCCGGGACGTTGGCGAACGAGTGCCACTCCAGCATCGGGTTGCGGCTCACCGCCGTCGAGGAGCCCGCGAACGGCGTGACACCGTGGTCGAAGTGCACCAGCGCCACGTGTGGCGACGGCCGCTCGATGACCACCGGCACGCGCCGCAGCCGCAGCCAGGGCAGCGCGATGCTGACGGTGATCGCGGCCAGGATCCACACGCTGGGCGCCGTCACCGGGTTCCGCTCGACCAGCACCGTCTGGATCCAGAAGAGCACCAGCACGGTCCAGCCGCCGAACCGGTGCGTGCGTTCGAAGAGGTCGTGGAACCTGGACCGCAGCGGAGGAAGCGCCGTGACGATCATGCAGGCGAGCAGCACCACGAGCACGTAGGAGACCGCGCCGCCCAGGTCGAGGGCCATCGCGAGGAACCAGAGCGTCCCCGCCAGCGCCCCGCCGATGTGCAGGCCGCCGAAGTGGTAGACCTTGGCCAGCGCCCACCGGACCCGCAGCGGCCACGTGGTGGGCGGCCGGGTGGCGAGCCAGAAGAGCAGGTTGACGACGTACTGCTGGCGGACGATGACGGCCAGCGCGAAGTTCCCCAGCGCGGCGTGGGACATGGCACGGGGATCCGGGCCAGGCCCGTACGCGAGCACGCCCAGGTTGACCGCGAGCACGAGAGCGGCGAGCCGGTTGTAGTGCATGAGACGCGGATGCTTGAGCGCGCGGCGCGGCAGGGCCATCAACCCGGAAAGATCGGAGACCGCCGTCACGACGCCACCTCCGCGATCGCCAGGCGGAGCAGGGCCTCCTTGTCGATCTTCCCTCGCTGCGTCCTTGGGAGCGCTCCCATCATGTACACGGCCGATGGCACGCAGTAATAGGGGAGCGCGGCGGCCACCGCCCTCCGGGCCACCTCCTGCTCCAGGTGCGCCCCGGCGACGAACGACACCAGGGTCCGGTCGTCGAGCTTGAGCGTCACCGCGCGGCTGCAGCCGGGCAGCGCTTCGAGGACGGCGGAAACCGAGTCCAGCTCGACCCGGAACCCGCGGATCTTGACCTGGTCGTCGGTCCGCCCCAGGTGTTCCAGCTCCCCGTCGGGCGTCCACCGGCCCAGATCCCGCGTCCTGAACATCAGCCTGCCCCCGCCGAGGAACGGATCCGGCGCGTACCTCTGCCCGGTCAGCTCGGTGTTGCCCGCGTATCCCGCGGACACGCCCTCGCCACCCGCCCACATCTCGCCGGTCTCACCGATCGCGCACGGCCGCCCGTGCTCGTCGAGCACGTACACGGTGTTGTTGGGCGTGGGCCGGCCTATGGTGAGCCGGATCGCCGCCGGGTCGTGGCGCTGCATCGTGTTGACGATGGTCGTCTCGGTCGGTCCGCACGCGTTGTAGAAGGTGCCCACGGCCGCCCACCGGTCGGCGAGCGCGCGCGGGCACGGCTCTCCTGCCACGGCAGCGACCCGTATCCGGCGGCAGCGCCCGGGATCGACCGACGCCAGGATCGTCGGGGTGGCGATGACCACCTCGACGTCCCGCACGGTCTCGGCGATGTCCTTGCCCCGGACGACCAGCGTCGCGCCGTGCGCGAGGGCGCCGAGGATCTCCCAGGCGGCCATGTCGAACCCGATGTTGAGTATCTGCCCGACCCGCGTTCCCGGTCGCATGCCGAGGCCTCCCGGCTCGGTGAGCAGGACGTTGCAGACGTTGCGATGGGTGACGACGACCCCGTTGGGCCTGCCGGTCGTGCCCGAGGTGAACAGCACGTAGCAGGCCTCGGCGGGTTCCACGCGGGCGAACGCGTCCTGGCCGCCCTCCCGCATGACGGCGTCGATGGCGACGCACATCTGCCCGGCGCCCGCCGGGATGCGCTCCCGCACGTCCGACAGCGTGAGGATCATCCGCGTCGCGGCCGTGGCGATCACGTGGCGGAGATGCTCGTCCGGGGCGATGTCCACGTCCTGCGGCACGTAGGCCGCGCCCGCCTTCAGCGCGGCCAGCAGCCCGACCACCATGGGGATCCCGCGCCGGACGAACAACCCGACGTTGTCCCCCGGCCGGACGCCGTGCCGTACGAGCAGGGCGGCCAGCAGGTTCGCCTGGCGGTCGAGCTGCCGGTAGGAGATGCGCTCGCCGAGATGCTCCACGGCGACGCCGTCGGGGTTGGACGCGGCCCACGCCTCGAAAGCGCGGTGGATGTGCCGATGGGGAACCGTCCGGTGCGGGCCCTGCCCGAACAGCTGGAAGAGGCGGCGATCCTCGGGTGAAAGCCGGTCCAGCAGCGGTGTCGACCACGGTGGGCTCAGGTACCTCAAGTCCGTTTCCTTCGCAGGGGGGACAGGAGGTCTCATGACAACAAATGATTGAGAATTGAACAATCCCCAGGCGTCACCGGGACGTCGTCCCGTCACCGCCGCCCCAGGCGAGTCCAGCCAGGCAGCGCGCTCTTTCCGACACGTCGGGGCGTGGCCCGCGCGTGGCCGCGGGCCGTGAAAGTTTCACGGCGCTTCGATGCGAATCGGTTCGACATCCCGCCTGGCGGGACCCGTCGTGTTGCGGAGGGAGATCGGCGGGGCGACCAGCAGATGGCGGTGGGCGGTCGAGGGGTCGGCGATGCGCTGGATGAGCAGCTCCACGGCGCGCGCACCCATGTCGTCGGCGGGAACGTCGGCGGCGGTGAGCGGCGGATGCAGGTTCTCGGCCCAGTGCTGGGCGGCGACCCCGGCGATGGAGAAGTCCCTGGGTACGGCCAGCCCCGCGTCGGCCAGCGCCCGGTACATGCCCGGCACGGCTGCCTCGTTGATCGTGGCAATGGCGGTCAGCCGCGGATGCTCGCCGAGGAGCCCCCGCACGCAGCTCTGCCCTGCCTGGGCGTCGTCGGCGCAGCAGACCCGCACCCCGGTGAGTCCGCGTTCGGCGACGGCCCGGTCGAAGCCCGCCTGCGCGCGATGGCCTGGCCCGTAGCCGGAGGCGACCAGCTCGGGGTTGCGGTTGACCAGCGCCAGGTGCCGATGGCCCAGGTCGGCCAGGTGGTGGACGCACTTCGCGATGAGCGTCTCGTAGTCGACGTCCACCCAGGACATGCCCTCGGGGTCGCGGGTGCGCCCTATGCCGACGAAGGGCAGGTCGCCGCCCAGCAGCCGGGCGACCCGGTCGTCCTCCAGCCTGATCTCCATGAGGATGACCCCGTCGACGCGGCGGCCGGTGACCACGCGCTCGAAGGAGCGGTCGTGCTCGCCGCCCGAGGGTGACAGCAGGACGTCGAGGTCGGCGCGGGCGGCCGCGTCGACCACGCTGGCCACGAAGCCGAGCTGCATGTCGGTCAGCCTGCTGCTGGCGGGCGGGATGACCAGGCCGATCGTCCGGGTGCGGCCCTCCTTGAGCGCCCTGGCCGCGGCGTTGGGCCGGTAGCCGAGCTCGTCGATCACCGTCTGGATGCGGTGCCTGGTCGCCTCGGACACCGGGCGCTTGCCGGTGAGCGCGTAGGAGACGGTGCTCCGCGACACTCCCGCCCGCTTGGCGATCTCTCCGATGTTCACCCGTGTCCCGTCCGTTCGCGGAGCCATTGACGTTCACCGTACAGCAGCTTTATGTTCGGTCGAACCGATTCGACTCAGCGTGGAGGTCGCTCATGAGATCAGCGGCAGGAGCGGGTCTGGCGGTTCTGGCCGCCATGGGCGGGCTGGCCGCCTGCTCGTCGTCCCCCACCCCCAGTGCTTCCGGCAGTACGGCTTTCGCGATCTGGGACCCCTACCCCCAGTACGACAGGTCCTCGGAGTGGGTGAAGCTGCTGGACAAGTGCGGCGGCGACGCCGGGGTCAAGGTCGAGCGCACCGGCTACGACACCAGCGACCTGACGAACAAGGCCCTGCTGGCCGCCCAGCAGGCCCACTCCCCCGACGTGCTGATCGTGGACAATCCGGTGGTCTCCACGCTGGCCGAGGCCGGGGTGCTCACCACCAGCGCGGAGAACAAGCTCGACGTCTCGGCGATCGCGCCGAACCTCCTGGCCGCCGGACAGAGCGGCGGCAAGACCTACGGCGTTCCGATTGGCGCCAACACCCTGGCCCTCTACTACAACAAGGCGGTGCTCAAGGCCGCGGGGGTCGACATCGCCTCGGTCAAGGACTGGGCCTCGCTCACGGCGGCGCTGGAGAAGGTCAAGGCGGCGGGCAAGAAGGGCATCACGTTCTCGGCGATCGGCACCGAGGAGGGCAGCTTCCAGTTCCTGCCGTGGTTCTGGGGCTCGGGCGCGAACCTGACCAAGCTCGACTCGCCCGAGGGCGTCTCGGCCGTGGAACTGTGGACCGGCTGGCTCAAGAAGGGCTACGCGCCGAACTCCGTCATCAACAACACCCAGACGACGAGCTGGCAGGAGTTCGCCGCCGGCGACTACGCCTTCGCGGAGAACGGCACGTGGCAGCTGGCCAACGCCGAGAAGGCCGGCTTCGACTACGGCATCATCCCGGTTCCCGGCAAGGCGGGCGGGAACGCGCCAGCACCCACCGGCGGCGAGTTCGTCAGCATCCCGGTGCAGTCCGACACCGGCCGCTATGCCACCTCGCAGAAGCTGGTGACCTGCCTGACCAGTACGGACAACTCGCTGACCACGACCACCACCCTGTCCTACATCGCGCCCACGGAGGCGGTGCAGGCCAAGCAGGTGGCGGCCACCCCCGGCCTGAAGGTGTGGGTGGACGCGGTCAAGGCCGCCAAGGGGCGGACCAGCGACGACCTGGGCACCAAGTACCCGAAGATCTCCGAGCCGATGTGGGGCGCGGTGCAGGCGGCGCTGAGCGGGTCGAAGTCGCCGCAGGAGGCGATGGCGGCCGCGCAGTCGGCGGCGGGCCAGTGAGCGCATGAACCGATCCGCGCGTGGGGCGGCCTGGGCGTTTCTCGCCCCGGTCGTCCTGTATCTCCTGGTGTTCTACGCCTATCCGCTGTACCGCAACGTCGAGTTGAGCCTGCGCGACTACACCGTGCGCTCCTTCGTCCAGGGGGACGCGCCGTTCGCCGGGTTCGGCAACTACGCCAAGGTGTTCGCGGACGCGACCTTCTGGCCCGCGCTGTGGCACACCGTGGTGTTCACCCTGGTATCGCTGGCCTTCCAGTTCACGATCGGGCTCGCGCTGGCGGTGTTCTTCCAGCGGAACTTCCGGCTGTCGGCCATCCTCAGGGCCCTGTTCCTGGTGCCGTGGCTGCTGCCGCTCATCGTGTCCGCCTCGACGTGGTCATGGATGCTCAACAGCGACTCCGGCGTGGTCAACACCGCCCTGTCGTGGTTCGGCGGCACCCCGGTGAACTGGCTGACCTCGCCGGACTGGGCGCTGTGGTCGGTGGTCATCGCCAACATCTGGATCGGCGTCCCGTTCAACCTCGTGGTGCTCTACTCCGGGCTCCAGGCGATCTCGCCGGACGTCTACGAGGCCGCCGCGATCGACGGCGCGAACGGCAGGCAGCGGTTCTGGAAGGTGACCTTCCCGCTGCTGCGCCCGGTGTCGGCGATCACCCTGCTGCTCGGCCTGGTCTACACGCTGAAGGTGTTCGACATCGTCTGGATCATGACGAAGGGCGGCCCGAGCGGCGCCTCCACCACCTTCGCCACCTGGTCGTACCGGCTGGGGTTCGGCAACCTCGTGCCCGCCTTCGGGCCGGGCGCCGCCGTCGGCAACCTTCTCATCGTGACGGCCCTGGTGTTCGGGCTCATCTACATCAGGAGGACCCGGTCATGAAGACCGCGATCGGTGTGCTGCTGACCGCGATCATGCTCTTCCCGGTCTACTGGATGATCAACGTGTCGTTCACCCGCGACCAGGACATGCGCAAGAGCCCGCCGAACTGGTTCCCGGTCGACGGCACCCTCGACGGCTACCGGCGGGTGCTGGACGAGCAGCTTCCCTACCTGGGTGTGAGCCTGCTCGTCGGGCTCGGCACCGTGGCGCTCACCCTGCTGGTCGCGGCGCCGGCCGCCTACTCGCTGGCCAAGCTGCGCCCGCGTGGCGGTGGCGCGCTGAGCTTCGTGCTGCTCATCGCGCAGATGATCCCCGGGATCATCATGGCGATGGGCTTCTACGCCATCTTCCTGTCCGCCGGCGTGCTCAACTCCGTGCCCGGCCTCATCGTGGCCGACTCCACGCTCGCCGTGCCGTTCGCCGTGCTCATCCTGACGGCCTTCATGTCCGGCATCCCCGAGGAGCTCCTCCAGGCCGCCCGCACCGACGGCGCCGGGGTGGTGCGCACCTTCGTCTCGATCGTGCTGCCGGTCAGCCGCAACGCGCTCATCACCGTGTCGCTGTTCGCGTTCCTGTGGGCGTGGTCGGACTTCATCTTCGCCGGCACCCTCGACCAGGGCGGCGAGCACCAGCCCATCACGCTCGGCATCTACCACTACATCGGCAACAACAACCAGGAGTGGAACGCCATCATGGCCACCGCCGTGGTCGCCTCCATCCCGGCCACGATCCTCCTCGTCGTCGCCCAGCGCTATGTCGCCGCGGGCGTCACGGCCGGCGCCGTCAAGGACTGAAAGGACTCCATGTTCTCCCTGCGCGACATCCCGTTCAGCTACTCCGGATCGTGGTTCTGCTTCTCGCCCGTGGTGGCGGAGAAGAGGTACGCCGAGGACGTGCACCTGGTCTCCCACCAGAACGGCATGCACGCGATCCTGCGGCTGGTCCCGGCCGCCGGGAGCATCGTGACGGCCACGCCGTACCAGCTGACCTGGAGCGGCGACGGCGGGCGGATCGATCTCGCCTACGAGAGCGCCGACACCGTGCGGGTGCGCGGGCGCGGCCTCGGGCTCCGCCTGCTGGCCGCCGACCCGGTGCTGACGCCGTTCAGCGGGCCGTACTTCTACCAGGACCCCGTCGACGGGTCGTCCGTCTTCACCGTCTACCAGACCGGGCGCCGCTACCGGATCACCGTCCTCGACGGACGGAGCGAGCAGCTCGGCGCGCAGGCCCTGGGGGCGGCGGAACGCGGTGTCGTGCTGAGCGGCGACTGGGAGATCGCCGTCGAGGAGTACGAGACGGCCCGCGCCCCCTACGCGAGCGAGGCGGTCTTCGAGCAGGTGGTCAAGGCGGCGCGGGCGGAGTTCGACGCGTTCGTCGCGGCGGTCGCGCCCTGGCGCAGCGATCGCACGCCCGCTGCCGAGCTGGCCGCGTACGTGCTGTGGTCGGCCACGGTACGGCCGGCCGGGTTCGTCACGCGGCCCGCCGTACTGATGTCCAAGCACTGGATGGACAAGGTGTGGAGCTGGGATCACTGCTTCAACGCCATCGCCCTCGCCGGCGGGCTGCCCGAGCTGGCCTGGGACCAGTTCCTGCTGCCCTTCGACCACCAGGACCCCGCTGGCGCGCTGCCCGACTCGGTGACCCACTCCGAGATCCTCTACAACTTCGTCAAGCCGCCCATCCACGGCTGGGCCCTGGGTCACCTGCCCCCGGCTGCGGACCCCGAGCGGACCTACCGGCTGCTGGAGCGCTGGACCCGCTTCTGGCTCGAATCCAGGCGCGCCCCGGGACGCGGGCTGCCGCACTACCAGCACGGCAACGACAGCGGCTGGGACAACGCCACCACCTTCGACCACGAGCGGGTCGTCGAGACCGCCGACCTGGCCGCCTTCCTCGTCCTGCAGATGCGCACGCTGGCCCGCCTGACCGGCGAACCCGCGGTGGCCGCGGAGTGGACGGCGCGGGCCGACGGGTTGCTGGAGGACCTCCTCGCCGAGCTGTGGGACGGCGACAGGTTCGTGGCCCGCGGGGCGCGCTCCGGGCAGGCCCGGAGCAGCTCCAGCCTGCTCGACCTCCTGCCGATCGTGCTGGGCGAGGAGCTGCCGCAGCCGGTCCGCGCGACCCTCGCCGCCCGGATCGAGCAGCACCTGACGGAGTTCGGGCCCGCCACCGAGCTGCCGTCCTCCGAGCACTACCAGGACGACGGCTACTGGCGCGGCCCCATCTGGGCGCCGTCGACCATCCTCATCGAGGACGGGCTGCGGCGGGCGGGTCACCCGGAGCTGGCCGACGAGATCAGCGCCAGGTTCCGCGCGCTGTGCGAGAGGTCGGGCTTCGCGGAGAACTTCGACGCGCGCACCGGTGAGGGGCTGCGCGACCGCGCCTACACCTGGACGGCCAGCGCCTACCTCATCCTCGCCGCCGCGCACGAACAACGATGTTTCCCGCCTCACGTCTGCTGATCACTTGGCGGACACACGCGTCGCCCGCGATGGATCTTGGAGCGCTTTGGGAGCGCTCCCAAAGATCTAGGAGAAGCAGATGAGTCAGCTCAACGTGCTCCTCGCGGGCGTCCTGCTCGCCGTACCCGCCGTCAGCACCCCATCCGGTTCCGCTACGACCTGCCGGTCGACCTGCTCAACCGGGCGCCCGCCGGGCAGAGCTTCACCTTCGGCCTGCAGGCGGGCAGCCACTCGGCCACGCGGAACCGTCCTACGGTGTGGTGGGCGCGGGTGGAGCTGGGCTCGACCAACGGGGTCGTCACGCTGCGGACGACCACGAACGACAGCGCGGGCGGGTCGGTGACCCAGCTCGTCAAGCGCGCCTACGCGCTGCGCTGAACCGAGGCGGCGGGGCAGCGCGGCGCTGCCCCGCCGTACGGTCTGATCAGAGCGTCAGCTTCTCGTCCATTTCTGGCTGGTGGTGCCGGTGCAGGACCAGAGCTGTGCCTTGGTTCCGTTCGCGGTCCCGAAGTTGCTCGCCTCCACGCAAAGGCCGGACTGCACGCCGGTGATGGTGCCGTCGGCGTTGAGGTTCCACTGCTGGTTGGTCTGGCCGTTGCAGTCCCAGATGATCACGGGGGTGCCGTTGGTGGTGCCCTGGTTGCCGGCGTCCAGGCACTTGTTCCCGTACACCTGGAGCTGCTTGGACGCGGTGAGGGTCCACTGCTGGTTGCCGCCGCTGTGGCAGTCCCAGAGCTGGAGCTGGGTGCCGTTGGCGGTGCTCGCGTTCGGCACGTCCAGGCAGCGCCCGGCGTTCACGTTGCGCACCACCGACGTCGACCCGCCGGGACCCGGGTCGGACGGCGGCAGGAGCGTGATGGTGAAGGCGTCGTCGACACCGGTGTGCGGCAGGTTGACCGTCGTGCTGTTGCCGGACAGGGTCACGACGGAGTTCTGTACGGTGACCGGCCCCTGGACGGCGCCGCCGCCGTTGTAGGGGATGCGCTCGGCGACGACTCGCACCTGGTTGTTCTGCACGATGCCGCTCACGGTGTCCAGCCGCCGCAGGCCGACGGCGATGTTGCCGGTCGTGGAACCGCCGCCGACCAGGACCTTGGCGTTCCCCGTCGCCTTGGTGGCGAAAGCGTCGTACGCGGCGCTGGGCGTGACGGACACGATCTGGCCGGTCTGCGAGCCGTAGAAGCGGTAGGCCCACCACTCGCCCTTCGGCTGGTACTGACCGGCCGCGTCGCGGACGAGCAGGTTGGCGAGGTCGTTGTGCAGGTTCCCGCCGCCCGCCCAGTTGGCGCGCAGGCCGTCGGCTCCTGCCCTTTCCAGGCGGGCGATGTACCAGGCGCCGTCGCCGGGGTTCTGCTCGCCGGCCGCGCCGTACTCGTTGATCTGGTACGGGCGCGGGTGCGGGATGCCGCGGGAGTCGAGGGTGCTGTTGGCGGTGGCGACGTTGGCGACGGGATCGCCGGGCAGGGAGTGCCAGCTCACGATGTCCGGGACCACGTTGTTGGCTTTGGCGTAGTCGAGGAACTGGGTCCAGAACCCGCCGGTGGACGGCGTGCAGGCGCAACTGGGGCCGACGATCAGCTGGGAGGGGAAGGCGGCGCGGACGCGCTGGTAGGTGCGCTTCCACAGCTCGAGGTACTGGGAGATCGGGCGGTTCCAGAAGATGGTGATGTTGGGCTCGTTCCACAGGTCCCACTGGACAGGAGCGCCCGTCGCCCGGACGTCGTTGATCACGCGGGTCAGGAAGGCGTCCCAGTCGGTCCAGTTGCCGTTGTCGCCGGGGAAGCGGGTGATGGGATAGCCGTCCGCACCCCACAGGTCGTGGACGAGCAGGACGAACTCCCCGCCCAGTGACCGGGTACGCAGCAGCTGGGCGCGGGTGGCGTTCCACCTTCTGTCGTACTTGCCCGACACCCAGCCGCCTGGGCTGTCGAGCTGGGCCCCTCCGGCGCGCATGGAGCGGAACTTCACATCGGTGAGAAAGTGGTCGGGCGGGCCTGAGGCGTTCTCGGTCATCCCGTAGATCCACCCGGAGGCCCGGTAGGCCGGCGCCCCTCCGCCCGCGGAGAAGTCGACGCTGATGGACTGGTCCGCCGCCTGGGCAGGCGTGGCGAACGTCAGGACGAGTACGGCGGCCGCGAGGGCGGCTTTCCATCTCATTGGGAGCACTCCTAACGTGGGGTCAGCGGTAGCCCGCTGAGACGATGTCGGCCTGCACCGCGTTCTCTGTCGCGTCGGACGGGTAGCCCGCGACCATGGCGCCCTCGTAGAAGGTCCCCGCGCTGAGGTTGGCGCCGCCGTCCGGCTTGCAGCAGTCGCCGCCGCTGCCCAGGACGATGGCGCCCTGCTTCCTCATCGGGCTGTATCCCGGCGGAAGGGAGCCGTCGTAGAGGGTGTACAGGCCGCCGGACTGCGCGTCGCTGCCCTTGATCGCGAAGCGGGACGTCCCGTTGTTCTTGAGCGTCGCGGTGACGAACCTGCCGGTGAACGGCCGCTGGTTCGGGTTCCACGCCTGGCTGCCCCCGGGGAACAGCCCCCACTCCAGGTCCGCCTGGACCCAGGGGCCGGTTCCCGAGCAGCCGCCGAACCAGCACTGCCTGCTGAAGTTGATCGCGTCCATCGCCCCGGCGGCGTCGGCCTTGCGTGTCGTCTCGCTGTTGCCGTAGTCGAAGCAGCAGCCGCTGTTGACGTGGGTGCCGCTGGTCACCATGTACATGCCCTCGGGCGCCGAGCCGGTCGGCACGCCCGTCAGGTGACCGTCCCGCCAGTAGCTGTTGCCCGGGTTGATGTACAGCGAGTAGGCCTTGGCGCCGCCGACCGTCAGCGACTCGGACGTCGCGGTCGCGGGCTTGCTCTGGGGTGAGCCCGGGACCACGCCCGATCCCTGGTACCACAGGTCGTTCCCCCGCCCCGACTGGTCGTAGACGACGGTGACGACGCAGGAGGTGCCGGCGCAGAACGCGTCCTGGGTCGCGGCGTTGGCTGGGCCGCCCGCCGCCAGGACGGCGACGTTCCTGGTCGTGCTGTCGGAGGAGCGCCTGACCTGGTACAGGTTGCCGCTGTAGGAGCTGTAGAGCGCGCGGACCGTGCTGTGCGCTGCCACGCACGGCGTGCCACCCGAGGCGTAGATGTCGCAGGGGCGTCCTCCGGGCGGAGGCGTGGTGGTCGTGCTCCACTTCTGGTTGGGCTGCCCGTGGCAGGTCCACAGGATGACGGCGCTGCCGTTGGCCGTTCCGGCGTGGTTGACGTCCAGGCACAGGCCGGACTGCGTGCCGGTGATGGAGCCGTCGGGGTTCTGCCGCCACTTCTGGTTGGCCTGGCCGTTGCACGCCCAGATGACCACCTGGGTCCCTGGCGAGGTCTGGTTGCCGTAGGCGTCCACGCAGCGCGTGCCGCCGAACGTGCGCAGCTCACCTGCGGCGGTGAACTCGAACGCCTGGTTGGCCGCGCCGGTGCAGTCCCAGATCTGCAGCGTCGTGCCCAGGGCGTCGACGTTGCCCCGCACGTCCAGGCAGCGCCCGGAGGCGGCGCTCACCAGCGGTGCGGCTGTGGCGGCCGACGCGGGGGTGGTCCAGATCAGTACGGTCGCCAGTGCCGCGAGCCATCGGGCAAGGGACATCGTTCTCCTCCTGGCGCGGGCATGACGGAAGCCCGCAGTCGAATCGATGAGGAAGCCGGAAGCACACGCTCCCGCCGCTCACCACCCACACCGGCCGGAGGAGGTCACCTTTCGCGACTCAGTGTGGAAACCTCGACGTAACATGTCAAGACTCTCAGCGAATCGATTCGACGCCGCAGATCAGAAGGGGGCCCTTGACGGAGCTCCCCGCGTCGTATTAGCTCCGCTGCAACACCACCACCCAGCCTCCGACGGAAAGGCCACTGGATTCGACACCGAATGTTAGCGTTAACACCTTTGGACCCTCCCCGCCTTGTGCGGGACGCCCTCGCCATTGGCGTCCCGCACATCCGGCCTGGTCAGGGCTTGACGGCGAGGCCACCGTACGCCCAGGCATGACCACCGCCCGGGATCGCGCCCTGCCCCTCGTCCTCCGGCCGCCAGTGCACCACCTCGACGACACCGGGCTCGACCAGCCGCCACCCCTCGTAGAACCGCTCCACCTCGGCGTGCGTCCTGGGCACCATGGGCGCGCTGCTCCTGTCGTAGGGCTTGGTGAACTCCTCCTTGCTCACCTGGGGGGCGAAGTCGAGCGTGATGTGCGACAGCAGCAGGTGGCTGCCCGCCGGGACCGCCGCCTTGAACTGCTCCACCAACCCGTAGCACCCCTCCTCGTCGGAGACGAAGTGCAGGACGCCGGCCATGACGATGGCCACGGGCCGGTCGAAGTCGATCACCTTCCGAACCTCGGGGTCGAGGAGGATCGTGTCCGGCTGCCGGAGGTCTGCCTCGATCACCGTCGTCATGCCCGTCGGGCTGCCGCTCAGGAGGGCGCGGCCGTGCACCAGGACGATCGGATCGTTGTCCACGTAGACCACCCGGGCGTCGGGGTTGACCTGCTGCGCGATCTCGTGGGTGTTGCCCTGGGTGGGGATGCCCGTGCCGATGTCGAGGAACTGGTCGATCCCGGCCTCGGCGGCGAGGTGGTGCACGGCGCGGCGGAGGAAGGCGCGGTGGGCCTGAACACCTTCGCGCGTGCCGGGCGAGACCTTCACGAGCTGCTCGGCCGCCTCCCGGTCGGCCGCGTAGTTGTCCTTGCCGCCCAGCAGGTAGTCGTAGATCCGGGCGGGGTGCGCGATCTTGGTGTTGATGCGGCGTAACAATCCGTCCGCTGTCATTTCTGTTCTCATCTCTTCGACGTTTCGTGGAATGCCCGAACCGATTCGACTCGGAGCCGTGAAAGTTTCATCCGGGCGGGCTGTGCGGTTCGCGTCTTGGGGGCTTCGCCACCATCACCACCTCAGCTCTCCGCCTGGAGGGTGCGCCGCCGACAGCCTAGATGTTAACGCTCACAGAGAAAACCGGGTTGGAGTGATTCTTGAGAAACGCCAGGCGCTCGTGGCCAGCATCGCCCGCCGCGAGCGCCGTTTCTATCTGGGGAGCTCGGTGCTGCACTCGAGGGTGTCGCCGTTGCGGGCCAGGCCGAAGGTCGCGCCCAGCTTGCTGGGGTCGTCCGGCTTGTAGTCGGGTGTCCTGATCCCTCCGATGAACGTCGTGCCCTCGGGCATGGCCGCCGGGTCGATGGTCATCACGATCCGGCCGTTCTCATCCTTGGTGTCGGACATGACCTTCTCGAAGCCCGGCACGTCGACCGGCGAGCTGCAGAACTCGTTGACCCGGATGTCGGCCGGGATGCCCGCCTGGGCCAGGGCGTTCTGCAGGGTCTTCGGGTCGAGGGTCTGCTCCTTGGTGAGCTTGACGGTGACCGTACCGTCGGGATTGCTGTCGACGGAGAACGCGGCGAGCTGGACGTGCACGCCCGCTGGAGGCGCGTTGACCTGCGGGCCGCCGGTCGCCAGGACGAGCGCCAGACCACCGGTCACGGCGGTCGCCGCCACGATCGCTGTGATCTTGTAGCGGCGGCGCGCCCGTCCCGCTGCGACGATCCGCTCGACGGGGGTGTGCATGTGCACGCCCTCCATGGACTCCTTCATCGTGTCGAAGACGTCGTTCACGCTGGGCCCTCCTGGGTGATGGCGGTGGCCAGGTCGGCGCGCAGGGTGGCGACGGCCCGTGCCAGGTGTGCGGTGACGGTGCCTGGAGCGATTCCGAGCGTCCTGGCGGTGGCCTCGGTGTCCAGATCGAGGAAGACCCGCAGCGCCACCACCTCCCGCTGCCGCCTGGGCAGACGCCGGACCGCCGCCAGCAGCGCGGGGTCGACGCCCTGGGCTGGCTGGTGTGCCGCGGCGTCATGGCCTGCCAGGGCGACCTCGCGGCGGCGTCTGCGCCACCAGGAGACGCGGGTGTTGAACGCGGTGCGCACGATCCAGGCCCGCGGCGCGGGATGCGCCCGCACCTTGCGCCAGGCGCCCCACGCCTGGGCGTAGGCCTCGGCTACCAGGTCCTCGGCCAGCGTCGGGTCTCCGGTGCCGACGAGTACGGCGCGCAGGCACGCGTCCCGGCTGGTCCGGTAGAACTCCTCGAATTCCAGTTGCTCCACACCCTTTACACGCGTGGGAGCGCCGTCACGCTTACTCGTCACCGTACAGTGACCGATGATCACTGACAGTTATCCAGGGGGTAGTGATGACACTCAGGCTACGCGCCACGGTTGCTGGAGGCGCTTTGAGCCTCATCCTGCTGTTCCAGCCCCTGGCGGCGGCGGCCGACGGCGAGCCGCGAGCCGAGGGGTGCCGGGCGTTCGGTCCCGGCGACGGGCTGGGATTGGTGTACGAGGGCACCGCCTACTACCGCCCGGCCGAGGGCGGCTCCTTCACCCTGCTCGGCAATCTGCCGGGCAATGTCCGCTTCGGCTTCACCGGACGCTCCTACTGCTTCCGGATCGGCGAGATCCAGACCAGTCGCTTCCAGCACCCGCCGCTGGAAGCCGACCTGAAGCAGCCGCCCGAGCAACCGGGCGCGACCTGGAGCCAGGCCGAGCAGGGCGAGGAGGCGACCTTCACCCAGCTGACCGACAGCGCGGGCACCATCATCTGGGTACGGACAACGGTCCGGCCGGTCAGCATGCCGCCGGATTTGGCCGCCGCCTGCCAACCGCTGGGCGTACGCCCGGGTCTGGGACTGGTCGCGAGCGGCGCGCGGACCTACACCCGCTCCTTCGTGGACCAGAAGGTCAAGCGCGACTATTACATCTTCACCCCCGCCTCCTCAGCCGAGCAGCGCTGCTACGAGATCGGCGACACCTACAAAGGCAGCTTCATCACCGAAGACGACGGCAGTTACGTCGGCGCGCACGACCTCAAGAGCGACGTGATCGGCCGGGAGCGGTCCTTCACCGCCATCACCCGGGACGGCCACACCACCTGGGTGCTCAGCGACAACGTCAACCGCGCCGCCGCCTACCCGCCCGGCCGCGACCCCGCCGACGGCATCACCGTCGGAGAGTCACTCGGCAACCTCAACGGCATCGGCAACCTGAACCTCGGCCTGCCCCTCGCCCCCTGAGGGACCCGGCCATGCAGCAGAGCGCACGATCCAGCCGCGAGGAACACGAGCAGCCTGACCACATCGGGTTCCGCGAAGCTCAGCTCGCCCAGCGCGTTGACCAGGAATCCGGTGGTGAAGAACCACGCCATGAAGCCGGTCGCCAGCCCGGCGAGCGGGCTCCGTGTCCACAGCGCATATCCGGCGACAACGACCGCCATGGCGTACGGACGCCACTCCCCAGGCGGCGCGAGCGCGATCAGCGCACAAGCGCCAACAGCTACCGCGAAACCACCTGTGACCTGCAACTCCCACGACCTGCGCATGCTTCCAGCAAACCGCGAACATCAGGGGAAAGGGCCGTTCGATACGACTCCTGTACACCATCACCGCGCGTATTGATGCGTTCTTGACGCCGGAGGGGGATCAGTCGATCGACTGGTACAGCGTGGACCAGAAGTCCAGGATGGCTCGCGTGGAGTCCGGGTTGGTCGTCCCGACCTGCGTGAGCAGGATGCCGACGAGCTGCTTGTCCGGGTCTGCGTACGTCGTGGTCCCGGCTCCGCCGTCCCAGCCGAACTGCCCGATCGAGGCGTAGTCGGCCTGGTACGTGCGCACCGCCATCCCGAAGCCCCAGCCGCCGTGTTGCCCCTGGCCGAACGACATGTGCACGAACTTCTTGGCCAGGGCGGTCCTGAGCGTGGTCTCCTCAGGTGACATGCGGTTGGTCGTCATCATCTGTACGGCGGGCCGCGACAGGACGCGCCGGTTCCCGTGCATCCCGCCGTTGAGCAGCATCCGGAAGTAGGCGTGGTAGTCGTCGACGGTGGAGACCAGCCCGCCGCCTCCCGACGGGAACGCAGGAGGCTTGCTGACACGGCCGCCCACGGCCTCGTCCCACACGACGAGCTTGCCGGTCCGCGGGTCGGGAGCGTACAGGGGTGGGAGTCTGTCGATCTTCTCGGCGGGCACGTGGAAGCCGGTGTCCTTCATGCCCAGCGGTTCGAAGACGCGCTCGCGCAGGAACGTCTCGAACGGCTTGCCCGCGACCCTGGCGACCAGCACGCCGAGGACGTCGTTGCCGATGTTGTACTGCCAGTGCTCGCCTGGCTGGTAGATCAGCGGCAGCGTGCCGAGGCGGCGCATCCACTCGTCCGGCGCCAGGGTGGGGACCCCTTCCTGGGGGTAGAGCCCTCGCTCGAAGATGGCGGCGGTGATCGGAAAGGTCAGCACGGTCGGGTCGATGCCGAGGCCGAACGTGGAGGTCATCAGGTCCCGTACGGTGATCGGCCGCTGCGCGGGGACGGTGTCGTTCAGCTGGCTGTCCGGCCGCTTCAGCACCTGCCGGTCGGCGAGCTCGGGCAGCCACTGCTGCACCGGGTCGTCCAGCCGCATCAGGCACTCGTCCAGCAGGACCATCGCCGCCGCCATCGCGACCGGCTTGGTCGTGGAGGCCATGCGGAAGATCGTGTCCCGGCGCATCGGGGCGCCGCCTTCGGCGCGCATCGTCCCCATCGCCTCGACGTACGTCCTGTCGCCCTGGCCGACCAGGGCCACCAGCCCGGGGATCCTCCCGGACTCGACGTGCCGCGCCAGTACGTCGCGCACCCTGCGCATCCCCGTCTTGGAGAAGGAGGTCCCTCTCGCCTCGGCGCTTCCCGCCGCGGCCACCAGACCCCCGGCGGCCAGCGGGACGGCGCCCAACGCTCCGAGGACCGAGCGGCGGGACGGACTATCGGTGTTTTCCATCATGATCTCCTTCAGGTGAGGGCGGCGGTGATCTTGCGGATCATGTTCGTCAGGGTCGGCTTGGGCTGGCCCTGGTGGGTGCGGGCGGCGGCTTCGACGGCGACGACGACGGTGTCGCGGAAGTTGTCGGCCTCGGCCGGGGCGTGCTTCTTGAGCACGTTCATGGCCGCCGCCAGGGCGGGCAGGACGAGGTCGGCGAGCTCCGCGACCGTCTTGCCGCTCAGCTTCACGCCCTTGGGGTAGGTGGCGAGGACGTGTCCGACCAGGCCGGTCCCGGTGCCGAGGGCGAGGGAACCGTCAACGGCTGCGCGGTGGGGTCTGCCGGTGGCGTCGGCGGCGACCATCAAGCTGACGGCGCCGTAGGCGGCGGTGCGCAGGGTGGTCTTGTCCTGCTCGGAAAGGGTGATGGACATCTCGCACTCCTAGGAGATCTTGCGGCGGTAGGTGTTCATGGCGAAGCCGTACGCGACGAGCAGGAGACCGGCGCACCAGCCGAGCGCGATCCAGATGTCGGTGCCGACCGGGTGCTCGGTGAACAGGGCGCGGACGGCGTTGACGATGGAGGTCACCGGCTGGTGCTCGGCGAAGAAGCGCACCGGGCCCGGCATGGTCGCGGTGGGCACGAAGGCCGAGCTGAGGAAGGGCAGGAAGATGAGCGGGAAGGAGAACGCGCTGGCGCCGTCGGGCGTCTTGGCGGTCAGTCCGGGGATGACGGCCAGCCAGGTCAGGGCCAGGGTGAAGAGGACCAGGATTCCGGCGACCGACAGCCACGCCAGCGGGCCCGCCCCTGAGCGGAACCCCATGAGCAGGGCGACCAGCACGACGACCACGAGGGAGATCAGGTTGGCGATCAGCGAGGTCAGCACGTGCGCCCACAGGACGGACGAGCGGGCGATCGGCATGGACTGGAAACGTTCGAAGATGCCGCTCTTGATGTCGGTGAACAGCCGGAACGCGGTGTAGGCGACGCCCGAGGCGACCGTGATGAGCAGGATGCCGGGCAGCAGGTAGTTCACGTACGAGTCAGACCCGGTGTTGATCGCGCCGCCGAAGACGTAGACGAACAGGAGCATCATCGCGATCGGCATGATCGCGGTGGTGACGATGGTGTCCACGCTGCGGGTGATGTGGCGCAGGGAGCGCCCCAGCAGGACGATGGTGTCGGTCATGGGGGGTCCTTACTCGGCGCCGACGAGGGACAGGAAGACGTCCTCGAGGGTCGGCTGCTTCTCGATGTATTCGACCTTGGCGGGCGGGAGGAGTTGCTTGAGTTCGGCCAGCGTGCCGTTCACGAGGATCCGGCCCTCGTGCAGGATCGCGATCCGGTCGGCGAGCTGTTCCGCCTCGTCCAGGTATTGCGTGGTGAGCAGGACGGTCGTGCCGCGCTCGGCGAGGTCCTTGACGGTCTGCCACACCTCCAGGCGCGCCTGGGGGTCGAGGCCGGTGGTCGGCTCGTCGAGGAAGATGACCGGCGGGTCGCCGACCAGGCTCATCGCGATGTCCAGGCGGCGGCGCATGCCGCCGGAGTACGTCGACGCCTTCCGACCGCCCGCCTCCGTCAGCGAGAACCGCCTGAGCAGGTCGTCGGCGATCTGGCCGGAGCGTTTGAGGTGGCGCAGCTTGGCGACCAGGACGAGGTTCTCCCGGCCGCTGAGGATCTCGTCGACGGCGGCGAACTGCCCGGTCAGGCTGATGGACTCGCGCACGTCCCGGGGTTGGGTGGCGACGTCGAATCCGTTGACGCCCGCCGTACCCGCGTCGGCTTTGAGCAGCGTGGCGAGGACCTTCACCACGGTCGTCTTGCCCGCGCCGTTGGAGCCGAGGAGGGCGAAGATGCTGCCGCGCGCCACGTCGAAGTCCACGCCACGCAGGACATTCAGGTCTTTGTAGGACTTTTTCAGGCCTTGCACGCGGATCGCGGGCGCGCTGAACTGATGGACTGTCATACACAAGTCCGTTCTCATCGATGGTTCGTGTGAATGGCACCGCGGGAATGGACATCCGCCGACGTGCGTGGTTTCAGTGCTTGGTGCGGTCGAGGCCGGCGACCTCGCGTACGGCGTCCGCGACGGCGCGGAAGTCCTTCTTCAGGATCGAACCGTGGTTGCTGGGGACCTTCGCACTGATCTTGATGTTCGGGTTGCGTTCGACGAGCTTGGTGAGGCTGGCGCGGATGCGTTCCTGCTCGTCCCCCTTGCTGCCCAGGGACGCCCCCGACGCGACCACATACCGGGTCGGAACGGTGATGCTGTCCATGACCGGGCCCAGCACGCTCACCCGGGCGATCCTGCCCACCTCGATGTTGCTCTCGGCGATCTGCGCGGCGCTCATCCGCGGCGTCAGCCCCGTCGGCCGCAGCAGCGGCAACAACCAGCTCAACCGCTTGAACAGTTTCCTGATCCGCGCCTCGATGGCGGCGTCCAGCCAGTCGTACGGCTGCGCCCCCTCGACCAGGATCGCGCCGAAGGTCCTGCCGGGATTGCGGCTCGCCCAGTAGGCAGCGGCGAACGCCCCGTAGGACCAGCCCACCACCAGCGCCCGTTCCACTCCCCGGGCCGCGAGGACGGCGTCGATGTCCGCGACGTTCGTCTCGAACGAGTAGTCCGCGGAACGCTTCGACCTGCCGCGGGCCCGCATGTCATAGGTGATGTGCCGCCAGCTCGGCCCCAGCTCGGCGATGACCCGCCGCCAGTACCCCTGGGTGGCGGTGTGGCCGTTGAGGTACAGGATGGGGATCCCGGTACCGCCGGTGTCGGTGACGGCCAGCGCCGTGTCGTCGACCGGCAGCATGCCGGTCCAGGCGTGTGTCTTCACTCCAAAACCTCTCCTTCTCCGGCAGCGCGCTTGATGGCGCTGGTGAACCGGTTGCGCTCTCGCTTGATCCACTGCCCGAGCGGGTAGTTGGCCACGAACGCCTCCACGAACTCCATGGGGTCCTCTCCGAAGATGTCGCGGATCGGGGTTCTGTCCGCCGCTGCCCGCTCGAACAGGTCGGCCAGGTCATCCCACATCTCCGGACTGCCGTCGACCGACCCGAGATGGTTCAGATACCGCTCCAGCGCCTCGACCGCCGCGCGGTAGTCCGGGGGAAGCGCCTTGATCCGCGCCTTGTACTGCCGCCAGCGCTTCTTGTCTTCCAGCGACCCGGTGACGATCTCGACGTACTGCCGGAAGCCGCTCTTCTCATCGGTCATGACTACTTGCCTCCTTCGCGGAGCTGCTCCAGGCGTTCTGCCAGGAAGCTCCAGGTCCGCCAGAACTCCTCCAGGTGCGCGCGTCCCTGGGCGTTCAGGGAGTACACCTTGCGCGGCGGCCCCTTCTCCGACGGCACCTTCTCGACGTCGACGAAGCCGCGCTGCTCGATCCTGACGAGCAGGGCGTAGATGGTGCCCTCGGCGATCTCGGTGAAGCCCTGGTCCCTCAGCCATGCGGTGATCTCATAGCCGTAGGCGGGCTGGCCGGACAGAATCGCGAGGACGATGCCCTCCAGGGTTCCCTTGAGCATCTCCGTCACCTGCTTGCCCATGGAACACCCCCCTTCAGCTACTCAGTGATGCTTGCTACCGGTACAAAGTAACACCGACTACCGGTACTTAGCAACACCAAATAGTGGAGCGGACGTGCGGGCGTCAGGGGCCGAATTCGTAGCGGAGGTACAGGCCCGCGTCGCGGAGGACGGGGACGTGGCGGCACAGGTTGATGAGGATCTTGTACGCCAGGGGCAGGCCGGGAGCGTGGCCCTGCAGGGCGAGGCCGCTGACCGTGTCGGTGCAGTGCAGTCGCGGTACGGCGCGCTCCACGTCGCCTGGGCCGTTGATGGCCCAGTGCATGGTGGCGCCGAAATGACGGTGCACCAGCTTGTTCTGCCTGCGCAGGGCGTAGGAGTTGTGGGTGTCGAGGATGACGACCCCGCGGGCGAAATGCTCGGTGATGCGGCGGAACAGCGCCTGCCCGTCCTCCGGCTGGAGGTACATGGTCAGCCCCTGCGCGATGACCAGGGTGGGCAGGTCGGGCCGGATCTGCTGCAGCCACTGCGGCGCGGTCACCGACGAGCCGATCAGCCGGTAGGCGTCGTCACGCTGAGGAAAGATCTTGCTGCGGACGTCGACCACGTCGGGGTAGTCGACGTCATACCAGGTCACGCCGGGTCCCGGCGCGACCCGCCAGACGCGTGAGTCCAGACCCGCGGCCAGGTTCACGACGGTGGCCTGTTCGTGCGCGGCCAGGAACTGTGCGGTCCAGTCGTCGAAGTGCTTGGCGCGGGTGGTGACGGCGAGCGCGGTGAGCTGGGGTGAGAGCTTGAGCCGCGCGAAGTCGTAGTCGACCTTGTCCAGGGCCTGCGCGGCGACCGTGTCTCCGAGGAGGGAGGGGGTGGTGCGTGCGTCGTGGGCCAGGCCGTACAGCATGATCAGCGATGTGCCCATCGCCTTGTCCAGGTGTACCTTGACGCCCGTCATGTCGGCGCTCCTCAGGCTCCGGGGATGGAGGGGTCGGCCAGCCACTGCTGGTGAAGATCGGTGAGTTCGTCCGCCGCGGCCCGCAGCGTGGCCTGCGACGGCTCGGCGGTGGGCTCGAAGGCCCGGCGCAGCGTGGTCGCCAGAGCGTCCGCCCTGGTCTCCAGGTCCAGGTCCACGCCCGGTGGCAGCCCGGCTTCGAGCAGGTAGGAGCCCATGACCGCGGCGGACAGCCGGTAGAACAGGGCCGGGTCGGCGGGGTCGTCGGCCAGGAGGCCGTGCCTCCACAGGATCGCCAGGTAGCGTGCCGTCGTCTCGAGCTTGCCGACCAGGTAGTGCGACCCGGCATCGTTCCCCGCCAGGACCTCGCCGAGCATGGCGTGGTCCCCGGTGGCCAGCGCCTTGGACACCGGGTTACGCATGGTCAGCAGGAACGACCGGCGGATCGCCCGATGCAGCCGGACCTCGGCCGGATCGCGGCTCAGGGCGGCGAGCTGCGCGGCTACGAGGCGGGCCGTGTCGCGGGCGAGCACGGCGGCGAACAGTTCCCGTTTGCTCGGCCAGTAGAGATACAGGGTTCCCTTGCCGACTCCTGCCCGGCTCGCGACCTCGTCGACGGTGACCTTGCGATAGCCGTACGCGAGCAGCAGCGCCTCGGCGGCGTCGAGGATGCGAGACGCCTTGTCCTGGGACACGACCAGCACCACCTGACCGACTGACTCAATCCGTTCTGCAGTCAGTTCAGGCTAACCCGCGCCGCCAAGGAGCGGAAGTAGTGACCTCTGCGCGCTCTCCGGCTTCCTCCTCGGACGGCGGGAGCCTGGGTGGGTGTGTGGCCGACTCAGCTCCACGTGGCGAGGAAGTCGAGGGTGCGGCGGGTGAGCAGCCCTGCAGCGTCGGCGTCGTACGAGGGCAGGCTGCTGTCGGCGAAGAGGTGCCGGCTGCCGGGGTAGAGGAACAGCTCGCCGTGCTTCGCCGAGACGAGGAGCTCGCGGGCGGCGTCGAGGTCGCCTCCATCGGTGAAGAACGGGTCGGCGTCCATGCCGTGGACCTGGACGGGCAGCTCTTCCGGCCATGAGTCCCCGAACTCCGAGGCGGGCAGGCAGGACTCGAAGAACAGCGCGCCACGCGCGCCAGGGCGGGTCTGCGCCAGCTTCTGCGCCGGCATGACGCCGAGCGAGAATCCGGCGTACACCAGGTCGCCGGGCAGCGTGTCTGCGGCGCGCACGCCGTACTCCAGCAGGTTGTCGAAGCCGATCGTCCTCGCGTGGGCCAGGCCGTCGTCCAGGCTCGTGAACGTCCGTCCCGCGTACAGGTCGGGGGTGTGCACGAGGTGCCCCGCCCGACGCAGTTCCGCGGCGAAGCCGAGGAACCCGGCCGTCTGTCCCTGGGCATGGTGAAACAACAAGACCTCAGCCATGAGCTGACACTCCCCAATGAATCGGAAATCCCGAACGATTGGAGATGATAGACTAATCGGACTATGTCGACCACACCCCCTACTCCGGACTACGAGCTCGTCGACACGATCGTGCTCACCGAGCCGGCGCAGGTACGGGCCCTCGGCGATCCGCTGCGGAACACGATTCTGGGCCTCCTGCACGAGCGGGCCGCGACGGTGACGGAGCTGGCCGCAGCGGTCAAACGCCCCAAAGGCACCGTCGCGCACCATGTCAACGTCCTGGTCGAAGCCGGGCTGCTGCGCGTGGTGCGGACCCGGCGGGTGCGGGCGATCGACGAGCGTTTCTACGGCCGTACGGCACGCATGTTCTACGTCGGCTCCGGCCAGTCTGCTGGCAGCGATCCGCTCCCGCTCGACTTCAACGACTTCGAGGTCGCGGCCAGGGAGTCCGCCGGGGCCTATCAGGCTCACCAACTGTGGGCCTTCATCCGGCACGCTCGCCTCTCGGAGCAGGAGGCCGCGGAGTTCTGGCTCCGGATCAAGGACCTGGTGCAGGAGTTCGACCGCGTCCCCCGGTCCGGGGACACGACGTACGGCTTCGCGGTCGGCATCTACCCGATCACCGACTACCCGACCCTGCCGGCCGAGACGGACTGACGCGCACCCCTGCTGATGGATGCGCACCTGTGCCGCCCCGGCCGGGGCGGCACGGTGGCGCGGCTACTTGGAGCTGGGCGGGCACATCTCCGCTTCGAGTTCCTTGGTGAAGATGTTCTTGACCGGGTCGCCCCAGTCGCCGTTGACGTTGGTGACGACCATGTGCCTGCCGTCCTTGCTGCCCATCGCGTAGGTCCAGGAGCCGTGGATGAAGCCGCCGTTGCCCCAGGCCACCACGCCGCACGACAACGTCTGGGAGAAGATGCCGAGTCCGTAGTCGGTGTTCTCGATCCACGGCACGGCCTTGGTGGAGACCGTCTTGTACATCTCCTGCTGCACCGAGGGCGGCAGCAGCTTGCCGCCGAGCAGCGCCTTGTAGAAGGTCTGCAGGTCGCCGGTGGTGGAGACCATGTTGCCCGCCCCGTAGCCCCAGGAGACGTTCATGTCGGTGGAGTTGATGATCGGGGCGTCGGGGTTGGGGTCGGCCACCGCGTAGCGGGTGGAGTAGTTCTGGGCGTGCGGGCCGCGGATCCTGGTGTCATTGCCCGGGATGTAGGTGGCGGTCAGGCGGAGCGGGCGGATGATGCGCCGTTCGACTTCCTGGGCGAGGCTGTTGCCGGTGACCTTCTCGATGATCAGTCCGGCGACCGTGTAGTTGGTGTTGGAGTACATCCATGCGACCCCCGGAGCGGAGGTGGGCGGGTTGGCTACGGCGAACTTCACCAGGTCGGCCGGGCGGTAGGCGTCGAAGCGGTGTTCGGGGAAGGCGCGGG
Source organism: Nonomuraea sp. NPDC050556 (assembly GCF_044457355.1). Classification (NCBI taxonomy): domain Bacteria; kingdom Bacillati; phylum Actinomycetota; class Actinomycetes; order Streptosporangiales; family Streptosporangiaceae; genus Nonomuraea; species Nonomuraea sp. NPDC050556. The sequence goes on along the minus strand of NZ_JBITGU010000001.1, from coordinate 885,601 downwards.
TGAAGTACCTGGTCGCCATGGTCTTGTCGGAGGTGTACGGGAACAGGCCGCTGTTCTGGTTGAGCAGCATCCTGATGGTGATCTTGGCGGGGTCGTAGCCGTTGCCGCTCACGACGCCGGGCAGCCACTTCTCCACGGTGTCGTCCAGGCTCAGCTTGCCCTCGCCCACCAGCTGCAGCACCACCGTCCCGGTGAAGGACTTGGTGACGCTGCCCACGCGGAAGCGGTCCTGCTGGCGGCGCTTGCGTTCGGTCTTGGTGTCGGCCACGCCCTCGGTGCTGAACCACTTCTCGCCGCCGTTCCGGACCTCGGCGATGATGCCGGGCATACGTTCCTGGGTGACAGCTTGTTCCAGCACTCGTTGGAGGCCCGCGTGGTTGTCGGTCCGGTCATCGGCGGCCGCCGCTGAGGTGCCGGCGGTTACGGCGACTGCGGCGGCGAGCAGGCAGGCTGCGGTGCGCAGAGTTTTGGACATGGTTGATCTCCGTCTCCATGTGGTGTGTTAGTACGGCCGGGCGGTCTCTGACCGCTCTCCACGATGTCCGGCAGCGCTGACAGGCCCCTTACAACCCTCTTCCAACCGGAACCGGCCGGCTGTAAGGCACGGCGAGCCCAACCCAGGAGTGTTACGGTCCGGCTGGCCCTTCAGCTCCGGCAGGACGTCTCGCTGCCGCACCCCGGCAGGAGCACGTCACCGGCGACGTCGTCCCGGGCCAGGGAGACGGGGCGGCCGCCGCTCGGCCGTGTGCCGCTCGCCGTTCCCGTCCGTCCACGTCACGTCGGCGATCATCCCCTTGGGCACGTCGCGCTGGTGGTCGGGGCGGACCTGCGCGGTGACCTCGCGGTGTGGCGGCCCGATGGAGAGGGCGGCGTAGGCGGCCAGGGAGACGGCGCAACCGACCGCCACCACCGCCAGGAGGCGTGACAGGGGTCTCATACGCGGAACCTCATCCGGCAGACCACGGTGTCGGTACGGCGGCGCAGCGCCCTGGCCAGCACCGCGCCGCGCTGGTTCTGCAGCAGGCGTTCCCAGGCGTGGGCCGGTTCGACCTCGGCGATCAGCACGAACACGTGCGCCTCGGGCACCCGGCCCAGGTAGTCGATGAGCGGCTGGTCGAGACGGCGGTGAGCGTCAAACAGCTGGACGAGTTCCACGTCGGGGTGCCAGCGCTCCCAGTCGTCCACGAAGAAGGGCGGGTCCTCGGGGTGGGTGACGTGCACGGCGACCACGCGATCGCCCAGCGACAGGGCCGCGGCCAGGGCTTCGCACGACAACCGGCTGACCGCGTGCACCGGCACCACGACCAGCGACCTGCGCGGCCGGGGCGGCACCGGGGTCCGGCCGAGCTCCAGCCGTTGCCCGATGCGGGTGTAGGAGCGGTTCACCCACTCCATCCCCGCCACCATCAGCGGCAGCGTCACCACGATCAGCCAGCCGCCCTCGGTGAACTTGGAGACGGTGACCACGATCGCGGCGACGAAGGTGAGCAGCGCGCCGAACCCGTTCAGCGCCGCCCGCCACCGCCACCCGCTGGGCCGGTCCAGCACCCAGTGCTTGACCATCCCGGCCTGGGACAGGGTGAAGCCGACGAACACCCCGATCGCGAACAGCGGGACAAGAAGGTTCATGTCGCCGCCGGAGACGACCAGCAGCCCGGCGGAGGTGACGGCCAGGAAGGCTATGCCGTACCTGTGCACGTGCCTGTCGGCCCGCAGCGCGAAGAAATGCGGCAGGTTGTTGTCCTTGGCCAGCAGCTCGGCCAGCACGGGCAGCCCGCCGAAGGAGGTGTTGGCGGCCAGCGCCAGCAGCACCACGGTGGAGAACTGCACCAGGTAGAACAGCCACCCGTCGCCGAGCGCCGCCTGCGTGACCTGCGCCAGCACGGTCACCCCCTCGACCGGGGCGATCGCGAACTTCTCGATCAGCGCCGCGATCCCGATCAGCATCACCGCGAGCAGGCCGCCCAGCGCGACCTCGGCGCGCTGCGCACGACGAACCCGGGGCCTGCGGAACGAGGGCACCGCGTTCGCGATCGCCTCGACGCCGGTCAGCGAGGCGCAGCCGTTCGCGAAAGCCTTGAGCAGCAACAACACGCCCACGGTCTGCATCATGAGCGGGTGCGCCTCAGTGATCACCGCGGGCTCGGAGCGCAACAGACCCGCGATGATCACGAGCAGGATCGCGCCCACGTAGATCGCGGTGGGGGCGACGAAGGCGCGGGCGCTGTGCGCGATGCCCTTGAGGTTGATCGCGGTGACCAGCGCCAGCACCGCGAGGCACACCCAGACGGTGTACGGCAGCAGCCCGGGGAAGGCCGACGTGAGCGCGGCGACTCCGGCGGCGACGGAGACGGCGACGTTGAGCACGTAGTCGACCACCAGCGACGCCCCGGCCACGAGGGACGCGCGGCGGCCCAGGTAGGTCCTGGCCACGCCGTACGCGCCGCCGCCGTCGGGGAAGGCGGCGATGACCTGGCGGTAGGAGAAGGTGAGTACGGCCAGCAGCGCCGCGATGGTCAGCGTGACCGGGATGGTGAACCCGAGCCCCGCTCCCCCGGCCAGCGCCAGGACCAGCACGATCGCCTCCGGGCCGTAGGCCACCGAGGCCATCGCGTCCAGGGAGAGCGCGGCCAGCCCGCCGACGACGGTGAGCCGGTGCTTGTCGCCGGTATCTGGGGGCTCCTTCACGGCAGGGGCCATAACAACGGACATCAGTCCTCCTATGGGGATTACAGCCACATAGTCCCGCCGGAAAACCGCGATTCCGCGCGCCCATACGGATGCTTGACGGCGATCGCCGGAATCCCTACACGGCCCAGACGCCCACCGTCAACGGGGCGTCAGGACTTCCGCGATCTCCGTCTGGATCGCGTAGGAATGGCGCTCACCCTTCGCGTGGCGGTCTAGCGTCCGTGACGTGAGAATCATGTACTTCGTCCCGGTCCGCGTGGGTGCCGTCGGCACGTCGCTGCGACTGTTCAGGACCGCTTCCGGCAAGCGCACGGCGGTCGCCTTCACCTCTGCGTTGCGGCTGGCCAAGGTGCTCGGCGCCGACCAGCGCTGGGTGCGGCTCAGCGAGCAGGCGCTCAGAGGAATGACCAGCGATCTGGACGTCATCGGCATCGTGATCGACCCCGCGGGAACGATGGACCGCCGGTCGGCACAGGCCGCGTGATCAGAGCAGCCATTGCGATAGCGGCGCGGGCAGCACGTCGTCATGCCTTGTACCGGTACCCCATCCCGAGTTCGGTGATCAGGTGGACCGGCTGGGCCGGGTCGCGTTCGAGCTTGCGGCGGATCTGGGCCATGTACTGCCGCAGGTAGTGGGTCTCCTTGGTGTACTTGATCCCCCACACCTCGGTGAGGAGCTGCCGCTGGCTCACCAGCTTGCCGGGGTTGCGCAGGAGGATCTCCAGCAGGTGCCATTCGGTCGGCGTCAGCCGTACCCCGCCCGAGACGGTCTTGTTGGTCAGGTCGATCACGTGGTCGCCGATCTGGATGCTGGCCAGCTCCGCCTCCTGCGCGGCGGTGCGCCGGGAGACCGCGCGGATCCTGGCCAGCAGCTCGTCGATGCCGAACGGCTTGGTGACGTAGTCGTCCGCCCCGGCGTCCAGGGCGTCCACCTTGTCCTGGTTCCCCGCCCTGCCGGACAGCACGATGATCGGGATGGTGGTCCAGCCGCGCAGCCCGTGGATGACGTCGACGCCGTCGAGGTCGGGCAGGCCGAGGTCGAGGATGACCAGGTCGGGGTGCCAGTCGGCGGCCTCGCGCAACGCGGACCCACCACTGGTCGCCTCGGCGATCTCGTAGTGGCGCGCGGCCAGGTTGATGCGCAGGGCGCGCAGGATCTGCGGCTCGTCGTCGACGATGAGGATGCGCGTCATGAGATGGGCAATGTCAGGATCATGGTGAGACCTCCACCTGGTGTTTCGTCGGGTACGAGGGAGCCGCCCATCGCTTCGGCGAGCCCTCGGGAAAGGGCGAGGCCGAGGCCGACCCCCGAGTGGTTGTCGCGGTCGCCGAGCCGCTGGAACGGCTTGAAGACCTGGTCGTGCGCCTCCGGCGGGATGCCTGGGCCGCGGTCGATCACCCTGATCTCCACGCGGCCGCCGTGCCGACTTCCGGTGACGAGGACCTTCTCCGACGGAGGGCTGTAGCGGATCGCGTTGGACATCAGGTTCACCAGCACCCGTTCCAGCAGCGCTGGGTCGGCGACCACGTCGGGCAGCTCGACGGAGATGTCCCCCTCCACGCGGTCGCGCAGCGGGCCGAGGTCGTCGATCGCGCGCGGCACGATCTCCTCCAGCGCGATCGGCTGCAGCGTCGGACCGAGCACGCCCGCCTGCAGCCTGCTCATGTCGAGCAGGTTGTCCACCAGCCGGTTCAGCTTGACGAGCGACTCGTCGGCGGTGGCGAGCAGCTCTTCCCTGTCGGACGCGCTCCAGGCGATCTCGGTGTTGCGCAGCGACTCCACCGCCGCCTTGGCCGAGGCGAGCGGGGTGCGCAGGTCGTGGCTGACGGCGGCCAGCAACGCGGTGCGCATCTTGTCCGCTTCGGCCAGCGGCCTCGCCTTCTCGGCCTCCTCCTGCAGCCGCTCCTGGCGCAGCGCGACGGCGGTCTCGGCGGCGAAGGCCTCCAGGACGCGGCGGTCGGCGGCGTCGAGCAGGCGTCCGCTGGCGCACAACACCAGCGTTTCGTCGATGACGACGTCGGTGTCCGCCGCCCCCGGGCAGGAGCAGGGCGGTCCTCCGGAGGTGCCGAGGATGCGCCAGGCGCCCGGTTCCGACTGGTCGTCGGGCCCCGGCGGCCCCGAGCGTTCGAGGAGCGTGACCGACACCAGGCCGAACGTCTCCCTGATCCTCGCGAGCAACGACGGCAGCGCCGCCTCGCCGCGCAGGACGTGCCCGGCCAGCGTGGAGAGGATCTCGGCGTCCGCGCCTGCCCGTGCCGCTTCCCTGGTACGGCGGGCAGCCAGGTCGACGATCGCGCTCACCGCGGCGGCGACCATGACGAACACCGCCAGGGCGAGCAGGTTCTCCGGGTCGGCGATCGTCAGCTCGCCGATCGGCGGCGTGAAGAACCAGTTGAGCAGCAGCGACCCGCCGATGGCCGCGGTGATCGCCGGCCACATGCCGCCGACCAGCGCCACCCCGACGACCATGACGAGGAACAGCAGGATCTCGCTCGGCAACGCCAGGTCGTCGCGGAACGGCGCGAGCAACGCGGTGAGCGCGGGCATCCCGGCCACTGCCATCGCCCAGCCGGTGATCCGGCGCTCGCGGGTCAGCGCGGCCCGCGAGCTGGGCCGTCGCCCCTTCTTGGCCTCCGCGTGGGTGATCATGTGGACGTCGATGGAGCCGGACAGCGCGGTCGTCTCCACCCCGACGCCGCGTGAGAAGATCTGCGCGAACCGCCCGCGCCTGGACGCGCCGAGCACGAGCTGGGTGGCGTTGACGCCACGGGCGAAGTCGAGCAGCGCCCGCGGGATGTCCTCGCCGATGACCTGGTGGTAGGTGCCGCCCATGTCCTCGGCCAGGGTGCGCTGGCGGGCCAGGCTGACCGGGTCGCCGCCGCTCAACCCGTCCGCGCTGGTCACGTGGACGGCCAGCAGGTCGGCGCCCTTGGTGCGGGCCGCGATGCGTGCGGCCCGCCGTACCAGCGTGTCGCCCTCGGGACCGCCGGTGAGGGCGACGACGACCCGCTCGCGCGCCTCCCACGTCTTGGCGATGCCGTGCTCGGCCCGGTAGCGGTCGAGCTGGTCGTCGACCTTTCCGGCGACCCAGAGCAGCGCCAGCTCGCGCAGGGCGGTCAGGTTGCCGACCCTGAAGTAGTTGGACAGCGCGGCGTCCACCTTCTCCGGCGCGTAGATGTTGCCGTGCGCCATCCTGCGGCGCAGCGCCTCCGGCGACATGTCGACGAGCTCGACCTGGTCGGCCCGGCGTACCACCTCATCGGGTACGGTCTCCCGCTGCGGGATGCCGGTGATCTGCTGGACGACGTCGTTCAGCGACTCCAGGTGCTGGACGTTGACCGTGGAGATCACGTCGATGCCCGCGTCGAGCAGCTCCTCGATGTCCTGCCAGCGCTTGGTGTTGCGCGAGCCGGGAACGTTGGTGTGCGCCAGCTCGTCGATCAGGGCGACCTTCGGCTCGCGCGCCAGGACGGCGTCCACGTCGAGCTCGGTGAAGGTGCTCCCCCGGTGGACCATGGTCCTGCGGGGGATCACCTCCATGCCGTCGAGCAGCGCGACCGTGTGGGGGCGGCCGTGGGTCTCCACGAAACCCACGACCACGTCCTTGCCTCGTTCGCACGCCCTCCGGCCCTCGTTGAGCATCGCGAAAGTCTTGCCGACCCCGGGGGCGGCCCCGAGGTAGACCCGCAGCCGCCCCCTGCTCATCGGCGATCAAGGGCGAGGTTGAGCTGCAGCACGTTGACTGCCGGTTCGCCCATGAAGCCGAGCGCGCGGCCGGTGGTGCCGGCCTGGATGAGCGCCTTCACCTTGCCCAGGTCGAGCTTGCGCTCCCTGGCGATCCTGGGCGCCTGCAGCTCGGCGTAGGCCACCGAGATGTGCGGGTCCAGGCCCGAGCCGCTGGCGGTCACCGCGTCGGCGGGCACCACCGCGGTCGCGCCACCCCTGACGGGGACGGTCTTGCCCGCCGCGTAGTCCTCGCCCGGCTTGGCGCACTCGACCTTGAGCCCCTCGTAGGTGGCGAGGAACGGCTTGGCCGGGCAGGCCTGGTTGACGCTCACCGCGCGGTCCTTGAAGACCTTCAGCACGGCCCCGACGCCGTCGTCGGTGCAGTACGGCCTGGCCCCGCTGACGCCTTCGAGCTCCCCGACGGCCTTGGAGCGGGCGCACACCTGGGTGAGCAGGCTCTTCCTGTCCTTGGTGTCGAGCACGTCCTCCGGGCCGAGGTTGCTGGCCGCGGTCGACTGCGTGTCGTAGCCGTCACCGGCCGCCGACGGGCGGCTCTGGAAGTACTGGTTGTGGCCCTCGAAGGACTGACCGATGAGCTCGCTGCCGTGGGTGGTCATCGAGCCATTGGCCTGGTGGTTGAACACGGCCTGGGCGACGCCGGTGGTGACCAGCGGGTAGACGACCCCGAGGATCACCGTCAGGACGATGACCGCCCTCAGGGCCGCGACGTGCTGGCGAATCCAGCTTGGTAGACGTTCCATTTATGACATCCCCGGAAGGAACTGGATCAGAAGGTCGATGATCTTGATGCCGATGAACGGCGCGATGATGCCGCCCAGGCCGTACACGTAGAGGTTGCGGCTGAGCAGCTTGGAGGCGCTCGACGGGCGATAGCGGACGCCACGGAGAGCGAGCGGGATCAGTGCGATGATCACCAGGGCGTTGAAGACGACCGCGGCCAGGATCGCCGACTGCGGGCTGGACAGGCGCATGATGTTGAGCGCGTCCAGACCGGGATACACCGCTGCGAACATCGCGGGAATGATCGCGAAGTACTTGGCGATGTCGTTGGCGATCGAGAACGTGGTCAGCGCGCCGCGGGTGATGAGCAGCTGCTTGCCGATCTCGACGATCTCGATGAGCTTGGTCGGGTTGGAGTCGAGGTCGACCATGTTGCCCGCCTCTTTGGCGGCGCTGGTCCCGGTGTTCATCGCGACGCCGACGTCGGCCTGCGCGAGCGCCGGAGCGTCGTTGGTGCCGTCACCGGTCATCGCGACCAGGCGGCCGCCCTCCTGCTCCTGCTTGATCAGGGCGAGCTTGTCCTCTGGCGTTGCCTCGGCGAGGAAGTCGTCCACCCCGGCCTCGTCCGCGATGGCCTTGGCGGTCAGCGGGTTGTCGCCGGTGATCATGACGGTGCGGATGCCCATGCGGCGCATCTCGTCGAAGCGTTCGCGCATGCCCTGCTTGACGACGTCCTTGAGGTGGATGACGCCGAGCACGCGGGCCTTGCCGTCCACGACCTCGCCGACCACCAGCGGGGTGCCGCCGCTCGCCGAGATGCCGTCCACGAGGTGGCCGACCTCCTCGGTGGCGTGGCCGCCGTTGTCGCGTACCCACTTCATGACCGCCGTGGCCGCGCCCTTGCGTACTTGACGGCCGTCGACGTTGACGCCCGACATGCGGGTCTGGGCGGTGAACTCCACCCATTCCGCGCCGTGGATCTCCCGCTCGCGCAGGCCGTACCTCTCCTTGGCGTACACCACGATCGAGCGGCCCTCTGGGGTCTCGTCGGCGAGGGACGAGAGCTGCGCCGCCTCGGCCAGCTCCTGCTCGGAGGTGCCGGTGGCGGGCTGGAAGTCCGACGCCTGCCGGTTGCCCAGCGTGATCGTGCCGGTCTTGTCCAGCAGCAGCGTGCTCACGTCGCCCGCCGCCTCGACCGCGCGGCCCGACATGGCCAGCACGTTGCGCTGGACCAGGCGGTCCATGCCCGCGATGCCGATCGCGGACAGCAGCGCGCCGATGGTGGTCGGGATCAGGCAGACCAGCAGGGAGACGAGCACGATGCCGCTGACGCCGTCGCCGGTCAGGGCGAGGGAGTCCGGGATGCCGGGGTTCTCGGCCTTGGCGTAGATGGCGAACGGCTGCAGGGTGATCGTCGCGGCCAGGAAGATGATCGTGAGCGCGGCGAGCAGGATGTTGAGGGCGATCTCGTTGGGCGTCTTCTGCCGGTTGGCGCCCTCGACGAGGGCGATCATCCGGTCGATGAAGCTCTCACCCGGCTTCTGGGTGATCTTCACGACGATGCGGTCGGACAGCACCTTCGTACCGCCCGTCACGGCGGAGCGGTCGCCGCCCGACTCGCGGATGACCGGGGCGGACTCGCCGGTGATGGCCGACTCGTCCACGCTGGCGATGCCCTCGATCACGTCGCCGTCACCGGGGATGATCTCCCCGGCCTCGACGGCCACGATGTCGCCCTGCTGCAGTTCGGTGGCCGCGACGGTCTCGCCGGACTGCCTGCGCGCCATCGTGTCGGTCTTGGCCCTGCGCAGCGTGGCTGCCTGCGCCTTGCCGCGCCCCTCGGCGACGGCTTCTGCCAGGTTGGCGAAGACGACGGTCAGCCACAGCCAGATGGCGATGGCCCAGGCGAAGAACGACGACTCGGTGGTGGCGGCCAGGATCGTGGAGGCCAGCGCGCCGATCTCGACGATCAGCATCACCGGGTTGCGCCACAACGTGGCCGGGTTGCACTTCTTGATCGCGTCGGGCAGCGACCTGAGCAGTTGCTTGGGGTCGAGCAGCCCGCCCCCGACCTTCTTCGGCGCGGGGGCCGGTGCTTCGAGCACGGGGGTGGACATTAGCTGATTCCTTCTGCGAGCGGGCCCAGCGCCAGGGCCGGGAGGAAGGTCAGAGCGACCAGGATGATCGTGACGCCGACCACCATGCCGACGAACAGCGGCCGGTGGGTGGGCAGCGTGCCTGCCGACTCGGGCACGGGCGCCTGTCTGGCCAGCGATCCGGCCAGGCCGAGCGCGAAGATGATCGGCAGGAAGCGGCCGAAGGCCATGCACAGGCCGAGCGCCACGTCGTACCACGGGGTGTTGACGGTGACGCCGCCGAACGCGGAGCCGTTGTTGTTGGACGCGCTGGTGAAGGCGTAGAGGATCTCGGAGAACCCGTGCGGGCCGTCGTTCAGCATCGCGGCGACCCCGGCGGAGTTGCCCATGGCGACAGCCGTACCGACCAGCACCAGGAGCGGGGTCACCAGGAAGTACATCGAGGCGAGCTTGATCTCGCGAGCGCCGATCTTCTTGCCCAGGTACTCCGGCGTACGGCCGACCATGAGGCCCGCGACGAACACCGTGATCACGGCCAGGATCAGCATGCCGTACAGACCGGAGCCCACACCGCCGGGCGCGACCTCACCCAGCATCATGTTGAACATCGTCATCATGCCGCCGAGCGGGGTGTAGCTGTCGTGGAAGGAGTCCACCGCGCCGGTGGAGGTCAGCGTGGTCGCGGCCCCGAACGTCGCGGAGTTGGCGACGCCGAACCTGACCTCCTTGCCCTCCATCGCCGCGCCGACCGCCTGCGGGACGGTGGCGTTGCCCGCGAGCTCGAAGACGTTGGTCAGGGTGACGCTCACCAGAGCGATCACCGCCATCACGGCGAGGATCGCGTAGCCCTGCCTGACCTGCCCGACCATCCTGCCGAACGTCCTGGGCAGCGCGAACGGGATCACCAGGATGAGGAAGATCTCGAACCAGTTGGTCCAGCTCGTCGCGTTCTCGAACGGGTGCGCCGAGTTGACGTTGTAGAAGCCGCCGCCGTTGGTGCCGAGCTCCTTGATGACCTCCTGGCTGGCCACAGGGCCGCCGGTGATCGCCTGCTGGCCGCCGGTGAGGGTGGTGACGGTGTGCGGGTCGGCGAAGTTCTGGATCAGGCCGCCCGCGACCAGGATCAGCGCGCCGACGAACGCGATGGGCAGCAGGATGCGGATCGTGCCGCGCACGAGGTCCACCCAGAAGTTGCCGATCGTCTCGGAACGGCTGCGCGCGAAGCCGCGCACCAGCGCGATCGCGACGGCCATGCCGACGGCGGCCGACACGAAGTTCTGTACGGCCAGCGCGGCCATCTGCACCAGGTGGCCCATCGTGGACTCGCCCGAGTAGGCCTGCCAGTTGGTGTTGGTGACGAAGCTGATCGCGGTGTTCCACGCGATGTGGTCGGGCACGGCGTCGAACCCGAGTGACAGCCAGAGCTTGTCCTGCAGGCGCTGCATGCCGTACACGAACAGGATCGAGATCACCGAGAAGGCCAGCGCGCTGCGGGCGTAGACGCCCCAGCGCTGCTCGGTGTCGGCCTTGACGCCGAGCAGGCGGTAGATGCCCCGCTCGACCACGTTGTGCTTCACGCCCGAGTAGACCCGGTACATGTAGTCGCCCAGCGGCTTGTGCGTCACGGCCAGCGCGACGACCAGGGAGGCGACGAAGATCCAGCCCATCAGAAACGCTCCGGGAACAGCAGAGCGGCGATCATGAAGACCACCAGACCGACGGCGACCACAAGCCCTGCGGCGTTAATAGCGCTCACAGGCGCTCCACCGCCTTCACGACGAACCCGAAGATCACGAAGATCGCGATCGTCAGGGCGACGAAGATGACGTCAGCCATCCCCACTCCTCTTGTCCGGATGTGTTCTTACTCGGCCAAGCAAAGCGCGGGATTTGGGGGGTTTTGCCGTTCTTGACGCTTTCCCTACGCCTGGGGCTCCGTTCTTGACACCTTCCGTACGGCACGCCGTAGGGATCCCATCAAGAGGGTGTTTTTCACGGTTAGGGCCAGGTAGACAGTCGGTCATGTCCTCTCTTGGCATGGAGCAGTTCCACCATCCCCGGGCGGTCTGCCAGCGCAGCCGCCTCACTCCAGCACGCGAGTCGTTGATGCGCGGTCTGTCCGGCGCCGTCATGGAAATGGGGGTGGGCGACGGGGTGAAGTTCCGCTTCTACCCCGCCGAGGTCCGCGAGATCACCGCGGTGGATCCCGACCCCGGGTTGTGCGAGACGGCTCGCGAGGGCTGCGGCGGCCTCCCGGTCCGCGTGCTGACCGGCTCGTTCTCCGCGATGCCGGTGCCCGACGGGTCGGTGGACGCGGTGGTCTGCTCCCTCACCCTGTGCGCGGTGCCCAGGCAGGACGAGGCGCTGCGGGAGATCGTGCGGGTGCTCAAACCGGGCGGGGAGCTGCGTTTCTACGAGCACGTCCGCTCCGCCAACCCCGTCGTCGCCTTCACCGAGCGCTTGGTCGGGCCGCTCTGGGCGCAGTCGTCCGGCGGCTGCCACCCCGCCAGGGACACCCTCAGGGCCATCACTTCCGCCGGGTTCACCCTGGATCGGGTGGACAGGTTTGACTTCGACCGCATCGCCCACGTTCTCGGCGTCGCCCGCCGGTAGTACGGTTGGCGCCAGGTGCGCCGGGAAGTCTGGTCGGCATTTCTTCAGGGATGTCGAGGTGTGCTGGTGCAGGTAGTGCTCTTTCTGGTGACGGTCGCCACCGTCGTGGCCACGTTCGCCGACCGCATCAGCGTTCCTGCGCCGTCGCTCCTGGTGGTCGCGGGGATCCTCGTCGGCCTGCTGCCCTTGTCCGAGCAGATCCACGTCACCCCGGAGATCGTCAGCCTCGTCGTGCTCCCTCCCCTGCTCTACGCCGCGGGCGAGGAGCTCTCCTGGCGGGAGCTCAAGCTGCTGTGGCGGCCCGTCTCGCTGCTCGCCGTCGGCTTGGTCCTGGTCTCTGCGGCGGCCGTCGGCTTCGTGACCACGCTGCTCACCCCGGTGCCGCTGGCCATGGGGTTCATGCTCGGCGCGGTGCTGGCCAGCACCGACCCGGTCGCGGTCACCGCTCTCGGCCGCAGGCTCGCGCTGCCGCCCAGGCTGCAGACGCTGGTGCAGGCCGAGAGCCTGTTCAACGACGCCACCAGCCTCATCCTGTTCAAGGTGGCACTGGGCGCCGCGCTGGCGGGCGGCGTGGCGAGCTGGTCCGGCGTGACCGTCGGCTTCGTCACCCTGGCCGGAGGCGGCGCTCTGGTCGGCGCGGTGGTCGCGGTCGGGGTGTCATTCATCAGGAAGCGTACGGAGGACCCCGTCCTGGAGAGCGTGATCGCGCTCGTCACCCCCTATGTGGCCTTCGTCCTCGCCGAGTCGCTGCACGGGTCCGGCGTCACCTCGGTGGTCGTGGTCGCCGTGGTCCAGGGCGTCAAGGCTCACCAGCTCACCGACTCGCGGATCAGGCTCCAGCTCACCGCCGTCTACGGCACGGTGATCTTCCTGCTGGAAAGCGTCGTCTTCAGCCTCATCGGCCTCCAGTTGCCCAGCCAGATCCGGCAGCTCACCGACGGCGAACGCTCCTGGATCCCTGCCGTCTTCGCCATCGCGCTCACCCTCGTCGTGGTCCGGGTGGCGTGGATGTTCCCCCTGTCGGCGCTGCGGAACTGGCGGGACGGCAACCGGCCGTCGTGGCAGGTGCCCGCGGTGATCACGTGGGCGGGGGCGCGCGGGGTCGTCCCGCTGGCCGCCGCGCTGTCGATCCCCCTGGCGATGCCGCACCGCACGCTGCTGATGGTGCTCGCGACGGGCGTCATCGTCGTCTCCCTGATCGTGCAGGGATTCACGCTCGCGCCGCTGGTCAGGCTCTCCGGGCTGGCGATCGCGCCCGGCGACTCGCAGGCCGAGTACGCCCGCGCCAAGCAGGAGCTCACGCGGCGCGCGATCGACTACGTGGAGGAGCTGGGCGACGTCGAAGCCGTCTCCCCCGTCGTGCTCGACCACGTCCGGCGCTCGCTCAACACGCAGATGGAGCTGGAGCAGGAGCAGGACGACCTGGCCGACTCCTACGGGCAGCTGAGGCGCGAGCTGCTGGCCGTACAGGGTGAGGAACTGGCCAGGATGCAGGCGGCGGGCGAGATCGGCGAGGCGACCAGGCGGCGCCTGCAGCGCCACCTCGATCGCCAGGACCTCCGCTTCACCGACGACCCCTAGGCGGGCGCGGATCTATGATCTTCCCCATGCCGATCTCCTCCCTGAGCTACGCCGATGCCGATGCCCGCCTGGGTGGCGCGTTGTCCGCCGTGTTCGAAGGGGCGGGAGCGTCGCCCGGCTACGGCGAGGTGCTGTTCTTCGACGGTGACCTCACCCTCGACGGGGATTTCCTGGACGCCGTCAACGAACTGCGTGGCGGCGTCGAGCTGGTCGTGGTCACCGGCGATCTGACGGTCAACGGCCCGATCGCGCTCTATGCGGACCGGCCCGGCCTGTACGTCGGCGGTCACACCAAGGCCGAGACCCTGGAGGGCGGCGAAGCGGAGATCTACATCCACGACGGCACCTTCACCCACCTGGTCTACGGCTGGTACAACCACGGCTCTTTGCGGACCGGGACCGTCGAGACCCCTTGGGTGATCGACTACGACCATGCCATGGACGTGTACGCCCCGGGCGGGCGCTGGGTGAACAACTACGACGATGACGCCGACGACGCCGACTTCGCCGTCGGGGACGGCATCGTCGAGGCCTTCGTGCCCGAGGTCGTCGACCCGGAGGACCACTGTCTGAACGTCGACGAGTTCCTGGACCGGCTGCGGGCCGGGCTGCCGGTCCTGCGTCCCGGAGCCCCGGACGGCGGCCGCGGCGGCGAGTGATCACCCGCCCTCCCGCGAGCACGAGCTCTAGCCGACGTGGACGTGGGGGCGCCTGGTGATGTCCGGTTCGGCCTTGCGTAGGACCTCGCGGGTCAGCGGCGGCACGTCGCCGCCGCCGAACAGCAGGTAGCGCAGCATCGCGGCGACCGGGTTGCCCTCGGTCCAGTGGAAGTAGATGTGCGGCACCTGCCCGCTGCGGTCACGCAGGTCCAGCAGGAGCGCGGCCAGCGCGTTGGGCACCGTGGGGCTCTCGAAGTGCAGGATCTGGTGACCGTACCGCTCCTCGCCACAGACCCGGAGCTCGCTCTCGAAGTCCGAGGCGTCGACCACGGTCACCTCGACGAACAGCACCTGCTCGCTGCTGCGCAGCCGATGGTTGAGCCACTGTTCACGGATCTTGTCGTTGTACTCGGTCTGGTCGCGCTCGTGCGGTTCGTTGGCGATCAGGTGGATCTCGCCGCGCGCCTGGTTCACGAACTGCTCGGCGAGCCCGTCGTAGTGCACGTCGGTGACCCGCAGCTCCGTCGAGCGGGTGGCGCGTGAGATGAGCGAGGTCACGATGATCGCCACGATGAAGAACGACGCGATCTTCACCCCGTCCGGGCGTTCGAAGACGTTGTCCACCAGGGTGAAGGCGAACACGGCCGACACGACGCCGAAGCCGACCATGAGCTGGCTCTGGCCCTTGCGCCAGGCAGACAGCGTCACCGCGACCGAGGCCGACAGGATCAGCACCAGAACACCCGTGGCATACGCGCCGCCCTGGGCGTCCACGTCCGCGTCGAAGATGACCGTGATGGCGAACCCGATGGCGCTGAAGACCAGCACCAGAGGCCGTACGGCACGCGTCCAGTCCGGGGCCATGCCGTACCGGGGAAGGTAACGTGGCACCAGGTTGATCAGCCCCGCCATCGCCGACGCCCCGGCGAACCACAGGATCGCGATCGTGCTCACGTCGTACAGCGTGCCGAACCAGTCGCCCAGGAAGTCGTGAGCCAGGTAGGCGAGCGCACGACCTGCCGCCTTGCCACCCTCGTCGAACTCCTTGGCAGGGATGAGGACGGTCGTGGCGAAGCTGGTGAAGATCAGGAACACGCTCATGATGAGCGCGGCCGCGGTCAGCAGGCGTTTGGTGCCCTTGATCCGCGCCTGGAGCTCACCCTTGACCACCGGCATCACCGCGACACCCGTCTCGAACCCGGACAGGCCCAGCGCCAGCTTCGGCATGACGAGAAGGGACAACACCACCATCGCCATGGGACTGGCGTAGTTTGTGGTCAGCGCGTGTTGCCAGTCCACCACCAGGTTCGGCGCCTCTAGCACGTGCACGATGGAGACGGCCACGACGACGGCGTTCAACACGAGGTAGACGGCGACCAGGACGACGGCGATGCCGATCGCCTCGCTGAAGCCCATGAGGAAGATGCCGCCGAGCAGGGCCAGCAGGAACAGCGTGACGAGCACCCGCTGGCCCTGGAGGAAGTCGGGCGCGAACGGGTTCTCCAGGATGTGCGCGGTGGCGTCGGCCGCCGAGAGCGTCATCGTGATGACGAAGTCGGTGGCGGCGAAGCCCAGGAGCGCGAGGACGAACAGCTTGCCCCACCACTGCGGCGCCAGCTTCTCCAGCATCGCGATCGAGCCCTGGCCGTTCGGGCTCTCCTCGGCCACCCGGCGGTAGACCGGCAGCGCGCCGAACAGGGTGAGCAGGACCAGCAGCAGCGTCGCCACCGGCGACAGCGCCCCGGCGGCCAGCGCCGCGATGCCCGGCTGGTACCCCAGCGTGGAGAAGTAGTCCACGCCCGTCAGGCACATGACCTGCCACCACGGGTGCTTCTTGTGCGGGCCGTGCTCGATCTGCTTTCTGTCGGTCTGCAAGCCCTTCAAGAGCCAGGTCTGCAACGGATCCCCCACATCAAAAGCGCGTAAAGACGCTGAGCACACTACTGACGTCGGAGCAGGTTGCTTCATGATCACCGCGTCAAGAAAACGTTAAAAATCGCCCGAAGCCCCGACTCGGCCCTGTCGTCAAGAATGCGTAGAGATCATCCACTTTGACGGTTTCGGCTTCTAGGGTCGATCAACGTGTCTCAAGACGTGACGAACCCCAGGCATACCTATCTGCGCAACCTGCTGACCCAGGTCGGCACCGTCCAGGACCAGATCAAGGGCAACCTCAGGCGCCCGGCCGCCAACATGGCGAGCAGGAAGGTCTGGACGAGCGTGACCGCGACCACCTTCGAGCACGAGCTCACCGCCGGGGCGGGCAGATACGCCTCCGCCGTGACCGACCTCGGCACCAAGGTGCACGAGGAACTGCGCGCCTGCCCGCCCACGTGCTTGGCGGCCGAAGCCAAGATGTGGAGCAGGGACCTGTAGCGGGCGAGTTCGCGGGGATCGACCCCAAGCTGATCAAGGGCATGAACGCCGGGCCGGGCCGTTCCACAACGCGATGCGGCGGGACCCTGCTCTGGGAAGCGCGATGGTGAAGCAGGCTCTGCCGTACGTGAACTGGATGTCGTACCTGCAGGCCCTGAAATATGCGGAGAAAGACGGCTTCGAGGGCGTCACGCGGATCCCCCGCCCTTCCGGACCGGGCATGTACGTCGACCCGAAACTGTTCCAGGACTTCCTCGGCGCCGGGCTCAGGCACCCCGACGCCGGCAAGGCGTACAACGACGAGATCGCCGGACTGCGCGAGCAGTCACCGGTCACCGCCTTCGCCAAGGACAACTCCTACAACTGGGAGAAAATCAAGGCCACCGACCGGTGGAACGACCACGTCATGCGCGACGCCGGGCTCTACGGCCTGTACTCCGGCGCCTACGAGTCCGCCGACCTGGACGAACTCGGCGACACCGCACGCAGGAACTTCTGGCTCGGCGTCGTCGGCGGCTCCGTCGCCGGGCGCTTCCCGATTCCGGTCGACGGTCAGGCGCTGGCGGGCAGCGTGCTGGGCCTGTTCTTCGCCGACACCTACGAAGAACACTTCGGCGACGACCCGGGCAAGGCCCAAGCCGAGCTGCGCGAGGCTTACCGCCAGGACCTCCGCGCCGAGCTCCTCGCAGGAGGCATGACCAAGGAGGACGTCGACGAGGCGGTACACGACGCCATGATCGCCTTCGACGCCGTCAAGGGCGACGCCGAGGACGCCCAAGCCGACTAGCAGCTGGCAGTGACCGGCGGCCTCGGCGCCGGTGGCGGTTCCGCCGGTCCGGCGGAACCGCCCTCTGGGTTAGATCTCGTTGCAGGGGCGCTCGGCGCCGCAGCTCTGGATGGTGACGTCGGTGTCGGCCTGCGCCGGAGCGGAGGCGAGCGCCAGCGCGCCACCGACGGCTCCGGTGGTGAGGGCCGAGACGATGAGCAGCTTGATCTTGCTGGACATGGGATCTTCCTGTCTGTTCCGGCTGCCCCCGATCGGGCGGCTCGGAGCCAGCTGACACCTGCCCCCTTGATGAGATGTCGACGTCGATGCCGACCGGCGTCAGGACGGCGTAGCCGTACCGTCAAGGACGCGTGAAGACCGCTGGCCAGGGCGTTTAGCAGACATCTAGGTGGATGTAGAGCGTCTTCTGCTCGGTGAAGAAGTGCCATGCCTCGCTGCCGCCCAGCCGCCCGAATCCCGACAACGCCACGTAAGGGGTCCCGTTCGCCTGCTCCACCGCTTCGAGCTCGGTGGTGTACGGCTGCACGCTCACCACCGGAGCGAACGCCTCCTCCCGATGGAACCGCGCCGCGGGCCCGACGGCGCTCAGCACGGTCGGGCGCGCCGGAGGCCGTCGGTTTCGCTGCCCTCGGCGTGGATGCGCGCACCGTGCGCCGCCGCGTCCACGACGAGGTCGCGGAAGTGACCGGCGGCGCGCCGGTTGATGAGCGGGCCGATGGTCGTCGCAGGCGAACGGGGATCTCCCACGCTCAGCGCCTCGGCACGAGCGGCCAGTCTGAACGTCGTGGAGAACACCAGGCGGGCGAAGACGGGCTCGATGTCGTGCAGGCGCTCCCAGAGCTCGATCGCGAGGTCCGCCTCCTCGTCGGGAACGAGGTCGGGGGCGTAGATCAGGCGCAGCCAGTGGAAGTCCGCTCGTCGTCGTCCTCCGCCTCGGCGATCCAGCGGCGATGGCGCACGTTCCGGACCGTGAGCCCCAGCATCCAGACGCTCACGGTGCGGGAGAACCGGATGAAGCGCAGCTCCCACATCACACTCGCCCACGCTAACTCGGCAGGGGGGTGCGGGGAACGCTGCTGTAGTCGACTTCCGGCAGGCTGCGGACGGTTCCTGCGCCCACCCGCGCGTAGGCGACCTTGGCGGGGTCGGTCCTGCCTGGCGGGATGGCCAGGTACGCCTCCCACGCTCGTCGCTCGCCGGACGTGACCGGCATCCACGCGAGCAGGAACGCCGGGTGGTCGCCCTTGTACAGGACCATCGGCGGCATCCGGAGCGGCGGCGCGTCATCCTCGTCGGGTGCGGGACGTGGCACCGCGCCGTAGTCGACGCCGGGCAGTTTGGTGAAGTGCTCGGGCGGCGACCACCGGTACATCAGGCCGTGTACGTGCTCGCCGCGCACGTCGACCTGCGAGTGCGGGACGGCCAGGCGGCCTTCCCAGCCCTTCACCGGTTCCCGCCGCCATGCCAGCAGGAACGCGGGCGTCTTGCCCTGTTCGAGCACCATCGGTGGCATGTGCAATGGTTCGACAGCTTCCACACCCCGGAGAGTAGCCGCGGGGGGTGACAAATTGCGTCACCACCAGTGGTGGAGCAGATTCGCACCCAGCACGGCCACCGAAGTGGCGAAGAACAGGGACCAGTTGCCGAGCTTGCGTGAGCCCACGCGCAGGTGGGCGAGGAGGGCGACGGTGAAGTACAGCACGAGGCTGTAGGCGGCGAGGGTTCCGAGCATGGGGATGGCGAACCCGCCCAGCAGTCCCAGGGAGCCCAATGCCAGCATCGTGCCCAGGACGGGTCCCCATGCTCGCGGCAGGCCCTTCATGTCCAGCTGCGCCTTCGGGAACTCGTGCCCGATCAGGTAGATGACCGACGAGCTGCCGAACAGCAGCGCGGCGAAGATGGTGATCGTCGCGTAAGCGGCGAACATGGGGCCCTCCAGGATGGTCGATACCGGTCTCACGAGTCCGACGACGCAGCCGCCTCAGATGTGAGGCGGCGGCCCGGATAGGCGCTGACCATCGCGCCGGAGTAAGCCCCCGGTGCCCCTTCGATGTGCTCGGGCACCTCGTTCATGAAGGCGCGCAGCAGCGGGGTCGCGTTGTGCCGGTCGAGGTCCTCCTGCGAACGCCACACCTCGTAGAGGAAGAACCGGCCGTCCTCCTGCTCGTGGAGGTGATATTCAAGGTTGCCCTCGTGGCCTCGGGACGGCTCGACGAGGTCAAGCAGGAGTTTCCTGAGTTCGTCGGCGTGTCCGGCCTTGGGGGTGAGGAAGCCGTAGAGCGAAGAAGTCGTCGTCATGTGCCCAACGCTAGGATGTGACATCAGTGTCAGATTCAAGTCGTCACTCTGTGAGGTGGGTCACGTGAAGATCGGGGAGTTGTCCCGCGAGACAGGCGTGGCCGTACGTCTCCTGCGCTACTACGAGGCCCAGGGACTGCTCGCCTCCCACCGAAGCGAGGGCGGCCACCGCCACTACGACCCCGAGGCCCCCGCGACGGTCGGCCGCATCCGCACCCTGCTCGCGGCCGGACTCCCCACCAAGGTCATCCGCGAGCTCATGCCCTGCTTCGTCGGCGACGGCACCGAGCTCCAGGCGTGCGTCCTCGACCACCTCAGGACCCAGTACGCCGAGCTGGACTCCCGCATAGCCGACCTCACCCAGGCCCGCACCGCCCTGGGCGACATCCTCGTGGTGTCGACCAGAGCGATGACCCGATAGCCACCACGCGCTTAGGTGATGGTCCACTTCTGGTTGGGGCCGGTGTGGCAGGTCCAGAGGATGACCGGAGTGCTGTCGGCCGGGTTGGCGCCCGACACGTCCATGCACTTACCCGAGTTGGGGTTGAGCAGTGTGCCGTTGCTCTGCGGGGCCCAGTTCTGCGCGCCCGAGTTGTTGCACGTCCAGAGCTGGATCTTCGTGCCGTCCGCGGTTCCCGCCCCGCTCACGTCCAGGCACTTGCCCAGCGCGCGGAACGTCTGACCCGTACGGGACCACGTCTGGGCGGGTGAGCCGTTGCAGCCGTAGATCTGCACCACCGTCCCGTCCGCGCTCGCGCCGCCTCGGACGTCCAGGCACTTGCCGCCCAACCCCACGATCGAGCCGCCACTGCCGCCGCCGGCGACGAAGGTGAAGTCGTCCACGTCGAAGAGGCCGGTGCCCGAGCCGGTGAAGGTCAGGTAGACGTTCGCGGTGCCCGCCGGGACGTTGGACAGAGGCGCGGAGACGTCCGCGAACGTCGACCAGCCGCCGGTGTTCGGAACGGCGACCGTACCGAGGACAGGCCCGGTCGGGGAGCCCGTGCGGACCTGGATGGCACCACCCGGCCCGCCGGAGACGACACGGGCGCGGAAGGTCGTGGAGCCGCCGATCGGGAGACCGTTGTAGGCGGCCCAGTCGCCCGGGTCGATGTAGCCGAGGGTCTGGCCGCCGTTGGCCCCGGCCTTCGTGAAGGCCTGCACGCCGCTCTGGGCGGAGAAGGACTCGGCCTGTACGGTGCCCAGCTCCTTGATCCGGATGTTGCGGAAGGAGACGTCGTCCCCTGCCCCATGGTTCTGGATGCCGATATATCCACCCAAACTGCGGGCGGGGTCGGTGTTGGTGAAGTCGTTGATCTTCACGCCGTTGAGGAACACCTGCAGCCGCTCCCCCTCGACCAGGATCTCGTAGGCGTTCCACTCCCCCGGCTGGTTGAGCGCGGCGTCCCGGGCAGCCAGGTCGGCGCTCTTGAACGTGTAGACCGCGCCCGTCGTCCGGTCGGCCGCGTCGGTGGCGTCGATCTGGATCTCGTACCCGTTGTTCACCGCCGACATGGGGTCGGAGGAGGCGGGGAAGCCGAGGAACACGCCGGAGTTGTCGTCGCCGTCCATCTTCCAGTCGAGCTTCAGCGAGTACGAGGTGTACTGCTTGGCGCTGTACCAGAGCAGTCCCATCCCGCCGGTCGACTTCAGCGTCGCGTCCGACTCGGTGAAGGAGCCCGGTCCCGCCTGCGACCAGCCTGCCAGCGACCCGTCGTAGAGGGGCGTGTAGCCGGTTTCCGGACGGCAGTCTGCCTTGCTGCGGTTCGCCGCGTACCGGATGCCGCCCAGCAGCGCGGAGCGGAAGGCGGCCTCGCCGTACGACTGCTGGGTGTGCCCGCCGCCGAGGTAGATGGAACGGCCGCCCTCGTAGGGTTTGCACCACATGTGGGGATGGTCGGCCCCCATCGTGCCGCCCGAATAGGACGACTCGTCCAGCGTGGCCAGCACGCGGGCGGTGGCGCGGGGATTGGTGCGGTAGTTGTACCACTCGTCGGTCCGCGTCCAGGTGCGGGGCAGGGCGGCGGTGGCCGCACTCCCCCGGTTCTCGACCTTGACCGTGGCCTGCTGGATGGCCGGGTGCGAGGAGAAGTACGCGCCGACCAGGCCGCCGTAGAACGGCCAGTCGTATTCGGTGTCGGCCGCCGCGTGCACGCCGACGAAGCCGCCGCCCGCGCGGATGTAGCCCTCGAAGGCGCTCTGCTGGGTGTTGTCCAGCACGTCGCCGGTGGTGCTGAGGAACACGACGGCCTCGTACTTCGCGAGGTTGGCCGGGGTGAAGTCGGCGGCGTTCTCCGTCGAGGTGACGGTGAAGTTGCCGGCCGCGCCCAGGTCGCGGATGGCCTGGATGCCCGCGGGGATGGAGTCGTGGCGGAAGACCGTGGTCTTGGAGAAGACGAGCACGTCGTAGGCGGGGTCGGCGGCCTGCGCGGGGGACGGCACGGCGAAGGCGAGGGCCGTCAGGAGAGCTGCTGCTGCCAGTCTCATGAGATGGTCCACTTCTGGTTGGAGCCGGTGTGGCAGGTCCAGAGGATGACCGGGGTGCTGTCGGCCGGGTTGGCGCCCGACACGTCCATACACTTACCCGAATTCGGATTGAGCAGCGTGCCGTTGCTCTGCGGCACCCAGTTCTGGGCGCCGGTGTTGTTGCACGTCCAGAGCTGGATCTTGGTGCCGTCCGCGGTACCGGCACCGCTCACGTCCAGGCACTTGCCCAGGGTGCGGAACGTCTGGCCCGTGCGGGACCACGTCTGGGCCGCCGTGTTGTTGCAGCCGTAGATCTGCACCACCGTGCCGTCGGCGCTGGCGCCGTTCCGGGCGTCCAGGCACTTGCCCGCCAGCCCCACGATGGTGCCGCCGGTGACGAAGGTGAACGCGTCCACGTCGAAGAGCGCGCCGGTGCCGCCGGAGAAGGTCAGGTAGAGGGTGGTGGCCCCGGCCGGAGCGCCGGAGACTGTCCCCGACACGTCGGTGAACGTCTCCCAGCCGCCGGTCGGCGCGACGGCCGCCGAGCCGAGGACCGTCCCGGTCGGCGAGCCCGCCCGGATCTGCAGCGTGCCGCCGACCCCGCCGGAGGAAACCCGGGCGGTGAACGAGCGCACGTTGTCGAGCTTGTAGGGGGTGAAGGCGATCCAGTCGCCGTTGTCGATGTTGCCGACGGTCTTGCCGCCCTCTGCCGCGGTCTTGGTGATGAGGGCGACGCCGGAGGAGGTCTTGAAGTGCTCGGCCTGCCGGTGCCTGGGCTGCAGGATGGCCTGCTTGTGGGTGATCAGTCCCGCGCTGTCGGCGTACTCGGCGTCGAAGACCGCGAAGATGTTGGCCGCCGCGTCGTGCTCGCCGTCGACCGGGATGTCGATCGTGCCGGTGCACCCGTTCTTCGAGGTGATCTGGTGCCCGTGGCTGTCGTGCCCGAGGACGTAGGTCATCTTGGCGCGGGCGCAGTCGACGGAGCCGTCTTCAGGGTCGGAGACCCTCATCTGGTACGGCACGGCGTCCCCGAACGAGAACAGCTGGCCGTCCCCCGGGCTGTCGATCGTCACCGTCGGGGCGGTGTTGCCGACGCCCACCTGCACGTTCGCCGTGCCGGTCGCGCCACTCGGGTCCTTCACGGTCAGGGTCACCGTGTAGGTGCCATTACTGGCATAGGTGTGCGACGGGTTGGCCGCGGTCGAGGTCGCGCCGTCGCCGAAGGCCCACGCGTAGGTGATCGCGTCGCCGTCGGGGTCGGACGAGCCCGCCGAGGAGAACGTCACCGCGAGCGGCGCCTGCCCGCTGAGCGGGGAGCCCGTCGCGGCCGCGATTGGCGCGCGGTTGCCGCCCGCGACGTAGTCGAAGCGGTAGAGCGCGGAGTTGGCGTCGCCGTTGAAGTAGCCGGTGCCGTAGTCCAGGACGTACAGCGAGCCGTCGGGGCCGAAGGCCGAGTCGATGATCTGCTTGCCGGTCCAGGGGAAATTCGAGATCTCGCCGACGCCGCCGTCGCTGAGCACGTGGATGGGCTTGATCCAGCCCCGCCCGAACTCGGTGGCGAAGAAGTGCCCGTCGAAGGACTGCGGGAACTTGGTGGTC
Organism: Nonomuraea sp. NPDC050556; assembly: GCF_044457355.1. Taxonomy (NCBI): domain Bacteria; kingdom Bacillati; phylum Actinomycetota; class Actinomycetes; order Streptosporangiales; family Streptosporangiaceae; genus Nonomuraea; species Nonomuraea sp. NPDC050556. The sequence continues at coordinate 861,971 of NZ_JBITGU010000001.1, read as the reverse complement.
GAGGTGCTGGCCGCGTTGTAGCGGTAGACCTGGCCCGCCATCGGCGACTCCGAGCCGCTGCCGAACTCGGGCGGGCTGCCCGCGTCACCGCCGTACCTGATCCAGGCGGGCTTGGCCGCGGGCAGGGTGCTCAGGCCGGTGTTGCGGAAGGAGTTGTTGGTCGCGCCGCCCGCGCAGTTGTACTTGGCGCCGCTGGTCCCGGTGGCGAAGTCCCACTCGTTGTAGGTCTCGGTGCTGGTGTTCGTCCCCGTGCAGTACGGCCAGCCGTAGTTGCCAGGACCGGTGATCCGGTCGAACTCGACCTGCCCGGACGGGCCTCGGGAGGCGTTGGTCGACCCCGCGTCCGGTCCGTAGTCGCCCAGGTAGACCACGCCGGTCGCCTTGTCGACGCTCATCCGGAACGGGTTGCGGAACCCCATGGCGTAGATCTCCGGCCGGGTCTTGGCCGTGCCGGGCGCGAACATGTTGCCCGAGGGGATCGAGTAGGTGCCGTTCGCGTTGACCTTGATCCGCAGGAGCTTGCCGCGCAGGTCGTTGGTGTTGGCTGCGGTCCGCTGGGCGTCGTAGACGGGGTTGCGGTCGCCGCGCTCATCGATGGGCGCATAACCGTCTGAGGCGAACGGGTTGGAGTCGTCGCCGGTCGACAGGTAGAGGTTGCCCGCAGCGTCGAAGTCGATGTCGCCGCCCACGTGGCAGCACATGCCCCGGTCGGCGGGCACGTCGAGGATGGTGACCTGGCTCGCCGCGTTGAGGGTGAAGTCGGCGTTCAGGGTGAAGCGCGACAGCCGGTTGACGCCCTGCCAGGCGCTCCAGTCGGTCCCGGTCGCGGGGGCGTCACCGGCGGGGGTGGACAGCGGCGGCGCGTAGTAGAGGTAGATCTGCCGGTTCGTGGCGAAGCCGGGGTCGACGCCGACGCCCTGCAGTCCTTCCTCGTCGTGGGAGTAGACCGGGATCGTGGCGATCACCGTGGTGGTGCCTGCGGCGTCGGTGCGGCGCAGGACGCCGCCGCGCGCGGTGTGCAGGACCGACCGGTCGGGCAGGACGGCCAGGGAGATCGGCTCGCCCATCTCGTCGACGCCTTTGGCGAGCGTCACCTGCTGGAAGTCGGCGGCGTTGATGGGGTGCGCGCTCGCCGTGCCGGTCAGCCAGAGGAAGGCCAGGAGCGTGGCGACGGCAATCCGTAAAGCGGACATGGGGGGTGTCCCTCTCTTTACCGGAGGTAATGGATCAGGAGGTGTTTGATCTCGGTCGCGTGGTACCGCGTCCTGCGCAGGTCGGGGTGGGGCCAGAGCGCGTCCAGCGGATCGTGTCCGAGGCCGTGGCTGCCCCGGACGCAGGTGGGGTCGGTGGGGACGACCGACAGGGTGGCGCGGATGCCGAGCAGCGCCTGCCGGTCGGCGAGCTGGGCGAGCGCGGGAGGGGGGTGAAGTCGACGTGCGCGCAGTCCGCGCGCAGCACCGCGAAGCCGTAGAGGGAGAGCGGGAGTTCGGTGGAGGAGACGTTGACGACCACCACCTGCCCGAGCCGGTGACGGCAGCGGAAGGAGGTCAGGTCGTCGACGAACCGGACTCCGATGCGGTCACTCATGTCTCCCCCTTAGCCGATGTGGGTGAGCTTTCTCAGGAAGGCCAGGCCGTCGGTGGCGAGGTCGTCCTGGGTCGTCGCCAGGGGCCGCCAGACGGAGGCGGCCGTGGCGATGCTGGCGTTGCCCGCGGTGAACGACTCGATGACGAGCGGCCCTTGGTATCCGCTGTCGGCCACCGCCGAGGTGAAGCCGGTCCAGTCGAAGTGGTCCGGCCCTGGCGCTCCCCGGTCGGTCCCGCACACCTGGAGGTGCGCGATCCGGGCACCGGCCAGCCGGATGGCGTCGTTCGGCCGCCGCTCCTCGATGTTGAGGTGGTAGGTGTCCAGGGCGAGCCCGCAGCCGTCGGGCAGGGCGTCCAGCGCCTGCTCGACGGTGTTGATCACGCTGGTCTCGTAGCGGTTGAGCGGTTCGACGCCGATCCGGACGCCGCGCTCCCCCGCGTAGTCGACGACGGGCCTGAGGTTCTCCTTCAGCTCGGCGTAGACGTTCTTGCGCTCGCCGGCGTCCATGCGCCAGGTACGGCCGACCGAGGCATAGGCGGGTCCGCTGATCGCCGGCGCGCCGACGGTGACCGCGACGTCCACGCAGTGCCGCAGGTAGTCCTGGGTCTGCGCGACGGACGAGGCGGCGACGAGTTCGCGGCCCGGCGGCATGACAAGCACCACCGAGGCGGCCAGCCCGAGCCCGGCCACCAGCTCGGCCGCAGCCTCGGGGTTCCAGTCGCCCGGCTGCTCCACCGGGAGTTCGATCACGTCGAACCCCCAGTGGGCGATACGGGGAGCCAGCACCGCCAGGTCGGCATCGGTCAGGGGTGACGTCCACACCCAGGTGTTGACCCCGATCGCACGCATGGTTACTTGCCGCCCCAGTTCTGCGGGTAGCCGGGCATGGTCTCGCAGCCGCACAGCGCGTAGTGCAGCGGCGGCAGCCCTGGCTTGAGGTAGCTGTCCAGGTTCTCTGCGGTGATCTTCGGCTGGGGCAGGTTCCAGACCTTCGGCACCTCCTCGCCCTTGAGGATCTTCAGCGCGGCGATGATCGGGGTGCGCCACTGGTAGGTGGGGTAGGTCGGGGCGATGGCGGTGAGCTTGTTGTCCTTCCACTTCTGGAGGAAGTCCTGCTGGTCCTCGCCGTTGATCGGCGGCACCGGCTGGCCCGCGTCCTCGAACGCCTCGATCGCCGCGACAGCCGTCGCCCCGGCGTCCATCCAGACACCGTCGATCTTGCCGTGGCGGGCGATGTAGTCACTCACGATCGACTTGGTCTTGGCCGCGTCACCGTCGGTGAACTCCACCCCGACCACGTTCAGCTCGCTCTTGTCGAAGGCGACCTTGGCCGCCGACCAGCGGGTCTCCAGCACGTCCACGCCGGGCAGGATGCGCAGCGCGAGGATCTTCCCGCCCGCCGGCACCTTCTCGATGAGGAACTCCGCCGCGTCCGCGCCGAAGGCGTAACCGCCAATGGGCTTGATGAAGGTCACCGGGCAGTCGGTCTCGACCCCGCGGTCGAACACGATCACCGGCACCTTCGGGCACGCACCGCTGACCGCAGGGGTCAGCGTCGCCGTGGTGTTGGGCGAGATGATCAGCGCGTCACACCCCTTGGCCTGCAGCTCGGCGATGTCGGAGATCTGCTTGTCGTCCTTGCCCTCGGCGTCCAGCGCCGTGAGCTTGGTGATCTCCTTGTGCAGCGCCACCTCGGCCTGCATGGTCTTCCACCCGACCTGACGCCACGGGTTGTTGACCGCCGCGTTGGAGAAGCACAGGTTGTACGGCCCGGCCTTCTTGTACTTCGCCGTGCTCGTCATCTGCGGGGCGATCGCCTGCTCCCACGGCTTGCCGTCAGGGCCGGTCACCGCGCCGGAACGCATCGCGAGCTGCGCGTCGTAGTCGGCCTGGACGAAGAACTTCGACTGCGCGCCCGTGTCGCCCTTGGCCGCAGCGCTCGCCGACGCCTGGGTGGCGGCGGCGGAGGCCGTGGGCTGTGCCGTGGGCGTGTCCGTGGTGCACGAGGCCGCGAGCGGCGCCAGCGCGACCAGCGCCAGGCCGACGAGCAGCCTTCGGGGGGTGAAAGACATGACTATCCTTCCGGAAGCGGTTTTCTGATGAGGACGCCGGGGATCTTGACGGATCCCAGCGCGACTGCGGCGATGAGGATGACCCCCTGGACGGCGAACTCCAGCGCACCGGAGATTCCGTACAGGTTGAGCAGCGTGAACAGCGCCTCCAAGGTGAAGGCCCCGGCGATCGCGGCCACGATCGAACCCCGGCCGCCGCCCAGGACCACACCGCCGAGCACGACGGCCGTGATGGCCTGGAACTCCAGCCCCTGCCCGACCTGGGCGGAGACCCCGGCGAAACCGCCGAGCAGGATCGCGCAGAGCGCGGCGGAAAGGCCGGAGAGCACGAACGCGATGATCTTGACGCGGTGGATCCGCACGCCCGACAGCGCGGCGGCCCGGTGGTTGTCGCCGGTCGCCACCAGCATCCGGCCGAAGCTGGCGCGCATCAGCAGGACCACGCCCGCGCCGACGACGAGCAGGATCAGCACCGACCACGGGATCGGGCCGAGGCTGCCGCGGCCCAGCTCGCGGAACTGCTCGCTGAGCGCGCCGCGGGGAGCGCCGCCCGTCCACAGGAAGACGGCACCGGACAGGATCAGCATCAGGCCGAGCGTGGTGATGAACGACGGCACCCGCAGCCCGGTGGTGATCGCGCCGTTGACCAGCCCGACGACGGCGCCGACCACCAGGAGCAGCAGCAGGACCGGCCAGGTCGCGCTGGAGTCGCCGTCGATCAGGCGGGCGGCGATCACGACCTCGGCGGTGACGAGCGAGCCGACCGACAGGTCGAACTCGCCGGAGACGATGACGAAATACTGCCCCGCTGCCAGGATCGCCAGCGGCGCGGCCCGCTTGACGAAGGCGAGGAAGCCGGACGGTTCGACGAAGTGCGGGTTGGAGACGGCGATGGCGATCAGCAGGACGGCCAGGACGCCGAAGATGGGCAGGGTGCGTCTCACGCGGATCGCCTCCGGCGGGCGTAGATCGCCAGGGCGGCGACGAGGACGACGCCGCGCACCACGTCCTTGGCGAAGGAGTTGACTTCGAGCTGGTTGAAGACGCTGTCCAGTACGGCGAGCACCAGCACTCCCCCGACGGTCCCCGCGACCCCGCCGCGTCCCCCGGCGAGCGCGGTCCCGCCGAGCACGACGGCCGCGATCGACTCCAGGTCGTAGCCGCCGTCGGTGCCCACGGTGGGTGCTCCCGCGCCGAGCCGGGAGGCGAGCAGCAACCCGGCGACGCCCGCGCAGAGCGAGCAGAGGATGTGGGTGACCACGACGACCCGGTCGGTCCGTACCCCTGACAGGCGGGCGACCTCGGGGTCCCCGCCGACCGCGAAGATCCGGTAACCGATCGTGGTACGGCGGAGCAGGAACCAGGCCGCCACCGCGATCGCCGCCCACAGCAGCGCCGAGATCGGCACAGGGCCGATCCTGTCGTAGCCCAGATGCTGGAAGGAGGCGGGCACCTGCCCGGCGGGCCCGTCGTACCGGTAGTCCAGGACGCCCTTGATGATCAGCGTGACGCCGAGGGTGGCGATGAACGCGTGCACCTTCAGCTTGGTGATGACCAGGCCGTTCACCAGCCCGGTCAGGGCGCTGACGCCGAGCACCGCGCCGATCCCGGCGAGCACGCCGTACGCGCCCATGACCTCGGCTGCGACCAGGGAGGACAGGCTGATCAGGACCGCCACCGACAGGTCGAGCGAGCCGGCCAGGATGGCCAGGGTCTGCCCGACGGCGACGATCCCGAGCGCGGCCGAGCGCTGCTGGATGCCGACGATGTTCTCCTGGCTGAGGAACTGGCCGCCGTCGGCCGCGACGATGATCCAGCCGACCACCAGCAGCAGGCCGAGGGCGGCGAACACGGCGCGGGCCGGGCTGTCGGTGACCCTGGGCAGGGCGAGCTGCTGGGTCATGATCCGGCCGCCAGGTGCATCACGGCTTCCTCCGAGGAGCCTGCGGGCAGCTGACCGACGATCCGGCCGTCGCGGAGGACGAGGATGCGGTCGCTCATGCCGATGAGTTCTGGCAGTTCCGACGAGATGAGCAGGACGGCGAGGCCGTCTTCCGCGAGCTCTCTGACCAGTTCGTGGATGGCGGCCTTCGCGCCGACGTCGACGCCCCTGGTCGGCTCGTCGAAGAGCAGCACCTTGGGGGCGACCGTCAGCCATTTGGCCAGCACGACCTTCTGCTGGTTGCCGCCGGAGAGGTAGCGCGCGACCTGGTCGGGCCTGGGCGGCGCGAGCCGTACCCGCTTGAGCAGGTCCAGGACCTTGGGCCGTTTGTTCTGGGTCCTGGCGACCAGGAGGACGTTCTCCTTGACGGTCTGGTGCAGGACCAGGCCCTCGGCCTTGCGGTCCTCGGTGACCAGGCCGAGCCCGGCCGCGATCCCCTCCCGCACGGAGGCCGGGCGTTTCGGCGTCATCGTCCCCCGGGTGAAGGGTTCGGCGCCGAAGAGCGCTTTGACCAGTTCTGTACGGCCCGAGCCCTGGAGTCCGGCGAGGCCGACGATCTCCCCTGCCCGGAGTTCGAGGTCGATGCCGTCCAGGCGGTCGTTGCCGCCGCCGGTGACCGCGAGGAGCCGTTCGCCCGGCTCCCGGGAGGCGCGTGGCGGGTAGTAGTCGGTCAGCTCGCGGCCGACCATCAGCGCGACCAGCGTGGAGGTGGTGAGCCGGTCGGTGGTCTCGGTCGTGACCCGGGCGCCGTCCTTCAGGACGGTGATCCGGTCGGCCAGTTCGAAGATCTCCCTGAGCCGGTGGGAGATGTAGACGACGGCGATGCCGCGCTCGCGCAGCCGGCGCACCAGCTTGTAGAGCAGCTCCACCTCGTGCTCGGCGAGCGAGGCTGTCGGCTCGTCCATCACCACGATCCTGGCGTTCACCGAGAGCGCCTTGACGATCTCGACGACCTGCTGCTGCGCCACCGACAGCCGCTTGACCAGGTCGTCAGGGCTGAACGACTCCTCGCCGAGCTCGTGCATCAACTGCCGCGTGGCCCTGGACATCGCCGCCCTGTCGACCAGGCCGCGCCGTACCGGCTCCCTGCCGAGGAACACGTTCTCTGCGACGCTCCGCTCGGACAGGAGGGTGAACTCCTGGTAGATGATCGACACCCCGGCCCGCTGCGCGTCGAGCGGGTGGCCGAACACCCTGGCCCTGTCGTCGATCTCGATCGTGCCCTCGTCGGGGGTGTGCACCCCGGCGAGGATCTTCATGAGGGTCGACTTCCCCGCCCCGTTCTCCCCCACCACGGCGTGCACCTCACCGGCGGCGACCTCGAGATCGACGCCGGATAACACCCGGGTGCCGAGGAAGCTCTTGCCGATCCCGGTCATCTTCAGCATGCGACCCACCCGCCCGTCCGCGCGGACTCCAGGACCGCGTCGGTGATGACGGCCGCGCGGGCGCCGTCCTCGAAGGTGGGCAGCCCGTCGCGGTGGTCGCCCTGGATCGCCGCGTAGCTGTCGGCGACGAAGGCGTTGAAGCAGTCGTGGAACCCCTGCGGATGCCCGGCGGGAAGCGGCGAGTAGGGGCGCGCCGCCTCGGAGAGCGTCAGCGGGTCGCGCTGCAGCGCCCGCGACCCGGACCGGCCGCCGAGCCAGAGGTGCTCGGGGTTCTCCTGGTCGAACGCCAGGCTGCCCGAGGTCCCCGAGATCTCCAGGAACAGCCGGTTCTTGCGTCCCGGCGCGACCTGGCTGACGACGACGGAACCCAGCGCGCCCGACGCGGTCCTGAACTGGATCGTCGCGACGTCCTCGGTCAGCACCGGCGCGTTGGTGGCGCGGTCGGCGATGACGACCGCGGTCTGCGCGTTGACCGTGACGATCCGGTCGCCGGTCACGAACTCGGCCAGGTCGCACCAGTGCGAGCCGATGTCGCCGATCGCCCTGCCTGGCCCGCCCAGCTCGGGATCGACCCGCCAGTTGTCGTCGGCCGGCTCCAGCAGCCAGTCCTGCAGGTAGCTGCCCTGCACCAGGCTGACCCTGCCGATCTCGGCGATCCGCGCCCTGGCCTCGCGGACCATCGCGTGGAACCGGTAGACGAACGGCACGGTGCCCACCAGCCCGGCCTCTTCCGCGCGTCCGGCCATCAGCGCGGCGCTCTGCGCGTCGGTGGCGAGCGGCTTCTCGCAGATCACCGCCACCCCGGCGGCCAGGGCCTTCAGGGTGAGCGGCGCGTGCAGGTGGTTGGGGGTGCAGATGTGCAGGACGTCGAGGAGCCCGGACTCGATCAGCTCGTCGGCCGACCCGAAGGCCCGCTCGGCGCCCATCGCCTCGCCCGCCTGCCGCGCCCGCTCGACGCTGGTCCCGGCGACTCCCATCAGCTGCGCACCCGCCTGCCTGGCGGCACGGGCATGGACCTGGGCGATGAAGCCCGTTCCGATGATCCCTGCCCGGACTTCTGCTGATTTCCGCCGTATTACCAACATGTGTCGGATGCTAAGAGCACCTTATGGCGACGGTCAAGCATAAGTCTGTTGTTCGCAACCATTATGAGATGTGTCATCATCATCAGATGACCATGGAGATAGCGGGTGCGGGTGCACTTCTGACGATCCTGCGCGACGGGCGAGCCCGCACTCGTGCCGAGTTGATGGAGCTCACCGGCCTTGCCCGGTCCACGGTTTCGCAGCGTCTCGACGCCCTGCTCGACCAGCAGTGGATCATTCCGGCCGATGACGCGATCTCCTCGGGCGGCCGCCCGGCCGCCGCCTTCACCTTCAACGCGGGCGCGCGCGTGGTGCTCGCCGCCGACCTCGGCGCCACCCACGCCCGGCTCGCCGTCACCGACCTGACCACCCAGGTCCTGGCCGAGCACAGCGAGGACGTGGCGATCGCCGACGGGCCAGAGCGGGTGCTCGACTGGCTGGTCACGGCGTTCCACCGGCTGCTCGCGGAGTCCGGCCACACCCTGGACCAGGTCTGCGGGACGGGGATCGGGCTTCCCGGGCCGGTCGAGCACGAGACGGGACGGCCGGTCAACCCGCCGATAATGCCGGGCTGGGACGGCTTCGACGTGCCCGCCCGGCTCGGCCCCCGGCTGGGGGTGCCGATCCTCGTCGACAACGACGTCAACATCATGGCCCTGGGCGAGCACTGGGCGGCCAGCCCCGAGGTCGAGCACCTGATCTTCGTGAAGGTCGGCACCGGGATCGGCAGCGGCATCATCACCGAGCACCGCCTGCATCGGGGCGCGCAGGGCGCGGCCGGGGACATCGGCCACATCTGCGTACCGTCGGCGGCGCACGTGGTCTGCCGCTGCGGCAACACCGGCTGCCTGGAGGCGATCGCCGGGGGCGGCGCGCTCGCCGCCCAGCTCGACGTCGCCAACGGCCGGGAGGTGGTGCGCCTGGTCAGGGCCGGGGACGCGCGGGCGATCCAGCTGATCCGCCAGGCGGGGCGCGACCTGGGCGACGTGCTGGCCTCCCTGGTCAACTTCTTCAACCCGGGTGTGATCATCATCGGCGGCGACATGGCCGACGCGGGCGAGCACCTGCTGGCCGGGGTGCGCGAGGTCGTCTACAGGCGCTCGCTGCCGCTGGCCACCCAGCACCTGAACATCCGCAGCCGCCAGCTCGGCGACCGCGCGGGCGTCATCGGGGCCTCGGTGCTGATGATCGAGCACATCCTCAGCCCCGGCACCGTCGACCTGTCGGTCGCCTCCGGCTAACACCTATGGCGATATATACGCCTTTACCTGGAGATCTTCTCTCGCCATCCCAGAGCTCGGCGCGTCGGCGTCTCGCCAGTCGCTCGGGCGAGCAGGGTTCTAGCAACCGAGTGCCCTGCACATCGCGACTCCCAAACAATCGCTCACGCTGATTTCTCTATGCAATGTTACATGGGACATTGCACAAAAGATTCCTCAATCAGGAGAGCGAACGTGCGATTACGAGCAATGACGCTTGGCGTAGCCCTCGTTTCCCTCGCAGGCGGACTCGTTTCGGCCCTCCCAGCGCAAGCAGGGGGACGCGATGACTACACCGGCATCGACAAACTGCCCTGGGCCTCGTGCGGGCTCGAGTCCTACCCGACCCTGCAATGCGCCAAGCTCGAAGTGCCGCTCGACTACCGGCACCCGGGTGGTGCGAAAGTCAAGATCGCCCTCTCCCGGCCCCCAGCAACAGCACCGGCCGACGAACGCCAGGGCCCGCTCTTCCTCAACCCCGGCGGGCCCGGCATCAGCGGCATCGCCATGGCCGGCTGGTTCCCGACCCACCTGCCCGCCGACGTCGCGGCCACCTACGACTTCATCGGCTTCGACCTGCGCCTGTCGCAGAGCAGCGAACCGCGGATCGACTGCCGGCCCGACTACTTCCAGAGCGTCCGCCCGGACTACCACCCGGGCGCCGAGAGCACCAAGGCATGGCTCCAGCGAGCGGCCCTCTACGCGGCGAACTGCGCTGCCGCCGCCTCGCCGTACCTGCCCTTCCTGACCAACGTGGACTTCGCCCGCGACCTCGAGAGCGTGCGCAAAGCCTTCGGCGTCCGGCAGATCAACTACTTCGGCCGGTCCGCGGGCACCAACCTGGGCTCGACCTACGCCACGCTCTTCCCGAACCGGGTACGCAGGATGCCCCTGGAAGGCACCGTGGGCCCCCAGGTCAGCTGGTAGGACCACAACATCCGGCAGGACCTGGCCCACGAGAAGCGATTCAAGGCGTTCACCGCCTGGGCCGCGGCCAACGACGCCTCCGCGATCGAGGCGAAGTACTACGAGATCCGCGCGTCCATCGTCGGCAGACCGCTGCTGGACCAGATGGGGCCGTCCGAGCTGGACGACTACTTCACCCTCGGCGGGTACGACAACAACGCCTGGCCGAGAGTGGCCACCTCGCTCTCGTCCTACCTCAACGACCACGACGCCTACCCCCTGGTCGCGCCGCGATGGCGGTGACCGTCAAGGGAGTCCCGCTGCCGGACCTGGTCGGCGGGTACGGCGTGGCCAGGGCAGCCCTGCAAGCCGCCCGCGTGCCTGCCGCTCCGCAGGGCCGCACTGGGTCTGGCCGAATCCAGCGCCGTCCGGGTGCCAGAACGTTTCGGGAAGCCGGGCTCACGGGGGCGCGTACCTGGGGAAGCTGGGGACCGCCGCCAGCAAGGCCCTGGTGTACGGATGCGCGGGTGCGGTGAACACCTCGCCGACCGGGCCGCTCTCCACGATGCGGGCGTCCTTCATGACCGCGACCCGGTCGCTGACCTGACGGATCACACCCAGGTCGTGCGAGATGAAGATCATGGCGACGTTCAGGTCCCGGCGGAGGGCGGCCAGGAGGTCGAGGATCTGGGCCTGGATGGAGACGTCCAGGGCGGAGACGGGTTCATCGCAGACCAGGACATCCGGGTTCGGGGCCAGGGCCCGGGCTATGGCCACGCGCTGGCGCTGGCCGCCGGACAGCTCGCGCGGGTGCCGACGGAGCACGGTGGCGGGAAGGCCCACCTGGTCGAGCAGTTCGGTGACGCGGCGGGTGCGGTCCCGGCCGCGGACGCCGGTCAGGGCGGCGGCCTCGGCGACGACGCGTTCGACGGTGTAGCGGGGGTCGAAGGAGCTGAGCGGGTCCTGGTGCACTGCCTGGATGGTGCGGCGGCGGGCCCTGCGGTCGCGTTCCGGGATGCCGCTCCACGGGTGGCCGGCCAGCAGGACCCGTCCCCGGTCGGGTTCGAGGAGGCCGAGCGCGATGCGGGCGGCGGTGGTCTTGCCGGAGCCGGACTCGCCGACGATGCCGAGGGTCTCGCCCGTCCTGACGTAGAACGACACGTCGTCGACCGCGTGCTGCCAGCCGCCGTCCGGGGCGCGGAAACGTTTGGAGACGTTCTCGGCCTGCAGTGCGAACGGGCCGGCCGGGGCCGGGGCGGCCGCGCGGATCGTCACCGGCTCCATGGGCACGGCGGCGATCAGCGACTTGGTGTAGGCGTGCTGGGGGTTGGACAGGACCTGGCCGGTGGTGTCCTGTTCGATGACGGCGCCCTCCTTCATCACCGCGACCCGGTCGGCCAGGCGGGACACGACGGCGAGGTCGTGGCTGATCAGCAGGAGCCCGGCGCCCTTCTCCTTCAACGCCCCCAGCAGGTCCAGGATCTGCGCCTGCACGGTCACGTCGAGCGCGGTGGTGGGCTCGTCGGCCACGAGCAGCCGCGGCCCGGCCGCGAGGACGGAGGCGATGAGGGCGCGCTGCCGCAGTCCCCCGGACAGCTCGTGCGGATGCTGGCGCGCCCGGCGGGCCCCTTCCTGGACGCCGACGTCGGTGAGGAGGCCGTGCACCCGGGCGCGGGTCTCGGCGCGGGGGACGACGCGATGGGTGCGCAGCGACTCGGCTATCTCGGCGCCGACGGTTCTGAGAGGGTCGAGGGAGGTCAGGGCGTCCTGGAGGATCAGCCCGATACGACGACCGCGGACGGCGCGCCAGTCCCGTTCTGTCAGCCCGGTCAGGTCCTGGCCGTCGAAGGCCAGGCGGCGGGCGGTGACGTGGGCGCGCGGCCCGGCCAGGCCGACGAGGGCGCGGGCGGTGACGCTCTTGCCCGAGCCCGATTCGCCGACGACGGCCAGGCACTCGCCCGGTGCCACGGTGAAGGACACGTCCCGCACCACCTCAACCCGCCCGAAGGCCACGGTGAGCCCTTCGACCTCGATCACGGCTTCCCTCCTGCGAAGCGGCCGCGGGCCACGCGGCCGAGCACGTTCACGGCGATGACGGTGACGGTGATGGCCGCGCCGGGGAAGACCCCGAGCCACCACGCCGTCTCCAGGAAGTCGCGGCCCTCGGCGAGCATGGCGCCCCATTCGGGCGCCGGCGGCTGGGTGCCGAAACCGAGGAAGCCGAGCCCGGATCCGGCGATGAGCGCCGTGCCGAAGCCGACGGTGGCCAGGACCAGCAGCGGACCGACGGCGTTGGGCAGGATGTGGCGGACGATCAGAACGGGCCGGCGCAGGCCCAGCCCCCTGGCCGACTCGACGTAGCCGGAGCCGCGCACGACCAGCGCCTCGGCGCGCACGACACGGGCGTACCCGGGCACGAAGGCGATGGCGATGGCCAGCACGAGGTTGGTGGTGCCGGTGCCGAGCACGGCGATGACCACCAGGGCCACGAGCAGCTGCGGCAGCGACATCAGGACGTCGGCCACCCGCATGACCACCTGGTCGGCCGCCCGCCCGCCGAGCGCGGCGGCGAGCCCGAGCAGGCCGCCGGCGACGACGGCCGCCCCGGTGGCGCCGGCGCCGATCAGCAGCGAGGGCCGCGCGCCGTGCACGACCCGGGTGAACAGGTCGCGGCCGAGCTGGTCGGTGCCGAACCAGTGCCGCGCGCCGGGAGGCAGCAGCGCGTTGACGGGATCGATGGCGATCGGCGAGGCGTCGCTCAGCAACTCCGGTACGGCTGCCGCCACTACGAACGGCACCAGCACCACGCAGGACACCAGCAGCGGCCACAGGCGCCTCACGTGACCACCGCGCCCCTGAGCCGCGGGTCGATGGCCAGGTAGAGCAGGTCGACCACCGCCGAGATGACGACGAACGTCGCGGCCGACACGAGCACCACCCCCATGACCACGGGCATGTCCCTGTTCTGTACGGCCTGCAGCGTGAGCGCCCCGAGCCCCGGCCTGCCGAAGACGGTCTCCACCAGGACGGCGCCGCCGAGCAGCGTGCCCACGAGCCAGCCCGCGAGCGTGGCCAGGGAACCGGCCGCGTGCCTGAGCGCGTGGCGCAGCCGTACCGCGGTCTGGCTCAGACCGCGGGCCCTGGCCGTGAGCGCGAACGGCTGCGCCAGCGCGCTCTCCAGCCCCTCGCGCAGGACCTGCGCCAGCACCCCGGCGATCGGCAGCGCCAGCGTGAGCGCGGGCAGGACCAGCGCGGCCGGGCCCACGCCGCCGATGATCGGGAACAGGCGCAGGTGGAAGGAGAAGGCGGTCAGCAGGAGGACGCCCAGCCAGTAGGAGGGCAGGGAGATCGCGGTCAGCTCCCACGCGGAGGCGAACGCGCGGGCCGCCGGATGCCGGCTGGCCGTACCGACCGCCGAGATCAGCGCCAGGGCCAGCGCCACGACGGTCGCGGCGGCGGCCAGTTGCACGGTGGGGCCGAGTTGGTCGGCGATGAGCCACCCGACCGGGCGCTGGAGCTGGTAGGAGGAGCCCAGGTCGCCGGAGGCCAGGCGGCCGAGGTGGCCGAGGTACTGGGTCAGCAGCGGCCGGTCGAACCCGAGCTCCGCGCTGATCTGCCGTCTGACCTCGGGTGAGGCGGTAGTGGCTGGGCCGAGCAGGATCGCGACCGGGTCGCCGGGGATGAGGTGGAGCGAGAGGAAGGCGAGGCTCGCGGCGCCGTACAGCACCGCGAGACCTGCCACCAGCCGCTTGAGCAGCGTTCTCACCGGGACGGCCGATCGAGCCAGACGTCGTGGAAGAGCGGCCACGCGTTGGCGTCGAGCGTGAGGCCGTGCACGTTCTTGCCGAGGCCGAGCACCTGCGACTGGGTGTAGACGGGGATCACGATGGCCAGGTCGAGCGCGCGCTGCTGCGTCTTGGCGTAGACGTCCTTCCTGACGGCCTCGTCGAGGGTGGCGCGGCCCTGGTCGGTCCACTTCGTCAGGTCGGGGTCGTCGAGGAAGGTGCCGTTCTGGCCGCCCTTCTCCAGTTTGCTGGCGCCGTTGAAGAGGAGCCACAGGACGTCGGGCTCGAAGCGCGACCAGCTGTAGTCGGCCAGGTCGGCCTTGCCGCCGTAGACGCGCTCCAGGTAGGTGCCGATGTCCGCCTGGGGGCGGAGCACCTCGACGCCGAGCTTCTTCAGGTCGGCCTGGAAGGCTTGGCCGAGCACGTCGCGCTGGTCCTTGAGGTACTGCGCGGGCAGCAGCGGCCAGTCGACGACCAGGCGCCTGCCGTTCTTGGTGCGGTAGCCGGCGGCGTCCCTGCCGGTCCATCCGGCTTCGTCGAGCAGCTTTCCGGCCAGGGCGGGGTCGTAGGGCCAGCTGTTCTCCAGCGAGGCGAGGTAGCCGGGCGTGGCGGGCGAGAGCGGGCTCCACGCCCGCTTGAACTGGCCGAAGTAGATCGCCTTGACGTTGGTGTCGAGGTCGATGCCCCGCTGCAGCGCCTTGCGGACCTTCGGGTCGTTCAGCGGGGCTTTGGAGGTGTTGAGGTAGATGTTGTAGTTGCCGCCTGGGTAGTCGGTCTTGAGTACGGTGACCGCCTTGTTTGCCTCGACCGCCTTGACCTGGGCCGACGGGATCGCCGCGGCGACGTCGACCTGCCTGCTGGTCAGCCCGCCGATCCGGACCGACGCCTCGGGCAGGAAGCGCACGGTGAGCTTGTCGAGATAGGCGGCGCCGGGGTGTGCGCCGGTCTGCGGCGCCCAGGCGTAGGCGTCGTTCCTGGTGAAGGTGGCCTGCTGGCCCTTGGTGTAGCCGCTGAACACGAAGGGGCCCGTGCCGACGGCTGCCGGGCCGCCGGAGCCGAGCGTGGCGGCGTTGGCCGCGAGCGTCTTGGGCGAGTAGAAGCCCAGGTAGGCGGTGCTGGCCGCCTGGAGGAAGGGAGCGAAGGGCGCCGAGAACCCGACCTTCACCGTGTGCGCGTCCACGATCTCGGTCCCGGTGTAGGGGCCGAGCAGGCTGGAGGCGAGCTGCGACTTGGTGGCCGGGTCGGCGATGCGGTCGAAGTTGGCCTTCACCGCTTTGGCGTCGAAGGGGGTGCCGTCGTGGAAGGTGACGTCCTCGCGCAGCTTGAAGGTGTAGCTCTTCAGATCGGGCGCCACCTCCCACGACGTGGCCAGCCAAGGGTGGAACGTGCCGGCGGCGTCCTGGGCGATCAGGGAGTCGAAGACGTTGCGCAGGATCGCGCCGGTGATGTCCTGCGCGCTGACGTGCACGTCGAAGGTGACGGGTTCGGTGTCGGCGGCGAAGGTCAGCGACCCGCCTTTGGCGGGCCCGTCCGGGCTCTGGGCGGCGCTCCCCGGCGGACTCGCCGCCGGAGAGGCGCAGGCCGCCAGCAGAAGTACGGCAAGCGCGACGGTCCCCACTTTGTCACGCAATAACCGGAAATTACTGGGGATGAACATGAACCACTCCGGCGTACGAGAAATGAAATTTCGTGAAAAGACTAGGTATGCCGCAACCGAGCCGACACCCCTAGTGACCCCTACCGGGGATATCGGGGAACGGAGACACGTTTCCCGATCCGCCACCCCTCACCGGTGTGGCGGAGCTCGTCCAGGTAGTCGCCGTTGTGCACGCTGCCGTCCGGCAGAATCGCCAGGTAGCGGCTGCGCGCCCGCACCACCCCGTCGCCGTCGAGGAAGACGTGGGTGTCGAGGGTCTGGTGGTCGGGGGCCTCCGATCCGAGGCTGACCGCGAACTCCCCGATGGCGCGCAGACCGCGCACCACCCGGCCGGCCCCCTTGGTCAGCTCGAGCACCCCGTCCTCGGCGAAGACCCGGCCGAGCTCGTCGAGGTCCTTGTTGTCGAACGCGTGCGAGAAAAGGGCCAGCGTCCCCCGAATATCGGAAATATCCTCTCGCGAAAGGTCAGTCATATTATCCACCTTCATTTCATGAAATTTGCTGGAGAATGCCGAGACGGTCGGGAAGGACCTTGTATCGGATGATCTGGCCGTCGCGGAAGGTGATGGTGCTGATGCTGTTCCCGACGAAGTGCCGCCCGCTGGCCGGGGCGCCGAAGAGCGGCTGCCGCTGAATGCCCTCGATGCGCCAGAAGACCACCACCCGGTCGCCCTCGGCCACCAGGTCCGTGACCGTGGCCTTGACGTCCTCGACGGTGTCCCACACGCCCTGGACGTGGGCGACGAGGTCGGCCCTTCCCCCTGTCCCGTTGACGACGGCCTCGTCCACGAGGTCCTCGGCGGCGATCTCCTCCAGCACCTCGGGGCGCCGCAGGGTGATCACCTCCTCGTAGAGGCGTCTGGCGACGTTCTTGTTGATGTCCGTGCTCATGGAGATCTCCTTATCGAGGCTCGCCGCCGGGTACGGCGGGCGGCAGCAGCAGTCCGCTGTTGGCCGTCAGCCCCCCGTCGACGGGAACGGTGACACCGGTGACGTAGGAGGCGGCCGGCGAGGCGAGGAACCAGATGACCTCCGCCTGCTCGCGGGGATCGGCCCAGCGCCGTTGCGGGATACGTTCGGTCACCGCCGGTCCGAGCGTCGGGTGGGCGATCACGCCGGCGGTCAGGGCGGTGACCGTACCTCCCGGCGCGATGGCGTTGACCCGGATGTTCTCCACCGCGTAGTCGATCGCGGCGGCCCGCACCAGGTTGATGACGGCGGCCTTGGAGACGTTGTAGGCCCAGGTCCCCGGGTCGCCGTGCAGGCCGGAGACCGAGGACGTGACCACGATCGAGCCGCCGCCCGAGGCGCGCAGGGCGGGCAGCGCCGCGCGGATGCCGAGCACCACGCCGCGCACGTTGACCGAGAGGATCCGGTCGAAGCGCTCGACGGCGCCCGGTGACTCCAGCGGCCCCGCGCCGCCGATGCCCGCGTTGAGCACGACGGTGTCCAGCCGCCCGAACGTGCGCAGGGCCAGCGCGGCCAGTTCGGCGTTGGTCTCCTCCGCCGCCACGTCGCCGACGAGGGAGACGACGCCGTCGCGTTCGGCGAGGTCGTCCAGCCCGCGCTTGGCGACGTCCACGGCGACGACCTTGGCGCCGCGTTCCGCGAACAGCTCCACCGTGGCCCTGCCGATGCCGGAGGCGGCGCCGGTGACGGCGACGACCTGATCGGTCATGCGTGACTCCTTTCCGAGGGGGGAATCCGTGCGTCGATCCAGGCGCGTACCGCCGAGACCGTCGTGTCGGCGTGCTCTTCGAGCACGGTGAAGTGGTCGCCCGGCACGTCCGCGCTCTCGTGCGGCAGCGGCCAGAACGCCCGCCAGTCGTGCCGGCCGGTGGGGTCGACGACGGTTCTGGCCAGGGGCTTCGAGGCGCGGACGAGCAGCGTCGGCGCGGCGACCGGTTTGGGCTGCCAGCCCTCCAGCAGGCGGCCGTAGGCGCCCATGGTGGTCAGGCTCGCGTCGCTCCAGACCATCCGGTAGCGCTCGGTGCGCTCCAGCATTCCGGTGATCATGGCGGCCAGCCACCACTCGGCCATGCCGTCCAGCGACGCGCTGTCGACGGGGTAGGAGTCGATCAGGACCAGGCCCGACGCGGGGAGGCCGCGGCCCTCCAGCTCGGTCGCGACCGCGTGGGCGACGCAGCCGCCCATGGAGCGGCCGGTCACGACGTACGGGCGCGATCCGGCCAGCGGCTCGACGACGTCGGCGAGTGCCCGCACGTACGTCTCCAGGCTGTCGGGCAGCAGGTCGGCGGGGTCGTAGCCGGGCGAACGCAGCACGTGGACGTCCCGCTCCCCGGTCATGGCCTGGCCGAAGCGGGCGTACTCGTGCGGGCCCGAGATCGCGCTCACGGCGGGGAAGCAGATCAGCGCGGTCCCTTCGCCCGAGGCGAGCCGGATCGGCGCGGGTGTCCGGTCCGCGCGTTGTTCCGCGGTGAAGTTCGCGCGCAGGCGGGAGGTGACGCCGAGCAACTGGGCGGCGGCGTCGAACTCCTCCTTGTCGCACAGCCGCCGGTAGAGGGCGGCGAGCGGTCCCTGCCCGTCGGCGGGCGCCGCCTGGGCGGGCCGCCCCGAGGCGGCGAGCCGCTCCAGGAGGAACGCGGTGAGCGAGGCGGGCGTGGGGTGGTCGAAGGTGACGGTCGCGGGCAGCCGCAGGCCGCTGCGGGCGTCGAGCCTGTTGCGCAGTTCGACGGCGGTGAGGGAGTCCAGGCCCAGGTCGCCGAAGGGCTGATCGGGCGCGACGGCCGCGGCCGCGACGCCGAGCACTGCGGCGACGTGCCCGGTGATCGCCTCCAGTACGGCCGGGGCCCGCCTGTCCTCCGGCAGGGAGGCCAGGTCCGGTCCCGGGGCGGTGACGGTCTTGCGGGACGGCCGTACCAGAGAGCGCAGGATGGGGGGCGGGTCCTGGATCGCGGCCAGGTCGAGCGCGGCGGTGACCACGACGGGCGGTGCCGCGCCCAGCGCGGCGTCGAACAGGGCGAGCGCCTCCCGCGTGGGCAGGGCGCGCAGGCCACCGCGCGCCGCCCGCGCCCGGTCGAGGTCGGTGAGGTGGGCGGTGATCCCGCTCGGCTGTGCCCACAGGCCCCAGGCCAGCGAGGTCGCGGGCAGGCCCGCCGCCCTTCTGGTCTCGGCCAGCGCGTCGAGACAGGCGTTGGCCGCCGCGTAGGCGCCCTGTCCTGGCGCGCCGAGGAGGCCGGCGACGGAGGAGTACAGGACGAAGGCGGCCAGGTCGTGCTCCTTCGTCAGTTCGTGCAGGTTCAGGGCCCCTCGCACCTTGGGGCGCAGCACCGCCGCCACGCGCTCGGGGGTGAGCGAGGTCAGCACACCGTCGTCGACGAGGCCCGCGGCGTGCACGACGGCGGTCAGCGGGTGTTCTGGGGGGATCGCGGCGAGCACCCGCGCGAGTTCCCGGCGGTCGGCGACGTCGGCCGCCGCCACCGTGACGTGCGCTCCCGCCGCCGCGAGCTCCTCCCGGAGTACGGCGGCGCCCGCCGCCCGCTCGCCGCTCCTGCTCACCAGGAGCAGGTGGCGGACGCCGCGGGTGGCGACCAGGTGTTTGGCCAGCTCGCCCGCCAGCACCCCGGTGCCGCCGGTGAGCAGGACCGTGCCCCGGGGGTCCCAAGGCCGCTCGTCGAGGGGTTCGGCGGTCAGCCGGGCCAGACGCGGAGCGAGCACCCGGCCGTCGCGGATCGCCACCCGCGGTTCCCCCGAGCCGACCGCCGCGTGGACGGCCTCCATCTCCGCACCGTTCTCCACGTCCCCGTCCGCGCCGTCGGTCACGTCCACCAGGACGATGCGGTCGGGATGCTCGGCCTGTGCCGATCCGACCAGCCCCCACACCGCGGCCATGGCGGGGTCGGGTTCCGCCGTGGACACGGCGTTCGTGGTGACGACGGCCAGCCGTTCCCCGCCTTGGAGCCGCTCCCGCAGCTCGGCCAGCACCCAGGCCAGCCGTTCCTCGACGGGCCGCGGCGACGGCGGCACCACCAGCACCTGGAGCGCCTCGGCGGTGGAATCCGCGCCGGTCGCGACGGGCGCCCAGGTCACGTGGTAGAGCTCGGCCGAGCGCAGCCGGTCGGCCGAGATCAGGCGGGCGCGCAGCGAGTCGACGGTGAGGACCGGCGCGCCCGAGGTGTCCGCGGTGTACAGCGACAGCTCGTCCTCGCCGCGCAGATCCAGCCGCACCCGCAGGGTGTGGGCGCCGGAGGCGTGCAGCCGGACGCCGCGGTAGGCGAAGGGCAACCGGTTGTGGCCGGGCGGGCTGTCGCGCAGGCCGTCGTGCGCGGCGAGGTGCAGCGCGGCGTCCAGGAGCGCGGGATGCACGCCGAAGCGCGCGGCCTGCTCCCGCTGCGCCTCCGGCAGCTCGACCTCGGCGAACAGCACGTCGCCCGAGCGCCAGGCGGCCCGCAGCCCCTGGAAGGCGGGGCCGTAGGTCAGGCCCGCTGCCTCCAGCTCCGGATAGACGTCCTCGGTGCTCACGGGCGTGGCGCCGTCGGGCGGCCAGACCGCGAGCGGGGCGGGCGGCTCCTGCGTGTCCCCGGTCAGGGTCCCCGAGGCGTGCCGGACCCATGGCGCCGTCCCGGTGCGCGAGTGGACGGCGACGGAGCGGCGGCCGGAGTCCGCCGCGCCCACCGAGACCTGGAACTCCACCTCCCCGCGCTCGGGCACGACGAACGGCGCCTCCAGGACCAGCTCTTCGATCGCGCCCGTCCCTGCCTCATCACCGGCCCTCACGGCCAGTTCCACCAGTGCGGCCCCCGGCACGATCACGGTGCCCATGACGGCGTGGTCGGCCAGCCAGGGATGGGTGCGCAGCGACAGCCGTCCCGGCAGCAGGACCTGGTCGCCGTCGGCGGCCACCACGGGGGCGGCGGCCAGCGGGTGCCCATCCGCCGCGACGCCCGAGGCGGGGTCGAGCCAGTAGCGCCGGTGCCGGAAGGCGTAGGTCGGCAGGTCGACGCGGCGCGCGCCCGGCAGCACCGCGTCCCAGTCGACGGGGCTGCCGTGGACGTAGGCGTGGGCGAGCGCCCGCGCGGCCGACAGTTCCTCGGGCTGGTCGCGGCGGAGCACCGAGGCGACGGCGTGCGCGTCGGGCAGCGTCTCGGCCGCCAGGACCGACAGCACCGCGTCCGGGCCGAGCTCCAGGAAGCCGGTCACACCCGCGGCCTCCAGTACGGCCAGCGCGTCGGCGAAACGCACGGGCTCGCGCAGCTGCCTGACCCAGTAGCCCGGGTCGGCCAGGTCACCGTCCGCCACCACGCGGCCGGTGAGCGTGGACACCAGGGGGATCTTCGTCGCCGCGGCCCGCACACCTTCCAGGACCTCGCGGAAGCGGTCGAGCACGGGGTCCATCAGGGCCGAGTGGAACGCGTGGCTGACCCGCAGCCGCCGGGTGCGCGCGCCCCGCTCGTCGAAGGCCGCCACCAGCCGGTCGACCAGGTCTTCCTGCCCGGAGACGACCACCGAGCGCGGGCCGTTCACCGCCGCCAGGCCGATACCGGGCCCCTCGGGCAGCGCCGCGAGGACGTCCTGCTCTCCGGCCTCGATCGCGGCCATCGCGCCCCCGGGCGGCAGTTCGCCCATCAGCCTGCCCCGTGCCGCCACCACCTTCGCGGCGTCGGCCAGCGACCACAGGCCGGCGACGTGGGCGGCGGCGAACTCGCCGATCGAGTGGCCGGCGACGTGGTCGGGGCGCACTCCCCACGACTCCAGCAGGCGGGCCTGTGCCACCTGGAGGGCGAACAGCCCCGCCTGCGTGTAGGCGGTCTGGTGGAGCAGGCCGCCGGTGCCGAAGACGGCCTGCCGTACCGACGGGCCTTCGATGTGCCGGTCGAGCTCGGCGACGGCCTCGTCGAAGGCGGCGGCGAAGACGGGATGGCGTCCCCACAGCGCGCGGCCCATGCCCTCGCGCTGGCTGCCCTGCCCGGTGAACAACCAGGCCAGGGCGCGGCCGGGCCGTCCGCTGACCACGTGCGCCGAGGGCTCGCCCGCCGCCAGCGCGGCAAGACCCGCCGTCAGGCCGCCGGCGTCGGCGGCCACGACCGCCGCGCGGTGGTCCAGATGGGCGCGGGTACGGCCCAGCGACAGGCCGACGTCGGCCGCCGCGGTCGCGGGACGCTCGGCGAGGAAGGCGGCCAGCCGCCCGGCCTGGGCGTTCAGCGCCTCCGGTGAGCGGGCGCTCAGCGGCCACGCGACGACCCCGTCGTACGGCTCGGCGGTGTCCTGCTCCTCTTCGCCGGCCTGTTCGATGATCACGTGCGCGTTGGTGCCACTGACGCCGAACGACGAGACGCCCGCCCGGCGCGGGCCGTCCGTCTCCGGCCACGGGCGGGCCTCGGTCAGCAGCTCGACGGCTCCAGCCGACCAGTTCACGTGCGGGCTCGGCTCGTCCACGTGCAGGGTTCTGGGCAGCACGCCGTTCCTGATCGCCTGCACGACCTTGATCACCCCGCCGACTCCGGCGGCCGCCTGGGCGTGCCCGAGGTTGGACTTCAGCGAGCCCAGCCACAGCGGCCTGCCCTCGTCGCGGTCCTGGCCGTAGGTGGCGAGGATGGCCTGCGCCTCGATCGGGTCGCCCAGGGAGGTGCCCGTGCCGTGGGCATCCATCAGGTCGACGTCGGCACCGCGCAGCCGTGCCGCGGCCAGGGCCTGCGTGATCACCCGCTGCTGCGCCGGTCCGTTGGGCGCGGTCAGGCCGTTGGAGGCGCCGTCCTGGTTGACCGCGGTGCCGCGGACCACGGCCAGCACCTCGTGCCCGAGCCGCCGCGCGTCCGACAGGCGCTCCACCAGCAGGAACCCCACGCCCTCCGCCCACCCGGTGCCGTCGGCCGAGGCGGCGAACGCCTTGCACCGGCCGTCCACGGACAGCCCGCGCTGACGGGAGAACTCCACGAAGCCCACCGGCGTCGCCATCACGGCCACGCCGCCCGCCAGCGCGAGGTCGGACTCCCCCGAGCGCAGCGACTGGACCGCCAGGTGCAGCGCCACCAGAGACGAGGAGCAGGCGGTGTCCACGGTCACCGCCGGGCCCTCGAACCCGAAGGTGTAGGCGATCCTGCCCGAGGCGACGCTGCGCAGCGTACCCACGCCCAGGTGGCCCTCCAGCTCCTGCGGCGTTCCCGGGCCGACGCCGTAGTCGCCGCCGGCCAGCCCCGCGAACACCGCCGTGCGGCTGCCGCGCAGCGTGCCCGGGTCGATGCCGGCCCGTTCGAACGCCTCCCAGGCGACCTCCAGGAGCTGGCGCTGCTGCGGGTCGATGGCCAGGGCTTCGCGCGGCGAGATGCCGAAGAACTCCGCGTCGAAGCCCGCCGCGTCGTGCAGGAAGCCGCCGTGCCGGGTGTAGGAGGTGCCGCGGTGGTCGGGGTCGGGATGAAAGAGCCGTTCCAGGTCCCAACCGCGGTCGGCGGGGAACTCGCCGACCGCGTCCCGCCCGTCGCTCACCAGCCGCCAGAGGTCCTCGGGCGAGTTCACCTCCCCCGGGTACCGGCAGGCCATGCCCACGATCGCGACGGGTTCGCGGCGGGCGGCCTCCACCTCGTGCAGGCGGCCGCGCAGGGTCTGCACGTCGGCGATCGCACGCTTGAGATATTCACGCAGCTTGTCGTCATCTGCCATGGCAAGTGCTCCCCTGAGGCGTCACAGCGAGTCGTGGTCCAGGAGCCGGAAGAGCTCCTCGTCGGTGGCGGTGTCGAGGTCGACGCCCGGCAGGGCGCTCCCCCACTGGTCGAGCAGCCGCCGCATGCGGTCGAGCAGGCCCGGCTCGCCGGCTCCCGAGGAGAGCGCGGCCTCCAGGTAGTCGAGCGAGGCGAAGGCGGAGGGGAAGCGCACGGCCTCCACGGAGGCTGACAGCTCGTCCCTGAGGTAGCCCGCGACGGCGGCGGGTGTCGGGTAGTCGAAGATCAGCGTGGCGGGCAGGTCCAGGTCGGCGGCGGTGCCCAGCCGGTTGCGCAGGTCCACCGCGGTCAGCGAGTCGAGGCCCAGATCGCGGAAGGCCCTGTGGAGCTCGATGGCGTCCGGCTCCTCGTGGCCCAGGACGACGGCGGTCTCCACGCGGACGAGCTCGACCAGGGCCGCCTCGAGGTCGGCGCCCGACAGGGCGGCCAGCGAGCGGTCCGGCGCGGGCGGCTCGGGGGTGGGACTCTCGGCCCGTCCCTGGGCGGGGGTGGCGACGTCGAGCCAGTAGCGGCGGTGCTGGAAGGCGTAGGTCGGCAGCTCAGCCGGACGGGCGCCGGGGAAGCAGGGTGTCCAGTCCACCGGCACGCCTCTGACGTGCACCTCGGCCAGCGAGGTGAGGAAGCGGTCGAGCCCGCCCTCGTCCCTGCGCAGCGTGCCGGCGACGACGGCGCCCGCGAGCGTCTCCTGGATGCCGGAGGTGAGCACGGAGTGCGGGCTGATCTCGATGAACACCTGGTGGCCCGCCTCGGACAAGCCGCGTACCGCCTCGTCGAAGCGCACGGGCTCGCGCAGGTTGGCGTACCAGTAGTCGGCGTCCATCGGCGCGTCGCCGATCCAGCCGGCGGTCACGGTCGAGTACAGCGGGATGTCGCCGGCGCGCGGTTCGACCGGGGCCAGCGCGTCGAGCAGGCCTTCGCGGATGCGTTCGACGTGGGGCGAGTGCGAGGCGTAGTCCACCGGGATGAGCCGCGCGCGGGCGCCCTCGGCCTTGTGCCCGTCGACCAGCGCGGCCACGTCTTCGGGATCGCCGGAGATCACGACCTGGGCGGGGCCGTTGACCGCAGCGATCGCCACCCGGCCCTCCCGGACGGCCACCTGGCCGGGCGGCAGCGCGATCGAGGCCATGGCGCCGCTTCCGGCCAGGCCGGTGATGGCGCGGCTGCGCAGGGCCACGACCAGCGCGGCGTCCTCGATCGACAGCTTGCCCGCGACGCAGGCCGCGGCGATCTCCCCCTGGCTGTGGCCGACGACCGCGTCCGGGCGTACGCCGTAGGACTCCCAGAGCGCGGCCAGCGCGACCATCACCGCCCACAGCAGCGGCTGCACCACGTCGACCCGCTCGGGGTCGGGCGCGCCCGACAGCCCGCGCAGCGCACCGGAGGGCGACCATTCCACGTACGGCTCCAGCGCCCGCTCGCAGGCGGCGAACCGCTCGGCGAAGACCGGCGCCGACTCCAGCAGCTCCACGGCCATCCCCGCCCACTGCGAGCCCTGGCCCGGGAAGACGAAGACGACCTTGCCCTCGGCGTCCGCGACACCGCGCACCACGCGGCTGGACGAGCTTCCCGCGCTCAGTGCCTTCAGCGCGCGCTCGTGCCCGCCGCTCTCGCCGGGCAGGAGCACGGCGCGGTGCTCGTGCGCGGCACGGGTGACCGCCAGGGCGAGGCCCACGTCGCCGGCCGGGACGCCGGGGTGCTCGGCGACGAAGGCGGCCAGCCGTTCGCCCTGGCCGCGCAGCGCGCCGGGGCTACGAGCGCTCACCGGCCACGGGACGATCCCGCCGGACGGTTCCGCGGCGCCCGGCTCCTCTTCACGTACCTGTTCGATGATCGCGTGCGCGTTGGTGCCGCTGACGCCGAACGACGAGATCCCGGCCCGGCGCGGAGCGTCCGTCTCGGGCCACGGGCGCGCCTCGGTCAGCAGTTCCACGGCTCCGGCCGACCAGTCCACGTGCGGGCTGGGCTCGTCCACGTGCAGGGTCTTGGGCAGGACGCCGTGCCTGATGGCCTGCACCATCTTGATGACCGCCGCCGCCCCCGCCGCAGCCTGGGTGTGGCCGAGGTTGGACTTCAGCGAGCCCAGCCACAGCGGCCGGCCGTGCTCGCGGTCCTGGCCGTAGGTGGCGAGGATGGCCTGTGCCTCGATCGGGTCACCGAGCGTGGTGCCGGTCCCGTGTCCCTCGACCACGTCCACCTGGGAGGGTTCGAGGCCGGAGGCGGCCAGCGCCTGGCGGATCACGCGCTGCTGCGAGGGTCCGCTCGGCGCGGTCAGGCCGTTGGAGGCGCCGTCCTGGTTGACCGCGGTGCCGCGGACCACGGCCAGAACCTTGTGGCCGAGCCGCCGGGCGTCGGCGAGGCGTTCGACCAGGAGCAGGCCCACGCCCTCCGCCCACCCGGTGCCGTCGGCCGAGGCCGCGTACGCTTTGCACCGGCCGTCCGGCGCCAGGCCCCGCTGGCGGGAGAACTCCACGAACACCGCGGGCGTGGCCATGACCGCGACCCCGCCCGCGAGTGCCAGGTCGGACTCTCCGGTGCGCAGCGACTGCACGGCCAGGTGCAGCGCCACCAGAGACGAGGAGCAGGCGGTGTCCACGGTCACCGCCGGGCCCTCGAACCCGAAGGTGTAGGCGATGCGGCCCGAGGCGACGCTGCCCGCGTTGCCGTTGGCCAGGAATCCTTCCAGCGGCACGGGAGCCTCGCCCACCCGCGGCTGGTAGTCGTGGTACATCACCCCGGCGAACACGCCGGTCCTGCTGCCGCGCAGCCCCGCCGGGTCGATGCCCGCGTGCTCGAACGCCTCCCACGTGGCCTCCAGCAGCAGGCGCTGCTGGGGATCGGTGGCCAGCGCCTCACGCGGCGAGATGCCGAAGAACTCGGCGTCGAAGTCGGCCGCGTCGTGCAGGAAGCCGCCGTGCCGGGTGTAGGAGGTGCCGGGGCGGGCCGGGTCGGGGTCGAACAGCGTCTCGACGTCCCAGCCCCGGTCGCCGGGGAACTCCGAGACGGCGTCCCCGCCCTCGGCGACCAGCCGCCACAGGTCCTCCGGCGAGCGCACGCCGCCGGGGAGCCGGCAGGCCATGCCGACGATGGCGATCGCGTCGTCTGCCGCGGCCGGGGCGGGCGCCCTGACCGTTTCGGCCCGGCCGGTGTCGCCGTGCAGTTCGGCGCGCAGGTGGCCGGCCACCGCGTGCGGTGTCGGGTGGTCGAAGGTCAGCGTGGCGGGCAGCCTCAGGCCGGTGGCCTCGTTGAGCCGGTTGCGCAGTTCGAGGGCGGTGAGGGAGTCCAGCCCCAGGTCGGTGAAGGCGCGCCGTACCGGGATCTGCCCGGGGTCGGTGCCGAGCACCGCGGCGGCCTGGGCGCGCACGAGGGCCAGCAGGTCCTCCTCCACGCGCGCGGCCGGGCGCGGCGCCGCCGCACCGCCGGCCCGCCGCGCGGGCCTGCGCGCCGGACGGACCAGCTCGCGCAGCAGCGGCGAAACCCCGGCCCCATCCGGTACGGCCCGCACGTCGAGCGCGGCGGGCACCACCACCGGCAGGCCCGCGCCCAGGGCGGCGTCGAACAGCTCCAAACCGGCCCGCTCACCCAGCGGCTGGATGCCGGCCCGCGCGAGCCGGGCCTGGTCCTGCGCGCCGAGGCGGGCGGTGATGCCGCTGCCGCCCTCCCACAGGCCCCAGGCCAGCGACAGCGCGGGCAGCCCTGCCGCGTGCCGGTGCTCGGCCAGGCCGTCGAGGTAGGCGTTGGCCGCGGAGTAGCCGGCCTGCCCGGCGTTGCCCAGGACCCCGGCGACCGAGGAGAACAGCACGAACCAGGCCAGGTCCAGGTGCTGGGTGAGCTCGTGCAGGTGCCGGGCGCCCTCCGCCTTGGGGCGGAACACGGTCCGCAGCCGGTCGGCGGTGAGCGCGCTCAGCACGCCGTCGTCGGTGACGCCCGCCGTGTGCAGGACCGCCGTCAGGGGGTGCGCGGTGGGAAGGCCCTCGATCAGCTCCTTGAGGAAGGCGCGGTCGGCCACGTCTCCGGCCCGGATGTCGACGCGTTCGCCCCACTCCTCCCGCAACCGCGCGGCGCCGGGGGCCTGGTCGCCCCGGCGGCTCAGCAGGAGGACGCGGCGGGCGTTGTAGGTCGTGAGCAGGTGGCGGGCGAGCAGCGTGCCGAGCGTGCCGGTGCCGCCCGTGATCAGGATGGTGCCCTCGGGGTTCAGCGGGCGGGTGGCGCCCGATCCTGTCTTTGTGGTCAGGCGGGGTGTGAGGGTTCGCCCGGCGCGCACGGCTATCTGTTCTTCTCCGCCTGCCAGGGCGCGGGCCTCGTGTGCCGTCGCCTCGCCGTCGATCAGGACGATGCGGCCCGGGTGCTCGGCCTGTGCCGAGCGCACCAGCCCCCACACTGCGGCGGCGCTCGGGTCCACATCGTCTTCCGGTACGGCGGCGACGGCTTGGTGGGTGAGCACCACGAGGCGGGCGGTGCCGTCGAGTTCGGCGGTTAGCTCGGCCAGAACGTGACGGGCCGCCTCGTCCGGTTCGGAGCCGGGGGTGGCGGTGATCACCGTCAGCTCGCCGTCGTGGGCCGTGGCGGGGGTCTCGCGCCAGGCGACGCTGTACAGGCCTTCCGGGCGGGCGGCGGGCCGGGCCACGCGCAGGCGCAGGGCGTCGACGGTGAGGACCGGGGCGCCTTCGGTGTCGTACACCTCGACGCGCCACTCCTCCGGGCCGGTGGGCGTGAGCCTTACCCGGGCGGCGGTCGCGCCGGCGGCGTGCAGCCGGACGCCGCGCCAGGCGAACGGCAGGCGGTTGCCCTCCTCGGGCAGCGTCTCGTGCGCCGCCAGGTGCAGGGCGGCGTCCAGAAGCGCCGGGTGCAGGCCGAAGCGGGCCGCCTCCTCCCGCTCGTCCGGCGCCAGCGCCACCTCGGCCAGCAGGGACTCGCCGTGCCGCCAGCCCGCGCCGGTCCCCCGGAAGGCGGGGCCGTAGTGGAGTCCTGTGCGGGCCAGCGTGTCGTAGAGGTCCGCGACGTCCACCGCGACAGCACCGACCGGCGGCCAAAGCCCTGGCGAACCGGCCTCCTGGCCCTGCTCGGAGACCTCGGGGAGCAGGCGGCCGGTCGCGTGTCTGGTCCAGTGGGTGCCTTCTGCGGGCCGGGAGTGCACGGTGACGGCGCGTGCGCCGGTCCCGTCCGGGGGTTCGACGCCGACCCGCACGTAGGCGGCGCCGTCCAGCGTCATGGGGGTCTCGATGACCAGCTCGTCCACCACGGGGGCGCCCACCTCCTCGCCCGCCCTGACGGCGAGCTCGACGAAGGCGGTGCCCGGCACCAGGACCGTTCCGGCGATCACGTGGTCGGCCAGCCACGGGTGCGAGCGCGCCGACAGGCTGCCGGTCAGCAGGACGGCGTCCGTCTCCGTATGCTCGGCCAGGCCGCCGAGAAGCGGGTGATCCGGGGAGTCCAGACCCAGCCGGCGCGGATCGGCGTCCGCCGGGCGCCGGTCCAGCCAGTGGCGCCGCCGCTGGAACGCGTAGGTGGGCAGGTCGGCCCGCCGGGCTCCGGGGAAGAAGGCCGTCCAGTCCACGGGGCTGCCGTGGACGTGGGCGTGGGCGAGCGCGGTGACCACGCTCGTCTCCTCCGGGCGGTCCTTGCGCAGGGCGGGGGCCAGGAGCGGGGCCTCGATCGCGAGCGACTCGCGGGCCAGGGCGGTCAGGACGCCGTCGGGGCCCAGTTCGAGGTAGGTGGTGGCGCCCTGGCGTTCCAGCGTGGTCACGGCGTCGGCGAAGCGGACGGGGGCGCGTACCTGCCTGACCCAGTAGTCCGGGCCCGCCAGCTCGTCCGGGGTGGCGGCGCGGCCGGTGAGCGTCGAGATCAGCGGGATGCGCGGCGCGGAGAAGCCGACACCGGCCAGGACTTCGCGGTAGGCGTCCGCCATGGGCTCCATGCGAGCCGAGTGAAAGGCGTGGCTCACCGTCAGCCGCCGGGTACGCCTGCCGCGTGCGGCGAATTCTGCGGCCAGCGCCGCGGCCGGTCCCTCCTCGCCGGAGATCACCACGGACGCGGGGCCGTTGACCGCGGCCAGCGAGACGCCGGGCGGCAGGGTGATCTCCCGCTCGGCGGCCTCGATCGCGAACATCGCGCCGCCCGGCGGGAGCTCCTGCATCAACCGGCCGCGCGCCGCCACGACCGCCGCGGCGTCGGCCGCCGACCAGACCCCGGCCACGTGGGCCGCGGCCAGCTCGCCGATCGAGTGGCCGGCCACGAAGTCGGGCAGCACGCCCCAGGACTCGAACAGGCGAAACAGCGCCACCTGCAGCGCGAACAGCCCCGCCTGGGTGTAGACGGTCTGGTCGAGCAGCCCGAGGCCGCCGAACACCACCTCGCGCACCGGCGGCCCCGGCAGGTGCGCGTCGAGCGCGGCGCCGGTGGCGTCGAACGCCTCGGCGAACACCGGGAAGCGCGCGTGCAGCTCACGGCCCATGCCGGCGCGCTGGCTGCCCTGGCCGGTGAACAGGAAGGCCAGCCCGCCGCCGGCTCTGCCCCTGATCACCCGTGCGGAGGCTTCACCGGCGGCCAGGGACGACAGCCCGGCCACCAGGCCGTCCCGGGTGCCGGCGACCACGACGGCGCGCTCGTCCAGCCGCGCCCGGGTCGTGGCCAGGGAGAACCCGAGGTCGACCGG
The DNA here is from genome assembly GCF_044457355.1 of Nonomuraea sp. NPDC050556. Taxonomy (NCBI): domain Bacteria; kingdom Bacillati; phylum Actinomycetota; class Actinomycetes; order Streptosporangiales; family Streptosporangiaceae; genus Nonomuraea; species Nonomuraea sp. NPDC050556. Next base: position 831,962 of record NZ_JBITGU010000001.1, on the reverse strand, counting down.
GCCGGGTGCCGCCTCGCCGGTGGCGAAGGCCGCCAGCCGCGCGGCCTGTGCGCGCAGGCCCGCCTCGGTCCGCCCCGACACCGCCCAGGGCACGACCCACCCCTCCCCCGGCTCGCCGGACACGTCGAGCAGGTCCGGCCCGGTCGGGGGTTGTTCGATGATGACGTGGGCGTTGGTTCCGCTGATGCCGAAGGAGGAGACGCCCGCCCGCCGGGTGCCGTCCGGCCACGGCCTGGCCTCGGTGAGCACCCTGACCGCGCCCGCGCTCCAGTCCACGTGCGTGGTGGGCGCGTCCACGTGCAGGGTCCTGGGCAGGACGCCGTGCCGGATCGCCTCGACCGCCTTGATCACCCCGGCGAGGCCCGCCGCCGCCTGCGTGTGGCCGATGTTCGACTTCACCGAACCCAGCCAGAGCGGACGTCCGTGCGGGCGGCCCTGACCGTAGGTGGCCAGCAGGGCGTGGGCCTCGATGGGGTCCCCCAGCGTCGTGCCGGTGCCGTGCGCCTCGACCAGGTCCACCTCGGCGGCCGACAGGCCCGCGGCGCTGAGCGCCTGGCGGATCACGCGGCGCTGGGCGGGGCCGTTCGGCGCGGTCAGGCCGTTGGACGCGCCGTCCTGGTTCACCGCGGAGCCCTTGACGACCGCGAGCACCTGGTGCCCGTTCCTGACCGCCTCCGACAGCCGCTCCAGCAGCAGGAATCCCCCGCCCTCCGCCCAGCCCGTGCCGTCGGCGGCGTCCGCGAACGCCTTGATCCGTCCGTCGGCGGCCAGCCCGCGCTGGCGGGAGAACTCCACGAACCCGAACGGAGAGGTCATGACGGTCACCCCGCCCGCCAGGGCCAGATCGCACTCGCCCGCGCGCAGCGACTGCGCCGCCAGGTGCAGGGCCACCAGCGAGGACGAGCACGCGGTGTCCACCGTCACCGCCGGGCCTTCGAACCCGAAGGTGTAGGCGACGCGGCCGGAGGCCACGCTCGCCGCGGTCCCGACGATCAGGAAGCCGTCCACGGCGGGCGGAACCTCGCCGGGCCCGGCAGCGTAGTCCTGCCCGTTCATCCCGGCGAAGACGCCGGTTCTGCTGCCCTTCAGCGTCGTGACGTCGATCCCGGCCCGCTCGAACGCCTCCCACGCGGTCTCCAGCAGCAGCCGGTGCTGCGGGTCCGTGGCCAGGGCCTCGCGCGCGGAGATGCCGAAGAACTCGGCGTCGAAGTCGGCCGCTCCCTCCAGGAAGCCGCCGTACGCGGTGGTGGAGGTGCCGCGGTGGTCGGGGTCGGGGTGGAAGAGCCGCTCCAGGTCCCATCCGCGGTCGCCGGGGAAGGGCGCGATGGCGTCGCGCTCGTCGGCGACCAGCCGCCAGAGGTCCTCGGGCGATCGGACCCCGCCGGGGAAGCGGCAGGACATCGCGACGACGGCGATCGGCTCGGTCCTGTCGTCGCGCACACGCTGGAGTTGGCGCTGCGTGTCCTGCAGTTCGCTGGTGACCCGCAGGAGCAGCTGCTTGATCTTGTCCTCGCTCATCGACTTCTCTTTCACGAAAGGCCAAGGGTGTTGTTGACGAAGGCGAGCAGCGCCTCGTCGTCGGCGGGGGGCGGGTCTGTCTCGGGGGCGGCCGGGCGCCAGCTGCGGGCCAGGCGCGACAGGCGGGCGGCGGCGGTGTCGCGTTCGGCTTCGGTGACGCTCTCGTCCGCGCCGGCCAGCAGGGTCTCCAGCGCCTCGATCCCGGCCAGGACGGCGTCGATGGTGACCGCTTCCGGCTCCGGGGTGAGCTCGCCGTACAGGTGATCGGCGAGTGCCGCGGGGGTGGGATGGTCGAAGACGGCCGACGGCGGCAGCCGCAGGCCCGTCGCGGCGGCCAGCCGGTTGCGCAGCCGTACAGCGCCGAGCGAGTCGAATCCCTGCTCCTTGAAGGCCCTGCCGGGCTCGACCGCCTCCGGCGAGCGATGTCCCAGCACCGCCGCGACCTCGGCGCGCACGAGGGTGAGCAGGGCGCGCCGGCGCTCGGTCTCCGTCAGCCCGGCCAGGCCGTCGAGCGGCCGGGCCGCCGCGGCCGCGGTGGCGGTGGCGGTGGCGGTGGCGGCGGGTAGCAGCTCACGCAGCAGCGGGCGCTCTCCGTCCATGGCCGCCCAGTCCGCGTCGGCGATCACGAGGTACGGCTCGCCGCGCTCCAGCGCCCCGCCCAGCGCGGCGAGCGCCCGGCCGGGCGGCATGGCGCGCAGCCCGTAACCGGCCAGCGTGCGTTCCGCCGCGGCACTCATGAGCCCGTCGCCCGCCCAGGTGCCCCAGGCCACCGAGGTGGCGGGCAGCCCGAGCGCCCTCCTGCGCACAGCGAGCGCGTCCAGATAGGCGTTGCCGGGCGCGTAGTTGCCCTGGCCCGGCACCCCGCACAGCCCGGCGACCGAGGAGAAGAGCACGAACGCCTTCAGCCCGAGGTCCTTCGTCAGCTCGTGCAGATGCTCGGCCCCACCGGCCTTGGCCCGCAGTGCCCGGTCGATCCGCTCCGGGGTCAGGTCGCCGATGAGGGCGTCGTCCAGGGCGGCGGCGGCGTGGACCACCGCGGTCAGCGGGTACTCGGCCGGCACCGACGCGATCACGTCGGCCAGCGCTTGCCGGTCGCCGGCGTCGGCCGCGGCGAAGGTCACCTTCGCACCCGCGGCCGCGAGCCTGGCCCGCAGCGTGGCGGCGCCGGGCGCGGCCTCACTGCTCCTGCTGACCAGCAGCAGGTGCCGGGTGCCGCGTCCGGCCAGCCAGGTGGCCACGTGCCCGCCGAGCGCGCCGGTGCCGCCGGTGATGAGCACGGTGCCGTCGCTCTCCCAGCGGTGGGTGCGCGCGGGCGGTTCCGCGCGGACCAGTCGCCGCGCGTGGAGCCCGCTCTCGCGGACGGCCAGTTCCCGCTCGTCGCCGCCGAGCGCGGCGGCCAGCCGCTCCCAGTGCCGCTCGTCAGGCTCGGCGGGCAGGTCGATGAGGCCGCCCCACCCGGCGGGGTTCTCGACGGCGGCGACCGCGCCGAACCCCCACGTGAGCGCCTGTGCGGGGACGGGCGGGCGGTCCCGCTCGCCGACGGAGACGGCCTCGCGGGTGACCAGCCACAGGGGTACGGCCCGGCCCGCGTCGTCCAGCGCCTGGGTCAGGGCGACGTTCGCGCCGTGGTCGGCCAGGAGGGACAGGACTCCGGTGAGCTCGCCCTGCCCGGCCAGGCAGGTGGCGAGGTCGGCGCGGGCGGCCTGCCGTACCGTGAGGGTGACGACCTCGGCGCCCCGCTCGCGCAACGCCCGTGCGGCGAGCTCGGCCCACGCTCCGTGCTCGGGCGCGACGAGCGCCCAGGTCCCCCGGAGCGGCGCGGCGCCCGGATCGCGCACCGGCCGCCAGACGAGCCGGTGCGTCCAGGTGTCGGCGCGGGAGGTGTCCAGCCAGTGCCGTTCGCGCTGGAAGGCGTAGGTGGGCAGGTCGGTCAGGCGGCCGTCGGTCGCGGCGCTCCAGTCGACATCCGTCCCGTTGACGTACAGGTGGGCCAGGGCGGTGAGGAAGGACTCCGCCTCGGGACGCTCGGGGTGGGCCGTGGCCGCGACGGTGCGCGGGGGCTCCTCGTCGAGGCAGCCGAGGACCAGGGCGCTCAGCACGGCGCTCGGGCCCAGTTCCAGGTAGTCGTCCACGCCCAGCTCGCGCAGGGTCGTCACGCCGTCCAGGAACCTGACGGGCCGGCGAATGTGCCGGGTCCAGTAGCCCGGGTCGCGCAGTTCCGCGGCGGTCGCCAGGCGGCCGGTCACGTTGGAGACCACGGGGACGCGCGGGTCGGCGAAGTCGAGCCCCTCGGCGACGCGGTGGAAGGCGTCGAGCACCTCGTCCATGTGCGGTGAGTGGAAGGCGTGGCTGACGGCCAGGCGCTTGGCCCGGCGGCCGGCGGCGCGCCACTGCCCGGCGAGGTCGTCCACGACCGCTGCTGCGCCGGAGACCACCACCGCGCGGGGGCCGTTGACCGCGGCGACGTCCACCTCGGCCAGGTGCGGGGCGATGAGGTCGCGTACCTCGCGCTCGTCTCCGTCGACGGCGAGCATCGCGCCGCGTGCCGTCACCGCGGCCATCAGCCGCCCGCGCGCGGCGACCAGCGCGCACGCGTCAGCCAGGGACAGCACACCGGCCAGGTGCGCGGCGGTCAGCTCGCCGACCGAGTGGCCGATGAGGTGGCTCGGCCGCAGCCCGAACGACTGCGCGAGGCGGAAGAGCGCGACCTCATGGGCGAAGATCGCGGGCTGGGCGTAGGCGGTGTCGTCCAGCAGCGCGGTGTGCGCGCCGCTCGTCACCTCGCGCAGGGGATGCGCGAGGTACGGGTCGAGGTGACCGGCTACCTCGGCGAGGGCGTCGGCGAACACCGGGAAGCGCTCGCTGAGCTCGCGGCCCATGCCGGGGCGCTGGCTGCCCTGCCCGGTGAACAGCACGGCCAGCCTGCCCGGCCGCCCGGCCCGGCCCTTGACCACCACGGGTGGAGCTTCCTGGCCGCTGACCACGGCTGGTGTCGCTTCCTGGTCGGAGGCGATCGTGTCCAGGCCAGCGAGCAGGGCTTCGCGGTGCTCGCCCAGGATGACGGCGCGGTGCCCCAGTGCGGCACGGCTCGTCGACAGCGTGTGGGCGACGTCGCCGATCCGCACCGACGGGTCGGCGGCCCGATCGCGAAGCCGTGCCGCCTGCTCAGCCAGCGCGTTCTCGCCGGCGGCGGTCACCACCCATGGGGTTGGGCCGTCGCTCCGCGCCTCGGGCTCCGTCTCCTCCGGCGCCTGTTCGAGGATCAGATGGGCGTTGGTGCCGCTGATGCCGAAGGAGGAGACGGCGGCCCGGCGCGGTCGCTCCACGGCCGGCCACGGTGTCGTCTCCGCCAGGAGTTCCACGGCGCCCGCCGCCCAGTCGACGTGCGGCGTGGGCCGGTCCAGGTGAAGCGTCCCCGGCAGCGTCGCCGCGCGCAGCGCCTGGACCATGGCGATGACGCCGGTGACCCCGGCGGCGGCCTGGGTGTGGCCCAGCTGCGACTTCGACGAGCCGAGCAGCACCGGCCGTGCCCGGTCCTGGCCGTAGGTGGCCAGCACCGCCTGCGCCTCGATCGGATCGCCGAGCGCGGTACCCGTCCCGTGCGCCTCGACGGCGTCCACGTCGGCCGGTGCCAGGCCCGCGTCGTCCAGCGCCCGCCTGATGACCCGCTCCTGCGAGGGGCCGTTCGGGGCGGTCAGCCCGTTGGAGGCGCCGTCCTGGTTGACGGCGCTGCCCCGGATGACGGCCAGCACCGGACGGCCCTCGCGCCGGGCGGCCGTCAGCGGCATGAGCAGCACCAGCCCGACCGCCTCCGACCAGGCCGTGCCGTCGGCCGAGGCGGCGAACGGCTTGCACCGCCCGTCCGGGGCCAGCCCGCCCTGGCGGCTGAACTCCGTGAACATCCCCGGTGCCGCCATCACCGTCGCGCCACCGGCGACGGCCCGCTCGCACTCCCCCAGCCGCAGCGACTGCACGGCCAGGTGCATGGCGACCAGCGAGGAGGAACAGGCGGTGTCCACCGTGATCGCCGGCCCTTCGAGGCCCAGCGTGTACGCCAGGCGCCCGGAGGCCACGCTCGCCAGGGTGCCGGTGAGCACGTGACCCTCGTACTCCGGCGGCGCCTCGTGCAGCGGCGGGCCGTACTCCTGCGGCATCACCCCCACGAACGTGCCGGTACGGCTGCCGCGCACGCCCGCCGGGTTGATCCCGGCCCGCTCGTGGAGCTCCCAGGCCGACTCCAGGAGCAGTCGCTGCTGCGGGTCCATGGCGGCGCACTCGCGAGGGCTCAGCCCGAAGAAGGCGGCGTCGAAGCGGTCGGCGTCGTACAGGAAGCCGCCTTCGCCGGTGACCGAGCCGCCCGGCCCGTCACCGGCGCGCAGGCGCTCCAGGTCCCAGCCCCGGTTGCCGGGGAAGGGGCCGATGGCGTCGCGGCCGGAGACCAGCAGATCCCACAGCTCTTCCGGGGTCCCGGCGCCGCCGGGCCAGCGGCCGCTCATGGCGACGATCGCGATGGGCTCCCCGGCCGCCGGAGCGGCCGTCTCCGCCCGGACGGCGGGCGCCTGCTCGTTCCTGGTGAGGAAGGCGGCCACGGCCGAGGGGGTCGGGTGGTCGTAGACGAGGGAGGCGGGCAGCGACCGGCCAGCGGCGGCGCTCAGCCGGTTGCGGAACTCCACCGCGCCGACCGAGTCCAGGCCGAGGTCGCCGAAGGTGCGGGTCTCGTCGACCGCGTCGCCGCTCGGGTGGCCAAGGACGATCGCGAGAGCGTCCTTGACGAGGTCGAGGGCGTCGAGCCCGGCCCCCGGAACGTCTCGCTGTACCTCCCAGACCTCTCGCCCGGCTTCCTGGGCGGGCCGCGCTGCCGGTATGTCCGCGGCCGCTCCGTGCGCGGCGTCGAGCCAGAGTCCGCGGCGCTGGAAGGCGTAGGTGGGCAGGTCCACGGGCCGAGCCTCGGGGGCGGTGGTGGCCGGCCAGTCCACCGCGCCGCCGGCCACGTGCAGGCCCGCGAGCGAGGTGAGGAAGCGCCGCAGGCCGCCCTGGTCACGGCGGAGCGTGCCGATGCCGAGCACACCGGCCGCGCTCTGCTCGATGCCTTCGGTGAGCAGAGGATGCGGGCTGGCCTCGACGAAGAAGCGATGGCCCGCGGCCGCCGCCGCGGCGACCGCCCGCTCCAGCTCGACGGTCTGGCGCAGGTTGCGGTACCAGTAGTCCGCGGTGAGCTCCGCCGGGTCGAGCAGGCCGCCGGTGACGGTGGAGTAGAAGGCGGTGCCGGTGGCGCGGGGACGTACGTCGGACAGCTCGTCGAGGACCCGCTGACGGAGCGGCTCGACCTGGGGCGAGTGGGAGGCGTAGTCGACGGGGATCTCGCGGACCCTGACGCCCTGCGCCCGGTAGGTGTCCAGGAGTTCCGACAGCGCGCCGGGCTCGCCGGAGACGACGGTGGCGGCGGGGCCGTTGACGGCGGCGACGGCGAGCCGGTCGGACCACGGGATGAGCCTCCTGCGGACGTCGCGGGCGGGCGCGGCGATGGCGGCCATCGCTCCGCCGCCGATCGTGGCGACGGCCCGGCTGCGCCGTACGACGATGGTGGCGGCGTCCTGGAGGGTCAGCGCGCCGGCGACGTGCGCGGCGGCGATCTCGCCCTGGGAGTGCCCGATAACCGCGTCGGGACGCACCCCGGCCGACTCCCACAGCCGCGCCAGCGACACCATGACCGCGAAGAGCGCGGGCTGGACCACGTCCACCCGCTCCAGCGACGGCGATCCGGTACGGCCGGCCAGCACGTCGAGCAGCGACCAGTCCAGCCGCAGCGCCTCGGCGCACGCCTCCAGCTGACCGGCGAACACCGGTGACTCACGCAGCAGCCCGGCGGCCATCCCCGGCCACTGCGAGCCCTGACCGGGGAAGACGAAGACAGTGCGCCCGCCAGGCCCGGCCGTGCCCCGGACGAGGCCCGCCGCCTGGCCGCCCCGGGCGAGCGCCCGGAGCGCGGCCCGCGCCTCCCCGGCCGCGCCGACGACCACGGCCCGGTGCTTGAACGCCGTCCGCGTGGTGGCCAGCGACAACGCCACGTCAGCGGCGTCGAGCCCGCCGCGCTCCACCGCCTCGTCCAGGCGCCCGGCCTGCTCGCCCAGCGCCCCCGGAGAGTCGGCCGACAGCACCCACGCCACAACTCCCGCGGCGTCCGCGGGACGCCGCTCCCGCCCGGCGGGGGGCGTCGGCGGTTCGGCCAGGATCACGTGGCAGTTGGCGCCGCCCATCCCGAACGAGCTGACCCCGGCCACGAGCGGGCGCTCCGGCGCCGGCCACGGCCCGAGCGCGGTCTGGACGCGCAGGTTGAGCCGGTCGAGCGGGATGCGCGGGTTGGGCGAGGCGAAGTTGAGGCTGGCGGGCACCTGGCGGTGTGCGATGCTCAGCACCGTCTTGAGCAGCCCGGCGATGCCGGCGGCCCCTTCCAGGTGCCCCACGTTCGTCTTGACGGACCCGACGGCCAGCGGCCCCGTCCCGCGCCGTTCGCCCAGCGCCTGTCCCAGCGCCTCGGCCTCGATGGGGTCGCCCACCTTGGTGCCGGTTCCGTGCAGTTCCACGTACTGCACAGCGGACGGCGGCACTCCCGCGCGCCGGGTGGCCAGCCGGATCACCTCGGCCTGCGCGGCCGCGCTGGGCACGGTGAGCCCGTCGGTCCTGCCGTCGTGGTTCAGGGCGCTGCCGAGGATCACCGCGAGGATCCTGTCGCCGTCGGCCACGGCCCGTTCCAGCGGTTTGAGCACGACCAGCCCGCCGCCCTCGCCCCGCACGTAGCCGTTGGCGCGGGAGTCGAAGGTGAAGCAGCGTCCGTCCGGCGAGAGCCCGCCGAAGCGCTCGGCCTGCGCGGTCGCACCCGGAGCCAGGTTGAGGTTGACCCCGCCGGCCAGGGCCAGGTCCGCCTCCCCGCGCCGCAGGCTCTCGACGGCCAGGTGCACCGACACCAGCGAGGAGGACTGGGCGGAGTCGACGCTCAGGCTCGGCCCGGTCAGGCCCAGGACGTAGGAGACGCGGTTGGCGATGAGGCCGCGGTTGAGGCCGGGCATGGTGTGCCTGCTCAGCGCCTCGGGACCCGCCTGGGCGGTGAGGGTGGCGTAGTCGGAGGCGATCGCGCCGACGAAGACGCCCGTTGCCGTCCCGGACAGGGCGGCCGGCACGATCCTGGCGTGTTCGAGCGCTTCCCAGGCCAGTTCGAGCACGAGCCGTTGCTGCGGGTCCATCGCCACCGCCTCGCGGGGCGAGATGCCGAAGAACTCGGGGTCGAACCGGTCGACGTCCGCCACGAACCCGCCGGACCCCTCGATCCCGGCCCAGCGCCCGGGAGGCGGATCGGTGATCGCGGACCCGCCGGTACGCAGCAACTCCCACAGCGCGGCCGGGTCGCCGGCGGCGGGCAGCCGGCAGGATATTCCGATGACGGCTACCGCGCCGGCCGGACTGGAACAATCCTGCTCATGCGAATTGCCGCGACCCATCTTCGCTCCCTATCGTGGACCGGCGAGAAAGCTGGATCAAGCATCGCCAGTCCACAAATAGGGGGGTACCCCTAATGACCCCAGAACGTGAAATCTAATCGAGGCTGGCGGGCAGGTCGAGTCGCCGGGAAATGCCGAGCTTGCGATAGATATGGGTCAGGTGCTGTTCGACGGTGCTGACGGAGACATAGAGTTTCTCCGCGATCCGCCGGTTGGTGTATCCCTGGGCGGCCAGGGTGGCGACCCGGCGCTCGGCGTCGCTCAGCAACTCGCGTGCCCCGGGCTCGGCGTCCGGGCCCGGCCGCTCGATGGTCAGCGCCCTGCGCTCGAACAACCTGGCCCGGTGCGCCTGGCCGAGCTGGGAGTTCACCGACGCCAGCGCCTTGAGCGCACGCGCCAGCCCGGCCTGGTCGCGCACCACCTGGAAGATCTCCACGGCCTCCTCCAGGAGGGCTTGGCGCGCCTGCACGGGCATGGCGGCCGCCCGCAGGGTCAGCGCCGCTCCCCTGCCCTTCGACGGGCCGGGCGGCAGGAGCGCCAGGTGGTCGCCGACGAGTTCGCCCGCCCGTTCCGGTCTGCCGAGGTCCAGGTGGGCGCGCGCGGCGCCGAGCCGCCAGGGCACGATGCCGGGCAGGTCCAGGCCCCAGCGCGCCATGGACTCCCCGCACGCGGCGAAGTCGTCCAGCGCGGCGCTGGGCGCGCCCGTCGCGAGGGCGTACTCGCCTCGGGCGCAGCGGTAGTGCAGGCCGGCCGGGGTCTGGAAGGTGGCCTCGGGCACCGGTACGGCGAGGTAGCGCGCGGCCTCCTCCGGCTTGTCCAGGGCGAGCTTGGCGCTCACCATGCTGGCCAGCGGGAAGCTCAGGGCCACGCCCCATTCGCGCAGAGACAGGTGGGTGAGGGCGGCGCGGGCGCACCGCTCCGCCTGCGCGGGCTCGCCCTGCCGTACGTGGATCTCGGCCTGGATCGCGGCGAAGACGCCGAGCCAGCCGGGGTCGCAGTGGGTGGTGGTCTGTTCGAGCAGCGGCACGCACCAGCGGGCGGCCAGGTCGGCGCGCCCGGCGTAGACCAGCGTGATCAGGGCGGAGGTCAGCGACTCCAGCGCGCCCTCGCCCATGGGGCAGTGCCGCAGCACCTGCTGGGCGTGGCGGACGGCGGCGCGCTCGTCGTGTTCGCCGAGGAGGGCGTTCAGGACGTCGAGCCCCTCCAGGCCGGTAACCACCTCCACCGGCCCGCCGGACGGCGGGACACCGAGGTCCGGATACCAGAAACGGATCCAGGCGGCCGAGTCCAGCCAGGAGCCGGGACCTTCCGCCATCGCGGAAACGGCCTCGTCCACCCGGCCACGCCAAAGCAGCATTTTCACCGATCGCGAATTGACGGCGGCCCGCCGGATGTCGAACCATTCGTCGATCAAATGGGCCACGCGGGCCGAGGTCTGCTCATCGAGACAAACCTCGTCGAAAATACGGCGAAGCAGTCTCGCCGGAGCGTCGTAATTGCCGGAAGAATAGCGCGACAATCGCCTGGCCGCGGTCCGGCCGACGGCGACCCCTGAATCCATGACATTCATCAGTGCAAACATCCCCGCCAGAACGGGCGGCGTGGGTGACCGTCACCGAACCCCGGCCGCCGCCAAGATCGACACTCCTCCTCGGCCGTCACCGCCACTCGCGGACATCCGGCGAGCAGTATTTACCTACATTTCCTACTAATTAACCATGTAATTGGTAGATCGTCAAGGAGGCCTCCGAGCCAGCGCCGGCGCCGGCTCGGCTGAACAGGGGATCGAAGAAGAACACCACTGGCGGAGCGCAAGAGCGAGGCGGGGATCGGCGTCCCGTCCCTGGGGTGTGCCCGTCCACCGGATCGCGCCCGGCCCCGTCGATGATCCGTGCCCCGCTGAGGGCGATCGCGTCCATGCTTCTGGCAGGCTCATGGAGGGGTGATCCCCGCCGCTCGTCGAGCGGCGGGGATGACCGGGCCGTCAGCTGATCCTGGTCAGCCTCCACTGCTGGTTGGTGCCCGTCCCGCAGGTGTACTGGACGAGCTGGGTGCCGTCGGTCGTGGAGGCGCCCGGCACGTCCAGGCACTTCCCGCTGTTCACCGAGACGAGACGGAACGCGCCGCCCGCGACGGGGTCGAACGTCCACTTCTGGTTGTTGCCCGTGCCGCACGTCCACTGGATGAGCAGCGCGCTGTCGGCGGTGGAGGCGCCGGTGACGTCCAGGCACTTGCCGCTGTGGACGGCCGCCAGGGTGAAGGCGCCGCCGCCCGCGTCGGTGGCCTTCCACTGCTGGTTGGTCCCGCTGTTGGGCGCCCACTGCACGACGGTCGCGCCGTCGGCGGTCGAGCGCCCGCTGACGTCGGCCGCCTTGTTGCTGTGCGCGGCGGTCAGCGTGTAGACGCCGCCGTTCACGGGCCCGGCGCCGCCGCCTGATCCGCTGACGGTGAAGGAGTCCAGGTCGAACGGCGAGGCGACCGGGGACTTGAACACCGCGTACAGGGCCGCCGTGCCGCCCGGGTCGGTGACCGGGACGGCGGGCAGCGACACGTAGGTGTCCCAGCCGCCGGTGCTCGGCACCGTCTGGCTGGCCACGAGCGGGCCGGTGGGCGAACCGCTGCGCAGCTCGATCGAGCCGCCGTTGTTCGCCGGGGAGGACACGCGGAACGAGACCGAGGTGATGCCCTTGAGGTTGATCGGGTCGAAGGCGATCCAGTCGTTGTTGGAGATGTCGCCGATGCGCTTGCCGTTCTCCGCCCCGCCCTGGTCGATCACCCGGATGCCGGAGGAGCCGGTGAAGTGTTCCGCCTGCTTGCGCATGGTGTTGAGCTTGATGCTGGCGATCCCGGAAAGGCCGCCGTTGTCGGTGTACTTCGCCGTCAGGACGTGGAAGAAGTTGGAGGTCGGGTCGTGGCCGCCGTTGTCGTAGGGGAACGAGCCGGTGCAGCCGTTCTTCGTGGCCACGTCGTGGCTGTGCTCGTCATGGCCGATCGCGTAGAGCACCGACACCTTGGTGCAGTCGATCGCGGTGCCGTCTTCCGGGTCGGTGACCTTCACCTTGTAGGTGATCGTGCCGGAGGAGGCGACGAAGCCGCCGTTGGGCGGGTCCTCGAACACGACCGCCGGCCGGGTGTTGCCGACCGTGATGTCGGCCGTCGCCGAGCCGGTCTTGCCGCCGGGGTCGCGGACGGTGAGCCGCGCCGTGTACGTGCCGTTCGCGGTGTAGGTGTACGTGGGGCTGGCTGCGGTGGAGTCGGTGGTGCCGTTGCCGTCGAAGTCCCACGCGTAGCTGAGCGTGTCACCGTCGGGGTCGGACGATCCGGCCGAGGAGAAGGTCACCTGCAGCGGCGGCTGCCCCGAGTTCGGTGCGGCGGAGACCTTGGCCAGCGGGGCGCGGTTGCCGTTGACGTAGTCGACCCGGTAGACGCCGTCGTCGGAGTGGTCCTCGAACCAGCCGGTGCCCCAGTCGAGGTAGTACATGGCCCCGTCGGGGCCGAAGTCCATGTCCATGGGTGAGCGGAGGGTCAGGCCGGGCACGAAGTTGTTGATCTTCAGGAGATTGCCTCCTGTGTCCAGCCGCATCTCGCGGGCGTAGTTGCGGCTCCACTCGAAGAAGAACGGCGTCTTGTCGTAGTAGGCGGGGAACTTGCGCTCGGACGTGCTGGCGGCGTCGTAGTGGTAGAAGGGGCCGCCCATCGGCGCGGCCCCGCCGCTGGTCCCCATCTCCGGGTACGGCGAGCCGGCGTGGTAGTCGTACCAGACGGTGGCCGCCTGGGCCGCGGGCAGGTTCTGCAGGCCGGTGTTGTTGGGCGAGGTGTTGACCGGCGACGCGCAGTTGAACTTCGCGCCCGAGGTGCCGGTGGCGAAGTTGTAGTCGTTGAACGGCGTGTTGGCGCCGATGCAGTACGGCCAGCCGTAGTTGCCCGGCCCCTTGACCAGGTTCCATTCCACGATGCCTTCCGGTCCCCTGTTGGGGTTGGCGGAGCCGGCGTCCGGCCCGTAGTCGGCGGCGGAGAGCCAGCCGGTCACCGGGTCGACGTTGAAGCGGAACGGGTTGCGCCAGCCCATCACGTAGATCTCCGGCTTGGTCTGCGCGGTGCCCGGGGCGAACATGTTCCCGCTGGGGATCGTGTAGCCGCCGTTCTCCTCCGGGTGGATGCGCAGGATCTTGCCGCGCAGGTCGTTGGTGTTGGCGGCGGTGCCCTGGGCGTCGAACCGCTCGCGGCCCGGCCGTTCGTCGATCGGGGTGTAGCCGTCGGACTCCGACGGCTTGGTGTCGTCGCCGACGCCGACGTAGAGGTTGCCGCCCGGGCCGAACTCGATGTTCCCGCCGCTGTGTCCCGGCTCGGGGCTGCGCCAGGCCGGGATCTCGATGATCTTCTTCTCGCTGGCCATGTCGAGCGCGGTCCCCGCCGCGTTCAGCGTGAACCGGGAGACGCGGACGATCTCGGCGCTCCCGGCGGGCGAGTAGTTGATGAAGACACGCTTGTTGGTGGCGAAGCCCGGGTCGGCCGCGACGCCGATGACCCCGTCCTCTCCCCCGGTGTAGACGTTGAGCGTCGCCAGCGTGGTGACGGCGCCGCCGGTCGAGATCTTCTTCACCTTGCCGAGCCGCTCGACGTAGAAGAGCGTGCCGTCGGAGGCGACGTCCAGCGCCATCGGCTGGGCGGGCTGGTTGTCCAGGGTGACCTTCTGGAACCGGCTCGCGACGGTGCCGCCGCAGGATCCCGCCTCTGCGCCCGCCGCCCACTTCACCCCGCCCAGGAGGTGCTGGCGGAACAGCGGCTCCGAGTAGGAGGAGGCCTGGTGGCCCATGGCGGTGGCCCACACCTTGGCCGGCTGGCCCTCGCGGCACCAGGAGATCGGGTGGTCGTAGCCCATCTTGGACGGCCCGGCGTCGTAGGTCGTCTCATCAGCCGTCACCAGCACGTGCACGTCGCCGCGCAGGTTCTTGTCGAAGTTGTACCACTCCTCGGTCCGCACCCACCGGTCGGGCAGCCCCTTGGTGGAGGGGTGGACCTGGTCGGCCACCTTGGCCGTGCCCTGGAGGATGGACGAGTGCGCGGTCATGTGCGCGCCGCCCATCACGGCCTGGTCCCACCACGGGAACTGGGCCTCGATGTTCATGTCGGTGGTGTTGTGGACCGCGACGATGCCCTTGCCGCTGGCCGCGTAGTTCTGGATGCCCTGGCGCTGGGCGTCGGTGTCCCAGACCATGCCCGAGTTCTGGAGCATGATGATGACGTCGTAGCTGCTCAGCGTGGCCGAGGTGAAGACGTTCGCGTCCTCGGACAGGTCGAGCTGGAAGTTGTTGTCCGTCGCCAGCTGCTGGAACATCGCGATGCCCGCGGGGATGGAGTCGTGCCGGTAGGCTCCGGCGGCCGTCTTGGTGAACAGCAGCGCCTTGAAGGTGGCCGCTCGTGCGGCGGGGACGTGGACGAACAGGAACGTCAGGGCGAGGGCGAGTAAGGCGGATAACTTTCGCACAGCGGGTTCTCCTAGAGGATCCATCTCTGGTTGGCGGCGCCGCCGGTGTAGGCGGCGCGGAGCTGGTCGGTGGGCTTGTCGGGCAGCGAACCGCCGAGGTCCAGCTTCACCCGGTCGAACAGGGCGCGGTGGTCGGCGACGTGGGCGGCGCGCAGGTCCTGGTAGGACAGGGTGGTGTCGACGGCCCGGGTGACGGCGGCGTGCGGGTCGACTCCGCGATAGGTCGGATATTTCAGGGCGTAGTTGGTTCTCGCACTCAGGACGAAGGTGGCGCTGTCGGCACCGCTGACCCGCACCTGGCCGCCGGTGCCGGTGACCGTACCGCCCACGGTCTTGACCTGGACCTGCGCCTCGAAGGCAAGGCCGTTGTCGGCCAGCGCGCCGCGGATCGTCAGCCTGCCGCCGGTCGAGGTGGCGGTGAAGTCGCTGCGCGGCGAGGTGTAGCGCAGGGTGAAGCTGATCTTGCCCGGCTGGTTCGCGGTGAGCCGCCCGGCGATGACGTTGCCGGGGTGGCTGGCGAAGTACTCCCGGTCGAACACCGTGCCAGCGGCCGTGTAGGAGACCTTGGCGACGGCGTTGGCGATGTTCAGCGAGCGTTTGTAGCCGGTGTAGCCCGTGTCGGCCATGTCCAGGTGGAGATCGCCGAACGTCTGGTGGGCGCCGTAGCCCTGGCGGGGCTGGCCGAGCTTGCCCGCGACCCAGGCGGGGTCCGCCCTGCCGGTCGCGTCGATGGTGTCGACGACGTCCTTGACGGCGGTCGGCCGGGGTGAGGTCCAGTTGCCGTAGGTGTATCCGGGCGAGCCTGGGCCGCCGGTCCACAGCGTCTTCTCGTTGAACTGCAGTTGCTCGGAGCCGACGCCGCCGAAGAGCATCGCGCCGAGGGCGCCGTTGCCGATGGGGAGCGTCTGGGACTCCCAGCTCGTGGCGGGCTGGCCGTACCAGAGCGTGTACGGCTCCGCGGCGGCGATGACCGGCGCGCCCGTGAGCAGGAGGAGCAGGGTCAGGAAGGTTCTCATGACAGCGTCCAGCGCTGGTTGGAGGTGGCCGTGCAGTCCCAGATGATCAGCCTGGTGTCGTTGCCCGTGCCGCCCTGGAAGGCGTCCAGGCGGTTCTCCTCGTGCCGGGTGGTGACCGGTGAGGCGAAGGTGTACTGGCCGGGCTGCCAGGTGTCGCGCATGACGGCGTAGCCGCTGGTGGACAGGTAGAACGGGGCCGGGCTGGCGTTGGCGCCCAGCCGCAGGCCCGTGCCGTGGAACTGCTCGTCCGCTCCGCGCGACAGGGTCTGCGTGGCGCCGGTTCCGTCCCAGCTCAGGCCGGTGGCCTCGGACCAGACGAGCGTGGCGTTGTCGGCCTTGTAGAGCGCGAACCGCAGCGGGTTCTTGTACACCCGCAGGGTGAGCGCGGCGGTGGTGATCCGGTAGTGGTCGCCCGCGTCGGTGTAGGCGGGGTTCACCGCGCCGAACTCGGTGGCGATGGCCAGTTGCCCGACGACCGGGTCGGTCAAGGTGCCGTCGGGGGCCGGCCACCGCCGGAAGATGTCGGCGAGCACCACCCCCACGAACCGGGCGAGCAGGGCTAACGACAGTGTGCAGCGGAAGATGACGGTTCGACGGGGCATATCGGAGCCAATCCGTTCGGCGACAACTGGCTAACGCCGTCCTGCGCCGAAATATAGAGCCCCATCGCGGCCCTGCCCAGACCCTTTTGTCGGCAATCACTCGTAAGTGTGAGGGCTGTGAGCGAAAGCGGGCCTTGACAGGCAGGGCCTTGCGCGAGTGGATCCAGGTGTGAAATTTTACAGCTCTCCCCGGGCGCACACGTGAGGGGATTGGCAACGTGCAACTCGAACTTCGTCACTTACGCGCGGTGATGACCATCGCCGAGGTCGGCAGCGTCAGCCGCGCCGCGACCCAGCTCGGTGTCTCCCAGCCCTCGCTCACCGCCCAGCTCCACCGCATCGAGGAGGCTCTGGGCGGCCAGGTGTTCCGCCGCAGCCGGTCCGGCGTCAGCGTCACCCCGTTCGGCCAGTTCGTGCTGACCCGCGCCCGCGCGGCGCTCGTCACCGTCGACGAGCTGCTCAACGGCGACCACGAGGCGCGCACCGGGGTGATCCGCCTCGGCGGCTATGCCAATCCGGTGCTGAGCGGCCTGCTGCGACGGCTCAACGAGACCACGCACGCGGGCTTCACCGTGCACACCGAGCACTCTCCGCGCCTGCTTCTCGACCTGCTGGTCGCGCGCCGCCTGGACGCCGCCACGCTGATCGACTACCCGGGGCACGAGCTGCCCGCCGTACCCTCCGTCGACATCCGCACGATCGGGACGGAACCGGTCTTCGTCGCGATCGGCAGCCGCCACCCGCTCGCGTCCCAGCGCGAGATCTCCCTGGCGGACCTGGCCGGCGAGGACTGGGTCGTGTCGCCTCCCGACGGCGTGGGCTGGCCCGCCTACCTGGTGACCGCGTGTGAGGAGGCGGGCTTCACCCCGCGGGTGGCCCATGTGATGGTCGAGGCGGCCATGATCCGGGAGCTGATCGCCAACCATCATGCGATCTCCCCCTGCCTGGCGACCTTCGCCTCGGACGCCGACATCACCGTCCGCCCGCTGGCGGGCACGCCGCTGTGGGTGCGGCACCTGGTCGCCTGGCGGAGGGACGGGCCGCTGGCCGGACGGAGCGACGAGCTGTGGCAGATGGCCACGGGCGCTCATCGGGATGCCCTCGCCGGCCAGCCTCACCACGCGACGTGGCTGGCCCTGCGCACCGACTGAGCGATCAGCCGGTCTTGGCGCGGATGGCGCTGATCATGGCGTCGAGCCCGATCGAGTTGAACGGGCGGCCGAGGGAGCGCATCAGGGAGTTCTCCGAGGGGCGGTAGATGCCGTAGCGGTAGTAGCGGGCGCCCTCGTAGGTGCCGATCACGCCGCCGTCCGGGGTGGGCTGCCCCAGGTACCGGTACCACTTGAGGTGGTAGTACTGCTGGGTCGCCGCGGGGTAGACGCTGACGTTCGCCTCGTACGGCTCGCCACCGGCGTACCGGCCGTAGGGGTAGTCGTACTCGTCGGCGAGACCGGCCATCGAGTGGCCCAGCTCGTGGACGGCGACCCAGCCGGAGCTGGTGTTGCCGCCCGAAGCCGTGGCGACGCCCCCGCCGGCTCCGCCGTACTTGGTGGAGTTGGCCAGGGCCAGGACCTGGTCGGCCTGCGGGGCGTTGGCCGCGTAGGCGCGGGCCGCGTTCTCGTTCACGCACAGGAGCCGTTCGGTGTTGGCGCACCAGAAGCCCATCCCGAGCGCGGTGTTGCGGGAGATGCCCTGGGTCGGGTCGTTGTCGACGCCGGACTGCGGCGAGACGACGTCGACCATCCAGACGTTGAACGAGTTCCTGTAGGTCCTGAACGGCTCCACGGTCTGCAGGAACGCCCACTTCTCCGCGGCGTGCGCGTGGAAGGTGCCTAACTCGGAGGAGGTGTAGCCGTCGCCCACGAAGACCAGGTCGAAGCGCTGCTCGGACGGCCCGGTCTGCTGGAGGGCGACCACGTTCGCTGGCGGGGGTACGGCGAAGGCCGTACGGGGCTGGTCGCGCTTGGGGACCTTCACCTGCTGGATGGTGCCGTCTTCGGAGAACACCTCCACCCATTCCGTCGGGCCTGAGGCGAGGGCCGGGATGCCGGTCAGGGTACTGATCAGCAGGGCACTCGCCATCGCGTAGAGGACGCGGCGCATGGCAACTCCTGAGGCTGGGGGATCTTGTCCCCAGCGTGGGCGCACAGCCGCCTGGTGAATAATCTCGTTTGTCATACCTCTCGGGTTATGTCTGGCTCTTAGAATCCCAGGCATGGCCAGGCCGCTCAGAGTCGGCACCGCGGTGCTCGCCGTCTCGGCGATGGGCGGGTGGTTGCTCGCCGTCTCCCTCCCCCAGCAGCGCAACGGCCTGTTCTGGGCGCTCGGCGCGCTGGTCGGGCTGTCGTTCCTCGGCGCGGGCGTCGTGGCCTGGCGGCTGCATCCGCGCAACAGGGTCGGCCTGCTGATGGTGGCCGTCGGGATCGCGTGGATCCCGCAGCAGCTCCTGCAGGCGCGCGCGGACTCGCCGCTGTTCCTCTGGGCGCTGGCGTGGGGCGGGCTGTGGGCGGCACTGGCCTGCCACCTGTTCCTCGCCTTCCCCACTGGCCGGCTGACCGGGCTCCCGGCCAGGGTCGTCACCGGCTTCGCCTACGCGGCGGCGGTCCTGCTGCAGCTGGCCAAGGTCACCTTCATCCTGCCGGTCCCCGGACCCGTGGTGTCGGCGGCGAAGGTCCTGGACCAGTCCTCGTGGCTGGTGGTCACGGTCACCGGGGCCGCGGTGCTCGGGCTCGCGGTGGTGCGCTGGCGCGAGGGCAGCGCGACGCAGCGCCGCGCGAGCACCCCGGTCGTCGTCGCCTCGATGGTGGCGACGGTCACGTTCGTGGCCGAGATGCTCGCGGACGCCTGGGGGTCGGGCGACTCGGAGTACCTGTCGGCCATCGTCATGTACGGCGCGTTCGCGGCGGTGCCGCTGACCTACCTCGGCAGCCTGATGAGGACGCGGATGGACCGCGGCCGGGTGGCCGACCTCGTGGTCCGGCTGCGGAGCAGGAAGCCGCCGGACGACCTGGAGGCCGACCTGGCCTCGGTGCTGCAGGATCCCACGTTGCGCGTGGGCTACTGGATGGCCGACCTCGACGGCTACGTCGACGCCGAGGGGCGGCCGGTGGAGGTGCCACCCCTGGAGCACGGGCGGGTCATGACCAGGGTCGACCGGGACAGGTCGCGGCTGGCCGTACTCCTGCACGACGCGGCGCTCCTGGAGCAGCCCCTGCTGGTAGACGCCGCGTGCGCGGCGGCGGCGCTGGCGCTGGAGAACGAACGCCTCACCGCCGACCTGCGGGCGCGCCTGCGCCAGCTCGCCGCCTCGCGGGCGCGCATGCTCGCGTGGGGCGAGGCGGAACGCCGCAGGATCGAGCGCGACCTGCACGACGGCGTGCAGCAGCGGCTGCTTTCGGTCGCCATGACGCTGGGCCTGGCCGAGGCCACCGCCGAGCGGTCCAGAGCCACCGCGCTGATCGGCGAGGCCAAGACGGCGGTGCTCGGCGCGCTCGACGACCTGCGCGCGGTCAGTCACGGCATCCATCCGCCGGTGCTCACCGAGCGGGGCCTGCCGGGTGCGGTGAAGGAGCTCGCCGCCGTCGCGCCGATCACGGTCGAGTGCGTGATCGACGTGAGCGGGCGGCTGCCTCCCGCGGTGGAGAGCGCGGCCTACTACATCGTCAACGAGGCGCTGGCCAACGTCACCAAGCACGCCGGGGCGAGCCGGGCGTGGGTACGGCTGGCCCGCTCGGACGGCCACCTCGAGGTGGAGGTCGGCGACGACGGCCGGGGCGGCGCCGACCCTGCGGGCGGTTCCGGCCTGGAGGGGCTGGCGCACCGGGCGGAGGCCAACGGCGGGCAGCTGCATCTCCACAGCCACCCGGGCCACGGTACGGTACTGCGGGTGATGCTGCCGTGCGCGTAGCGATCTGCGAGGACTCCACCCTCTTCCGCGAAGGTCTGGCGCGCCTCCTCCAGGAGGCGGGCTTCCAGGTGGTGACGAGCGTGGACAACGCCGAGTCACTGCTGGAGCAGGTGGCCGCGACCAGGCCAGACGTCGCGCTGCTGGACATCCGGCTCCCGCCCACGCACACCGACGAGGGCCTGCGCGCCGCCGAGACGCTGCGGCTGCGCCATCCCGAGGTGGGCGTGCTGGTGCTGTCGCAGTACGTGCGGGTGAGCTACGCGGTCGAGCTGCTGGGCGGGCGCAACGAAGGCGTCGGCTACCTACTCAAGGACCGCGTCTCCGACCTGGCGGAGTTCGCGGCCGCGATCCGCCGGGTGGGTACCGGCGGCTCCGCCCTCGACCCCGTGGTCATCGAGCAGCTGGTCAGCAGGCACCGCCAGCCGGACGACCCGCTCATCCAGCTCACCGAGCGGGAGCGCGACGTGCTGCGGCTGATGGCGGAGGGCCGCACCAACATGGCCATCGCCGCACGGCTGGTCATCGCGGAACGCACGGTGGAGAAGCACTGCACGAGCATCTTCGCCAAGCTCGGCCTCGAAGCGGGACCGCACGACCACCGCAGGGTGCTGGCCGTCCTGCGGTATCTCAACGCGTAGGTGCGGCTACCCGCACCCCGCGAGTGCGGCTGCCCAGCTTCTGCGGCGGGCGCTGGATCGGCCACGATGGCGGCATGGCTACTGTTGACGCTCGCGTGCGCCGCTTACTGGCCGACTCCGGCGAACCACGCGCCTGGGTCTCCCCTCGGACGGACCTGGTCACCGCCCTCCTCGGCGTCTGGTTCGGCATCGGACTGATGATCGACGCGTGGGCGCACAGCAACCTGTCCCAGCTGGAGACGTTCTTCACCCCGTGGCACGCCGCGTTCTACTCCGGCTTCGCCGCGGTCTCGGGGTGGATCGCCTGGCAGGTGTGGCGGAACGTGCGCGCCGGACGCAACGGCCTGGCCGCGGTCCCCATGGGCTACCTGGCCGGGCTGCTGGCGATCCCCGGTTTCGCCCTGTTCGGCCTGGCCGACCTCACCTGGCACACGGTCCTCGGCATCGAGACCACCATCGACATCCTCTTCAGCCCCTCGCACCTCGGGCTGGTGGTGATGATGCTCATCATCATCACCACGCCGCTCCGGTCGGCGTGGAAGGCGCCCGACGTCGGCGCCTCCCCCTCGCTGGGCCGCCTGCTGCCCGCGCTGCTGGGGCTGGCCTTCGCCACCACGCTGGTCTCGCTTTTCCTGTCGTACGGCAACGCCATGCAGTTGGGCACGGGCACCGTCGTCGGATCGTTCTCCACGGTCGACGAGGCAGGCACCGACCGGCTGGCGGCCGCGATGGTCATCACCAACGTGGTCCTGCTCGCGCCCGTGCTCTTCCTCGTGCGCCGCTGGCGGCTCCCGTTCGGGAGCGTCACCCTCCTGTACGCCGTGGGCGTGCTCATGCCCGGCGCGCAGACGGCCTTCCGCAACCTGCCGATCCTGCTCGTCTTCGTCGCAGCGGGTCTCGTCGCCGACCTGCTCATCAGGTGGCTGCGGCCGTCGGCCGAGCGCCGGGCGGCCTACTGGGCCTTCGCCGCGCTGTCGGCGTTCGCCACCTGGTCGCTGTACATCGGGGTGGCGTCGGTGGCGGAGGGCACTCTGCCTGCCGTACCTGAGCTGTGGACCGGGGCCCCGATCGTCGCCGGGCTCCTCGGCCTGCTGCTCGGCGCCCTGTTCCTGCCCGACAAGGCATGATCCGCCGGATCCTCTGCCTCGCCCTCCTGCTCGTGCTGGCCGCCGCCTCCCCGGCGGCGGCGCACAACGTCATCGCGGGCTCCGACCTGCGCGTCGCCCAGACGATCGCGGGGACGGAGCTCACCGTGGTGATCCAGGGGACGCGGCGGGTGCCAGGTCCGCTGCGCGTCTCGATCGTCGCCTACCAGCCCTTCGCCGGGCCCGCGCTCCAGGTGGAGGTCCGCTCGCTCGCCTCCGGCCGCGCGGCGTCGGGCACCGTACGGCCCGGCGGCGCCGTACAGCTCCGGGTGGACCGGACGGGACCGCACGAGCTCACGCTCCGTGCGGGCGGCGAGGTCGCCCTCATCCCGTTCCGCGTGCTGGTGGAGCGGGCGGCGGGCTGGGAGTTCCTCATCTACGGCGGGCTGTTCTTGGCCGGAACCCTGCTCATCGGCGGGCTGCTCACCGGGACGCTCTCCCGGCCGTCGACCGGCCGCTACCTCGTCGCGGGAGCTGCAGCGGCGGCGGCCGTGGCGGCCACGATCGTCGTCCTGGAGCCGCAGCTCCCCGCGCGGCAGCCGGACGGGGCGGCGCCGGTGGAGCCGGTGAGCGGACGCCCGTACGCCGTGGGGCAGGTGCGTACCGTGCCCGAGCAGCCGGTGGCCGGTCAGGAGTTCACCGTCCGCCTGGACCTGGTCGACGGCGCCACCGGCCGGGCCGTCGACGACCTCGCCGTGCACCACGAGGCGCTGGCGCACCTCGTCGTGACCAGCCAGGACGGCAGCTCCTTCCGCCACGTGCACCCGCTGCGCACCGCGCCGGGGCGGTTGGAGACGCGGCTGCGTGCGGACGGTCCTGGGCGTTACCTGGTGTACGCGGAGTTCGAGCGCCAGGACTCCGGCGGGCAGATGGTCTCCGGCGCCTTCGACGTCACCGGCCGCGCCGTGACCGTTGCGGCGCCCCGGCAGCACGCGCCGCCCCGGCTGACGCCCGCCGCACCGACGGCCGGTCGCCCGGTGAGCATCGAGGTGGACCCCGCGGGGGTTGTGCGTCCTTGGCTGGGCATGCCGGGTCACCTGATCGTCCGCAGTCTGGACGGCGGTTTCCTGGGGCACGTCCACGCGATGGGCTCGGGCGTGCCGCTCCGCTTCACCTTCAGCTTTCCCGTGGCCGGTCGTTACCTGGCCTGGGCCCAGTACGCCGTCGAGGACCGGATCGTGACCGTGCCTTTCACCGTGGACGTCTCATGAGACGCGCCCTCATCGTGGTGGTCCTGGCCTTGGTGGCGATCACGGTGTTCGTCGTGGGCAACGCTTTTGGCGAGGACCCGTTCCAGGCGAGCGTCTCCGGCACCCGGTACGCCGTCGACGTGCGCATAGCCTCGCCGGGTACTGGCCCCGTCGTGGTGGACGTCCTTGTACGCACCGGCTCACCGGACACGGTCACGATCTCCACGGTGATGCCCAGCATGGGCCACGCCGTACCGGAAACAGCCGCGCCCCTGGCGGAGCCTCGGCATTTCACGGTCAAGGGCACCCTGTTCCCGATGGCCGGAGTCTGGGAGATCACGATCCGCCTGTCCGGGACCACCGGCACCGAAACCCTCACCGTCAACGCACTGATCACGTAGGGCTGAGCCGTTCGGACCGTTTCATGGAAACCGGCCCCCGACGGGCCGCATCATGAACGGGAGCGGGCGACGAGGAGGCCGAACATGGGCGGGATGGAATTCACGTGGCGTATGGCTTCCACGCTCGCCTGGCCGGTCGTGGCCATCATTGTCGCGCTCGTCTTCCGCAGATGGATCATCGAGAAGGTCAGTTCCGTCGCTGTCAAAGCGGGGCCGGTCGATGTGGAACTGACGCTCCTGGACAACAAAGTCGACGCGGTCGGCCAGGACATCTCGGCGACGCTTTCCGACAGCTCGCCCCTGCCAGAACCCGACGGCGCGATCCCCACGAGCCTCGTTGATTTGTTGTCGGTGGTCACCGAGAACCGCGACGAGGGGATTCGTACGGCGTTCCACCTCGTGCAGCAGGCGCTCAAGGAGCACTATCCCCAACTGCGCGGGGTGCCGCCGCAGCAGCTGCCGAACGCCATGCAGCGACTCGTGGCCAAGGGCGAGATGGAGGCCGACCTCGCATGGTCGGTGCAACAACTCTACGAGCTGCTCGTGATGCCGGAATGGAAGCAGGATTCGTCCGGCGACACCCGCGGCTACGCCTTTCTGATGCTGGCAGAAGGCGCGATTCATGGAATCCTGCGCAGCAAGGCGGAACCTTCTTCCCCGGTACCCGTGGAAACCTCGTGGCGCGGCATCTACAACGACAGCTATCCGATCGGGCTCGACATCACGACCCGGTCCGACGGCCGTTTCGATGGGACCATGACCTATCCGGACGACGATACGGCGACCAGCGTTACCGGGACCATCGAGGCGGACGACGACGGTATTCGCATCAACTGGAAAGAGCACGCCTACACCCGCAGAGGACTTCGGCCCATCAACTTCAACGGGACCTATTCCGCGGTCATTCGTGGAGACGTCATGGAAGGCGGCTGGTACCAAGGGAACCGCCACGTCGCGGATTTCACGATGACGGTCTCCGGCGTGACCGCTCCTTAATCGCATTCACCCAGAAAGTCCGCCTCGCCGTACGGTCTGCAGCTTCGCGCATCGCTCGGCCAGTCCCTCCCCCGTTCCCACGAGAGGTGAGCCCAGGCCCACGGCGAGCGCTCCGGCAGCCAGGTAGGTGGGGACGTCCTCGACGGCTATGCCACCGACCGCCACCAACGGGATGTCGTTCAGCGGTCCGCGCAGTGCGGTCAGGTAGGAAGGGCCGTGGGCCGAGGCGGGGAAGATCTTCACAGCGGCCGCTCCCGCCCGCCACGCGGTCAGGACCTCGGTGGGTGTCAGAGCCCCGCACAGGACAGGGAGCCGCGTGGCCTCGATCACCTCTGGCAGTACGGCGGGCGTCACCAGGAACTCGGCGCCCGCATCAGCAGCCTGCCTGGCCTGTTCTGCGGTGAGTACGGTGCCCGCGCCTACGCGTCCGCCCGCTTCCCTGATCGAGGCGATGGCGGTCAGCGCGTCCGGGGTGTTGAGCGTGACCTCCACCTGCGGCACCCCGTTGGCGGCCAGCCGCGCGGCGGTGGCCACGGCCGCGTCGGCCGACTCCATCCGCAGGATCGCGAAGACCGGTTCCAGGAAGCTCACCATTCGGTCACCTCGGCGCTTCCTTCGCGGTAGATCTTCGCCGACGCGATGCGGCCGCCGTCCAGCCGGTAGAAGCCCGCGATGGAGTAGGAGCGTTCCTCGCCGCCCACAGTCAACGTCTCGGTCATCTGGCAGGCGGCCTGATCACCCACCGCGAGCAGGTTCTCGATCGTCAACGTCGGCAGCAGGCCCTCCATCGCGCCCGCGAAGAGGGCGGTCAGCTCGTCGCGCCCCTTGACGACGCTCGTCCCGGTGACCCACACGGCGTCGTCGGTGAAACCGGCCATCAGGGCGTCGAGGTCGCGGTCGTTGAAGAAGCCCACGTGGGCCCGGAGGACGGCTGCCGCATCTGCTTCGATCATGGTCGGAGTCTTCCAGTCCTCAGCGAGCCCTGCCAGCGGGATTCGGCTCCTTCGGGACGGCGGTCCGCTCGGCACGGCCAGCGCCCAGCCGAACCTGTGCCCAATTGCCACACCGGCGCTGGCCGCCGCCTGCGTCGCCCGCGAGAAGACCCGCTTCGCCTACACCGGCCGCCGCCTGACCGAGCCGCACCAGCTCGTCATCGCCGGACGCCGCTGGTACCTGCTCGCCTACGACCTCGAGCGCGACGACTGGCGCGGCTTCCGCCTGGACCGCATCACCGACGTCCATCGCACCGGGCAGCGCTTCACCGCCCGCGACCTCGACGCCGCGGCCCAACTTGTGGACTCCCTGGCCGCCGTTCGCGGCGCGACCATCCGCGCCGAGGTCCTGCTCCACGTCCCCATCGACCAGGCGCGCATTCCCGCCTCGCACGGCACGCTCACCCCGGTCGACCAGCACTCCTGCCGCCTGACCACCTCTCCGGACTCGCCGCGCTACCTCGACCACCGGCTGAGCCAGTTGCGCGTGCCGTACACCCTGCTCGGCCCGCCCGAGGTCGCCGACCGGCTGCGCGAGCTCGGCCGGCGCGCCCTGGACGCCGTCACCCAGGCTCCTGAGCGCCCACCCGCTCCACGGTCCCCGCGAAGGCCCGGATGATCTCGGACGCCTCGACAAGATTCCCGCCCAGTAGGGCGTGGATTTGGCGTGTATGACCGGCGCTGACTAGGTTGGGACCGCACCCCTCGGCCCGTTCACCGGTATGTCGAGAGGAATGCGCATGAGTGAGATCCGCCAGGTCGCGACCACCCCCGACTGGTACGAGCCGTACAAGATCTCCCAGGCGATCCGCGCGAACGGCTTCATCTACGTCTCGGGCCAGGCCGGATTCGACGGGACCGGGGCCACCGTCTCCACGGAGTTCCTGGAGCAGGGCAGGCAGGCTTTCCGCAACGTCGAGACGGTGCTCGCCGCCGCCGGCGCCACCTTCTCCGACGTCGTCAAGGTCGGCATCTTCGTCCGCAACATGGCAGCCAACCTCGACCACGTGGTCCAACTGCGCGGGGAGTTCCTGACGAAGCCCTATCCCGCCGACACACTGATCGAAGTGGTGTCGCTCGCACAGCCGGACTGGCAGATCGAGGTGGAGGTCATCGCCCTCGACCGCCAACCCGGCCTGTGACTCGCTGGAGAGCCGGGACAACGACCCCCGCTTCGCCGCGCCGCTTGCAAACCTAGGATCATTAGGTTTATAACTGGGACCCCTAGGCGACGCTGGGCTGGTTCGTCCCTCGACGCCCCGCACCCGCGAAGGAGAACCATCATGAAGCTGCACGTGAACGGCGCGACCCTGCACTACGAGGTACGCGGCCAGGGCCCGCTCCTGCTGCTGATCCCCGGCGGCACGGGCGGTGCGGCGGCCTTCGACGCCATCGCCGACAGCCTGGCCGCCGACTACACGGTCGCGACCTACGACCCGCGCGGCATCTCCCGGAGCACGTTGGACGACCCCGAGGCCGAGCAGCGGGTGGCCGAGCACGCCGACGACGCCCTCCAGCTCCTGGAGCTGCTCCACCCGGGCGGGCCCGCCCGGGTGTTCGCCTCCAGCTCGGGCGCGATCGCCGCCCTGCACCTGCTCACCACCCACCCGGAACGCGTCGAACTCCTCGTGGCGCACGAGCCGCCGGTCGTCGAGGTCCTGCCGGACGCCGCCGAGCACCGCGCACTCATCGCCCGCGTGCAGGACACCCTCAGGGCCGAGGGCCTCATGCCCGCGATGGCCGAGTTCGCCGCAGGCTTGGGCGGGAACGGCGAGGCCAGGCTCCCACCCCAGGCGGCGGCGCGAGCCGAGCAGACGATGACCGACCTCCCGTATTTCGTCGGACGCATCGTGCCCAGCTTCATGTCCTACACCCCGGACCTGCGCAGGCTGGAGGAATCGTCAGACCGGCTCGTGCTCGCCGGCGGCCAGGACTCGCACGGCGAGCTCCCCTACCGCGCCGTCGCTTTCCTGGCTGAACGGCTGGGCAAGCCGATCGCGCACTTCCCCGGCGGACACGTCGGGCTGACCACCCACCCCGCCGAGTTCGGCGACACGCTCCGCAAGGCCCTCCATCAATAAGCACCATGGCCAACAGGCGGACCAGGGTGCGTCGCAGACAGCCGCGCCAATAGTCGGCGCGCGCGTCATGCATTAGTTCGGCTTATCGGATCATGGCCAGATTTGTCGTTGATGCCAGGGTCGCCAAAACCGACGATTGATCCATCCGAAACATCCCGTTTCAGGCTTCGCGGCGAGAGGAGTACAGGCGGCTGCGGCAGGCGGGCGCCAACATCACCCTGCCCGCTTCACGAGGAGCCCTGGGGTGAGCGGCTGTTCCAGCTCACCGACCCCGACGGCGTCGTGGCCCAACTCATGGAGTGGAAACCTCCCGCGGAGCCGGCGAGCCAACCCAAGGAGACCTAGATGCGTAAACTGACCTACTTCATCGGCGCGAGCGCCGACGGTTACATCGCCGCCGCCGACGGCTCCCTTGAGGACTTCTTCCCGCTGCCGGACGGACTCCTCGAGTACCTGGTGGCGCACTATCCGCAGACCCTTCCCACCCACCTGCACGCCCCGCTCGGCGTCACCGACCTGGGCAGCCGCTTCGACACGGTCCTGATGGGCCGCGGCACCTACGAACCAGGTCTGAAGGAGGGCGTCACCAGCCCTTACTCCCACCTCAAGCAGTACGTGGTCTCGGGGAGCCTCATCAACCCGGATCCCGCGATCACCGTCATCTCCGGCGACCCGGCGCACGCCGTACAGCAGCTCAAGCGCGAGACCGGTGGCGGGATCTGGCTCGCCGGTGGCGGCCGGCTGGCCGCCGCCCTGCTTCCCGAGATCGACGAGGTGATCGTGAAGATCTACCCGTTGATCCTCGGCAAAGGCATCGGGATGTTCGACGGGCAGATCCCAGCCGTTCGCCTCACCCTCACCGACGCCCACGTCCTGGCGGGCGGCGCCGCCGTCCACACCTACACCCGGAAGTGAGCCCAGCCGTGCGGACCATGCTCAACCCGGCGCCGCAGGTGGTGATCATCCCCCAGCAGGAGCCGCGTCACGTGAGTTCCACGATCTTCATCAGCCTGCCCGTCCGGGATCCGGAGGCTTCGGGAGCGTTCTTCACCCGGATCGGGTTCGCTCCCGATGCGGACTTCACCGGTGGCGACGTCGTCAGCATGCTGGTCGGCGGCGGGATCCACGTGTTCCTCGTCGCCGAGGCGTCCTTCCGCCGGGCCACCGGGCGCGCGGTCGCCGACCCGGGGAGGTGCGCCGAGGTCGAGCTCGCCGTACAGGTCGAGTCCCGGGCGCGGGTGGACGCGATCGCCGACGCCGCCTTGGCGGCGGGCGGTGCGGCGGCGGGCGGGCGTGACGAGCCTGGCATCGTCTTCCGCCGCGGATTCCGCGACCTGGACGGTCACCTCTGGGCCGTCGTGCACATGGGCTGAAGGATTAGCCCCCGCACGGCGGGCAGAGGTCTAGCCTGCGCCCCTTTGACAGTCAGATGAGCGCCTGCAGGGGAGCCGTCATGACCATCAGCACCTACCGGCAATGGGAGATCACCTCCGAGCTGTCCGACGTGCGCCGCCACCTCCGTGGTCACGCCACCCGTTCCGGCCTGGTCGGCGCACGGCTGGACGACCTGCTCATGGCGGCCAACGAGGCGGCCAGCAACGTGCTGGAACACGGCGGCGGGCACGGGATCGTGGCCAGCTGGTACGACGAGGAGTTCCTCACCGTCGAGATACGCGACACCGCTGGTGAGCTGACCTCGGCCGACACCCACCGCCGACGGCCCGCCAGGACCGCCACCCGTGGTTACGGGCTGTGGTTGATGGGCCAGCTGTGTGACCACTTCACCATCCACCAGCAGCGCGGCAGTTCATACGTGCGGCTGGTCATGGACCTTCGGGCAGGTTCACCGCACTCGTGGCAGGCGTGCGCGTAGCCGACCCGCCGTCGCGCTCGTCGGCGGTTTCCAGCCAGCCGAGCCGACCGGCGAGATCTCTGGCGCTGTCAAGAACGGCGCCCACGTAGGCGGACGGCTTGCCGGTACGCCACAGGAGCGACCACGGATAACTCGTCGCGGGCTCGACCACAGGCCGCCACGTGGTGCCAGGCCGATTGGAGGTACGGAAGGAGGAAGGGACACACAGCACACAACGGTGCTGGAGCACAAGGTCGGCGGCGGCTCGGCTACTCTCCACAGTCCCCTCATAGACGGTGGGCGAGAATCCGGCCGTACGGCACAGCTCAACGACGAACTGGTTGAACTCCGGCGTCTCAGCGTCCTCGCCCATCAGCAGCAGCTCACCCGCCAGCGCGGCGACGGCCACCCCATCCAGGGCGGCGAAAGGGTGATCGTCAGGCACCAGCACCCCGAGCGGGTCGAGCCTGATGAGCTCGGAGGTCACGCCCGACGGTGTCTGTGAGGATCGGCCGATCCCGATGTCCAGACGCCCGTCAGCCAACTGCCGGTACTGCTCGGGCGTGGACGCCTCGATCTGGTGGATCGTCAACTCCGGATGCTGGCGCTGGACCTCGCGCAGAACCTGCGGCATCGAGTCATAACCCGCGTCCACGATGCCGACCCGCAGCGTGGGCGGGGCTGCAGCCGCGTTACGCGCGGCATGCGTAGCCCGGCCCACCTGCGTGAGAATCTGCCGCGCTTCAACGAGAAACGCGGCACCCGCCGCAGTGAGGTCGACGTGATGGGTGCTGCGATCCAGCAACCGGACACCAAGCTCACGCTCCAAACGCTGGATCTGCTGACTCAACGCGGACTGCACGATGTGCTCGCGGGCCGCGGCCCGGCCGAAATGCAGCTCCTCGGACAACGTCACGAAGTAGCGCAACTGGCGCAACTCCACTTTCCTCACCCTAAGTCCTCGCGAGCGGGCGTTACTTGCTGGGTTTCGGTGTCTGGCAGTCGATCTTCGGGTTCATCCCGACGTAGTTGAGCGCGCCTGCCACGATCGTCACCGCGATGGTGGCGATCTTGTTGCAGTTCTCGACGGTACCGGTGTAGTAGCCGCGTTGACCAGCGGCGAAGGCGCCGATGACCAACCACAGCACGAGCACGATCGATCCGATGCGCATCGATTCCTCCCTTCACTTCCTGAAGACGTCCCTGGCCTTTCGCCGGTCAGCTTCAGGTTGCCCACGACCTGATCGGCCCGATGCTCCGCGGAACGGCTGGCGGCGCCTTATGGATGGCTGGACCTGCCGGTCGGGGACCAGCGCCGGCCACAAGGCGCCTGGACCCACTCTCTGCCCTGAGACGACGTGCGGAAACAGGCAGGTACAGGGCTGGTTATCACCGGAGCTGATCACCGGGAACCCCACCTTGCGCCAACCTGTCCAAGGCCGCGCGCGGAGGCGTACCGTAGGGGGACAGCGTCAACGGGCTTCCGACGAAGGTGCTGTGCCGTCCTGACCCTGCGGCTTGTCTGCACCGGCAAGCCCCGGAGGTACGGGATGGACGCCATCACCAGCTCAGCGACGTTCCCCGCTGTCACCTACGACAACGGGATCCTGCAGATCACCGTGGCCGCCGATCCGCCGGGCTTCGTCCTGTACGGGGCTCTGGACCTCAGCGGCTTCGTCGCCCTGCAAGACCTGCTGGCGGTCATGGGCGGCGGTCCCGTCGACGCCCACCTGGGCGAGCTCGACTTCATCGACGTGGGCTGCCTGCGGGTCCTGGTCAACGCGTCACTCAACCAGGTGATCAAGGTGGTTTCCGCATCGGCACCGGTAGGCCGCCTGCTGCGGCTCACCGGGTGGAACACGCTCGTCGACTGGCGGGCGCCGGATCCCTGCTCCATAACCGGCGGAGGTTGATGAACGCGCACCGCTCGGCAGCAGTGTGGGCGGCGATCAACATGCGCGCTCGCGCGGACGGCACGCCACCCTCCCTGAAGACGGTGTGCTTGACCTGCGCGCACGCGCTGGACGCCAGCGGCGCGGCCGTAGCCCTGAGCGGCCGGCGCATGGGTTACGAACCGGTGTACGCCAGCAGCCAGGACGCCCAGCGGCTGCTGGACCTGCACGCCACCCTCGGCGAGGGGCCGGGGCTCACCGCCATGGCCGATCGGCGGCCCGTACTCGTCCCGGACCTGAGCCAGGACGAGGCCCAGCGCCGCTGGCCGATGTTCGCCCCGGCCGCCCTGAAGCCACAGATCCGGGCGTTGTTCGCCTTCCCCCTGCAACTGGGCGCGATCTCCGTCGGCGTCCTGGAGATCTGCCGCGCGGAACCGGGCTGGCTGACCCCCGACCAGGTGGCCGACGCGCTGCACTTCGCCGACGCCGCCCTTCTCGTGCACGTCCAGCACCCCAACCTGGTGGAGGAGCACGGGATGATCGAGCTCTGGGCGCCGGTGCACCAGGCCACCGGTATGGTCGCGGTGCAGGCCCACCTCGACCTGAGCACAGCGTTCGTACGGCTGCGCGCCCACGCCTTCGCCGAAGGCCGCGGCCTCC
Organism: Nonomuraea sp. NPDC050556; assembly: GCF_044457355.1. Classification (NCBI taxonomy): domain Bacteria; kingdom Bacillati; phylum Actinomycetota; class Actinomycetes; order Streptosporangiales; family Streptosporangiaceae; genus Nonomuraea; species Nonomuraea sp. NPDC050556. The sequence continues at coordinate 800,088 of NZ_JBITGU010000001.1, read as the reverse complement.
TGGAGGTCGCGCACGACGTCGTCGCCCGGCGGCTGCGATTCCCACCAGAGTCCTCTTGACTCGTGCGACTATGAGAATTCTCAGGACGAGGTGAAGACGATGCTCGACCGGCACACCGTACAGACGTTCGTCGAGCTGGCCGACACCCTTGTGGTCGGCTTCGATGTCATCGACTTCCTGCAGACGCTGGCGGAACGCTGCGTCGACCTGCTGGAGGTGGACGCGGCCGGCATCCTGCTGGCCGACCAGCGCGGCACCCTGACCCTGGTGGCGGCCTCCACCGAGCGGGTGCGCCTCCTGGAGCTGTTCCAGTTGCAGAACGAGGAAGGCCCCTGCCTGGACTGCTTCCACGGCGGGCAGATGGTCACGTGCACCGACCTGGCCGCCATGCCCCAGCGGTGGCCGCGGTTCTCCCAGGCCGCCCACCAGGCCGGTTTCGCCGCGGTCCACGCCTTCCCGCTCCGGCTGCGCGATCAGACGCTGGGCGCGATGAACCTGTTCCGCCAGGCCCCCGAGGGGCTGTCGGAGGAGACGGCCGCCGTGGCCCAGGCGCTCGCCGACGTGTCCACCATCGGCATCACCCACGAACGCACCCTGCGCCAGCACCAGCTCGTCACCGAGCAGCTGCAGTACGCCCTGAACAACCGCACCATCATCGAGCAGGCCAAGGGCATGCTCGCCGAACGCGCGCACATCACCCTCAACGAGGCCTTCAACCGCATGCGCGCCTACGCACGCAACCACAACCAGCAGCTGTCCGCCATCGCCCTGCAGGTCATCGACCAGGAGGCGGCCATGGTGGCGCTCCTCCAACCCCAGCCGACCTCGGCCCGCCGCAAGGCGACGGCTCGCCCCGAAAGTGCCGCAGGGTACGAAGGAAGCCCCAAACCGACCCAATGAACGTCAGCGTGGTGATCCCCGCCACCGCGAGGGGCCGCACCAGCAGGTAGACCTCGATCGGCTGGCCCAGCAGCAGCCAGACACCCACGCTGGTGTTGACCAGGAGAACCAGCGCCCACACCACGGTCAGCCGCGCGAAGCACCGCTGGACCCGCTCCTGCCGGACGATGGACGCGGGCAGCCCGACGTAGTCGAGGATCAGCTTGCCCACCAGCGGCCTGCGCAGCCGTACGGACACCAGGAACGCGACGCTGACGCAGACGGTGCCCAGCTCGGGCTGCAGGAAGTAGACGATCGCGCTGCCGCTCCACAGCGCCAGCGCGGACCTGGCGGTGATCGCGAGCATGGCGAGAACCATGGTGCCGGAGATCGTCCTGCGCCACAGCAGCCTGACGGCGGCATTGCCGTACACCCAGGCCAGCACCGCCGCCAGCGCACCGTTCAGCCCGAAGAGGGTCAGCGCGGCGTAGAACACCGCCAGAGGCACGATCACGCCTTCGAGCAGCCGGGGAACGGCCTGTGACACCAGCGTCCTGACGCTCGGAAACGACACTCGCAGCGGATCTCCGTCGATCGGGCGGGCGGCGCTGTCGACACTGACCTGGACGGCTGTCATGGCGTTTCCAGTCAACATCGCCCATGAAAATGCGGAAACCGGCGTTCCCAGCAAGGCTTATCGATTCGGCTCACAACAGCTCGGGCGCAGGGTCTTATCGTGCGCTTAACGTCGCGGCAGGCCGCTCTTAGGGATCACTGCGGCATTCTCTGGGTTGTCGGAAGAAACACCGGAAACCGGGGGTAACCGAAATGCGCAAGATCATCGCCACCGCCCTGCTCGCCGCGACCGCCTTCGGCGGCACCGTGCTCGCCACCACCACCGCCGCCCAGGCCAGCACCACCGTCCTCGCCAGCGACGTCGTCCAGCCCGCCGGTCAGTCCTACTCCGGTACGGTCGCCACCAACGGCGCCCCCATCAAGGCCGCCCCCGCCAAGGCGTCCGACACCATCGACTGGCTGCCCTACGGCACCCAGGTCACCGGCACCGTCCAGGGCAGCTGGCTCGCCCTCAACGGCGGCGGCTACGTCTACCTGGGCCGCCTGGCCGCCAACTGACCCCGCCCAAAAGCGCACAACACATCGATCAGGAATCGAGAAGCGGGCCCATCCCGGGCGCACCTACCGTGAACACCATGGCCTACCTGGAATTCGTCACCCTAGAGGTGCCCGACCCCGCGGACGCGGAACGCTTCTACGCCGCCGCCTTCGGCCTCGACGACCGGCTGCGCCTGCAGTTCTCGGACGCGCCCACCTCGGGCTTCCGCGGCTTCGCCCTGTCGCTCGTCGTCGCCCAGCCCTCCACCGTCGACAGCCTCTACAGCACCGCCATAGAGGCCGGCGCCAAGCCGCTGAAACCGGTCGCGAAGTCCCTGTGGGGCTACGGCGGCGTCGTGCAGGCCCCGGACGGCGCGATCTGGACGCTCGCGAGCTCGTCGAAGAAGGACACCGGCCCGGCGACACGCGAGATCGACGAGGTGGTGCTGCAGCTGGGCGCGCACGACGTGCCCGCGAGCAAGCGGTTCTACGTCGAGCACGGATTCGAGGTGACGAAGAGCTACGGACGCAAGTACGTCGAGTTCTCGCCCCCGTCGTGTCCCGTCTCGCTGTCGCTCTACACCCGCAAGGCCCTGGCCAAGGTCGCCGGACTGCCGCCGGCGGGCAGCGGGTCGCACCGGCTGGTCATCGGCGGTGACACCAAGCCCTTCACCGATCCGGACGGCTTCGTGTGGGTGAACCACGACCTAGGGACGCAGTGACCTCCACAGGGACGCCGCCGAGGGGGCGAAGCGGACCCAGGCCGCCGGGTTGCCCGGGTCGGGCTCCAGCGGCGGCGTTGCGAACCTGACACGCGACAGATCCACGTCGCGCAGGTCCATCGCGAGCCTGAGCCGCGCGGCCGGAGTGTCGAGGCCCGGGTCGGTGACGATGGCCGCGCTCGCCGTCTTGGCCAGGGTGAGGACGGCCTCCGGCCCGAGGGTCTTCACCCGCTTGAGGAACGCCCGCAGGAAGCTCTGCTGCCGCCGGATCCGCCGCAGGTCGCTCTGGTCAGCGCCGACGTGGCGCAGCCGAAGGTAGGCGACGGCGTCGCGCCCCTTGAGTAACTGCCTGCCCGGCTTGAGACCGTCCGCGTCCTTGGCGGGGATGCCCGCGGGTACGGTCACCGGGACGCCGCCCACCGCGGTGGCCAGGTCGGCGGCCGAGGCGAAGTCGAGCACGGCGAAATGGTCGACGCGCAGCCCGGTCACCCTCTCCACGGTGGCGACCGTGCAGGTGGGGCCGCCGTAGGCGAAGGACCAGTTGAGCGGCGACCGAGCGGGGCCACAGGCCGGGCGGGCGACGACGGCGTCGCGCGGCAGGCTGACGGCGATCGCGGAACGGTGGCCGTAAGGGATGTGCAGCAGGACGGTCGTGTCGGAACGCGGGGTCTGCACCTTGCCGCCGCCGAGGGCGCGGTTGCCGTGGGCGCGGGTGTCGCTGCCCATGATGAGGATGTTCATGGCGTCGGGGTCGGGCGCGGGCCGCGGGCCGGTGGGCATCGCGACGGTCCTGATCTGAGCGGCCATGTCCGCGTATTGAGTGACGACCGCGGCCAGGCCGGTCAGCAGCACCGCGCCCAGCACGATCCACAACGTCAGGCGGCGGTTCATCAGACCTGGTACCCGGTGCCGAGTCCCTGCGCGGCCACCCACGCGGAGGTACGCACCAGCCCCTCGCGCAGGGGCACCCGCGGTGACCAGCCCATCAGCGCCTGCGCCTTGCTCGAATCGCTCAGCAGCCGATGCACCTCGCTGCCCGCCGGCCGTACCCGCTCGGCCCGCGCGGGCGCCACGGTCGCCGACGACCCGGTGATCTCGATGAGCAGCTCGGCCAGGTCGCCGATGGAGATCTCCCGGCCCGAGCCGACGTTGACCACCTCGCCGACCGTCTTGTCGGCGCGGGCCGCCGCGAGGAAGCCGCGCGCGGTGTCCTCGGCGAAGGTGAAGTCGCGGGTGGGGGTGAGCGCGCCCAGCTCGATCTCGGTGGCACCCGCGTGGAGCTGCGCCAGGATCGCCGGGATGACCGCGCGGGCGGACTGGCGCGGGCCGTACACGTTGAAGGGGCGCACCACCGCGACGGGCAGTCCGAAGGCGTGCCAGTACGACAGCGCCATCATGTCGGCGCCGATCTTGGAGGCCGAGTACGGCGACTGCGGCTGGATCGGGTGCTCCTCGGTGATGGGGACGAATCTGGCGGTGCCGTACACCTCGGAGGTCGAGGTGTGGACCAGGCGCGACACCCCCGCGCGCAGGCAGGCCTGGGCGACGTTGTGGGTGCCTGTCACGTTGGTCTGCACGTAGGACTCGGGCGCCCGGTAGCTGTAGGGGATGCCGATCAGCGCGGCCAGGTGGAACACGGTGTCGCAGCCGTTGACCGCGTCCATGACCAGTCCGGCGTCGCGCACGTCGCCCGCGACCACCTCGACGTCCTTGCCCGCCAGGTTGCCCCTGTCGCCGTAGGGCTTGTAGTGGGCGAGCGCCCGCACCTCGACGCCCTCGGCCAGGAGCGTGTCCACCAGCGTGCTTCCGACGAAGCCCTCCGCGCCGGTCACCAGTGCCTTCTTCATCGGGTCAGCTCCAAGGTCCAGGCGGCCAGCTCGGCGGCGGCTCGCAGGTGAGGGTGTGCGGGGTCGAAGGCTCGGCGCGGTCCGAGCCTGCCGAGCGCCAGCTCCAGCGCCGCGCCCGACAGCTCGCCGTCGGGCAGCACCACCGAGCCGTCCAGGGCGCGGGCGTTGCGGGTCTGGTGGTCGTGGGGCGCGTGCGGGTAGGGCACGAGTACGGCGGGCGTGCCGTGCACCGCCAGCTCGGCGACCGTGGCGGAGCCTGAGCGGCACACCAGCGCGTCGGCCGCGGCGTAGACGAGGTCCATGTCGGGGAAGTACGGCACCGCCCACGCGTTGCCCCCGCCGGGCAGCCGTTCGCCGAGCAGCTCGACGCCCTCGGTGCCCGCCTTGATGACGATCCGCACGTCGTCGCGGTCGCGCCAGCGGTGCGCCAGCTCGACGGCGGCGGCGTTGAGCCGTACCGCCCCGGCACTGCCGCCGTTGACGACGATCAGCCTCGCGTGGTCCGGCACGCCGAGCTCTGCGCGGGCGAACGCGCGCGGCAACTGGCGTACGGCGCGCATCGGCATGCCGACCACCCGGCCGGTCATCCCTGCCGACGGCATGGCCAGCGCCACGTTCCCGGTGAGCCTGGCGGAGAAGCGGTTGGCGCGGCCGGGCACCGCGTTGGACTCGTGGATGAGCGCGGGCACCCCGGCCAGGCGGGCGCCGGCGATCAGCGGGGCGCTGGCGTACCCGCCCATGCCGACGACTGCGCGGGCGCCCGTGCGCCGGATCAGCGCGCGGCACTGGGCGGCCGCGCGCGCCAGGGCGAACGGGAACCGGGCCGCCTCCGAGCGGATCATCGGCACCATGTCCACCAGGTGGAGGGGGAAGCCGGTGATGAGGCGGCTCTCCATGCCGCGTGCCGTACCGACGAAGGAGATCCCCGCGTCGGGGTCGGCCTCGCGCAGCGCCGCGGCGAGCGCCAGGCCCGGGTAGATGTGACCGCCCGTGCCGCCCGCGGCGATCATGACCTTCAGGTTCGCAACCATGACGGTCATGGTCGTGAGCTGGACTAAGAGAAATCTAAGAGCTCTGGCGGGCGGGTAGCCTCGGGCGAATGCGCGTGCTGGTGGTTGAGGACGACGGGGAAGTCGGCGAGGCGGTCGCCACCGCTCTCGAGCTGGACGGCCACGACACGGAGCGGGCGGGCGACGGGCGCGCGGGGCTGGCGGCCGTCCGTGACTTCGAGCCGGACGCGATCGTCACCGACGTGCTGATGCCGGTGCTCGACGGGCTGGCGATGTGCCGGGAGCTGCGGGCGAGCGGCGACCGGGTGCCGATCCTCATCCTGACCGCACGCGACGCCGTCGCCGATCGGGTCGACGGGCTCGACGCGGGGGCGGACGACTACCTGGTCAAGCCGTTCGAGGTGGAGGAGCTGCTCGCGCGGGTGCGGGCCCTGCTGCGCCGCGCCTACCCCGAGACGCCGCCCGAGCTGCGGCTGGGCGACCTGGTGGTGGACGTCGCGAGCCGGACGGGCAGGCGCGGCGGGCGGAGCGTGGACTTCACCCGCACCGAGTTCGCGCTGCTTGAGCTCCTGCTGGCCAACGCCGGTCAGGTGCTCCCCCGCGAGCTGATCGTGGACCGGGTGTGGGGTTACGACCTGGATCCCGCCACCAACGTGCTGGAGGTGTACATCGGCTATCTGCGGCGCAAGCTGGGCGAGCCGAAGCTGGTCCACACCGTGCGCGGGGTCGGATACGTGATGCGCGATGCCGATTAGGGCCCGGCTGGCGGTGGTCGCCGCGCTGGCCGTCGCGCTGGTGGTGGTGGCGGTGACCCTCGCGACGTTCCTGGTCGTGGAGCGCGAGCTGTACCGGGAGGTGGACCTCAGCCTCGTGCGGGCGGCGACGCGGGCGCAGCTGGAGGTGAAGGCCGACGGGGCGCCGGTGGAGCGGGAGTGCGCCTACCTGTCCTCGCCGGGGTGCGCGCAGCTGATCTCGCGCGACGGGCGGGTGGCCGATTCCGCGCTGCCCGCCGTACCGGAAGCCGCTCGTCAGGTGGCCAGGGGCGAGCACGACGCGCGCTTCGTCGACGGCGCCTACCTCGGCAACCCCATGCGGGCCTACGTCGCTCCGGTCGAGGGCGGTGGCGCGATCATGGTGAGCATGCGGGCCGACAGCGCCCACCGGGGCGAGGCCAGGGTCCGTACGGCGCTGCTGGTGCTGGGCGGCGGCGGGATCCTCGCCGCCGCGGCCATCGGCTACGTGGTGGCGCGCACCGGGTTGCGTCCGCTCACCCGGCTCACCGCGATGGCCGAGACCATCGCCGCCACCGGCGACCCCTCGCACCGGATGCGGGAGGGCGGCCGTGACGAGGTGGGCCGGCTGTCGGCGACGTTCAACACCATGCTCGGCGCGCTGGAACGATCGATCACCGCGCAGCGGCGCCTGGTCGCCGACGCCTCCCACGAGCTGCGCACGCCGTTGACGGCGCTGCGCGCCAACATCGGCCTGCTCGGCCGCGACGACCTGCCCGCCGCGTACCGGGCCAAGCTCACCGCCGCGCTGCGCAACCAGGCTGCGGAGATGACCGGGCTGGTCAACGACCTGATCGAGCTCGCCCGCGGCGAGGAGGAGACGGCCGAGGAGGAGCAGGTCTGGCTGGAGGCGCTGGTCGCCGACTGCGTGGCCCGCGCCCGGCGCAACTGGCCGCAGGTGAGCTTCACGGTCTCGCTGGAGTCGGTACGGATCACCGGGGTGCCCTCGCGGCTGGCACGGGCGGTGAACAACCTGCTCGACAACGCGGCCAAGTTCGGCGACGGGCGGGTGGAGGTGGCGCTGCGGCCGGGCTGGGAGCTCACCGTGCGCGACCACGGGCCTGGCATCGCCGAGCAGGACCTGCCGCACGTGTTCGACCGCTTCTACCGTTCACGGCAGGCGCGCACCATGCAGGGGTCCGGGCTGGGGCTGGCCATCGTCCAGCAGGTCGCCCACGCCCACGGCGCCTCGGTGTCCGCCGTCCGGGCGGCGGGCGGCGGTACCTTGTTCCGGCTTGCCGTTCAGCCCCGCAGGGAGGAGATGGCCTTCTCGATCCGCCGCTGACGCGTCTCGGGCTTCTTCGCGCTCTCGATCGCACGCACGTGCTCGCGCCTGTGGCTGTAGGCGAGGCCGTCGTACGCGGCGCGGGCGGCCGGGTCGGCGTCCAGGGCGCGGGTGAAGTCCTCCGGCTCGACGACGACGCGCGGTTCCGTGTCGAGTTCCAGGTCGACCTCGACCTCCTCGCCGATCTCGACACCGGCGGCCTGCCGGTTGGCGATGCTGAGGCCGAGCAGGTGGCGGCCGCGCATGAGAGCGATCCGGCTCTTCCAGGAGTGCCCGTTGACGGTGATCGTCACCGGCGGCCGCACTCCCCCGCCGAGCGCTTCAACCACTTCCGGGGGAACTTCCAGGCCGCGCATGGGCTCTGGGGGCTCGACGTGGGTACGGAACTTCATGGTCTTCTCCTGGTCGGTCTGCCGGTTCACTGCGGCCGTCCGGGACGGCTGTCCCGGACGGCTGTCGCGGTTACTCCGCGTAGGGCTGGTCGGTTCCCTCGGTGCTGAACCCGAGGCTCCAGATGTAGCCGTCGGGGTCGGCGAAGGTGCCGCCGTACCCGCCCCACGGCAAGGCGCCGGCGGGCTTGAGGATCGTGGCGCCCGCCTTCTCGGCCTCCGCCATGACCTCGTCGACCCGGGCCTCGCTGCGGACGACGTAGGTCAGGACCACTCCGCTGAAGCCGCTGCCTTCCTGGTCGGTGCCCACCAGGTTGGCCAGGCCCTTGCGACCGTAGAAGCCCACGGGCGAGGCGCCGTCGGACTCGAAGAACACCGAGATGCCGAAGTCACTCTTGATCTTCCAGCCGAGCCCTTCGATGTAGAACTGCTTGGCCCGGTCAAGGTCGCGGACGCCAAGAAGGATCGAGCTGACGTGTGCCTTCATGTCTTACTCCATACGAATGAGTGGTTATGTAGCGAAAGGGTAGTTGTGTACCCATTGCTCCGACGAAGCAGCTGCCGGAAATGTGAGGCGAGGTCAGCGCTCGTCGACGACCTCACCGAACTGCGCGGTGGCGTCCTTGGTGAGTGCCATGGTCAGCGGCGCTTCGGGGAAGGTGGGGATGGCGGCCAGGGCGGCGCCGAGCTCCTCGGCGCTCTCCCAGTGCCAGGTGTCGGTGTAGGTGCCGTCAGCGAGCTGGATCAGTACGGCGTGCGTGAGGCCGGGGTGGCCCTCGCGGACCGTGGCGATCAGCGAGGCGCGGCGGGCGAGGAACTCCTCCAGGTCGGATTCGGCCACGGAGTAGGCGTGCGTACGGACGACCGACATGGCTGTGGTCCCCTTACCAGGTTCCGGCGATCTGGCGGATGGGGGCGTTCAGGCGGTTGAACAGGTTCGTGGTGGCCGTGATCAGCAGGATCGAGGCCAGCTGCTGCTCGTCGAAGTGGTCGGCGGCGTTGTCCCAGACCCGGTCGGTGACCCCGGCGGGGTTGTCGGCCAGGCGGGTGGCCTCCTCGGCCAGTTCCAGGGCGGCGCGCTCGGCGTCGGTGTAGTACGGCGTCTCGCGCCAGGCGACGACCAGGCCGATGCGCTCGTCGCTCTCCCCCAGCTTGCGCAGAGCCTTGTACCCGGCATCGACGCAGAAGCCGCAACCGTTGATCTGGCTGACCCGCAGGTGGATCATCTCGGCCAGCTCGTGGGACAACCCACCGGACTGAGCAGCCTTCATCAGCTCCATGATCGGCTTCTGCGCGGCGGAGATGACCTTGGCGGGGTTCTTCATGCGGGCTTCCATCGTGTTTTCCTCCGTGTCGGCTGGTGTGAGATGAGCTTCTCCGCCACGGTTGATATTTCGGCGATGCGCGCACGATGCGCGCGTTTCACCTGGTCAGGCGTTCAGCCTGCGCGCGTCCCACCTCTGCGGCGCGGTGCAGGTATTCGACGATCACCGCCAGATCGTGGTCGGTGAAGCCTTCCAGCGCCTGGCGGAACGCCGCCGCAGGTTCGGCCCACGCCCTGCCGATCCTGGCGTTCGCGTCGGGGGCCAGCGCGACGAGCGTGCGCCTGCGGTCCTCGCCGTCGGCCTGCCGTACCACCAGACCGGCCTTCTCCAGGCGGTCGACCAGCCGGGTGGCCGAGCCGTGCGTCAGGCCGGTGAGCGTGGCGATCGTGCCGGTGGTCACCGGGCCGGGTTCGAGGTCGAGCAGGGAGATGCACTGCAGGTCGGTGGGGTGCAGGCCCAGGTTGTCGGCCATCGCCTGGTTGAACAGCGCGTACGCGGCGTAGTGGCGCTGGCTCTCGGTGACGAGCTGGTTGAGCAGGTCCGCTCGGGTTGACATCGCGCCTCCCCCTCTCTCATTATGTGCGTGACGCAAATGTTGCGTCACGCACGCTTCTATCGTACCAACGTCAGGACATCCTTGCCATGACCATCCTTGTCACCGGTGGCCGGGGCTCCGTCGCCCGGAGCCTCGTTCCCCTCCTGCGCGAGCAGGGTCTGCAGGTCCGCGTCGGCTCCAGCGCGCCGGAGGGCGCCGACGCCGTCCGTTGCGACCTCACCGACCCCACCACCTTCCCCGCCGCCCTGGACGGCGTCGCCTCGGTCTTCCTGTACGCCGAGCCGTCCCACGTCGGCGCGTTCGTCACCGAGGCCGTCAACGCAGGCGTGCGGCACATCGTGCTCCTGTCCTCGGCCGCGGTGTTCTTCGAGAAGGCAGACGAGAGCCCGCTGGCCAAGTCTCACCTGGACGTGGAGCGGGCGCTGATCGGCTCGCCGATCCAGGCCACGCTGCTGCGCCCCGGCACCTTCTGCGGCAACGCGCTGGCCTGGTCGTGGGCGATCAAGTCGGGCGAACCGATCAGCCTGCCCTTCCCCGGCGCCCACTGCGACCCGATCCACGAGGCCGACCTGGCCGCGTGCGCCGCCGCCGTCCTCACCGACCCGGCACTGGCCGGGAGGCCGTACACGCTCACCGGGCCGCAGTCGCTGACCTTCACCGAGCAGATCGGCATCCTGGGCCGGGCGATCGGGCGGGAGATCGCCGTCAAGCCGGTCACCCGCGAGGAGTGGAAGGCGCAGATGGCCGGCCACGTCCGCGGCGACTTCGCCGACGCGCTGCTCGACTGGTGGCAGTCGTGCGACGGCGTACCGGCCACGCTCACCGGCACCGTCGAGGAGCTGACCGGCCGGCCCGCACGGACTTTCGAGAGCTGGGCCCGCGAGCACGCCGGCAGCTTCACCCGCTGATCTAATCCCGGCAGGGTATTGACCCTGCCGGGATCCTTGATCCATGTCCAGGTTGTCAGGAATCTCGCTCGCTCTCGTCATAACGCTCGCCGCCGTCGCCGTGCCCGCCGAGGCCGCGAGCAACGCCGTGCGAGTGGATCTTTCGCGCAGCATGGGGGCTTTCCCCTTCTCCCCCGGGCGCCAGTTGAGCAGCATCCCGAAGAGCTGGAGGTACGGCACGGCCGCGAACGCCGCCCTCGACCGGCTCGATCTCGACCAGGTCCGGGTGTGGCTGAAGTTCGGCGACGCGCCGGAAAAGTCTTACGACTACCTGGCGGCCTACGCCACGCGCTCGAAGAGCCTGCTGGTCAACTGGCAGTCCAGCTACTCCCCTCTCGTCACGGGCGGCTCGTTCACCGAGGCGGAGCTGTTCACCGCCCAGCGCGACACGATGGCCGACTACAAGCGGCGCTTCCCCTCCATCGAATGGCTGGAGTCGGAGAACGAGGTGCCGAGCATCGCCGACTACTACCCGATGTACAGGTTCACCTACCGGGTGGTGAACGCGGTCAACGCGATGGGACTGCCTGGCCCGAAGATCAAGATCGGCGGGCCGACGACCGACATCTTCTCGACGCGGCGCATCGGCCAGTTCCTCGATCTGTACGCCGCCGACCAGGACCCGCACAAACGGCTCGACTTCATCTCCTACCACCAGTACCTGATCGACACCTCGGGCGACCCCGCGAAATGGACGGACACGAAGGAGAACCCGGCCGCCATCGCCACCGAGCGGACCCAGCTGAACGCGATGCTCGCCCAGCGCGGCCTCAGCCCCCTGCCCGCCCTGGTCAGCGAGACCGGCATCTTCCCCAGGGACCGGCAGACCTCCCTGGGGCTGCCGGCCGACCTCCGCATCCAGGCCGCCGCCCTGGCCTCGATGCACTACTACTACCTGGGCCAGCCCCAGGTCACCCCGTTCCACTGGACGGTCGACCACCCGGAGAACGACAGGAAGGACCTGTTCGAGGACACCGCGACCGGGGCCGCCCTGCCGTACTACAACACGATGCTGATGCAGTCGATGCTGCCGAAGACCAGATACGCGGCGGCCTCCGACGCGCTCAGCGCGCAGGGCCTCGGCGTGTACGGCCTGGCCGGCGCGGAACCCGGCAGGGTGGCGGTGATGACGTGGAACTACCAGTGGACGCACCAGACCACCTACCAGTCCAAGATCGTCCTGACGAACTTCCCCAGCGAGTTCAGGACGTCCAACGTCCTCGTGACCCGCTACAAGATCGGCAGCGGCGCGCTCGCTCCCGTCGAACAGTTCGTCATCGGACCGCGCACGGACGGCTCCTACACGAGCCAGACTCTGGAGCTGCAACCCAACGAGCTGCGGCTGCTCGTGCTCACTCCGACGACGAAGCCCGCAGGTCGTGGTTCAGCCGGGCCTGGTTCACTTCGTTGATGTGGCGCTCGGCCCAGTCCCTGACGGCCGCCAGCGGCTCGTCCAGGGTCAGTCCCAGCTCGGTGAGCTGGTACTCGACCTTGGGCGGCACGCTCGAATGCACGGTACGGCTGACCAGGCCGTCACGTTCCAGGCTGCGCAGGGTCTGGGTGAGCATCTTCTCGCTGATCCCCTCGATGGCCGCGCGCAGCTCGCTGAAGCGTTTGGTCCCCGTCGACAGCGAGCCCACGATGAGCGCCGTCCACTTGTCGGCGATGCGGTCGAGCGCCGCGCGCGACGGGCAGGGTGCGCTGTAGACGTCGGCGGGCCTTCCGTCGGGCAACCAGGCCAGCACCTGCCCTGGGGTGCCTGGGCGGGGACGGCGGGTGCGGGGAGGAGCCATGCCCAGAACGCTAGCCGACGGGAAGCAGGCTGGCCCACGCGCGCCGGGCGGCCGGGGGCAGCACGCGGCCGAAGACGTTCCCCGCGAAGTGGCCTCCGGCCAGCATGGTCCTGCCGTCCTCCAGCTCCTTGAGCACTCGCTCGCGGGTGCCGGTCGCCTGGGCCGGGTCGGCGTCGAAGGCGAAGCTCCAGTGGGTCTCGGTCACCTGGACCTGGCAGTGCATCACGTCGCCGAGGATCACCAGCCTCCGGTCGTCGGCGCCGCTGGGGTCGGTGACGACCAGGCTGCTGTGCCCGGGGGTGTGCCCTGGCGTGGCCAGGACGTGGACGCCGGGGGCGATCTCCTCGCCGTCGGCGGCGAACCCGATCACGTCGGCGAGCGGGGCGCGCACGGCGGCGGGGTCGGGGCCGACGAGGTCCTCCGTGCCCGCCCAGTGACGCCATTCCGCCTCGGTCACCAGGTGGCGGGCTTGGGCGAAGGTCAGTCCTTCGACGATCTGCCCCGGGCGGGCGTTCGGTGCCGGTGCGACGTTGGTGGTCCAGCCGACGTGGTCGTGGTGGAGGTGGGTGTAGAAGACGGTGTCGACGTCGGCGGGGGTGAGGTCCTCGGCGGCGAGGGAGTCGAGGAGGGCGCCGCCCTTGAACGTGGCCACGTCGGGGATGGCGAAGTCGACGGCGCCGAGACCGAGGTCGACGAGGAGGGTACGGCCTGCCGTACGGATGAGGAAGGATCCGACGCTGACGGGGAAACGGCCCTGGGCGTCGAGGTAGGGGGCGTGGGTGGACCAGCCGTCGGGTGAGCTGGCGGGGAACAGGACGGCGGGGTTGAGCCAGCCGTGGCCGTCGGGGAGGAACGTGACCGTCGTGTCGCCGAGGGCGAGCTGGGCGCGGGGCGCGGGATTGACCATGGACTAACTATCGGAGAGTGACTCTCCAGCGGGAAGTACGCACTTGCAAGTGCGCCCCCTATGCTGCCGGACATGATCCTTCGCCCGGGTGTTGAACACGCTGGCCACGCTGGTGGGGCCGACGATTCTCTACGCCGGGGTGATCGCGGGCGTGCTCGAAGGCGTGGAGATCCCCGACATGGTCGCGGGGGTCGGGATGATCATGATCTGGGCGGCGAGTCTCTTCCTGGCCGTACGAGCCTGGCGGCTGGCGATCGTCTGCCTGCCCGACCGCATCGTGATCCGGGGGTACCTGCGGTCACGTTCCGTGCCGATCTCGCGGATCGTCAAGATCACCGATGCCGCGTGGCCGGAGCTGCGCTGGGAGGGCAGGACGGCGGGGTTCCGCTCGATGTACCTGACACCGCTGATCATCCCCAGCTGGTCTCTCCCTATCGTCAAGAAACACGTGCTGGAGTGCCGTACGCGCCTGGAGGAGTGGATCGGCTCGCACGGGTAGGACGTGGAGGGATCCGCTGGTAGCGCTCCACACCACGGTTCTGGTCCTGCTCTTCGGCAGCGTCACGGAGAGGGTCCGCTGACACCGCGACTGGTGGGCGTCTTCACCACCGAGAACGGCGGCGTCGGGACGAAGGCGTGGGCCACCGGGAAGGCAGACAAGGGCTTCAACGCCCTCGCCGAGCTCATCGACGACCCGACCACGGCACAGGGGCAGTATCCGTCCTCCGCCGCCTGCTACGAGATGGTCATGGGGCTTCTTGAAAGGTACGGCGAAAGGCGGGGCTGCTTCTTCACCACCGTCACCTATGGGTGATCCAGCGGATTGAAGTGAGTACTCACTCCGCTCTTGACGGAGTGAGTACTCACTCCGTACCGTTGGCCGCATGACAGAGACACCAGAGCGCCGGAGAGCGCCGGGCATGAGCCCCGACCAACGCCGGGCGATGATCGTCGCCGCGGCACTCCCGCTGGTCGCCGAGCACGGCGCCGCCATCACCACCAGTCAGGTCGCCCGCGCGGCGGGCATCGGCGAGGCCACCATCTTCCGGGTCTTCACCGACAAGGACGAGCTGCTGGGCGCCTGCGTGATCGAGGCGATGAACCCCGACCACGTGCTGCGCGAGCTGGCCTCGATCCCCCTCGGCGAACCGCTGGCGGACCGGCTCGTCCAGGCGGCCGAGGCCCTGCGCGCCCACCTGGAGCGCATGGGCACGGTGATCGGCGCCCTGCACGCCTCCGGCCTCCGCCGCGACCGGTCACGCGGAGACCGGCCCTCGCCGGGCAGCCGGGAATCCTCGATGAAGGCCACACACGAGGCGGTGACCGAACTGATCGAGCCCGACCGTGCGACCCTGCGACTGGAGCCGGGAAAGCTCGCCTCGATCTTCCTGGGAACCCTGTCCATGGGCCGCCACCCCATGACGGGCGAAGCGGACGTGGCGCTACCGGACCTGATCGACATCCTGCTACATGGAGCTCTGCGCGCCCCCGGGAGCACCGCATGACCATCACCCTGAACCACACCATCGTCCCAGCCCTGGACAACCGGCAGGCGGCCCACTTCTTCGCCACAATCATGGGCCTCGAGGAGCTCCCGCCCGCCGGCCGTACCGGGAACTTCGCGCCGGTGCGGGTGAACGCGCAGCTGACCCTCGACTTCATGACGGTGGAACAGCCCGCCGCCCTGCACCTGGGCTTCGACGTGGACCCGGACACCTTCGACCAGATCCTGGCCCGGCTGCGGGAGAACGGCGTGCCTTTCGGCAACCATCCCGCTCACCCCGACAACGGCCGGATCGACCACCCGCTGTGCCCGCGCGGCCTGTTCTTCGTCGACGAGGTACGCAACCTGTACGAGCTCATGTCCCCGGCGTGACCATCGGCGAGATCAGCGTACGTCGACGTAGTCCACGCGGCTGGTGGCGGAGGTGTACGCGCCGGTCCCGCCGTACACCACCTTCCAGTAGCCGTCCCGTTTGGCCACGAACCGGCCGCCGAACGTGCCCGAACCGGCGGTCGTCACGCTGGCCAGCCGTACGTATGACGAGGAACCCGTCCTGCGGAAGAGGACGTCGACCCGAGCCCCGCCGAGCGCCCCGTACGTGGTCCCGCTCGCGGTCACCGCCTGCAGGGTGCCGGTCACGCTGAGCCCGGCTCCCCGGCGTACCGGCTCAGGGGCGGCATTGAAGGTGCTCAACCGGCTGGCACGCTTCACGGTGACGGTGAACGCCTTGGCCTGACCGGGCACCCCACTGGTGTCGTAGGCGGTCGCCGCGCAGGCCAGTGCGCCTGACGGGGTGGTCACGGGGAGACTCGCGGTGGTTCTGTAGGTCCCGCTCGCCACCCGAGCCAGGGTGAAGGCGGAGGCGCCGCAGGTGACGCGGACCTTGCCGACGGAGCCCGCCGTCTTGACCGTGATCGTCGACTTCGCCGATCCGGGGACGACGGTCACCGCGGTCGCCGTGGCGGAGCCGATCTTCGCCTGGGACGCCGCGACGACCGTGACCGGCAGCGTCCTGGTGACCGTCCGCTGGTTCACGTCGGTGAACGACATCGTGACCGTGTGCTCCCCCGGCCCGAAGGTCGTCCAGGAGCCCTCGTAGCGGCCCCGCTTCGCGTCGCCGTCCACGCGCTCGATCTCCGCCACACCGACATTGGTGATCTGCACCGCGGCGCTCTCCAGGCCCTTGGGGCTGGAGACCACGGCCTGGTAGGTGACCTTCTGCCCGACCGCGGCCCTGGCCGGGTTCACCTGGGCGGAGATGATCTGCGGTGCCGTGCTCGGGACCACCGCCACCTGGAAGGGGACCTCGGCGGACAACTGCCCGTAGTGGTCGCGTGCACGGGCGGTCAGGGCCAGTTGCCCCAGGGGCGCGTCCGCCGGGAGCGTCAGCTCGCCCGAGTAGGTGCCCTGCGGGCCGTAGGACAGCGTGGTGAGCAGCCTGTCACCCTGATGGACAGGAACTTCCAGCAAGTTGTAGTGCGCATCAGTGGTGGCGGTTGCCTGAAGCGTCACCTTGCCGCCAGGTTCTGCGGTGGGCGAGAGCGCAGTGACGCTCGTCAGAACGGGCGGATTCGCGGGCCAGATCGTGACCGGCGCATCTCGCCGGACGACCGTCCCGTTGTTGTCGGTCGCGGTGACGGTGAGCGTCGCGGAGGTCTTCTCCGCCACCTTGTGCACGGGGAACGAGCCCTCATACATGGCCAGGACGCTGTGCTGCAGCGGATGGGCGGTTCCGTCCAGGCTCAAGGTCACTTCCTTGAGGCCGAGCCCGCTGTAGGTGGAGACGCTGACCTGGGCGTTCCCCAGCTGGCCGCCGTCCAGGTCCTTGGGGTTGATCCAATTGATCACCGGAGGGGCGTCGGGATTGGGGGTGATGAAGAAGTCCAGCGTGGCGACGGTGACCCGCTTGCCTGCCGCGTCGCGGGCGGTGAGCGTCGCCTTGGCCGTGGTCGGGGCCTGGACGGCGGGTGCCGTACTCCTCCAGCGCAGCTGACCGGCCACCCTGGTCATGCTGACGCTTTTGCTGCCATAGGCGTACTGGACGAGCGGACCCAGCAGAGAGGCGTCGGACGGCGAGACGGCGATCTCGAAGCGCTCCCCGCTCTTGGGCGAGCCGGATGAGAGCGACAGTTCGACCGCGGTCGTCGGCGTGGGCGAAGGCTCTGGCGTGGGGTCGGCAGACGGCGAGACCGTGGGCTCCACGGTGGGTTCGCCGGAGGAAGGCTCCTCGCTCGGCTGGTCGGCTGGCTCATCCGATGCGGCCCCCTCCGGGACGGTGACCTCGGGGGATGATGCGGGTATGGGCTCGGCGAGTGCCACCGTGCCGGGGAACACAACCCCCAGGGTGACCATGGCCGCGACGATCAGCGAGCGCAACAACGTTCCTATCTACCTCAAAACGGTCAAAGCGCCCTTAATGTATCTTTATCTTCACATAACTCTCGCCAGTCTCTCCCTGGAACGGACAGGGCCGCCGCGACACCGTCGCGGCGGCCCACACGTTTGGAGCTACTTCTTGGGCGGTGTCACGTAGACGAGCGCGCCCAGGTTGCCGGGAAGCGGGGTGATCAGGTCGAACTTGATCCCCAGCGCCTTGCCCTCGTCACCGGGGTTGCCGGTACCCAGGACGTGCCCGTTGGCGATGACCTGCCCGTAGGCCTCGGTCGCCGGCGTGCCGTCGGCGTGGACGACGCGGGTGCTGTAACGCTGGTCGTCCTTGGACGGGACGACCACGGACGCCTCGGAATCCCTGTAGTACAGACTCCCGTTGACCAACTCCAGGCCCGGGTACCAGGTCTTGGCGTCGGTGAAGCTGGAGACGCCGCGCAGACCGGCGAAGTCGGTGCAGTAAGCGCTGAACGGCTCGTTCGGCGCCTCCAGGCACTCCTTGAACGGATACGTCTTGTTGAAGGAGAACGCGGCGTTGGAGGTCTGCACGCGGCTGTCGAGGTTCTTCGCCCTCGACGGGTCCTTCGTGGCCGCCTCACCGGTACGGCGCAGCGGGTCGTAGTGCGAGTCGACGACCAGCAGGCTGCCCTTGGAGCCGAGGCTCGGCGGCAACCCCAGGTAGGACCTGGCGGCGTTGTTGGCGTAGGTCGAGTCGCGGTACCAGACCAGCAGGCCGGGCGCGTTGTACTTGATGCGCTGGACCTTCCAGGCGCCCTCGCGGTTGTAGTCGGTGTCGTAGGTGTACTGCAGGCCCTTGTCGAACCCGTCGAAGTTGCGCCACTCCGCCAGGTAGAACCGGGAGATCTCGCGGTTGCCGTCGTTGATGGTCCAGCCGAGGCCGCCGGTGTTGGTGAAGGAGCCGCCGACGGCGGTCCAGCCGTTGGCGCCGCCCTCGACGTCGTCGCTCCAGACGGTCGTGCCGCCGTTGGTGAGCGCGAAGTCGTCGGCGTGCCAGCCGCGCGGCATGTAGGCGGCGTCGGTGTTGTAGACGAGACGCAGCTTGACGGACTGTCCGGCGAAGGCGTTCAGGCTGACGTAGTCGTGGCGCCAGCCGGGGCTCGTGCCGGTCAGACCGTACTTCTTGTTGCCGAAGGCGTGCAGGTTGCCGTTCGGGTCCGGGTAGCTGTCAGGGGTGCTGACCTCGGTGCCGGCCTCGTCGTAGACCTTCTGCTGGGTCCACGTGGTGCCGCCGTCGGTCGAGACCTCGACGAAGCCGTAGTCCCAGTCCTCTTCGATGTCGTAGTTGTTCCACATCCAGAACCGCAGGTCGGTTCCGGCGGGCACGGTCAGGTCGCGGGTCAGGCGGACGTTGGCCCATTCCTGGTCCATGCCGGACCACCAGGCGTGCGTGCCGCTGTGCGGGTCGAGCATCTTGATCGGGGCGCTGGCCACGTTGACGCGCACGCCGTCCTCGGTGAACTTGGGCGTGCGCGAGGCCTGCCCGATGGTCACCACCTTGGGCTTGTCACCGGGGTTGAAGACCTTCGGGTTCGCCCAGCCGAGCACCCACTTGTCCCACAGGCCCATGTGGACCGGCATCGACTGGAAGATCGGGCCGCTGTGCGATCCGGCCGACATGAGGTCCCAGAAGTCGACGGCCGCGTTGCCCGCGTTGGTGCTGTCGTACAGGTCGGGGAGGCCCAGGTCGTGGCCGTACTCGTGGGCGAACACGCCGACGCCGGCGTCCTCGGGCTGCACGATGTAGTTCGAGATCTTCAGCTGGGTGCCGGGGATCTGGAAGCCGCCGGCCACCGCGCTGGAGTGCGCCCACAGGGCGTAGGTGCCCTGCGCGCCGCCGTCGCTGGACTTGTCCTTGCCGGAGTGGACGAGGACGAGGTGGTCGATGACCCCGTCGGGCTCGGCCGTATTGCCGTCGCCGTCGGCGTCGCCGACGTCCTCCTTGTCGTAGTCGGCCCACGGGAAGCTCGGCTGCGCGGCCGCGAGCGCCTTGACGGCGTCGATCGGGAGCTGCCGGTTGCCGAGCGGGTTGTCGGGGTGCCCGGTCATGTCCTGGTACGGCTGGCCGCACGCGGCTGCGCCGTACCACGCCTCGGAGTGCGGGAGCTTGATCCAGCCCACGGCCGAGCCGGAGACGGAGTAGGCGCCCTTGGACATCTCCTCGTACATGTTCTTCATCGTGTGCTTGGAGATGTCGATGCCGGGCTTGCCGTCGCGCGGGTCGGTCAGGTCGGGCCGCACGCGGGTGGTGATGCCGTTCGTGCTGTAGAGCATCTTGTTGTAGTGCTCGGTGCTGAAGTCGGGCACCCAGAAGGAGTTGTTGTCCTTGTGCGCCAGCGTCGCCGGGTTGGGGATCTGGCTGTGCAGGGGGCCGTTCTTGACGGTGCCCGCGGGCTCCACGACGCAGTCGGTTGGAGCGCTCCGGACGGTGCGCAGGCGGTTGAACCCGGAGAAGTCGTCGTTGGCGTTCTCGTTGAACTCCACCAGGACGGTCAGCAGCTTGGCCGTGGTCGTGGTGGGGGAGTTCTTGAAGATGAAGTCGGCGGGGTTGCGGCCTGTCCTGATGGCCTCGTCCTCGCGCTGGGCCAGGACGCGGGCGGCGACCGGGTTGCCGCTGGTGAACTTGCGCTGGAGCTTCTGCCCCGGCGACAGCGAGCGCGCCTCGTTGCCCGGCAGCGCGGGCTCGTCGGTGCCCGGCCCTTCGATGGGCGCGGAGTAGTTGATGTAGTAGTCGTCGGCGCTCGGCTGGTATTGCGCAGCCGACTGTGCCGGCGACGCCGCCCCGGTGATCCCCAGACCGGCCACCACGAGCGCGGTCGCGGGGACGACGGCTAAGAGGCGTTTCCTTGACATTTACACCCTCCGTTGCCCGGGGTCTCCGGGCTGGGTCCAACAAGATCTGGTAAGGCGGACGCTAGAGGGCGGGTAAAGAGAAGGTAAAGAACGTTTGTTGAACTGTGATCTATCTGCTCATTGAGCACAGCAGGAGCATGGATAATACCTGGCCCGTAATGGCCTCCCCGTCCCCTGCGGCTCAGGGTCCGAGCAGGGGCGGGCGGCCCGGCACGCTGGACAGGCCCGTGGAGTCCGTGAAGGTCAGCCCGGAAAGGTCCAGGACCAGCTTCGGCGCGTGGTCAGGGAGGCGAGGACTGCGCGGCTGCGACGATCCGCTGCAGCGCCGCCGCGTGCCGTACGAAAGCCTGCCGGCCCGCCGTGGTGAGCTGCACGTAGGTGCGGCGCGCCCGCTTGTCCTGGTCCTTGCGCACCGCGACGTACCCGGCCTCGGCCAGCGCCGAGACCTGCTTGGACAGCGCGGAGTCGCTGGTGCCGATCGTGTCCCGCAGGAAGGCGAAGTCCACCCAGTCGGCCGGGGCCAGCAGCGCGACGATCGACAATCGTGCGGGAACGTGCAGGAACTCGTCGAAGTTCGCGTCCATCAGCGCAGGACGTCCCTGAAGACGCGGCGGGTCAGCGGCGTCAGGGCGAGGTAGGTCAGCGCCGTCGCGGCGGCGGCCAGGACGCTCTGCGACACCAGCCCGTGCGCCGGCACGTCGAACAGGGCCCAGGCGGCGATGCGGAAGGCCCCGAAGAGCACGCAGACAACCACCAGCAGACCGGCGTAAGGCAGCAGCTCGAGGCCCTTCGGCTTCCTGCGGACCAGCGCCCAGTGCTCGTGCACGACCCCCGCTCCCGCGAAGAGGCCGAACCCGAGGACAAGGGCAATGGTGTTCCACGGGCGATCGAGGTCACCCGACGCGAATCCCACGAAGAGGCCCAGGGCGGCTGCGAGCACGTAGGAGCGGGCGAAGGCGTGGCGGGCGATCTCCTCCCGGGTTCTGTCCTGCATGCGGCGCATCTCTTCAAGGGTGTCCTGCGCATGGTCGGCGTTCATGATCCGTCCTTGGTCGACGACTACTTTCCTGTGAAGAAAGTAGCATGTACTTTCCTCACAGGAAAGTGGCACGGCGGCGCGGTCTTCAACCCCTGCGCACGTGTCACCGGCCGCCGACGAAGTACCTGGCGGGGATGAAGAGCTCGTGCCCGGTGTCGAAGAGCACCCGCACCCCGGCGCTCGTCCACTCGGTCGACTTCACGGAGGTGGCGGACGTTTCGATGTCCACCCAGTGACCGTAGGAAATGCCGGGATCCCGACCGGCGAAGATCTTGTGCGACTCCCCGAACAGGGCACGCTCGCGAACCAGAGCGAGCACGTGCCGGGAACCGTCGGCGTACGCCACGGTGGCCGGCTGATCGCTGCGATAGACCACCTCGGACCGCGGCCACCGCGCCCCGACAGACAGCACCACACCCAGCACGACGCCGAGAACGACCAGCCCTAAGCCCTTCATCTACGGCCCGTGGCGTTGAGGACTGCGTCCACCACCATGTCGGCGTACGCGGCGTCGATCGGCCGGCCGGTGATCAGCAGCCGGTACCACAGCGGCGCGATGAGCATGTCCTCGATCAGGTAGGGGTCGAGGCCGACCAGTTGCCCCCGCTCCTGCCCGGCACGGATCCGCTCGCGGTTGCGCTCCGACAGGGAGACGTGGACCTGGGCGTGGAGGATGGCGGCGAGGTCGGGGTCGTGCTGGGCCGAGCCGATCACGCCGGCGACGATGCCGCGCAGTTGCTCGTCGGTGAAGATCGTGGTGACGGTGTGCATCCAGGTGCGGATGTCGGCCGCGAGATCGCCGGTGTCGGGGATCATGAAGTACGGCTCGCCCATCTGCTCGGTCACCGCCTCCAGGATCAGCGTCCCTTTCGAGGGCCACCAGCGGTACAGCGTCGGCTTGCCGACCCGGGCGCGGGTGGCGATCGCCTCCATGGTCACCGCGGCGTAGGAGCGCTCGGCGCACAGGTCGAGGGCGGCCTGGAGGATCGCCGCTCGTGAGCGCGGGCTTGCGCCGGCCTTTCCAGTCACGCGTCGAAGCTACCACAGAACGTGACGTTTCGTTCTTGACAGCGGGATCGCGGGCCTGACTTAATACCGCTCTGAACGTAACGTTACGTTTTCTAGCAGGAACCCTGGAGCAATACGTGAACGCCCTCATCTCTGACACCGTCATGCAGGCTCCGACAAGCAGAACGAGGAACACCATCCGCGGACGGGTTCACCTCCCCGGCGAGGCGGGCTTCGACGACACCGTCGACCAGCGAGTCGTGGCGGTCGTCGAGGCCGCCGGCGTCGACGACATCCGCGCCCTGCTGCGCTTCGCCGCCTCCGCCGGAATCCCGGTGACCACCCAGCCCGGCGGCAGGACCGGGGGCTCGATCCTGCTGCGTACCGGCCGCCTCAACGAGATCGCCGTGGACCCCCGCACGCGGATCGCCCGCGTCGGCGCGGGCGTCCGCGCCGGGGAGGTCCAAGCCGCCGCCTCCCGGCACGGCCTGACCGGGACTCCGGGCAGCTCTCCTGCGGTGTCGGTCACCGGCTACCTGCTGGGCGGCGGGCTGGGCTGCTTCGCACGCGAGTACGGCTGGGCCGCCGACCACGTGCGCGCCTTCGACGTCGTGGACGCCACCGGCCGACCCGCCCGGGTGAGCGCAGACTCCGACCCCGACCTGTTCTGGGCGCTGCGCGGCGGTGGCGGCGACTTCGCCATCGTCACCGCCGCCGAGTACGCCCTGCACCCCGAGCCGCTCCTGTTCGGCGGCCGCATGACGTGGCCAGCAGAGCGAGCGGCCGAGGTCGTCGACGCCTTCCGCGCCATCACCGCCGACGCCCCGGACGAGCTGACCGTCTCGGTGGACCTGCTCCCGCTCCGACGAGTCGCCGTGGACGCCACCTACCTGGGCGAAGAGGCCACGGCGCGGGACCTGCTGCACCCGCTGGACCGGATCGGCGATCTGATCTCCGACAGCCGCACGATGACGCCGATCACCGCGGAACCCATCGCCCGCGCGGAACTCCTCACCGACCTGGACGACGTCGCGGTCAAAACGCTGCTGTCGGCCCCGTTCCGGGTCCGGATCCGCCACCTGGGCGGGGCGCTGGCACGGCACTCGGACACCCCGCACGGCGCGGTGTCCGAGCAGTACGCCGTCCACCTCTCCGGAGCCATCCGCGACCGGCAGCACGCGCTGATCGCCGCGCTCGGCGACAAGGTCACCGGGCGCAAACCCTTCGCCTTCCTGGCGCCAGGCGAGAGCGCCGCGCAGGCGTTCTCCCCCGACACCATCGACCGCCTGCGGCGCATCAAGCGCGAGCGTGATCCCAAGGGCGTCTTCCGCAGCAACTTCCCCGTCCTCGCCCGATAACCCAGGAGTACTTCCATGCCCACCCTGCCCTGGACCACCCCCCACTCCCCCGAAGGACACGAGACCGCGCTGATCATGGCGTCGCGCTTCGAGGTCCGCAGCTTCAAGGACGTGCCGCGGTTCTTCCTCAACTCCCTCGCGGCGTGGCGTCAGGTCCGTAAGGCCCCGGGAGCCTTCGGCGCCTCACTCGTCGCCCGGCCGTTCAAGCGAACATTCCAGACGTTGTCCGCCTGGGAGAGCCGTGAGCACCTCATGGCGTTCGTCAACACCGAGCCGCACCGCGCCATCATGAAGGCGATGCGCCCCACGATGAGCGACTCCGCGTTCGTGTTCTGGAACGTCTCCGCCACGGATCTCCCGATCACCTGGGCCGAGGCCGAGCGACGCCTCGACGAACAGCAGGCCTGACCAGAGGCCGCCCGCAGGACACCTCATTGCCCCATGTGCGGCTATCCGAACGGCCAGGAGGAGGGGCCCGTCCCTCGGTAGCAGCAGGTGGCGCCCGTCGTGATCCGGGCGCGCAGCGTCGCGCCGATCGCGGGATCGGTCTCCGTGACGCGGTCCAGCGCGCGCCGGATGGCCCGTCCCACCGCGATCCTGACCCGCTCGCCGTCCCCCGGTCGCGACTCGGGACGAGCGGCGGCGGCCAGGTCACCGGCCGCGATCGGACGGCCAGGGGAGGCCAGCAACCGGGCCAGATGGTCCATCCCGACGCTGTGCGCGACGAACATCGCCCGGTCGTTCATCGCCAGCCGCCACCCCCCGCCCTGGCGCCGCAGGACCAGCGCGGGCTCCTCCGACGGCAGCGTCACCGCACCGCCGGAGGCGAGCGTGCGCGCCTGGGCCAGGCGCGCGCGTGACAGCGCCGCTGCAGGCGCGTGCCCCAGAGCAAGGTTGTCCTGTACGGCAGCGCGCAGGTGTTCGACAGCCGCCTCGCTGTCCCCGCCGGTCAGCGCCAGCACGCCGAGAGCGTGCTGGACGGAGCCCAGGCAGGTGACGCCGAAGCTGGCGAGCACCGGCAGGTGCGCGTACGGGGCGAGGAGGGGGTAGGCCTGGGCCGAGATCGTCGCGTCCCGCAGCAGGAACGCCGCCTCGGCCACGCAGTACATCGTCACGAGCCAGCTGCTCGTCCGCGGAATCGCGGCGAGATCGCGGCCGCACAGCCGCGCCAGCATGGTCTTGGCCAGCCGCCGCTGGCCCACGGTGGCGGCCGCTGCGGCCAGGATGGCGAAGAAGGAGTTGTCCGTCGCGCCGAGCAGCCTGGAATTCACCAGCTCGGACAGGAGCGGCACCAGCTCGCCGATCCGGCCCTGGTACCAACGGATGGTGGCGAGCTGGCCCAGGTGCCGCGCCTGGACGGAGTGGTCACCGGCCGCCGCGCCCAGCCGGGCGCACGCGGACGCGAGCTGCTCGGCGTGCCTCAGCCGCCCGCTCCTGATGGCGAGCATCACCTCCAGCCCCGCGGCGACGAACCCGGCCGCCAGGTGGTCCGCGGCGGTCAGGTGGGAGCGCAGCTCTCCGAGCGCCCGTTTCGCCCCCGGGTCCCCTGCCATGAACAGGTCGACGGTACGCAGCAGCGACGCCATCAGCGGGTCGCACCGGCGACCGGTACGAGGTGCCTGGGCGATCAGTTCCGTGACCAGCGCGGCGCGCAGTTCGCCGTGCGGCGGGCCCATCGCGCAGTGGTAGGCCATCCGCAGCGCCTCGGCGAGCGCCACCGCGTCGCCGTACCGCCGCACCTGGGGCAGGAGGGCGAGGATCGCGGTGTGGCTTCCCGCGCGGTAGTCCTCTTCCGCGGCCAGCCTCGCGCGTAACCGCAGGGCGAGCGGCGAGCCGGCGTCGATCAGCGACAGGGCGCGCACCTGACGTCCCCGCACGGTCGCCGCCTCGGAGACCGTGCGGTGCTCGTGCACCCACAACCCGCTCAGCCCCAGCGCGGCCGCCGCCGTCGACTCAGGCTCGTGTGCCTCCTGGTAGGCGGCCTCGAAACACGCCCGCGCGGCCCCGAGATCGCCGCGTACGGATAACTCGTACTCTCCAGCCTCAAGCGACACCTCGAAACCCTACCGGGGTAGTTGTTACAGCTGGAGGAACGGAGCGGAACGCCATCCGGACGAAACGTTCACCCCATCAGGAGGAAATCGTGCGCCGCTCATTCCTGGCCATTCCCTTCGCGCTCGCGCTGACGTTCGGGCTGCCGGGCGCCGCCCAGGCCGACCCGTCGACCAACATCCGCACCAGCGCCTCGTTCAGCGCCAAGTGCATCGGCCTGGCCGACAACGGCAGCACCGCCAACGGCACCAGGCTGGTGCTGTGGGACTGCCACGGCGGCATCGACCAGTACTGGTTCGGCAGGTCTGACCATTCCATCCGCAGCCTCGCCAACAGCGGCAAGTGTGTGGGACTGGCCAACAATGGCAGCACTGCCAACGGCACCAAGCTGGTGTTGTGGGACTGCCACGGCCACAACGACCAGATATGGGCCTTCACCCCTGCCGGCGACGCCCGCAGCTACCAGATTCGTAACTTCCCATCCGGCAAGTGCGTGGGTCTGGCCAACAACGGCAGCACCGCCAACGGCACCTCCCTGGTGTTGTGGGACTGCCACGGCGGACCCGACCAGGGGTGGCTGCTACCCGCGCCGTACGACAACGGGAACGCGCAGGCCCGCTACGGATTCACGCACTGACAGCGAAGGCCCCGAGAGTCATCTCGGGGCCTTCCCCGCGCCGGTCGTCATCTCTTCCCGCCCCTGTACGGCCGCGATCACCACCACGACCACCAGGGCCACCGCGACCAGCGGCAGGCCCGCCAGGAAACCCCACCGCCACGACAGGTACTCGGCCGCGATCCCGCCCACGAGCGGCCCCGCCACGAGCCCCACCAGGATCGCCACGACGGGAACGGAGATCGCCCTCCACAGTTCCGGCCCGGGGAAGGAGGCCCTGATGAGACCGGTCCCCGCCCACAACACGACCGCCCCCGCCAGCCCCTGCAACGCCCGGCCGCCGACCAGCAGGCCGGGCATGGGAGCCAGGCCGCACAGGGCGGTCGCGAGCCCGAAGGCCGCCAGCCCGAGAGCCACCGACACGACCAGCAGGACCCGCTGCCGACGGGGCGCCGGAACGAACGCGCCCGCGAACGCCAGCAGCGGGACGTACACCCCCACCTGCAGCGCCGAGCGGGACACCGCGAGATCAGCGCCGACCATCGGCATGATCGTGATGACCATCGTCGCGTAGACCGACACGAGCAGGGCGCACAAGCTGAGGGCGGCGAGCAGTAACCAGCGACTGGACATGCCGGAGACCCTAGTGGTTTACGGCGTATACATGACATGTATACGCCGTAAACCTGACAACCGCCGAGCGAATAGCCTCCGCCGCAGGGCCTGGTCCTGCCCTACCTCAACGGCCGCATCGCCCTGCCGGAACCCGACTTCCGCCGCCTGTGCGAAAGAACCGCGAGAAGGATCATCCATGGCCTCCAGGCCTGGTCTGGCCGCGGCGGCCTCCGCCGTCCGCCGGGCTCTCACCCATGGGTGGCGCCCCTGCCTCTACTGTTGATCGCCCCCAGGGTGAACGCGGCGGGTGCGGCATTCCTGGCCTACCAGCTCAGCCGGGGACCACGTCGTACGCCTGGTTGCGCGTGGTCTTTACGGTCGCCGCGGTGCTCGCCACGCGCCGCAGCAGCACCTGATCTTGATAACGGCGTAGACGATCGCACCGATCACCACCGCCAGCCCCCGGACGATCCGCCGCGACACGCTTCTGCTCATGGCCCCAGGCTGGACGCCACCGATAGACGATTCATCATCAATCCGTAATCGGCCTCCAGGTCAGTAGTCCAGCTCGGTGAGCGGCGCCAGGTCGGCCTCGCTCACCGCGAGCCTGATGCCGTCCTCGCCGAGCGCGGCGATCTGCTCCCAGACGACGAACCTGCTGTTCCTGTGCAGCCGCCTGACCAGCGCGCTGACCAGCCACGGAGCCCTGCCTCCCGGGCCGCGCTCGTAGCCGAACAGCTGGCCGGTGTAGCGAGGGCTCACGATCAGGCCGGACAGTTGGAAGGCCAGTTGCGTACGCATCAGCATCGGCCCGTCCTGGCGCAGCCGTACGTCATGGACATTGCCCACGACGGCGCCCGCGGCGTCGGTGACGGTCACGCCCAGCAGGCCGCTCAGCCGGGGCGCGCCCGGCTCGGCCTTGACGGGCTCGCCTTCCTCCTCGTCCTGCGAGCCGGAGCCTGGGATGCGGGAGATGACGTTCTCCCTGGTCCAACGTTCGAGCGCAGGCTCGGCCGGATCGCCGCCGACGGTGATCGCGCTGCCCAGCTCGGTGACCAAGCCCATCGGGATACGCCTGGGCTGCGGGTCCGCCTCCGGCCGGAACAGCGCGGTCGTGGCCGTCATCAGCTTCCCCGGGAGGCCGCCGAGCCGGGGGCCGAGGGCGAGCGGACCGGCCAGGATGGCGGAGACGTACGGCCGCTCGCCCGCCAGCTCCAGGTCGTCCACCTTGCACACCAGCCGCCCCGTGCTCGCCCTGACGACCTGCCGGTCGAGCAGGTGCAACCCGGCGTGTATCTCCCTCGCCCCGTTCACTGGCCCGCCTTCGTCGCGATCATCAACGGGATGGCAGCGACCGCCACGACGAGCAGCACGACCATGTAGAAGGTGCCGAGCGCGTTGCTGAACCTGCCGTTGACGTGCTCGCCCATGTAGTCGGGATCGTTGGCGATCATGAGGACGGGCAGGTAGGTGAGCGGGAGCGCGGCGGCGGAGAAGACCAGCGAGTACTCGGTGACCTTGATCGGGTCGATGGTGGTCAGGATCAGCGCGGTGGCGACGATCACGGCGACCAGCACGGTCGTGTGGAACCTGGCGGCGTCGACCGGCTTGACGTACTTGCCCCACTGCCAGCCGAAATACTGGCTGAAGGTGTAGCCGGACGACAGCGCGGTCTCCAGCGTCGCCCCGAACGTCGCGGCGAACACCCCGAAGATCACCGCGACCAGGCCGACCTTGCCCAGCGCGATGCCCGCGGGCAGCAGCATCTGGCCCAGTGTGTCGACCTGCGCGCCGACCGGCAGGAAGATCACCGCCGCGCATCCGGCGATCGCCAGCGACAGGAACCCGCCCAGCGGGAAGCCGACGAAGACGTTGGCCCACGCGACCAGCAGGTCCTTGCGCGTCCACTTCTCCTCGACGCCGCCGGAGGAGAAGAAGAACACCTCGTACGGGGTCATCGCGCCACCGAGCAGGGCGATCGCGTAGTACCAGTAGGTGGCGGCGCCCTCCTGCTCCGGCGGGCTGAACAGCTGACCGCCCAGCTCGCCCCAATCGGGCCCGAGCTGCCACAACGCCACCGCGAACGCCACCAGCGCCAGCCCGGCCAGCCCGAAGACCCGTTCCATGGTCTCGAACTTGACCCGCCACATCACCAGCCACGCGACGAACGCCACACCGGGCACCCAGATCAGGTAGTTGACCCCGGTGACCAGTTCGAGCGCGAGCGAGGCGCCACCGATCTCGGCGGCCAGGGTGAGCAGGTTGATGAAGAAGGAAGCGCCCAGGTTCACCAGCCCGGCGCGCGGGCCGAGCCGCTCCCTGACCAGGTCGAACACCGGCCTGCCCGAGACGGCGGCGATCCGCCCCGACATCTCGGCGAACAGGCAGATGCCCACCACGCCGACCACCACCACCCAGGCGAGCGACATCCCGAACCTGGCGCCGACCAGGGCGTTGGCCACCAGGTCACCGATGTCGACGAACCCGCCGAAGGCGGTCAGGATGCCCAGGGTGACGGCGAACAGCTTCTTCATGCCATCGCCTGCAGCTTCCTGGCCAGGTCGTCCAGTTGCCGTACGGCTCGCGCCGGATCCTCGATGCCGTCGCGCCTGACCTGGATGAGCAGCTCGTCCACCTCGTCCTCCGCCTGCTCGGTGAGGTCGAGGAGCCGCTCGCGCAGCTCGTCCGATCTGCCGGTCGGCGGCTGGACGGCGCCGAACTGCGCGTTCACGCCGCCCACGTCCTTGGCGGCCTCGGTGAGCAGGGTCTTCAGGTAGGGGGTGACCAGCCGATGCTCATCCCGTACGGCCAGCCGTACGATCTCCAGGGTCGACGCGACGGACTTGGCGCTCTCCTGCGCCTTGAGCTCGTAGTCGTGCTCGTCCCACGCGGGGCTGGCACATCCGGCCAGCACGAACGCGGCGGCGGCGAGCACGAGCAGCCGTCTCATACCCGCCCCCGCAGCAGGAAGTAGGCGAGCAGGCCCAGGAGCGCCAGCAACTGCGCCCATGCCACCAGCAACACCAGCCCCTCATCGGTCACATGGGGCTACTGCCCCGGTGATCGGCCTTCAGTCGCTGGTCAGTCCAGGGCCGGGGCAAGGAGGGCGAAGGCGCGGTCGGTCAGTTCAGAAGGTTCCTCGGCGCCGCCGCTGGCGCTCCACCG
The DNA here is from genome assembly GCF_044457355.1 of Nonomuraea sp. NPDC050556. NCBI lineage: Bacteria > Bacillati > Actinomycetota > Actinomycetes > Streptosporangiales > Streptosporangiaceae > Nonomuraea > Nonomuraea sp. NPDC050556. Next base: position 769,908 of record NZ_JBITGU010000001.1, on the reverse strand, counting down.
CTGCAGCACGGCGTCGAAGGCGGCGAGCGCCATCCCGGCGGCGAGCCCCGGATACAGGTCGGTGCCGAGGTCGAGCCCTAGGCGCTGCGCCAGCCCCGCCGCCAGGTCCTCGCGCCACTGGTCCTGGCGCTCCAGGAAGCGCCCGCGCAGGGCGGGGGTCCGCAGGATCAGCTGAACCACGCGCAGCGCCCTGTCGGAATGGTCGGCGCACGCGGCCATGGGCACCCAGACGGTGTGCCGCAGCGCCACGGACGGCCGTTCCTCCGCGGGGCGAGCCGCCAGCGCGGCGCGCATGCCGTCGCCCATGTCGGCGAGGAACTGGACGACCACGTCCTCCTTGGAGGCGAAGTAGCGGAAGAACGTCCGTTTCGACACGCCCGCAGTGGCCGCGATCTCGTCGATGGTGACGGCGTCGAACCCCTTCAGCGCCAGGAGCTGCAGTGCCGCTTCGCTCAGCTCGTCGGAGACGAGCTGGCGTTTGCGCTGGGCCATGCTGATCGAGCTCACCCCACGACCCTACCGCATGCCATCCACGGCACTTAGTAGCGCATTGACACCCAGTGCCATAGGCGACAATGTGTGCAGCATGTCGAAAAAGCAGCATTGGACAGCCGACCAGATCCCTGACCAGTCCACGCGGGTATCCGTCGTCACCGGAGCCAGTAGCGGCCTAGGTTTGGCCACCGCCAGGGCGCTCGCACGCAAGAGCGGGCAGGTGATCCTCGCGGTACGCGACGAAGCCAAGGGCCGCCTGGCCGCCGCGCGGATCACCGCCGACCACCCTGGCGCCGCGCTCGAGGTGCGCCGCCTCGACCTGGCCGACCTCGATTCCGTCCGGGAGTTCGCCGATGGGCTGCGTGCCGATCATCCGCGGCTGGATGTGCTCGTGAACAACGCCGGTGTGATGGCCCCGCCGCGCACGCTGAGCGCGCAGGGCCACGAGCTGCAGTTCGCCTGCAACCACCTCGGCCACTTCGCGCTCACGGGTCTGTTGCTCGATTTGCTGGCCGAGGGCAGTGATTCCCGCGTGGTCACGGTGACGTCGACCAACCACCGGCAGGGACGCCTCCACCTCGACGACCTTTCCGGGGAGCGCTCGTACTCACCCATGGGGTTCTACAACCAGTCGAAGTTCGCCAACGCCGTCTTCGGCTGGGAACTCCACCGGCGGCTGGCAGCATCCGGGGGTTCTGTGCGCAGCGTGCTCGCGCACCCCGGCTACACCTCCACCAACCTCCAGAAGGGCACGCCGGTCGCCCTGGTGAAGGTGCTGTTCGGCCGCGTTCTCGCCCCGCTCGCCCAGTCCCCTGAGCAGGGGGCGCTGCCTCAGCTGTACGCGGCCACCGCTCCGGGGGTGAACAGCGGCGAGTTCATCGGGCCCGGCGGGTTCGCCGAGCTACGCGGCGCTCCGACGCGGGTGCGCCTGTCCACCGCGGCGGCCGACCCCGAGACCGGCCGCCGTTTGTGGCAACTGTCGGAAGACCTCACCGACGTACGGTTCCTGAACCTCATCTGAGGGAGATCTGGTGCGGGTGGGAGTGGGGCTCGATCTCGTCCCCGCCGACGATGCGGACGTTGAGCTGCGGGTCGACCTGCCCGTCCGGGGAAGCCTGGTCGACCACGTCGGGGAGCGCGCCGGCCACCGCCTCAGCGAACGCCGCGGGCTCGACTCCGGCCTCCTGGGCGACCAGGGCGAGGCTGGCGGGATCCACGACGGTCAGCAGCTGTTCCGCGGTGATCGGCTCGTTGGCCCCGCCAGTGAGCCAGGACCGCGCCTGCGGCAGCTCACCCAGCGGGACGGTGACGACCGAGCCGGCTGCTTCACGATCAGACGCACAGTACCCATCGAGTCCGACATGAAGGCCATCGTCGCAGAACCCAGCCCCGCCGGCGGTCCTATCCGCCAGGAGAGGTGAGATGCCAGACCTTGAGCAGCGCCTTGGGCACCGCCGACAGGTCGCCGCCGGTGTCTCCGACGTGCACCCACCTCCCCTTGGCCTTGCGCTTCCAGATGTGCGGGCCGTCCTGGTAGCTGATCTCGTCGCCCTTCACGCCCACCTGCCCCAGGGCCCAGTACACGTGGTTCAGCTCGCCGTAGTAGACGTGCGTGGGTCCGTCGACCTGGCTGCGCTTGAAGTGCGTGGAACGGTTCCAGTAGGCGTCGCCGAGCGCCTTGCGCACCGCGGGGGTGACCTTCAGATTGCGCGCCTTGGGAGTGGAGGCCTGAGCCACCAGCTGCGCTTGGTGAGTGGACGCCTGAGCGGCGGGGGCGATGCCGAGCGGCAGGGCGAGAGCGAGCGCTGCCGTCGTTAAGATTCTCTTCATGCCTGTTGGAGTCACCCCAGGCGAGAAAGGTTCGCCCCGGACCTCGGCGCGGGCCGTCCCTGGACGGAGGCTAGTTGTCCGAGTGCTCCTCAACCCATGCGCGTGAGATGCCGCGGAAGTTGGGCGTGCTCGGGCACCTCACATACGAGCGGCTGTACCCGCCTGCCCATTGGCCGCGTCGCGTCAGGTCCGGTGCGGCGTCGTCATTGCACCTCACGACGATGCGATGAGCCCACTGCACCCAGTCAGGAATTGGCCCGGCGGACGGACACATGGGCGGCGGTGGTGAGGAGCTGAACTCCCGCTACGATGACGGCCGTGACGGCGGCCGCTGCGGTCAGCTTCCTGGCGGAAAACAGTCCTCTCACCGTGTTTGCCTCCGAGTCCTGGTCCCGATGACCTCCAGCACCCACGTGCTGCGGGCCACCGGGATGGAGGCGCTTCTCGATTCCTGATCGATCTCGTCGCGCGTCAGTGGCAGACCAGCGGAAGAGGCTGCGGACCGCAGGGGTGTCCGCGGTTGGCGCCGCCGTCGATCACTCCTGAGGGCGGCGAGACCCAGATGAAGTGTCCGGCGTTGTGCTTGCCGACATTCCCCGTCAGGGTGATCGGGGAGGTCGCGCGGCCGATGTGGATGGCGCCGCGTACTGGATAGCCCGCCTCGTCGGTGAGCCCGCTGGGATCATGGCCGTTCCTCTTGAACACGTTGCTGCTGAACGACTGCGTGGAGGAGGTGGAACGCTGGACGTAGATTCCGGCGGTGCCGTTGCCGGTGAACCGGTTGCCGGTGATGGTGGCGTCCATCAGGTAGCCGTACACGCCGATCGAGTTGTCCTTGAACGTGTTGTCCTCGATGACGGCGGCCGGTGCCCAGCCTGCCCGCACCGCGATGTCGGCGTTCCTGAAGACGTTGTCGCGCAGCACGAGGTTCCAGCTGTTGTTGTCCGCGCTGACCGGGGCGTTGTCGAAGACGTTGCCGGTGACGAGTCCGGCGTTGCCCTCGCTGAAGGAAAGGCCGCCCGAGGTCAGCTTGCTGGAGGTGAGCGTCGTGTAGGTGTTCAGGGCCGAGACGCTGTGCAGGGCGCAGCGGTCGATGGTCAGGCGGATCTGGCGGACGACGACGGCGTCCACGGCGCACCGGTGGCCGGAACCGCCGATGGACAGCTCCGGCCAGGCGCCGCCGCGAAGCCGTACGGGACCTCCGGTGATCGTCATGTCGCGGAGGTCGAGGGTGATGTGCGGGCGCAGGTCGTCAGCGCCGACGCTTGTGGCGAACCCTTCGATCCGGCCGTCGCGGATGACGGTTCCGGTCCAGGCGGTGCCTGAGGGGCCGACCTGGACGCCTGTGCCGCTGCCCGCGCCCCTGATGGTGTGCTCGGCCAGGTCGATGGTCACGTTGTCGGCGCCGATGATCAGCCCGTCCCCCGGGCACGTCAGGTCCTCGGTCAGGGTGACGCTGGACGTCAGGGTGCTCCCGCAGGTCACGGTGACGTCCGCAGCGGACGCCCGTGCGGGCCACAACAGCGCGGGCCAGAACAGCGCGGGCAGCAGGAGGACGGCGCAGCCTGCCCGTACGAGCCGGCGCCGTGCCGTGCGGAACCTCTCAGCGTGCATGTGCCCTCCACCCTCGATCGATGAAATGCCTGCCCCTTCTCTTCGCCGAGCACGGTCGATCATTACCGTGGTGGCCACATCAGGACATGTCAGCCCACTGGCTGCTTGGCCCGGACGGCTGCCGGTGTCCGGGCCGCCGTCAGCCACAGGCCTGTGAGTACGGCGCAGGCCAGGGTCACGGCGCCCGCCGCGAGGAAGGCGGTGTTGAGGCCGGATTCGAAGGTCCCGCCGCCGGACTCCCGCGCGTGGACGATCGCCCCGAGCACCGCCACGCCGAGCACCGCGCCGATCTGCCGCGTGGTGCTGCTGATGCCCGAGGCGAGACCGCCCTCCTGCGGGCTGACCGCCTGGATGGCGGCTCCGGTCAGCGGTGACATGGTGAGGGCGAACCCGATGCCGGCGACCGCCAGCCGCCACCACACGTTGCCGTAGCCGGTGTCGGCGTGGACGAGGCCCAGGGCCAGCAGCCCCACCCCGGCCAGCGCCAGGCCGATGCTGACCACGACGCGGTAGCCGTACCTGGCAGCCAACCTGCCCGCGAACGGGCTGACGATCACCATGGCCAGCGAGACCGGCAGGGTACGCAACCCGGCGACCATGATCGACGTCCCCTGAACGTAGACGAAGAACTGGGAGAAGAAGAACGACGACCCCATCAGCGCGAACCCGACCACGACCATCGCCGTGTTGGACACCGTGAACAGCCGCCGGCGGAACAGCCGCAGCGGCAGCATCGGCGTCGGCACCCGGCCTTCGACCACGACGAACGCCGCCAGGAGCGCCAGCCCGGCAAGGAAGCTGCCCAGAATCACCGGCGAGGTCCAGCCTCGGGAACCGCCCTCGATCAGGCCGTAGGTCAGGGCCCCCACGCCCGCGACGGACAGGAGCGTGCCGGGCACGTCGATCGGCGGCGCGCCCGGGTTGCGCGACTCCCCCAGCAGGCGCAGCCCCGCCAGCAGCAGGATCGCCCCGATGGGCGCGTTGACCAGGAAGATGGCGGGCCAGCCGAAGGACTCCACCAGGATCCCGCCCGCCAGCGGTCCTGCGGCCAGGCCGATGCCGCTGAACCCGGCCCACAACCCGATCGCCCTGACGCGCTCCCTGGGAGCGGGGTACGCAGCAGCGAGCAGCGCCAGCGAGGCGGGGCTCAGTGCAGCGGCGCCGACGCCCTGCAACACCCGCCCCGCGATCAGCCAGCCGATCGAGGGCGCGAACGAACACACCACCGACGCCGCCGTGAAGATCACCACCCCGGCCAGGAACACCCGCCTGCGGCCGAACCGGTCGGAGAAGACGCCTCCCGACAGCAGCAACATGGCCACCAGCAGCACGTAGGCGTCGACGATCCACTGCAGGCCGGTCAGCCCGGTGTGGAGCCGCTGCTGCATGTCGGGCAGGGCCGCGCCGACGATCGTGTTGTCGAGCAACACCATGAACTGACCCGCACAGGTCAGGGTGAGCAACGCTTTCACGTACATCCCTCCTAAAAGCAGCCAATAGCTGCGTTTAGGGAGACTCTAACGCAAGTGTCAACTGCGTTAAGGTGGGAGTATGGATGAGCAGGAGCGAGCCAGGCGGCCCGGCGGCCGCAGCGCCCGGGTGCGCGCGGCGGTGCACCAGGCCGTCACCGACCTGGTCAGCGAGCGTGGCTACGGGAACTTCACCGTCGGCGAGGTCGCGGCCCGCGCAGGTGTGGCCGACACCAGCCTCTACCGGCGGTGGGGCAACCTCCAGGCCCTGCTCAGCGATGTGCTGCTGACCCGGCTCAACACGCAGGCGCCGATGCCCGACACCGGGAGCCTGGCCGGTGACCTGCGCACCTACGCCACCAACGTGGCCCGCGAGGTCACCGGACCCGACGGCCTGGCGCTGGTGCGGCTGACCGTCGCGCTGTCGGGCGAGGGCCAGCAGGGCCTTCAGGCGCGTGACGAGCTTCTGGCCGACCGCAGGAGGCAGTTGCAGGTCATGCTCGACCGTGCACGCGACCGCGGCGAGGAACCGCCCGACGCGCTGGAGGTGCTGGACCATCTGCTGGCGCCGATCTACATGCGCGTCCTGTTCGGCGTGGGGCCGCTCACTCCTGACTACCTCAACGGGCTGGCCGATCGGTTGGGTCGTTGAGTGCCATCCGGGCGGCGCGCATCTGCGCGTACATCTCCCACGGTCCCTGCGGGAGGACGCGCCCGGTCTCCAGGAACGTCTTGAGGTTGGACAGCACGCACGGCCATCCGGCGGAGACGGAGACGAGTTCGTCGTGGTCGCTCAGGTTCTCGTGCGTGACGGTGAGCCGGACGATGTCGCCGTGCGGCTCGATGTCGAAGGTGACCCGGCCGGGGCCGAGGGGCCGCTCCTCGTTCGGGCCGGTCCTGGTGATCACCAGCCGCCTGGGCGGCGCGGCCTCCAGCACCGTGCCGACGAGGTCGACGATCCCGGAACCGTCGGTGCGCGGATGCTCCCAGGGTGATCCGACCTTCCAGTCGGAGACGTTGCAGTGCTCCGCCCAGTATGCGGCGCTCACGTCGGCGTCGGTCAGCGCGTGCCAGACCCGCTCCGGCGTGGCCTGGATGAAGGTGACGTACACATAAGGCATGCCGTACTCCTCTTTACCTTGAGCCATCAAGGTAACATTGAGGACCTGGTGCTGGGTACACCCCTGTTCTGTTGCCAGGTCCAGTGGAACGGGCTCCGCCGATCGGCATCGTCGAGCACATGCGGAAAATTCTTGGAATCGGCGGCGTCTTCTTCCTCGTCGCCCTGCTGGCATCCGGGGCGCTCAACGCCGTACAACCCCTGACCGGGGTGCCGGCCGAGGTCATCCAGCTCACCCAGTTCGGCCCGGCGCTCGGAGTCGCGGCCGTGGCGATCTTGTGGCCCGCCGCGGTGCGTTCGGCGCTCGCCGGAGCTCTCGGGGCCGTCCGCGGCGCTGGCGGCCCCGCCCTGGTCGCGCTGGCCCTGCTGGTCGTGGCGCTCTGCGCCACCGCCTACGGCGTCATCACCGGAGATCCCCACTTCACCTCCCCTGCCGACCTGGGCCATCCCGTCGCGCTCGTGCTCGTCGCCCAGCTGGCCGGGGCGTGCGGCGAGGAGGTCGGCTGGCGCTGCCTGCTGCAGCCGCTCCTGCGCACCCGCTTCGGCCCGCTCGCCTCGTCGGTCGTGACCGGGCTGCTGTGGGGCGCCTGGCATGTTCCGGTCTTCGGGCGGGGGCCGGTGTACGCGGGCGGGTTCCTGCTGGCGGCCGTGTCCCTGTCAGTGGTGCTGGGGCTGGCGCTCGACCGGGTGCGGTCGGGGAGGCTGCTGCTCGCGGGCGGGTTCCACACGGTGATCAACATCGGTCTGCTGCTGTTCATGGACGAGGAGAGCGGGGCTGCCGTCCCCATGGTGGCGTTCGGGGCGGCGAGCCTGGCGGTGGCGCTGATGGTTAGGCTCCAAGGTGCCCGGAATGCGAAAGTGAGCTGATCCTTGTTCGCGCCCCTCAGGCGATGCCTGCTGCTCAGCCTGCTCGCCCTGGCGGTACCCCTTGTGGGCGGGCTCGTGGTCCTGGCCGTTCTCCTGCTGCCCGTCGGCCTGGGATTCCTGCTGCTGCCGCCGGCCGCGGTGATGTTGCGCCTCCTGTCGGACCGGGCCCGCGCATGGACACCGGCCGCCGTGACCGGGCCAGAGCCACTCAAAGGCGACCGGGCACCCGCGATCCTGGGCGACGAGGGGTTCTGGCGCGACCTGATGTGGGCCTGGCTGGAGCCGGTGACCGGCGGGCTGCTGGTAACCCTTCCGCTCCTGCTCGTCGAGTACGGCGCGATCGGCGTGGTGATCGAACTGGTAGCGCCGCAGGCCGACTGGTACGGGTTCCTCCCCGGTCACAACCCGGTCGCGGGGGCGGTGCTGGGGCTCGGGCTCGCGGTGGCAGGAGTGGCGCTCGCGCCCGCCGTACTGCGGCTGCACGCCCGGTGGAGCCGATGGGCGCTGGCGGCGCCGCGCAGCGTCGAGCTGGTCAGGCGGATCGAACACCTCACCGAGGCCAGAGCGGAGGCGCTCGACGCACAGAGCGCCGAGGTGCGGCGGATCGAACGCGACCTGCACGACGGGGCCCAGGCGCGGCTCATCTCCCTGGGCATGGCGCTGGACGGCGCCGCCCGGCTGCTCGACAGCGATCCGGCCACCGCCCGCGACCTGCTCACCGACGCGCGCCAGAACGCCGCGCAGGCGCTGGACGACCTGCGCGACCTGGTCCACGGCATCCATCCGCCCGTGCTCGCCGACCGCGGCCTCGGCGACGCCGTACGCTCCCTTGCCCTGGACAACTTCCTCGACGTCCACGTCGAAACCACGTTGCCGGTACGGCTGCCGCCCCCGGTCGAGGCGGCGGCCTACTTCGCGGTCAGCGAAGTCCTGGCCAACGCCGCCAAGCACGCCGCCGCCCGCGAGGTCAGGATCGTCATGGCGGCGCGGGACGCGGAGCTGCGGATCACCGTCACCGACGACGGGCGCGGCGGGGCCGACCTCGCCAAGGGAACCGGACTGCGCGGCGTGGCGCGCCGGTTGGATAGTTTCGACGGCGTGCTCGCCCTGCACAGCCCGCCTGGCGGCCCCACCACCGTGACGATGGAGATCCCGTGCGCGTTGTCCTCGCAGAAGACCTCTTCCTGCTGAGGGACGGCCTGGTCCGCACGCTGACCGAGCATGGCTGCGAGGTCGTGGCGGCGGTCGACAACGGGCCCTCCCTGTTGCGCGCGCTGCTGGAGGAGCAGCTGGACGTGGCCGTGGTCGACGTACGGCTGCCACCCACCTTCACCGACGAGGGGCTCCAGGCCGCGCTGCGGGCCAGGCGGCAGCGGCCTGGCCTGCCCGTTCTCGTCCTGTCGCAGTACGTCGACCAGCTCTACGCCCACGAGCTCCTGGCCGACGGCGACGGCGCCATCGGTTACCTGCTCAAGGACAGGGTCACCAACACCGAGCAGTTCGTCGACGCGGTACGCAGGGTCGCGGCGGGCGGCACGGTCATGGACCAGAAGGTCATCACCAAGCTGCTCTCACGCAGCGAGGCCCGCGGCATGATCGCCTCCCTGACGCCCCGCGAGCGCGAGGTGCTGGAGCTGATGGCCGAGGGACGGTCGAACACGGCCATCGCCGCGCTCCTGCACGTCAGCGAGAGCGCGGTGGCCAAGCACACGGCGAACATCTTCGGCAAGCTCAGGATCACCGCGTCCGCCGACGACAACCGCCGCGTCCTGGCCGTCCTGGCCTACCTCAAGCGCTAGCCGTACGTCATGAAGGGGTTGTGGGCGAGTCGAGCCACGCGGAGATCAGCGAGGTGAAGTCCTCGCCCGTGCTCGTGTTGAGCCACGTGGTGAACGACGCCCTGTCCTGGGTGGTGTCGCGGTGTTCCTGCGCCCACGCCCGCATGGTGGCGAAGAACCGTTCGTCGCCCAGCCGCGTGCGGATCTCGTGCAGCATCAGCGCCGGTCCGTAATAGACGTTGCTGTCGGCGAACCTGTCGCGCTTGTAGTGACCGGGCGGCCCCGAGGTCTTGCGCAGCTTCCTGTCCCGCCCGCGCGCCCACGCCAGCGTCTCCTCCATGCTGGTCCACTCGTGCTCGCTCACCCAGAGCCACTCGTAGTACATCGCGAAGCCCTCGTTCAGCCACAGGTCGCGCCACGTGCGCGGGGTGACCGCGTTGCCGAACCACTGGTGGGCCATCTCGTGGGCGATGATGCTTGGCCGCAGGAACTCCGGCGACAACGTCACCATCTGCTGCGTCTCCATGCCCGTCTCGCTCGTCACCACCACGCCCGCGCTGGGGAAGGGGTAGGGGCCGAGGCGCTTCTCCAGCCAGCGCAGGACGGCGGGCGTCTTCCGCAGGGTGGGCAGGAGTCCTGCCTGGTCCTCCTTGCGCACCCAGTAGGTGATCGGGAGGTCGTGCGGGCCCCCGCCGGTGAACTTCCGGTACCGGTCGACGGTGAACAGCGTCACGTAGCTGGCCACGGGGTGGGTGGAGCGCCAGCGGAAGGTTCCGCCGTCGCGTCCCGCGTAGGCGCCGTGCGCGACGGCCGCCCACCCCTTGGGGACGGTGATGGCCACGTCGTAGAGCGCCTCGTCCGAGGGCAGGTCGTTGACGGGGAACCAGGTGAAGGCGCCGTACGGTTCCTGCAGCGCCCACGCGCTGCCGTCTGCGGCTGCTCTCAGCCCGACCAGCCGCAGGTCGCTGCGGTGCTGCTTGGTGCGCACCGCCTTGGGCCCGCCGTGGTAGCGCACGACCACCTCGGTCTCGGCGCCCGCCGCCAGCGGGGCGGCCGGCCGTACGACGAGGTCGTCTCCCGGGTGGCGGGAGGTGGCCGGTTCGCCCGCGACGGTGACGGCGTCGGCCTTCAGCGCACGGCTGAAGTCGAGGGCGATCGTGTCGAGACGCTTCACCGCCCGCACCTTGAGCCGTGCGGTGCCGGTGAGCTCGCGCCTGCCGGGGTTCCAGTCCAGCTTCAGCCCGTAGTGCAGGACGTCGATGTCGGCGTTGCCGTAGGCGGGGAAGACCGGGTCGGCGACCGGCTCCGACCGCCCGTCCTGGGGGACGCCTGGAACGGCCGTCGCTGCGGCCAGCAATAACGCGGTGATCAAGTGCACCGGGCCACCGTAGCGGCAGACGTGTCAGCCGTTGAACACGCGGTCGACGAACAGGCCTAGGTTGACCAGCATCCGATCCACCCGCTCCTCCAGCGTCAGCGTCTCGAACTGCACCCCGAGGTCCGTGAGCTTCTTCCCCCTGACGTACAGCGGGCACTGCAGGTCGGCGCACATGTAGGTGCCCACCGTGTTTCCCAGCCGTCCCGACGCGCCCGCGCGCGGGGCCACGAACAGCGCCACGCCCTGCCCGGAGTGCGCGCTGACGCACACCGAGCAGACCGTGGACTTGGTGAAGCTCCTGGTCACTTCGGTGGGAAACCGCAACGTCACCCCCACCGGCTCGCCCTTGCGCTCGGCCACGATGTAGCCGCGCTCGGGCGCGCCCGGATCCCGCCAGCCGAGGAAGTCGAGATCCTCCCAGGGGACGTCGCGGGGAAGGTTGATCCGGCTCGCCTCGCCTTTGGAGCAGTTGACGAAGGATGCGCGGATCTGTTTGTCGTTGAGCGGTTCCACATCACGGAACGTATCAACCGGCGACCTGGTCGTTCGAGCCAATTACCGCCGCCCGCCTGGCCTCCCTCAGCGCGACGGCGGTCAGCCAGGCGAATGCCGCCACCACCGCGATCCGGTCGGACAGTCCCGCCACGCCCACGAAGCCGGCCGTCTGCGCCGTCCCCACGGCGGACACCACCATCGCCGCGACGAAGACCACGGCGGTGCCGACGCTGTAGGCCACCCAACCGCGCGCCATCACGATGCAGGCCGCCACGAACGCGATCGCCGCCACCAGGGCGAAGAGGTTGTGCAGCATCCCGTGGACGGTGCCCACGGGATACAGCGGGGTTCCGGCGGGATAGCCGCCGACCGGGTCGGTCGTGAAGAACGCGGTGCCGAGGAATCCGAGCCCCCACACCCCGATCAGCACCGACCCGGCCTTGCGGACCTTCCACAGCCCGGCCGCGAGCGCCAGGCTGAGCGCTCCGGCCAGGACGAAGTTGACGACCTGCACCGATCCGCCCGGCCCCAGAGCCAGGGAGCTGATCGGATGGCGCATCGCATCGTAGGACTCCCTCGTGGCCCCCACCACGAGGAAGATCAGCACGAACAGCGGCCCGGCGAACGCCCCGGCACGCAGCAGTGTTCTGTCAGTCATGGGGGTGACCGTAGAGAGCCCGCCAGGTTGGCACCATCCGGAATCCCCCTGATACACCCCTACGGGTCAGGTGTACTGCGCCGGGCTGGTGGACTCGGCGATGATCGTGTTGCTGGAGTTCCAGACGCGGATCCGGCTGTAGTAGGTGCGCCCGCCGACGGCGGGCTCGCCCACCGCGGCCAGGAACCCGGTCCTGCACGAGATCTGGGTGCTGCGCAGGGTGCTGCCGCTGCGGTCGATCAGCGCGACGGAGATGCGGGCGCAACCGGGCACGCTTGCATTGAGGTAGCCGTCGGCCACCACGCTTCCGTTGCTGACCACGCTGATGCACGCCCGCACCTCCCACGAGGGCCAGTTGCCGCAGCCGCCGCCACTGGCGGCGTGTGCGGCGGGTGCGGTGGTGAACATCGTGGCAGCGGCGGCTCCGGCCAGGCCGAGGGCGGTGAGGGTACGGCGAATGTTCGTCATGACGATGATCTTCACTCATTGGATAGAAGCGTTATCTAACTAGGAATGATCTACGTATGAAGATCAGATGGCCGCGCGGAACTCCGCGTTCCAGCGTTCCGCGCTCTCGTGGTCCGAGGGGAAGAACGCCTCGACACGGAGTTCCTGAGCGGTGACGTCGATCGGCGTTCCGATGGTGGAGACGATCGAGAAGAACCGGATGACCGCGCCCCCGACCCGGAAGTGCACGTCAAAGACCGGGATCGCCGGGGGCGCCGTGATGAGCCGCTCGACCTCCGGGCGCGACCGCAGTTGCTGCACCAGTTCTGCGGTGGCCAGGTCGAGCACGCCGCCCACCGCCTCGCGGCGCGCGCGTTCCAGGAGCGCGGGCACGACGTCGCCCCAGTTGGCGACGGCGTCGCGGACCGGTCCCGGCTCGATGATCAGTTTCAGCACGTTGGCGTCCGCCGGGATGGGCGCGGACGCGAACAGGCGCGCCGCCCCCTGGTTGGCGCGCAGGAGGTTCCACCCGCGGTCCATCACGACGGCGGGCAGCGGGTCGTGCCTGTCGAGCATCTGGCCGATGGCGGCCGCCACCCTCCGCATCGCCGGATCGTCGAGCCCGCTGTGCGCGTACAGCGGGGCGAATCCGGCGGCCAGGAGCATGCCGTTGCGGTCGCGCAGCGGGACGTCCAGCGCACCTGCCAGCCTGAGCACCATCTCCCGGCTCGGGTGGGAGCGGCCGGTCTCCAGGAAGCTCATGTGGCGGGGTGTCGTCATCGCGGCCGAGGCGAGGGCGAGCTGGCTCATCGCGCGTACCCGGCGCCAGTAGCGCACCAGGGCGCCGAAGGACGAGTCCATGGCTCGACCGTACGGCGGCGCGGGCGCGGGCGTCGCTTCCCTCCGAAGGAAGTGCGGCCGGGCGGGGGCCGGGGAGAAGGTCGCTCCATGAACCTTTCGATTCTCACCGCACGAACCGCTCCTGCCGAGTCCCGGCCGATCCTCGACGGCATCGAGGCCGACCTCGGTTTCGTCCCCAACCTCGCCGGCGTGATCGCGGCCAGCCCCACGCTCCTGGCGGGCTTCGACGGGCTGCGCCGGGCCGTCGGCGACAAGTCCTTCGACCCGGTGCATCGGGAGATCGCCGGGGTCGCGGTCGGCGTCGCCGTGGGCAACGCCTACGGTGTCGCGTTCCACTCGACCGTGCTGGACCACCTGGGCGTCGGCCAGGACGACATCGAGGCGATGCGCCGAGGCGCGGAACCCCGCCAGGAGCTCCACGCGGCCGTCTACGCCTTCGCCAGGGCGCTGGTGATCGAGCGCGGAGCCGTACCGGAGGCAGTGGTACGGCGAGCGACCGGCGCGGGGCTCGGCCCGGCGGACCTGCTGCAGCTGGTCACCGAGTGCGCCTTCGCCACGCTGGTCGGCCTGGTCGACAACCTGGCCGGACCCGTCGAACTCGACGAACCCCTCCGCCCACGCGCCTGGAAGTAACGATCCCCGGCTGTCGCAGCGCCGCACTCGATGTGCGGCGCCGCGTACCTCTCCTCGGCCGACCCCAGCGAGGTGAGGAGCAGGCCGTTCATGCCGATCACCGAAACCGCCCGGCGCAGGGGTCAGGACGCGTCCTCCACACATTGCAGGGCGGTCAACAACGCGGCCGGATCCTGCAGAAGAGCCGGATTTCGCTCCATGTGGATGAGCTGTTTCTGCGTCAGTTCCCGCACCACGCAGGTGTCACCATCCTTCAGCAGCAGCAGGGAGCCGATCAGCACTGCGGCTTTCCGCTGCGACCCCAAAGCCGTAATCAGGGCACTGGCCGCAGCGGCCTTCTTCTCATCCACCTCGGCCTGTGCCCGGTGGAGCCCTTGGAGCTCTATAGCCCTGCGAAGCTCGTTGCCGATGTCCTTGGCGCCATTGGAGGTCAGCATGTCAGTGGTGCGGCCGATCATCCGCCTCAGCCACGAGCCGCGTATCGGCGGGCTCCAGTCGAGGTCGCCGTATCCGAAGGCGCGCAGAAGGTCTGCCAGCGCCCCTTCCGTGGACGCGCTGCCGCCCTCATCGCCCAGGTAGAGCGTCACCGGAACGGCTGCTGACCCGGGCGATGCCGAATACTGCGCATGCGCGCGGAAAGCCTCCCGAAGGACCTCTTCCAGGGGACGCTCCGACAGAGCCAGCTGGGCCACGTCGCGCATGCTGAGCCTGCGGTCCACTGCCGCCCTCTGTAGCCAGCGGGACGCCTGCGGCTCGGTCCACCCGTGCCGGGTCATCAGCAGACCCTTGGCCCGCTCCACCAGTTTCCTGGTCTCGAGCCGTTCCGGCAGGTCGGCGGCCTCCTTGGCCAACGCCCGAATCTCCTCGTGCCTGCTCACCGCTCTTTCGATGGCGGGCACGAGGTCGGTGGCGGTGAACGGTTTGACCAGAAAGGCCATCGCCCCGGCGTCCCGCTGTGAGGAGGCGGTCAGGATCAGGCAGGGCGCGATGCCTTCGGCCACGATCCGTCCTGCCGCCGAGATACCGTCGAGCACGGGCAGCTTGACGTCCAGGATGACCAGGTCGGGACGGAGATCGGTGGCCAGCCTGATCGCCTCCTCCCCGTCACCGGCCTCAGCGACGACGACGAAGCCGTTCTCCTGGAGCATCTCCCTGAGATCGAGGCGGATCAGCGCCTCGTCCTCGGCGATCACCACACGCCGTCGAGATCCCTCGGTCACGGTTGTGCCTCCATGGTCGAACTCGCGTCCACCGTACGGCAGCGCGCCCTTTCTCACCGCCGGCGCGGGTCAGAACGTCACCGGCAGTTCCTCCACGCCGCTGGTGAGCCTGTCGGGCTGGCGCCGTAGCTGCTCGGCGGGTACGGCAAGCCGCAGACCTGGGAAGCGCGCGAGGAGCTTGCTGAAGGCCACCCGTAGTTCGAGGCGGGCCAGCGGGGCGCCGATGCAGTAGCGCAGGCCGTGACCGAAGGCCACGTGGTGGGCGTTGTCCCGGGTGATGTCGAAGCGCTCGGGCGAGGGGAACGCGGTGGCGTCGTGGTTGGCGGCGGTGGTGTCGAGCACGACCAGTTCACCGGCGCGCACGTGGGTGCCGCACAGGTCCAGGTCGGTGCGGACGTAGCGCGGGATGACGCCGATGGCGTCGGCGGGCAGGCGCAACATCTCATCCACCGCGCCGGGGATCAGCTCGGGCCGCTGGAGGAGGAGTTGCCACTGCTCGGGGTTGGTCAGCAGGCAGACGGCGCCGAGTTCGATGGCGACGACCGTGGTCTCGTGCCCGGCGAACAACATCGCCATGGAGAGCATGGCGATCTCGTCGTCGGGAATCCGGTCGATCATCTGGCTGATGAAGTCCTCACCGGGCTCCTTGCGCTTGCGCCGGACGAGGTCCTGGCCGTAGCCGTACAGAGCCAACAGGCCCTGCTCCGACAGCTCGCGGTTGGTCACGTCGGCGGTCTGCTGGCTCCAGGTGCGAAACTGCGGCCGGTCTTCGTACGGCACGCCGAGCAGTTCGCAGATCACCAGGATCGGCAGGGGCAGGGCGAGCGCCTGGCACAGGTCGGCGGGTGAGCCGTGGGCGGCCATGTCGTCGAGCAGTTCGTCGGTGATGGCCTCCATCCTCGGGGTGAAGGCCCTCATGCGCTTGGGCGAGAAGTGCGGCTGGAGCAGCGAGCGCATCCGCGCGTGCTCTTCCCGCTCGGTCTCGAAGTTCCCGCGCGGGCCGCCGAACAGCACCGACTCTCCGGTGCGGGCGGCGTTGGCCGGGTCGGGATGGGAGCGACCCAGCCTGTCGTCCGACAGGTAGTGCTTGACCTCTTCGTACCCGGTGACCAGCCAGGCGTCGTGTCCCGTCCGGGTACGGACTCGGTGCACGGGGCCCAGCCCGGCCAGCTCTTGTAAGAGCGGGGGCATCGCCAGCGGATGCTCGGTACGGAAGGGCAGCTGTGGGGTCATACACCCTAAGAAATCACCGAAGCGAAGGCACCGCCAACCGTCTGGCTCGGGTGGGATCGCCACCGCTCGCGAAATCGTCCACGCCCAGCACATACCTGCACTGCCGGTCATCTCCGGTGCACCCAGAGGTCCAGCAGCCCCCGATGGCGAGGGTTGTGCTGCCACTCCGAGAGGTCGGCCAGGCGCAACACGGGGGGAACCTGCCGAGGAGGCGGGTGATCGCGATCTCCGCCTGCAGGCGGACCAGCGGTACGCGGGCCGTCGGGACGTTCGTACGGCTCCATGGCGAGCGACTGCCCGGTTTCGGGATCGAGGATGATGCGGCTGGTGCTCCCGCCGCCGCCCGGCGCGGTGTGGGTGAAGGCCTGGCCCTGACGCCCCTTGGGGTCGGTGACCCGGCCGAGCGACCGTACCCCTGGCAGGTCGGCCAGCATCCGGTAGGCGGCCGCGCGGACCGTCGGCGAGAGCGGGCCCTCTGGATGGAAGAGCACGATCCCGGCCGCCGCCCACAACTGGTCGGCGTCACCCTCGACGGGGCCGCCGAGCCCTCCCCCACGGGTCCAGTCGAGGAGCCGCTCACGAAGGAGGGCCGGGTCGTCGGGGAGGGTGCTCACGTCCAGGCCGGGGTGGGCCTTCAGGAACCTCTCCAGGCCACCGTTCATCTGGATGACCTCGGCCCGCTCCTGCGGCTGGACGTCCACCTCAAGGCAGGGGCTGGGCGGCACGAGCTTGCCGTCCTTGTAGACCCGAGCCCGGATTCTTCTTCATGGTCCGGCGGAGCCGTACTGCCACGAAGGCGAGCAGTCCGAGGGCGGCGAGCGCAAAGAGCGCGTTGCCGATGAGGTCCACGTTCGCGGGTGCCGGGAAGCTCGGCTGCTGGGGGAAGCTGTGCCAGGCGTAGGTGACCAGGCCGCCGGCGCCCAGGGCGAACCTGTGCCAAGGGCCCCAGCCCGTGCGCCGGGACCAGCGCAGGATGAGTAACGTCATCGTGGCGTAGAGCGCGAGGTAGAAGCCGACCGTGATCCACGCGGGCACGACGGACTCCAGCGTGATTCCCACCATGGCGAGCAATGTGGGGAGCCAGAACGCCAGCCCGGCCACGAGGGTGATCGCGAAGACGGTCCATGGGCCGGGCGGCGTGGCCTGGAGCGGGGGGCGGCGGGATCGCGCGGGCAGGAACGCGGTGATGATCAGGGCGGCGGCCGTGATCAGTGTCCAGGTGATCTGGCCGGCCGACAGCGGGTAGATGTCGGGACTTGCCAGGGCGATGGGTACGGCGCCGCCCAGCAGGAACAGGACGGCTGTCAGGGTGAGGCCGACCTTGCCGAGCCAGGGGGTGTCCGGCCGGTGTGAGCCCGCCTCCACCATCGAGATCGGCACGGCGATGCTCCACACCCCATGGATGGCCAGAACGAACACGGTCCAGTAGGCGCCGATGCCCAGGGCAGGAACGAATCCATAGTCGAGCAATCGCAGCCCGACATAGTCGGGGTCGAACAGCGACCGGGTGAGCAGGCCCTCTTCGATCACGGCATAGGCGAGGCCGAGCAGGATGATCCCCGGCCACCCCAGCCGCCACCGGCGGGCGACCTCGCGGATCAGCAGCGCACCACCGCCATAGAGCGGAATCAGTCCGATGATCATCGGTAGGGCGTTGATGGCGATGTTGCCCAGCAGATACTCGCCGACCAGCGGCGCGAGAACCAGCAGGCCGAGCGCGGGGAGAATGCGCGACTTCTTGCGATAGTACGTGTTCATCACCATTGAAAGCTTCGTTGCCTTCAGCAATTCCGTCAATCAATGGACTCGCATAAGCGCAGCTCGCAGCCGCAAAAGTGATGCTTTGACAATGAAGCTGAACGCAATGGAACGTTGCGTTGGATGGCGGCGAACGCAATAGTGGTGTCATGTCAGAAGGAAGGTTGACCCGGCAGGACCGCCAGCGGATCGCGAACGGCCTGGCAGAAGGCCGCTCGTACGCCGAGATCGCCAGGCGGCTGGATCGGCCGACCTCGACGATCAGCCGCGAGGTCGGACGCAACGGCGGTCCCGGCGACTACCGCCCCGAGCGGGCGCACCAGGCCACGGCGCGGCGGGCGCGGCGCGGCGCCCCGGCACGTTGGCCCGAGGCAGAACCCCGGGACCGCAAGGTCTTCGAGGTGGAAGAGGGAGCGGTCGAGATGGCGGTCGGGATGGGCCTGCCGAAGATGGTGGCGCGCGTGCTCATCGGCCTGTGGCTGAGCGAGGACGGCAGGCTCACCGCGGCCGAGCTGTCGCGCGGGCTGAAGGTCAGTCCCGCCTCGATCTCCATGGCGGTGGGCTACCTGACCCAGCAGGGGCTGATCAGGCGCGAACGCGATCCCCGGGGGCGGCGCGACGTCTACGTGGTCGACGACGACGCCTGGTACCGCTCGGCGGTGATCAGCTCGCGGCGAACGCTCGTGGCGGCTGAGATCACGAAGGCGGCTGGGCAGACGCTGGGGCTCGACACGCCCAGGGGACGCCGCCTGGCCAGGGGCGGCGCGTTCCTGGAGGGCATCAGCCTGGACGCGCTGGCATCGGCAGAGCGCTGGCGCGACTCGCAGGTCATCTCAGATGCACCCGGAGTTCCAGCAGGCCCCGATGACGGGGGTTGTGCTGCCACTCCGGGAGGTCGGCCAGGCGCAGCCCGGGGAACCTGCCGAGGAGCCGGGTGATCGCGATCTCCGCCTGCAGGCGCGCCAGCGACGCCCCGAGACAGTGGTGGATGCCGTGGCCGAAAGCCAGGTGCCGGGAGTTGTCGCGGGTGATGTCGAACCTGTCAGGGTCGGCGAAGACCGCCGGGTCGCGGTTGGCGGCCAGCAGCGCGATCTGGACGAACTCCCCCGCCGGGATCACCGTGCCGCCGATCGTCACCGGCTCGGTCGTGTAGCGCAGCGATGCCAGGCCGGACGGGCTCTCGCAGCGCAGCGTCTCCTCGATCATCCCCGAGGTGAGGCCGGGGTCGGCGCGCAGCGCGCTCAGCTGGCCGGGGTGGGTGAGCAGGAGGTAGAGGGCGTTGGCGATGAGGTTCACCGTGGTCTGATGGCCGGCCACCAGCAGCAGGAAGGCCATCGAGGTGATCTCCTCCGGGCTGAGTTCCTGTACGGCGAGCAGCGAGGACAGCAGGTCGTCGCCGGGATTGACCTGCTTGTGAGCGACCATGGCGCGAATGTGGCCGACCATGCGCTCCGCGGTCATGATCGACACTTCCCCGTCGCCAGGACCGTCGTCGTGCGTGTTGCCGCGGACCTGGTGGTCCTCCTGGTGGCTGACCTGGCTTCCGATGAGGAGTTCGAAGGCCACGGCGACCGGCAGCGGCAACGCGAACCGGCTGAGCAGGTCGACCGTGTCCGCGCCGTCGAGCTCGTCCAGCAACGCGTCGGTGAAGGCCTCGATCCTGGGACGGAGCGCCTCCACCCGCCGCTTCGTGTAAGCCTTCAGGACGAGCTTGCGCAGCCGGGTGTGCCGTGGTGGGTCGGAGTTGAGCATGTGCGTCGTCATCGCCTCGCCCGGCCCTTCGTGCATGCCGGACTGCTCGGCGTACCGCTCGCTCGCGCGGTCCTTGCTCAGCCGGGGATCGTTCAGCGCCGCCTTGCAGTCGGCGTAGCCGGTGACCAGCCATCCTTCGAGGGGGATGGCGCCGGGGAATCGGACCTTCCGCACGCCGCCGCCCTCACGCCAGCACCGGTAGGCCTCGTGCTGGTCGGTGAAGAAGAGCTCAGCGGACATGGATGAAATCGACTCCGAGCAGGCCGAGCAGCGGCACCTTGGCCTTGCGCTGCCGGGGATCCACGCTGAGTCCCGTCTCGCGTACCCGGTCGAGCAGCAGCTCGGCCAGAGGCATCACCAGATGCCTGCCCCAGCACCGCTCCGAGACGTGCCCGAACGGCAGGTAGCCGGGCGCCGAGTCGGGATCGAGGTGCTCCCAGCGCTCCGGCCGGAACTCATGGGGCTCATCCCACAGGGCCGGATCGCGGTGGGACAGGAGCGGCAGGATGAGGACGTCGTCGCCGTGGCCGATGCGTGGGTCGATGCCGGGATATTCGGGTGAGCGGTTGCGCAGGATGTTCCACGACGGCGGCAGCAGCCGCAGCGCCTCGTGGAGGATGTGCCTGCTGGGGACTCCGTCGTCGAACGGTGAGCCGAGCCAGAGGGCGTTCGCGACGAGCGTGGAGATGGTGAAGCAGACCGGCGCCGCGGTCCTGCGGTACATCCCCATCGCGTGGCGCCGATCCTGGTAGCCCGTCGCCCCCGCCGCCACCTGCGCCAGCCTGGTGCCCGGTTTCAACCAGCCGGGAAGTGCCGCCCCCACCGCGATGACCGACCAGGTCAGTTTGGGGGTGAGTTCGAGATATCTGCTCATGAGCATCCGCAGCCGATATTGGTCGGGATGCAGAATCAGATCGCGCAACAATGTGTGCCCGGTGAGTGGCCAAGGACCGGTCAATTTCGCATTCGCCGGTAAAGGCTCTTTCAATGCCTGTCGCACGTCGTGGCCAATGGCCCGCATCAGCGTCGCGGCTTCGCCGTGCGATATCGTACGGCCCTGCAGTGGCTTGAATGTCGGCCGCTCGCCCTCGGTGGCCCGGCGGGCGGCGAGAATGGCGTCGGCCAGCTCGTGGCCGGCGATCCCGATGGTGTCCGGCTCCAGCCTGAACAGGTCCTTTCCCAGGTGATCCCGGAACAGGGCGGCGAGGCGCGGGGCGAACACGGTCGCTCGGGTGCTGGGGAGTTGGGCAAGAGACATGGGGCTCTCCGAGTACACCGGAGTCCGCGCTTCTGTTCGGCGAAGCGCGGACTCTTGTTGTGGGCCAGGTTGGTTTAGTACCAGATGTACCAAGCCTTGGACTTCAAGCTCCGCTGCCTGCTCATGGCATTGCGCACGGCGAAGACAATCTTCATGGTCGACACCCCTTTTCGGTTTGCAAGAAAGGCGGATCTGTCTACGCGCTCAGGCTAGGTCGGCGGCATTGTCAAAACCTAGGCACGAGATATACAGGCTGATCAACTCACCGTTGGG
Source organism: Nonomuraea sp. NPDC050556 (assembly GCF_044457355.1). Taxonomy (NCBI): domain Bacteria; kingdom Bacillati; phylum Actinomycetota; class Actinomycetes; order Streptosporangiales; family Streptosporangiaceae; genus Nonomuraea; species Nonomuraea sp. NPDC050556. Next base: position 748,769 of record NZ_JBITGU010000001.1, on the reverse strand, counting down.
TGCTGCCGTCAGAACCGGATGGCGATGTCGCGTGCGGTCGCAGCGGCCGGGGTGCCGTTGCACAGCACGGCCTGCCCGGTGGAGATGAGGACCGTGGAGCAACCCTCGTTGTCGGTGACGGTCAGGGCCGCACGGAACGTCCCGGCTCGCGGGTAGAGGTGGGCGATCCGGGGGTCTGCGCTGGTCAGGGAGGTGCCATCACCGAAGTCCCAGCGGTGGCGCGCCACCCGCCCGTCCGGGTCGGTGGACGCCGACGCGTCGAAGGCCACCGTACGGCCGGCGACACGGGCAGCGAAGCCCGCGACCGGCCCCTGGTCAGGCAGGACCGCGGCAGACCCGAAAGCAGGCTCCGCTCCCCCAGTGGTGAAGGGCGAGCCGGGCAGGGTACGCGTCGTCCCGGTGGCGCTGAGAGCGAACGCGCCGAGTGCCCCGCCGCGGGGATCGCCCGTGGAGGCGTAGAGGAATCGCCCGTCGGGCACCGTGGTGATCCCGACCGGGCCGATACCGGCGGGAACCGGCGACCTCTTCACCGGCGCGAGAGCTCCGTCGGTGCCGACGGAGAAGCCCGACACCGCGCCGTCGCCGAGAGGCGTGTTGCCCGCGCCCGGGGCCGGGCTGGCGACGTAGACGAAACGTCCGTCGGGTGAGGTGGTGATGCCTTCCGGGAAGGTCGACACGGCGTACGGCGAACGGGGCAGCGCGGTCAGCACGCCGTCCGAGCCGATCGCGAAGCCGTAGATCTCGGAGGTGTCGCTGCAGGTCAGGTAGAGGTGGCGGCCGTCGGGCGAGATGGCCATGGCCCCGCAGAAGCGGCCCAGCCGTACCGGCGCTGTGACCTCGGCAAGGGTGCCGTCGTCCTTGATCGCGAAGGTGCTGATCGCGCCGACGGAGGTGAGCCGGTCGGGGCCGGGATCGCCGTGACCGACGTACAGGAACCGTCCGTCGGGCGTCACCGCCAGGCCGCGCGGATTGGCCACGGTGGTTTCCGTAGGAGAGCTGCTCAGCGGGCTGAGCCGCCCGTCAGGAGCGATCGCGAACCCGGCCACGGACTTGCTGAAGACATGAGCGACATACAGGAAGTGGCCGCCCGGCGTGACGACAATTCCCAGAGGTACGGCTCCGCCGGTCGCGACAGTGGCCAGCGGAGTTAACAGGCCCTGTGCTCCAACCGTGTAGGCCGAGATGGTGCCCGCATCGTCGTCGCCCGCGTTGACCGCGTAGGCGGCGCGGCCGTCCGGGGTGAACGCCATCTGACGCACCCCCGGCCCAGCGGCCACCCGATCGCCGGTCAGGACCGGCCGCCCGGTGGCCGGGTCAACGACGAATCTGGAGATGTCGGAGGTGGCGCTGTTGGTCACATAGACGGCGCGCTCCCCCCTCGGCACCGGCTGCGTCAGAGCACCGGCAGGCCCGGACGGTACCAGCGCCGCCACGGCCAGCAGCGCGGTCAAAGCCGCCAGACGGCGAGTACCCACAAGGCTCAGATGCTTCATCAACTTCTGCCCCCTCTACTGTCGACAGACCCCCATATCACGGCGTTCCATCGCGTTCCGTCACGTTCCGGTTGGCGTGGCGAGGCGGCAAGTGATCGTTGAGCGTTCTCCAACTGCGGCCTCTTAAGTTGCCGACATGCCCAACATCGGTCTGGCAGAGACCATCATCACGTTCCTCATCCCCCTGGCTGCTCTCTGGGTCGTCATCTACACCGCCGTACGGACCGCGATCCGCCACAGCAAATGACGTCAGTGGTTGCACGGCCCGACCGTGTGAATGCACCGATCACGTTGCCGTTCTTGACGATCTGAGCGCGCACTTTGAGCTTTCCGGCGAGGAACGCACTGCTCTCGGCGCACGGGGCCCATTGACAAGTGATCTCTTTACGTAAAAAATAGTTTTCGTAATGAGAGACGTCATCTACCTCGACCGGATCGAACAGGCCGAGGCTCTGCTCAAGCCGCAGCGGATCGAAGTGCTGCGGCACCTCGCCGAGCCCCGCTCCTGCACCGAAGTCGCCGCCGAGCTCGACCAAACCCCTCAACGCGTCTACTACCACGTCAAACGCCTGCTCGAAGCCGGCCTGGTGCGTCAGGTGGCCGAGCGTCGGGTGCGCGGCATCCACGAGGGCATCTACCAGGCCGCCGCCCGCTCCTACTGGCTGTCAGCCCGTCTGGTGGGCCGGATCGGCCTGCGCCAGACCCGCGACCGGCTCAGCCTGGGCTACCTCGTCGACCTCATGGAAGACGTGCAGGCGGACGTCGCCGCGCTCGACCTCACCCGCCCCGACCTGCCCTCCATCGGCGTGTCCGGCGACATCCGGGTGCGTCCGGAGCAGCGCGGGGCGTTCCTGGAGGAGCTGCAGCGGTCCCTGCAGGACCTGTTCAGCCGCTACGGCGGCGCGGAGGGCGACGCGTTCCGCCTGGCCGTCGTCTGCTACCCCAAGGGAGACCCCGATGAGCGAACAGCACCAGCCGGCGAATGACCTGCGCCTGCGCGCGGTCGTCCCGGCCACCCCCAAGATCGTGTACGAGGCGCTCACCGACCCGGCCGCGCTCCGCGTGTGGCTGGCCGAGCACGCCGAGGTCGACCTGCCCGGCACCTACCGGTTCTGGGGCCGCTTCACCCCCGACGGCGGCGCCCCGCACCAGCGGGTGCTGCACGTGGACGAGCGCACCCTCCGGTTCGCCTGGACCGTGGACGGCGTGGAGACCACGGTCGGGTTCGAGCTGGCCGAGGACGAGGACGGCACGCTGGTCACGCTGATCCAGAGCGACCTGCCCAGCTTCGAGGACGTCCTGGCTGATACGGCCGGCGCCCGCGGAGCGCTGCAGACGTTCTGGACCCTGGCCATCGCGAACCTCGCCGACTACCTGGCCGGTCGCGAGCTGACCTCCAAGTGCGACTTCACCTCACCCGAGCTGCACGCCTCCGTCGTGATCGACGCGACGCCGGACCAGGTGTTCGACTCGATGACCCAGTCCGACCAGTTCCACCGATGGTTCGGCGCCAACGTCGACATCGAGCCGTACGTCGGCGGCCGTTTCGCGATGGGCGGCTTCGAGCTGGACCCCGGCGGCGCCACATTCGTCGAGTTCGAGCCGGGGCGCAAGGCCACGCTGCGTTTCGCCGACGGCTTCACCTCCGGCTGGGAGCTCGAAGGCTCGGACGGCAAGACCCGCCTCACCCTGGTGCAGAGCGGCTTCGACCCGGCCAACCCGCCGTACCCGGGGTGGGCCGGCTGGCTGGGCGGCATCGCGGCGCTGCGTCGCTATCACGAGCAGCCCGGGTGGCGCTCGATCTGGCGTGAGATCAGCGCCCCCGGCGTGCCCGAGGGCATGCTGGCCATCGACTAGTGACCGTTCCTGGAAGGACGCAGCACATGGCTTCACTCGTCTTGAAGATGTCCGTCTCGCTGGACGGCTTCGTCGCGCCCAGCGACGGCAGCGGCCACTGGATCGCAGCTGGGCGCTCCGGCGACGCCCTCGACTGGAACGTCGAGACCGTCAGCAACGCCGGAGCGCACCTCATGGGCGCCACCACGTACACCACCTGCGCCGCCTTCTACCCGACCGCGCCCGGACCGCTGGCCAAGCCGATGAACGAGATCCCCAAGATCGTGTTCTCCAACTCGCTCACCTCCGGCGACTGGGACGAGACGACGATCGCCACCGGAGACCTGGCCGAGGCCGTCACGCGGCTCAAGAAGGAGCACTCCGACGGCTACCTGCTCGCCCACGGCGGGGCGAGGTTCGCCCGGTCGCTGGTCGAGACCGGCTTGATCGACGAGTACCGCCTTCTCGTCCACCCGGTCATCCTGGGCGCGGGCGAGAGCATCTTCCCCGCGCCCCTAACCATCGAACCGGCGAACACCGTCGTCTTCAGCGGCGGTGCCGTCGCCCACGTCTTCACTGTTTCCTAGCGACGTAGAGCTTCATGTCGGTGAAGTCGACGGTGATCGTGTAGGGCTTCCAGAAGCAGTGCGAGAACCAGCCCATCGTGTCGAACCCCGTCCCGAAGGGCGTGGGCACGTTGACCGGCTGGTTCGGGTTCGAGTAGCAGTAGACCTCCCTGGCTACGGCGTTGCCGAGGCGGATCTCCTTGGGGTAGCAGGGGTAGACCACGGCCGGATGGCTCTGGGCGAACGTTCCGACCATGCGCTCCATATCGGTACGGATCCCCAGCTGCTTGGCCGTTTCCCCGCGCACGCCCGCGACGATCTCGCTGCCGCCGCCGAGGTTCACGCCCACCACGCCCGTGCGGGAGCGTACGGCCCCGGCGAAGCTGCCCGTGCTGTGCAGGTACTGCTCGCGGGCCAGCCACAGCGGCAGGGGTTCGGCGCCCGCCCGCATGGCGGTGGCGCGTGCCGTTCTGGCCGCTTCCTGGGTACGGCGGCGCAGGATCAGTTGCCTGCCCGCGTAGTCGAAGGTGGTCAGCAGGTGGTAGAAGACCCACGTGCCGATCAGGCCGTCTGCGTCGGTGTCGACGTCCTCGCCCGACTCCGTCGCCGACCAGCCCACCGGGACGTTGCGGAGTTCGATGCCGCCCAGTTTGAAGGAGTCGAGGATCCCGTAGTGGGCCCAGATGGCGCCGCCCTCGTACTCGATCTTCTGGCTGACGGCGGGGGTCAGCCCGGCTTCCTTGGCCACCGACGCGCGCATGCTCAGGTTCGGCGCGCCGGTGTAGAAGGTGAAGCGCTTGGCGGGTCCGCCGTTGACCGAGGCTTCGACCAGCGGCTTCGGATCCATCTGCTGGAAGGGCAGCCGCGCCAGGTCGCCGTGGACCTGGTAGCCCTCGCCGCGGACGGCCGCGAACCACGTGGCGTAGCTGTCCTCCCCCGCCGCCTTCCAGTGGGGTGCGGACAGGGCGAACTTGTCCTGCCGGATGTAGCAGTCGGCCAGGAAGTAGTTGGCGTCCCTGTCAGCGGGCGCGAGGGCGACGGCCGTCTTGAGGTATTTCTCGGCGCCGGGGAACTGGTTGGCCAATAACGCGACGTAGCCTCGCCCGCGTGCCGCGTGCATGTTCTTGGGGTCCTTCTTCAGGATCTCCTCATAGGCGCGGGCTGCCCGCTCGAACTCCCCTGCTTTGAACAACGCGTCCGTATCCGTGTCCGCGCCGCCCAGCAGCGGCGCGGTCACAGCCGTAGCGGCCAGCACGGCGGCACCTCGAAACACCGAGCGCCGGTCCCATTCTCCGCCATTCATCAAAGCCTTCTCCTCTTCGTGATCACTTCCGCTCCACTGAAGAGGTACGGCTGTTGCCGTGACGTATGCGTTTCCCGATACGCCCGCGATACGTTCGCCTATTTCTTGACGGCGTAGCGCAGGAGCGTCACGCCGTTCTCGAAGCCGGTGGCCTCGATCAGCTGCAGGTCCTGCCGGTCCTCGAAGACGCGCCTTCCCGTGCCGCGTGACGCGGGGCAGACGAGCAGGGTGATCTCGTCGACGACGCCCTCGGCCATGAGGGAGTGCATGAGCGTCAGGCTCCCCCACAACCAGATGTCCTTGCCGTCCTGCTCCTTGAGCGACCGGACGGTGGCGGCCGGGTCGCGCGTCACGGTCGCGGCGGGGAAGTCGCCCCAGGGGGCGTCCTCCAGCTTCGACGAGGCGACGTACTTGGTGAGGTTGTTGAGCTTCTCGCCGTACTCGCCCTGCTCCTTGGCGTACGGCCAGTAGCCCTTGGTCTGGGCGTAGGTGTTAGCACCGAGAATCAGCGTGTCGACCGCGTCGACGAACCCCATCACGGTTTCCTTGAACGCGGGGTTGGTGGTCTCTGAGAACGGCTCGCCCGACACGAAGCTGAGCCCGCCGTCCTCCTCCGCGGCGATGTTGTCGACGGTGATCCACTGCTGGACGATGAGCTTTCGCATGACTGGCTGTGCCTTTCGCGTAGCGGTTCTTCTTCCCGAGGACGGAGCCACATACGAGTTCTCGACATCGCTGACGGTCAGTTTGTGACGAGGTGGGGGGCAAAGTGCTTGGGTTGACGCATGCGGTACGGCATCAACGTCGCGATTCTCGGTGACCTCGCGGAGCCGGCGCGCCTGGTCAGCCTCGCCCAGGAGGCCGAGGCGGCCGGGTGGGAGGCTCTGCTGGTGTGGGATCACCTGGCCTTCACCTGGGGCACGCCGTCGGCCGACCCGTGGGTGGCGCTGGCCGCGGCGACGCAGGCGACCTCGCACATCAGGCTGGGCACGGCGGTGACGGCCGTGGCCCGGCACCGTCCCGAAGTGCTGGCGCAGACGGTGGCGACGCTCGACAGGCTGAGCGGTGGGCGTGCGATCCTGGGCGCCGGGCTGGGCGGCGTGCCCCGGGAGTTCACCGCCTTCGGCTCGACGCGTCCCGGCGGGGTCGCGCTCGACGTGGTGGCCTCGCTCTGGTCCGGTGAGGAGGTGCATCACCGGGGGGCTCACTACACGGTCGATGGGGTACGGCTCGCGCCGCTGCCCGTCCAGCGGCCCCGGGTGCCGGTGTGGGTTGGTGGGACGGCCTCTGGTGCGCTCCGGCGTGCTGCGCGCTGGGACGGCTGGATCGTCGCCGGGGACGACCAGGAGGGTCGTATGACCCTTTCGCCCGACGCGCTGGCCGCCCAGGTCGGCGAGCTGCGCGGGCTCGACGTGGCGGTCATCGGGGTGAGCGAGCCGGGGTCGTCGGTCCGGGTGTACGCCGATGCGGGCGCCACGTGGTGGCTGGAACACCTCCACGGCTTCCGGGGGTCGATGGAACAGCTGGTGCGGCGCGTCAGGGCAGGCCCTAACGAGTGTCCAGTCGACTGGTGATCGTGTCGAGGGTCGGCCAAGGAGGACCATCGCGCAGCGAGCGCAGAAGTTCCTCTCCGAACCGCCTGCCGTTCGGAAGCTGGTCGCCGAGTCTCCAACGCCAGGCCGCGACCATCGCCAGAACGAGCTGCCGGCAGTAGTCCAGCAGTTCCTGTTCCACGTTCGGATAGTGCTCGCGGACCGCCTCGGACACATGCGCGAGATCGAACTCGACGGGTCCACGGCAGCACGTCTCGAGGTCGACGAAAAGCGGGCCGTTCTCCGTAGCGAGCACATTGCCCGGATGCGGCTCACCGTGGAGCAGTTGCTCAGCTGCGCCGCGGTCCTCGATCGCCCGCCGCAGGTCGCTCAGCCTGCCGCCGAGGAACGCGCGTTCCGCGTCGGTGAGCTCCGGCGAGAGACCCGGGTCGGCAACGACTGCTTCGGCCTCCGCGACGCGATCCGTGAACCGCGGGCTCGGCATGTCGATCTTGCGCATGCCTTCGTGCAGGTGCTCCAGCGCCTTGGCGTAGTCGCCCGGTGTTGTGTGAGATGTCGCGGGTTCGTAGTAGGTCCACAGCGTCACTGTGAAGCCATCCCGGGTGTACACGCGTGGGTTCACCCGAGGTTCCAGGAGGCCGGTCGGGCATCCGACCTGGGCGAGCCGTTGGGCGAGCTCGACCTCGAACTGTGCGGCCTCATGCCCTGCGGGGGCGACCCGGGCAAGGACGTCACCCGGAGTCAGCCGCAGCGCCAGCCTGTTGGAGTTGTGGAGAACGATGGCGTCGTCGGCTGGCAGGTCGAGCGATGCGGCGAGCGAAGTCGCAGCCGCGATCGCGCGCGTGATGTCGGTGATCTCCACCCTCAAATCATGACATCCAACCCGCCCTTGAACGCGTTCAGCGCGAGACTGAGCTCATGAAGATCGTGATACCCGGGGGAACCGGGCAGGTAGGCACCATTCTCAATCGCCTGCTGAGCGCCGCAGGCCACGATGTCGTCACCCTGACCAGACGGCCTGTGCACGATCGCGAGGTCCATTGGGACGCCGAGAACCTCGGCCCGTGGGCGGCGGAGATCGACGGCAGCGACGTCGTGATCAACCTGGCAGGGCGCAGCGTCAACTGCCGCTACACCCCGGACAACCTGCGGGCCATGATGGATTCGCGGGTGCACTCCACCAGGGTCGTGGGTGCGGCGATCGCGGCCGCCGTCCGTCCTCCCCGGCTCTGGCTGCAGATGAGCACCGCCACGATCTACTCCCACCGCTTCGACGCTCCCAACGACGAGGCGACCGGCGTGCTCGGCGGTGCGGAATCCGGCGTGCCGCGCTACTGGGCCTACAGCGTCGAGATCGCGAAGGCGTGGGAGCGGGCACAGAAGCAGGCGGAAACACCGCTCACGCGTAAGGTCAGCATGCGCACCGCGATGGTGATGAGCCCCGATCGCGGCGGCGTCTTCGACGTCCTGCTGCGCCTGGTACGGCTCGGCCTCGGCGGCCCGATCGCCGGTGGCGCGCAGTACGTGTCCTGGATCCACGACCACGATCTCGTCCGCGCCGTCGAGTTCCTGGCCGACCGGGACGACCTCGTCGGGCCGGTGAACCTCACCGCTCCCGACCCCTTACCGCAGCGCGCGTTCATGCGGGTGCTGCGCGCCGCGTGGAAGGTTCCCGTCGGGCTCCCAGCGACGAAGGGGATGGCCGAGCTGGGCGCGTTCATGCTGCGCACGGACACCGAACTCCTGTTGAAAAGCCGCCGCGTCGTCCCTGGCCGCCTCCTCGAAGCGGGCTTCGTCTTCGACTACCCGCGATGGCCGGAGGCCGCCGATGATCTCGTCCGGCGTGTGCGTGCCTAGGCGAGGTCGAGGGTGGCCAGTTCGCCTCTCGTGGTGATGCCGAGCTTCGGATACGCCTTGTACAGGTGGTGGCCGACGGTGCGATGGCTGAGGAAGAGCTGGGCGGCGATGTCGCGGTTCGACATCCCCTGGGCGGCCAGCCGGGCTATCTGGAGCTCCTGCGGTGTGAGACGCACCCCGTCCACGCTGCGGGCCGGGATCGTGGTCGTCCCGATGAGGTTCAGCTCCGCCCTGGCCCGCGCGGACCAGGGCGTGGCGCCGAGCTGCTCGAAGGCGTTCAGTGCCGTTTGCAGGTGGCCGCGGGCGTCACTCTTGCGCCTGGCCCTGCGCAGCCACTCGCCGTAGAGGAGGTGGGTGCGGGCGTGGTCGAACGGGCGGCTGTCCCGGGCGTGGAGCTCCAGCGCGGTCACGTAATGCTGCTCCAGGCCGTCGACCAGGGCCCGGCATCGGGCGACCAGCGCGTCGCTCCAGGTCAGCCCGATGTGCGCGGCCCATGCCTCGAAACGGGCGAGAGCGGTGCGCGCGCTCGGCAGCTGTCCCAACCGCACCGCCGCCTCGATCAGGTCCGGGGTGCTGCGGATGACCGGCAGCTGGCAGTGCATCGCGTTCGCGGCCAGGCTCTCCAGCTGCGACAGCGCCTGCTCGGCCCGGCCGTACCCGAGGTCGAGCAGCGCCAGCGACCAGCGACTGGCCGCGACGGCGACGGAACCAGCGGTCTCCACGCAGGAGGCGCAGCGTTCCTCGTCGCCCTGCACCGCGGCGACGTAGGCCAGGATGGAGCTCGCCTGACCGGCCCATTCGGCCTGGGAGGTGTCGCGGGCGATCCGCAGCCCTTCCTCGGCGTTGCTGAGCGCCTCGCCGTACTGGCCGAGAAGGACCTGGGCGGTGGCCAGGTAGGTGAGGGCGGCGGGCAGCAGGCCGATGCGGCCCTGGGCGCGCAGCTCGCGCACCGTGGCGACGGACAGCTCGCTGATCCTCGCCTCGTGCCCCATCGCCAGCCCGGCGCCGCGGATCAGCATGAGGGCGGACATGTCGCCGATGTCCAGTGCCAGGGCGGCGCGGGTGACCTCGGGGAGGGGCGGCAGGCCGGTGGCGGGCAGGCCGAGCTGCAGGTGGACCGACCAGATGGTCAGCTGCAGGACCGGGGTGAGCGGGTCGCCGGGCGCCGGCCGCAGTGCGGTCAGCCGTTGGAGGGTCCTGTCCGCGAGGTCGTTCTCGCCGGAGTTCCACGCCAGGAACATGCTGCCCATCAGCGACCACAGGGAGCCTTCCGGCTCCTCGTCGGCGGCGTCGAGCAGGAGCCCGTGCGCGGTGCGCAACCGGCCGCGCGCGGAGTTGACCGTCGATCTGGCCATGGCGATCCTGATCCGCAGCCGCGGCGTGGTGGCCTGCCCGGCAGCCAGTTCGGCGAGCTCGCCGGCCAGGTCCAGGTCACCCGCCTCGACCGCCGCCTCGGCGGCCAGGACGTTCCTGCGCGTGCGTTCTGCCTGGTCGGGGGTCAGCCGGGCGGCTCTGGCGTAGGCGACGGCCGCGGAGCCGAAACCGCTTCGCTCCCCCGCGCGTACGGCGGTGCGCTCCAGCTCGGCGGCCGCCCGCTCGTCCGGCCCCGCCGCGGCCGACGCCAGGTGCCAGGCGCGGCGATCGGCGTCCGCGGGTGAGCTGAGCAGGTCGGCGAGCGCCGCGTGTACGGCCAGCCGCAGGACCGGCGGCGCTCCCCGGTAGACGGCCGCCCTGACCAGCGGATGGCGGAACGCCACCGTGCCCTCGCTGACCCTGATCAGCCCCTCCGCCGCGTCGAGCGCCTCCGGGGACGCGCCGAGCACCCGGCCAGCGGCCAGCACCAGCTCCAGGCCGGGGCTGGGATCGCTGGCCGCGACGAGCAGCAGCAGCCTGGCCAGCTCAGGCAACCGTTCGACCTGGGTGTGAAAGGCGTCCTGCACCCGCTGGGTCAGAGGCAGGTCGCCGGTGGGGGACGCTTCCGTGGGCAGCTCCAGCAGCGCGAGCGGGTTGCCCGCCGCCTCGGCCAGGATGCGGTAACGCGCCATCGGGCTGAGCTCCGCGTCTCGCGCCGACAACAACGCCGCCGAGTCCTCGACGCTCAGGGCGGCCAGCCGTACCTCGTCGAGGCCAGGGGTCGCCGCGGCGTCACGGGTGGCGATCAGCACCACGATCCCGTCCGACCCCAGCCGCCTGGCGGCGAACAGCAGGGCGTCGGCCGACGCGCGGTCCAGCCAGTGCGCGTCGTCGATCACGCACAGCAGCGGCCGGTCCTCGGCCACCTCCGACAGCAATGACAGTACGGCCAAGCCGACCAGGAAGCGGTCTGCCGACGTGACGGGCGCCAGCCCGAACGCCGCTCGCAACGCCAGGCGCTGCGGTTCCGGCAGGCCGTCGACCCGGTCGAGCACGGGACGCAGCAGGAGGTGGAGCGCGGCGAAGGGCAGCTCGGCCTCGGCCTCGATCCCGGTGGCGCGGACGACCCGCATCCCCTCGGCGGCCGCGACGGCGTGGTCGAGCAGCGCGGTCTTGCCGATCCCCGGCTCCCCACGGACGATCAGCGCGCCGCCGCCACCCGCGGCAGCGTCCTTCAGCAGCCGCTCGATGACCGACTTCTCGTACCCTCGCCCGCACAGCATGGGCTTAAGTATCGATTACCCAATTGTTGACTGATTCGCCAGCCCGGCGGCCTGCGTAGCGTCCTCTTCCATGAGGAACACCCGCCGGCTGGTGGAGCGCTACTTCGCCAGCTGGAACGAGAAGAACGCGGCCGCCCGCCGTACCACGATCGACGAGATCTGGGACGAGGACGCCAGCTACCTCGACCCCATGGGGCTGGCCAGGGGGCGGGACGCCGTCGACGCCACGATCGCCACCCTGCAGAGCCAGTTCCCCGACTTCGCCTACAGCCTCGCGGGCACGGTCGACGCCCATCACAACGTGGCCAGGTTCTCCTGGGAGTTCGGCCCCGTGGCCGGGTTCAGCGTCGTCGTGATCAACGACAACGACCAGATCACCTCCGTTTTCGGCTTCCTCGACAACCTCTGAAAGCAGGGATTTCCATGAAGAACATCCTCATCTCCGGCGGCAGCATCGCCGGGCTGGCCCTGGCCCACTGGCTCCCCCGCTATGGCTTCTCCGTCACCGTGGTCGAGCGGGCGCCGGCTCCCCGGCCCGGCGGCCACGCGGTGGACCTGCGCGGAGTGGCGCGCGAGGTCGCAGAACGCATGGGGATCATGCCCCGGATCCTCTCCGCCCGGGTGGACGAGCGCGGCCTGGCCTATGTCGACGAGAACGGCAGGCGGCAGGCGAGCATGCCGGTCGACCTGTTCGGCGGCGAGGGCGCGGTCGCGGAGATCGAGATCCTGCGCGGCGACCTGACCGACATCCTGTACGGCACGGCCCAGCAGGGCGTGGAGTACCTCTTCGACGACTCCGTCACCTCGATCACCGACTCGGGCGACGACGTGCTGGTCTCCTTCGAACACGCCGCGCCGCGCCGGTTCGACCTGGTGATCGGCGCCGACGGGCTGCACTCCAACGTCCGCAGGCTCGCCTTCGGCCCGGAGGAGCAGTTCGTCAACCACCTCGGCGCCTATACCGCTTACTTCTCCATCCCGGTCGACGGTCTCACGCTCGGGCACTGGTTCCTGCTGCACAGCTCGCCGGGCGGGCGGCTGTCCGCCATCCGGCCCGACGGCCTGAACAGCGCCAAGGCGATGTTCAGCTTCACGGCCACCGACCTGGTCTACGACCGGCGCGACGCCGCGCAGCAACAGCAGATCCTCCGCGAGCGGTTCGCCGACGTGGGGTGGCACACGCCGTACCTGCTCGCGGCGATGTCGCATGCGCCCGACTTCTTCTTCGACACGATCAGCCAGGTGCGGATGGAGCGCTGGTCGCGCGGGCGGGTCGCGTTGCTGGGCGACGCGGGATATTGCGGGTCGCCGCTGTCGGGCAACGGCACGGCGATGGCGCTGGTCGGCGCTTACGTGCTTGCCGGTGAGCTGGCTGCTTCGCGTGGCGAGCACGTCGCGGCGTTCGCCCGCTATGAGGAGGTGCTGCGGCCGTACGTCACGGAGTGCCAGAAGCTGCCGCCGGGCGGGGTGGGCGGGTTCCTTCCCAAGAGCCGGATGGCGATCCGGATGCGCAACGTGTCGGTCAGGGCGATGACCTCGCGTCCCTTGCGCGGTCTGATGGCCAAGGCGGCGCAGAAGGCGGACTCCATCACGCTCGCCGACTACGCCCACATCCCGGCTGTGCGGCCATGATCGCTCGGCGCGTTCGGCGTTGTCCTCCATTCCTCGGGAGTGAGCGCGATGTCCGTCCTGCGCGCGATCAACTCCTTTGTCGATGACGGCCACCATGGTCTGATGCCGTGTAATCCGCTCGACAAGTAGCCGGTGCTGCTCGTGCAGCCGGTCGGCGTCGCGCGGGCCGGCACTCCGGCCAAGTGGGCCACGACCCTGTGGACCCTCACGCCCGTGAGGCCGGCGGCTGTGGAGGCCGATCACACTCGGAGCGTCTTTGACGAGTTCGTACGGGCAGTGCTCTACTTCCCTGCCATGACAACTCTGACGAACCTCCAGCTCACCCCCGTCATCGATGAGACAGCCCGGCTGGTGGCCGAGCACTACGTTTTCCCCGAGATAGCCGACAAGCTCGCTGACCTGCTCCAACGGCGCCTCGCCGAGGGCGCCTACGACGTCGGCGGCGCCGAGGAGCTCGCCCGGCTGGTCACCGCGGACCTGCAGTCCCTCAACGACGACAAACACCTGAGACTGCTGTTCCACGCCACCCCGGTCTCCCCCGGGGAGGGCGCGGCGACCCTGGAGTCCATCCGCCGGGACTTCGACACCTCGCTGGGCGGTGCGCCCCGGGTGGAGTTGCTCGACGGAGGGGTCGCCTTGTTGGAGCTGGCGCCGATGCTGTTTCCGCTGGATTGGGCCGCCGAGCCGCTGAGCGCCGCGCTCACCCTGGTCTCCCGCGCCTCGGCGCTGATCGTGGATCTTCGCAAGAACCTGGGCGGCGACCCGGACTCCGTCGCCTTCGTCTGCAGCTACCTCTTTGATGAGCGCACCCACCTCAACACCATGTACTGGCGCGACGGCGAGCGCACCGAGCAGTCATGGAGCCTGCCGTACGTTCCCGGCGCGCGTTTCGGCGGCAGCAAACCGTTGTACGTGCTGTCCAGCGAGAGCACCTTCTCCGCCGCTGAGGAACTGGCCTACGACCTGCAGCAGCTCGGCCGCGCCGTCGTCGTCGGCGAGCCCACCCGCGGCGGCGCACACCCGCGCAAGGGCTGGACCGTGCACCCCCATCTGGAAGCCACCGTCCCCACCGGCCGCGCCATCAACCCTGTCTCCGGCACGAACTGGGAGGGCACCGGTGTGCAGCCGGACGTCCCTTGCGCCGCCGCGGAGTCCCTCGAGCAGGCGCACGCTCTGGCCCTCGCCCGGCTGGCGGGCTGACACGGCCCAGTCCGTCGGCAGTGGAGGTGGGTGCTGTGGGTTGATCTTAGGCAGTGGCCGTCGCGGTGGCCTGGCCGTACCGGGACCTCCTCATCGCTGCTGGTGGCTGGCGCGGCTGAGGAAGGCGCCCACCTCGGCCGGGGCCTTTCGTGCTCATCACTTCCGCTGATGAGCCCTCCGGCAATTGCTCGTTGCCCTGCCTCGCGCGGGTGAGGACAGTGGAGTTCAGGCCGTCTCACGCTGCCCCGACGGTGCGGCAGGTCGGCCGTGAGCAGGGCGCACGGATGCTCTGGTGCACAACCCCACAGATGATCATCTGGCTCGGGGTTCACGTTCGACGAAACACACGGGTACGGCGACGCCTGCCGTACAGAGGATCGGTCCGCTGAAGGTACGCGCAACATCGACAGCACTGAAAGGGACTGATGATGGCCGCCACCAAGGGTCGGAAGCCTGCCCTCGTCGCGAACAGCACTAGCAGAGAGACGGTGTCTCGGCCGGTCGACTACGTCTGGGCGGCAGCGAGGATCAGCCTCGGCTGGATCTTCCTGTGGGCCTTCCTCGACAAGACCTTCGGCTGGGGCCTGGCCACACCGCCCGCCAAGGCCTGGATCTCCGGCGGGAGCCCCACCACCGGCTTCCTCAAAGGCGCCGGCGGCTTCTTCGCCGGCCTGGCCGGACAGCCGTGGGTCGACTGGCTCTTCATGCTCGGCCTCTTCGGCATCGGCACCGCCCTGATCCTGGGCGTCGGCTTGCGGATCGCCGCAGTTACCGGTGGGCTGCTGATGGTCCTGATGTGGGCGGCGGAACTGCCATTGGCCAACAACCCGTTCATGGACGAGCACCTCGTCTACGCCATCGTCCTGGCCGGCCTGGCCCTCGCGGGCGCAGGCGACACCCTCGGCCTCGGCCGGATGGTCCGGCCCTACCCTGCGCTGAGGTAGCCGCCATCCACGAGGGCCCGTGTGATCATGCCTCCTCCGCCCAGGGTGCCCTCAGGAAAGGCCCATCGAAGGCGACGATCACCGCACCGCTGCCCAGGCATTACCCCAGGAACGTAGCGGTACGGTGATTGCCGGGTCAGCGCGTCGCCCGAGAGGTCAGGCAGGAACCGATTGGCGCTGGGCCCCCCGTCCGACCGGTCAGCAGAGCGGTGCGGTGACGGTGTTGCCGATCATGGTGACCGCGGTTTGCGCCAGGGCACGGCCGGGCGTGAGTGTCGCGCCGTTCTGGGCGACGATGGCGGTCTTACCCAGGATGACGCCCTGGGCATGGGCCCCTGCCGACAGGGTGGCCTGGGCGGATGACTGCCAGAACACGTTGCACGCGCGCGCTCCGCCGCTCAGGACGATGTTGGCGGACGCCGCGAAGTTCAGTGCGCCGCCGACCTGGAAGATGAAGACGTCGGTGGGCCCGCCGTTGAGGGTGACGGTGTTGGACACGGTCACGTCGGTGGTCCACTTGTAGAGACCCTTCCCGATGGTCGTCGGTCCGGTGATCACACCGGCCGGGACGTTGAGGGTGTCGGGGGGCGTTCGCCCGGCCGCGTCGTTGTAGGCGGTGGTCTCGTTGCCTACCGCGGTGGTGAGATTGGTGGGGGTGGGCGAGGTGTAGTCGGCGGCGTATACCTTCCCGACCACGTGGGAGGAGGTCGCGTAGGTGCCGTCAGGGGCGAGGATCAGGCCGAAGCCGGTGATCGAGGTGGACCCGGACGGGGAGATCCCCACGTTGCCGGTGATCGCCGTGACCCCCGTGGTGGAGACTCCTGAGCTCGCCAGGATCGCGTAGTTGCCTGCTGCCCCCAGGTTCACCGGGCTGGGGTTGGTGTAGGCGTGGGCAGGCGAGGCGACCAGGACGGACGTCCCCAGGATCGCCAGCCCGCACAGCAGGATCGCGCTCCCCCGGGGTCCGGCACGGGTACGTCGTGAGACTGCGGGTACGGCGTGGACGGTTTCGGTTGACATGAGACCAGAACCTTTCTCGTTGCTGGGGCGCTCGATCGCTCCATGTCGCGGTGGCGACCGGGCGCGGGCGGTGGAGATCACATGCGATTGGTGGCTGACAGCTTGTGTCTCCTAGACGTCTTAACGTCATCACAGCTGCGGCTCTGGGGCTATCCCCGAGGACACCACGCTTATGACTGGCAATACGACGGAACTGTCACCAATACCTGTCAGCCGGTACGCTGCGCGGCGGCGTGCGCTGGGTCGACACCTCTGAGCACGGCGAGGGTCACGCCGCGCCGATCGGCGGCGACGTACAGCAGGATCGCGGTTTCGGCTCGGGGCGTCTCGACCCGCTGCTGCCGTGCGGTGCGACTGCCGCGCCCTCTGGTCTCGCTGCCGAGCTCGAGGATGTTCACCAGTGCATCACACCTGATCGCCTGGAATGGGCTCCAGACCCCGCAGCGGCAGCCATTCCTCAGCAAGCCGGGGGGACTCGCAGATCCCTTGAAATCCCAGCCAACTGGCAAGCCGCGGGCGTCGCGATCGGCGACGGGGTCGAAGTCAGCGGCATCTCGAGAAACCCATCTCCACCCTGCGGGGCCGAACGAGGCTGAGCACCTGGTCAGGCACCACAATCCGGAAACCCAGCTCTCCGAGCCGGCACCGGCCGGTCGTCCGTCCCAACCTCGCCGTGATCCATTGTCTGGTGAGCAGGTCGAACACCTGCTGAGGTGGCGCGCCGACGAGGACCTCCTAACGGAGGGACGTCCCGGCCGCTTGTGCCTGTCGTCGGGCGCGGTCTGCGGGGCTGCCGAACGGGCTTCCGTCGCCAGCCTCCAGGTAGTCGCGCAGGCTCGTCATGTAGTGCTGCCAGCTGCGGCTGCACATGCCGAAGCACTCCAGCGCCTCGCTCAGGCCCTGGTGGCGGAAGACGAGCTCGGAGGTGTCGCCGTCGACCGGGGTGATGGTGAACGTGGGCCTGGTGCCGATCCAGTCGGGCAGGAAAGGGCAGTCGATGACAGTCCATCGCACCGACGTCGGCCGGGCCGCCTCGTCGACGTGGATGACGAGTGGCTCGGGGGTGTTCATGAGGAACCGCAGCTCGCCGCCGGTCGCACCGGACCCGGTCGCCGGGTTCCACCATGCCGCGAGCCCCGTGACAGTGGTGAGCGCGTCGAAGAGGGCGTCAGGCGACGCTTTCACCCGCACGGTCGTCTGATAGTCCGCAGTGCTCGTCATGGCCAGGTCCTTCCGATTCGATGCTGGTTGTTGGGTGAGGAACAGGGCAGGCCTGTCAAGGTGGTCGCTCAGCGCCTCGCGCTCGCTCACGCCATCCCTCGGCGTGGCTTTCACAGGCCTTCGCGCGAACCCGGTCTCGACGACCCTCAGGCGTGTGCCGGAGCCAGCCGCTTCGAGGGTGAAGGCGGGCTTGTGACCTCCACGCCCCGCTCGATCCGGTCAGGGAATGCCATCGCAGCCTCCAGCTAATAGCAACCAACCGATTGCCACTCTATAGCAACCAACTGGTTGCATCAAGGCTCGGGAGTCTTCCCCGTCCAGCAACCCCAGAGCCTTCCCAAGAAGGGCACGGCACCGCCCAGGAACGGGAAGGCCGCAGGCCACCACGGCGCGGGCAGCGGGAGCGAGGCTGTCACATTCCGGCGATCAGCTTGTCCACTCTCTCGTCGACGCTGCGGAACGGGTCCTTGCACAGCACGGTGCGCTGCGCCTGGTCGTTCAGCTTCAGGTGCACCCAGTCGACCGTGTAGTCGCGCCGCTTCTCCTGCGCCTTCCGGATGAACTCGCCGCGCAACCGCGCACGAGTGGTCTGCGGCGGCACCGACTTCGCCTCGAAGATCTTGATGTCGGACGCCACCCGCTCCACCGCGCCGCGCTTCTGCAGCAGGTAGAACAGCCCGCGACTGCGACGAATGTCGTGGTAGGCCAGGTCGAGCTGCGCGACGCGGGGCGAGGACAGCGGCAGGTCGTACTTGTTCCGATACCGCTCGATGAGCTGATATTTCGCGACCCAGTCAATCTCCCGGGACACCAGGTCCAGGTTCCCGGTCTCCACCGCGCGGAGCGTGCGCTCCCACAGCTCCAGCACGCGCTTCGCCACCACGTCACCGCCGCGCCGGTCCACGAAGTCCCTCGCCTTGCCGAGATACTCCTGCTGGATCTCCAGCGAAGACGCCTCGCGCCCGTTGGCCAGCCGTACCCGCCGACGACCGGTCATGTCGTGGGAGACCTCGCGGATCGCCCTGATCGGGTTCTCCAGCGACAGGTCGCGCATCACGATCCCGGCCTCGACCATCCGCAGCACCAGGTCCGTCGCCCCGACCTTGAGCAACATCGTGCTCTCGCTCATGTTCGAGTCACCGACGATCACGTGCAGGCGGCGGAACCGCTCGGCGTCGCCGTGCGGCTCGTCGCGGGTGTTGATGATCGGGCGGGACCGGGTCGTCGCCGACGACACCCCTTCCCAGATGTGCTCGGCGCGCTGCGACAGGCAGTAGACGGCGCCACGCGGCGTCTGCAGCACCTTGCCCGCCCCGCAGATGATCTGCCGGGTGACCAGGAACGGGATCAGCACGTCCGCCAGCTGCCCGAACTCGCCCTGACGGCTCACGCAGTAGTTCTCGTGGCAGCCGTAGGAGTTGCCCGCCGAGTCGGTGTTGTTCTTGAACAGGTAGATGTCGCCGGCGATGCCCTCCTCGCGCAGCCGCTGCTCGGCGTCGATGAGCAGGCCTTCGAGGATGCGCTCGCCCGCCTTGTCGTGGGTGACGAGTTCGATGACGTTGTCACACTCTGGTGTTGCGTACTCGGGGTGGCTGCCCACGTCGAGGTACAGACGTGCGCCGTTGCGGAGGAAGACGTTGCTCGATCGGCCCCAGGACACGACCCTACGGAACAGGTACCGGGCCACCTCGTCCGGCGACAGCCTGCGCTGTCCCCGGAACGTGCAGGTGACGCCGTACTCGTTCTCCAGGCCGAAGATGCGACGGTCCATGACCTCACGCTACGTCCCCCAGGCCTCCAGCGGGGAAGATCTTGGGGTACGGCGTGCCGATCACCAGAAGCGCGGCTGGGCGGGAATGGACTCCAGGTCGGTGAGGAGCAGCTCGCGATCCTCGTCCTGGGCGATGTCCTCGGCGGCGCTCAGGGCCTGCTCGGTCCAGGCGCGGGCCTGCTCCTTGTCGCCCGCGACCGCGTGGGCGCGGGCCAGTGACTCGTAGGCGAAGGCCAGATCCCAGTCCCCGATGCCGTGCGCCCGGCAGATCTCCAGGCCGCGCCGCGCGTGGTGGAGGGCGGGCTCGGCCCGGCCCAGCACGGAGTAGACGCGCGAGCACTGCCACTCGCCGCGGCTGAGGTTCACCGGGGCGCCGACCTGGCCCCAGTGGTAGCGCGAGGCGTGCGCCATGTGCAGCATCCGGTCGTCGTCCTCGGCGCTGCGGTCCTCCTTCTCCATCAGCCGCCACACCCCGTTGAACAGATCGATGGCCGTACGCCGCTCGTCGCCCGTGTCCTGCTTGTCCTGGTCGGTCATCGCCGTGGTGACTCCGTCCTCGATGAGATGGTCGGTGCGGTGGAGCTCTCCCCTGACCCGGTCCAGGCGGGCCTGGAGGCGGCGCCGGTGCTGGATCAGCACCTGCTGGATCGCGACCTCGTCGTACGGCGTGGCCAGGCACGCGCGCACCTGCTCCAGCGGGACGTCGACCGAGCGCAGCAGCCGCACCAGCCGCGCGGGCGCGACCTGCTCGGCGCTGTAGAGCCGGTAGCCCGTGCCGGGGTCGACCGCGGCGGGCGACAGCAGGCCCACGCGGTCGTAGTGCCGCAGGGCCTTCGCGGTCAGGCCGACACGGCGTGCCAGCTGGCCGACCGTGATCAGCTCGGGTCCATCCACCATGTCCCGAACCTAGAACCTTGCCCCGCGGGAACCTCAACCGCAGCACGGCGCGTTCCGAGATCCTAAACAACAATGATCTCTAGTTGTTTTTTACCACTATGCATGATTAGTGTTCTGCTCGCACGGTCGACATCTCGAGACGGAGCAGGATGATGCAGATGAGCGCTCGCAGGACGAACCTCGTTCTGGCCACGCTGTCCTTAGGAATGTTCGTGCTCGGCAGCGGCGAACTGCTCGTGGTCGGGTTGCTGAACCTGATCGCGGCCGACCATCGGGTCCCCATTCCCGTGGCCGGAGGGCTGGTGACCGCCTATGCGCTGGGCCTCGCCATCGGCGGCCCGATCCTGACGGCGTTGACGATCAGGCTGAACCGGCGACTGATCCTGATCGGCGCGGTCGCTCTGGTCATCCTCTGCACCCTGACCCCGGCCCTGACCACGAATTTCGACCTGTTCATCGTGATGCGCGCGGTCATGGGAGCGCTGCACGGCCTGTTCGTCGCCGTCGGCTTCGTGCTGGCGATGTCGATCGTCGCGCCGGAACGCATGGGCCGGGCGATCTCCGTAGTCGTCTCCGGCCTGTTCGTGTCGACCGCTCTGGGCGTACCGCTGGGCACGCTGGTGGGTCAGGCGCTGGGCTGGCGAGGCTCCTTCACGGCTGTCGCCGTGCTCAGCGCGATCGCGCTGGTCGCCACGGTGATCCTGATCCCGTCCATGCCCAGCGCCGGTGGCGGCGCGGCCAGTCAGGCCAGGTACGCGTTCGCACCACGGGTGCTCGCCGCGCTGGTCGTGAACGTCGTGGCGTTCGCCGCGGTGTACGCGACGCTCACCTACATCGTGCCGTTCCTGGAGAACGTCACCGGCATCTCCGGCACGCTGATCGGCTTGTTCCTTCTGAGCTACGGCGTGGCCACCGCGGTGGGCTCCTTCGCCGGCGGCCGGTTCGCCGACGAGAACGCCTCGCGCACCCTGGTCATCGGTGCCGTGGGGGTGGCGGCCTCCCTGCTGGTGCTCTTCCTCGGCGCCACGATCCCGGTGCTCGTGGCGGTGGCGCTCCTGGCCTTCGGCTTGTTCGCCATGGGCATGGTGCCCTCGATGCAGTACCGCGTCGTGAGCCTGGCCGGGCCTGGTGGACAGCTGGCGTCCTCGCTACCGGTCTCCGCGGCCAACATCGGGATCGCCCTGGGTTCGTACGCCGGTGGCGTGGCGATCGGCGCCTCCACCCCCTTGTCCACGGTGGTCACCGGCTTGGTCATCGCGGTGATCGCCATCCCGGTCGCCTGGGCCACCAGCTTCCTCAAGCCCCCGGTGCTTCAAGGAGCGCTCTGATCGAGGTCCGGCGCCAGGGCCTGGGTACGTGCCTCCACGATCTGGCGCACGATCCGGCCGGCCCCACAGCCCTCGGCCGTGGCGTATGCCTCGGCGGCCAGGGCTACCGCGTCGTCCCGTCGGCCCTGTGCGGCGGCGATGTAGATCAGGCCCACCTGGTTGGCGGCGACGGCGGCGGGCAGCCCGAGCTCCCGGCACAGCCGTACGGATGCCTCCAGATGTTCCCGGGCGGAGTCCAACCGGCCTGCGGCGTGGTCGGCGATGCCCAGGTGCCTGAGCACCTCCCACTCGGTGTGCCGGTCGCCCGCCGCGGTGGCCAGGCCGTACGACTGCTCGAGGAGAGGGATGGCGCGGGCGGGGTCGTTCCGTACGACCTGGTGGAAGCAGCCCTCCCAGAACACCGAGTTCGCCTCGCCCGCCGCGTCGCCCAGCGCCCGGTAGAGGTGTGTGGCGCGTTCGAACAGCGGCAGCTCGCGCGGGTCCTCGCGCCGGTCGTCGAGGAACCTCGCGTGCAGGATCCGGCCCCTGGCCAGGGCGAGGTCGGCTTCGAGCCTGTCCAGCTCCTCCTCCGCCGCGCCCAGCTCACTGACGTCGCCGGTCGAGATGGCCCGCTCGTAGGACAGCTTGGCCTTCTCGATGCTTGCTTCCATGCCTGCCCCGATCATCCTGTCGCGGTCCATGAGACCGTACGCCGACCCTCATGGACATGCCAATCGGCCGTGACCGATCAGGCGTTCCTGGCCGGGTGCGCGCCGGGGTCGTCAGGGCAGGAGGGTCAGTGCCTTGGTGAGGCCGGGGTCGCGGCCGCGTGAGAGGTCGTCGGCTGTCAATGGCGCGTAGTGGTCGGGTGGCACGTCGATGGTGTTGATGATCTCCCTGTTGGGGCCGAGGCCGTACTTCACCGGGAACTCCAGGACGCGAGCTGCACGACGTGGTCGCCCACGGTCTGGCGGTCATCGTCATGCAGGCGCAGGGCGGCGCGGCCGCGTTCGCCAGGCGCCCGCAGGACACGCTCGCCGCCCTGGGCACCATCGTCGAGACCGGCCGCGCCTCGCTGGCCGACATGCGCCACGTCCTGGCCGCCACCGGCCCGCCAGCCACGCGTCCCGCGCCGGGCGTGGCCCGGCTGCCACACCTCGTCGACCAGGTGCGCGGCTCGGGGACGCCCGTCCTGCTGCACGTCGGCGGCAGGCCGGAGCCGCTGCCCACGGCGGTCGACCTGGCCGCCTACCGGATCGTCCAGGAGGCGCTGACCAACACCATGAAGCACGCGGGGCCGGGCGCGCGCGCCCAGGTCACGGTGACGTACGGCGAGCGCGACCTGACCGTCGAGGTGTGTGACGACGGCGTCGGCGGGCGGCGGCATGACGGTTCGGGCAACGAGTTGCGCGGGATGCGCGAGCGGGTGGCCGTGCTGGGCGGGTCGCTCAGCGCCGAGCCCGGGTCCACGGGCTTCGCCGTACGGGCTCTGTTGCCTTATGCGGGGAACCGGCATGATCCGGGTCCTCCTCGCCGACGACCAGGCGCTGCTGCGGGCGGGCCTGCGGATGATCCTCGACAACGCCGACGACATGAGGGTGGTCGGCGAGGCGGCGGACGGCGCTCAGGCGGTCGCCATGGTCGCCGAGACCGCTCCCGACGTCGTGCTGATGGACGTCCGGATGCCCGACGTGGACGGGATCGAGGCCACGCGGCTCATCCGCGCCCGGCACGGCGGGACCCGCGTCCTCGTGCTGACCACGTTCGATCTGGACGAGTACGTCTACGCCGCGCTCCGGGCAGGCGCGGGCGGTTTCGTGCTCAAGGACACTCTCGCACCCGATCTGCTCTCGGCGATCCGCGCGGTCGCCGGGGGCCACGCGATCGTGGCTCCGGCCGTGACCAGGCGGCTGATCGAGCGGCACATCGGCAGCGGCGACGGCCCGCTCCCCTGCTCCGACCTCGAGCTCCGCGCCCTCACCGAGCGAGAACGCGAGGTGCTCGCGCTCATCGCCCGCGGGCTGTCGAACGCCGAGATCAGGCCCGGCTCCCCGCCCGACGGCGGCTAGGCGGCTGCCCCTTTCGCTACGATGATCGCTGACTCACGCGAGGAGTGCGGATGCATCCGAATCCACCGCAGCCCATGTTTCCCCAGTACGGCCAGCCGCCCAGGCAGAAACCGCGGGCGAACACCGCGGCGGCGGTGGTCGCCGGTGTCCTGGCGCTGTTCACCGCCGCGATGCTCGTCTGGTTCGCGCTCAACGACGCGATCGTCGCCGGCGGGCAGACCGGCATGTGGTCCAGGATGGTGGTGCTGAACGTGCTCGGCGGCGTCATCGGCGCCGCGTCGCTGCTGGTCCCAGCCGGGTTCACGGTGGCGCGCAAGATCCCCGGCGCATGGACGCTGTGCGCGCTCTGCACGTTCTACGTCGTGGCGTCCCTCGTGGTGTCGCCGCTCCTGTTCGGCACGCCGTTCAGCGCTCAGCTCACGTTCCTCTTCGGCTTCCACAAGACCAACGGCGTCATCATCGGGCTGGCGGTCATCTTCGCCATCCTGACCGCGATCACGGCGGCGATCGCGGCCAGCGTGAAGTCGTTCAGATGAGGTCTGCCGCTTTCTGTCGGTGGCCTCTGCGAGGATCCGCCGTAGGCGCCACGACCAGGGAGTGATCAATATGGCAGAGACCTTCAAGGCACTGAGTGATGACTTCCTCCGCTTCACCGGGGAGATCGTCTGGTGCACCCTCACCTCGGTGGACGACCATGGACACCCCCGATCGCGCATCCTCCACCCCATCTGGGAGGTGATCGACGACCGCCCGGTCGGCTGGATCGCCACGGGCAGGACTCCGGTCAAGACGAGGCACCTGGACAACAACCCCCACGTGTCCTTCTCGTACTGGAGCCCAGCCCAGAGCGTCGTCCTTGGCGAAGCCGTCGCGTCATGGGTCGACGACCCGGCGACGAAGCGCCACATCTGGGATCTTTTCACCACCACCCCGCCACCCCTCGGCTATGACCTGCGGATCACCGGCGCGGATGGCCCGGAAAGCCCGGCCTTCACGCCCCTGCGCCTCGACCCCTCCCGGGTCCAGGTCCTCGACGGCGCCGAGTTCCCGCGCAACTTCACCCCCCGTACGGCTGTGCTGGGTGTGTCTGGTTAGTCCCGATCAGCGACTTGTGGTGCCACGGTGTGTAGTGACACGCTTACATCATGACCGTGTTCGCCGGAGGCAAGATCGAAGCGTTCGTCGGGCCCACCGAGCTGGGCGCTGCCGACAACCTCGAACGTGTGATCATCGACTTCATCAACGGAGCCAAACGTTTCCTCGACATCGCCGTCCAGGAGCTCGACTCCGAACCCATCGCCCAGGCCATCCTCGACGCGCGCTTCCGTGGCGTGAACGTCCGCATGGTCCTGGAGCAGGACTACCTCGTCTCCGCCAAGCTGCCGGCCGTCTCCCTGCAGATGGGCGAGGACGATGACGCCGCCCGCCGGCGCGTCCAGTGGGGCCAGGAGCTCGGCGCCAAGAGCCTGGAGCCCAACCGCAGGATCCTGGCCGCCCTGCTGCGCTGCAACATCGACGTCAAAGCCGACTACAACCCGGCGATCTTCCACCAGAAGTTCATCATCCGCGACTACCGCGAACGCGCCCTGCCGACGTCGGCGATCCTGTCGGGTTCTGCGAACTTCACCGACACCGACAGCCACCGCAACCTCAACCACGTCGTGATCTTCCACGACTCCCGCATCTGCCGCGAGTACACGGAAGAGTTCAACCAGATGCGCCAGGGGAAGTTCGGCCGGGGCGAGCACGGCAAGATACCCGCCGCCTACAACCTCAACGGAATCCCGGTCAAGGTGCTGTTCGCCCCCGATCACGCACCCGAGCTGGAGATCATGAAACAGATGCTCAAGGCGACCAGCCGCGTCGACTTCGCGATCTTCACCTTCTCCGGCTCCTCGGGCATCGACGACGCCATGATCGCCCTGGCCGAGGCCCGCCGTACCATCACCGGCGCCATGGACCCCGGCCAGGGCGCCCAGACCTGGGCCGCCACCCACGACCTGGACCGCGCCCACATCGAGCTGTACTTCCCCAAACGCAGCCCCGCCTTCGGCAAGCTGCACCACAAGCTCATGGTCATCGACGAGGCCACCGTCATCGCCGGATCCTTCAACTACACCGCACCGGCCAACAACTACAACGACGAGAACATCTTCGTCATCGGCAGCCCCTACCCCGACCTCCCCAAACGCGAGGGAGGCCCGGTGGACCCGGCCGCCTGCGCCGAACTGGCCCGCTACTTCCGCACCGAGATCCACCGCATCGAAGCAGCGGGCGAACGTTTCATCGGCCAGCCCTGACTACAAGGCGGCCGTGGTCTTTCCCAGGACGTCGGCGATTCGCGCGTAGTCGATGTCCTGGCCTTCCGCGATGTCGACGGCCTTGCGTTCGCCCTTGCCCAGGGCCCTGAGGAAGCCCTTGGCCACGGGGATGTCCGTGGCGTTGAACACCATGAAGGACACCTTGTCCCGGGCGACCGCGATGACGGCCGCGAACTCGCCGTGCTTGAGGAAGTGCGGCTTGCCGTACAGCAGCCGCTCCTCCGCCACGGGAATGGTCTCGTGGACCATCGCGCGCAGCTTCTCGCAGACGTCGATCTGCCACGGCGCGGTGTTGTCGATGTACTTGGTCACGTCGTCGTTCATGGTCTTCTCCAGAGGTCAGTCGACGAGGGCGCCGCAGGAGATGTTCACCTGCGTGGACGTCATGCTCCTGGCGTGGTCAGACGCCAGGAATGCGGCGACCCGGCCCACGTCGTCCAGGGTCGCGGCGCGCTTGAGCAGGGTGGCGTCCACCATCTTCTGCTTGAACGGCGCCGTCTCGGGAAGGTCGGGCAGGGACTCGGGGATCCCGCTGGTGCGCATCGAGAGCACGCGGACCGAGTGCGGGCCGAGCTCGCAGGCCCACTGCCGCCGCATCGCCTCGATCAGGTCGCACCCGACCTGTACGGTTCCCAGTCCGGGCGTGGAGTTGCCCGCGTCCGAGCCGCCGAAGTGCAGGATGACCCCCGAGCCCTGCTTGACCATGTGCCGTGCTGCTGCCTGGGTGGTCAGCAGGAACGAGCGCGCCACCTTGTCCATGGCCCTGCCGAAGTCGGCGACGGGCATGTCGAGCAGCGGCACGAACAGCGCGTCCTGCGCGATGAGGTTGATCGACACGTCGATGCTGCCGGTCTGTGCCGCGATGGAGTCGACCCAGCCGTTGACGGCGCTGTCGTCCAGGGCGTCCACGATCGCGGTCTCGGCCAGGCCGCCCCGGCGGCGGATGTCGGTGGCGACGGTGTCGAGCTTGCCCGGGGTGCGGCCGGCGAGGAAGACCCGCGCCCCCTCGGCGGCGAAGCCGCGCGCCATCGCCCCGCCGATGTCACCGCCGCCCCCGTAGATCACCGCGGTCTTGTTCTCCAGCAGCATGTCGTCTCCGTCCGTCGGTTCGATGGCTCGAATCTAGGTACGGCACGGCAGGGCGGGCATCGGTCCTGCGACTGCTCCGGCGGAACCGCTGATCAGGACGGGCGGCGACGGGTACGGCGGGCCGCAGGCAAGGCCACCGAGGGGGACGGACGTGGTGGCGAGTAAGTAGGTCGACTGATACCGGCTCACAGGTCGAGCTTGGCGAGCTCCATCCGGCGGGTCACGCCGATCTTCGGATAGGCCCGGTAGAGGTGATGTCCCACGGTGCGCGGGCTGAGGTAGAGGCGCGCCGCGATCTCCCTGTTGCTGAGTCCGGCCGCGGCCAGCCGTACGACCTGGAGTTCCTGCGGGGTCAGCCGCTGGAGCGGGTCGTCGGCCTGGGCGCGGTCGGAGGGCCGGTCGCCGAGGACCGCCAGTTCCGTGCGGGCGCGCTCGGCCCAGCGGGCCGCGCCCAGCTTGGCGAAGGCCTCCTCCGCCTGCGCCAGGGCGGCGCGGGCCTCCGGGCGGCGGCGCTGGCGGCGCAGCCAGCCGCCGTAGGCGAGCCTGGTCCGCGCGAGGTCGTAGGGCCGGTCGGGGATGAGCAGCAGCGCCGCGCGGTAGTGGTGTTCCGCCTGGTCGTCGTCGGTGAGCAGGGCCCGACAGCGCAGCTCCAGGGCCCTGCCGACGTCGTTGTGCCCGGCCCACGCCGCCAGAGCCGGGAGGTGGCGCTGGGCCAGGTCGGCGCGTCCGGTGCGGATGGCGGCTTCGACGTGGTCGGGTATGGCCCTGATGAGCAGATCGTTCCGGGCGGGGCCTCCGCAGGCTTCCTCGAACCCGTCGAGCGCCTGCTCGGCGCGTCCCTCGGCGAGATCGAGCAGCCCGACACCCCATGCGGCGAGGGCGGCGTTGGTGGGGTGCAGGTCAGCGTGGTCGCGCGCCTCGGCGGCCAGCGCACGGCACGCGTCGGCGTCGCCTATGACGGCCTCCAGCCAGGCGGCGATGGCCCTCAGTACGGTCACCTGCATGCCCATGCCGATGTCCGAGGCCAGCGAGATGCCCTGGGCGAGGTCGGCCCGCGCGCCGCGGAAGTCGCCACGCAGCAGCCGTCCGATGGCCAGCGGTTCCAGCACGTACGGCAGCCAGCCGAGCGACCCGTCCGCCCTGACGTCGGCCGCCAGCGACTCCAGCACGTCGATCGCCGCCCCGTCGTCGGCGGTGAGCAGTCCCATGAATCCGGCGATGACCCGCTCGACGAAGTCCTGGACGGTTCCGGCCCTGACGGCCTCGACCAGCGCGCGCATGGGCACGACCCCGGCGCCGAACTCGCCGTCGGCATGCCGGCCGTACCCGATCAAGGCCGCCACCGCGGGCGTCAGCGCCGCGTCCGAGGGCAACCGTACGGTCTCCAACCGGGCGACGGCCCGCTTGACGAGATCGTGCGCGCACGCGTCGCGGGCCGCCCACACGGCCTCGGTCAGCATGGAGACCGCCCGCTCCGGATGGCTGCCGATGATCAGCGTGGCGCCCTCCAGGGCCAGGGCGGCGTCGGCGGCCGGTGAGGTGCTCTCGTAGGCGACCTGGGCGCGCACGTAGGTGGCCTCGGCGACGACGTCGGCCCTGCCGGTCAGCGCGGCGGCCTCGGTCGCCAGCCGGGTCGCCCATTCCGGGCGGCCGCCGTCGTAGGCCGAGCGGGCCGCGCGGACGATGCGCTGCGCCTTGTCCTCCTGGCCGGTGCTGAGCCGCGCCGCCCGCTCGTACGCCACGGCCACCGCCACCGAGCCGCCGCGCTGCCTGGCCCGCTCGGCAGCGTGTTCCAGCTCCCCGGCGACCTCGTCGTCCGGGCCGGTGGCCGCTGCGGCCCGATGCCAGGTGCGCCGGTCGGAGTCCGCCGCGAGCCACAGCGCACCGGCAAGGGCTCCGTGCACGGCGATGCGTTGATGGTGAGGGGCGCTCTGGTACACCGCCGAGCGGATCAGCGGGTGGCGGAACGTGATCTCGTCGGCCGACGTGACGACGAGACGGGCCTCCTCGGCGGGGCCGAGGTCGACGGGTGACACGCCGAGGGCGGCGCCCGCCCGCAGGACCACGTCGAGCTCGCTGCTGCCGTCGGCCGCCGCCAGCAGGAGGAGCAGGCGGGTGGCCGCGGGCAGCTCTTCGAGCTGGGCGCGGAAGGCGTCCTGCACGCGTCCGGCGACCCTCAGCGGGCCGACCGGCGCGACCGGACCCTCCTTCGAGACGCGGGAGAGCTCCAGCAGGGCCAGCGGGTTGCCGCCCGCCTCCTCCAGGAGCCTGTCACGCACCGGTACGGCCAGCTCGGGCGCGCACGCGGCCAGCAGTTCCGCGGCGGAGTCACGGTCCAGCCCGTCCAGCCGCATGACCTCGATCCCCGGCGTGGGGAACGGCTGCGCGGTGTCGCGCACGGCGAACACCATCACGATCGGATCCTCGTGGAGCCTGCGCGCCGCGAACAGCAACGCGTCCGAGGACGCGCGGTCCAGCCATTGAGCGTCGTCGATCAGGCACACCAGCGGCTGCCGGGCGGCGAGATCCGACAGCAGCGTCAGCGTGGCGGCGCCGACGAGGAACGGGTCGCGCACCGGCACCTCGGCCAGGCCGAACACCGACCGCATGGCGACCGCCTGCTGGCCGGGCAGGACGTCGAGGCGATCCGCGAACGGGTGCAGGAGCAGGTGCAGCCCGCTGAACGGCAGCTCGGCCTCCGTCTCGATGCCGACCCCGCGTAGCAGCTCCATCCCGTCCGCGACGGACGCCAGGTCGTCGAGCAGGGCCGACTTGCCGATCCCCGCCTCACCCCGCACGACGAGCGCGCCGCTCCGGCCTTCGCGCGCCTCGTCGAGCAGTGCCCCCAAACGCCCGCACTCAGGACGGCGCCCTATCAGCATGACGGCACAGTAGCGTCAGTCCAGCTTGCCGAGGAAGGCGTTGATCATGTCCAGCCGGTGGATGCGGATCGCGCCTGTGATGGGGTTGATCGCCAGGCAGCGTTCGTTCTCCTTGGTCCAGATGCGGACGAGCACCTCCTCGCCGTTGAGCCAGCGGTCCGCGTAGGCCTTCTCGCCGGTCGCGGGGTTCAGGTCGATCGGGTTGCCCGTGGGCTTGCCGGTGGTGGCGTCGATCGTGATCAGGGTGCGGTCTTTGGAGACGACGGCCAGGGTGTGGCCGTCGGGGGCCAGGACGGCGCCGCTGTCGAGCTGGCCCGGGGCGAGGGGCGCGCTCGACCTGGTCTCCTCTGCGACGTCCTCGGCGGTCAGCGTGGTGGTGCCGCCTTCTGTCGCGGTCTCGAACCTGGTGCCCTGGTCGTCGATCGCGATGAGCTCGTCGCTGAGGAGAGGGGTGCTGACCCCGGTGGTGAGGTCGAGCATGAACCGCGACTCGGTGGTGGAGTTCAGGCCGATGTAGCGACCGTTGCGCGAGGAGACGAAGAAGGCGCCTTCACCGGCCAGGCCAGAGCCGACGGGCCTGCGTACGCCGGTGGTCAGGTCCCTGGCCACGGCGCGGCCGCCGGTGTCTACGTAGGCGACGCGGGTGCCGTCGAGGGTGATGTGGAAGGTGCTTTCGTCGCCGTACGCGGCGTCCGGGACTCGCCACTCCTTGCCTGAGACGGTGATCAACCGCCACTGCAGGCAGGGTATGTCCGTCTCCTTCTCGCAGAGGCTCCGGTAGGCGTAGGCGACCGGCTCGCTGAGCGTTGCCGGCATGGCGGCGGGGGTCGGCCAGGTCCGCCCCGCCACCATGACTACCTCGACCGCTACGGCCGCCGCCAGCACACCCGCCGACAGGGCGGATGCGCCGACGGTCAGCGCGATCCTGCGTCGGCGGTTCCCGCGTACGGCCCGCAGTACCTCATCGGCCACATCGACCGGCGGCTGGGCGGCGGCCAGCGCCGCGAGGTCCACTTCGTCGGCCTGCTCGTACTCCTGGTGCAGGGCCGCGAACAGCTCGGGGATCTCGACCGTCACCGCGTCGGGCAGCCCGCAGTACGACCGTGCCACCAACGCGGCACGCTCGGACGGGGACCGGCCCGACAGCGGGAAGTCCTCTGGCACGGGCGGCCGGGTGGTCAGGTAGTCGCGGAGGATCTCGCGCAGCGCGATGTCCTCGGGCCGGTACCAGCGCGGCCAGCGCTTCCCGACGGTGATCAGCGCGCGGACGGTCAGCTCACGCGCTGCCCCGTGATCGCCTGTGAGCAGGTAGGCCGTCCGTGCCAGGTGGTCGGTGTGGTCGGCAAGAAACGCCGATAAATCATCGTTCTTCCCCATTGGTGCCCCCAATGGGGAGTCTAGTCAGGCGCGGAACGGCACCCAAGAGTGACGCCAGTCACATGAGGTCCACGGTCTCGAAGCGCAGCAGGTCTCCCGGCTGGCAGTCGAGGACCTCGCACAGCGCGTTCAGCGTCGTGAAGCGGATCGCCTTGGCGCGGCCGTTCTTGAGCACCGCCAGGTTGGCGGGGGTGATCCCGACGCGCTCGGCGAGCTCGCCGACGGACAGCTTCCGCTTGGCCAGCATCACGTCGATGTCGACGATGATCGGCATCAGATCACGTCTTCCAGCTCGTTCCGCAGCCGCGTCGCCTCGACGTCGCGCGCGACGGCCTGGGCGAGCAGCATCCGCAGCACGAGCACGACGAGCGCACCTCCCAGGGCTGCCAGACCGATGCCGCCCATGATGACGGTGATGCCCGGGCTGTCGTCATGCTCTGGCGCCAGGACGGCCGTGAGCACGAACCACAGCAACGCGGCCGCAGCGATCGCGCCGATCACGATGTCCACGTACCGGAAGGCGGCGTGGGAGAACACGGTTCCGCGCCGCACCATCGTCACCAGCCGCCATACGCAGACCACGATGACCTGGGCGGCCACGATGCCCAGGATCACGATCACGCGGACCGGGGTCAGAGGGAACGACCCGTCCTCCGGGTCGCTTCCGCTGATCAGCACCCACAGCATCACCGCCTGGACGAAGACGGTGCTGGCGAGCACCCCCACGAGCACGACGCGCAACGCACGCACGGTCAACGCTCCCACTGGCTCTCCTTCGATCGATTTACGATCATAATCTATCGATATTCGATAGGCTGCGCTAGTGAAGGCAGAACTTCGGTGCGGACCTGTGACATGGAGACTTGATCCCTTATGGTCGTAGTTCGTGCAGCCTTTAGCGCCCTCAGACCCACGGCACATCGACGACTTCCGGCTGAGCGGGGTTCTGGGCCGGGGCGGACAGGGGTCGGTGTATCTCGCGGAGGACCCCACCGGGGGCAAGGTGGCGGTCAAGGTGCTGCACACCTCCTTCGCCGGTCAGCCTGCCGCCCTGCGCCGCTTCACGCAGGAAGCCGACACCGCCCGGCGGGTCGCGCCCTTCTGCACCGCGCGGGTGCTGGCGGTCGGAGTGGCCGACGACCGGCCCTACATCGCCAGCGAGTTCGTCTCGGGCCCCTGCCTGGCACAGCTGGTGCGGGAGCAGGGGCCACGCTCGGGCAACGGCCTGGAGCGGCTCGCGGTCACGACGCTCACCGCGCTGGCGGCGATCCATCGCGCGGGCATCGTCCACCGCGACTTCAAGCCCACCAACGTGATCATGGGGCCAGAGGGGCCGGTGGTGATCGACTTCGGGATCGCACGAGCGGTGGAGATGACGGCGACCAGCAGCGTCATGGGAACACCGGCGTTCATGGCGCCCGAGCAGTTCGCCGGGACGGCGGGGGCGGCAGCCGACCTGTTCAGCTGGGCGAGCACGATGATCTACGCGGCGACCGGGCAGCAGCCTTTCCGCGCGGACACCATGCCCGCCATGATGCACGCGATCCTGACCCACGAGCCGGATCTGGCCGGGGTGCCGGACGGCTTGCGCGGGCTGGTGGCCGGTTGCCTGGCCAAGGACCCTGCTGTACGGCCCAGCGCGGACGAACTGCTGGCGGCGCTGACGGGGCAGAGCGCTCCCGCCACGGCGTGGCCGGGACCACCACGGACACTGATGATGCCCGACGCCGCGGCGACGCCCGCACACGCCGGTCAGCAGATGGCCCCACCGGTCTTCAACGGTCCCGGCTCGGGCCCTCATGGAGCTGCCCCACCGGCGCCTTACGGGGCTGGGCCGTACGTTCTGAACGGCCTTGGCACCGCGCCTCAGGTGGCTCGGCGGCGACCGCCGAGTCTGGCTTTGGCGATCGCGACGCTGCCCATCGCGGGGATCCTGGCTTTCACCTTGTTCATGAGCCCGGGGATCTCCGTGGTCGCCATGTTCCTGCTGATCCCCGTCATCGGCGTAGCCGTACGCGGCTACAACCTCGGCGCCATGATCACCTCGTTCATGACGCTTCCGCTGGGGGGCGTCTTCCTGCTCTGGGCCGCTCTCGGGTCCGACGAGGACCCGCCTCTCGTCCTCATGCCCTACGGCTCGGCCATGTTGCTGGGTGCGGTGATCGCGGGCACCGCGCTCCTGGCCTGGCGGGCGAACCTGGTGACCGGGGTCCTGGGAGCGATCGGCGGTTTCCTGTTCACGGTGTCGATGACGCTCGCGCTGATCGACGAACTGACCGACACCTCCGGGAGCGCGTTCAAGACCGCCCTCCTGGTCGTGACCATACTCTCCCGGGTACTGATCATCGTGTGGCTGCTCGTGCTGAGCATCCTGCTGATCCGCAGCGCCGCGCGCAGAGCGCCGGCTACTTCCTGACGGGCTGGTAGAGGCCCCAGCGGCTGTAACCGGAAACGGGGTTGGTGGAGAAGGTGGCCTTCGCGAGCTGTCCCCAGGTGATGCGGTGCTCGCCGCCGTCACCCGTGTAGTTGTTGGGGTCCCAGACGGTGAAGGTCTTCGCCCGCTTGTCATAACCGTTGACGATCATGACGTGACCGACGTCCTTCCTGCCGAAGTCGACGTCCCTGTACCAGGGCAGCCGGTCGAGGAAGACCTGGACGGGAACGGCCTTGCCCAGGGTGCCGACGCTGTGGGCGATCCGCTGGCCCAGACGCTTGGAGCTGTAGACGTCCGCTGCGGGGACGTAGGTGTATCCGGTGTCCTTGGAGTACGCGTTCAGCACCCGGAGGATGTTGTCGGCGAGCGTGCCGTCCTTGGTGGTCCGCATCTTCCTGGCCAGGGTGGTCTGGCTGACCTTGATGCCGAGCGTGCGCAGGGCGATCGCGCCCGACGCCGGGGCGCACCAGTGGTCCGTGGCCTGGAAGACGCCCTTGATCGCGATCTCGGCCCGCGCGGGTGACGCGGCTGTTAGCGCGATGGTGCTGCCGGCAGGGGCTGGGGTCGCCTCCGCGCTCACGGGATGGAGGGCGATGAGGGCCGAGGTCAGGACTGCGCTTGCCAGAAGCTTCTTCACGCGGGATGTCTCCAGGTGTTATGTCACGAAAAATCCTGACCGGCACCCTACATGATCACGCCTGCCGCAGGCGGGGGTCAGTCGCGCGCCGCGTCGTCGCCGCGCACGCTCTTGTAGACCCCGTACAGGAACTCCACCCCTCCCACGACCATCAGGACCACGCCCAGCTTGGAGGGCGTGAAGACAACGATCTCCACATCAAGACCGAACAGCCACAGCGCAAGCCCCACCACAAAGGTGATCGAACCAGCGAGGAGCGCCTTACGAGCAGAAGACATGACAAATCCCTTTTCACACCGAAATTAGGCGAACCGAGTAATTAAAACGTAGTCACGCCCGGCCAGGAAGGCGTCCTGCCCCTTGAGGAGATCGCGCTACATCCTTCGACGGACGTAACAGCCACCGCGGTACTCTTCACCGTGAGTGCTACGGGGGTTCAGGTCGCTGTTCTTGGTCCGGTGCGGGCCTGGCGGGATGGGGTGGAGGTCGATCTCGGCCCGCCACAGCAGCGGGCGCTGCTCTGCGCGCTGGTCCTGTCGGAGGGCCGCCCGGTGCAGCGGGGGCAACTGATCGAGATCCTCTGGGAGGGCCAGGAGCCACCGCCCAGCGCGGTGGCGATGCTGCGGTTGTACGTCTCCCGGCTGCGCGCCGTGCTCGGGCACGACCGCCTGGTGTCGCTGGGCGGCGGCTACGCGCTCTCCGGAGTGGGCACCGATCTGGCCCGCTTCCGCGACCTGGTCGGCGCGGATGAGCACCGGAAGGCGCTGGCGCTGTGGAACGGCGAGCCGCTGCCCGATCTGCCCGGCGGGTACGGCGCGGCGCGACGGGCGCATCTGGACGAGGGCAGGCTGGCCGCGGTGGAGGCCGCCTGC
The DNA here is from genome assembly GCF_044457355.1 of Nonomuraea sp. NPDC050556. Lineage (NCBI taxonomy): Bacteria > Bacillati > Actinomycetota > Actinomycetes > Streptosporangiales > Streptosporangiaceae > Nonomuraea > Nonomuraea sp. NPDC050556. The sequence continues at coordinate 713,852 of NZ_JBITGU010000001.1, read as the reverse complement.
GCCCGGGACATCGATCGCGGCAGGCCGGACGAGGCGGTCGCGGAGCTGACCGCACTGGTGGCGCAGGCGCCGTATCGGGAAACGGTGCGGGCGCTGCTCATGCGCGCCCTGGTGGCCTGCGGCCGCCGGGCGGAGGCGCTGGCGGTGTTCGACGCCGTCGAACGGCTGCTGGACGAGGACCTCGGCCTCGCCCCGGGCGAGGATCTGCGCGGCCTGCGGGAGCAGCTTCTCCCCACCGCGGTCCCCGAGCAGTTGCCTGCCGCCACAGCCGACTTCACCGGCCGCGAGGAGCAGATCCAAGCCTTGATCGGCGCACTGGCCGAGGGCCGGACGGTCGCGGTGTCCGCGTTGTCCGGGATCGGCGGGGTGGGCAAGACGACGCTGGCGGTCCAGGTCGCCCACCTGGTGCGGGAGCAGTACCCGGACGGGCAGCTCCACGTCGACCTGCACGGCACGGGCACCGCACCGACCGACCCCTCCCTCGCGCTGGCCACCCTCCTGCGGGCGCTGGGCGTCGCCGACGACGGCATCCCCGACAAGCAGGCCGACCGAGCCGCGCTGTGGCGCTCCACGCTGGCCGGGCGGCGGATCCTGCTCCTGCTCGACAACGCCCGGGACGCGCAGCAGGTGCTCCCCCTGCTGCCGGGCAGCCCGACCTGCGGCGTCCTGGTCACCAGCAGGGCCAAGCTCTACGACCTGGTCAACGTGCAGGGCGTCGACCTGGGACTCCTGCCGCCCGCGGACTCGCTGACCCTCCTGGCGAAGATCATCGGCGCCGACCGGAGTGCGGCGGAGCCCGCGCAAGCCGTACGGCTGGCAGAGTTGTGCGGTCACCTGCCGCTGGCCCTCAGGGTGGCGGGTTCCCGGCTGGCCAGCCGGCCCGCGTGGAGCCTGGAATCCATGGCCGACCGGCTGGCCGACGAGCACAACCGGCTCAAAGCGCTGCGCTCCGGCAGCCTGGCCGTCGACGCGACCTTCGAGCTGTCCTACCGCCAGCTCACCCCCGGCCAGGCCCGCGCGTTCCGCCTGACCGCCGTCCCCGACGGTCCCGACCTGTCCCTGCCTACCGCCGCCGCGATCCTCGGCCTCGACGCCTACGAGGCGGACGACCTCCTGGAGTCCCTGGTCGACCTCAGCCTGCTGGAGTCGGCCACCGCCGGCCGCTACCGCCATCACGACCTGCTGCGCGCCTACGCCCGCCAGCAGCCCGACCAGGAACGCGAGCAGGCGTTGGAACGAGCGCTCGGCTTCTCCCTGAGCACGGCGCTCGCCGGGGCCCGCGTCGTCAACCCCAAGTCGCCCATCGAGGACCACCTGACCGGCAGCGCTGTGCCCGGCATCCCCCTCAAGACGTCCCAGGACGTCTACGACTGGACGCGGGCAGAGCTGAAGGGCCTGCTCGCCGTCAGCCGCCAGGCAGCACGCACGCCAGGAGGCAGGGCGCTGCGCCTGGCCGCCGAGCTGATGTACGTCGCCCAGATGCTGATGGAACTCCTCCCCTACTGGCAGGAGGTCGACCCGACCCTGCGCGCGCTGGCGGACGGCGCCGTCCTGAGCGCCGACCCGGCCAGCGAGGCGTTCTCCAGGGTCCAGCGCGGCCTGCTGCTGTCCTTCAGGGACGAGCTGGACCAGGCCAGGGCCGAGCTGGAGCGGGCCGTCCCCGTCATCCACGACCAGGACATGCCGTTCCTGCGGGCCTGCGCCCTGTACCAGCTGGCCAACATCTCCCGCCGCCAGGGCCACAGCTCGGAGGCGATCGGCCAGAGCGAGCAGGCGCTGACCCTGTTCCGCGAGCTGGGTGATCCGTACGGAGAGTCCGGTGCGCTCGCCCTCCAGGCCCGCATCCTGGCCGCGGCCGGAGAGCACGAACCGGCGACGCGCGCGGCGCAGCGCATGGTCGAACTCGGCCGCGCCCTCGACGACGAGAGCAACCTGGCGTTCGCGCTGTTCCAGGCAGGCGTCGTCATGGTGATCGCCGAGCGGCCGCGTCCGGCGATCGAGCTGCTGACCGAGGCCCTCACCCTGCACCGTGCCGTGTTGGAACCCATGTGGGAAGCCCTCACCCTGGCCAGGCTGGCGGCCGCCCACCTGGCCGTCGAGGAGACGGAGCAGGCCGTCGAGTACGCGCATCTGGCTCTGGAGCTGGGCCGCAAGCTCGATCTCGCCTTCGCCATGGGCCTGGCACTGACCGTCCTGGGCGAGGTGGAGGGCAACCGCGATCGCCTGCACGAGGCGCTCGCCCTCTTCCTCCAGAGCGGCGACAGAACCGAGGCGGCCCGGGTCGAGACCCTGCTCAAGACAACCCTGTAGGGCGGATGCCCCGCCCTACCAGGTGCTGTCGTCCATGGCGCGGAGCTGCCAGCTCTGGTGGGCCGACCCCACCCAGTCCCACGTCTGGATCGCCGCGCCGTCCGTCTGCAGCGCGCTGTAAACGGTCAACGCCAGCCCGCTGTGCTTGGCCAGGATGCCGAAGGACCCGTTGCCCTTCGGAACGAGCCTGAACTTCTGATGGTCGGTCGCCTCCCACCCCCGCTGCTGCACCCCGGTGCCGTTCACGGTGCCTGCCCCGGTGACGGTCAGCGCCTTCCCGCTGTGCTTGGCGATGATGGCGTAGTAGCCGTCGCCGACCGGGCTCAGGGAGAACTTCTGGTTGGCGCCGCTGACCCAGGTCGACATCACGACCTGCCCGCCGTCGGCGAGTGACGACTGGGCGATGTCGAGGACCTTCTCGATGTGCCCAGCCACGATGTGGGCGCGGGTGGGGACGGGCGGCAGGGCAGGAGCGGTGGATGCGGGCGGGGAGGCGACCGAGGCGACGGAGGTACCGGAAGCGGTGGACTCCGTCGTGAGGTAGTAGTCGGTGAGCAGGACGGCGATGTCGTTGATGTAGGGGACGAACGCCGGGAAGTGCTCGGAGATGACGGACTTGGCCTTGGCGGTCAGGTCGGTGGGGTTGCCGATGGAGGTGCCCAGGTAGGGTTCCAGGCGCTTGACCAGGGCGTAGGTGCTGGTGATCTTCTGCGTGGCCATGACCTGCTGCAGGGACGGCTTGGCGCCGGGGGTGGTGGGCAGGACCCGGCTGACGAAGGTGACACGGTGCAGGATGCGCCAGCAGGGCGGCTTGCGGTCGCTCTGGCGGGCCCGCTTGAGCGCCAGAGCGTTGGGTTCCGTGCTGCGCTCCAGCCACTCGGGGTCGATGACCTTACCGTAGAAGTCCTCGAAGTTGTCGGTGCTGGTGTCCAGGTAGAAGCTCATGAACCGGTAGGCGTCGACCCGGCCGGGCACCAGGGCGGGCTTGCCGTCCTTGTCGAACAGCGGGGTGTCGCCCTCGAAGCGCTGGAGCTGGCGCCCTGGGGCGCAGTTGACGTCGAGGCTGAAGGTCCTGGTAGCGTCCTTCGACTTGCTGCGGGTGACGCTGTATCCGGTGCCGAACGACGCCTCCACGCCGAACTTGCAGCCTGTCCCGACGACGTCGAAGCTGACCGCGAAGTGGCCGCCGATGGTGGCGTTGAAGGAGTAGGAGCCGGTGACGGTCTCGGTGACCTGGTCGGTGGTGCCGGTGGTCTCGGCGAAGAATCCTCCGGCGGCGGTCCACACGTAGGTGTTGGCGATGTTGCGCCGAGAGGCTGAGCGGGTGGCGTTCCTGAGCGCCTCCCGGTTGACGCCTGGCTCGATCTCCGCTCCGGTGCCGCCCATCATCCCGTTGAGCACCTTGGCGGCCTGGGCGCGAGTGAGGTCGGGAGCGTGGGTCTCGGTGGAGACCGACTCGTAGAAGCTCTGCAGTTGCTGCTCCTCGCGCTGGATGCGCTTCTTGAGCCGGTAGGCCTCACCCGGCCGGTAGTAGCTGAACTCGCCGCGCAGGCCGTCGGCGGCGTTGGGGAAGTGGGGGTCGGCGAAGGGCCGCAGCTCCTTGGCCGTGCCCTGCTCGGCGAAGCCGACCAAGCCGTCCAGGGTGCCCTGCTTGGTGTAGCGGGGGTTGATCGGGAAGGGGATGAGGTTCCAGTCGCGGGGGATGCCGGGGCTGGGCAGCATCCGGTAGGCGACCAGGGCGCCGCTGTGGACCAGCCGCAGCGCGTAGAGGTCGGCGGTCTCCGACTGCACGACGGCGAAGCCGGTGTTGGCCGGGACCCAGCGCCGCCCGGCGGCCGGGTTGACCTGACGGCGCGCGTCGGGGTCCTCCCAGCCGCCGGTGAGCTCGACCTTGCTGGTGCGGGTCGTGTTGGTGCCCTGGGAGACCCGCGCCTCGTTGCTCCAGCTGTTGGAGAAGTCGAACTGGGTGTTGATGTTGTATTCGTAGGCGGTCGAGCTTGCGGGGGTGGCGGTGCCGACACCCAGGGGCGCCTGGACCGTCATGACGTCGCTCTTCCACGCCATGTCGAACGAGAACTTCACCGAGGTGTCGATGCTGTGTTCCTTCTGCGAGGACAGGGTGTTGACGACGTTGTCGGCCTGCACGAACGCGACGGACGAGGCGTTGCTGTAGTCGCTCCCGCTGGTGACGAGGTTCTCCGAGGGGACCGGCGGGGCGCCCTCGATGTAGCCGATGAGCTGCGGGTCGAACTGCGCCTGACCCACCCACGTGGTGGTCAGCTCGCCGACCTTGTACCCGGTGACCAGCACCCACTTCCTCGGCTGCAGGTAGGAGTAGGCGCGCTTCATCACCCCGAACGTCATGCCCTCGGCGTTCTGCTGGACGTCGCCGTACTCGGTGGCGGCAGGCGTGCGGGTGGTGGTGGTGTGGAAGGGGCTGCGCAGGCCGGTCAGCGCCGAACGCACCTCGGCGGTGTCGGAGGAGATCGGCGCGCTGGACAGCACGATCCTCGGGGCCGGCGTGGACTGGGTCAGGTGGTTGCCGCCCAGGCCCGCGTCGTGCACCTGCGCTCCGGCCGCGGTGTCCTCGATGCCGAAGGGATAGTAGGCGAGCAGGTCCTGCCGGTCGCCGCGGATGCGGCCGAACATGTTGTCCAGGATCTGCTCCTGGGTGCGGGCGCTGCGCCACACGCGGATCTCGTCCAGGTCACCCGTGTACGCCTCGCCGTACCCCGTCGGAAGCTTGCGTGCGGCCACGGCGCTGTGCGCGGGGCTCTTCTTCACCTGCATCAGCCGGCTTCCCGGGTCGGTGACCAGCTTGGCGGGGGTGGGGACGCCGTTGCGGTAGAAGGTGAACTCGTTGCCCTCGGGGTCGGGGGTGGCGACGCGGGTGACCGCCGACAACGTGGCCGGGTAGGCGTCGCACAGGTCGGCCGTCTGGGTGCCCCTGGACTCGGAGAAGGTCCACCACGCGGTCAGGCCGGTGGCCTTCTTGGTGATCGGCACGGCGATCTGCTTGGAGTTCCTGGCCACCGACCAGATCCGCACCTCCGTCAGCACGCCGCGCAGCCCGAACGTCTCCTTTCCCACCTGGTGGCTGCCGAGGTGGACGGGAGAGTCGTTGCCGACCGGCTTGGCGCCGCCGTACTCGTGGACGTTGCCCACGATCTTGCCGTTGACGTAGAAGCAGATCTCCACCGAGCCCGAGATGCCGGTGGGGTTCTTGCGGGTGACCGCGACCTTGGTGAACTCCTTGGGCTTGAGGAAGGCCCCCGACAGGTAGGTCTTCTGCTGCCCGTCGCCGCCGGACCCGGCCTCGAAGCCGAAGGCGAGCTGCCCGTCGGCCTCGACATACAGGCTGTACGGCACGGCGCGGCGGAGACCGGCGCCCATCGCGCCCTTGCCCACCAGGCCCTGCCTGAAGCCCAGGGTGTCCAGGCTCACGAACGCCTCGATCGTGAGGTCGTCGACGAGGTCCAGGCCGCCTGCCCCGCCCGCGTTGAGGTGACCGCTGCCGTCCATGGCGATCGCACGGCTCTGCTTGAACGAGACGGCCAGGTGCGCCCACTCCTCCAGCGCGAACGGCTCGGTGCCGCGCACGACCTGGTCGTTGACCCCGGCCAGCAGGACGTAGCCGCTCTTGCCCGACGGCAGCGGCGCCTTGTCCAGGCCGAGCGAGTAGCGGGAGTTGTTGCCCAGGTCGGTGTTCAGCACCCGGACCGGCCCGTCGACGAAGGTCGGGAACGCCCAGGCCTCGATCGCCATGTCTCCCGGCGCGGCGAGCTTGGCCAGCTTGGAGACGTCGGAGATCTCCAGGCGGTGCTGGGCGATGGCGTCGAAGGAGAAGGCGCGCCCTGGCGCGTCACCCTGCCAGCGCGGGACGAGCGGCCCGCGGACATCGGTGGCGGTGCCGTCGGCCACCGGCGCGACAGCGGCTCCGGCGTCGGCCCTGACCAGGAGCGATCCGCTGGCCAGCGAGACTGCCGGGGTGCTGCAGGAGGCCTGGGTGTAGTCGTAGATCGCCTTGCGCACCTTGGCGCCCGGCTTGGCGGTCAGGCCGCCGGCGGTCAGGGTGAGCTGCGGCGAGCCCACCTGCGACGTGGCGATCGTGCGGACCTCCTCCCCCACCGCGATCGCCGAGCCGGGCGGCAGCGTGATGAGGAGCGGCTCCACCAGCAGCACGACCTTGTCCTGGACCGCCATGAGCGTGCCCAGATCCGCGCCCTGCACCGGCCCGTTGAGCACGGCGGCCAGGTGGTCGGCGCGTTGCGGCACGTTCGTGTAGGTCTCCGTCACCGTCCCCTTGGACACGGTCACCGTGCACGTCCCCGAGCCTGCCGCGCTCACCTTCACCGAGAAGTCGGTCAGAGCCGCCGAGATCTCGCGGCTGGTGAACCGGATCGCCCCGTCGGCGACCTTGAGCTGCTTGACGGCGGGGGAGACGGTGGCCGGATAGTAGGCGGCGAAGAACTCACCAGCGCCGCCGCGGAAGTACAGCACCACCTCCCCCGCCGAGCTGTCCAGCAGGGAGGGCGAATCGTTCGTCCAGGCGAAGGCCAGCACCGCCCCGAGCACGTTCAGCCCCCGGCGGTCCACGCAGACCGAGGGCATCGGCAGGACCTCTCCGGCGCCGCCCTGCAGGCCGCCGGTCAGCGTCGCCAGCGCGTCCTGCGCCGCCGTCAGGGCGGCCAGGTCGGCGCCCAACCGGCGCCTGGCGGCGTCCTGCTCCTGGAAGCGGTCGAAGTGGTACTGGGCCTCGACGAGGAGGGCACGCTCCCACTCGCGCTCCCTCGCCCTGGCCGGCCCGAGGATGTTCTTGTTGAGGTCGTGCAGGGTGAACCCGGGCACCCCGCCGTGCAGCGTGTCATGGATGCCGGCCAGGCGGGCGCTGGTGGAGATCAGCTCGTCCGCCAGCGCCTTGTCGGTGTAGTAGCGGCCGCGTGCCTCGGTCACGGCGGCCTCGGCGGCCTGGCGCTGCTCCAGGCCGGCCGTGGAGCCGGGTTTCCCGACCCAGGCCAGGTCGATGACCTCCGGCAGGGCGGCCAGCCTGCCGTCCTGCGAGACCGCCAGGTCCAAAGCGGTCACGAAGAAGCGGCCGGCCGGCTGCCCTTGGGGCGGCGGACCCGACGTGGCGAAGGCCAGCAGCACGCGTCCCTGCCGCTTCTCCTGGGCGGCGGAGGTCCCGTAGCCGGTCACCACGGGCTCCTGCTGGTAGAACAGCGTCGCTGCCGGGGCGGAGGCAGGCGTTCGCCCGACCATGGTGAAGAAGGACCGCACCACCCCCGGGCCGTCGTAGAGGGGCGCGTCCGAGGTCACCCAGGCCGGGCTGGCGCCAAGGATGTCGGTGCGGATGCTGATGTTGGCGCTGAAGCCGTTCGCGGTCCGGTCGTTCAGCTTGATGCCCATGCCCTCGTCGCAGCGGAAATAGGTGAACAGGCCGGGCTCGTCGCCACTCGGCCGCCGCTCTCTGTCGGCGAAGTCGGTGCGGGCGACACTCCACACCCGCAGCTCGTCGATGTCGCCGGTGAACTGGTCGTAGACCCTCAGCCCGGCGAGCATGCCCTTGCCGATCTGCAGCGCGGACGTGCACGGCACCACGGCCGTCGAAGGCTGGGCGGCCACCTGCGCCCCGTTGAGGAACAGCCGCATCCGCGCCCCGTCGAACACGGCCGCCACGTGGGAGTACACGCCCAGCGGCATCGGCGAGCCCGCCACGGCGGTGTCGGGACCGTGGACGAACTCGAGCTTGCCGTCGGCGGTCAGTCCCAGCTTGACGGACAGGGACAGGGTCGCGGCATCGCCGATGCGGCCCACGATGACGCTCTTGGCCGCCACGGTGGGCTTGACCCACACCTCGATCGTGTACGGCCCGGCGGGTGCGGCCCTGCCCGCGTTGCCTCCGAGCACCGGGCAGGTTTTGGCGCCGTTGAAGCGCAGCGCGGTGCCCGCCTGGTCGCGCGGGGGAAGCACCGGCACCAGCGCCCGCCCGGTGTGGGAGTCCATGCCGGGCGCCCGCTCCAGCACCGAGCCGGCGAACTTGGGGTCGGGGCTGGTGTAGAACTGGCTGCCCTCGGCGTTGAACAGGCCGTCGGCGCCCTGTTCCAGGTTGTAGCTGTAAACGCAGGAGCCTTCGACGGCGAAGATCTGCCAGCGCGACACCCCCTGCACCGCGGTGGGCAGGAGCAGGACGGTGAACCTGCCTTCGATCAGCTTCCGCACGAACGACAACTTCTGGGTCGGCTCGTGGAACAGCCGCCCCTCCATGTCGCGGGTCCCCAGGGTGTCGCCGCCCGAGGCGGGGCTGGTCCTGCTGCGGCTGCGCTGGTAGCGCACCTCGACGACCGGCCGCAGCTCCGAGCCGACCAGGACGAACCGGTCGCACAGCAGGGAGCCGTCCGTCTGCGCCGTCGCGACCCCGTTGAGCAGGCGCGGATGGCCGGCGTTGCCCGATAAGAGGCCGCCGGTCAGCGCGTACACCGAGCCCGGCTCGCCGGCGGCCACGGACTGCCGGAACACCAGGATGTGGCGGCCGTCGGACATGGCGTGGATCGGGGCGGCCGCGGTCAGGCGAGCCGTCGTCGACAGGAACGGGTCGCTCTCCCCCGTAAGCAGCGTGTCGGGGGGCGTGACCTCGTCCCCGCCCATCTTCTTCACCGTCGGAATGACCCCCACCGGGGAGTTCCTGGCCACGTCGACGATCTCGGCGGGGAAGGGCAGCGGCTGGGGATCGTTGTTCCAGTACGCCGCGTCGAGCGCTCCGCGCGCCCGGTCGGCCTGGTCCAGGCCGAGGACGGTGTAGTGGATCCTGCGGTCGGCGTCGACCGCGAAGGCCACCACTTTCCCGTCGTGCCGCACCATCGTGGTCGCGATGTACTCGCGGTCGCTGTAGACCTTCACCAGGTTCTTGTTCTGCATCGCCGGACTCCTCGCCTTTTCAAGCCCGCAGAATGAATTCGCGCAGCACGGAGCCGCGCACAAACAAAAGAAATCCCCCGCAGCCGACAATGGGCACAGAAAACCAGGGACTTCCTGGCGAATACCAGGCCAAGCCCCGAACTCGGCAGCCTCCCCTCACCGAAAGGCGCCACTCCCACCGCCGACGACAATGGCACCAAGTGCTCACATTGCATCGAAATCAACGATCAAGCAAGCCAGGTCTCTCTAACTCCCCGGAAATCGCGGGGAGCCTGGAAACGCTGTTTCGGTCGCCTGTAAATGATGGGAGGATCGAGATCATGACCGTTGTTTCCGGCGATTTCGAGCTGACCATGGACGAGCTGCGCGTCGTCGCGCGCTACGTGGCGGAGAGCGCCCAGGACGTCCTGCCCGTGTTCGAAGCGGCGGTTCCCGACGACCCGCGTCCGCGCGCCGCGCTGGATGCCGCGTGGGAGTTCGTCAACGGTGCGAGAAGGACCAAACTGCAGCGCACCACCTCGCTGGACGCGCACCGAGCCGCGAAGGAGGCGGGCGCCGAAGTGGCCCGCCTCGCCGCGCGGTGTGCCGGTGACGCCGCCTCCGCCGCCTATCTGCACCCGATCTCGCAGGCCACCCAGGTCGGCCACATCCTGCGGGCCGCCGCGAGCGCCGCTCGCATCGGCGAGCTGAACGCGGGCGACGACCCCACGGTCGGAGCCATGCTGATCGAACAGGCCCGTCAGCGGGCCACTCCGGAACTGATCTCCGTGCTTTCTCGCTACCCCCTCGCGCCGACGGCGAAGAACCGGGTCGCACAGCTCATGAGCAGCCTGGACGTCTCCCTGCGCGCTACCGCGCAGGCGTGACGGGCGGCTTCACAGGCTGGTGAAGAAGGCTCGTACGTCGGTGACGAACGCCTCCGGCTGCTCCAGCGCGGCGAACGTGCCGCCGCGCTCGTGCTCCACCCAGCCCACGATGTTGTTGTCGCGCTCGGCGAAGCGGCGGATGGGCCGCAGGATGTCCTTGGGGAACACCGAGATCGACGTGGGTACGGTGGCCGGCTTGAGCTCCCACTCCACGCTGGTGTCCTGGTCGGTGTCGGGCGTCTCGACGAAGGAGCGGGCGGCCGAACCTGCGGTGTTGGTCAGCCAGTAGAGCATGACCGTGCCGAGCAGGCGGTCGGCGTCGATGTCGCGGTCGCTCCACTCGTGGTAGACGCTCGCGAACCAGGCCAGCAGCGCGACCGGCGAGTCGGCCATGCCGTACGAGAAGGTCTGCGGCCTGGCGGACTGGATGAGCTTGTAGCCGTACTGCTCGCCCATGTACCGCTCGCGGAAGGCCAGCCGTTCCTGCTCGACCTCGCTGAGGCCGTCGAACTCGCCGGGCGCGCCGATCGGGAAGCAGATGATGCCGTTGCCGTGCATGCCGACGACCCGTTCCGGGGCCAGGACGCCGACCTCGCGCGAGATCCAGGTGCCCCAGTCGCCGCCCTGCACGCCGAAGCGCTGGTAGCCGAGCCGGCCCATGAGTTCCAGCCAGGCCTTGGCGATGCGGGTGGAGCCCCAGCCCATCTCCGCGGTCGGACCGGACAGCCCGTAGCCGGGCAGCGACGGGATGACCAGGTGGAAGTCGCGGCTGAGCGGCTCGATCACGTCGAGGTACTCCAGCGGGGAGCTCGGCCAGCCGTGGGTGACGAGCAGGGGCAGGGCGTCGGGGCTGGCGGAGCGGATGTGCAGGAAATGGACGGACTGCCCGTCGATGTCGGTGACGAACTGGTCGTGCTGGTTCAGCTCGTCCTGCGCCCGGGCCCAGTCATAGCCGGTGCGCCAGTGCTCGACCAGGTCCTTGAGGTGGGCGAGCGGGACTCCGTACTGCCAGCCGAGGCCGGGAACCTCGTCCGGCCAGCGCACCCGGTCGAGCCGCGCGCGCAGGTCGTCGAGGTCGGCCTGGGCGGTTTCGAGGCGGAAGGGCCGGATGTTCACAATGTTCTCCTCACTAAAGCCGTACGCTGTACCGTACAGCCTACGGTTCAGGAGTGCAAACGGAGTCCGCGGGGAGGGCTCCGGTGGCCAGGTAGGCGTTGACCTTGGTGTTCACGCAGGCGTTGCCGTACTCGCCATAGATCCCGTGTGCGGTGGCGCCGCGCAGGGTGAGCAGGCGGGAGCCGGTCAGCGCCCGGTGCATGGCCCTGCTGCCCTCATAGGTGGTGGCGGTGTCGCCGGTGGAGGAGAGGATCAGCGCGGGGGTGGAGTTGCCGATCACCGTGAGGGGCTCGCGCGGCCGGTTCGGCCAGAAGGCGCAGGGCCAGATGGTGTTCTTGAGGGGGCCGAAGAGGGGGTGGCGGGTACGGCTGCGCTGGACGTCGTTCCAGTAGACGCCGGGGTCGCGCGGCGCGGCGCGGTCGCCGCAGACGATCGCGGCGGTCGGGCTGACGAGCGGGGAGCCCGCGCTGGTCAGGACGAACCTGAGGAATCCCTCGAGCTGCGGGCCTGGTACGGCGGGGCGGCCGTGCGCCGCCTCGTTCAGGGTACGGACGGTGGCGGCGAACTCCGCGCGGGCCGCGGGGCGGTCGTCGCCCGGTCCGATGGACAGGATGTACGGAACCGTCTGGCTGTCCACCTCGTGCGATCCGACGCGCAGGGGGCCTTTCCGCGCAACGATCTTGTTCACGGTGGCGAGCACGGCCGCGCGGGTGTCACCGAGGCCGTAGGTGCCGTGCCGTTCAGCGGCCCACTTCGCCCAGCCGCTCAGCGCGCGTTCCGCCTCGTCCTCCCCGCCCCGCATCGCCCTGGGGCCCCACGTGCGCGGATCCCCGGCGCTGTCCATGACCACGCGGTCGGTGCGGCCGGGGAACATCTGGGTGTAGACCGCGCCCAGGTAGCTGCCGTAGGAGACGCCGAAGAAGGAGATCCGCCGCTCCCCCAGGGCGCGGCGCACGAGGTCGATGTCGCGGGCCGTGTCGCGCGTGTTGGCGTACGGGAGCACGTCGGCGTGGCGCCGGGCGCAGCGCTCGGCCAGGTCGCGCTGCACCGCCACCTGCCGGTCGAACCGGGCGCGGGTCGGACCGGCCGAGCGGATCCACATGCCGATCGGCCAGCCGCAGTCGATCGGCGTGCTGCGCCCGACGAAGCGCGGGTCCAGGCCGATGAGGTCGTAGCGGGCGGCGACGTCCTTCATGGCCGCGCGCATCTGCAGGGGCATGCCCAGCGTGCTCTCGCCGGGCCCGCCGCTGTTGAGGACGAGGGCGCCGATGCGGTGGGCGCGGTCGGTGGCGGGCAGGCGGGACAGCGCGAGCTTGATGGTACGGCCGGCCGGTCTGGAGTGGTCGAGCGGCACGGTGAGCTCGACGCACCGGGCGCCCGCCCGGTCGAGCTCCTTGCCGATGGGGTCGCCCTGGGAGCAGGGTTTCCAGTCGAGCGGGCCGCTGTCGGCTCTGGCCGGGAGCGCGAAGGCGGCGGACAGGACGATCAGAGCAAGGGGAAATGTCGCTTTCATGATCGAGTACGCTATTTCGGCTGGCCGTGCGGCACGATACAGCGGGCCGCAGGCGCGTTACTACAGCCCGCTGTAGTCCTCGACGGGGAGAGGGAGGTGCCCATGCGCGACCGTGCGTTCTCCGGCTCGGTCTACCTGCTGGGCACGCTGGCCACCGCCGTACTCACAGCGCTCGCCCTGCCGGTGCTGCTCGCGCCGCCAGCGGCGCGGGGCTGGGCGGGCCTGCACCGGCGGCGGGCCGCCAAGCTGCTCGGCGTTCCCGACGACGGGCCTCCCGGCGTACGGCGGGCCCTCGCCTGGGCGTTCGCCCACGTCTTCGCCGGGTTCACGCTCGGGCTGGCCGCCCTTCTGTGCCTGGGCAACATCCTGACCGGCGCGGTGGTGATGACGTCGTGGTGGGCGTTTCCGTACGACGCGCGTCCCACCCTGTTCTCGTTCCTCGACGTCCCCGTGGACGATTGGGCGACCGCGCTGGCCGGGGGCTCCGTGCAGGTCGCCGTCCTCAGCGCCGCGGCCTGGTGGGGGCTGCCGGTGCTGGCGCGGCTCCACGCGCGGCTGTGCCTGGCGATGCTCGTGCAGTCGGCCCGCGAGCAGCTCACCGAACGCGTCGACGTGCTGACCAGGAGCCGGGTGGGCGTCGTCGACGCCCACGGCACCGAGCTCCAGCGGATCGAGCGCGATCTGCACGACGGGACGCAGGCGCGCCTGGTCACCATCGCCATGCAGCTCGGCCTGGCCAGGGAGTTGCTCACCGACGAGCAGAACCCGCTGGCGACGCTGCTCCGGCAGGCGCACGAGACGACGGAGGAGGCGATGGTCGAGCTCCGCACGGTGCTCCAGACGATCTACCCGCCGATCCTCGCCGACCGGGGGCTCGACGGAGCGCTGGCGGCGCTGGCCGCCCGGTCGAGCGTCCCGGCCCACGTCGAGCTCACCGATCTGGGGACGCTCCCGGCGGCCGTGGAGGCGGTGGCCTACTACGTGATCGCCGAGGCGCTGACGAACGTGACCAAGCACGCCGCCGCCACGCGGGTGTCCCTCCGGGTCGAACGCTCCGGCGACCTGCTGTCCGCCGAGGTCGCCGACGACGGACGGGGCGGCGCGGACGACGCGCGGGGCACCGGGATCGCCGGGATCCGGCGGCGGGTCGCCGCCCTGGACGGCACGGTCCGCCTCGACAGCCCACCGGGCGGGCCCACCACGCTCGCCGTACAGATTCCCTTGCTCTAGGAGGTCCCATGCGGGTCGTGATCGCCGAGGACAACGTCCTGCTGTCCAGCGGCCTGGAACTGCTGCTGGCGGCGAAAGGCTGCGAGGTCGCGGCGGTCGTCCGCGACGGCGAGGCGTTCCTCGACGCCGTCGCGGAGCACCGCCCCGACATCGCCATCGTCGACGTACGGCTGCCGCCGTCGTTCCGCGACGAGGGGATCCATGCGGCGCTGCGTGCCCGCCGCGAGCACGGCGCGCTGCCGATCCTGGTGTTGTCGCAGTATGTCGAGCGCGAGTACGCCGGGGAGCTCCTCTCCGACGGGCGCGGCGGCATCGGCTACCTGCTCAAGGACCGTATCGGGCGGGTGGCCGAGTTCATCGACGCCCTGCGCCGCGTCGCGGCCGGGGGCACGGCGATGGACCCCGAGGTGATCGCCCAGCTCCTCGTCCGGCGCGGCGGCGACCCCCTGGACACGCTCACGCCCCGCGAGCGGGAGGCGCTCGCCCTGATGGCGCAGGGCCACGACAACGCCACGATCGCCGAGCGGATGCGCATCTCGGACAACGCCGTGCACAAGCACATCGGCAACATCTTCGCCAAGCTCGGCCTTGCCCAGGACGACTCCGGCCACCGCCGCGTCCGCGCCGTACTCGCCTACCTGGACGCGGCTTAGCTCCCGGTGCGCCCGCTGCCAAGAACACTGCGCGCTGTGCTAACGACTTCCATGATCAACCGTACGTAGGCTGCGCAGGTCGGATCCGCCGAACGGGATTGAGGTACGGCACATGAAGCGAAATATCAGGCGATGGGGTGCCCTTGGCACCGCGGCCATTTCCCTGGCAGGGGCCATGGTCATCGTGGGCGGCGCCACGGCGGCGCACGCGGACACCCGGTGCAGCGCGAGTGCGATCTACATCAATGACAGTCCCGGGGGTGACCCGAAGCAGCGGGCGTACGGCCATTCCCACAACACCGGCAACCACTACGTCAACGGTTCCCTGTGGGACGCCTATCGGGGCTTGCACAAGTGGTTCTGGATGGCCGACAACGACGGCGGGCAGGACGGTGACAGCGCGGACACCTTCTACGGCAACTCCTGGTGCTATTCATCCGCCCCACCGCAGCCGTCCAGCTCCTAGCAGTTCTTGAACCCGCGGGGGTACGGGGCCCAGAGCCTCACCGAGGACTCGAACCACCACGTGCGTGAGGAACCCCCGGGGATGTAGTAGCAGTGCAGGTCGGGGCCGCGGGCGATGTCGATCTTCTTCCTCGACCCGCGGCTGCCGCAGTTGGTCCAGGTCAGCTTCCACGTGCGGACCTTGGTGTAGGCGTTGAACGACTCGCGGACCGAGCCGCCGCAGTTGGGGTCCGCCGCGGCGGCCGGCGCAGCCCCCGGCCCGAGGGTGAGTACGGCGGCAGCGGCCAGAGCCGCGCCCGCGATGGCTGTGCGCATTGCTTCCTCCTCCGTGTGGCGTTCCGTGCGCTCAGACCGTAGGCGGGCGGATGTTGAGCCGGTGTTGAGGAAGCGTTGGATGTCCTAGCGGCCCGCCATCTCGAGGAGCGCCCGGTCCAGCGGGGTGGCCTCGAGACCGAGGGCTTCCCGGGTGAACGTCGAGTCGAGGACGAACGGCCGCCGGTAGAGGTACTGCATCTCCGGGACCTCGGCCATGATCGAGTCGGCCTTGGCCAGGGCGCGGAGGCCGGTCAGCGGCAGGCTCTCCAGCTTCGGCTCCGGCGCCCCCGTCAGGGACGCCAGCCGTACGGCCAGCTCCCGCGCGGACATCAGCGTCGACGGCACGTGCCACGCCCGCCCCCAGGAGCGTTCGTCCCCGGCCGCCGCGACCAGCGTGCGCGCGACGTCTCCGACGTACGACCAGCTCTGCTGCACGTCCAGGTCGTAGGGCAGGACCGCGGGATCCCCGGCCAGCAGCGGCGCGGTGACCATCAGGTTGAACAGCGAGTAGACGCCCGCCCCGAGGTAGTCGGCGGCGCGCACCTCGCTCACCCTGGCCGTCGAGGCCAGGGCGTCCTCCCAGATCCGCGCCCGCACCGCACCCTTGATCGTGGTCGGCGCCATGGGCAGATCCTCGGTGAAGGACCCATCCACCGGGCCATAGCCGTACACATTGCTCAACATCACGAAACCCACCCCGGTCCGTTCCGCGGCGATCAGCTGCGCTGCCGCCAGCGCCGGGAACTCTTCAGGCCAGCGGTCGTACGGCGGCGCGGCACAGTTGATCATCGTGCTCGCCCCCTGGACCAGCGAGGTCAGTGCATCGGCGTCGGTGGCATCGGCAGCCACCCGCTCGACCAGCGGGTGCTCGGCTCCGGTGCCGCTCCGGGTGATCTGGCGCACCCGCTCGCCGGAGTCGGCCAGCAGCCGGGCGGTCGCCGTACCGGTCGAACCCGCTCCAAGAACAACGGTGAAAGTCATGGGACCAGCGTGGCGCCGGTGGCGGAGCTAGAGTAGTGGCCGGAATGCCAGATACCCGGAGGTTTTGGCCATGCACCGTATCGTCGTCATCGCCACCCCTCCCGTGACCGTGTTCGACCTGTCCATCCCCGAGATGGTGTTCGGCGCGGCCGAGGTGGACGGAGGCCCTGGCTATGAGGTCGTCTTGTGCGCCGCCGACCCCGGCCACATCACCGGCACCTACAGCCTGGACGTGCTGATCCACCACGGCCTGGAAGCCGTGGCCGACGCCGACACCGTCATGGTCACCGGCTCAGGCGCCCGCGACAACGCCGACCCCAGCGTCCTGAACGCCCTGCGCCAGGCGGCGGACGCGGGTAAACGCGTCGCCTCCATCTGCACCGGCGCCTTCACCCTCGCCCAAGCCGGGCTGTTGGACGGCCGAGCCGCCACCACGTACTGGGTCCATTCACGCGAACTGAGCCGCCGCTTCCCCGCCATCGAAGTCCAGCCCGACGTCCTCTACGTCGAGGACGGCCAGATCCTCACGTCCGCCGGGCTCAGCGCCGGAATCGACCTGTGCCTGCACATGATCAGAACCGACTACGGCGCTGCCGTGGCCAACGCCGTGGCCCGCCTCGCCGTCTTCGCCCCCGTGCGCCCCGGCGGCCAGGCCCAGTTCATCGACTCCCCCTTGCCACCCGAACGCGGCACCTCCCTGGCCGAGACCCGGGAATGGGTCCTGCGCCACCTGCACGAGCCCCTGACCCTGCCCGACCTGGCCACCCACGCCCACACCAGCGTCCGCACCCTGACCCGCCGTTTCCACGCAGAAACCGGCCTCAGCCCGTTGCAGTGGCTCCTGCACCAGCGCATCCAGCGCGCCAGAGAACTCCTGGAAACGACCGCGCTGCCGATGGACCAGGTAGCCAGCCACAGCGGCCTGGGCAGCGCAGACACCCTCCGCCACCACCTGGTGAAGCGCCTGGGCCTCACCCCCAGCGCCTACCGCACCGCCTTCAGCCCAGCAGGCAGAGCAGAACCCGCCTGAACGACTCCCCGGTCAGCCGGGCGCGGCGTGCGTTCCTCACCTTCGAGCCGCCGCCGCTGGAGAACCGGCGGCTGGTGCGCGCCGCCCTCAAGCTGCCACGCGTGTCGGCGTGCCAGGTGGGCGAGCGGGGCCTGGAGGTCTGGAACACCGGAGCCGCAGGGCAGCGGACGACCTGGCAGGCTCAGCCGACCTGGAACGTCAAGGCCGTCACGTACGCGTGGAACGACCCGCTGGAGATCGACGTGTCCGCGGCGTTCCTCGGTGACGATTCAGCGGTGACGCTGGGCCTGCGGGCGACCGACGAGAAGGACCCGCTGAGCAGCTTCGTCTTCGGCAACGCCGCGCAGCTGGTCGTGGAGTCGGCGACAGCGCCGCCCACGCCGACCGATCCCACCACCGAGCGCAAGCCGTGCGACAGCCGTCCCTACCTGAACACCGCCACGCCCCAGGTGCGTGCGGCGGTGCGGCTGGAGGAGGACCGCGAGGCCTCCGGCCGCTGGCAGTGGGAGAAGACGGACGGCACCGGCCAGCGCGAGTAGGTCACCCCGGCCACCTACGGCTCGGAGCTGTCCTCGTCGCTGCCCGCCGGTACGCACGAGGGTGGTTACCGCTGGCGGGTCAGGGCCGAGGACGGCTGGGCCACGAGCGAGTGGAGCCCGTGGTGCGAGTACGCCCTCGACCTCGTCGGGCCGGAGACCGCTCCGACGGTGAGCGCCGCCATCTACTCGGGGAGCGACCCCGTGGGCGGCGTCGACGTGCCCGACGAGTTCAAGCTGAGCGTCAACGGCGCCCACGACGTGGTGGGGTTCAGGGCCACGCTCTACGGCTCCTACGACCTGCCCGCCGGCGAGGACGGCACGGCCACGCTGCCGTTCACGCCGTGGCGGCCCGGCCAGTACACCCTGGAGGTGGTGACCTACGACAGGGCGGGCAACCTCAGCCCGGCGGCCCGGCACACGTTCACGGTCGCCAAGTCGCCGCCGGACGTGCCGACCGGCATGACGATCCTGGTGAACCAGACGCCGCTCACGCTCCCCCGTCCGAACTGCGCACGAGGCGAGGACCGGCCGTGGTACGGACCCGGGGCCGCCTATCCCACGGCCCGCTTCGTCAACCGTGACGGCGGGCCGATCGTGGCCAGGTTCCAGTTCCAGACGCTGGACGGCGAAGCCGTGGAGGAGAAGACGACGGTCCCGCAGTATTCGGGCGCTTACACCTCGATGGAGATGACCGACAAGCTTCAGGACGGCCAGATCTACCGCTGGCGGGCTCGGGGCGAGGACACCGTCAACGAGGTGAACGGCGAGTGGAGCGCATGGTGTGAGTTCGGGTACGACGCGGTCGGGCCGAAACAGCCGCCGGCCCTGTCGGTCTCCGGCGAATCGATGACGCTCGGTCCTGACGGGAACGAGGGGATCACGGGCTACTTCTACGGCGCCCCTCCCGGCTACCCCGGGACCGCCATACGTCACGTGGAGGGCCGCGAGGCCACGGTCACCTTGCCGCCGGACGAGTATGTGGCGGTCTTCGCCCACGACAGGGCGGGCAACCTCAGCCCGGTCGCCACCTACATCAGGAACTGAGCGCCGCGCCTTCTCCTTCGGGAACTCTTGGAGGAGAAGGCGATGGGGCCTGTTCTTCAACAGTCAGAGCGTGGAGCCCGGTCGCAAAGCTGCGGCTGGATGGCCTGCTATGCCTGGCCCGTCTCGGGCTTCTTCCTGGTCAGCGCGACCGAGAGGCCGGCTCCCAGGCACAGGGCGAGGATCAGGCCGAGCAGGAAGTTGTGCGAGGCGGTGCCGACACCCATACCGACCGCCAGACCGGTCGCCATACCGAGGGCCCAGTTGGTGTTCTTGTTCTCGTTCGTCATGCTTCGATCTTGGCCTGCTGGAGCGGTTCGGCGTAGACGCAGCAGTCATGGGTGGTAGGTGACAGCTGTCATCGACATCGCTGTGAAGAAGTCCATGAGCCGTACCTGCCTCGTGGCTACTGGCGGGAAAGTGCGCGGGTGAGGCCGGCCAGGATGGTCGTTGCGAGAATCCACCCGGCAGTGATCAATGCGGCGGCCAGCCACTGTTGCAGGCCGCGCGGCCCAAAAGCGCCCTCCTGGCCGAAGCTGATGATCGGGAGGAGCAGGTCCAAGGTGAAGAGGAAGGCGTTGAAAGGGGGTGCTTCGCCGGGTTTGAAGGCTGGTGGTTGGTCGAGGGTGAAGATGACCGTGCCGATGAGGAGCAGGGCTGCGAGCCACACTGCGGCACGAAAGGGGCGGTAGCCGTACCCGACGGTCCAATCCTGGAGGTATCCCCACAACCGCGCGCCGAGCCGTTGTCCCGTCCGGCGGCGGCGTTGTTTGGCCAGGAGCACGTCACGGGCGGCCTCGTCGTGGCCGTGCCTGCGGTAGACGGCGCCCAACTGTTCGTAGGGCTGAGGCTGGTAGGTCTCCTTGGCCAATAGGGCGAGTCTGTCCTGGACGGGGAGGGGGGTTTCCAGGCTGTCGTAGGTGAAGCCGTTCATCAGGACGCGTGCGGGCCACTGGCCGGGGACGTCGTCGAGGACGCCGACCCGGCTGTGGCGCAGGTCGACGGTCCCCCGCAGGACGGTTCGCGGGCCGATCTTCAGTGAGGCTGCTTCGACGCCATCGAGGTGGAGGTCACCGTCGATGGTCGTCTCGGCCAGGCACAGGGTGGCGGCGATCTGGGTGTTTCTGAGCGAGAGGTCTCCTGTGGCGGTGAAGCCTTCGCAGCAGTCGAGGCTTCCGCCCGTGGTCGTCTCCCACAGGGACAGGGCACGCCTGCCGGGGTTGCTCAGCGCAGCGCCGTGAAACGCCACGCTGCCCTCGACCCGGGCGTTGATGAGCACGATCTCGCCGTCGACGCGGAAGCCTTTGCTGCAGCTGAGCCAGCCGGTGGCTCCCAGTCGCCGGAGGGAAAGAGCCGTCGCGTCCGGGTTGGACAGTTTGGCGCCGTCGAAGTTGACCGATCCGCGCACCTGGGTGGAGTCCAGGAAGATCTCCCCGTCGGCCACGAAATCAGGTGTGGCGCGCATTCCGCTGCCGATCTCCATCAGCGGTGCGTTCAGCGCGCGTCGTCCCGGGTTGGTGAGGGTCGCCTGCGCGAAACGGAGCGAACCGGCCACGCGGGCTCCGCGTAACAGGACTTCGCCTTCGGCCGTGAAGCCGTCGTCGATGACGAGCGCGCCTTCGACGGTGAGCCGCTCCGCGTTCAGGGCTACGCCTTCGGGGTTGGACAGGCGGGCGCCGCTGAACACGCACCGCCGCCCGATCCGGGCCTCCTGCACGCTCAGCTCACCGCTGGAGTGGAGGCGGGCGCACGACAGACCGCCGTCGATGACGATTCCCTCTGCGGTGAGTGAGCGCCCGATCCGTGCGCCGTCGAGGGTCATCGAGCCGCCGATCCTGGCGCCCGCGACGCGCATGTCCCCGTCGATGACGGCGTTCACGCACCGGAGGTCGCGGTCGACGATCAGGCCGTCGGCGTGGAGGGCGTGGATGGCTGCGCCGTTCAGGTTGAGCGTGCCGGAGACGTGGGCTCCGGCGAGCTGGATCGGGCCGCTGATCAGGCAGTCCTCCAGGCGCAGCGTGGCGCTGATCGCCGCGTCCGTCGCCTGGAGGCCGGGCGCCCGGGAGGCGGCGAGGTTGATCAGGCCGGTGCGGGCTCCGGTGAGGACCGGCGCTTCCTCGAACTCACACCCGGTCAGGATCAGCGGGCGGGGTAGTTCGGCGTACGACAGGTCCAGGCGGCCGGTGATCCGGGCTCCGGACAGGTGCAGCTGCCCGGCAAGGGTGCCGAGCAGCATCCTCGCGAGGATCTCAGCCCGTACGGCGGAGCCGGAAAGATCCACCGGACGGGCTGTGGGAAACGCCTCCCAGACGGCGAGCTCCGGCTCGGACAGATCCTCGATGATCACAACGCTCATCCTGCCCTGCTCGAGCGCCGGTCCGCCACACCTCACCCGAGCGCGAGAACCGTGTCGATGCCGATCCGCTCGAGGAAGACCTGGTCATGGCTGATGATCAGAAGGGCTCCGCGATAAGCGTCCAGCGCCTCCGCGAGCTGTTCGACGCTCGCGAGGTCGAGGTTGTTGGTCGGCTCGTCGAGGATCAGCAGCTGCGGCGCCGGCTCGGCCAGCAGCAGCTTGGCGAGCGAGACCCGGAACCGTTCGCCGCCGGACAGCGTGCCGACCGGCCGGTCGACGCTGCTCCCCCGCAGCAACAGACGGGCGAGCTGGTTGCGTATCGTCCCCGGCGGCGTCTCCGGCGCGACGGACCTGACGTTCTCGATGGAGCTCGCCCCGTCGTCGAGCCCGTCGAGCCGCTGCGGCAGGTAGCCGACGCGATCGGTGAGCAGCTCGCCACCCCCACGCCCCTGGACCAGCTCCTCGACCAGCGTCGACTTCCCCGACCCGTTCGGCCCGACGAGCGCGACCCGCTCGGGACCCTGGATGACGATCTCGCGCCCGAGTGCGCGAAGGACGGCGAGCCGTCGCCCGCGCGGGACGTCCGGGTCGGGCAGCGTGAGGTGGATGTGCTCCTCCTCGCGCACCCGCGCGTCGGCGGCGTCCACGGCCGCCTGCGCGGACTGGACCTTGCCGTCGAGCGTCGACCGCATCGCCCCCGCCGAGACCTGGGCCTTGCTGGCCCGGTTCCCGGCGAGGATCTTCGGGATGTTCTGCGTCTTCTTGGCGGTACGTTCCCGGCGGGCGAGCTTGGTCTCCGCCTCGATGCGCTGCCGCTTCTCGACCTTGAGCGCCTGCTGGGCCGAGCGCGCGGCCTGGACGGCGGCGGCCTGCTCCAGCTCCAGGCTCTCCTTCCAGGCGCTGTACGGCCCGCCGAACGTGGTGAGGCGCCCGGCGTACAGCTCGGCGGTGTGGTCCATGTGCTCCAGGAGCTCGAGGTCGTGGCTGACCACGACGAGGGTGCCAGGCCAGTCGTCCACGAGGTCGGCCAGCAGGGCTCTGGTGGGCCGGTCGAGGTTGTTGGTGGGCTCGTCGAGCAACGTGATCGGGGTACGCCGGAGGCGCAGCCCGGTGATCGCGATCAGCATCGCCTCCCCGCCGGAGACGCTGGTGACGCTCCGGTCGAGGTCGGCGGCGGTGAACCCGATCCGGTGCAGCGCCTCGTCGGCGCGCGCCTCGATATCCCAGTCGTCGCCGATGACGTCGAAGTGCTCCTGGTCCACCTCACCGTCCTCGATCGCCCGCATGGCGGCGAGGACACCGTCGATGCCGAGCAGCCCGGCAAGGGTCAGGTCGTGGCTGAGGGTGAGCGTCTGCGGCAGGTACCCGACCTCACCGGAGACGACGATCCGCCCTGCGGTCGGGGCGAGGGCACCGGTGACGAGACGGAGCAGGGTGGACTTCCCCGCCCCGTTACGCCCGATCAGTCCTGTACGGCCGGCCGCCAGCGTGCCGTTCACCGCGGACAGCGCGACAGTCCCGTCGGGCCATTGAAACGTCAGGTCGTGCAGGGTAATAGCGGAATTCATGAGGTTCTCTTCACTGAAGATCGACGCGTTCGGGAAACGGTCCGAACATGCCGGTGCACCTCGGGCAGGGGGATACCAACACCACAACCTGCGAGAAGGAGGGACTACGCGGCAGCTCGGCTGCTAGCTTCTGTCGACCTCGATCTCCATACCCACCACCTTACCAAGGAACTTCAGTCGTGCAGAAGCCGGTGGATCTGCTCGGTCTCGGGTTCGTGCAGGGTGCCGGCGTGGAAGATGTGCAGCCAGCCGTCCACGTCGGTCTGGAAGAGGTCGTCGCGGAGGGACGGGTCGGCGCCGCGTTCCAGGAGCAGGCGGACCACGGCGAAATGGCCGGACATGACCGCCCAGTGCAGGCCGGTCCGCCCGTAATAAGGTGCGCTGTCGGGGGCGACGCCGTAGTCGAGGAACCACCGCACGACCTCGACCCGCCCGGCCTGGCAGGCGTGGACGAACGCCTCGGCGAGGATCTCCTCCGGTTCGCCGGTCCTCGGAAGCAGCGGTGGCAGGCCGAGACCGGCGTCGGCCGGGTCGGGGCGTGACGACGCGGCGTCCGGGCGTAACCTGCCGTCGCTGTCGAAACAGGACTGGACGAGATCCAGCCGTCCGCATGCCGCGTAGGTCCACAGCGCCCCCGGGACGATCCCGCGCTCGGCCAGCAGGTCGACGCACCCCGTGCTGTCGTGGTGGATGGCGGCCTCCAGCGGGGTGCTCCCCCACTTCGTGGAAGCGGGGTCGGCGCCCGCTTCGAGCAGCAGGCGCACGTATTCGACCCGGTTCGCGCGGGCGGCCCAGAGGAGCGGATCGTCCAGGCTGGTGGCCTTGGCGAGCAGGACCTCCACACCCGCGCGCGGCACCCCGAGCTCCTCCCCGAGCCGGATGCCCGGGATGGTCTCGGGACCGGCGAGCATGCCCAGCAGGTCCTCGGCCTGCTCGGCCGTCAGCCCGGCCAGCCGTTCTGCTTCGCCGTCCCGCAGCGCTTCGGCATAGGGGTGCAGCCGCCGGCGCCTCTCGTGGCGCTCGTCGAGGTCGCGCCTGGACCTGTCGGCGAACGCCGCGAACTCCCGCCACGTGGGGAAGCCATGCTCCCGCGCGATGACCAGCCGCGCGTCGCGAAGCTCGGCGGTGGCGGCGGAGGTCGCCTCGGCGTGCCTGGGCACGCAGGCCCGCAGGCGGCGCAGCGCGTCGGGATCGTCACGACGCAGATCGGCGAGCAGGGAGTCGGCCAGCGAGGCGAACGTGCCCGACCCGACCCCCAGCAGGCGGGAGCACCTCAGCGACGCGCGTCCCGGCGTCCGCATCGCCCTCGGCGTACGTGCGAATCAGGCTTTTGGCCTGCTTCCTGTAGTACTCCAGGTTCGGGTTGGCGGACATCGCAACCTCCTTCGTCGCCGAGGTCCGCTCGCCCGGCAGGAAAGAGGTTGGTCGTGCCCGATGCAGTGATGTGGTGCTTGAGGTGGGAAAGTCCCTGCCCGCGGACCGGCAGCGCCCTCATGCGCTCTTCCTCCATCATGGCACCACGACGAGCCGCCTGCCCTTGAGGTCGGTTCGCTGCCAGGCGCGTTCGATGTCGCTGAGGGGCACCTTCTCCACCTCGAAGGTGAGCTCGCCGGACTGCGCCCATGCCACGACCTGCCCGTACGCTTCGCCCATGGTCTGCGGGCTCAGCCCCTTGGCCGCGCCGTAGATCTCGACCCCCGAGGTGCGCAGGCTCTCGGCGGCGAGCGCGAGCCCTGCCCCGGCCGACTCGCCGACCTGGATCACGCGGGTGGGCTTGCCGAACGTGAACGACTCAGGGGTCAGGGTACGCAGCAGGATCTCGGTGGGCCGCCCCCACAGGTAGTCCACGACCACGTCGTACCCGTCGCCCTTGGCATCGGCGAACGCCCGCGCCAGCGCCTCGTCGGAGACCGCGGTGTTGATCACCGTGTCCGCGCCGATGGCCCGTACCTCTTCCAGCTGCCGGTCGTCGCGTCCGGTGGCCACGATCCGCCCGGCGCCCAGCAGCCTGGCCACCTTGACCGCGAGCCGCCCGGCGACCCCGGTCGCGCCCTGCACCAGCACCGTCTCCCCCGGGACGAACCCGGCGGCGGTCTTGACCGACATGCCGGTGATGGCCGAGCCCATCACGGTCGCCACGGCCGGGTCGATCCCGTCCGGGATCGGCGCGTACGACCCTTCCGGCACGACGGTCCTCTCGGCCAGCGCGCCGTACGGCAGGCGGGGGTGGCCGAAGCCGACCAGGGTGCCGTCGGGCAGCGAGCCGATGCCGTCGAAGGCGGGGATCACCGGCAGGTGGCCGATGAACTTCTCGCTCGCGTAATGCGTCCCGGCCGCGATCACCTTGTCGACGTTCTCGACCGCGACCGCCAGGACCTCGATCACTACTTCCCCTTCACCGGGCACCGGGTCGGGAAAGTCCTCATAGCGGGGAATGCCGCCGACTTCATGCAGAACCGCTGCTTTCATCGGTCATCCTCTCTATCGCTGATAGAGAGACTCTAGCACTGATAGAGTCAGCGCATGGCCTTGGACAAGCAGCGGATCGTGAGCGAGGCCGTCGCACTGCTGGACGCCGAGGGCCTCGACGGGGTGACCACGCGCAAGCTCGCCACCCGGCTCGGCGTGCAGTCGCCGACCCTCTACTGGCACGTCCCGAACAAGGCGGCCCTGATCACCGCGATCGCCGAGGCGATCCTGGAGCAGGAGTTCCCCGAGCTGGTGCCGCCCGAGCCGGAGGAGCGGTGGCAGGACTGGCTGGTCGGTCTTGCCGAACGGCTGCGCCGGGCGCTGCTGGCCCATCCGGACGGCGCCCGCGTCATCTCCGCCTCCCAGCTGTCGCTCAAGATGGCCGCGATCTCCGAGCTGGCGATGAGCACGCTGAAGGAACGCGGCCTGCCGTTGCGCCAGGCGCGCCTGATCGTTCTGACGGTGGAGCGCTTCACGGTCGGCTTCGTCCTGGAGGAGCAGGCTCCCGGAGGGCCGCCCGACACGGAGGGCTTCGACCTGGACGCCTACACCGCGGCCTACCCCACGGTCATCGCGGGGATATCCGAGTACTTCCAGCCTGGCCGTACGGTCGACGACCTGTTCCGCGACTGCCTGGAACAGATCATCGGCTGACGGCCTCCATCACGTACGGCCAGGCAGCCGCGCCCAGCTTCGCGGCCGCCTCCGGCGTACCACCGTGGTCGAACTGCGTGGACGGGGGCGGCGCGACCTCTCCGGGGAAGACGATCCGGTGACCGGCGTCGTCCCGGGCGACGAGCACCGCCTCGCGCCGGGCGGCGAGCTCGCGGGCGAACCGCAGCGACGGCCACATCCGGTCGGCGCCACCCGCGACCAGCACCAGCTCCGCGTCACCCTTCTCCACCGGGATCCCGGCGGCAGGCACCCGGTCCGCATAGACCACCAGGCTGCGTTCATACCAGTCGAGAACGGACACAGGTTCGCCTTCCGGCTCCTTCGGCGTCCAGGACTCCGCATAGGGAACGAACGGCAGCGGCCGCCCCTGCCACGTCCAGCTTGACCGGTACGGCCTGTCCCTGCCGTCCATGCCCGGACCGACGTTCGCCCAGGTGACGGAGGAGGGAGCGAGCGCGATCACGGCGTCGGCGCAGCCGGAGAGGGTGGACACGAGCAGCGCCGCCTCCGCGCTCTTGGAGAGCCCCAGAATGCTGACACGCCTGGCACCCCGCTGCCGCAGCAGCTCGGTCGCGGCGACGAAGGTCTCCAGCGGGACCTCGCAGATGCCGGGCGGCTGCCCCGGCCCGCCGAACCACCTGACCGACACCGCGATCACACCGGCACGGGCGAAGAGGCGGCACCGCTCCCGCTCGATCCGCCCGCTCGACCCGGACAACACCAGCACACCCGCACGGCTGCCGCCAGCGGCCGGTTCGGCAACGAAGCCCTCCCAGGGGCCGGTCAGCTCATCCTCGACCATCCCACCAACCTACGGCGTTGACTTTGTCGCAAGGTATGACGCACTCTGTTGATACAAAGCTTGCGACAAAGGAGGCGCGATGACCCGCGAACCGGACACTGCACTGCGCTTAGCAGGTGAGTGGCTGACCAGTCACGACCTGGCCGACACCCGCCCGACCCCGCTGCTCGCCAGCCGGCTGGCGGTCCGCAGACGCGCCCGCCTCGCCGCTTACGTCATCCTCGCCGCACTGATCATCGTGAGCGCCCTCGTGGCGGCCTCCGCTTTCGGCGGCCGTCCGGTACCGCTGCTGGCGCTGGCCGCCGTGGTGGCCGGGCTGCTGCTGGCGCAGTCGCTGCTCGACTGGTGGGTGCGCCGCGTCGACCAGCGGGCGGGCGCGACGCTGTCGCGCAGGGCCGCCCATCCGATCCACCCCGGCTGGCGGTCCGTGCTCGGCCGGCCGTACGCCGTCTTCGCGGTCGTCACGTCGGCCGGCGCGATGGTGCTGGCAGCGAGCGCCCTGGCCGTTCCCGACCCCACCGTGCGGCAGCTGGCCGTCGTCGTGCTGATCGGCCTGCTCGGCGCGACGGCCATCACCGCCATGCAGCTGCGCCACCTGCTCAGGTTCCCGGTCGTGGCGGAGGACGAGGAGTCGCTGACCGCCGACGTCATCATGCGCGTCGAAGACGCCCGCGAGCTCACCACGCCGAACGTGCAGTGGTCGCTGCCGGTGGTGCTGTTCGGCACCGCGCCCGGCTGGTGGGGCGCCGCCGCGTTCGCCTACATCATCCTGAGCCTGGCCGCGTGCATCGCGCTCCACGCGAGGACGCCGTCGACCGCGACGGTGGCGCGGCAGGCCATGATCCAACGATGATCGTCATCGACACCGCCTCGCCGGTGCCGCCGTTCGAGCAGCTGCGATCCCAGCTCGCCTGGCAGATCCAGGACCGCACGCTGGCCGTGGGCGCCCGGCTGCCGACCATCCGCCATCTCGCGGCCGACCTCGGCCTGGCCGTCAACACGGTCGGCCGGGCCTATCGGGAGCTGGAGGAGGCGGGGCTGATCGAGACGCGCGGGCGGGCGGGCTCGTTCGTGTCGGCCGCCGGCGAGGAGGGGCGGGAACGGGCGCGCCTGGCGGCAGCCGACTACGCGGCCGTGATCGCCAGCGTGGGCATCGACGCGGGCGAGGCGCTCCGCATCGTCCAGGCCGCACTGACCTCGGACGCCGCAGCACAAGGCCTGTCATGACCGGAACCAAGGAGTACCCGTGCGATTAGGTCTGCGACTGTTCATCGCCGCGGCCACCGTGGTGGTGTGCACAACTGCCAACCCTGAGCCTGGGGCAGCGGCTCCCGCCTGGGGCGAGTGCCCGCCGACGCAGAGCGGCACCACGCGCGACCCACGCCAGCAGTGCGCGACGCTGCGGGTGCCGCTGGACTACCGCGCGCCCCGCGGGCGGAGCATCGAGATCGCGATCTCCCGGATCAGCACGGCGCGAGGCGGGGCGCGGCGCGGGATCCTGCTGTCCAACCCGGGCGGACCGGGCGGTAGCGGCCTGGACCTGCCCAGCCAGCTGGTGACCGTACTGCCGCGCGAGGTCCTGGACCGGTACGACCTGATCGGCTTCGACCCGCGAGGAGTCGGCCACAGCACCCCGGTCACCTGCGGCCTCGATCTCGAGAGGCAGTTCACCCTGCTGCTGCCCTACCCGGCGCCGGATGGCGGCATCGAGCGCAACGTCGCCTTCGCGCGGGACACCGCGGCCGCATGCGCTGAACGTTCCGGCGATCTGCTCCCGTTCATCACCACGGCCAACACGGCCCGGGACATGGACCGCATCCGCGCCGCGCTCGGTGAGCGGAAACTGTCCTACTACGGCGTTTCCTACGGCACCTACCTGGCGGCCGTCTACATCTCGTTGTTTCCTGGACGCGCCGATCGCATCGTGCTGGACAGCGCCGTCGACCCGGGCCTGGTGTGGCGGGACATGTGGCGAACCTGGAACGAGGCGATCGCGGTGCGTCTGCCCGACCTCCTCGCCTTCGCGGCCGAGCGGGACGCCGTCTACCACCTCGGCGCGACGCCGGAGGAGGTGCGGCGCACCTACGACCGGCTGACCGCGGCCCTCGACGAACGGCCCCTGCCGAACCTCGACGGCAACGCCCTGCGCGAGATCACCCGCGTGGGGCTCTACCTCGACGGCCTCTTCCCGTTCATGGCCGAGCTCTGGCAGGAGCTCGCGGCCGCCGTCTCGGGATCCCCCCTGGACACCGCAGTCCTGACGCGCCTGGACCGGCTGCGTTCGGCGCAGACACCTTCGGACAACCGCGTCGCCGCGCTCTACGCGGTGGTCTGCGACGACGTCGCCTGGCCACGCAGCGTGGCGCTGCACGCCCGGCAGGTCGCCGCCGACCGGCGGGCGTGGCCGGTGACGGCGGGCATGCCGTCGAACCTCTGGCCGTGCGCGGCGTGGCCCTACCGGCCCGTGGAACCGCCGGTGAAGATCACCGGTCACGGGCCGCGCAACGTGCTGATCCTGCAGAACACGCGCGATCCCATCACGCCGTTGGTGGCCGCGCACGGCCTGCGTGCCGCGCTCGGACGGCGGGCCGTCATGATCACGGTCGACCAGGGCGGGCACAGCGTGGCCGGGCTGGGCAGCTGCGCCGACGAGGCGATGAACTCCTTCCTCGCCACCGGGGTGCTGCCCGAGCGCGACCGCTTCTGCCCGGCTGCCCCTCGCCCGCTCCATGGCCTGCCGTACATACCTTCAGCGGAGATTCACGGTTACTTCTAGGACGACGGCGTGGGCGCCGTCGGCGTCGACGAGGTGCTCCTCCACCGTGGGGCCGGTGACGGCCAGGCGGTGGCGGTGGAGCCAGCCGAACAGCTCCTGTCCGGCGCGGACCACACCTCCTGAGGCTGGCGCGATGGCGCGCACGACGGTGCGGGAGGGCAGGGACAGCTGCTCACGAGCGTCACCCGCGGTCACAGCCGCGGCGAACCCTCCCGCCGGGTGCCCGCGCAGCCAGGTCAGCAGGGTGCCCGGCGACGCGGTGCAGATGTTTGCCAGTTCGGATGGATGGTCGACCCACAGGCGGCGGACGCGTAACCGGCGCGAGCCCACCACGGCCTGCTGAGGCAGGATCGACGTCGGTGTGGCGAGGTGGTCCTCGGCGTGGGCCGCGGTCGCGGCGAGCGTGGCGATGTCACGTCGGATGCTCGCCACGACCTCGGTCAGCGCCTGCCGTACGTGTGTGTCGGGTGCGTCCAGGAGATCGGCGATCTGGCGCAGCGGCAGCCCGAGGCGCCGCAGCCCACGGATGCGTTCGAGCCTGGACAGCTCGGCCACGCCGTACCAGCGGTAGCCGGTGACGCCGTCGACGGCGGCGGGAGCCAGCAGCCCGATCTTGTCGTAGTGGCGCAGGGTTCGTTCGGATACTCCGGCCATGCGCGCCAGTTGCCCGATCCGCCACATGATCGTCCCTCTCGGCATGTTGACCTTGTCCCTGTGTCAGGGTTCTACCGTCACCGTCCATGAACGATCTGAACTCTCGGGACCGGCTCACCGGCGCGCTGCTGCTGACGTCGTTGGTAGCCATGATCGCCGGTGCGGCCATCGTGGTGCCATCGGGGTTGACCCTGAATCCGTCCGCCCCCGACGCCGCGCTCGCCGCGGTAGGCGAGCGTGCCGGACTCCACCTGACCGAGCTGGCCCTAGACGTGCTGGGCTGGCTGACCCTGACCTCGGCCGGGCTGTTGATGACCACACGCCGGACCGAGACCTTTCGGTCCTACCTGGTGACGCTGGGCGGTGGCCTGCTGGCGTGTGCCGGGCTGGCGGGCCTGCTGCACGACGCGGGGAACCTGGCCCTGACCCAGCTGGCCTCCCGTCCGACGGCCCCGGCGGCCGCCACCGTGGCGTCGGCGGTCATGCTCACCGCCAAGTGGGGGGTGAACCTGGCCGGGCTGCTGTGGGTCGCCGCCACCACCGCCACCGCGGTCGGCGTCCCCCTGCCCTCCAGGCTCCGTGTCACCGGCCTGATCGCCGCGCTGGCGGGGCTGGCCGCTGTCGCGCTTCCGTGGACGACCGGTGGATCCTCGGCGGAGCTGGAACAGCTCGGGTACGCGCTCCACCTGCCGATCATGATCTGGTACGGGGTCCTGGGCCGGCGGTATCAGACCGGGATCCAGTTGCCGTGAAAGCCCGCGGGGATGCGCACCGGGACGTGCACTTCGGCGAGCGGGGGCGCGGACAGGTCGGTGGCGTCCAGGATCACCAGGTAGCTCGTGCCAGCCCCGCGGTCGTGGGCGAACGTCATCAGGAAGCCCTCGTTCTCGCTGGTCCCGGCCCGGGGTACGAAGACGGCCTCGCCGCAGGTGTGGCCGGGCGGGAGGCGGTGCACCGCGCGTTCGCCGCCGCCGGTGAGGTCGTAGGCGTAGATCTCCGACCGCTCGGGCTCGGCGTCCAGGGAGAAGCTCGTCGTGTAGCCGTAGCGGTGGGGCAGGCCGAGCACCGAGCCGGCCACGCGCGGGTATTCGCTCGGCGCGTCGTCGAGCGCTTCCTCGGCGACCGCGCCCGACCTCAGGTCCAGCGTCCAGCGGTACACGACCGGGAGCCCGCCCTCCAGGTCGTCGGCGCCGCCGCGCCACAGCGTGGGGACGCGGGTGCCGGTGACGGTGATCGTGCCGCCCTCCTCGAAGGCGTTCATGGTGTGCCACACGTAGCACGGGGCGACGTCGAACCAGCGCACGGGCGCGTCGTCGCCTGCCGTACGCGCCAGGACACCGAACCGGGCGCGGTGCGCGTCGTCCCAGCGCCACGGCGCCCCGCCCGCGGCGGCCTGGGCGCGGTCGAAGACGACCGGCAGGTCCATGAAGATCACGTGATTGCGGGTGATGGCGAAGTCGTGCATCATCGTCGCGCGCGGCACGTCCACGACCCGCTTCTGCACCACCTCGCCGGCGGCCGAGGCGCGGTAGAAGGTCAGGTACGGCGGGCGCAGCTGGTAGCCGAAGAACAGCAGCTCGCCCGTGATCGGGCAGGTCTTCGGGTGCGCGGTCATCGGGGTCTGCAGGACCCCGTCGAAGGTGTGCGCCCCGATCGTGACGAGGTCCGCCGTCATCTCGTACGGCAAGCCGCCCTCTTCCAGGGCGAACAGCCGGCCAGCGTGCGCGATCAGGTGGGTGTTGGCCGTGGTGACCCGGTAGTCGATCCGGTTGGTCTCCTGGTCGAAGGCCAGGGCGAAGCGGGACTGGCCCGGGTGCTCGTACAGCGGCGTGCGCACGTACCGGCTGCGGTACCAGCGCGCCCTGCCGCCGTCCAGCGCGATGGTGTGGATCATTCCGTCGCCCGCGAAGGAGTGCGGCGACCAGCCGGTGCGCGGGTTGGGGCCGTTGCGGAAGAACTGGCCGCTCAGCTCGGCCGGGATCTCGCCGACGACCTTGGACGGCTCCAGGCTCACCTCCTCGGCGACCGGCGCGTTGTTGCCCGCGAGATGCAGAGGCACGGTTTCGGACATGTTGGACTCCTGTCGGCATCGGTGGGGACGCGACAACCGTGCACGAAGAAATCCGCATAAAACAGTCTTGTTCTTCCAGCCCGCCTCAGCCGCCCGACAGAACCCCAGGTGAGAGCCTGGGCGGAGACTTCACGGTCTGACCAGGCCGTTCTGGAAGGCGAAGGCCACCGCCTGGGCGCGGCTGGTCAGGTTGAGCTTGGTCATGGCGCGGTGGAGGTGGGACTTCACCGTGCCTTCGGCCAGGTGGAGGCGTTCGGCGATGTCGCCGTTGGCCAGGCCGTGCCCGACCAGGCTCAGGACGTCCTGCTCCCGTGGCGTGAGCGCCGTGTCGCTTCCGGCCCGCAGGACGAGCGGTTGCCGCTGGATGTAGTGGCGGATGAGCCTGCGCGTGATGCTGGGTGTGAACGGAAGGTCCCCGACCGCCACCGCGTCGATCGCGGCGAACAGGCGTTCGGCGGGCGTGCTCTTCAGCAGGAAGCCGCTCGCCCCGGCCAGCAACGCGGCGTAGACGTACTCGTCCAGGTCGAACGTCGTCAGGATCAGAATGCGGGGCATGGGATCGCAGGCGCTGGCCAGGATGCGGTTGGTGGCGGCGATGCCGTCCATGTCGGGCATCTGGATGTCCATGAGGATGACGTCGGGCCGCTGCTCCGTAGCGGTGGTGACGGCCTGCTCGCCGCTCGCCGCCTCGTAGACCACCTCGACGGACGGCGCGGCCCGCAACAGCGCGGCGAGCCCGGCCCGCACGAGTTCGTGGTCGTCCACCACGAGGACCCGCATCAGGAGACGGCCAGACTGAGCGGCGCGCCGACGGCGAGGGGCAGGGTCAGCCGTACCTGAAACCCGCCGCCCGGGAGTGATCCGGCCACCAGCGTCCCTCCGTAGATCTTCGCTCGTTCCGCCATGCCCAGCAGGCCGTGGCCGTGACTCCCGGATCCCTCTGCGGCATCGCCGGAATCGGTGATCAACACGTCCAGGCAAGCGGGCCGGTAGTCGATGCACACGGTCGCGGTGGCCTCCCCCGCGTGCTTGACCACGTTGGTGAGCGACTCCTGGATCACCCGGTAGGCGCACAGGTCCAGCCCCTGGGGCAGCGGGCGGGGAGCGCCCAGGACGATCACGCGGACCGGCACACCGGCGGCCTCGACGCGTTCTGCCAGCTCCGATATCCCGCTCAGGCCAGGTGGCGGGTGATAGCCGGATTCCGGCTCGCCGGGGTCGGGACGAAGCGCCGACAGGAGGTGGTACATCTCCGACAACGCCACCCGCCCGGTCTCGGCCACGGTCACCAGCGATCGCCGGGCGGTTTCCGGGTCGCTGGTGAACACATATCCCGCCAGCTCCGCCTGGACGGCCATCACCGCCATGTGGTGCGCGACGATGTCGTGCAGTTCCCGCGCGATCCGGACACGTTCGTTGAGCAGCGCGCGGGAGGCGCGCTCGCGGTGCTCCTGGTCCAGCAGGTCGGTGAGGTGGGCCAGGCGTTCGTTGCGGTCGACGAGCTGGCGGTTGCGCTCCCCCAGCCGCCGGACGCCGTCGCCGAACGCCCACAGGACCGCGATCCAGATCAGCGTCATGACGATGACGTCGGGTGCGGCGTTGGGCCAGGTGTTCAGGTTGCTGTAGATCATGATCGGTGCGAGCACGACCGTTCCGGCCAGCACCATCGGGCGCGGGCGTAACGCGGCCAGCGTCCCGAACGCGAACTGCGGCGCCAGCTGGCCGAGCGCCGGCCAGTACCCCGCCACCTCGCTCAGGCCGGTAGTAGCGCAGGCGACCAGCATGACGGTGGCTGGAGCGATCCTGCGGAACGCGATCGACAGGTTGCCGATGAGCATGAGCAGGAGCCCGCCGAGATCGAACGGGCGCGGCCCGGCAGGGTAATGGTCGAGCACAACGCGTAAGGAGAAGGCGAAGCCCACCGTTGCCAGGAGTCCGTCGATCAGCCGCGGATCGGTCCGCGCCAGCCAGTAGATCCGTCGCCGCACGGCGTCACGGTACGTCTTGGGAGTCCCCACGTCCTCCGCCTCTGAGTTGAACCCTTTACACCCCTTGTTGCTTTCTTTCCTAAACCTGAGTCACAGCGTGATCTTTTGCAACCCCTGTATCAACTGCGGCCAACCACGGCGGCGTCCGAAGTTCAACCCGCGGCTAGAGGCCGACAAACCCCTCCCCATGTTCTTCTTGGTGCCAAATCGGTGGACGCCCGAAGGGAATGGCATGAGGCGACGTCGCTGGACCAGAGCCGGGGCGGGATTGGCCGTACTCGTATCGATCGCGGCCCTGTTCCTGCCAGGGTTCATCACAGGAGTGCCGGCCGCGGCCGCGGCCGGTCCGTGGGTGGACCCGGGCCTCACGGCGAAGGTCGCGAACGGTCACACCGTACGCGTGAACGTCGTGACGGCCACCCGCGCCGACCTGCCGGCCGCGGCCGGCTCGGTCGCGGCGGGACGGGTGTTGCAGACGCTGGCCAGGCTGCCCATCGTGACGCTGCGCGTGGACAGGGCGGGTCTTGAACGGCTGGCAGCACAGTCCGGCGTGGTCAGCGTGACGGAGGACAAGCCGAGCCCGCCGGTGCTGGCCGACAGCATCCCGCTGATCGGCGCCGACCGTACGCGGGCGGCAGGGCTGACCGGGAAGGGTACGGCTGTCGCCGTACTCGACACGGGTGTCGCGACGCACCACCCCTTCTTCGGAGGACGCGTCGTGGCCGAGGCGTGCTTCTCGCCTGCCGATCCCGACTACGAGGCCACCAGCCTGTGCCCCAACGGCACCCCGCAGCAGGAGGGGCCCGGATCGGCCGACTCCGACACCGGCCCGTGCGCCAGCCTCGACTGCGCTCACGGCACGCACGTGGCCGGGATCGCCGCGGGCAACGCGCAGGGGGTGGCGGGGGCGCCCGGCAGCGGCGTCGCCCCGGCCGCGAACATCGTGGCCGTTCAGATCTTCAGCAGGTTCGAATCCGAGGACTTCTGCGGCGTGGGCGAGGCTCCGTGCGTGCTGAGCTTCACCAGCGCCCAGCTGGCCGGCATGGAGAAGGTGTTATCCCTGCGCGAGTCCGGCACCCCGCTGGTCGCGGCCAACCTGAGCCTGGGCAGCGGCCTGTTCACCGCACCGTGCGACAGCGACCCGCGGAAGGCGGCCATCGACAAGCTGCTGGCGGCAGGGGTGGCCACCGTCGTCGCGTCGGGCAACAGGGGCTACCCGGACGCGGTCAGCGCGCCCGCCTGCGTGTCGTCAGCCGTCGCCGTCGGCAGCACCACCAAGCAGGACGAGATCTCCGACTTCAGCAACCGGGGCCCGCTGCTCGACCTCTTCGCACCCGGTTCCGACATCGTCTCCTCCATCCCCGGCAACCAGTGGGCGCCGATGAGCGGCACCTCCATGGCCACCCCCCACGTCACCGGTGCCTTCGCCGTCCTGCGGCAGAAGTTCCCGCAGGCTCCGATCGCCGAGTTATTGGCGAAGCTCCAGGACACAGGAAAGCCCATCGAGGGAACGCCCAGGATCCAGCTCGACGACGCCGCCCTCGGGGTGATCCCGCGGCCGGGACCCGGCCAGTACTTCGACCAGCGCGCCCGGATCCTGGACAACGTCCAGGTCAGCGCGAACTCCACGATGTCCGTGCCCGTCGCCGGGGTGGCGGGCCTACCGGCCACCGGCCTCGCCTCCGTCGCCCTCAACATCAGCGCCCGTGGGGCGTGGTTCAACAACGGGGCGATCGCGGTCTACCCCAGCGGCGACACGGCGCCGGACGGGAACGCGGTCAGCTACGACAGCACCCATGTCTCCTCCACGCTCGTGTTCGCCAAGGTCGGATCCGACGGGAAGATCCTGGTGGCGAACCGGAGCACCCAGCCGGTCACCCTCTACCTCGACGTGCACGGTTACACGCTCGACCATGCGGTCGCCACGATCGGCGGAACGTACGTGGCGTCGCCTCCCACGCGGCTCGCGAACCGGATCTCCGTACCCGCATGGGGTAACTACGAGCTCGCCACGAGCGGCCTTCCGGCTACCGGCGTGGACGAGGTGGCGCTCGGGGTGCGGCTGAAGAGCACTGCGGGGGGAACCGTACGGATGTATCCCTCCGGGGACGTCTATCCCGTCGAGGCCAACGCGGAGTACGTGGCCAACACCCCGACCCAGTTCTTCACCATCGTGAAGCCTGGGGCTGGCAAGAAGATCAACATTCACAACCTGGGTGGGTCTCCGGTCGAGGTCACGGTCGACCTGACCGGCTACTACACCGCGGCGCAGCGCGGGTGGGTCGTCAACGCCGTCCGCGCGGCTCCCGTCGCGCGTGATGTGACCATCCCGGGGGGAGGCTCCTACACGTACCGGCCGCAGCAGGGCCCGTCGGCGCTCGGGCTCACCGTCACCGCGCGTGGGACCACGGGCACGGGCGCGGTCGAACTCGTCGGCTCTGCGGTCACCGTGGTCGAGTACCGTGCGGACGGGCTGGATCGGGTGGGGTTTGTGCTGGCTCCGGTACGGCCTGACGGCACGGTCGTTCTCAAGAACAACGGGACTGGGCCGGTCACGGTCGGCCTCGACCTGTACGCGACCCTGTCCACTCGCTGAACTCTCGAAAGGTCCTGTGCGCAGGCAGAGTCTGCGCACAGGGCTCTGATCTTGTCGTTTACGTTCCTCTAGGCGGCTGGCCGGGCTCGCGTTGCGATTGGGTTCTCGCTCACCAGCGCGTGGGCAGCTGGGTCACGGCCCGGCAACCGGGGCACCTGACCGGCATCCGCGCGGATTTGGCGAGCTCTACAAACATCCAGCGCGAAGATCGGAAACTGTAATCGTACAAAGGAGGCCTCCCCGGCGGGGAGGCCTCCTTCGACGGGCGACGTTACGGGCTGGTAGCCAGGCTCATCACGAACGGCACGGCACCCGCCCTCGGCGTGAACGTCACGAACCGTTCGTTCACACCATTGCGCCAGGCCCCAGTGGCGCCTTGGAACTCGAGGTCGAGGTCCACATCAAGGACAATGCCGTCAGCTGTCGGCGAGGCGCTTCTCACCTTGGCGATCCGGGCGGCCTTGAGCACGAGCGCGTCCGCTCCGTCGACAACCTGCTCGTCGGCGACGAGGTATTCGCGGCTCGCGACGACAAGGCCGTCCGTACGCCAGCGGTCGAGGAAAGCCTGCAACTCCCCGACCGCTTCAGAACGCGAGATGCCCTGCCCGGCTCCCGTTGCCGTCGAAGGCACCGGCGACGGGCTGGGCTCGACAGCCGACCCCGAGCAACCAACGCTGATACCGACGACGACCATCACGATGGACATGCGCAGAATCCGGGCAGGCACTCGCATCACGGCACCGTGATCGTGTTCTTGAACTTGTCGTGGTAATAAGTGGTACGGCTGCCGCCGAAGTCCCAGCGCGTGTGCCGGCGGTTGGTGTTGTGCGCGTCGATCAACGTGCTGTTGTCGCCGGCGTAGGCCACGGCGATCGTGACGTGGTCGATTTCCCCGTTGGAGGTCCAGTCGTCGAAGATGACGTCGCCGATAAACATGCTACGGATATTGTAGCTACGCGTGTACGACGCGGATCCCTTTTTCCCGAGGGACGCGAAGTTGTACGCGGATCCCCGCGGATTGGCGACGAAGAATCTGTGCTGTGCGGGCGTGTAGCGCCAGGCCGTCGCGGTGGCGCCGCAGGTGGTCAGCCCTCCCGGGTGCCAGTAGGGCCTTTCCGAGGGGAAGTTCGCCGCCCCCGGGTCCCAGAGCGCCTGGGAGACGAAGTTCGCGCAGTCCCCGCCGACCGGGTTGCAGTTGGGATAGACCCTGTTGTAGGAGCGCCAGTACCGGTCGGCATAGGCCGCCGCCCTACCCCGGTTGTAGCTGAACGGGTGCGAAGCGGGCGCCGCCGCCGCGGCCTTGGCCAGCAGATCCGGAGTCGGGGTCCCCGCGGTACCGGCGTCGGCGGGACCGGATACGTCGATGTCGTCGGACGCGCCGGGTTCCGAGCGCGGCGTCACGTGGTCGGCGGCCAGTTCCTCGTTGAAGGGGTCGACGTAGGCGTCGGAGACGATCTTCCAGCCTCGGCTGGTCTGGGCCATCGTGATCAGGTGGTTCGTCGCCACCTCGCTGGTCACCGTCTCGCCCGGGGCGAACGCCCGTCCCGCGGCACGCGCCGACGCGACGTCCGCCTCCTTCTCCGGCGGGAGCGTCTCCCCGGTCGCGGAGGTGCTCCACAGCATGGTGGTCGTGACCTCGCCGGTGACGGTGGCGCGGCTCCCGGAGACGGTGACCGCCCCCACGACCAGCGCCGAGTCGACCGACGTGTAGGTGTCGCTGTGCGAAGCGGCCCAGTCACGGAACTGGGTCGACTTCCCCAGCTCGTAGGCGACGGCCGCCTGCGACGCGTTCGTGTCCGCCGCTGAGCTCTCGCCGGCGTCCAGGGCGAAGGCGGAGATCGCGGTTTGGGTTTCGGGGGTGGACAGGAGCTGGCCGTCCACCGCGTCCAGATAGCCCTGCGCGGCGGCGACCGCGTCCTGCTGCGTCGTCGCGGAGGCCGGGGTGCCGAGGCTGACGACACTCACAGGACCGCTGACGGCGACAATCAGAAACGGAATTAACGCGTTCTTCTTGGGAACCTTCATTGCTCGCTTCACTCCTAGCGTGGAGGGGAGCCCAAGGGCGCACCGAAGGGAGAGATCGCGACCTTCCCCGCCCTCCTTTCCACTGGTGGGTGCCGTGACCTTGACCCCGACGATGGACCAGCTTTATGCCGGGCAGGCCGTACGATATTTCGACCATGATCAGCGTGTCTTCTGCCGCCAGTTAGCACTTGAACTGAACCGGAGTTGCGAATTCTGGCCGGTTCCATCTGGACCTGACATGTGGCGCAACTCCAGTCAGCAGACCAGTGCAGGGGTCTCGCTTCAACAGGCGGCCGAGGGCGGGGCGGAAGTGCCCGGCGATGCTCTATTCGTCCAGGTCAAGCGATCCCGCCGAGCCGATATGCCCGGCGCGGCGCGCCACCGCGCGGGCGCGGAACACCACGAGGGCTCCCGACACGTGCCGGGAGCCCTCGTCGTGCGTCGCATGCTGGGTGCTGCTAGAAGTCGAACTCGCCCTTTTTGGCGCCGTCGATGAAGGCGTTCCACACTGAGGCGCTCACGATGTAGGGGGGCTGCTCAGGGTGCTCGGAATCGCGGATGCCGACTCGCCCGCCGGCCAGCGGCGCGACTTCGATACAGTCTCCGCTGTCGCCTGAGCGGGTCGCCTTGCGCCATGCGGCGTCGTCCAGCAGGTCTTGGGTTACTTCCATTGCGCGGCTGTCTCCTCGATCAACTGGAGTGAGGCCCGGCGAGACAGGGCATCGCCGTGCAACATCTCATATCTCGACTTGGTCTCCAGGACCCGGTCGGCATCTGCGGTGATCTGGCTCAGCGTGATCGACTCGAGGTAGGCCGTGTCGGGCATGCCTGGTCCGCTGGCGAGAATGAACGCGCCCTGCAGGCCAGTGGTGAGCCATGAGCTGTGCGGAAGAATCCGGATGTGGACGCGGGGGTGGTCATCGAGTGCAGCTAGGTGGGTCATCTGCTCGGCCATCACCGCCTCGGTGCCGATGGGTCGGGTCAGGACGCCTTCATCCAATACTGCCCATAGCGTAGGCCCGTTCTCCCGTCGCAGGACAAGCTGCCGATCCATCCGGGCAGCCACGTTCTGCTCTACCAGTTCAGCCGTGGTGTTCGGTTTTCCACGGAAGATGGCCCGTGCGTAGGCGGGGGTCTGCAGCATGCCGGGGACTATCAGGGGCTGCCAGGTTCGCAGCATATTGGATCGTTGCTCTATTTCCACGAGTTGTGCCAACCAGATCGGCCAGCGCGAGGCGTGATCGAGAGTTTCCTACCAGAGCGCCACGAGCGAGCCGTTCGAGCGCAGTGCGGCGTCGGCGTCGCGGGCGAAATACTCGTCCGCCGGGCGTTCGCCGCGTTCGACCATGCTGATCTTCGAGACTGACCAGCCGAGCGCCGCCGCGAGGTCCTTTTGTCGCATGCCTGCAGCAATGCGGTATTCGCGGAGAGAAACACCGAATTCTGCTCTCGGAGTCTTCAATGAGGGCTCTGGCTCTGCGTCGGG
Source organism: Nonomuraea sp. NPDC050556 (assembly GCF_044457355.1). Taxonomy (NCBI): domain Bacteria; kingdom Bacillati; phylum Actinomycetota; class Actinomycetes; order Streptosporangiales; family Streptosporangiaceae; genus Nonomuraea; species Nonomuraea sp. NPDC050556. Next base: position 673,412 of record NZ_JBITGU010000001.1, on the reverse strand, counting down.
CGAGGTCATGAGGCTCCCCTCCGGTCGGCACACATGAAATACACGTCATCCGTGTAGTAGCACACTGCATTCGTGTCCCGGAAGTGCTTTGGGACAGCCACCAAATGCACGCCGGTTCTGGGATTGTCGCACCATGCCAGTTAGTCACACCGTCACTTGGTGGCGGTGAATCGGGGATATGCAAAGTCGACTACACAGATTCTCCCGGAGGATGTGTGGTCGATGACCGGGCAGTAACGAGGCAAATGCGGTGATTAACATGGTTTCGCAAACCGGCCTGCAAGAACTCGGAGTCGTCGAGTTGACGCGTGATGATCGTGCGCCGTATCGGGCTCGCGAGCACGTCACCTCCTGGGTGGGGAGCTCACACCCAGCGCGAGAGATGCTGATCCTCGCCACGTCCGAGCTGGTCACCAACGCCGTCACGCACGCCGATCTCGGACACGGGCGGTGCTGGGTGCTGGTCCAACTCGCACGGGGAGTCGACTTCTTCAGGCTTGCGGTGACCGACCCGGGCTCGGTCTTCTCCCAGCCCTATCGCATCCCGCTCCAGGCGCCGCGGTTGGGCCGAAACGCCGAGACGGGACGGGGACTGGGCATCGTGGCCAGCCTCTCGCGCGGGCGGTGGGGCACCTATGTTCTGCCGCAAACAGCACAGCGCGTCGTGTGGTGCCACCTGGACGCTGTCGAACTGCTGCTTCCAGAAGCACAGGAGAGAACCGACCACCGCCTCAAGCCCGCCTAGGAGTTGACCATGAACGAGCCCTCCCCAAGCCACGTTCAGGTGGCCACACGGGGTTGCAAGATTGACTTCTCTGTCGGGGCACGGGAGCTGGAGATCCGGAAACGAAGGCGGCGGACTGGCGAGTGCCGGGCTGATCCGTGTCAGCCCGGCATGGTCCGCCTAGCCCTGGGGCTCCTCCGCTGGGCAGCGGGTGCCGCGTGCGGGGATCGTCAGTGAGATCAGGTAGCTGTCCATCGCGACCGTGGTGCACTCGGTCATGCCGTAAATGCCGTGCCCCCACCCCTCATACGTGAGCAGCGTCGCCCGCGCACCAAGCTGCCGGGCCACGTTGGCCGACCACTCGTACGGGGTGTCCGGGTCGTGCTTCGAGGTGCCCACCAGCAGCGGTGCTGTGCCTGTGTACTTCAGCCGGTGCTGCGGGTTGTTCACCGGATGCCCCTGGCAGATCGGCATGTCGCCCATCGGCATCGGGTTGTACCGCATGTCCGGCGCCACCGCGTTGGAACTACGCATCACCTCGGCGTACTCGCTGTAATTCCGTAGCGACAGGTTGAAGTCCTCGCACAGGATCGCGGTCGGGAGTTCGGCGAACTCGCCGTTCGCGGGGCCGTTGCCGGGCGGGCCCGGCATGTCGTCCGGCACCGGACCGCCGGTCAAGGCGAGGAGGACCTTGGCCTCCAAGCGCCACGCGGGTGCCTCGTTGAGGACGACGCCCAGCCAGAGGAGGTTGTGGGCGCTCACCGGGCGGTCGGTGACGCCCGGCCAGTACAGCTCGCCCCGGCCCGCCTTCTCCAGCAGCCCCTTCCACAGCGCCCGGATGTCGCGCCCGTGCAGGACGCAACCGGTGTCCCGCTGGCACCAGGCGACGAACTCGTCGAAGCTGTCCTGGACTCCGGCCGCCTCGGTCACCTGGAACGCCTTGGCGTTCAGGCTGTGGTCCATGTTGCTGTCCAGCACCATGGCCCGGATCCGGTTCGGGAAGAGCTCGGCGTACATCTGCTGGGCCAGCGTGCCGTACGAGACGCCGTACGAGGTCAGCTTGGCCTCGCCGAGCGCGGAGCGGATGGCGTCCATGTCGCGCGCCACGTTGGCCGAGTCGAGGTGGTCGTACAGGGGGCCGGTCAGCTTGCGGCAGTCCGCGCGCAGCTTCCTGTCGAAGGCGACCCACCTGTCGTAGTCGGCCTGGCTGGTCATGACCGGGTACGGCATCTGGTTGTATGTCGCGGCCGTGCAGGTCACCGAGCCGCTGCGGGCCACGCCCCGGGGGTCGTAGCCGACGATGTCGAACCGGCGCTGGACCTCCTCGCTGAAGCCGGAGGGGCGAAGGATGTCGTTCACGCCGGAGTTGCCCGGACCGCCGGGGTTGGTCAGCAGGGATCCGATCCGCGCGGCGGGATCGGTGGCCTTGCGCCGGGCGAGGGCCAGGGCGACGGTGGGTCCGTTCGGCCTGGACCAGTTGATCGGTACGGCGAGCGTCCCGCACTGGACGGCGGGCTCCTCCTCGCAGGGCTTCCAGAGGATGCCGCGCTTGCCGACGGCGTCCGTGACGTCCTTTCCAGATATTGCCGCACTGGTCACCCCGGTCATCGGGGCGGTCAGCAGTGTCGCTATCGCCACGAGGGCAGTGACGATCGCGGTGATTCTTCTTGGCACCTTGCTCCCATGGTTGATCGGCTGGTCAGAGGTCCCTCAGGCGGGCCAGCTCGGTGCGGGTGACGACGCCGAGCTTGGGAAACGCGCGGTAGAGGTGGTGGCTGACGGTCTTCGGGCTGATGAGGAGCTGGGCGGCGATCTCCCGGTTGGTGACGCCCGTCGCGGCGAGCCGTACCACCTGGAGTTCCTGCGGTGAGAGCAGGGCCGCCAGGTCGGGCGCGCCCGGCGTGACCGTCACCCCGGCAGCGCGCAGTTCGGTGCGCGCCCGTTCGGCCCAGGGACGGGCCTCGGCGCGTTCGAAGACCTCGAGCGCGGAGCGCAGGCGAACCCTGGACTCGTTCTTACGGCGGGCGCGACGCAGCCACTCGCCGTAGAGAAGGTCCGTGCGGGCGCGCTGGAAGGGCTGGTTGGCCTCGTTATGTGCCCGTACGGCCAGCTCCCAGTGCCGTTCCGCCTCGTCGTCCGGGGCGAGAAGGGCGCGGCAGCGGTGAAGGACGGCCTCCGCCCACGGGTGGCGGGCCGCGGCGGCCCAGAACTCGAAGCGGGTGAGCGGTTGCGCCGCCCGGTCCGCCAGTCCCAGCCGTGCGGCGGCCTCGACCTGGTCGGGGGCGAAGTAGATGGGCATGATCTGGTGCCGGAGCGGCCCGCGGGCGGCGGCCTCGAAACGTTCGAGCGCGGCCTCGAAGCGGCCTTGGCCTAGGTCCAGCAGGCCGAGCGCCCACTCGGCCCAGCCCGCTATGGTCGCGACCGGGTGGGCGGCGAGGTGCGCGAGCGTGCGTTCCGCCAGCTCACGGCAGTCCTCCTCGCGGCCCTGCACGGCGCTCACCATGGCCAGGACGCTCTCGAAGTGCGCGACGCGATGGCTCTGGCCGATGTCGGTGGCGAGGCTGCGTCCCTCGGTGGCGGTCGTGACGGCGTCGCGGAACCGGCCGAGGTAGAGCTGGTGGATGGCCTGCACCGCCTGGCCGAGCGGCAGCAGGCCGATCATGCCCTCGGCCCGGCACTCCTCGACCACGGACTGGGCGATGGACAGCCCGTTGTCGAAGTCGCCGGAGATGCCGGCCAGCGAGCAGACGCTGATCCGCAGGGCCGCCATGCCGGTCGGGATCGCCGCCCCCACGGCGACGAGGTCGCGGAACGGCGGCAGCGCCCGGTCGAGGTCACCGGCCAGGAAGTCGGCCATGGCACCGGCTGCCCGGACGAACCCGTCCAGCCCGTCCTCCGGCGCCAGCGGCAGGGCGGTCAGCCGGGCCGCCGACTCGGCGACGGCCTCGGGGTCGCTGAGGTACCAGGCGTTGCGCACGGCGTCCAGCAGGAGGAGCGCGGCGCCCTTCCTGTCCAGGGCGGCGATGGAGTCGGCGCCGTCGACGAGGATCCTGTGCGCGTCGTGGACGGCGCCCCGGTCGAACGCGATCCGCCCGCGCAGGCCCGCCAGCCTGGCGCGGGTCAGCGGGTCGTCGACCAGCCGCCGCGCCTGGTCGGCGAGGACCTGCGCATGGGACAGGGCGCCCGCGTCGGCTGCGGCCTCGGCCGCCAGAGCGAGGCGTCTGGCGCGTTCTGGCAGGCCGGGGGTGAGCCTGGCGGCCCGCTCCAGGGCGGCGGCGGCCGCCGCGTGGCCCTGGCGTTCGCGGGCGCGACCGGCGGCCCGTTCGAGCGCGGCGGCGAGGGACTCGTCGCGACCGGTCGCGGCGGCGGCCAGGTGCCAGATCCGTCGGTCGGCGTCCTGCTCGTCGTCCAGTGCCCCGGCGAGCGCGCGGTGGACGGCCAGGCGCTCGTCGTAGACCGCGCGCTGGGCCGCCGCCGTACGCATCAGGGGGTGCCCGAAGGCCAGGCGGCCACCGGCGGTCGACAGGAATCCGGCCCGTTCTGCCGGGCCGAGCGCGGCGGCCCCGACGCCCAGCTCGCCCGCCGCGCGTACGACGACGTCGAGGTCCCCGGCGTCGTCCAGCGCAGCGACCAGCATCATCGTCTGCGTGTCCAGCGGCAGGACGGCGATGCGCGCCTCGTACGCCTCCTGGATCCTGCGCGGCAGCGGCAGCGGCCCCTCCGCCTCGGGCAGCCGCGGCAGTTCGATCAGGGCGAGCGGGTTGCCGCCACTGGCGGCGAGAACCCTTTGGCGTACGGCCGCGCCGAGCGTCGGCGCATGATCACCCAGCACCTCGTCGGCGGCCCGCCGGTCGAGCCCGTCGAGCCGCAGCTCGCGCACTCCGGGAGCGTCGAACTCGTCCCGTGCCGCGAACAGCAGGGCGATCCCCTCCGAGTACAGCCGCCTGGCCACGAACAGCAGCGCCTCGGCCGACGACCGGTCCATCCACTGCGCGTCGTCCACCAGGCAGAGCAGCGGGCCGTCCTCGGCCACCTCGGTGAGCAGCGACAGGGCGGCCAGGCCGATGAGGAAACGATCCTCCGGGGCGGTTGCCAGGCCGAACGCGCCCTCCAGCGCCCTCGCCTGCGGCGCGGGAAGCTTGCCGATGCGGTCGAGCGCGGGGCGCAGCAACAGGTGGAGCGCCGCGAAGGGCAGCTCGGCCTCGGTCTCGATGCCCGTGGCGCGCAGCAGCCGCACGCCCTGCGCGGAGCGGGCCGCATGGTCGAGGAGCGCGGACTTGCCGATCCCCGGCTCCCCCCGGACGATCAGGCTCTCGCTCGCGCCCGCCCTGGCCCGCGCGACCAGCGCCTCGATCTCCGCCTGTTCTCGTTCCCGCCCCCGCAGCACCCTCGGAATCTATCGGACGGATTGCCAGACATTTACCCGATACCGGACAGACGGTCCCTCTTCCTACGGTGGAGCCATGGACTTCCTGATCTTCTTACTGCTGTTCACGGTCGTGTGCGGATGGCTGGACCACTGGGCCACTTCACGGACGGGGCGCTGAATGTTCATCGGACACTTCGGCCTGGCCGCCGCGGTCAAGGCGGCGCAGCCACGCGTTCCGCTGTGGTCGCTCATGCTCGCCACGCAGTTCCTGGACGTGATCTTCGTGGGCCTGTACCTGGCGGGCGGGATCGAATCCTTCCAGGCCGTCACACAGGGGACGTACGGCGAGGCGCTGATCGACGCGCAGTACACCCACTCCCTGCTGGGCGCACTGCTGCTGTCCGCGGTGTACGGCGCGCTCGGCGCGTGGCGCTGGGGCACGAAGGCGGGAGGGGTACTGGGCGCGCTGGTGTTCAGCCACTGGGTGCTCGACCTGCTGGTGCACCGCGCCGACCTGCCCCTGCTGCCCGGCAACGCCGGCGACCTGCCGCTGCTCGGTATCGGGCTGTGGCAGACCCCGTGGGCCACGGGTGTCGTCGAGGGGATCCTCCTGGTGGTCGGCGCGGTCCTCTACTTCCGTTCCGTACGGCAGCGCGCCCCGCTCACCTGGCGCGCCATGGTCTCGGGCGGCGTCATGGTCGTGCTCCTCGCGCTCGGCCTCGCCGTAGACGTCCTGAGCTAGGAAGGCAACTCGTGTTCTTCGACGTGCCTGGCGGCAGGCTGGCCTACGACAGCGAGGGCGAGGGACCGCTCGTCGTGTGCGTGCCCGGCCTGGGAGACACCCGCGATGCCTACCGCTTCCTGCGCCCGCCGCTGGTGGAGGCGGGGTACCGGGTGGTGACCATGGACCTTCGCGGGCACGGGGAGTCGTCGGCGGAATGGGATGACTACTCCCAGACCGCGGTGGGCTCCGACATCGTGGCCCTGCTGGAGAAGCTGGACGCGCCCGGCGCGGTCCTGCTCGGCAACTCCTACGCCGGTGGCGCCGTCGTCCACGCCGCCGCCGACGCGCCGGAGCGGGTAGCCGGGATCGTCCCGATCGACGGTTTCCTCCGGGCGGTCCGGCCTACCGTGGTCGTCCGGCTGATCGCCTCGTCCCCGAGGTTGTGGAGCCTCTATTACGGCCGGGCGCACCCCACCGCGAAGCCCGCCGACCTGGCCCAACACCGGGCCAGGTTGGTGGCCCTGCTGCGCGAGCCGGGGCGGCACCAGGCGATGCGCGCCATGCTCCTGAACGGCGCACCGGAGGCCGAGCACTTCATTTCCGAGGTCCACTGCCCGGTGCTGGTGCTCATGGGCGCCAGGGACCCCGACTTCCCCGACCCGGCGGCTGAGGCACGGACCCAGGCGTCGCTGCTGCGCGGGCAGGCCGTCATGATCGACGGCGCGGGCCACTACCCGATGTCGGAGTTCCCCGACCGCACCGCCGAGGCCCTGCTGCCCTTCCTGAAGAACGTGTTCTAGCCCGCGCGGTTGGCAGCGGCGATGGAGGCGCGGAGTTTGGTCAGGAGGTGTTCCAGCGCGTGCACCTCCTCCGCCTTCCAGTCGGAGGTGAAGAGCATCCACCGTCGCAACCCGACGGCCTCCAACTGGTCGAGAGTCTCGCGGCCGCGCGGGGTGAGGGTGATGACGTTGGCGCGCCTGTCGTCCTCGTCGGTGATCACCTGGACCTTGCCCTCCTCGACCAGGGCCTGCACCTGGCGGGTCGCTGACGACTGGTGCACGTCGAGCGCCTTGGCCAGGTCCGACGTGCGGACCGGTTCCGTGGCGGCGACGAGCTGCAACATGCGCAGCAGCCCGGCCTGAGGGCGCTGCCTGCGGGCCCGTTCGATGCCGTCACTCACCAGGAGCAGCGCGTTCACCATCCGCTGGACGTCTTCCTCGTTGGGCTTCACACGAGTCAGCATATATTGCTTGCATGCAGCATGCAATTAACTTAGAGTCTGCGCCATGACGACAACAGACGCCCCCACCGCCCTGATCGGACGCCTCGGCAACACCCTCGCCGGGCTCGGCATCGGCCTGTTCTGCCTCACCATGGCCGCTGCCGCCATCGGCCCGGAGCCCGACCAGATCGTCTGGACCAGAGCGGGCGGGGTGCTCGCCGGGTCGGTGATCTGCCTGTTCATGGTGAGGCGCATCCTCGCCGGGCAGCGTCAGGCGTACGTGCGGATGCGGCTGATCTCCCTGGCCGCCTGCGCCCTGGTCACCGTGGGCGTGGCCCTGCCCGGCCCCTACCCCGCGTGGTTCCGTGCCGAGCAGGTGGTGCACGCCCTGGTCCTGGCCGCCCTGGTCTACGCCCTGAACCGCCCTGCCCTGCGTGAGGCCTTCAAGTCGAACTAGTAGCGCGAGCCGACCGGCTCCGGCAGGGCGTTCAGCGGATATCGTCAGCCGTCTCCGCAGAGATCCGTCGCTCAGATCCAGCGAGGCGGGCCGGAACCTGTTGACGTGGCTCTCCATCGATTCGGCCTGCGCTGAGCGGTGGCCGGAGTTTCTCGACTGCCTTGGTCTTGGAAGCCGCTCGGGGGCCGGCAACGGTAGGAGGCACCTCGCGGACGAGTTGGAGCCCCGCGCGAAGATCGACTCTGGGCAGTGACGTCCATCTAGAGCTCGTCGACGATGAGCTCGGCGGCTTGGCGCGGGTCCCCGCCCGTGCGCTCGCCGAGCTGGTCCACCGACCAGTGCTGGTGTGCCGACAGCCGGAGCCCGGGTTCGCACCGCTCGCCGTACACACCGAAGTCGAGATCGGGCATGCGGTCGTACAGCGCCTGGACCAGGTCGGCGGCGAAGGCGTCGCGGGCTGCGCGCGCCACGGGATCACACTCGCGCAGGGCCTCGGAGGCGGCATCCCCCTCGTAGCCTTCCAGGTACGGCACCAGTGCAGGGTCTCCCAGACAGGCGATCGCCGCGAACATCAGGTCGCTGACCCCGCCCCTGTCCAGGAGTTGGCCCACGTGCGGCGAGATCCGGCGGTCGCGGCGGCGGGCCAGCCCGGCGATCGCCTCCTCCCGCGCCTCGGTGTACTGATCGTCGACGCGCGCCCACAACGCCTCCCGGATCGCCGGGCTGTCGGCCTTGCACTGGGTTCCCAGGGCGAACGTCGCCCAGTCGCGTACCTCATCCTCGGGGTCGGCGCTGAGCCGGATCAGCGCCGCGATCACCGCATCATCGTCCTCGCAGTCCATCGGCAGCGACCACGCGACGTAGAGGCGGACATCCTCGTCGGGGTGTTCGGCCAGGCGCAGCAGCTCGGGGACGGCACGCTTCTCGCCCGTGCAGCCCAGCGCCCGCGCGATCGCGGCCTGGACGGAGGGGTCGGTCTCCGAAAGGATCCCGTCCAGGCAGACGGACAGCACCCGTGCTGGAAGCGACGCATCGGTGTGCACCAGCCACCCCAGCAGGTCGAAGCCGATCTTGCGCTCGGCCGCATCGAGCGACCGCACCATCACGAAGCCCAGCTCAGAGGCGGCCTCGGGGGCTTCCGCCGCCTTCGTCACCAGATCCCACGCCTGGTCGAAGTCGCCGGGATACGTGGCGTTCCTCGTGAGCTCGACCGCCTCGGCTATGAGTTCCACAACGCGGATGGTCACACCCTGTAGACCGAGACATGGGAGCGCGAGTCCGCGGTGAATTCCGCTCCCGTCCAGTCGGCGTGCCTGGACTCCAGGGTCATTCCCGCCAGTTCGGCCATCAGGTCGAGCTCGGCCGGCCAGATGTATCGATGCGGGCTGCGGAACACCCGCGCCTCCCGGCCGCCCTCCGAGTCGAACCGGAAGTGGTGCGAGACGACCTGCTGGCGCAGGACGTCGTAGGTGTCGAGCCCGATGTAACCCGCCGCGGACTCCCAGACCACGGCCTGCTGACCCGGCGGCAGCTTGCGGAGTTCCGGGACCCACAGCTCGACCACGAACCGGCCACCCGGCACAAGGTGACGTGCGGCATTACGGAAGCAGGCAACTTGCTCGGCCTGCGTGAGCAGGTTGGAGATGGTGTTGTAGACGAGATAGACGAGATGGAACTCCCCCGGAACCCGTGCAGTGGCCATGTCACCGACGACGACCGGGATGGCCGCCTCGTCCGCCTTCGTGCGGAGCTGGTCGATCATCGGCTGCGACAGCTCGATGCCACAAACCTGGACTCCACGCTCCGCCAGAGGCAGCGCCACCCGCCCGGTCCCGATCGCGAACTCCAGCGCCCGCCCGCCCCCGGCCAGCTCCACGAGACGGTCCACCACCGGCCCCAGCACCTCAGGTGCGAACATGCCGACCCCAGGAGTGTCATAACTCTGAGCGGCCTGGTCATCCCAAATCTCACGGTGAACCACGAGCAGCGATGATTTCCCGCCGCCCAGAGATCGTCAACGCCTTTTCCGCTACCCCAGGGTGAGGGCCGGCCGTCTCGGGGTGCGGATGCCGCGGCGCAGGAGGGCGGGCAGGCACAGGATCGTGCCGAGGGCTCCGGTCCACACCGCTGCCTGCAGCCCGCCCAGGGCGGTGACGGCGGCAGCCAGCAATGATCCCAGCGCGACCGCGCCCCAGAGCAGGAACCGCTGCACGGCGGACACCCGGCCCAGGAGTTCGGGCGGGGTCTGCGTCTGCCGCAACGTCAGCGAGGTGGGGCTGAAAGCGCCCTCCCCCACGCAATGGACGACGCTGCCGACGATCAGCCCGACGGCTCCCAGCGTGCCGGGCGCGCCCAGCACGGGCATGGCCACGATGCCCAGCACCGAGACCGTGGCGGACAGGATCAGCGCGCGTGAGCTGCCCAGCCGCCGCATGAGGGCGGCGGAGGCGAGGTTGCCGATCGGATAGCCCGCCGCCGCCGAGCCCACCACGACGCCGATCCACAGCGGCGACAGCCCGAGGACGTTGCGGCAGTACAGGACCAGGCTCGTCTCCACCATGGACAGGAACAGCACGTACACGGTGCCGCAGGCGAGGACCGGCTCCAGGACCGGGTGCCCGGCCACGAATCTGAGTCCGGTGGCGATGTCCCGCCGCACCCAGCCTCGCTCCCGCACGAGCGCGGCCGGCGGTGGCTCCCGGTGCCGGATCATGACGAGCGTCACCAGCGAGGCCGCGAAGCTGAGGGTGTTGGCGACCAGCGCACCCGCCACGCCGAGCACGCCGATGACCGGCCCCGCGACCACCGGCCCCACCGCCTTGGCGGTCGATTCCGACAGCGCGAGGCGGACGTTGCCGCCGTGCAGTTCATCCGGATCGTGGAAGAGGCCGGGCAGGTAGGAGGTGTAGGCGACCTGGAAGAACACCAGCGCGCACCCACTCACCAGGACCAGCCCGAACAGCAGGGGGAAGCTGAGAACACCGGTGACCGCCGTGACCCAGATCGCCCCGAACACGACCATCTGCACGCCGTCCCCTGCCAGCATGACGGTACGGCGGGGCAACCGGTCCACGATCGCCCCCGCAGGTAAGCCGAGCGGCAGGAAAGGCAGGAACAGCGCGAACGGCAGCAGCGCGGCCTGCGCCGGGGACGCGCCCAGCACCGTCACCGCGAGCAGGGGCAGCGCCAGCGTCATGAAGTGGTCGCCGAACAACGACATCGACTGCCCCGCCCACAGCAGTCCGAAGTCACGCCGCGCCGTCACGCGTGCCGCCAGAAGTCACGCAGCAGCGAGTGGACGGTCTCCGCCTCCTCGACATGGCTGAACGAGCCGCTGCGCTCCAGCATGTGGAAGCGCGCCTGGGGCGCGAAGCGCTGGAAGTCGCGCTGGAGCGCCGGATGCAACGCCCGGTCGTGCCGTCCGGCCAGGACCATCAGGGGCACGCCGATCTCCTTGAGCCGGGGACGGAAGTCAGGGATCCTGACCACCTCACCCCCGATCATGAAGTCGACATCCTCTCCACAGAAAACGGGATAAAGCTCGATATTTCGGGCGCCGGGCTCGTCGGCCAGCAGGGCGGCGTTGCCGGGGTCGTAGAACCTGACCAAGGGGGCGGCCTTGGCGAACTCCTGCCTGATGGGCGCGTCGGTGGAGCGCAGGCCGTCCAGCCGCAGCGCCTGGATCCGCTCCCACACCTCGGGCAGCTGCGTGGCCACCTCGCGGTTGATGTTGGCGTGGTTGAGCTGCCACATCTCCGGGCTGTGCAGGGTGTTGGCCAGGGTGACCGTGCGCGCCAGGGCGGGATGGTCCAGCGCGATCGCCTGCGCGATCAGCCCGCCGTACGAGAAGCCGTACAGGTGCGCCGGGCCCAGGTGTCCGAGCAGCGCGGCCACGTCGGCGACGTCGTCGGCGAAGGTGATCTCGGCGAGGTCCCGCGGGCGGTCGGAACGGCCTCGGCCGTACAGGTCCACATAGATCACCCGATGGTCCATCGCCAGGGCGTCGAAGTGCGGGTGGAAGATCACATGCGATCCGGCCGGGCCCAGCCCGGACAGCAGCAGCACGGCGTCGCCTTCGCCGTGCTGCTCCACCCAGATGCGGCGGTCGCGGATCTCGTACGGCTGGCCAAGAGGATGTTCGATCACGGTGTTCAGCTTTGCCGAGGCCAGAGGCGACTACCGGCGGTTTTCGGACCTCGCGTTACGGCTCCGGTACGCCGAGGGCGGCGTGGAGCTCGCGCGCCCGGGCGGCTTCACGCGGGTCGTTCGTGACCGCTGCGAGGCCCGCGTGCGCGCGGGCCTGCTGCGGCACGTCCCCGATCTCCGTCGCGATCCGGAGGGCCTCCGTGTGGTGCTGTACGGCCTGCGCCGGGTCGCCCATGGCGTGCGCCGCCTGGCCCAGGCTGTCGAGCACGTCGGCCGTGCCCGCCGGGTGCGCCTCGTCGCGATAGATCGCCAGGGCCGCCCCGAGGTGGTCGAGCGCCAGGTCGAACCGTTCCTGCTCGATGGAGAGCAGGCCCAGGTTGTTGAGCGCCTCCGCCTCGCCTACGCGGTAACCCTCCTCACGGAAGATCTCCAGCGCCCGCTGATGGTAGCCGACGGCGTCGTCGAAGAGTCCCAGTTTGCCGCTGATGTCGCCGAGGTTGGTCAGGCTGGACGCCTCGCCCAGCCGCGCGCCGATGTCGCGGCAGAGGCGCAGCGCGGCCTCGAAGTGCAGCCGCGCGGCCAGGTAGTCCTGCCTGCGGGTGTCCAGCGCGCCGAGGAAGGTCACCGCCCGCGCCTGATGCCGCTTGTGCCCGAGTTCGCGGCCCAGTTCCAGAGCCTCCCCGGCATGCCGGCGCGCCTCGTCGTAACGGCCGAGCGGGAACTGCGACTCGGCCAGGTTGTTGAGCGCGTTGGCGGTCCTGTCCCGGTCTCCCAGCCGCCGCCCGGCTGACACGGCATTGGCGTGTACGGCTGCCGCCTCGTGGTAACGCCCGTTGACGTCGAGGTAGAGGTAGAGGATCGACGCCAGGTCCAGCGAGACCTCGCCCTGGTCCCCGGCGGCGACCGCCAGCAGGTTGGCGGTCTCCGCGGCGAGCCAGGCGCCGGCCGTACCCTCGTCCGGGAAGGAGACGGCGGGCGTCAACGGCGCGGCGAGAACGGGGCGGCCGGGAGCGCCGTCGTGGAACAGCGCGTCGACCGCGGCGTTGGCGGTGTGGCGGTAGTGGTCGAACAGCCTGGTCAGCGCCTCCTCCCGGGCCTGCTCGGGCTCCTCGGCCGCGACCGTGCTCCGGGCGTGGTCGCGCAGCAGGTCGTGGAAGGTGTAGCGGCCCGGCTCGGTCTGGAGGAGCATGTGGGCGTCGAGCAGGTCCTCCAGCAGGTCCTCCGCCCGGTCTGCGGGCAGGCCGGCGAGCGCCGCAGCGGCCCGCGCGTCGACGTCGGCGCCCGGGTGCAGGCCCAGCAGCCGGAACATGCGCTGCTGGCCGGGGTCGAGCTGCTCGTACGACAGGGTGAAGGCGGCCGCCACACCCCGCTCGGACGTGGTCAGCTCGCTGAGCCTGCGCCGCTGGTCGCGCAGCCGTTCCGCCAGGTAGGCCACGGACCAGCGGGGGCGGTGGTGCAGCCGGGCGGCGGCGATCCGCACCGCCAGGGGAAGGAAGCCGCACAGGTGCAACACGTCCAGCACGGCCAGGGGTTCGTCGCGGGCGCGGTCTCCGACGATCGCGGTGAACAGGGCGAGGGCGTCCTGCGCCGGCAGCACCTCCAGGGACAGCTGGTCGGCGCCGTCCAGGTCGAGGAGGCGGCGCCTGCTGGTGATCAGCATGAGGCTGTGGGTGGCGCCGGGCAGGAGCGGCCGGATCTGGTCGGTGTGCCCGGCGTTGTCGAGGATGATCAGGGCGCGCCGGTTGACGAGTTCGGAACGCCACAGGGCGGAGCGGTCGGTGTCGGAGGCCGGGAGCCGTTCTGCTGGCAGTCCCAGCTGGCGGAGCAGGGTCTCCAGGGCGGCGCCCGGCTCGACGGGGCGCTGTCCCGGGGTGTGGGCGTGGAGGTCGATGAAGAGCTGCCCGTCGGGGAAACGTTCGGCCAGGCGGTGTGCTGCGTGGACGGCCAGGGTGGTCTTGCCGACCCCGGCCATGCCGTCGACCGCGGAGATCGTGACCACGCCGCGGCCGTGGGACCAGGTGTCGGCCAGCCGGTCGAGTTCGTCGGCACGCCCGGTGAAGTCGGGGATGTCGAAGGGCAGGAACGACAACGGGCGGCCTTGGGCGTCGGGTGCGGGCAGGTCCAGTGCCGGGTCGTTGCGCAGGATGGCCTGCTCCAGCTGCTGGAAGTCGCGGCTGGGGTCCAGGCCCTGCTCCTCTGCCAGGGTGGCGCGGAAGGTCCGTGCGGCGGCGAGGGCGTCCGGCTGGCGTCCTGAGCGGTGCAGGGCCAGCATGAGGTGGCGGACGAGCCGCTCGCGCAGCGGGTGCGCGGCGACCTGCGTGGCGAGCTCTTCTGTCACCTGCAGGTGGGAGCCGAGCTGCAGCTCCAGTTCGACCGCCTGCTCCAGGGCGCTCAGCCGTCGCTCATCCAGCCTGGCACGCGCCTGCTCGACGAAGTCGGCGCTCACGTCGGCCAGGGCAGGCCCCTGCCACAGCGCCAGCGCCCTGCGGATCTGCCCGGCGGCCTCCTCAGGGGTCAGGCCGGACGTGGTGCCCATGAGGCCGTTGAATTCCTCCAGGTCCAGCTGTCCTGGCTTGAGCTGCATCACGTATCCGGCGCTGCGGGTGGCCAGGACCTCGTCGGCGCCGGCGTCGCGCAGGACCCTGCGGATCGCGGCGATCGACGAGTGGAGCTGGGCGCGGGCGGTGTCGGGCGGGGTGGTGCCCCACATGGCGCCGATCAGCCGCTCGGTGCTGATCGGCGTGCCTGCGTGGAGGAGCAGGTAGGCCAGGATCGCCCGTTGCCTGGGCGCCAGCGACTGCCCGCCCTCCGGCACCACCACCGGCCCAAGCACAGCAAAACGCACGCCGATCCCCCCTTATCGGTCATACATAGCGAACGAATGGCAAACGTAGCAATCACCTCCCCCATGCTTCCTCCCAGTTCCACTGACTGAGAAAGAGGCGCGAGATGCCCGGCCCCCACCGACTGATTCCCCGCTTTCCAGGACGCCTGCCGTACATGCTGGCCGGGGCCGTCGACGCGCTGGGCAACGGGTTCTACGCCGCGTTCTCGCTGCTGTTCTTCCAGAAGGTGACCGGTCTGCCGATGGAGGAGGTCGGGCTCGGCCTCAGCGTGGCGTTCGTGGCCACGCTGCTGGCCAGCCCCGCCATCGGCGCCGGGATCGACCGGTTCGGGGCCAAGCGGATGCTGGTGGCGGGCAATCTGACGGCTGCCGTGGGTTTCGCCGGGTACCTGCTCGTCACCGACCTGCCTGGACTGGTCCTGGCCGCGACGCTGACCTCGCTCGCCAACCGGATCTACTACCCCGGGGCCTCGGCGCTGATCGGCGAGCTGGTGTCCGGTAAGGACAGGGACGCGCTGATCGCCGTCCGCTCGACCGTGCTGCTGTCGGCGGTCGGGCTGGGCGGGCTGGTCTCCGGCGTCGCGGTGGGCTTCGGGGGCTACGAGATCGTGGCGGGCGTGCAGGTTGCCAGCTATGCCGGTGCGGCGCTGCTCCTGAGCCGGGTCCCCGTGCCCGCGCGCGCTCCGGCCGACCGGCCGCGGGGCGGCGGCACCTTGGCGGTGTTGCGCGACCGGCGGTTCATGGCCTTCATCGTGGTCACCCTGCCGATCAGCTTCGCGCAGGACGTGTTCATCTGGGCGCTGCCCCTTTACGCGGGCGCCGAGCTGCACATGTCACCGGCCGTGATCGGCGTGTTGTCGGCGTGGAACACGCTGCTGGCCGCGGTCACCCAGATGCCGGTGAGCCGGCTGCAGCGCAACACCCGCCGCGCCAGGGGCGCCGCACTGGGCGCGGTGCTGTACGCGGTGTCCTTCGCCGCGTTCGGCCTGGCGGGCATGCTGCCGGGCGTGGCCACCTTGCTGGTGGCGACCACTGTCTACGTGCTGGCCGAGCGGGTGCAGTTCCCGCCGCTGGAGGCTCTGAAGATCTCGATGGCCCCGGCCGAGCTGCGCGGACGCTACATGGCCGTCTACAGCATGCTGTGCGGCGGCCTGACGGCGGCGGTAGCGCCATTGCTGTTCACACTGGCGATGGGTGTTTCCCCGACGTTGCTATGGACGGCCCTGGGCGTCGGCGTGTTGCTCTCAGCGGGCGGCTACCTCCTCCTGGGCGAACAGCCCGCCACGGACCCCGCGGAAAACGACCGCGTCAGTGCATGAGGGCCGGGGCTGACGGCGAGGCGCCATAGGGAAGTCACCTCTGCGGCTCGGGCGGCGTGGAGGGGGACCGTGGTGTCTCTGGCTCGTGGGTGGCGTGGCTGGGTGTCTAGCTTGTCCTCGACGTGCAGGCCCGCTGCCTCGATGTGGGCCAACAGGTCGCTGCGGGTTCTGAGGCCCAGGTGCTCGGCCAGGTCCGACAGGATGAGCCATCCCTCGCCTCCCGGCTTGAGGTGGGTGGTCAGGCCGGACAGGAAGGTGTGGAGCATGGTGCTGTCCGGGTCGTAGACGGCCTGTTCCAGGGTGGAGGTGGGGCGGGCTGGGATCCAGGGTGGGTTGCAGACGATGAGGTCCGCGCGGCCTTCGGGGTACAGGGTGGGGCCTACGACGTCGATGCGGTCGGTGAGGTTCAGGCGGTCGACGTTGTCGCGGGCGCAGGTCAGGGCGCGGGGGCTGATGTCGGTGGCCACGACGTGGTCGATGCCTCGACGGGCCAGGACGGCGGCGAGCACTCCGGTCCCCGTCCCGAGGTCGAAGGCGGTACGGCGGGCCGTCGGCCCGGGGAGGGGTGCCTGTGTGGCGAGGTCGATGTATTCGCCCCTCACCGGGGAGAACACGCCGTAGTGGGGGTGGATGCGGGCTTCCAGGGCCGGTATCTCGACGCCCCTCGTGCGCCACTCGTGCGCGCCGATCACACCCAGGAGTTCCGTGAGCGCGACAGCCCGCGGTTCCGACGGCGGGCCGTAGGCCTCCGCGCATGCCTGCCGTACATCGGGAGCCCTGCGCAGGTCCAGGCGGTAGTCGTCGTCCAGCAGGACCAGCAGCCTGCCCAGCACGCGGGCGCGGTGGCCGCGGGCCGCGCGGTGCGGGTGGAAGGAGTCCACCAGGGGAGGCTTCCTGTCGATGCGGCGGGCCATCGCGCGCAGGAGGTGACGGGCGTTGTGGAAGTCGCCGTGCCACAGCAGGGCGGTGCCTTCGCAGGCCAGCCGGTAAGCGGCGTCGGCGTTCGTGCGGTCGTCGGCGCCGATGACCCGGCGGGGCGGCGGCGTCGTGCTCTCGGAATGCCAGCGGGCGGAACGCTGGGTGTTCGTCTCTGTCCAGCGGATGGTGGACACCACATACTCCTCGTGGTCGAACGTGCGGGGGCACGAAGAGCACTTCGACGAGGAGCAGTGCAGGGTACGGCTATCGCTCCCGCGTCGAAGCGCGAGAGGAGGAATCGCCGAGAACCATGCCGAGTGTCACAGAGGAGAGACTACTGGTCCGAGTCCAGCCACCATGCCTTGAGCCGCCCGTCCGTCAGCCCGGCGACCACCATGGTGCCCTGGCTCGTCCGGCCGAGGGTCATGGCCGTCACCTGCCGGCCGGCCGGGAGCAGCGAGGCCTGCTCGCCGCTCTCCATCCAGGCGCGCAGCCCGTTGCCCGCCTCGGTCACCAGCAGCGTGCCGTTGCGGTTGAGCACGGAGACCAGGCTCTGCGTGGTCTTCTGTGCCTTGGCCCCGCGCGCGCCCCTGCCCAGTTCGTGTACGGCGGTGCTGCTGCCGACCGTGACCGCCACCTTGTTCCTGCCCACGGCCGACAGGGCGCGGATCTGCTTGCCCATCCCCTGCACCACGTTCCCACGCACCAGGGAACCGCGCTCGCTGCCCGCGATGACGGCTTCGCCGTCCCAGGCCAGGGCGGTGACGGGGCCGCTGAGCTGCCGCACGGTGCCCACCACCTGCGCGGTGTTCAGGTCGAGCGCGGCCAACCGGCCGTCCGCGCACCCGACGAAGGCGACCGCACGGCCCTGGTGCCTGCCAGGGACGGAACGGGCCTCACCCTTGCAGTACGCGTGCCACTTCCCGTAGCGGCGGCTGTCCGGCCGGTACGTGCGCAACACGCCGTCCTGTCCCGTCCAGACCACCACGGTCTGGCCGTTCACCTCGGTCAGGTTCACTGAGCGCACCCAGCCCTTCGTCCTGGCGTCGAACTTGGCGATCCGGTCGGCGTTCACCGGATCCCACAGCTCGATCGTGCCGTGCGCGGCGTCGGCGACCGCCACCACGTCCTGGCCGCCCACCTGGCCGAGGGCCAGCGCGGAGACCTCGACCCGCGAAGGGCCGAACTGCTGCCCCACCTGCTGGCCGAACTCGACCCGAGGCACGGTCACCGGCTCCTGCTGACCACCGAACGGCCGCTGCTGCCCGCCGGTGGCGGACATGCGCCACAGCGTGACCGTTGTCGTCGCGGCGAGCGTCAGGGCGGCCGCTCCGGCGGCGAGCAGGCGCTTCCTCCTGCTGGCCGGGCGTGCCCGCCTGCGTCGCGTGCGCCGGTCCGTCGGTTTGGCGTCGCCGTCCTCCAGAACCACCGTCGCCGGTGCCAGGCGCTGGAGCAGCTCTTCCGCCGTGGGGCGGGCGGCTGGGTCCTTGGCCAGGCAGGCGGACAGCAGCGAGCGCAGCGGCTCGGCCACCCCGGACAGATCCGGCTCCTGGGTGAGGATGCGGTGCATGACGGCCGGGATGGAGTCGCTGCCGAAGATCGGCGTCCCGGTGGCGGCGAAGCCCATCGTCGCGGCCCAGGCGAACATGTCGGAGGCGGCGGTGACGGTCTCGCCCGCGATGTGCTCGGGCGCCATGTAGCCGGGTGTGCCCACCACGGAACTGGTCGCGGTGGTGGCCGAGTCCACCGTCCTGGCGATGCCGAAGTCGATCACCCGGGGGCCGTCGGCGGCGACCAGCACGTTGCTGGGCTTGAAGTCGCGATGGACGATCGCGGCCCGGTGGATGGCGGCCAGCGCGGCAGCCGTACCCCTGCAGAAGCGCTCCAAGGCTTCGGCTGGCAGCGGGCCGTCGCGGGTGACCAGGTCCTGCAGCGAGGGGCCTTCGATGTACTCGGTGACCATGTACGGCCGCTCGTCCATCAGCCCGGACGATAAGACACGCGCGGTGAACTCGCCCGTGATCTTCTCGGCCGTCGCCGCCTCGGCGAGGAACCTGCGCACCGCCCTGCGGTCGCCGACCAGCCTGGTGTGGAGCAGCTTGATGGCGACCAGCCCGCCGTCGCCGCCCTTGCCGAGATAAACGCTGCCCTGACCGCCGTCCCCCAGGACGGCGGTCACCTGGTAACCCGCTATCTCAGCCGGCTCCCCAGCGAGCAACTTCCGTACGCCCCCCGAATCCCCCATAGACAGATAGATATCGTGTCAGGCGCTCATGGCGGAAATCTGATCACCACGTGGTGGGCTTGCTCGGGGTGAACAGCCACACGGTGAAGAAGTTGGTCAGGTCCTGGCCGGAGATCTTCTCGGCGAGCGTGATGAACTCGTCCGTGTCGGCCACGCCGTACCGATGGTCGGTCGCCCACGTGCGCAGCAGCCGGAAGAACGGCTCGTCGCCGATCTTCGCGCGCAGCGCCTGCAGCGTCATGCCGCCCCGGTTGTAGACGGCGGTGCCGAACATCGTGTCGCGCTGCGGGTCGGCGACCTTCGACGCCCAGAACGACGCCGGCCTGGTGGCGTACTGCCGGTCGAACCACGCCTGGACGGTCTCGCCGCCGGTGTGCTCGGTCCAGTAACGCTGGGAGAAGGTGGCGAACCCCTCGTTCAGCCAGATGTGCTGCCAGGTCCGCACGGAAACGCTGTCGCCGAACCACTGGTGCGACAGCTCGTGCGCGACCGTGGTCACGCTGCGCACGGCGGAGTACAGCGGTTTGGTCTGGTTCTCCAGCGAGAAGCCGACGACGGGGACGTTGTCCACGATCGCGCCGGTCTCCTCGAACGGGTAGCGCCCGAACACCTCGCTCCAGTAGTCGGTGATCTCGCCGGTCTGCTGGAAGACGACCTCGGTGCCCGGCACGGTCGGATCGGTGGCGACCCATTCGCGGATCCCGTCCGGCGTCCTGCCCTTCTGCACGTCGAACTTGCCGATCGTGGTCGTGACCAGATAGGAGGCCATCGGGCGCAGCTCGTTCCACAGGAAGGTCGTCGTGTCGCCGCGCGTGACCTGCGCCGCCAGCACGCCGTTCGCGGCGGCGACGAGCCCCTTCGGCACGGTCACCGCGATGGTGTAGGTGGCCTTGTCGCTCGGGTGGTCGTTGGAGGGGAACCAGGTGCTGGCCGCGTTCGGCTCGCAGGCGACGAGCACGCCGTCCTCCGTGGCGATCCATCCGTACGGTAGGCCGAACACGATCGGGCCGCCGAGCGGCTCGGGGATGCCGTCGTAGGTGACGCCCACGTCGAAGACGCTGTTACGGCGCAGGCCCGAGGGCGGCGTGACGACCAGCTCCTGGCCGTCGCGGGTGTAAGTGGCCTCGCGGCCGTTGACCGTGACCGATCGCACGGTGAGCTGCTGGAAGTCCAGGTCGAAGCGGGACAGGTCCTGGGTGGCGCGGGCCAGCATGTGGACCGTTCCCTTGAGCACCTTGGTGGCCGGGTCGTAGGCCAGGCCGAGGGTGTAGTGCTGGGCGTCGTACCCGCCGTTGCCCTCCAGCGGGAAGTAGGGGTCGCCGAGACCGGGCGCGCCCGGCTGGAAGTCGGGTGGCATGGCCGCGGCAGAGGACGGGGCCACCGCGAAGGTCATGGCGGCCACCGTACTCAGGGCAGCGGTCAGGCGGGCGATCCGGGCAAGCACCATTGCAAGCCTCCGTGGACGTTGGTCATTAGCCCGAGAGTGAAGGAAAAACTCGAACTTGTCCGGACCCAATATTCAGACGGCGGCTATTCGGCGATGGCTGTGTGGTAGCACCACACGTAGCGGCACACGACGGCCGCGTCGCTCCCTTCCGGCGGCACGTCGGGCTGGTCGTCGGCGTACTCGAAGTGCTCGTAGCCGGCGCGGTAGGGGACGGCGATCCGTTCACCGAGGCGGGGCGCTGGGACGACGAGCAGTCTCGCCTCCTCCGGCAGGCCGGCTGGACCTCCGACGAGCTCGATCATCACCTGGTCCATGACGTACCTCCCGTTGATCACGGAAACGAACGAGTGCATTACTGACTGTGACAGTCAGTAATGGTCGTCAACCAGTGTCAAGAGCGCCTCAACGATGTAGCCCTATGAACTGCGGGCGATGTTCGCCAGATGCCGGATCGTGACCCCCCACCAGACCAGGCCGATCAGGCCGCCGCCCACCGCACCGAGCCAGCCCCAGCCATGGCTGAGGCCGACGACGATGCCCGTTGCCGCTCCGATGGCCACGCAGAGCAGCAGGAGCGCGGCGACCTGCCAGCCGCCCTCGGACCCCTTCGAGTAGACGTAGGTGAGAGTGCTCATGGCGAACAGGTATCCCAGAGCGAAGTGGATCAGGGCGCCGACCACGATGCCGCCGAGGGCGACCACCCAGAGATTGTCCGTCCATGCGTTCAGCGCGAGGAACGAGACAATCAGAGGGAAGGCGCCGAAGAGGCGGGCGACGAAGGCTACGACCGGCTGGGGCGAGGAAGCCATGGACGCAAGATAGGCCTGGCGACTGGTGGCGTAAAGATCACATACCCCTCGCCTGCGTGAGCCGGCTACCAGGTGAGGTAGGGGCTGAACTGGAAGGCGTAACCGATATACCTTCCCTGGTAGTAGGCGTCGACGTTGAGGTAGGTCTCGTACTTGTGACCGCCCTTGGGGTTCATCACCCCCGACTCGTAGCGCTTGTACCAGGCGTTCGCCCGCGCATCGGGAGTGCAGTCGATCTGCCTCCCGCCGACGTATCCGTCGACGGTGTCGGTGATGTGAATCGTGACCGTGCAGTTCGTCCAGAGCCCGGGGTTGGCGGCCGCGAACTTCACGTAACCGTCTCCCGTGAGGTAGTTGATGCCGCTTGCGCTGATACAGGCCTGGACGGCGAACTGGGAGTCACCAGGCCCGGTGAACGCCGACCAAGTGGAGCAGCCACCACCCGACGCGGCGGCCGCCGGAGCTACAGGCAGGAATACGGCTCCGCCCACCATCATGATCGAAAGGAGCAGGTGCTTGTGTCGCATGGAATCCTCCTTCAGATCCACTCGGTGCAGGCGTATCTGGTCCAGCTGCCCGCTGTGCTGCGGCCCTCGGCGGGCACATCCACGCACACCATGACCTCGGCCTCGGGGGCGTACAGCATGGTGGTGCGGAGGCGGGTGCCCGGGATCTCGTTGGCGGAGACGCGGCGGGGCGGCTGGGCCAGGCCGATCTCTGGGACGTCGCCGATCTCCTCGCGGTAGATCGACACCTTGTACTGCCCGGCCACCGTGGGGTCGAAGGCGCCCCAGTTGGTGGAGCACTTGGGGCCCCAGAACACCCTCAGCACCCCTCGGTCGGTGGTGATCTTGGCGCCTTCCTTCCTGGGCACGTAGGAGCCGACGTTGCAGCCGGTGGTGGAGGCCAGCTTGGCGTCGCAGTCGTAGCCCTGGCAGCGGGGCTCGGCGGCTGAGGCGGGCGAGGACAGGGTCGCGGTCATTCCGGCCATCACCAGGAGGACGGCGGCGGCCTGGGCGAGGGATCGTTTCATGTGGATCAGTGTCCGCAGCGGATCTCCGTACCCAACAGTCATGAAATATCGGGACACAGGGGGACACGGAGCTCCACTAACGTGCCCTCTCCCGGCGCGGACTCCACCACCGTGGTTCCGCCGATCTCGGCTACTCGGCCCTCGATCGACTCGCGCAACCCCACTCCCCCGCCCCGCGAGGCGAACCCCACGCCGTGGTCCAGCACCCCGACCACGATGTGGTCGCCCTCCACCCGCGCACGCACCACGGCCTGCCCGGTGCCCGCGTGCTTGCGCACGTTGGTCAGCGCCTCGCGCACCGCGCCGGACAGCGCCTCCACGGTGGCCACGGGCAACACCGCACCGGAGGCACGCAGCCCGGCCGCGTTGAGGTCCACCGCAAGCCCGGCGACGATGGCCTGCTCCACGACCTCCTCCAGGGACGCGGTCAGGTTGCTGCCCGAGCTGTCGTGGTCGCCGCGCACGTAGCCGCGCAGCCAGCGGGCCTCGGCGGCGACGTGCGCGCGGACCTGCTCGTCGGCGAGCCATCCGTCGCGGACCAGCGCCTCCATCGTCTGGAGCACCCGGTCGTGCAGGATGCGCCCGTTGCGGGTGCGTTCCCGCTCGGCGGCCAGCCGGGCGACCTGCTCGCGGGTCTCGTCCAGCTCCGCGGCGTTGCGGCGCAGCTGGGTCGCGATGAACCACGCGATGGCGGAGTCGACCCAGAAGCCGATCGTGTGCGGCACCGCGCCCAGCCAGAAGAAGCCGCTCCAGGCCTGCATGTACAGGTAGGCCACCACCAGCGGGACGGTGGCGGCCAGGGCCGCTCGAAGGGTACGGAATGCCGTCCCGATGCCGATGGAGACCAGCAACATGTAGGGCAGCACGAAATCGGGCCCCGAGCCTTTGACGGCGGTGCCCGCGACCACGGTCATCGCCGTCGCGGTCGCCGCGGTCAGCACGGAGTCGGCCGTGATCACCCAGGCGGGCGGCACCCTCCGGCGCCGCCAGGTGAGGAACACCACCAGCGCGCTCTCCAGGCCGAGTACGGCAAGCGCGGGCGCGAACCCCGGCACCTGCCTGCGCAGCCCGCTGTCGCCCACGAAGTTGAGCGCGATGACCTCGGCGAAGGCGGCGAACCGGAAGAGCATGACCGTCCAGGCCAGCGCGCTCTCGGTACGCCGGCGCGCCTCCCCGGACCCGGTCACCTCCCCCGCTCGATCCGGCGCAGCGCGGCGGCGATCAGCTGGGCCTTGTTGTCCACCTGCAGCTTGCGGCGGATGCGTTCGATGTGGGTGTCCACGGTCGACTTCTTGATGCCCATGCGCCGGGCGATCTGGTCGTAGGTGAACCCCTGCGCGATGTAGGCGAGCGTCTCCTCCTCGCGCGGCGCCAGCCGTACGGCAGGCTCAGGGTCGGGCGCCGGGGCGGCCAGTTGCGCGTGCAGGATGTCGGCGAGGCCGGCCGACAGGTAGAAGCCGCGGGCGGCGACGGTGCGCAGCGCGGTGGTCATGAGCTCGGCGGGGTCGCTCTTGGTCACGTACCCTCTGGCCCCTGCCCGGATGGCCTGGGTCAGGTCGTACGGCTTGGCGGAGGCGGACATCACCAGCACGTTGTAGAGCGGCGACAGCTCCGCGATGGCGGTCAGGCAGGGCTCGTCGACGCCGAGGTAGAGGTCGAGGATGAGCACGTCCAGGTCGGTCCGGCCGTCCAGGATGCCGGGGTCACGGCCGCTGAGCACCACTTCGAACTCGGTGGTGCTGTGCAGGAGGTGTTCCAGGCCGTGGCGGATGAGATCGTGATCGTCGACGACCGCGATCTTGATCATGTCCCACTCCCGCATGTGCCAGCCTGACCCGCAAGATGATCTCATGCCAAGTCCCCTTTTAGGGGGACAAGTAGTGGTGGAGCAGGGCAGGCTCACCGGCCGCGTTCAGCCAGGTGGCCCGGGTGCTGGCCACCCTGCGCCAGCCTGACCGTTCGTAGAGCCTGATGGCGGCCGCGCCCTCGGACGAGACCTCGAGCTCGAGCGGACCTCGTGCGGCGGCCCGGACGCTGTCGAGGAGCCGGACGGCCACGCCCCGCCCGCGAGCGGCGGGGGTGACGAACAGGCGGCTGACCTTCGTGGCGCGGGTCAGGGCGACGTGGCCGAGCACGGTCTCGCCCTCGACCGCTATCCAGGCTCCGGCCAGGCCGTCCGGCGTCAGCCACGCGCCGGGGTCCTGCGGCCAGTCGACCGGATACCGGTCGGCGGCCTGGACCTCGGCGAGGGCCTCGATACAGGCGGGCAGGTCTTCTGGGGTGCGGGGGCGGATCTTCACGCGGGCAGAGCCTCCTTAGGGTCTGAGCACGATCTTGCCGTGGGTGTGCCGGCGTTCGAGCTCGGCGTACGCCTGGCGGACCTGCGTCAGCGGGTAGGCGTTGGCGATCGGGACTTCGAGGTGCCCGTCGGCGATCAGGGCGGCCAGCTCGGCAAGCACCTCGGCGCCCGGTCTGGGGTTGGGTCCGGGTTCGGTCCTGACTCCGTACTTGGCGGCTGCCGCGAAGTCGGCGATGGTGTCGATCCGTCCGACCGCTACGCCGAGGGCGAGGGCCAGTTCGACGTACCCGCCGCCGTGGGTGTCGATGAAGGCATCGACGCCGCCCGGTGCGGCGGCCCTGATCCGGTCTTCGACGCCGTCACCATAGGCGACCGGGATCACACCGTGCCTTCGCAGCCACTCGTGGTTGTGCTGGCTCGCCAGGCCGATGACCGTGGCTCCGGTACGGCGAGCGAGCTGAACGGCGAGCGAGCCGACTCCTCCGGCCGCTGCGGAAACGACGACGGTCTCCCCGCTGTCGAGCCGCATGGAATCCACCGCCCGCCACGCCGTCACCCCGGCGACGTACAGGCCGCCGGCCACCTCCCACGGGACGCCGTCCGGTTTGGGGGTGAGGTTGTCGACGTCGACCAGGACCAGCTCGGCCTGGGAGGCCCGCTTCTCGGAGAACCCGATCACCTCGTCGCCGACCGAGAATCGGTCGGCTCCGGCGCCCACTTCGGCGACGACCCCGGCGAGGTCGCTGCCCTGCCCGGAGGGAAAGGTCGAGGGAAAGATGGCGGCCATCGCGCCGGTGCGAATGGCCGCCTCACCGGGGTTGATGCCTGCGGCCTTGACCCGCACGAGGACCTGCCCGCCCGCGGGCACCGGCCGGTCGACCTCGTCGACCCGCAACACCTCGATTCCGCCGAACTCATCGTATCTCACTGCTTTTGCGCCGGTCACCGGCGTGATCGTCGGTCCACTCATGCCGTCGATCATGTTGCCGACTCGGGTGGGGCGTCCAAGACAGGTCGGGTGAGCGGCGATACCGCACGGGTATTGTCCCTGGTCAGTTACCCTTGCACGTCTGGCCGTCGGCCGTCACGTCGCGGGCCTCGGGGTACTTCCACCGGCAGGCGTCCGTCCAGGTGACGTCAAGGGTTCCCGGCGTGTCCGCCGGGGAGTTCCAGGCGGGCAGGGAGCAGGTGTGGGTGCCGTCCGAGTTGTTCTGGAACATCAGATAGCCCTTGGACTTGCAGTAGCCCTCGAGATCACCGGTGTCGACCGTGCCCACCGTGGCGGGCTCCTGGGCCGTCTTGCTGGGCTCCGGCGCCTTCGTCGTCGCCTTGGTCGTCGGCTTGTTCGTCGCCTTCGTCGACTGCCGGGGTTCCGTGGTCGGCTGCTGCGCCTGGCTGCTGCGCGACGGCTTCACCGTCGGGTGCGGGGTGGATCGGCTCCGGGAGGGCTTGGGAGTGGAATGTCCGGGCGTGGGCTTCTTGCTGGGCGA
This sequence comes from Nonomuraea sp. NPDC050556, assembly GCF_044457355.1. Lineage (NCBI taxonomy): Bacteria > Bacillati > Actinomycetota > Actinomycetes > Streptosporangiales > Streptosporangiaceae > Nonomuraea > Nonomuraea sp. NPDC050556. The sequence continues at coordinate 647,365 of NZ_JBITGU010000001.1, read as the reverse complement.
TGCGGATGAGCTCGATGACGTGGACGCCAGGGTCGGCGTGGGCGAGGGCGAGAACGGCGCGGATCCGGCCACTGGCGGCGTCGCGCCCCGGTCCGCCTGGGTGATCCCGGGCGACAGGATGACGTACCCGACTCCGGCGGTGATCAGCGCCGCCGCCGCGACCGCTGCCACGGGCACCCAGCGTCGGCGGGTCGCCGTGACGGCCGGTGGCGCCGCCGTACCACGCAAATGCTCGACCACCTGGGCGGCGGTGGGCCGCAGGGCGGGGTCCTTGGCCAGGCACGCCTGGACGAGGCCGCGCAGCCGGTCGTCGAGCCTGCTGAGGTCCGGCTCGCCGTGCAGCGTCGCCCGCACGACCGCGGCGCCCGAGTCGCCGTCGAAGGCCCGCGTGCCGTTGGCGGCGTAGACCATGGTCGCGCCCCACGCGAACAGGTCGGCCGCCGGGCCCACGTCACCACCGGTGATCATCTCGGGAGCCATGTAGCCGGGGGTGCCCATCGGGCGGCTGGTGTCCTGCGGCACGCTGAGGTCGAGGGCCCGGGAGATCCCGAAGTCGATCACCACGGGCCCGTCGGGGCCGAGCAGGACGTTGCTCGGCTTGAAGTCCAGGTGGACGACCCCGGCATGATGGATGGCGGCCAGCGCGGTGGCGGTGTTGATCGCCAGCCGTTCCAGGGCGGGAACGCTCCGGGGCCCGGACTGCTGGACCGACTGCTGTAACGACGGTCCCTCGACGTACTCGGTGACGATGAAGGGCCACCTGCCCGCCACGCCCGCGTCGAGCACCCGCGCCGCGCTGAACGGCGCCACGCGTTTGGCGGTCTCGAACTCGCTGAGGAACCGGCGCTGCGCCCGGTCGTCGGTGAGCAGGTGGAGATGCAGCAGCTTGACCGCCACCTGGTGACCCTCGGCCGACCTCCCCGCGAAGACCGTGCCCTGACCTCCGGCCCCGATCCTGCCCACCAGCGTGTAAGCACCGATGGACCGTGGATCCTCCGGCAGCAGGTCACCTATCTCCGACACCCGGCCTCCCTCGATAAACCGCGGCAAGATCGTACCAATCGGAGATAAGCGGACATGTCTAGACTGGGGGTGTCGATCATCGAGCTGCCCTCGAGCACGCTGGCGCGCGTCCGGTTCCGCTGGTCGATGCTCAGCGAGATCCCGGCGAGCCTGAAGGTGTCCCACCGGCCGGGCCGTCCGCCGTGGATCGCCAAGTGGTGGCACGACGTGAGCCCGCACCTGCCGCCGGCGCCGTTGCGGCTGCTGCGCGAGCTGGCCCCCACGCAGCCCGGCTCCACCAGCCCCGACTTCTTCTACGGCGCGCCGTCCCGGCACCGGCCGGCGGCTGGAGCGAGCCTGGCGGAGGAGCTGCACGCGATGGTGAGCGCCACCGACGCCCAGCAGGTCCACGACGAGCTGCGGCACGCGGCGGTCGGCGACCCGGAGGCCGGTATCCCCGCCGTTCCCCGCCCGCTGTCGCTCGCGCTGCTGGAGCGCGACGCGGACGTCTACCTGCGGACGGTTGCCGACGCCATGGACCTCTACTGGCGGGTCGCGATCCAGCCGTACTGGGGGGCTTTGCGCTCGGGGCTGGAGCGGGAGCTCGACGTGCGCGGCAGGCAGCTCGCCTGTCACGGGGTGGCTGCGACCCTGGCCTCGCTGTCGCCCCGCATCCGACTACACGAGCGCGACGACCGCTCCCAGCTCGTCGTCAACGGGGTACGGTGCCGGACCGTGCGCCGGCACCGCACCGCCACGCACGGCCTGGACGTCACCGCCTCCGCCTTCCTCTACGACACCCCGATCACCGGGCCCGACATCTCGGGCACCGAGGACTGCTACTACCCCGCCGGGCAGCTCGGCGCCATCTGGCAGCCCGCGCGCACGGCTGCCGGATTCGGGCTGGCCGACCTGCTCGGGGCCGTGCGGGCGGCGCTGCTCGCGGACCTGCGGGCGGCCGCGACCACGGCAGAGCTTGCCGTACGGCATGGCCTGGCTCGCTCGACGGTCTCCTACCACCTGACCGTCCTGCACCAGAACGGGCTGGTGGTACGGCGGCGCGACGGACGGCACGTGCTCTACCAGCGCACAGCGGCGGGCGACGCGCTCACCGGCTGAGGATTCGAGCCGGGTCGAATTCATCGCCACCCATCGCGAAATCGGCTGCCATGGACGCATGTCACACCACGCAAGGAAAGACACGTCCTGGCCGATCGCGACCGGCGGGGGCCGGGGCGGCGACACTACCGCCCCGCGCGAGCCAGAGACGACCGATCTGGAAGGGGAATCCTCATGAACCGCTTCACCCTGGCTCTCGCGCTCGTCGCAGCGGCCGGACTGACCTCAGCGCCGGCCGTCACCCGGCCGACCGGCCCGCCCGTCTGCTGCGTCACCGCCAGTGACCTGACCCCCAACCCGGGGGTGTGGGAGGGCCACTAGGGGTTGCGGCGGACGCCTACCTGCTCCAGGTCGAGGCGGGCGCCGGTGTCGCTGCGGAGCTCGACCTGCACCGGCGCTCCCGTGCCGTGCTCGACGTGGAGGATCGCCGGGTGCCCGTCCTGGAGGTACTTGTCGCCCCACTGGATCAGCGCGAGCACCGCCGGGAGCAGGTCGCGGCCCATGTCGGTGAGGACGTACTCGTACCTGGTACGGCTGTCGCCCTCCCGATAGGGCTGCTTGCTCAGCAGACCGGCGTCGGTGAGACGGCGTAGCTGCTCCGCCGCGACCCGGTCGGTGATGCCGACCCGGTCGACGAACCCGCTGAACCGGGTCGTGCCGTAGAAGGCCTCCCGCAGGATCAGCAACGTCGACCGGGTCCCGACCACCTCCAGGGCTTTGACCAGCGAGCAGGTGACCGGCTTCCACGAGCCGAGATCGGCGAGCGAGCCTTCCATGACAGCGGACATGGACCCGATGGTATCCGACTCTGACCTGAGTCATGTACAGTCAGCGCGTCCTGGCTATACAAATCTCCAGTCAGATAGGTGGGGTCCTGTGAGAGAGGTTGCGGTACGCAGCCGGACGATCGTGTTCGTCCTGTGTACAGCCGCGTTCATGGCGACGCTCGACGTCTTCGTGGTCAACGTGGCCTTCACCGACATCGGCAGGAGCTATTCCGCCTCGTCGCTGTCGGACCTGAGCTGGGTGCTCAACGCCTACACGATCGCCTACGCCGCGCTGCTGATCCCGGCGGGGCGCATGGCCGACCGCCATGGGCGGAAGGCGGGGTTCCTGCTGGGCCTGACGGTGTTCACCCTGGCCAGCGTCGCCTGCGCGGCCGCCCCTTCGCTGTGGTGGCTGGTGGCGTTCCGGGTGTTACAGGCGGCCGGGGCAGCGGCGCTCACGCCGACGAGCCTGGCCCTGCTGCTGACGGCGCTGGCGCCGCACCAGCGGGCCGGGGCGGTCAAGGTGTGGGCGATCACGAGCTCCTTCGCCGCCGCGGTCGGTCCCGTGGTCGGCGGGGCGCTGCTGCAGGTGTCGTGGCAGTGGATCTTCCTGATCAACCTGCCGGTCGGCATCCTGGCCTTCGTCGGGGCCGCGCGATTGGTGCCGGACTCGCGCGACGAGACGGTCACCCGTACGCCCGACCTGCTGGGCGTGGGGGTGTTCGCGGTCGCGATCGGGGCGCTCGCGCTCGGGCTGGTCAAGGACGGCGCGTGGATCGCTTTCGTGGTGGCGGCGCTCGGCCTGGTGGCTTTCGCCGTACGCATCGTCCGGCATCCGGTTCCGGTGGTGGATCCGGCGTTGCTGCGGGTGCCGACGTTCGTGTGGGCGAACGTCACCGCGCTGCTGTTCTGCGTGGCGTTCGGCGCGGTGTTTCCGAGCGTCGTGCTGTGGCTGGAGAACGTCGCCGGTTTCTCCACGCTCGCCACCGGTTTCGCCATCGTCCCCGGGCCTTTGATGGTGCCGCTGTTCGCCGCCGTCGGCCAGCGGCTGAGCAGGGCGATCCCCGTGAGAGTGGTCACCGCCGTGGGAAACCTGCTGTTCAGCGGGGGTGCGGTACTGCTCGCCGTAAGCGCCTCCACCGACGTGGACTACCCGCTGCGCGTGCTCCCCGGATGGATGATCATCGGTGTGGGCATCGGACTGGCCCTGCCGAACATCATCGCCGCCGCCACCGCCGCCCTGCCCGCCGCGCAGGCCGCCACCGGCAGCGCGGTGGTCAACACCAGCCGCCAGCTCGGCTACGTGTTCGGCGTCGCCATCCTGGTCGCCATCCTCGGTGCGATCGACGTGCCCCACGACCGGGCGCTGGCCGCCTTCCAGCACGGCTGGTGGTTCATCGCCCTCACCGCCGCCCTCAGCGCGGCCACGGCCCTCGGTCTGACGCAGGCAGTTCGACGGTGATGCGGAGGCCTCCGGCCTGGCGGGGGGCGATGGTGAGCACTCCGTCGTGCGCCTGGACGATGCTCCTGACGATCGCCAGGCCGAGGCCCACCCCGACGTGGTCGTCCCGGATGCGTTCGGCGCCGCGCTGGAAAGGCTCGGTCAGGGTGGAGATCAGCTCCGGCGGGAGCCACTTGCCGGTGTTCTCCACCGTGAGCGTGACGGACCTGGGGTGTACGGCGGTGCTCACCCACACCGCCCCCTCGGCGGGCAGGTTGTGCACGATCGCGTTGTGCACGAGGTTCGTGGTCATCTGCAGCAGGAGCGCCTGCGACCCGACCGTCGGGGCGATGTCGCCGAAGGCCTCCAGGGTGATGCCGCGCTGCTCGGCCAGGGGGAGCAACGTCTCCGTCGCCTCCTCCACGGCCAGCGACAGGTCGACGTACCCGCGGGTGAACGACCGCCGGTCGGCGCGGCTGAGCAGGAGCAGCGCCTCGGTGAGGTCGATCGCCCTGGTGTTGACGGCGTGGAGGCGTTCGACGAGCTCGCCGGGGTCCCGGTTCGGGTCGTTGCGGGCCACTTCGAGCATGGCCTGCGAGATGGACAGCGGGGTGCGCAACTCGTGCGAGGCGTTGGCCGCGAACCGCTGCTGCTCCGCGACATGGGCTTCGAGCCGGGCCAGCATCGTGTCGAAGGCGTCGGCGAGCTCGCGGAACTCGTCCTCGCTGCCCTCCAGGTGGATCCGGTGGGCGAGCGAACCCTCCGCGGCCATGCGGGTGGCGTGGGTGATGCGCGTCAGGGGCGCGAGCATGCGCCCGGCCAGCAGCCATCCGCCCACGAAGCCGAACAGCAGCAGGAACCCCAGCGCGGTAGCCGCCTTCGGGACGAAGGCGCGCACGAGGTCGGACTGGTTGGGAACCCTCATCTCCGTGACGATCACTTCGGGGACGTACCGCAGCAGGTACACCCACACCACCGCGAGCAGCAGCGCGCCCGCGAGCATGACGAACCCCGCGTAGCTGAGGGTGAGCTTGAGGCGGACGCTCATGCCTGGATCTCTACGCACGCTCGTCGTCCCCGCGGTCGATGCGGTACCCGACGCCGGGCACCGTGGCGATCACCCACGGCTCGCCGAGCCGCTTGCGCAGCGCCGAGACCGTGATGCGCACGGCGTTGGTGAACGGGTCGGCGTTCTCGTCCCACGCCCGTTCCAGCAGGTTCTCCGCGCTGACCACCCCGCCCTCCGCCGCCACGAGGACTTCGAGGACGGCGAACTGCTTCCTGGTCAGCGCGATGTACCGCCCGTCGCGGTAGACCTCGCGGCGGAACGGGTCCACTCGCAGGCCCGCGATCTCCCGCACCGGCGGCCTGCTGTAGCCGCGCCTGCGGTCGAGCGCCCTGAGCCTGAGCACGAGCTCCCTGAGCTCGAACGGCTTGGTGAGGTAGTCGTCGGCGCCGAGTTCGAACCCGGAGGCCTTGTCGTCGAGCCGGTCGGCGGCGGTGAGCATGAGGATCGGCATGCCGCTGCCCGAGGCGACGATGCGTTCGGCGATCTCGTCGCCGGAGGGGCCCGGGATGTCGCGGTCGAGCACGGCGATGTCGTAGGTGTTGACGCTCAGCATCTCCAGCGCGGTGTCGCCGTCTCCGGCGATGTCGGCCGCGATCGCCTCCAGGCGCAGCCCATCGCGGACGGCCTCTGCCAGATAGGGCTCGTCCTCAACGAGCAACACACGCATCCCACGATGCTACGAGCAGGAACATATCGCCGACGTATCGAAAACCTCATACGTGCCTGCAACACCGCAATTCCTTGACTGGAGGCATGACAAGGTTTCTGATCATCGCTCTGGCGGCCGTCATCGCGGCATTCGTCGGGGTCGTCGCGTATCAGTCAGTGTCGTCCTCGGCCGTTTCGCCCGGCGGCGCCGGGAAGGCCGACGGTGTGGTTCCCGATGGCGTGACGGTGTTCGACGACGAGTACCCCGCTGTTTCCAAGCTCGATCCGGCCCTTCTCAAGGCGGTACGGCGGGCCGCCAGGGACGCCGGGCGCTTCCGCATCGAGTTCCGGGTGAACAGCGGGTGGCGGTCGAAGAAGTACCAGAACCAGCTGCTGCGCGAGGCGATCTCGAAGTACGGTTCCGAGGCCGAGGCGGCGCGCTGGGTGGCCACCGCCGACACCTCCCTCCACGTGAAGGGCAAGGCGATCGACCTGGGCCCGTCCGAGGCGACGGCGTGGTTGTCGCGGTACGGCGCGCGTTACGGGTTGTGCCAGATCTACGACAACGAACCGTGGCACTACGAGCTGCGCCGCAAGGCCTGCCCGCCCAGGTACCCGGACCCCACGCACGACCCGAGACTGCAGGCTCACTAAGGCCCCGCGGAGGGGACCCTCCGTGTGGGAGGGCCCTTCTGCTGGGCGCTCTGGGCGATATTGTTCCGTCATGGGCAAGACGGTCTTGAGTTGCGCAGCCGTATCGCTGGACGGGTTCATCGCCGACGACCATGACGCGGTCGGCCCCCTCTTCGACTGGATCGGCAACGGGGACGTCACCTGGTCCTACCCCGGCAGCGAGGACGTCTACACCACCACGCAGGCGACGGCCGACTTCATGCGCACCCACTACCGGGACGTCGCCTGCGTCATCATGGGCCGCCGCCTGTTCGACCTGACCAACGGCTGGAACGGCCGGCCGGCCGCGGGTGAGCACGTCTTCGTGGTCACCCACCAGCCGCCCAAGGACTGGGAGTACGCGGACACGGCGCCGTTCACGTTCGTCGACAGCGTCGAGGCGGGCGTCGCCGCCGCGCACGACTTCGCCGGTGACCGGCTCATCGACGTGTGCGCGGGCCAGGTCGGCTCCCAGGCGCTGAAGCTCGGCCTCATCGACGAGATCGTGCTCAACGTCGTCCCGGTGGTGTTCGGCACCGGCCGCCCGTTCTTCGCCACCGGCCCGCTGGACGAGCCGATCAAACTCGGCAACCCCTCACAGATCGTCCCAGGAAACGGCGTGACCCACCTCGTCTACGACGTCAGTGCTCCACGGTGACCACGATCCACTCCAGCCCGTGAAAGACCTCGCCGGCCACCGGCCGGAGGCTGCCGTCGCGCAACCCTGCCTCCGGCGTTGCGATCCCACCAATGCCTGGACCGTGGAGGAGCCGGGCGCGCACGCCGGGCTGTCGCGCGCGTCGTTCGCGCGGCGGTTCACGGCGATCGCGGGGCGGCCGCCGCTGGCGTACCTGACGTGGTGGCGGTATCGCCGGGTGCCGGGATGAGGCATCACGACGCCGGGCGGTGGCTGGCGCAGTTCACGGTGCGGATCAGCGTCGTCTGCCCGCGGTGCGGCGGCCACGCGCTCGTCGTCAGCCGTCCCGGCCTCCCCGAGCCCACGTATTTCAGCGAGCTGATGTTCCAGCCCCGCCGCCTGGCCTGCGCGGGATGCGGCGCCACCGCCGACTGGACGCCGGAGGTGAAGGGAAAGGGGCTGGTCGGCGCGACCATGGGCGGCACGGAGGACCCGTTCTTCCGGCGGCCGCTGTGGTTGCAGACCCGCTGCCTGGGCCGGGTCCTCTGGGCGTACAACGAGGAGCACGTCGACGAGCTGGCCGCCTACGTGGGCGCCCTGCTGCGCGAACGCGGGCCGTACCGCCCGACGATGTCGATGCTCGCCCGGCTGCCGGTATGGATGAAACGGGCGGGCAACCGTACGGAGGTCCTGGCAGGGCTGGCAAGACTGCGCTCCCTGGCAGAACGCTCGTCGCCCGCCGACCGCTCCGACGCCGCACACGATCGCGGCGACCGCTCCCGCCACCGGCCGAGCATGTACTTCCGGGGCGGGCCGTACTAGAGCTTGCCAACCGTGGGGGCTAACCGTTAGATATAGGGGCTAACGGTTAGAGGAGGTCCCCCATGCAGCAGGAAGTGGTCCTGGCGATGCTGGCCAAGGAGCCCTCGCACGGCTACGAGCTGCGCGCCCGCCTGCGCGACGCGCTCGGTCCCCTCGGCGACGCGATGAACGACGGGCAGGTCTACGTCACGCTGACCCGGCTGGAGAAGGCCGGGCTCCTGGAGGTCGAGCGGACAGCCGACCGCAAGGTGTACGCGCTCACCCCCGAGGGCCAGCAGCGGGTCGCCGAGTGGATCGCCGAGGTGAGCTGGCCGAAGCCCGACCTCGCCGAGTTCCACCTCAAGCTGATCGCCGCCGCGTCGGCCGGGCTGGCCGACCCGATCACCATCGTCGACACCCAGCGGCGCGAGCTGCTGCGCCGCCTGCGTGACGCCCAGCGCGCCGCCATGGCCGAGCCGCCCCAGTCGAGCGCGGCGCTGCTGCTGGAGGGCATCGTGCTCCGGCTCCAGGCGGACCTGCGCTGGCTGGAGGCGTGCGAGAAGAACTGGACCTACAGAAGGAGCGGACTGTGAGCACGGTGCTGCGCGCCCGAGGGCTGCAGAAGGAGTACGGCAGGGCTGAGGGGTTGGTGCGCGCCGTGGACGGGGTCGATCTCGACGTCGCCGAGGGCGAGACGGTCGCGATCATGGGGCCCAGCGGCTGTGGGAAGTCGACGTTGCTGCAGTTACTCGGCGGGCTCGACCGCCCCTCGGGCGGTGAGGTGGCGCTGAACGGCTCCCGCATCGACGGCCTCAGCGAGAAGGCACTGGCCGAGCTGCGCAGGACCGCCGTCGGCTTCGTCTTCCAGGCTTTTCACCTGATGGAGGAGCTCACCGCGGTGGAGAACGTCGAGTTGCCCGCGCTGCTGGCCGGGCGGTCGCCGCGGGCCGCCAGGCGGCGGGCGGAGGAGCTGCTGGAGCAGGTCGGGCTGGAAGGGCGGGCGCGGTTCCTGCCGTCCGCGCTGTCCGGCGGGCAGCGGCAGCGGGTCGCGGTCGCGCGGGCGTTGAGCACGGAGCCGTCGGTCGTCCTCGCCGACGAACCGACGGGGAACCTGGACAGCGCCGCCACTCTGGACGTCCTGCGGCTGTTCGAGGGGTTGCACGAGTCCGGCCAGACGCTGGTCATCGTCACCCACGACCCGCGGATCGCGGCCACGGCCGACCGGATGATCACGATGCGCGACGGCGCGTTCGTGGACGACACCAGGTTGACCGGGGGCACCACCGGGCAGCTCGGCGCGCTCCTCGGGCTCGGGGACTGAGGGCATGGGGCGCATCCTGCTCGTGTGCCGCCTCGCCGTGCGTGACCTGCGGCGGCGCCGTACCGAGACCGCACTGCTGCTGCTCGCCGTCATGGCGGCCACCACGACGCTGACGCTCGGGCTCGTGCTGCGTGACGCGTCCGGCCAGCCGTACCTGAGCACCAGGGCAGCCACCGCCGGGCCCGACGTGGTCGCCAGCGTCGGCCAGGCGTCGAACCTCGCGGAGCTGGAGAAGCTGGCCGCCGCGCCCGGAGTCACCGGCCACGGCGGGCCGTACCCGGTCGCTGCCGCGAAGCTCGCGGTCGCCGGTCGCACGTCGGACGTGCAGGCCGTGGGGCGCGACGCCGCTTCCGCCCCGGTCGACCGGCCCGAGCTGGTTCAGGGCAGCTGGGCCGGTGGTGGGGGCGTGGTGGTCGAGGCCGCGTTCGCCAACGCGCTCAGCGTGCGCGTCGGTGATGAGGTCACGCTGAACGGCAGGCCGTACAAGGTCACCGGGGTCGCGGTCACCGCCGCCATGCCGCCGTATCCGGGGTCGTCCTGCGTCGTCCCCTGCATGAACGGCGCCGGGGACGACGCGCCTTCCGGGGTGTTGCGCAATCCCGGGCTCGTCTGGGTGAGCCAGGCCGACGCGCTGGGTCTCGGCGCGGACGCCTACCTGATGAGCCTCAAGCTGGCCGACCCCGGCCAGGCCCAGGCGTTCGTCGAGGCGAACCGAGGCGTGCAGGCGCAGGCGTGGACCACCATCCTCGACGACGCCACCGACCTGGCCAAGGACTCCCAGATCCTGCTGCTCATCGGGGCCTGGCTGCTGGGGCTGCTCGCCGTGGCCAGCCTTTCCGTGCTGGTCGGCGGCCGGATGGCCGACCAGACCAGGCGGGTCGGGCTGCTCAAGGCGGTCGGCGGCACGCCGGGGCTGGTCGCCGCCGTGCTGCTCGCCGAATACGTGCTCGTGGCCGCCGTCGCGGCGGCCGCCGGGCTGGTGGCCGGGTCGCTGACCGCTCCGCTGCTCACCGAGTCCAGCGCCGGACTGGTCGGCAGCGCGGTCACGCCGCCGATGACCCTGTACACGGCCGTTGTGGTGACCGCCGTGGCGCTCGGGGTCGCGGTGGTCGCGACCGCCGTCCCCGCCGTGCGCGCCGCCCGCTCCAGCACCGTCGCGGCGCTGGCCGACTCGCCGCGCCCGCCGCGCCGCGTCGGGTGGCTGATCGCGATGTCGGCGCGGCTGCCCGTCCCGCTGCTGCTCGCCCTGCGGGTCGCCGCCCGGCGTCCACGCCGGGTCGTGCTGGCGGTGGTCAGCATCGCGATCACGGTCAGCGGGATCTACGTGCTGCTGGTGCTGGACGCCTTCCTCACCGCGCAGCCGCTCGTCGGCGGGTACGGCTCCGCGCAGGTGGAGGTGCTGCGCCACGTGCTCCTGGTCTGGACTGTGATGCTGCTCGCGCTGGCGGCGGTCAACGCCGTCGTCATCACCTGGGCGACCGTACTCGACAACCGGCACTCATCCGCGCTGGCCCGGGCGCTCGGCGCGACCCCGCGCGACGTGACCACGGCCCTGGCCGCCGCGCAGGTGCTGCCCGCGCTCGCCGGGGCCGTCCTGGGCGTCTTCCCCGGCGGGGTCGCGCTGTTCGCCGCCATCAGCGCGATCACCGGCGGCGACAGCGCGAAGGTGACGCTCCCCTCGCCGTGGCAGCTCGGGGTCCTGGTGCTGGCCACCGTACTCGTGGTGACCGTACTCACCTCCGTCCCCGCCCGCCTCGGCGCCCGCCGCCCGGTGACCGAGCTGCTCTGAGTTACTTGCGGATCGTCCTGCTGATCCACTCCGCGTACGCGGGCACGTTGGTGTACAGGCCGGGGCCCTCCGCGCAGGAGGGGCTCTTGGCGCCTGGGCCCGAGGTGACGCCGATGAGCTCCCATCGGCCGTTCCTGCCGCGTTGCATCTGCGGGGAGCCGGAGTCGCCGTTGCACGCCATGGCCTTGGGCACCCGGCTGATCGTGCACAGCCGGGTGTCTCCGGCGAAGCCGGGGCCGCACTCGGAGACCGCGCCCCGTCGGGTGTCGAGCTGGTTGAGCCGGTTGGACATCTTCCAGTCGGCCGGGGTCGTGGCGGCCTTGGTGATGCCGAAGCCGATGATCCGCGTCGGGGTGCCGGGCCCTCCCGGGCGTTCTGCGAGCTGGATGGGCTTCTTGGAGACGGGGCGGTCCAGGCGGATCAGGGCGATGTCGTTCTGGTTGGGCGAGGACTGGGCGTAGCCGGGGTGGGTCACCACCTGCGCGATCTTGCGGACGGTTCCGCCGGACTTGCGGTGGTCGCTGCCGACGCGGACGGTTCCGTTGGGGATCGAGCCGATCTCCATGTCGAGGCAGTGGGCGGCGGTCACCACCCACTGCGGGTCGATCAGCGCCGCCCCGCACACGCCGTCCTTGAGGCCCAGGGCGGGAGCGGAGATCGGGATCGAGGCCATGAACGGGTAGGACTCCGTGGCCTTCTTGCCGTTGACGATCGCTCCGGCGCTCCCGGCCGTCGCCACGAGACAGGCCGCACCGGCCAGAGCGACAACGGCGAACGATTTGGTGCTGAACACAGGGAGTAGCCCTTCGCTGGAAGATTGTGACGTTATGAAGCTATATGTCGTGATCCAGCGAGGGCGATCATGGCAGCACGACAACGCAGAGTAGGGAATGCCCTACCGGGTCACCGTGGCGTGCAGGGGGACGTGGTCCGACCAACCGGCTCTGGCGCGGTCGACGAAGCAGCCGCGCATGCGGCCGTCGGCCGCGAACACGTAGTCGATCTTCCGTTTGCGTGTGACGTAGGTCCAGCGGTTGCGCGGGTCGCACTCGTCGCGGCCGTCGTAGGCGGTGGCGGCGGCGCGCGGGGTGAGGTTGAGGTCGCCGCCGACGACGCCTCGGGAGAGGGCGAGCAGCTCGCGGAGCTGTTGGTGGCGGTACGGCGCGCCCTTCTGCCGGTCGTCGTAGACCGAGCCTGAGGAGAGGTGCGCGGTGCAGAACGTACGGCCTGCCGTACAGATCGCGAATCTTCTGGTGGCCCACGGCGGGGAGGTCAGCGGGTGCACCTCGAAGCGGGCGTCGGGTTCTGCGACGGCCATCGTGACGCTCCAGGTCCCGCGCGACCTGCCGGTCCAGTCGGGGGCGCATTCGTACGGCGAGCCGTCCGGGCGGGTGAATCCGGCGGACTTGACGCTCCAGGACCGGCCGGTGCGTGACTCCAGCTCGCGTTCGAGGTCGGCGTCTGCGCCCGTGCAGAACTCCTGGAGGAAGACCACGTCCGCCTTGGTGGCCAGGACGGCGACGTGCCAGGCCAGCTCGGCGGTGCTGCGGCGGAAGAGGGGGCAGCTGCTGTAGGTGCCCGCGCAGGCGTTCCACGTCATCACCTGGATCACCTGGGGCTGCGCGGGCAAGGTGACGGCCAGTTGAGCGGCGATCAGGAGGCTGCGGATCATCACACCAGCAACTCGTCCAGCTCGGCCTGGAAGAGGAGGGCGGGGTCGAAGCCCATTCCGGCGAAGTGGCCGGAGAGCTCCAGGGACAGGACGCCGTGCAGCCTGGTCCAGAAGCGCAGCGCGCGGTGCAGGACCGTGGGTGGGTCCCGGTGGTCGCCCGCCCAGTCGCGGTGGTCGGCCAGGTGGGCGTCGAACGGCGTCGCCGAGCGGTCCCAGGGTAGTGCGGCGCTGGCGTCGAGGAGGATCGCCATGGTCTGGGAGGAGATCAGGGTGATGTCGGCGGGGGCGTGGTAGCCGGGGACCGGGGTGCCGTAGATGAGGAGGTAGCGCTGGGGGTCGTCCAGGGCCCAGGCGCGCAGGGTGTGGGCCAGTTTTGCCAGGTCGGCGCCCTCGTCGGCGGCTTGGCCGAGGGTGTCGGCGAGGCTCTGGTAGGCGTCCCTGATGAGTTCGGTGATGAGCTCGTCGCGGCTGGCGTAGTAGCGGTAGAGGGCTGGTCCGCTCATGCCGAGTTGTTTGGCGATGGCGTTGAGGGAGAGCGCGGAGGCGCCTGTGGTGGCGATCTGGCGCCAGGCGTGTTCCTTGATCTCGGCGCGTAGTTGGGTGCGGTAGCGCTCGCGCGGGGTCTTCGTGTCCGCCATGACCGTCCCTTGGCTACATCCTGCAGATTTAGTTAGAGGCTATCACGAACGTTATTGAGTCTGCCGATATTCGCCAGTTATAACTTCTAACGAAAGACAGAGTGCCTAACAAAGGAGACGCCATGTCGAGATCAGTGATCGTGTCCGCCTGGGCGGTCCCCGTGATGGTGCTCGGCCAGTTCGCCCTGCTGGCCGTGGTCCCGGTGGTGATAGCGGTCGTCCGGGCCCGCGACCGTGCGGTTCGTGTGGCGGCCGCGCTGCTGGCGGTGGTGTATGCGATCCCGCTGGCCGTGTGGCTGATCCGCCCGGACGGCGCACCGAGCCTGTCGAAGGACATCCACCCGGCCTTCGTCGCGTTGGTCGTCGCCGCGTCGGCCACCCTCATCGCGACAACCCTCCGCGCCCGCAAGCAGCGACGCTCCTCCACTCCCCACGCACTAACGGTCCTTCGCGCCCGCAAGCACTAACGATCCTTCGGGCCAGCAAGCGTTGATGGTCCTTGGCGCCCGCGAGCGCTGATGCTCGTGCGCGCCTCCAAGCGCTCAGGGCCCTCCGCTCCCCCAGCAGCAACGGTCCTGCGTGCCTCCAAGCGCCAACGGTCCTCCGCTTCCCCAAGAGCTGGCGGTCCTTCGCCCCCGCGACCGCGGGAGGTCCTTCACGCCCAACCAGCGTGGGTCCTCCACGCCAGCGAAGCGCTCTCCCTGACCGCAAAGAAGCGTGGCCCTCCGCGCCCGCAAGCGCTGACGATCCTCTCTCCCCGCAGGCGCTGATGCTCCTCTCTGCCCGCACGCGCTGATGATCCCCCGGGCCCGCAGGCACCTTCGGCTCTTCGCACCCGCAAGCGCTGACGATCCTCCACGCGCAAAAGCGCGACCCGCTCACACCGGCAAGCACTGTTGAAGGGAATCACCATGTTCACCGAGGTCATGATGTCGCTCGCCCTGAGTGTCACTCTCGCGGGCAGCGTCCCCGCAGACGCGCAGCCCCGCCTGGAGTGTCGTGGGGTGGGGGTCGACGTCGCGGCGAAGATCCGCTACCGGACCGAGATCCTCATCAAGGCGCCCCTGAGCACCGTCTGGGCCATCCAGACCGACGTCAAGCGCTGGCCCTCCTGGCAGAAGGCCGTCACCTCCGCCGAGCGCCTGGACCACGGCCCGCTACGCAAGAACTCCCGCTTCCGCTGGACCAGCCCGGTGCCCGAGACCCCCGTCACCCCCGCCACCACGCTGGTCATCACCTCGACCGTCCGCCAGCTCCAGCACCACACGTGCATCCGCTGGACGGGACCGGCTGTCGGCGAGGGGCTGCGCATCGACCGGGGCGTCCACGTCTGGACGTTCACCCCGGTCAAGGACGGCGTGCTGGTGCGCACCGAGGAGACCCACGCGGGCGAGCAGATCGAGACCAACGTGCCGCTGGCGAAGGGGTTCCTCGGAAAGGGGCTCGAGGCCTGGCTGCACGACCTCAAGACCGCCGCCGAAGCACGCTGACCAATAGGGGGATGCGTGCCGCCAGAGCTCGCGTCCAGGGTGCTGGATCATGTCGATGTCCGCATATCCCCCGCTCAACCTGCACGTTCACACCCCGCGCATCACCTTGGCCGCGGCGACGGACGAGCTCCTCGAACGCCTTGTCCCCGTGGAACGTAAGGGTGTCGTCGTTTCCAGGCCCTGGCCGTTCGACGACCCGATGTCCCTCTACGACGACAGCCCCCAGCGGGAGTGGGGCTGGCTGCGCGGCATCTGGGCCGGGCGGGCCCGCGTGAACGAGGACTTCTGGCGGCTCTACTTCGTCGTCATGGTGGACGGCGAGCCGGTCGGGATGCAGGACCTCTTCGGCATGGGCTTCACGAAGTACGGCACCGTGGGCACCTTCTCCTGGCTCGCCCCCGACCTGCGCGGCCGCGGGCTGGGCAAGGAGATCCGCCAGGCCATCCTGCATCTGGCCTTCGAGGGTTTCGGCGCGCGGGAGGCGGAGAGCGACGCGTTCCACGACAACGTGGCCTCCAACCGCGTCTCCGAGGCCCTCGGTTACGAGCCGAACGGCGTCACCTGGGACACCCGCCGAGGTGAAGCCGCCCCCTTGAACCGGTGGAGGCTCACCAGGGAACGCTGGGCGAAGACCCGCCGCGGCGACATCGACCTCGTCGGCGTCGCCGAGTGCCGCCCGGTGCTGGGAATCACGCAATAAGACGTCTCCCTCAGGTGAGGGAGGGGTCTTTCCGACAGGTGCTCCAAGAGCTCTTGGAGCACCTGTCTCCCCTCACGAGGAGAGAGAAGCAGAGGTGGGAGGGGCTCCTCATCTCCGGAGGGTTCTGGGCACTCTCGAGGCGAAGGGTCCTTCTGCCAGGTGCTCCAAGCCTGTGAAGGATCACGCCACAAGCAGGCGGAGGCCGAGCTCCGCCGCGTCCAGGTCGAGCAGGTCGCGGTTGCGCTCGGCCCACAGCCCCGAGGCGAGGTCGCCGCGGAGCCCGTCCACCACGCGCCGCTCGACGTCCGGCCCGACCCGGGCCCAGACCGAGACCCCGCGCCGCACGTCCTCCTCCAGATACGCCTCGGGCCGCCGCCAGTAGGCCTCGAACAGGCCGTCAGCGCAGTCCCACGGGATCAGCACCGGCTCCACCCGCGCACCGATCGCGCGGGCCTGCTCATCCAGCGAAGGACGCCCGGCGGCAAGGCCCGCGAACTCGGGCAGGTAGTCGCGGATCAGCCAGAACTGGTCAGGGTCGCTGCCGTCGTAGGTGAACACCACCACGCGCCGCGCGACCCGCCGCATCTCCCGCAGCCCGGCGATCGGGTCGGGCCAGTGATGCGTGGTGGAGACCGCCATCGCGACGTCGAACGACTGGTCCTCGAACGGCAGGCTCTCCGCGGTGGCGGCCACCACCGGCGCGGAGCCGGCCGGGCGCTGCGCCCGCATGACCGCCGACGGCTCCACCGCGGTGACGTCACGGTCGGTGGGCTCGTAGGAGCCGGTGCCCGCGCCGACGTTCAGCACGGTACGCGCGTCCCCCAGCGCCGCCCAGATCTGCTCGGCGATCCGCGGCTCGGTGCGCCGCGTCACCGCGTAGGTGGTCCCGATCGTGTCGTACAACATCACGCCATTTGATCACACAGGTCCCTCGTCCATCAGGCTCGCGACGACGTCGGTGACCCGTCGCCCGGCCTCGCGTTCCAGCCTGGCGCTGACCGCCTCCAGGCTCGGGTCGAGCTCGCGGAGGAGCGCCGCGGCCTCGCCCGCGAGGTCCGGGTCGAGGACGGCACCCTCGTCCCCGACCAGCCGCCCGGCGCGGTTCACCAGGTCGGCAGCACGTCCGCGCCGCCGTTCGTCGGTCATCACCACGTTCAGGAGCCCCGTCTGCGCCCCTTCGAACAGCGCGATCCACGCCCGGCCCGCCTCGGTGGTGCCCAGCAGCTCGTCGCGCACCTTGCGCAGCGCGTCGACCTCCAGCTCGTGGCCCAGCAGCTCGATCGCGCAGATGCACTGCTGGACGAGCGCCAGCAGCCCGGACTTCACCTCGCGCTTGATCGGTTCCGGGTCGGCGGGGTGGAAGGAGTCGCGGGCGTTGCCCACGAAGGGACCGGCCTCGATCGTGTAGCCGTAGACCTTGCGCTGCGCGGGGTTGGCGATGTGGCGGCTGTAGGCGTAGTCGCCGTGCGTGCCGGTCGTGCCGTACAGGTCGAAACCGCTCTGGTTCTTGTACACCCGCCCGCGCACCGCGGCGATCGCGTCGACGATGCGCTGCCCGACGGTCGTGAAGCGGAGCTGGTCGCGCGGCGACAGGTACTCCTCGTAGCCGGGCACGCCGATCGGCCGGCAGGTGCCGGTGGGCAGCGTGGTGAAGTTCCTGCTCGGGTCGGTGGTCTGCGCGGGCGCGTGGCCCCACGGGTAGAGCACCAGCTCGGAGTAGGAGTGCACGTCGGCGAAGCAGTCGACGCGGAGCGTGTCGAGCAGGTGCCTGACGTTGCGCGTCTCCGGCTCGCTGGTCGCCCCGGTGCCGACGTAGACGTCGGTGCAGGGATTGCAGGAGGTCTGGCCCTCCGTGACCCCCCACAGGAAGTCCGCGTTGCGGTTGAGGTCGACGCCGTCGCAGGTGGTGCCCGCGTTGTCCCGGCGGTTCTTGCGCCACATGTCGTCGGTCGTCATGACGTACGCCCTGCCGTCGGGGTTGACGCAGGGCAGGAGGTAGAGGTCGAGGACGTCGAGCATCAGGCGCAGCTCGGCCACCGGCCAGACGCGGCCGCCCAGCACCAGGTCCTGGCCGGTGCGGTCGGCGTTGATCAGATCGACCGCCAGCTCGACCAGCAGGTCGGGGTTCATCAGCTCGCGGGCGTGGGTGCCGCCGATGAGGAGCACGCCGCGGCGCTCTGGACCGCCGCCCCTGCGTACCCGGAGGGCGCGGATCGGCCGTCCCTCGACGGAGTTCTCCGGCAGCGGAACGAGCGTGCAGTACTGGGGAAGAGCCTGGGCCAGCAGGCCCACCAGGTCGTCGAGCTGCTGTGCAGTCCGGTACATCAGAGCTGCCCCTCGATCCACGCGCGTGCCGCGTCGTCGCCCATGATCAGGTCGGCGTCCAGCGGCCTGACCGGCACCGCCGCCTGAAGGTGCACGTGGACGCCCTGGTCGAGCAGGCGCACGACCTCGTCCAGGTCGATCAGGACGCGGACGTCGCCCGCCTGGTCGGGTACCCGGTCAAGATCGAGGTCGGCGGCGAGCTGGGCGACGTCCGCCGTCAGTTCGGCTGCCGGGTGCACCGTCGCCTCGAAGCGCACGCTGCGTGGGTCTACGGTCACGATTACCACCCCTGTCCAGGGTGGGCTCAGGAACCTCGCAGGTCAATGCGTATTTTGCCCACCCAGGTCGATCGGCGCGCCGTCACGCCGGGCGCGGGGCGCCGAGAACGGCGAAGCGCAGACCGATCAACGCCCCTCGTCGTGGTGGTCGTAGCCAGAGTAGCCCTGCTCAACGGTGGTGCTCGCCTGGGCGGGCATGGCGGCCATCGCCGTCGTGGCGGTCGCGAGAATCGCCACGCTGGTGAGAAACGCGGGGACCTTCATGTGTTTCCTCCTCGTTGGATCGGAATGAGGGCGACCGTAGAAATCCCCGATTGACTTCTCGTGGAGAAGCGCACAAACCGATCGTCAATGTGCGTGGTGCAGGGTGGCCCGCCATGAAGCGACTTCCCGTTGCACCCGGCCGGCGGCTCCTGGGCAGGCTTCACCTGCTCCACCGCTACCTAGACGAGTGGACCAGGGCGTACGGCCCGCTGTACCGGTTCCGCCTGGGCGGCAAGCCGTTCGTCGTGGTCGCCGATCCCCAGCGGGCCAGGCAGATCCTGCGCGACCGCCCGGACGGCTTCCGCCGCATGTCCGCCATCGGCGACGTGCTCGGCGAGCTGGGCCTGGCCGGGCTGTTCGCGGCCGAGGGCGACGACTGGCGCAGGCGCAGGCGCCCCGTCGCGCGGGCGCTGAACGCCGCCCCGGCCGAGGAGGTCGTCGCGGCGGCCACCGACCGGCTGCGCGAGCGGTGGGCGCGCCGCTCCCCCGGCGGCGACGTGCACGCCGACCTGATGCGCTTCACCGCCGAGGTGATGGCGGGTGTGGCGCTCGGCAGGGAGCTGGCGGCCCGCGAGAGCCTGGCGGAGATCTTCCCGATGCTGGCCCGCCGCATCAACGCCCCGTTCCCTTACTGGAGGTATGTGAAGCTGCCCGCCGACCGGCGGCTCGACCGGGCGATCGCGGCGCTGCGCGCGGAGATCGGCGGAGGCCCGTTCCTTGAAGCGATCCCCGCGGACCAGGCGTTCGCCGAGGCGATGACCGTGCTCGTGGCGGGGCAGGACACCACGGCGTCCACGCTGTCCTGGCTGCTCCACCACCTGGCCACCCACCCGGGCGCGTGGGAGCGGGCGCGTCTGGACCCGGACGAGGTGATCAGGGAGTCGATGCGGCTGCGGCCGGTCGCGCCGTTCCTGTTCCTCGAGACGCTGCGTGACACGGACATCGCCGAGGCCAGGGTGCCGCGTGGCACCGCCGTCATCGTCATGACGGGCGCGGCGTTCGGCGGCGGGCCGCGCGTGTGTCCTGGCAGCGCGCTGGCCATGCTGGAGCTCAGGAGCGTCGTCGCGATGCTGCTGGACACCTTCGAGCGGCCGGTGAGCACGGTTCTTCCCGGCGAGCGTTTCACGTTCGCCGTCGAGCCCGTCGGCCTGCGGCTGGAACTCACACGACGCCGATGAGATCCCGATAAGAACGCATGTATGTCGTTGGCGGATTCTCCGCTCATGACATCTTTCGTCCCACCACATGGCGGTCGCCGCGTGGGGTCTGGGGTTCACGTTCTGGACCACGGTCTCCGTCCTCTCCTACACCCGCGTGGCCGACCTGGCCGTCGGCGAGGTCGCGACCGAGCTGACCGTCGCGGGCCTGGCCGGGCTGGCGGCAGGGCCGCTGGTCGAGGGCGGTGGGCCCATGACCAGCCAGCCGACCAGCGCGGTCTTCACCGTCGCGGGCTGCCTGGCGCCGCTCGTGGTCCGTCGCTTCGCCAGGGAGGCCCTCTCGCTCATGGCCTGAGCGCGTCCAGGAGGGTGTGGGCGAAGGCTGCTGCCGCGTCGGCGTCGCCGCGGTGGTCCGGGGCGGACATGTGGGCCAGGAAGGCGTGCTGGAAGCAGGCGCCGAGCAGCAGGCCCGCCGCCGCCTGGACGTCGGCGTCCCGCCGTACACGGCCCGCCTCCTGCTCGGCGCGCAGGTAGGCGGCCAGCGCCTCGTTCGCCTTGTGCGGCCCGGCTCCCTGTCGCCGCAGTTCCTCCTTGTGCGTGGCCAGGGTGGCGGGGTCGGCGAACATCGAGGCGAGCATGGGGAAGCCGTCGCGGTAGAACGCGATCGCCGCCTCGGCGACGGCGGTGAGGTTGCCGGCGAGCTCCCCGGTCCCGGCCTTGCCGTGCAGCGCCTGCGCCAGCCGGGCCATGCCGGGCGACCGTTCCCGCACCACCGCCACGATCAGGTCGGCCTTGTTGGTGAAGTGCTTGTAGAGGGCCGCCTCGGTGAACCCGGCGGCCTGCGCGATCTGCCGGGTGGTCGTGTTCGCCAGCCCCCGCTCGGCCATCACCCGCGCCGCCGCGTCGAGGATCACATCCCTGGTACCCATCCGCTTCCCTTCCCAGGCTTGACCGGTTAGTAAACGCTCACTAATCTGGCTAACGAGCGTTTACTAACTTATCGGAGGTCCCCGTGGTCGCCGTCATCCTCGCCCTGATCCCCGTCGGAGGGCTGGGAGCCCTCATCTACGTCGCTTTCCGCCGCCCGCCCGCCAACCCGCCCATCGGCCCCGGCGCCCACACTGTCATGGTCGGCTTCGGCGACAGCCTCACCCACGCCACGCTGAGCACCGACTGGATCGGCGCGCTGCGCGACCGGCTCGGCCCCGACGGCTACGCGTTCTTCAACGCCGGACAGAACGGTCATACCAGCGCCGACCTGCTGCGCCGCCTGGACGACGTGGTGTCCCGCCATCCGGATGCCGTCACCATCTGGGTCGGCACCAACGACGCACGCAACAACGTCCCGGTGACCGAGTTCCGCGCCAACCTGGAGGCGATCGTCGACGGGCTGCGCACCCGCACCACCGCGCGCCTCGCGCTGATGTCGTCGCCTCCGCTCGGCGAGGACCTCGACGGCGAGATGAACCAGCGGCTCGCCCCGTACGTCGCCGCCACCGAGGAGGTCGCCAGGCGGGCTGCCCTGACCTACCTGCCCGCCCACGAGCGCCTCGCCGAGCATGCCGGGAAGTACGGCAAGGCGCCGCGTTACGCCTTCGGCTTCGGTCTGGCCATGCGCGCCGCCGTGCAGCGTTACGTCCTGCGCCGCTCGTTCGACGCCATCGCAGCGGGCAACGGCCTGACCGTGCTCACCGACCACGTCCACCTCAGCGACCGGGCCGGTGCCACGGTCGCCGACCTGGTCACCGGCTGGCTCACCCGCACTCACGCAGCCGGTCCACGACAGCGCTGACGGCCGGGCGGGCCGAGGCGCTCTCCCGCCACAACGCGAACACCCGCCGCGTGGGCGGCGGGTCGATCGCCACGAACCGCACCCCGCCCGGCCCGGACTCGCGCCCCAGGCGAGGGATCACCGCCACCCCCAGACCCGCGGCGACCAGGGCGAGCTGGGTCGAGTGCTCCGAGGCCGTGTGCGCCACCCGCACCCCCGCCAGCGTCCTGACCAGCCAGTCGTGGCAGATCTGCCCCTGGCTCCAGGTGATCCACTCCTCGCCCGCGAGCTCACACACGGCCACCCGCTCGCGCGCGGCGAGCGGGTGGTCGTCCGGCACGGCGAGGTCGAACACGTCGTCCAGCAGCGGCAGCCGTACCAAGGTCGCGGGTACGGCCAGCACGTCCTCGGCCCAGTCCTGGACGACGGCCAGGTCCACGTCGCCGCGGACCAGCGCGGGGATCGACTCGTGCGGCTCCTGCTCCGACAGCGACACCGTCAGGTCCGGGTACCGCGACCGCAGGCTCCGCAGCACGCCGGGCAGCAGGCCGCGCGCGGCGGTGGCGAACGCGGCGACCGTCATCGGCCCGGTGACCGCGCCCCGGTGGCGATCGAGCCGGGTCTCCACGCGTTCGACGTGGTTGAGCAGGTCTCCCGCCTCGCGGGCGAGCACCTCTCCAGCCCCGGTCAGCCGTACGCCCCGGCCCTGCCGTTCGACCAGGAGCTGGCCGACCTCGCGTTCGAGCCGCGCGATCTGCTGGGAGATGGCCGAGGTGGTGACGTGCAGCGTGCGGGCGGCGCCCGCGACGGAGCCTGTCGTCCAGATCGCGTGCAGGACGCGCAGCCGCTCCAGGTTCAACACCGTAGTGATGCTACGCGATGAGGGAAGAAAGAGTCACTTGTCCTAAGCGATGGGTGGAGGACACAGTGGGCTCGTGCCCATCCACCAGATCACCCTCGGCAAGGACCTGCCCGTCCACCGGCTCGGCTTCGGCGCGATGCGGCTGACCGGCGACCCCGCCCGGCTGGACCGCGAGACGGCGAGGTCGATCGCCCGCCGCGCGGTCGAGCTCGGCGTCACGTTCTTCGACACCGCCGACTCCTACGACTTCGGGGACAACGAGGAGCTGCTCGCCGAGGCGCTCCATCCGTATCCGCCGGACGTCGTGATCGCCACCAAGGGCGGCCAGATCAACCTCGGGCCGCGCTGGATCCCGCTCGGCCGCCCCGAGTACCTGCGCCAGCAGGCGGAGCTGAGCCTGCGCCGGCTGCGGCGCGACCACCTCGACCTCTACCAGCTGCACCGGATCGATCCCACGGTGCCGCTCGCCGACCAGATCGGCGCGCTCAGGCTGCTGCAGGACGAGGGCAAGGTCCGCAATATCGGTTTGTCCGAGGTCACCGTGGCGCAGGTGGAGGAGGCGGAGGCGATCACGCCGATCGCGAGCGTGCAGAACCGCTACAACTTCACCGACCGCGCTTCCGAGGACGTCCTGGATTACTGCGAGCGGCGCGGGATCGCCTTCATCCCGTGGTTTCCCGTCGCGCCGCTGACCCGGTCCGCGCACGGCGGCCTCGACGCGGTCGCCGCGCGCCTGGGCGTCAGCCGTACGCAGGTGGCCCTCGCCTGGCTGCTGCACCGGTCGCCCGTCATGCTGCCGATCCCCGGCACCTCCTCGCGCGTGCATCTGGAGGAGAACGTCGCCGCCGCAGAGATCGACCTGAGCTCAGCCGAGGAACTCCTTCAGTGAACGCGGCTCGCGGCCCAGGATGTCGGCCACGGTCGTGGTCGTGCTCGCCCAGCGGCCGTCGCCGATCTGCGCCATGAGGGCGGCCAGATCGGCGGGCATGCCGCGCCTTTCCAGGTGGGCTGCGGCCTCCTCGACCGGCAGGTCCACGTAGCGCACGGGGCGGCCGAGCGCGCGGGTGAGCTCGGCGGCGACCTCGTCGTGCGTGGGCGCGACCGGCCCGGTGAGCTCGTAGGTCGCGTCGGCGCCGACGGGGCGGGTGAGCAGCGCGGCGGCGACGGCTGCGATGTCCCGCGCGTCGATGTATCCGACAGGGCCCCTGCCGTACGAGCCGAAGATCCGGCCCTCCTCGTCGACGTCGGCGGCGAGGTTCTGCATGAAGCCGACGGGCGCCAGGATCGACCACGGCACTCCTGAGGCCTTGAGATGCCGGTCGACCTCGCCGTGCATGCCGAACCCGAGCAGGCTGGCCGACGTCACGCCGCGCACGGAGACGGTCACCACCTGGGCCACGCCCGCATCCGCCGCACGGTCGATGACCCCTTGGTGGGCCCGCACGAACCCCGGCCACAGAGCGCTGTTGAGGAAGAGCCGGTCGCCGGGCTCCAGCGGGATGCTCTCCGGGCGTTCCAGATCGCCGACCACGTAGGGGCAGCCGAGCTCCTCGCCCTGTTCCGCCCGCCTTACCACGGCCAGCGCCGACCCGCCGAGCTCCTCGATCAGCGCGCGCCCGATGGTGCCCGTCGCACCCGTCACCACGATCATGGTTACCTCCTAAGCGGAATGTAGACTTCCGGTTGTACACTAAGCGGAAGCCGATCGTCCACTTCGAGGGAGAACTCATGCGCGCCGACGCTCGCCGTAATCGGGACAGGATCCTGGAGGCGGCGCGGGACGCGATGGCCGAGCGTGGCGCCGACGCGCCGATGGAGCTGATCGCCCGCCTGGCCGGGGTGGGCGTCGGGACGCTCTACCGCCGCTTCCCCGACCGCGACGTGCTGCTCGCCGCGCTGGCCGAGCAGTACGTCCACGAGCTCGTCGACGCCCTCGACGCCGCCGTCATGGCCGAGCCGGACGCGTGGGCGGCCGTGCGTGCCTTCGTGGTGCACAGCGTGGAGAAGGGGCGGGGCGCCGTTGCAGCGGCGCTGGCCGGGGCGTCCGCGCCGGAGGGCAGGCAGGCGCTGGTGGAGCGGGTCGACGAGCTGGTACGGCAGGCGCAGGCGGACGGCGGGATGCGACGGGACGCGGGCTCCGGCGACATCATGGAGCTGCTCAGCGTGTTCGCCTGCCACCCGGGCGTGATCCCTGAGCGTTTCCTGCCCCTGATGCTGGACGGCCTCAGCGCTGTACGTTCCCCAGCATGAGCTACGTCTATCTCGGCATCGTGCTGCTGCTCGGCGTGGCCGGGGCCGTGGTGGGGCGGCGGCAGGCGCGCGGCGGGCTGCGGCTGCTGGCGGGCGGGATCCGGGTCCTGGGGACGGTGACCGACCTGACCATGGCGTCGGCGGGCAACACGCGCAACGCCAACTACTACGTGACCTTACGGTTCGACAGCCAGGACGGGCGGACGTGGGAAACCCGCTCCCCGGTGCTGATGCGCCCCGAGGACGCGGAGCTCGGAGCGGTGATCACGGTCGTCTACGACCAGTCGGACCCCCACCACGCCCGCATCGACTCCAAGCCGGGCCTGGGCATCGGCACCGGCCTCCTCGTGCAGTGGATCGGCGTCGCCCTGATCGTCATCGCCGTGCTCGGCGGCCTGGTGGCTCCCTATCTGCCCTGAGGCGCTTCGTAGGTCCACTCCTTGCCCGCGCAACCGGTCGCCTGGCCCAGCGAGCCCGGGTGGGGAGCCGGGGGCAGGGACGGGTCGGTCGTCTCGCACATCCGCATCGTGACCCGGCTGAGCGTCGGGTGCGGCGGCACTTCCAGCTTGAACGACCCCCAGGTCCACGACTGGTCCTGCGGGCTGGACGGATCCTTGCAGACGGTCACCTTGTACGACTTGCCGGTCGCCCCGGCGTAGATCCCGCCGGACACCTCCGTGCAGGGCCGGTTGAACTCGTCGGCGTTGCTCGTGGTGTTGGTGTTCTCCACGTAGCCCACCACGAAGTACTTCTTCCGCCAGCCGCCCGTGGGGTTGTGCCTGCCGGGCCTGACCCACTGCCGCTCGACGATGTTCCTGCCGACGATCCGGCGGTTCACCCCGGCCTCCGGGTCCTGCCACACGAAGGGGCCGAACTCGGCGATCACCACCACGTCGGCTGACGCATGTGCCGCGGAGGGGGCCAGGACCACGGCCGCGACCACTCCGGCCAGAAGGCCGCCAATCCTGCTCATCTGCTCTCCCTGGGCTCGGTTCCTGCCCTTAGGTGATCAGGCCGCCCTTGCACTCGCCTTGCACGCCGCTTTTCCCGGCTTTCAGCTCGGAAAACCCTCCAAAGAGACCCGGCCACCCCCGGTGCCAGCATGTGAGGAAACGACCGTCGGAAGGGCAATCTGATGGTGAAAGTGATCGGCGCGGGCTTCCCGCGCACGGGAACGTCCTCGATGAAGGCCGCGCTCGAGAAGCTCGGTTTGGGCCCGACCTACCACATGTTCGAGATCTTCAAGAACCCTCACCACGTCGACCGCTGGCTCCCCCTGGCCGAGGGAAAGCCGGTGAACTGGGACGAGGTCCTCGACGGCTACCACTCCGCGATGGACTGGCCGGCCAGCCACTTCTGGCGGGAACAGGCGGACTTCTACCCGGACGCGAAGGTCATCCTGACCGTCCGCGAGCCGGAACGCTGGTTCACCAGCTTCCAGGGCCTCATGGACATGGGCCCGCGCCGGGCCTCACCGGAGGACATGCCCCCGGCGATGCGCGACTTCTTCGCGCCGATGGCCCGTCTCCAGCCGGTGTTCGAGCTGATGACCCGGAACACGTTCGGCAGCGACTGGACGCCGGAGAACCAGGACGAGAAGGTCGCGATCGAGGCCTTCACCACCCACATCGAGCGGGTCAAGGCGAGCCTGCCCGCCGACCGCCTGCTGGTCTTCGACGTCCGCGAGGGCTGGGGCCCGCTGTGCGAGTTCCTCGGCGTGGAGGCGCCGGACGAGCCGTTCCCGCACCTCAACGACGCGGCGTCGATGCGCAGGATGCTGGAGGACTTCGCCAGGGAAGGAAAGATGGCCTCCCCCTTCGACTAGGAACGGCAGGGCCCCGGCCGGAGCCGGGGCCCATGTCCCGCACTACGGCCGGACGTTGTGGTTGCCCGCGAACAGGTTGGCCGGGTCGTACTCGCGCTTGACCGCCGCCAGTCGCCGGTAGGTCTCCCCCGGGTACACCGCGGCCACGTCCTCCTCGGTGGCGGTCGCCATGAAGTTGGCGTAGGCGCCGCTCACGTGCGGGGCGAGCCGCGCCCAGAGCGCGTCCAGCACCGGGGCACCCGCCTCGACGACGGGCGCGGGACCTCCGGCGCTGGTCACGAACATCAGCTCCGCCTGCCGGTGCGCGTAGGCGGTGGCGTCGTCGGGAACGCGCGACACCGCGCCGCCGACGCTGCGGACCCCGATGAACGGCGCCCCGGCCGACGTCCCCGCCTCGGCGAGAATCCGCAGGACCGCGGGCACCGACTCCTTCTCGACGAACGCGCCCCTGGCGACCAGCCGGATGCCGGGCGGCGGGACCATGCCCTCCACGAGGACGTCCGCGTACGGCATCGGCGCGACGTCGTCGTCGATCACCGTGCCGAGCGCGCGGATCGGGTCGATGGCCCGCGCGGCCAGCTCCGGGTCGTCGCCGTCGAAGGCGACGTGGATCTCCAGCGGGGAGCTCGGCCCACCGGCCATGGGGTTGGCGAAGACCGCGATGGAGGTGAGGTCCTCGGTGGCGGTGCGGGCGTAGTCCGCCCAGCCCTGGAGGACGGTCTCCAGCTCGGCGACCGGGAAGACGACCTTTCCGTAGAAGATGTCCGTGGTCGGGTGCGCCTCGAACTCGAAGGCGGTCACGATCCCGAGGTTGCCGCCGCCGCCGCGGATCGCCCAGAACAGCTCGGGGTTCTCCGTCTCGCTGGTGCGTACGAGCTCGCCGTTGGCGGTGACCACGTCGGCGGCGACCAGGCTGTCCAGGGCCAGGCCGTACTTCCTGACCTTCCAGCCGATGCCGCCGCTCAACGTCAGGCCGCCGACGCCGACGCTCCTGGTGTCGCCGGAGGAGATCGCCAGGCCGTGCGGGGCGAGGGCGTCCGCGACCGGGCCCCAGGTGGCGCCGCCGCCGATCCGCACGAGGTGACGCTCCTTGTCGGTGATCGTCACGGTGTTGAGCCTGCTCAGGTCGATCACGACGCCGCCGTCGTTGGTGCCGAAGCCGGGAAAGCTGTGCCCGCCGCCGCGCACGGCCAGCGGAAGGCCCGCGCCTGCGGCGAACTTCACGGCTGCCTGCACGTCCTCGGCGCTCTCGGGCCGCAACACGTAGGCAGGGCTGCCGAAGGCCAGGACGGTACGGCTGGCCGCGTCGTACTCGGCCGCGCCGGGCTCGATGATGTCGCCGTTGAAGCCGTCAATAACTGAACTCATGATGATCCTCACTTATGCGAACTGGCCGGGCTGGTAGTCACCCGCGGGTTGCTGGACGATGACGTTCATCCGGTTGGTTGCGTTGATAAAGGCGATCAACAGCACCAATGCGGAAAGTTGTTCCTCGTCGTAGTGCTTTGCGGCGTTTGCCCAGATTTCGTCGGGGACGCCGCCCGCGGCGTCGGCGATGCGGGTGCCCTGCTCGGCGAGCTCCAGGGCGGCGCGCTCGGCGTCGGTGAACACGGTGGCCTCGCGCCAGGCGGCGACCAGGTTGACGCGCACCGGCGACTCTCCCGCGTGCGCGGCGTCCTTGGTGTGCATGTCGGTGCAGAAGCCGCAGCCGTTGATCTGGCTGGCGCGGAGCATGACCAGGTCCTGCAGCGAGGTCGGGAGCGTCGAGTCCTTGATGATGACTCGGGCGGCCGAGGTGAAGTACTTCATGGACTTGGTGGCTAGTGGGCTGGTGAAGATGTTCAGTCGAGCTTCCATGCACACAAGATGCCGACGGGCCGGTTTCTGTGACAGCGCCGGTCTGTGATGTGCGTCACGGCCGTGTCAGTGGTGGGCCTTGGGCTTGGTGGCGGGCTGGAACTTGAAGGAGATGGCTTCCATCAGGCTCTGGCGCTTGGTCTTCTGGATGGCGGCCACCCGCCACTGGCCGTCGGTGTCGCGGACGATCGTGTAGGTCTGGACTTTGCCGAGCTTCTTGGGCTTGCCCTTGAAGACGTCGCCGCGGGTGACGGCTACGGCGGTGTCGGGGCCGTAGAAGCGGATGTCGACGATCTCCATGTGCAGCTTGCTGCCCTTGAGGAAGCTGTCGAACAGCGCCTGGTGGGCGTCGCCGATCTCCTGGGCGCCGACATAGACGGTGCCGACGAAGGTGACGTCGGTGGCGTCCTCAGTGAAGGTCTGCCCGTAGGCGGCGCCGTCGCCGCGGTTCCAGGCGTCGCGGGCCTGCTCCAGGAGGGTGTGGATGGCGGTGATGTCGTTCATGTCGGCAACCCTTTCATGATAGCTTCTCGTAAGCAGTTTCTTCTTTGAAGATTTAGCTGCTCTGAAGAAGAGATTAGGGAAGGGCGGAGCCCGTGTCAACACTGCATGTGGTTCACCGGCGCTACCTGTGCGCGGTGATGCTGCACGGCCACGCCAGCGCCAAGGCGTGCAACCTGGGCGCGACCGACTTCTCCGCGCTGAACATCCTGGAGCTGGCCGGGGCGATGACGCCGGGCGAGCTGGGCGCCAGGACCGGGCTGACCACCGGGCCGACCTCGCGGCTGATCGACCGGCTGGAGGAGGCCGGTTACGTACGCAGGGTGCCGTCGGCCGACGACAGACGCAAGGTCATCGTCGAGCCGATGGGGTTGGACGCGGTGATGGCTCCCACCCGGGAGGCGATCAGCGGGATTCTCCGGGGTTACACGCCCGGGCAGATGCGGACGCTCATGGACTACTTCACCCGCGCGACCGACACCTACCGGCGGACCACCTAAGCTACGGCCCATGACGAGGTACGACCAGGTCAAAGCGACCTTCTGGGGCTCCGGCACCTACGGGCGTCAGGCGCCGCTGACCGACGCGGCGGTCGAGGAGGCAGAACGGCTGCTCGGCGTCGCCCTGCCCGCCGCGCTGCTGGACCTTCTCCGCGTACAGAACGGCGGCCAGGTCGCCGAGGACTGGGACGCGTTCCCCGTGGATCAGGAGACCTCCTGGGGTGAGGGTCACGTGCCCTTCGCCGACCTGATGGGCATCGGCCGGGCCGACGGGACGTCCTCCCTGCTGGACAGCCCCTACCTGGTCGAGGAGTGGGGAATGCCGTCGCCGCTGGTGCTGCTCAGCGGAGACGGCCACTACTGGGTCGGCCTCGACTACCGGCTCTGCGGCAGGCGGGGAGAGCCCGCCGTCACCTGGTTCGAGACGGACCTCGAGTCGGAGCTGACGCTGGCCGCGGACTTCCGGTCCTTCGTCGAGGGTCTGACAGCGAGCGGGTCATTCCTGGGCGAGTGACGGTCGCGGTAGGCCAGGACGGCTTGGACGCGGCGGTGGCTGTCCTTGGCGGGGGCCAGGTCGAGCTTGGCGAAGATGTTCGCGATGTGCTTGGCGACGGCCGCCGCCGTTATGTACAGGGCGTCGGCGACGGCGGTGTTCGACAGGCCGTCGGCCATCAGCGCGAGGACCTCGCGTTCACGCCGCGTCAGGCGCTCCAGCCCCTCGGGTTCCGTGATGTGCCCGCCCGTGGACCAAGTGCGCTCGAACAGGTCGACGAGCGCCGCGACGATCCCCGGCGAGGTGATCAACATCGCGCCGGACGCCCGGCGGCCGGGCGCGAGCTGGAGGAACGCGGCCGCCCGATCGATGATGAGCATCTGCTGCACCTGCTCGCCGATCGTCCGGTGCAGGTTGCCCGCCGCGTGCAGCTCCCTGATCAGCGCGGCCTCGTCCGGGTCGTCCAGCATGCCGTCACGGACGATCGTGCGCACGGTCACGCCCCTGCGCAGCGACTCGAGCGTGGCGAGCCGGTTCCGCTTCGCGTCGCGCCAGTCGTCCTCCACGGGCGTGGTGTACACCACGAAGATCTCGCGCGCCGAGGCGGTCGTCTCCTGGATCCGCCGCCAGCAGGCTTCGCCATCCTCGAAGATCTCCCCGGAAACCGACAGGTCGGAGCGCTGGGCGACGATCCGCTGCAGGTCCTCGGTGATGCTCCGCAGCCGCCCGGCCACGTCGGTGAGCCCGTCCTGTTCCACGCCACGAAATCTCGCAACAAGGACGTGATTGGTCAAATTGGTAGTGCTAGGGCTACCTCCGCTCCCCAGGGAATGTCGTCCCAGCACCCGTGTTTCCGCAGGCCGGCGCTGTTTCAATGATCGCCGTAACCAGCACGAGGAGAGCGCAGCAATGATCGACCGCACCACCGACCGTGAGGCCATCGTCAAGCTCATGGACGACATCGCCGACGCCTGGGACCGCCACGACCCCGAGGCGTACGGCGCGGCCTTCACCGAGGACGCCACCTACACCTCGTTCATCGGCACCGAGTACCGCGGGCGCGACGACCTGGCCGAGGGGCACCGGGCGGGGTGGGAGAAGTTCCTCAAGGGCACCAGGATGTACCACGACATCGTCGACCTGCGCTTCTACGGCCCGGACACCGCGATCATCACCACGCACGGCGAGGTGAGCAAGGGCAAGCGCCCGGCGAAGCTGCCCAAGGTGCAGACGATGACGGCCGTGCGCGAGGCGGACGGCCGGTGGCGCGTGGCGGCGTTCCAGAACACCAAGCACCAGACGGTGATGGAGGCCATTTCCTTCCTCTGGGCCCCGGAGACGAAGCCCGCAGCTCAGCAGTGAGGCGACGCACGCTGCTCTTCGGAGTCCCCCCGATCGCGCTGGCAGCGGCGACGGGTGGCTGGTTGTGGGCGGGGGCGGACACCAGCACGGCAGGCAAGGTGTCCTTCGTCAACCGGCTGGCGATCCCGCCCCTGGCCGCCTCGCGCCGCGACGCGGCCGGGAGGCGGGTGTTCGACCTGCGGGCCCAGCGGGGAAAGAGCTCCTTCCTGCCGGGGCCCGCGACCCCGACGTGGGGGTTCAACGGCGACTACCTGGGCCCCACGCTGCGTGCCGTACGCGGGGAAAGCGTGCTGGTCAACGTGACCAACGCGCTGGGCGAGGAGACCACGGTGCACTGGCACGGCATGCACCTGCCGGCCGCGATGGACGGCGGCCCGCACCAGCCGATCGCGCCCGGCGCCACCTGGTCGCCGACCTGGACCGTGCGGCAACCCGCCGCGACGCTCTGGTACCACCCGCACCCGCACGGCGCCACCGCCAGGCACGTCTACCGGGGCCTGGCCGGGCTGTTCATCATCGACGAAAAGGACGGCCTTCTCCCGCAAAACTACGGCGTGGACGACATCCCGGTCATCCTCCAGGACCGCAGTTTCACCTCGGACAACGAGCTGGACGAGACGCAGGGCTTCATGAACGACAGCGGCGTCCTCGGCGACACCATGCTGGTCAACGGCACGGCCGCGCCGTACCTGGAGGTCACGACCTCGCTGGTACGGCTCCGCGTGCTCAACGCCTGCAACGCCCGGGTACTCAACCTGGGCCTGGTGTCGGGAGCCACGTTCACGCTGGTCGGCACCGACGGCGGCCTGCTGAGCACGCCGCACCCCATGCGGCGGCTGCAGCTCTCGCCGGGCGAGCGGGCCGAGATCGTCCTGGCCCTCCCGCCGGGCAGCCGGGACGTCCTGCGCGGCTTCCCGCCCGACCTGGGCGCCGACCTGCTGACCACCCGTTTCAACGGCGGCGAGGACTCGTTCGACATCCTGCAACTGCGCGCCGCGCCGAAGCTGACCCCGTCGCCGCCCCTGCCAGCCACGCTGGCGGCGCCGCCCGCGCTCGGCCCGCCGGTGGCCACCCGCCGGTTCGAGATCGTCAGCTTCTCGATCAACGGCAAACCCATGGACATGGGCCGCGTCGACACCGTGGTGACCAAGGACACCACCGAGGTGTGGGAGATCACCAACATCGACGACCTGCCGCACAACTTCCACGTGCACGACGTGCAGTTCCAGGTGCTCACCGTGGCGGGACGCAAGCCGCCGCCCGAGCTGTCCGGGTGGAAGGACACGGTCTACGTCCCACCGCAGACGACCGTGCGGATCGCGTTACGGTTCGCCGACTTCGCCGATCCCCGCACGCCGTACATGTACCACTGCCACCTGCTGTGGCACGAGGACAACGCGATGATGGGGCAGTTCGTCGTGGTGTCAGAGGGCGGGGGGCAACCGCACCTCGAACACGGCGCCGGGACCGGGACCGGCGAGCACCACTGAGCCGCCGTGGGACCTGGCGATCTCCCGCACGATGGGCAGGCCGAGCCCGGTCCCGCCGCTGTCGCGGTCGCGCGAGGCGTCCAGCCGGGTGAACCGTTCGAAGATCCGCTCCATGTCCTCCGGAGGAACCCCAGGACCGTCGTCGGCCACGCTGAGGAGCACCTCGGGCGTCAGCGTGACCTTGACGGTCGAGGCCGCGTGGCGCTGGGCGTTGTCGAGCAGGTTGGTGAGCAGCCGAGAGAGCTGTACGGCGTCGCCGCGCACGCTCACGTCGGGCGCGAGGGAGAGCCTGATCGGCGCCCGCCGCCCGGCGATCGACTCGGCGACCAGCAGCGTCAGGTCCACCACCGCGTCGGACCTCGGTGCGTCCGAGTCGAGCCTGGCCAGGAGGAGCAGGTCCCCGGCGACGGCCTGGAGGCGCTGCGTGTCCCTGATGGCCTGCCGTACAGAAGCACGGCAGTCGATCTCGGGGTGAGCCTCGGCCACTTCCAGCGCGGCCAGCACCGCGGCGATCGGGTTGCGCAGCTCGTGGGAGGCGTCGGAGACGAACTGCCGCTGCCGGGAGACGGCGCGTTCGAGCCGGTCGAGCGTGCGGTTGACCTCCCCGGCGAGCTCGGCGACCTCGTCGCCCGCGCCGGGCACGGGCACGCGGCGCGACAGCTCGCTGGCGCTGATGCGGGCCAGCGACGTGGTGATCGCGCGGACCGGGATCAGGGCCGTCCTGGTCGCGTACCAGCTGGCCAGCGCCGCCAGGGCCAGCAGCACCGGCGCGCCGACCAGCATGGCGGCCAGCAGGAACCTGATCGTCGCCTCAGCCCTGCCGAAGGCGTTGTGCAGCGCGCCGAACAGCAGCCCACCCGCGACGAGCAGCGCGAGCGAGGTCACCGCCGTCACCGCGACGACGGCGCGGAACGTGATGGACCTAGGCATCGTCGTCCGCGATGCGGTAGCCGACGCCCCTGACGGTCTGGATCGAGCGCCGCCCGAAGGGCGTGTCGACCTTCTTGCGCAGCGAGCTGACGTAGACCTCGACGATGTTGGAGTCGAGCTCGCTCCCCCAGTCCCACACCTCGTCCAGCAGGTCCTGCTTGGACAGCACCTGCCCAGGCCGCTTCATCAGCGCGTGCAGCACGTCGAACTCCCGCGCGGTCAGCTCGATCGGCCGCTCCCCCCGCTTGACCCGTCGCGCCTGCGGGTCGAGCGTCAGGTCGGCCGCCTGCAGCGGCTCGCCGTCCCTGACGTGCCCGGTACGGCGGAGCAGCGCCCTGATCCGCGCGACCAGGACCACGTAGGAGAACGGTTTGGCCAGGTAGTCGTCGGCGCCGATGTCGAGCGCCTCGGCCTCGTCGTACTCGCCGTCCTTGGCGGTCAGCATGAGGATCGGCGTCCAGTCGCCCCGCTCACGCAGCGTCGAGGCGATCGTGTAACCGCTCATGCCGGGCAGCATGACGTCGAGCGTGATGACGTCGTAGTCGCGCGTCGTGGCCAGCTCCAGCCCGGTGTTGCCGTCGTTGGCGACGTCCACCCAGAAGCCCTCGGCCGTCAGCCCCCTGCGCAGCGAGTCGGCGAGCCCGTGCTCGTCTTCGACGACAAGTATCCGCACGTCAACAGCGTCGCACACGTTTCCTGAAGATCCCTTCAGGCTCTTCAGGAAGCCTTCATCGGGTCGGAGCGAAGCTGGGGGCATCGAAGGGGGAGAAATGTCAGAGACAACGCTCGCTCCGCCACCCGTGGGCACGACGGCGAAGACCGGCAAGCTCGGCCTGCCGCACGCCGTGGCCCTCGTGGTCGGCAACATCGTGGGAACCGGGGTGTTCCTGCTGCCCGCCTCGCTGGCCAAGTACGGCACGGTGAGCCTGGTGGCCATGGCCGTGGTGACCCTCGGGGCCATCGCGCTCGCCATGGTCTTCGGGAAGCTGGGCGCGCGCATCCCGGCGGGCGGCGGGCCGTACGCCTACGCCCGTGACGCCTTCGGTGAGTTTCCCGGGTTCTGGAACGCCTGGTCGTTCTGGCTGACGGCCTGGATCGGCAACGCCGCGATGGCGGTGGTGTGGGTCAACTACGTCAACTACTTCCTGCACTGGGAGAACCCGCTCGCCCAGGCCGCGCTGGCACTGGTGGCGCTCTGGATCCCGGCGCTGATCAACCTGACCGGCGTGAAGAACATCGGCGCCTTCACGATGGTCACGACGGTGCTCAAGTTCATCCCGCTGGTGTTCGTCGGGGTGGTGGGCCTGTTCTTCGTCAAGGCGGGCAACTTCGGCCCGTTCAACGCCACGGACGGCAACTGGCTGGGCGCGCTGTCCATGGCCGGGGCGCTCGCGCTGTTCATCTACTCCGGCGTCGAGAGCGTCACGATCATCGCCGACAAGATCAAGAACCCGGCGCGCAACATCGGCAGGGCCAGCTTCTACGGCGTGCTGATCTGCGCCGCGATGTACATGCTGTCCACGGTCGCCATCTTCGGCACCGTCCCGCACGACGCGCTGGTCAACTCCACGGCGCCGTTCGCCGACGCGATCAACAACATGTTCGGCGGCAGCGTCGGCGGCGGCCTGATGGCGGTCTGCGCGATCGTCTCCGGCATCGGCGCGATCAACGGCTGGACGATGCTGGTGGCCGAGATGCCGCTGGCGGCGGCCAAGGAGGGCATGTTCCCGAAGGCGTTCAC
Organism: Nonomuraea sp. NPDC050556; assembly: GCF_044457355.1. Lineage (NCBI taxonomy): Bacteria > Bacillati > Actinomycetota > Actinomycetes > Streptosporangiales > Streptosporangiaceae > Nonomuraea > Nonomuraea sp. NPDC050556. Next base: position 611,993 of record NZ_JBITGU010000001.1, on the reverse strand, counting down.
CCGCGAGTCGCGCCGTGGCGCGCCGTGGTTCGGGATCGTCCTGGGCACCGCGCTGACCTCGCTGGTCGTGCTCTACAACTACTTCGGCACCAGTGACGGCTTCGAGATGATCCTGCTCATCGCGACCTTCACCACCGTCATCCCGTACTTCTTCTCCGCTTGCTCGCAGCTGTTCTGGCTGGTCACGGGGGCCAGGCGGGTGCACGGGACCAAGCTCGGCAAGGACCTGACGATCACCATGCTGGCCATGGCCTTCGCGTTCTGGATGACCTACGGCGCGGGCATGGAAGCGATCTTCATCGGCTTCCTGATGATGCTCGTCGGGGTGCCCGTCTACATCTGGGTCAAGGCCCGCCGCGGCGAGTACGGCCCAACGATTAACAAGGGGGAACTGTCATGACCTTCCACGTCGACTCGGAAGTCGGTCACCTCAAGCAGGTCATCCTGCACAAGCCGGAGCTCGCCCTCAAGCGCCTGACCCCGTCGAACAAGGACGACCTCCTCTTCGACGACGTGCTGTGGGTGCAGCGGGCCATGGAGGAGCACGACGAGTGGCAGCAGGTGCTGCGCGACCGCGGCATCACCGTCCACCTGCTCGCCGACCTGCTCAGGCAGACGATCGACATCCCCGAGGCGCGCAAGCACATCCTGGACTCGGTGGTGGACGAGCGCTGGTTCGGCCCGCTGGCCACCGACGCGATCCGCAACACCCTAGACGCCCTGCCCTCCGTACGGCTGCAGCCGTACCTCACGGGCGGCATCACGAAGCGGGAGATCATGGAGCTGGGCTGCGACCCGCGCTCCATCGCCTTCCACACCGTGGAGATGGACGACTTCGTCCTCGCGCCGCTGCCCAACCACCTGTTCACCCGCGACACCTCCAACTGGATCTACGACGGCGTCTCCATCAACGCGATGCGCAAGAAGGCGCGCATGCGGGAGACGGTCAACATGGAGGCCATCTACCGCTGGCACCCGCTGTTCGCCGCCGGGTACGGCACCGACTACCACGTGTGGAACGAGGGCACCGCGATGGCCCCGGCCACGATCGAGGGCGGCGACGTGCTGGTCATCGGCAACGGCGCGGTGCTGGTGGGGATGAGCGAGCGCACCCAGCCGCAGGCCGTCGAGATGCTGGCCAAGAGCCTGTTCGAGGCCGGTTCCGCGTCGAGCATCGTGGCGCTCGACATGCCGAAGGCGCGCGCGTTCATGCACCTGGACACGGTTATGACGAACGTCGACCACGGCGTCTTCACCCGCTACGCCGGGATGGGCGACCTGCGCTCGTGGACCATCGAGCCGGGCGACAACGAGAAGGAACTCAAGATCACCGACAACGCGCCGGAGCAGATGACGCGGGCCATCGGCCGCGCGATCGGCCTGGACGACGTCAGGATCCTCACCGCCGCCCAGGACGTCCACGCCGCCGAGCGCGAGCAGTGGGACGACGGGTGCAACGTCCTGGCCATCGAGCCGGGCGTCGTCGTCGCCTACGAGCGCAACACCACCACCAACAACTACCTGCGCGAGCAGGGCATCGAGGTGCTCGAGATCCGCGGCAGCGAGCTCGGCCGCGGCCGGGGCGGACCCCGCTGCATGAGCTGCCCCATCGAGCGAGAGGCGATCTGACCATGGCTTTCAACCTGCGCAACCGCAGCTTCCTCAAGGAGCTCGACTTCACGCCCGAGGAGTTCAGGTTCCTGCTGAAGCTCTCGGCCGAGCTCAAGGCGGCCAAGTACGCCGGGGTCGAGCGGCCCCGCCTGACCGGCAAGAACATCGCGCTGATCTTCGAGAAGAGCTCCACCAGGACCAGGTGCGCCTTCGAGGTCGCCGCCCACGACCAGGGCGCCGACGTCACCTACCTCGACCCGACCGGCTCGCAGATGGGGCACAAGGAGTCGGTCAAGGACACCGCCCGGGTGCTCGGCCGGATGTACGACGGCATCGAGTTCCGCGGCAAGAAGCAGGAGCACGTCGAGGAGCTGGCCGCTTACTCGGGTGTTCCCGTGTGGAACGGCCTCACCGACGAGTGGCACCCCACCCAGATGCTCGCCGACATGCTCACGATGAGCGAGCACAGCGACAAGCCGCTGCACGAGATCTCCTTCGCCTACCTCGGCGACGCGCGCAACAACATGGGCAACTCGTTGCTCGTCGCGGCGGCGCTGCTCGGCATGGACGTGCGGCTGGTCGCGCCGAAGTCGCTCTGGCCCGACGAGGACACCGTGGTCAAGCCCGCCCTCGCGATCGCCGACCGCACCGGCGCCCAGATCACCATCACCACCGACGTCGAGTTCGGGGTGCGCGGCGCCGACTTCCTCTACACCGACGTGTGGGTCTCCATGGGCGAGCCCGCTTCCGTGTGGGACGAGCGGATCGCGCTGCTGCGCGACTACCAGGTCAACCAGGCCGTGGTGGAGGCGACGGCGAACCCGCGGGTCAAGTTCATGCACTGCCTGCCCGCCTTCCACAACACCGAGACCTCGGTCGGGCGCGAGATCCACGCCAAGACGGGGATGGAGTCGCTGGAGGTCACCGAGGACGTCTTCGAGTCGCCTCGCTCCATCGTCTTCGACCAGGCGGAGAACCGGCTGCACACCATCAAGGCCGTCATGGTCGCGACCCTGGGAGCCTGATCATGAGAATCGTCGTCGCCCTCGGTGGCAACGCCCTGCTCCAGCGCGGTCAGAAGCCCGACGCCGCCCCGCAGCGGGAGAACGTGGCGACAGCCGTACGCGCCCTCGCGCCGCTGGCCGAGCGGCACGAGCTGATCATCACGCACGGCAACGGGCCGCAGGTCGGGGTCCTGGCGCTGCAGAGCGCCGCCGACGAGAACCTGAGCGGGCCGTACCCGCTGGACACGCTCGGCGCCGAGACGCAGGGCATGATCGGCTACTGGCTGCTCCAGGGCCTGCAGAACGCGCTGCCCGGCCGCCAGGTGGCCGCCATGGTCAACCAGACCCTCGTCTCCGCCGTCGACCCCGCCTTCGACGACCCGACCAAGTTCGTCGGCCAGGTGTACGGCCAGGCCGAGGCGGAGCGGCTCGCCGCCGAGAACGGCTGGACCGTCAAGCGGGACGGCGAGCACTGGCGGCGGGTCGTCCCGTCGCCCGCGCCGCAGCGGGTCGTGGAGACGAGGCTCATCCGCAACCTGGTCCGCGAGGGCGTGGTCGTGGTCTGCGCGGGCGGCGGGGGCATCCCGGTGGTGCGCAACGAGCGCGGCCAGTTGCAGGGCATCGAGGCCGTCATCGACAAGGACCTCACCGGCGCGATGCTGGCCGAGGCGCTGGAGGCGGACGTCTTCATGGTCCTCACCGACGTGCCTGCCGTCATCGACGGGTACGGCACGCCGCAGGCCAGGGAGATCGGCCACGCCACGCCGCACGAGATGCGCGCGATCGGCTTCCCCGCCGGCTCGATGGGGCCCAAGGTGGAGGCGGTGTGCCGTTTCGTGGAGACTACGGGCGACATGGCGGCGATCGGGCGGCTGGCGGACGCCGAGGACATCCTCATCGGCAAGTCGGGCACCATCGTCACACCGAACGCCACCTGGCCGCTGTCGAGCACCCTCTGACCCCTGCGCGCGACCGCCCGCTCCACACCATCCCGCCGCCGAGCCCGACCACCGCGTCGTAGAACCCGTCGGCGGGATCCCGGGGGTTCACCTGGTTGTGGAGTGCGGCCGTGTCGCGTCGCGGAATATCCGCCCATCGTAGGGTTGTGGGAATGGATCTCTTCTCGCAGTCGTGGGCGGCCTTGCTCAAGGCCGTCGCAGGGCTTTCCGACGAGGACTTCGCCCAGCCGTCCGGGTGCGCCGGATGGCTGGTGCGGGACCTCGTGTGCCATCTGGTCATCGACGCCCAGGACGTCCTGATCACCCTCGCCACCCCCGTCGACGCGGAACCGACCCGCAACTCCGTGACCTACTGGGAGGTCCTCGACGCCCCGCCGACCGGGGACGATCCGCTCGACGCGCTGACCGTCCGGCTGGCCGCCGCCTACGGGGAGCCCTGGCTGCTCAGGTTCCACCTCGACGACGTCGGCTCAGCCGCCGGTCGCGCCGCCGCGCTCGCCGACCCCGCCCAGCGGGTGGGCACCCGCGACGAGGTCCTCACCGCGGGCGACTACCTGGACGCCTACGTCCTGGAGTGGACGCTGCACCACCTCGACCTCGTCGCGCACCTTCCCGGTACGGCGGGGCCGCCCGCGGAAGGGCTGGCCCGCACGCGCGCGATGCTGGAGGAGATCGCCGGGACCCCGCTCCCCGCGTCGCTCTCCGACACGGACGCCCTGCTGGCCGGCACGGGACGGCGGCCTTCGGACGAGGTGGTCCCGCTCATCCTCGGGTGAGGATCGCCCGCGCCGGGCAGATGCGGGCCGCCTCCAGGACGTCGTCCTGGAGCTCGGGCCCCGGTTCGCCCTGGAGCAGCACGGCGATGCCGTCCTCGTCCCGCTGGTCGAACACGTCGGGGGCGATGAGCACGCACTGCCCGGAACCTGCGCAGGCGTCCTGGTCGAGGGTGATCTTCATGGCGTTTCTCCTTCGGTGTTTCACCAGGTGACGGGCAGTTCGCGGACGCCGTAGAAGACGGCGTGGTCCTTGAAGTCCAGCCGCTCCAGCGGTACGGCCAGCGCCAGGGTGGGGATGCGCCGGTAGAGCGTGCCGTACACGACCTGCAGCTCCACCCGGGCCAGCGGCTGCCCCAGGCACTGGTGCACGCCGTAGCCGAACGCGACGTGATGGCGGGCCTTCCTGCGCACGTCGAGCGTGCCGGGGCCGGGGAACGCCGCCGGATCCCGGTTGGCGACGCTCTTCACCACGACGATGCCCTCGCCCGCGCGGATCAGCTGCCCGCCCACCTCGAGGTCCTCCAGCGCGACGCGGCGGGCCTCGGTGTGCGTGATGGACAGGTAGCGCAGCAGCTCCTCGACGGTGTTGGCGACCAGCGCTGCGTCACCGTCGCGCACCGCGGCGAGCTGGTCCGGGTTCGCCAGCAGCGCGGCCGTACCCAGCGCGATCATGTTCGCGGTCGTGTCGTGCCCGGCCACCAGCAGGAGCTGGGCCATCGTGCGGATCTCCGGCCGGGTCATCGCGCCGCCGCCCGCCAGCCTGCCGAGGATGCCGTCGCCCGCCTCCTCCAGCAGGCCGTCGAGGTAGCCGTCCAGCTCCTCACTGGCCGCCACGGCGCGTGCCGGGTCGCCCTCGTCCATGACGAGCTCTCCCGCCACCCGCTGGAAGAAGGCCCGGTCACCGTACGGCACGCCGAGCAGCTCGCAGATCACCAGCGAGGGCAGCGGAAGCGCGAGCGCCTCCACCAGGTCGGCCGGGCGCGGCCCGGCAAGCATCGTATCGATGAGGTCGTCGACGAGCCGCTGGATCCCCGGCCGCAGCCCTTCCACCTTCCTGACCATGAAGTCGGCGGTCAGGAGCCGACGGTAGAAGGTGTGCTCCGGCGGGTCCATCTGCATGAGCGTCTTCATCCGCGCGTCGCGCCCTGCTCACCGCGTTGGTGTGCGGGAAGCCGGGCTGGGCGACGTCGACGCTGACCCGCGGGTCGGACAGCACGGCGCGGGCGTCGGCGTAGCCGGTGACCAGCCACGGCGTGCTGCCGTCCCACAGCCGCACGCGGGAGACCGGCGGCAGAAGGCCCATGCCGGGCGCGGGGTCGAACGGGCATGCGGCGTCGCGAGGCATCGGGAAGTCAGGCACGGTTCCCCCTGGCGGAGGTGAGGGCACCGACGGCGCAGACGGCGGCGAGGCCGAAGAACATGTTCCGCGCCGCGTCGAGCGTCGAGGCGCCGCCCAGGTTGACCAGGGCGCCCGCGACGGCTGTGCCGTACGCGATCGACAGGCTCGTGACGGTGGCGATCCCGGCGGCGGCCCGCCCACCCTCCTCCGGGTCCTGCGTGCTGGACATCGCGGCCACCGACAGGTGCGGGTAGGCCAGCCCGATTCCCGCCCCCGCGAGGAACAGGACCGGCACCCACACCAGCGGGTTCTCCCGCATCACCAACCCCTGTACGGCGAGGCCGGCGGCGAGCAGCACCGGGCCGAGCACGCGCAACCCGCGTACGGCCCGCCGCCCGGTCACCGACGAGCCCAGGATCTGCGTGAGCGACCAGCCGAGCGAGATGGCGGCGGCGAAGAACCCCGCCACCAGCGGCGGCAGCCCGGCCAGCCGCTGTCCGAACAGCGGCAGGAACGACTCGGCCGCCACGCCGAAGGCCAGCAGCCCCAGCGTCAGGTACACCCACTTCAGCGACGCCCCCCGCTCGTAGGTCGTGCGCGGGAAGACCCGCAGCTCGCTGCGGCGCTCGTGCGCGACGAACCCCGCCACCAGCAGCAGCGCGGCCGCGATGCAGCCCGCCTTCGCCGCCGTGCCGTCCACCACCCCGGCCACGCTCACGGCCCCGGCAGCCGCCGCGATCAGCAGCATCGACAGGGCCGGGATCGGCACCCGCACGCCCGCCCGCTCGCCGCGCGGCAGGACGCGGGGCACGATCGCCGCGCACCCGATGCCGAGCACCGCCATCGTCACGAACGCCACCCGCCACGATCCGAGCTGGGCGAACAGGCCGCCGAGGGCGGGCCCGGCGAAGTTGCCCACGCCGTACATCGCCGACATGAGCGCGGTGCCGCGCGTCCACAGCCGGGGCGGCAGCGCGGCGCGGATGACCGCGAACCCCAGCCCGGACAGCAGCCCGGCGCCGAGCCCCTGGACGCCGCGCGAGACCAGCAGCACGGCCATCGCCGGGCTCGCCGCGCAGGCGAGCGAGCCCGCGGCGAACGTGGCGAAGCCGATCAGGTAGGCGCCGACGTTGCCCCAGCGGGCCAGGTAGCGGCCGGTGAGCATGGTCGCGATCACCATCGCGACGAGGTAGACGGTCATGTTCCAGGCGTAGAAGCCCTCGCCGCCGAGGTCGGCCACCGCGCTCGGGAGCAGGCTCGCCGCCAGGTAGATGTTGATCGCGCCGACCAGCACCCCGCCCGACAGCACGACGGACGCGCCGAGGTATCGCTGCTTCCGCAGCTCCAGTTGATTGGTCATGACTTCAAGGCTGTCGTTGAACCGGTACCGGAGACTTCGCGCGGCCGGTGCTGGGACGATGCCCGGACGACCCTCAACGCGCGGTATATCGTGGGACAGGTGAGCAGTGCCCAAGCACAGCGCCTGCGCGACCTCGCCCTGCTCCGCCGCGTCCGCGACCGCATCGACCGGGAGTACGCCCAGCCGCTGGACGTCGAGGCGCTCGCCCGCGGCGTGAACATGTCCGCCGGCCACCTGAGCCGCCAGTTCAAGCTCGCGTACGGCGAAGCGCCCTACGGCTACCTGATGACGCGCCGGATCGAGCGGGCGATGGCGCTGCTGCGCCACGGGGAGATGACCGTCACCGAGGTGTGCTTCGCGGTGGGCTGCTCGTCGCTGGGCACCTTCAGCACCCGCTTCACCGAGCTGGTCGGCGTGCCGCCGAGCACCTACCGGCGCGAGGCGGCGCGCGCGACGGCCGGGATGCCGCCGTGCGTGGCCAAGCAGGTGACGAGACCGATCAGGAATCGAGAAGCGGCACCGGCGGAGGCGCATCTAGCGTGAACGGTATGGACATCACGATTCACTCGAGCTTCCTCCCGCACGACGACCCGGAGGCCTCGCTGACCTTCTACCGCGACGTCCTCGGCTTCGAGGTGCGCGACGACGTCGGCTACGACGGGATGCGCTGGATCAGGGTGGGCCCGCCCGGCCAGCCCAGCACGTCCATCGTCCTGCAGCCGCCGGTCGCCGATCCCGGCATCACCGACGACGAGCGCAAGACCATCACCGAGATGATGGCCAAGGGCACGTTCGCCGGGATCGTCCTGGCCACCACCGACCTCGACGCGACGTTCGAGCGGGTGCAGGCCAGCGGTGCCGAGGTCGTCCAGGAGCCCACCGACCAGGACTACGGCGTGCGCGACTGCGCGTTCCGCGACCCGGCGGGGAACCTGCTCAGGATCAACGAGATCCGCTGACCGCGCTCTGGATGCGCACCATGTTGCCCGACGGGTCGCGGAAGGCGCAGTCGCGCGGCCCGTAGGCCTGGTCGTGCGGCTCCTGCAGCACGTCGGCGCCCGACGCCCTGACCCGCTCGAAGGTCGCGTCGACGTCGTCGGTGCTGAACACGGTCATCGGCAGCACGCCCTTGATGAGCAGCTCCTGCAGGGCGTCGCCGTCCGCCTTGGACCGGCCCGCGTGCGGCTCGGACAGCACGATCTCGAGGTTCGGCTGGGCCGCGCTGCCGAGCGTGACCCAGCGGAAGCCGTCGGAGGCGACGTCGTTGCGCACGTCGAGGCCGAGCGCGTCGCGGTAGAAGCCAAGCGCCTCGTCCACGTCGTTGACGGTGATGTGGCAGTACTGGAGAGCGATGGTCATGGAGCCAACGTTAGGCCGCGTCGCGGCCGCGCGCCGGGCGGGTGCGCACCTTGGCCACGCACGCCGGCATGGCCGTGATCGCGTCGTGCTCCCTGCCGCGGTACGCGCTGGGCGTCTCCCCCACGATCTCGGTGAAGCGCGAGCTGAACGAGCCGAGCGAGGTACAGCCGACCGCCATGCAGGCGTCGGTCACGCTCATGCCGCCGCGCAGCAGCGCCATCGCCCGCTCGATCCTGCGGGTCATGAGATAGCTGTACGGCGTCTCGCCGTACACCGCTCTGAACTGCCGCGAGAAGTGCGCGGGGGACATGAGCGCGCGCCTGGCCATCGTGGGCACGTCGAGCGGCTGCGCGTAGTCGCGGTCCATCAGATCCCGCGCCCTGCGCAGGTGCGCGAGGTTGGCGAGGTCTTCTGGGGTCATAGGGGAATCTTACCCGAATTGACCAGACCGAGCAGGAATCGAGAAGCGCCTCTCACCGTGGCGCACCTAGCGTGACCGGCATGGAAACACAGGGAATCAAGACCGTTCTGCACCCCGTGACCGACCTGGAGAAGGCCAAGGCGGTGTACACCGCGCTGCTGGGCGTGGCGCCGAGCGCCGACTCTTCGTACTATGTCGGCTTCGACACGGCGGGCCAGCACATCGGGCTGGTGCCGGGTTCCGAGGACACCGGACCGGTGGACTACTGGCACGTGACCGACATCGAGGTGAAGCTGGCGGAGGTGACCGCGGCCGGAGCGACGGTGAAGCAGGCCCCGCGCGACGTCGGCGGCGGCCGCCTGGTGGCCACCTTCACCGACCCTGACGGGAACGTCCTCGGGTTGCTCCAGGACTCGTAAGCTGCGGACGTAGACGAAGGAAGGTTGGAGAACCATGCACGAGGCCGACAGCCACGATCTGATCCGCGTGTACGGCGCGCGGGTGAACAACCTCAAGGACGTCAGCGTCGAGCTGCCCAAGCGCCGCCTGACGGTGTTCACCGGGGTGTCGGGGTCCGGCAAGAGCTCGCTGGTGTTCAGCACGATCGCGGCGGAGTCGCAGCGGCTGATCAACGAGACCTACAGCGCCTTCGTGCAGGGGTTCATGCCGACGCTGGCCCGACCGGAGGTCGACGTCCTCGACGGGCTGACCACCGCGATCCTCGTCGACCAGCAGCGGATGGGCTCAGACCCGCGCTCCACGGTCGGCACGGCCACCGACGCGAACGCGATGCTGCGCATCCTGTTCAGCCGCCTGGGGCAGCCGCACATCGGCTCGCCCCAGGCGTTCTCCTTCAACGTCGCCTCGATCAGCGGCGCGGGCGCCGTCAAGATCGAGCGCGGCGGGCACACCGTGAAGGAGCGGCGCGAGTTCAGCATCACCGGCGGCATGTGCCTGCGCTGCGAGGGCCGGGGCAAGGTCAACGACATCGACCTGTCCCAGCTCTACGACGACTCCAAGTCACTGGCAGAGGGCGCGTTCACCATCCCCGGCTGGAAGTCCGACAGCTTCTGGACGGTCCGCGTCTACGCCGAGTCCGGGTTCGTCGACGCGAACAAGCCGATCAGCAAGTACACCAAGAAGGAGCTCAACGACTTCCTCTACCACGCGCCGGTCAAGGTCAAGGTCGACGGCGTCAACCTGACCTACGAGGGGCTGATCCCCAAGATCCAGAAGTCGTTCCTGTCCAAGGACAGGGAGGCCATGCAGCCGCACATCCGCGAGTTCGTGGACCGGGCGGTCACCTTCACCGTCTGCCCCGACTGCGACGGCACCAGGCTCAGCGCCGAGGCGCGCTCCTCGAAGATCAAGGGCATCAGCATCGCGGACGCCTGCGCGATGGAGATCCGCGACCTCGCCGAATGGGCGCGCGGCCTCGACGAGCCGTCGGTGGCGCCGCTGCTGGGCAAGCTGGTGGCCACGCTGGAGTCGTTCGTGGAGATCGGGCTGGGCTACCTGGCGCTCGAACGCCCGGCGGGCACGCTGTCCGGCGGCGAGGCGCAGCGCACCAAGATGATCCGCCACCTCGGCTCCGCGCTGACCGACGTCACCTACGTCTTCGACGAGCCCACGATCGGCCTGCACCCGCACGACATCCAGCGGATGAACGAGCTGCTCCTGCGGCTGCGCGACAAGGGCAACACCGTGCTCGTGGTGGAGCACAAGCCCGAGGCCATCGCGATCGCCGACCACATCGTCGACCTCGGTCCTGGGGCGGGTACGGCGGGCGGCACGATCTGCTTCGAGGGCACGCTCGACGGTCTGCGCGCCAGCGACACCATCACCGGCCGCCACCTGGACGACCGGGCGCAGCTCAAGGAGACGGTGCGGACGCCCAAGGGCAAGCTGGAGATCCGCGGCGCGACCCGTCACAACCTTCAGGACGTCGACGTCGACGTGCCGCTCGGGGTGCTGTGCGTGGTCACCGGGGTCGCGGGGTCGGGCAAGAGCTCGCTGATCCACGGCTCGATCCCGGCGAGCGCCGGGGTCGTCTCGGTGGACCAGGGCGCGATCAAGGGGTCGCGGCGCAGCAACCCGGCCACCTACACCGGCCTGCTCGACCCGATCCGCAAGGCCTTCGCCAAGGCCAACGGCGTCAAACCGGCCCTGTTCAGCGCCAACTCCGAAGGCGCCTGCCCCACCTGCAACGGCGCCGGAGTCATCTACACCGACCTCGGCATGATGGCCGGGGTGGCCAGCACCTGCGAGGAGTGCGAGGGCAAGCGTTTCCAGGCGGCGGTGCTCGACTACCACCTCGGCGGGCGCGACATCAGCGAGGTGCTGGCGATGCCGGTGAGCGAGGCGCTGGAGTTCTTCGGCTCCGGTGAAGCGCGTATCCCGGCCGCGCACGCGATCCTGGAGCGGCTCGCCGACGTGGGTCTCGGCTACATCAGCCTGGGCCAGCCGCTCACCACCCTATCCGGCGGCGAACGGCAGCGCCTCAAGCTGGCCACCCACATGGGCGACAAGGGCGGCGTCTACATCCTCGACGAACCCACCACCGGCCTGCACCTGGCCGACGTCGAGAACCTCCTCGGCCTGCTCGACCGCCTCGTCGACGCCGGAAAATCCGTCATCGTCATCGAGCACCACCAGGCCGTCATGGCCCACGCCGACTGGATCATCGACCTCGGCCCAGGCGCGGGACACGACGGCGGCAAGATCGTCTTCGAAGGCACCCCCGCCGACCTCGTCGCCGCCCGGTCCACGTTGACCGGCGAGCACCTGGCGTCCTACGTCGGCGCCTGACGGTCGAGGACGTCGGCCATGTGGTCCAGGGCCTGCCGGTCGGTGAGCGGCGGCCCTGGCTTGCTCTCGACGTCGGCGGTTATCAGGGTTCGTGCGGCCATGGCGCCGAAGTCGTTCCTGGTCTCCAGGTAGGCGAGCATGCGGCCAGCCTCCTCCGGCTGGCCCGCGGCGGCCATCATGTTGACGAACTCGATGCAGACGACGCTGGCGGCGATCACGTTGTCGGTGGTGATGAGCTCGTCCATGTAGGTGCGGAGGATGCGGAACGCGCGCCTGCGGTCGCCGCGGCGGAACGCCGATCTCGCCTGGACGGCCTTGCCCGCCGAGAGCGAGCCTTCCGGGACGTCCACGGTGGCGGCCTGGTCGAAGTACCGCTCGGCGTCGGCCTGCCGTCCCTGGAAGGCGGCGGAGTAGGCGAGGGTCTGCAGGGCCCAGTGCCTGAGCGTCGGGGGGCCGTCCAGGGCTGCTACGTAGCGGTCCACCTGCTCGAAGTGGCCGATGCCGAGGAGGGTTCCCGCCGCGTTCATCTCGACGAACGTCGCGACGTACGGCTCGCCCATACGGCGCAGCTCGGCCACGGCTTCGGGGAGCAACCGGCTGAGCGCGTGGCCGTCGCCTTCGACGTAGGCCCGGGCATAGGACTGCAGCGGTCCATCCTGGTCTGCCGGTTCTTTGTAGCCTTCGGGATTGCCGTTCTGGGTGTAGCGCTCTGCCACCCACAGCAGCCAGAAGGAGCGCAGGTCGGTCTCCTGCTCGGGGAGCATTTCGAGGATGCGTTCCGCCCAGTCGCCGATCTCCTGCTGGCCGCGGAGGGCCAGCTCGGTGGCGATCGGGCGGACGAGGGCGTCGGCCAGGTAGGGGTCGCCCGCCGTACCCGCCCAGGCTACGGCGGCTCTCAGGTTGGGCCACAGGTCGCGGAGGCGGGCTACGCCGGTTACCTCTTGGGGGCCTGCGAGTAACTGCCCTATGCGGGCGGTTTCGTCTGCGCACCAGGCTGCGTGCCGTACGGCCAGCGGGGCCCTGTCGGGGAGGAGGGCGGCGGCGAACTGGCGGATGGGTTCGAGGAGGCGGAAGCGGGGGCCGGGTTCCACGGTCACCATCGACCGGTCCACCAGGGCACTCAGGGCCTCGTCGTCGTCGGCGACCTTCGCCACGGCTTCACGGTGGAACGGGCCGTTGAAGATCGACAGGCACTGCAGGAGCTCCTGCTCGGGCGGGGTGAGCAGGTCGTATGACCATTGGATGGCGGCGCGCAGGCTGCGATGCCTGGGCTCGCCGGTCCTGCGCACGCCGACGTGGACGTTCGCCAGGAGTTGCGCCGGAGAGTGGCTCCGCACCCGTGCGGCTGCCAGCTCGATCGCCAGCGGGATCCCGTCGAGGCGGCGACACAACTCAGCGACATCGGCCCGGTCGTAGGTGTGGTCGGCGGCCAGCGCGCGGACGTGGAACAGCTCCTCGCCGGCGACCTGGTCCAGCGATCCGACCACGAACACACGCTCGCCGTCGACGTCGAGGCGCTCCCTGGAGGTGGCCAGCACCCGCACCTCGGGACACCCTCTGACGATCGCCTGCACGAGGCGGGCCGCACCGTCGAGCACGTGCTCGCAGTTGTCGACGATCAGCAACGCGGGGCTTGACCGTAGTGCGGCGACCACCGACTCGGTGACACTCCGCCCGGCCCGCTGCGCCACCCCGAGCGTGTCAGCCACCGCCCGCGCCACCTCACCGGACGAGGTCACCTCACCGAGCTCCACGAACCACACTCTCCCCACCACCACGCTCCGCACCTCGGCTTGCTCGACGGAGTGCGCTCGCTCGGCAACCACCCGCCGCCCGGCCGCCAGCGCGAGGCGGGTCTTGCCGATCCCGCCCGGCCCCACCAGCGTGACCACACTCGCCTCCGCGAGCAGCCCGTCGAGCGTGCGGAGCACATCGTCCCTCCCGATGAGCGGGCTCATCCGCCGCGGCAGATTCCCCTCCGGCCCACCCGAACCGCCATCCGGCTCGCGATCCCGCCCACCCTCCCCTTCGCCTTCGTCCTCGCGGAGGATCCGCGTTTCCAGGTTGCGCAGCCGTACCCCCGGCTCTATGCCGAGGTGCTCGATGAGGTGGCGTCTGGCCTGCTGGTAGGCGGCGAGGGCGTCGCCGCGTCGGCCGGCGCGGGCCAGGGCGGTCATCAGCAGCGCCCACACCCCCTCACGCAAGGGGTACTGCGCCGCCAGCTCGGTCAGCGCCGCGACGTCCATCCGGCGTTCGAGATCGACCTCGACCGCCCCCAGCCATTCCTCCGTGAGACCGTCCACCACCCCGGCCAGCCCCGGAGCGTCCACCCCCGCCAGCGGAACCCCCGTCCACTCGGCCAGAGCCCCCTCGACGTCCCCCTCACGCAGGCACCGGCGGAAGCGCAAAACGTCGACCGCGTCCGAGGCCACGTCGAGCCGGTAAGCCGCCCCCACCCGGCTGATCGGCAACCCCTTGCGCAACCGCGCCACATGCCACTGCAAGGTCTTCGTCACGGTACGCGGCGGCGCGTCCCCCCACACCAGCTCGATCAGCCGCGAGACCGGCACAGGCGACCCGGAAGACATCGCCAGCGCCCCCAGCAGCGCCTGCGTCCTCCCGGACCCGACGTCGATGGGAAGCCCGTCGTCGGTCTCGGCGCCGACGCCACCGAACACGCGGATCCGGACCACGAGAACTCCCCACCGGCAGCACACCGCCCGCACACCGCGCCGGGCCACGATCGCACCACATCAGGCCATACAGGAGGCAGAGTATGCGTACCCGGACGACGGCACGAGCCGTCGGTTCCCTTTTCATCATCGCGACGGCAGCGGGCGTGCTGAGCGTCGCGCTCCCCGGCTCAAAAGCAACCAGCGGACTCCTGGTGTTGATCATGGCGGCTGCCATGGCCATGATCCCGCCGCTGATCTTCCCGGTCCTGCGGCAGCACAGCGAGCAACTGGCCCTCGGGTACGTCGTCGCCAGGACGGTCGAGGTCGTTCTCGTCCTCCCCGCCGCCGTCGTCCCGCTCACGGGCGTCGACCTCGCCTACGACACCTGGGGGTATCCGCTCAGCTCGATCTTCTTCTGCCTGGGCGCCCTGCTGCTCAACTCCGCGCTCTTTGGTTCGCTCGCCGTACCCCGCCCGATCTCGGGCTGGGCGCTGATCGCCGTATTGCCGTACACGGCCGACGCGCTCCTGGTCATGTACGGCGAGCTGAACCTGTCCTCACCCCTGCACGCCGCGCTCATCGCCCCGCTGATGGTGAACGAGATGGTGCTCGCGGTCTGGCTACTCGCGAAGGGCTTCACCGCGGCAGAACGCCCGCCCGCGCGCTCCGCCGCCGTCCAGTGAGCGTCCCGGCAGTCGTCATCCTCGTCAGGCGCCGCAGGACCTAGTCGCGCAGGCCCTCGTAGTACGCCTGCATCGACGGGAAATAGTCGTTGAAGTCGGGCCGCGGCGCGTCCTCGCGGGAGGCGACGAGCTGGTCGAGGTAGTACTCCCAGCCCGGCCCGATCTCCCCGACGCCCTCCTCGCTCTCCAGGTGCTGCACGAACTCCAGTTGCGTCGTGCCGTCCGACTCCGACAGCAGCAGCTCCAGCCGCCACGTACCGTGGTCGTCGGTGGACGAGCAGGCCAGGCGGCGCGGCGGCTCGCAGGCGTCGATGCGCAGGTCCATCCACGGCCCCTGCTCCTCGAAGACCATCTGCACCTGGATCGTCCGGCCCGGCGCCGCGTCGCCCTTCCAGGGGCCGAACCAGCGGGCGGTGCGGTCGGACTCGGTGACGCTGGCCCACACGTCGTCGATGGGCGCGCGGAAGGTACGGGTGAGAACGAGCCTGCTGCCTGACTCGCCACGCAGCAAACGGCCGGTCGGGTTCATGCGGTCTCCTCCTGGGGCTGGTCCGCCGCGCCGCCGGTGCGGCGGTCGCGGCGGGTGCGGTAAACCTCTGTCTCCAGCGCGTCGAATCGGTGCTCCCAGGCGGACGGCCCGCCGAACTGCCCGAGCCAGGCGGCCAGGTCGAGCAGGCGGCTGGGGTCGAGCCCGTACAGCCGCTGCCGCCCCGCGAGCTCGTCGCGGACCAGCCCCGCCTCCCTGAGCACCCGCAGATGACGGCTTACGGCGGGCCTGCTGATCGTGAAGTGCCCGGCGATCTGCCCGGCGGAGAGCCGCCCGGCCCGGAGCAGCACCAGGATCTCCCTGCGCACCGGGTCGGCGATCGCCCCTGCCACCTCATCCACACCGGGAAGCGTAACACAATGGTTACGCTTCCCGGGATCGATACACCTGCCGCGCCCTCTCGTACAGCTCCAGGTGTGCCTCCAGCTGCTCCTTGTGCTCGAACCGGCCGCGCGACCGCAGCTCGTCCTCCAGCCGTTGCAACCAGGCCAGGCACCAGGCCACGTCCTCCGGTCTGGCCACGTGCTCGCCCGCCACGTCCAGGTAGACCGGGCTGGTGTGCGCGTAGGCGCCCATCCTGTGCAGGGACCGCTCGTGGGGCGGTCCGGCGGCGGTGGCGACGAGGTAGGTCGGTTCGGTGATCGTCAGCTCGGCGGTGAACCTGCCGGGCGGGCCGGTGATCGTCTCGGTCGCGGTGTGGATCTCCAGCCGCTCCACCTCGGGGCCGATCGAGGTGACCTCCACGCTGACCCGCTCTCCCGGGCTGAGCCGTACCGTGTCCCCCGGCCCGTGGCCGTTCACGCTGAGCTCCAGCCATGGCCCGGTCGTGGCGAAGGTACGGCCGGCCGCGACGGCCTCGCCGTACGAGCTCGCGGTGAGGGGGCCGTCGAGGCGGGCGTAGACGCGCGCCCAGCCCGGCGGGCTGGAGGCGGTGCCGCGGCGGGAGATCGACAGGACGATGTCGGTGCCCGCGGTGACGGCCAGCCGGTTGCCCGCGCCGATCAGGTGCCGGTAGACGGCCGCCGTGGCCTCCAGCGAGGAGTGGTTGAGCACGTCGAGGCTGTCGATGAGGCCCAGCGCGGCGTCGGCGACGATCTCCCTGGCGGCGCAGTTGCGCCCGTCGCCGAACTCGTCACCGGGGGTGTGGAACGGGTGACCGTACCCGGTGACGCCGCCGGCCGCGCGCAGGTCGGCCAGCGCCTCGGCGTTGGTGGGGTGGTCGGCGTCGACGAAGCCGCTGTGCCAGCGGCGCGGCGGCCTGGTCACGCCGAAGGCGGTGCAGTGGCCCAGCAGGTCGTTGCGGTACTCCACGCCCATGCGGGCCACGTGCGTGGCGTCCGACCACGGCAGGTCCCGGCCCACCCAGTGCTCGAACGCCTCCAGGTCGTAGACGCGCTCGCCCGCCACGTTGCCCGCCACCAGGTTGAGCACGTGCAGGTCCTCGCCGTGCTGGGCCCTGGCCGCCAGCTCCGGCGCGGCGGGCTCGTCGCCCATCCAGTTGAGATGCGCGTGCAGGTCCCCGCCGTACCAGCCGCGCGCGACGCTGTCGTAGATCCGCTCCGGGGCGAGCTCGACGCGGCGGTGCTCGCCCGGCGCGAGGGTGAGGCTGATTTCGTCGCTCGTGTACTCCATGCCCCTGGCCACCCTGACCGTCAGGGTCTCGGCGGGCACGTCGAGGGTGACGTCGTCACCGTGGAAGTACGGCCTGCGGTGCGCGTCCAGCTTGGGCGGCGCACCCTCCGGCCACCAGCCCTGGCCGTCGGCGGAGACCACTCCCCAGCGGCACACCATCCCCGCGCGCAGGGTCAGCCTGGCGGACTCCCGTCTCACCGTCAGGCTGGTGGTGTCGACGCCGTCGATCCGCGCGCCGGTGGTGGTGTCGACCAGCAGCGCGCCGCCCGCCGCCACCTCGTGAGGGACGCCTTCGATCGTGACGGTCGCCGGGGTGGGGAGGCTGGAGTCCAGCAGGAGGGTGATCGGGAGCGGGTCGTCGTCGAGCACCGCCCTCGGCCTGGTCTCCAGCCGGGCACCTTCGGGGGTCAGGCGCAGGACGGGCAGGTTGTCCAGGACGTCGCCCGCGAGCGCGTCGCGCACGGTCCTGGCGAGGTCGCGGTCCTGGCGGGCGTGGTCGCCGTAGCGGTAGGGGCGCATCAGGTAGGCGCTGGTGGCGACCTCGCCCAGATACCCCAGCCAGGACTCTCCCCAGCAGACGCCGTGACGCGCTCGCAGCGCCCGGTACTCCTCCAGCGCGGTGGTAACAGATTCGGGTAAGCCTGTATCCATAGAGTTATTAAATGGCATGAAATCGCGCCTTGTCCGCGTGCCGGGGGAACAATGGCCGGATGATCGAGACATCCGAGCGTGACGGCGTCGCCGTACTGACGTTGAACCACGGGCCAGTGAACGCGCTGGACCTGGAGGTGCTCTCCGCACTCCCCCACGTCCTGGCCGACGTCGCCGGGGCCCGGGCTGTGGTGCTGACCGGGAGCGGGCGTGCGTTCTCCGCCGGGGTGGATCTGAAGCGGATCGTCGACGGTGGGCGGGAGTACGTGGCGGCGTTCCTGCCCGCGCTCAGCGTCGCGGCGCTCAGCCTGTTCGAGCATCCCAAGCCCGTCGTGGCCGCGGTGAACGGGCATGCGCTGGCGGGCGGGTGTGTCCTGGCCGCGGCGTGCGATGTCCGGCTGATGGCGGGTGGCACCATCGGGCTGACCGAGCTCGCCGCCGGGGTGCCGTTTCCGACGGTGCCGCTGGAGATCATGCGGCACGCGGTGGGGGCGGCGTTGGACACCATGGTGCTCGGCGCCGGGCGGTTCACCGCCGAGCAGGCCGTACCGCTGGGCTTGGTGCACGAGGTTGTCGCACCCGATCAGCTGCTCGACGTGGCGTTGCGGCGGGCTGAGCTGCTCTGCGCGGCGCCCGCCGAGGTGTACGCGCTGTCCAAGCGCCAGCTCCGGAGGGGCGCGGTCGAGCGCATCGCCGTCCATCGGGAGGCCGACGACGCTGCGGTGCTGGAGATATGGAGCTCGGACCAGACCAGGCAGATCCTGAACGGCTACCTGGCGTCGCTCCGCCGCCGCTGACATTGCGCTATTGGCTAGGCACCGACTCGGGCTTGGTGTTCGTTCCCCCGGGAGCACCCGCCGCCCGCGCGCCGGGGCCCGCGTCCGCGTGGTCTGCGTCAGCATCGGTCCCGCAGGAGCTTGACGCCGTCGCCGTCCAGGTCGTCGCAGTACGGCGCGCGGCCCGTCATCGCCATCACCAGCGCCAGCGTGCCGCCGCTCACCAGCGGTCCCTCGCCGGTGGCGAACGGCCCGTCCGTCGCTTCGAGCCGGAGGCCTTCGATCCGGCCCTTGGCGAGGACTACCAGGTCGGAGCTGCCGTAGTACGCGGCGATCCGGGTGAGTGCCTCGATCGGGGGGTCGTGCTGGATGCCCAGGGGTCGTCTGATGTCCTGCCCGTGCACGATCGTCTCGCCGAGCATCGCCAGGACCGGGAGGGGCGGCTTGGTGGTGCTGGTGACGGACCGCCGGAACCTGGCGAGCGTCTCGGCCGGGGTGGCGCCCAGGTGCTCCGCCAGCCGCATGGCGACCATCCTGTCGAAGTCGAACCGGCAGCAGATCACGCCCCACATCCACCTCGCGGGGGTGAGGTTGGCGGACGCGGTGAGGTGGGCCAGCACCTCACGCACCGACAGCCCGGCGCACAGGGACGGCGTGGCCCATTGCTCGTCGGTCAGGTCGGCTAGATGGGCGGCGAGCGCGGCCCGCTCGGCGTGGACGAGCTGCCAGTCAGCCATGGGTCGGGCTCCTGTCACGAGTCACCAGGGTGGGTCATCGGTATGACTCGCCTTCAGGGGCAAAGTCATCGCCCTTCCCCTTTTCCCGGCCAGCCAGCAGTAAGACGGCCCGCTCAGCCTGCCGTACGGCGAAGCACCCCACCCCGCCCAGCCTGCCGTACGGCGGAGCGCTGCACCCCGCCCAGCCTGCCAGTAGACCTACCCGGCCTGGCGGACCGAGATGTTGAAGTCCGCTGGGCCGACCGCCTGATACAGCCGCAGCCACAGCGGCATCAGCAGCTCCGTCCCCCGCGCACTGGACAGGTCGCCCAGGTCCAGGATCTGGTCAGGCTCCCACCCGAACGACCCCAGCAACCCCGCCACCACCCGCTTCGCCTCCTCGTCGTCGCCGCTGAGGAAGACGTTGTGGTGGCCGGGGATCAGGCTGGGCTCGACCATGACGGTGTTCGTCATCGTGTTGAGCGTCTTGACGACCCGCGCCTCGGGAAACGCCTTCTGCAACTGCTCGGCGAGGCTGCCCCCGTCAGGCGTCGCCACCGACGGCGGGAAACCGTGAGACCAGTCGAGCGGGTTGGACACGTCAACCAGCACCTTGCCCCGCAGGTTGTCCGCCCCCGCCGCCTCGAGAGCAGCCAGGGAGACCAGGCCGCCGGTGGCGTTGACCACCAGCTCGGCTCCCTGCGCGGCGTCCGCGAAGGTGCCGTGCCCGCCACCGGTCTCAGCCGCCCATCGCGCCGCGTCGGCGTTGTCGGCCGTACGCGACCCGATGACCACCTCGTGGCCCAGGGAGACCAGCTTGGAGGCAAGCCGCCGCCCGACCTCCCCCGTCCCGAGCACCCCGATCTTCATCGCACGCCCACCCTCTCCATCACCAAGCTCCCCCATCGCCATTACAAGCCCAACCTCTCCACTACCAAGCCCCCGACCTGGGGTGCTGGCTCCATATCTTCCCCGCCACGCGCTCCGACAGCCGCGGATCAGGCCTCTCCCACGCCACGCGCTCCAACAGCCGCGGATCAGGCCTCTCCCACGCCACGCGCTCCGACAGCCGCGGACAAGGCCGCTCCCTCGCCGAGCGCGTCAGTGGTGCCGCGCCCCACCCCGCCTCTCGGCGGTGCTTCGACGTCGACGCGCCCACCTAGCGCTCCCGCGGAAGCGCCCCCACCGCCGAGCACTTCGGCGGAGGCGCGCCCGCTCTGCCCTCGGCCGAGTGCTTCGGTCGCGGCGCACCCGCCCTGCCCGCCGCCGAGCGCTTCGGTCGCGGCACACCTGCCCTGCCCACCGCCGAGCACTTCGGTCGCGGCACACCTGCCCTGCCCGCCGCCGAGCACTTCGGTCGCGGCGCACCTGCCCCGCCCTCTGCCTGGCGCTTCGATGGCGGCGGGCCCGTCCTCGCCACCGCCGAGGGCGCGGTGCTTCACTGGGCCAGTTCGCCTGCCACCGCGTCGGCGCCCAGGGCGATCATCCAGCTCAGCGGGAGCCCCGGAGCGTACTCCTGCATGAGCCTGTCGAGCTCGGCCTTAGCCGTCTCGCTCAGCGACGGCGCGCCCTCCGCCAGCCTCCTGACGACCTCTCGGTAGTACAGCAAGTACTGGCGCTGGGCGGCCAGCACCTCGACACCGGTCGGGGCGCCGTGGCCGGGCAGCAGCGTCCTGGCCTCCGCCAGGTCGGTGACCAGCGTGCCGAGCGCGTCGAGCCACAGCGCGCCGTGCCCGTCGGCCGTGTACGGGTGCGTGCCGTGGAAGGCCAGGTCGCCGATGAAGGCGGTCGGCTGCGCCGTACCCTCGGCTCGGGCCAGGTAGTAGCTGTCCGCGTGGCTCTCGGCCGGGCCGACGTGGTGCGCGGTGAAGGTGACACCACCCAGCTCGACCTCCTGGCGGTCGTCGAGCAGCACGGTCGGGTAGGCGGTGACCTTCGGCCATTCGTCGCCGTACACCGGGCCCCACTGCGCCCGCTTGGCGTCGGCGATCTCGTGGATGACCTTGCCTACGGCCTCCGTGGCGTACACGGGGATGTCGCGGTCGCCGACCAGCGCGTGTACGCCGTTGAAGTGGTCGGGGTGGGCGTGGGTGACGAAGACGCCGATCAGCGGCTTGCGGAGCGTGGCGATGCGGTCGGCCAGGGCGGCGATGTCGGAGTTGAGCAGGTTGCTGTCCACGACCACGAGGCCTTCTGCGGTCTCCACGAGGTAGGAGTTCACGAACAGGCCGGCTTCAG
The DNA here is from genome assembly GCF_044457355.1 of Nonomuraea sp. NPDC050556. Taxonomy (NCBI): domain Bacteria; kingdom Bacillati; phylum Actinomycetota; class Actinomycetes; order Streptosporangiales; family Streptosporangiaceae; genus Nonomuraea; species Nonomuraea sp. NPDC050556. The sequence goes on along the minus strand of NZ_JBITGU010000001.1, from coordinate 590,438 downwards.
AGGCGGTGTGGGTGTGGATCGTCAGGTCGGACACGGGTTCTCCATGAGGTTCTGAGGGGTGAACGCCACGTAAGCTAGCGCATGTGTGAAGTTTTGTGAAGTCAATGTGATGAAACTTCACACCGCTACAATCTGCGGCGATGGAATTCGCGGAGATTGCCCTGCACAACGGCGCGCCTGAGGTGGCGCTCGCCGTCTTCAGCGAGCTCAGCGGGCCTGAGGCGCGGTACGGCGTGGCGCGAGCGTTGGAGGCGCTGGACCGGGTTCCGGAGGCGGCGGCTATCTACGAGGAGCTGTGGCGTCAGGCTCCGCCCGGGTCGCGGGAGCGGGCGGAGCGGGCTGTGGCGATGGTTCGCTGCCACGACGTGATGAGCGACCCCACGACTGCGATACGGCTGGGCGAGCAGGCTCTGGCCGAGTTCGCCCTCCCCGTCCTCTGGCCCTCCACCCGGATCACCAAGAGGCCTTCCCGCCCACCCATCGCAGAGCCCGTCCAGCCCTCTGGTCAGCCCGTCGCAGAGTCCGTGCGGCCCACCGGCCAGCCCACCCCACCCAGCGGCCAACCCGCCGCTGAGCCCACCCGCGCCTCCGGTGAGCCCGCTGGCGAGCGCTCCATCCGACGCTCCGAGGAGCCCCCTGGCGGGCATGCCCGCGGTTCCTTCGATGGGTCCTCCATCGGTGGGGCCTCTGACGAGTTCACTGGTGGCGGCTTTGGTGGGGGCGATGCTGGGCGCCTCGTTGGGGGCGGTGGCGGGAGCTTTGGCGGGAGCGATGCTGGTCGCTTTGGCCGGAGCGAGGGCGATCGCGAGCGCGGGGACGAAGGCGATCGCGAGCGCGAGGGCGAAGGCGAAGGCGATCGCGAGGGCGAGGGCGGTCGCGGGGGCGAGGGCGGTCGCGAGCGCGGGGGCGATGGTGGTCGCGAGCGCGGGGGCGATGGTGGCGGTTTTGGTGGGGGCGAGGGCGGGCTCGAAGGTGGGGGCGAGGCTGGGAGCGAGGGTGAGGGCTTTTTGGGGAGCGTGGGTGGGGGTGGATATCCGTGGCATGAGCAGGCCGTCCGGCTTGGGGTGACGCTCGCAGGGGCCTACAACCAGCGCGGTGAGCTGCGACGCGCCGATCGCCTGCTGCGCCGCCTTCGCACCGTCGCCGAGCACCTGGGCGCCCCCGGTGCCCTGGGCGCCGTCTGCTGGAATGCCGCGCTCAACGCCTACATGCTCGGCCGCCCCGATGAGGCCTGCGAGCTGTCCGGACGCGCCCTCGCCCTCTTCGGCGAGACCGACCACCACCTCAACCTCGCCACCGTCCGCGGCATCCACGGCAGGATGCTCGGCCGTGCCCACCCGGAACGCTGGCAAGAGGCCCTCGACCTGCTGCTCCGCGCCCACGCCGACCTGTCCGAGCTCAACCAGGGCTACCTCCTGATCGACTGCGAGACCGAGGTCGCCGACCTCCTGGTCCGCGCGAACGAGCCGGAACGTGCGCTGCCGTACGCCAGAACAGCGCTCGACCGCCCGCAGGCGCCGACGTCGGCGGCCCGCGCCGACACGCACCTGGTGCTGGCCGAGGCCCTGCTGGCCCTGGACGACCTGCCGGGCTGCACCGCCGAGATCGAGCGGGCGACCGCCATCCTCGCCACCCACGACCAGCAGGACCTGTACCTCGTCCGCGAGTGGCACCGCGCCGCCGAGCTCAACCGGGCGTGCGGCGCCGTCGAGGCCGCGCTGCACGCGTACGGCCAGGCGCTGCGGCTGGCCGGTCACCCGACAGCGACCTGGAGTTAGGATCCACTGACATGAACGCCGACGAGCAGGCCGGACGGCGCATCCGCGCCCTGCGGACCGCGAAGGGCCGCTCCCAGGCCGATCTGGCCGGGACGGCCATGTCGGCCAGCTACCTGTCGATGATCGAGTCCGGCGCCCGCGCCGCCTCGCCCGCCGCGCTGCGCCACCTGGCGGCCGAGCTGGAGACGACGGTCGAGTTCCTCGCCGTGGGGCAGGAGTGCGACGCGGAGGCCGAGGCGGACAGTACGGCGCAGTATGGTCTGCTGGCCCTGCGCGCGGGAGACGCCGAGGAGACGCTCGCCGTACTCGCCGATCTGGACGATCCGGCGGCCCGCAGGGGCCGGTTGAGGGCGCTGGAACGGCTGGGCCGCCTGGACGAGGCGACGGAGGGCCACGAGCAGCACCTGAAGCAGTCCGAGTCGGGTTCGCTGGCCTGGGCCGAGCACGCCGTCGACCTGGTCCGCTGCTACCTCCTCTGCGGCGACCTGATCCCGGCGGCCGAGCTCGGCGAGCAGGCCATGGCCGCGTTCGAGGAGCGCGACCTGCTGTGGTCGGACGACGCCGTACGGCTGGCCATGCTGCTGGCCGAGTCCCGCGCCCAGCAGCGCGACCAGCACGCGGCGTCTGAACTGCTCGCCCGCACCCGCGCGGCCGTCGAGGCGAGGCAGGGCGTCGCCGCCCAGGCCGACGGTTACGCGCGCGCCGCGCGCCGGGCCCGCGACGACGGCAGGTTCCGCGAGGCGCACACGCTGTCCGTGCGCGCCCTGGCGCTGTACGGGATGGTCGACAAGCAGGTCGACGAGGCGAACCTGCGGGCGCTGAGCGGCATGTTGCTGGCCGAGGCGGAGCCGGAACGCCTGGACGAGGCCGTCGGGCTGCTGCGCCGGGCCCGCGCCGACCTGCTCGTCCTCGACGTACCCGCCGATCTGACCCGGTGCGAGCTGGTCCTTGCCCGGCTGCTGGTGCGTTCCGGCGGCGCGGCCGAAGGCCGGACGCTGGCGTCGGCGGCGCTCGAGCGGGCGTCCGAGGCGCGGGAGGCGCAGGCGCACCTGACGCTGGCCGAGGCCGCGCTGGCCTTCGGCGACCACACCGAGGCGGCGGACGAGCTGTCCCTCGCCACCGGCGTCCTGTCCGACCTGCTGGTCCGTGACCGGCACGTCGTCGAGTGCTGGCACCGCGCCGCCGTACTCCACCAGGCACTGGGCGCGGGCGACGCCGCCATGCACGCCTACGACCAGGCGCTGCGCGCGGCCGGCCACACCACGCCCCAACCGGCCCGCGCCAGGACCCGCTCCTAGCCCTTCACAGGTCGCGGCGCTGGAAGGCGACGGCCGCCACCCCGAGGACGAGCGCCACCCACAACGCGCACCACGCCAGGTAGGCCAGGGTGGGCGGGGTGTCGCTGAGGAAGGGGAAACCGCCCTTCACGGCGGGTCCGCCGAAGCGGGCCAGCGCGCCCGGGTCCTGGAAGGAGTACATCGCCCCGCGCCACAGCCCGTCGGTCGGCAGGAGCATGCGGGACACGTCGCCGATGGCGATCACGCCGGGGTTGGCGAACACCTTCCCCACCCCGCCCACCACCCCGGCGATCCACGTGGCGCCGAACAGGCCGACCGCGACGATCCCCGACGCCATCGGCGAGATGACCGCCGACAGCAGCAGCCCCAGCGTCAGGAGCACCGTCGTCTGCGCGGCGAGCAGCGCCAGCCCGGTCACGGGCTCGCTCGGCCAGTAGCCGGTGGTCGCCAGGACGATGAGGCACTGCGCGAGCCCGGCCAGGACGACGAAGCCCCCGCCGAAGGCCACCAGCCCCAGCCACTTGCCCAGCAGGACGGCCGAGCGGCGGACCGGTCGCGCCATGACCGCCAGCGCGGCCCCCGACTCGATCTCCCCGGCCAGCGTCGGCCCGGCCAGGAACGCCGTGCCGAGCGCCGCGATCAGGCTCAGCCCGAACATCACCAGGTTGAGCAGCTGCGCGGCGACCAGCCTGGCCTCGCCGGTGGTGAGCTGGGCCCCGTCGAACTCCATCGAGACCAGGCTGGAGAACCCCCAGGCGCTGAGCCCCAGCAGCAGGAGCGTGAGTACGGCCAGCGCACGCAACACGCGCCGCCGCGCCGACTCGCGCAGCGTGAGCGCCGCGACGATGAACACGGTCATCAGTGCTCGCTCCTCAGGATGTCCAGCAGCCGATCTTCCAGGCTCATCCGCGCCGGCTCGACCGCGTGCACGCGCACGCCGAGCCCGACGAGGTCGGCCACGAGCTTCGGCACGAGCCCGTCCCTGTCGTCGGGCAGGGTGACGGTGTAGAGGTTCCCGTCGCAGGTGAGCGCGCCGTCGGCGGCCATGCGTGCCTGCGCCCGCGCGTCCACCCCGTCGAGCCGCAGCCGCAGCTCGCGCCCTCCGAGGAGTTCTGCCAGGGTGCCGGACGCGGCCACCTTCCCCCTGTCGAGGATGACGACCCGGTCGCAGACCCGCTCCACCTCGCCGATGAGGTGGGAGTTGAGCAGCACGGCGACCTGGCGGGCCTTGAGCGCCAGCAGCAGGTCGCGCACGTCAGCGCGGCCGAGCGGGTCGAGGGCGCTCGTGGGTTCGTCGAGGACGACCAGCTCCGGGCGGGCCACCAGCGCGACGGCCAGCCCGAGCCGCTGCTGCATGCCCTTGGAGAAGCCGCCCACCCGGTCGCCGGCCCGGTCCGCGAGGCCGACGGCGGCGAGGCATTCGCGCCGTTCGTGCTGCGGGACGTCGGCTCCTGCGAGCCGTACATGGAGGTCGAGCACCTCGGCGGCGGCGAGCCAGGGCTGGTAGCGGAACAGCTCGGGCAGGTAGCCGACGCGTGCCCGCGCCTTCGGGTCGCGTCCTGGACGGCCGAGCAGGAGCACGTCGCCCGCGTCCTGCCTGACCAGGCCGAGGAGGATCTTGATGACGCTGGTCTTGCCCGCGCCGTTGGGCCCGAGCAGGCCGAGGATCTCGCCGCGGCCGACGGTGAACGAGACGCCGTCGACCGCGACGTGCTTGCGGTACTGCTTGCGCAGGCCGGAACACCAGACGGCAGGGGATGTGGTCACCGGTCCCACCGCAGGTCGCGGGCGACCGAGAGGACCTCGTCGCCGCTCATGGTGCCTGCGACGGCGGTCACCGTACCCCCTTCTGTCCAGATCACGGCGGCCATGGTGCGGTCGCGGGTGATGAGCAGCGTGGCCGGTCTGCCGTTGACGTCGGCCGGGGAGCTGGTGGTCTTCTCCATCGCGGTGAACAGGGGCAGCGTCGTGCCGTCGCCGGAGAAGCCGCGTAGTTGCGCGGCGACGTTCTCCGGCAGGCCGGGCAGGGACAGGAGGTAGTCGCGGGCGGCGGCGAACGGGACGCCTGAGGACTCCACAGTGGGCGCGATCGCGCGGGCGACGACGAGCGCGGGGAAGGGGCGGTTCGCGGACCAGGCGGCGGCCAGCCCCGGGCCGCCGGTCAGGCGGAACCGGTTTCCGTCGAGGCCGGGTGGCGGGGGCGGGAGCTGTCCGCCGACGGTCTCGGCGGTCTTCTTCACGGAGAAGGTGAGCACGGCGCTCACCTTCCGGGCGACGTGGTAGGAGGGCTCTCCGGTGACGCCACGCGGGAGGGCGCTCAGCTTGGGGGTGGGCAGGCCGGTGGCCCTGCGTGCCGCTGCGGCGTCGGTGACGCGCCGGACGTCGATCTGCTGGAGGACCTCCAGCTCGCCGAGCGCCTCCAGCTCCGGGAGCTTGACCAGGTCGGCCGCCGGGGCGGTGACCGGGGCGACCTGCTCGGCGCGGAAGATCGGCAGCCAGTCGCCGGCGGCCGCGATCCCGGCCCCGGCGAGCAGGGTGAGGACGCCGACCACGGCGACCACCGGGCTCCGCAGCACCGTACGCCACCGTCTGGTCCGCGTGACGGCAACCGGGGGCTGGTCGGCGGTCACCGTACGCTCCAGTCTTTGCCAGGCGGCATCGACGTCCACGGACAGCTGCGCGTCGAGCAGCGCGCCCGCCACGGCCGCGTCGTCGCGGGCGGCCGCCAGCCCGGACAGGCACACCGGGCAGTCCGCGACGTGCACGCGGTCGGAGTCGGCGACGCCGGACGGCTCGTCCACGAGCCGTCGCAGCGTGCCGTCAGTCGGATGGCGCATGACGGTTCAACTCCTCGCGAAGGGCGGACTCGGCGCGCCGCAGGGTGGTGCCCACGCTGCCGACGGAAAGATCTAGGGCCTCGGCGACCTCGGCATAGCTGAGGCCGCTGTGCCGCAGGACGAGCGCGACGGCCTGTTTGCGCGGCAGCCGCGAAAGCGCGGCCCGCACGCGGCGCCGCTCGTCGCGGGTCACGACCGCGTCGGCGGCGTCGCCGTCCTGCGGTAAGTCGAGGGAGGCGCGTTCCTCCCTGGAGGTACGGCGGCGGCCGGTGCGCAGGTGGTTCAGCGCCGTGTGCGCGGCGGCGACCGACAACCAGCCCAGGGCCTCCCCCGGCGGCACCGACGAGCGGCTGAACGCGAGGAACACCTCCTGGGCCACGTCCTCGGCCTCGTCGCGCGCGCCGAGCACGCGGGCGGCCACCGCGACGACGCGCGGATAGGCGGCGCGGAAGACCTGCTCCAGGTCGGCCCGAACCGCCACTGTGCCGTCCTTCCGTTCGGCCAGACCAGCTAGGTTCACATCAGTAGAGCACCGCCGATGCCCGGCATGTGACACTCACGGGCAGGCGAGCTTGGCCAGATAGGCGTCCAGCAGGCGGACCTGCCGCTCGGGCGGGAACTCCTCGGGCCCGAACAGCGCCTGCACGATGAGGCCGAGGGTGAAGGACTGGACCGAGGCCGCGACGTCGTCAGGATCCCCGGCGGGCAGCTCGCCGAGGCGTTGCGCCGCCAGCACGTGGTGGCGGACGCGCTCGCGGGCCCGCGCGTACCGGGCCGCGTGCCCCGCCGTCAGGTCGGGGTCCGCCAGCGCGACGTCCCACGAGCCGACCCAGATCCGGTTGTCCGCGGCCGGCAGGACATCCAGCAGTACGGCACGCAGCCCGGCCAGCCCGTCGGGCTCGGCGGGTCCCGGCAGGGACGCCCGGCGCTCGTCGAGCAACGTCAGCGCGTGCGCGACCAGGTCCTTCTTGCTCGGGAAGTAGTGCGTGAGCAGCCCGGTGGTCGCGCCCATCTCGCTGGCCACCGCGCGCAGCGTCAGTCCGCCGAACCCGTGCGCGGCCAGCACCCGCCACACGGCCGCCGACACGTCGCGGCGCCGTGCGTCGTGGTCTCCCTTGTGGCGTGGCATGACGACAGGCTACATTCACACAACACTTGTTATGTAAATAGGGAGGATCCCATGTCCACCGACGTCAAGGCCGAGCTGGACCGGCTGATGGCCGCCCTCTTCGGCGCGTTCGCCAACACCGGCGGGAACGGGCCGCATCTGGAGGTCGTCCGCGAGGTGTTCATCCCACAAGGAATGATCATCAAGAACGTGGGCGGCGAGACCGTGATCTACGACCTCGACACGTTCATCGCGCCCCGACAGAAGATGCTCACCGACGGCACGCTGACCGAGTTCACCGAGTGGGAGGTGGCCGAGCGGACGGAGATCTTCGGGTCCGTCGCGCACCGGTTCAGCGAGTACGGCAAGTCCGGCTACCTCAACGGCGAGTGGTTCGAGGGCGCGGGCCGCCAGACGACCCAGTTCATCAGGACGAGCGACGGCTGGAGAATGAGCTCGGCCGCCTGGGACGACATCTGACAGCTCTTGAACTCCAGGTAAATATGTGAAATTTTACACGTCACATGTCAGATTTCACAATCTGGAGCCCGCCCCATGCGCACCCCCCTTGTCGGCGCCTTAGTCGGCGCGCTCATGGTCAGCAGCCTGTTCGCCGCCCCCGGCGCTCAGGCTCGCCAGCGCGTCACCCCGCCCCCACCCGCAGTTGAAGCGCCTACGCACCAGAAGACCCTCTCCCCCAGCCAGACACCGCCTCTGACCGGGACCGTCCGCGACGACCTGGACGCGGCGCACGCCACAGCCGAGTCGGCGCCGAGCCTGAAGGCGCTGGCCGCCTGCAGTACGGCCGACATCATCGGCAAGACCGGCGCCGCGCTGGTCGCCGCGGTCAAGGCCGCCGACATCAAGACCTGCCTCAACCCGCTGTTCGAGCTGACCGCGGCGGACGCCCAGCGCACCTTCACCGAGTCGCAGATGCTGGCCGTCGCCAGGGACCTGCGGACCAACGTCGCCTCCTACCCGGGCGACAACAGCACCAGCACCCAGCAGCTGATCGTGTTCCTGCGCGCCGGATACTACGTCCAGGGCACCCTTCCCGCCGGAACGATCCCCACCTACAGCTCGGTGCTCCTGACCGAGATCCGCGGCGTCGCCGACACCTTCTTCGCCGGTCCCAAGGTCTTCACCAACACCGACGAGAACGGCGCGGTGCTGAAGGAAGCCGTCTGGCTGATCGTCAACGCCCAGGACGAGATCCGCAACATCGGCGTGGCGATCCGCCTGCTCAACGCGTACAACTCCACCTTCGGCGTCAACATGCGCGAGGCGGTCAACCGGGGCTTCGAGCTGTACTGGCGCTCCCACACCCGCGGCAGCATGGCCGCCACGGCCCAGAACAACCCGGCCGTCCTCACCACCCTGCGCGACTTCGCCACCAGGAACCTCGGCCTGCTGTCCGGCGACAACTACTTCCTCGTCGCCAACGCGGGCAAGGAACTGGGCAGCTTCCTGAGGTACAGCCAGCTGCGGACCACCGTGCGTCCCCTCGTGCAGGATCTGCTGGGCCGTTCGCAGATCACCGGGCCGACCGCCGCGCTCTGGGTCTCCACCGCCCTGGTCGCCAACGAGCAGGACAGCGCCAGCTGCACCACCTACGGCACCTGCGACCTGACCAACAGGCTCACCAACGCCGCCCTGCCGATCACCCACGCCTGCTCGCCGAGCCTGACGATCAGAGCTCAGGAGCTCACCGCGGCGCAGCTGTCCAGCACCTGCGCCAGCCTGCTCAACCAGGACGCCTACTTCCACTCCATCGCCAAGGACAGCGGCCAGCCGGTCCCGGACGACAACACGGTGCGCCTGGAAATCTCGGTGTTCGACACCAAGCGCGACTACTCGTTCTACGCCTGGGGCATCTACGGCATCGACACCGACAACGGCGGGATCTCGCTGGAGTACGACCCCTCCCAGCCGGGCAACGTGGCGCGCTTCATCTGCTACGAGCAGGACCGCGAGAAGCCGCTGTACTGGGAGATCTGGAACCTCAACCACGAGTACACCCACTACCTCGACTCCAAGTACGACATGCACGGCGACTTCGGCGAGGGCATGTCCACCCCGACCGTCTGGTGGGTGGAGGGGCTGGCCGAGTACATCTCCTACAGCTACCGCAAGTTCGCCTACACCGCCGCCATCACCGCGGCGGGGCGCCACACCTACAAGCTGAGCCAGCTCTTCGACACCGTGTACGGCGACAACACCCGCACCTACAACTGGGGCTACCTCGCCGTCCGCTACATGCTCGACAAGCACCCCGCCGACGTGGCCAGGATGCTCGGCTACTACCGCACCGGCGACTGGGCCACGGCTCGCACGTTCCTCAAGGGCCTCAACTACGACGCCGACTTCGACGCCTGGCTGACCGCCTGCAACACCGGCGCGTGCAAGGCGAGCGACGAGAACATGCTCCCCACCGCCGACTTCACCACCACCGCGAGTGGCACCGCCATCACCTTCACCAACACCGCTGCCGACCCCGACGGCACCCTCGCCCAGTACCACTGGGACTTCGGCGACGGCACCACCTCGACGTCCCCCAACCCGGTGAAGACCTACAGCTCCCCCGGCGCGTACACCGTCAAGCTGGTCGTCCTGGACAACAAGGGCGCCCCGTGGGGCGTCTACAAGCCCATCACCGTGCCCGCGGGAACCACCACGACCGTCCCGGAGTGCACCGGGACAGACACCCGGGTGCTGGGTAAGAACTGCCGGCGCAGCAACATCTCCGTCGCCCAGGGCCAGTACGCGTACATGTACATCTACCTGCCCGCGGGCGTCACCACCCTGACGATCGCCAGCAGCGGCGGCACCGGCGACGCCGACCTGTACTACAACGCCGGCTCCTGGGCCACGACCTCGTCCTACACCCAGCGCGCGACCGGATCCGGCAACGCCCACACCCTCACCGTCAGCAACCCGGCGGCCGGCTACCGCTACATCTCCCTGTACGGCACAGCCGCCGCCGGCGGCGTGACCGTCACCACCTCCTACTGACCCTCGGGGGTTCGTGCTCGGACGCCATCGCCGAGCACGAACCCCCACACCCTCTACAGGGATCAGCGCATGCAGGCCATGCGGGTCGGGCTGACGAGTCCCCAAGCATCGCGGACGAATGCCGGAATCACGGCTGGAGGTCCGAGGTCCGGGCGGTCTGGGTGTCGTTCCACTGGTCCATCATCTGGTGCATCGTGGTGCTCACCAGCTGCAGGAACTCGGCGGCGACGTCGAAGCGGGCTCCGGCCGGGGTCGTGGGACCGAGGATCTCCGCCGCGCGTTGTGACGCCACGACCAGGGTGTCGTTCATGGTCAGCGCCGCCTGGGTGGATCGGACCCAGAGTTCGTCGTCCACGACGTAGTGTTCGCGACGGCCGCCGGGTTCCCGTTCTCGCTTGATCAGGCCCTGCTGTTCCAGAAAGCCCACGGTCTGGGAGATCGAGGCCGGGCTGACGCGGAGTCGCTGGACGAGGTCGGCGGCCGTGAGGGTGCCGGAGTCCGCGACGTACAGGCAGGCCAGGACCCTGGCTGCCATCTTGGGCATGCCCTGCTGCTCCAGGAGCGTGGCGAAGGACTCGGTGAGGTCCTGCACCGCCCGGGGATCGCGCCCGTGGCTGCTGTCGCCCATCGGCCGGGGCTGCGCCTGCGGCTTCCTGGTTCGTCGCGCGCGATTTCTGGTGGCCTCCTGTGCCTGATGTGCCCGGTAGCCGTCGGGGCCGCCGTTTCGGCTGACCTCGCGCATGACGGTCGAGGCGGGCCGCCCGAGACGCCGGCCGATCTCGGCGAACGCCAGCCCCTCGGCCAGCCCAGCGGCGATCTGCTGGCGGTCCTCGTCGGTGAGCCTGTCTCCGGGCATCGGTGCTCGTCTCCCATCTGTCGACCTGCACAGTATGCATTCATTCGCTCTTCATTGCAACGTGATCATTGCATTCAGCCTCATATTCATTGCAAAGCTGCCTATTGAACTGGTGAAAGCATGTTGACTGATTTATGAATGCAATGTAGTTTCGTCACATGTTCAGCGATCGCTGAACATGACCGTGAGGAGATTTCTGATGAGGCCAAGCAACAGGCTGCGTGAGGTTCTGGCGAGGTATGTCGACTCCGGGAGGATTCCCGGACTGGTCGCCCTGGTCAGCCACCGGGGTGAGACGCACGTCGAGGCGCTCGGGACGATGCGGCACGACGGCGGCGCGCCGATGAGCCGCGACACCATCTTCCGCATGGCCTCCACGACCAAGCCGGTCGCGGCCGCGGCGACGATGGTGCTGCTGGACGAGTGCCGGTTGCGGCTGGACGACGCGGTGGACCGCTGGCTGCCCGAGCTGGCCGACCGCCAGGTGCTCAGGCGCCCCGACGGCCCGCTGGACGACACGGTTCCCGCGCTGCGGCCGATCACCGTCCGTCATCTGCTGACCTCCACCCTCGGGCTCGGCATCGACATGACGGCGAAGGACTCCCCGATCCTGGGCGCGCTGTTCGAGCAGGGCGTGTACGGCCAGGCCGACGGCTGGCTGCTGCCGGAACCCGGGCCGGACGAGTGGATGCGCCGCCTGGGCACGCTCCCCCTGGCCTACCAGCCCGGCGAGCGCTGGCAGTACAACCTCGGCGACGACATCCTCGGCGTGCTCGTCGCCCGGGTCACCGGCCAGCCGTTCGAGACCTTCCTGCGCGAGCGGATCTTCGAGCCGCTGGGCATGAAGGACACCGGGTTCCACGTGCCCGCCGACAAGATCCACCGGTTCCCGCCGCTGTACGCCCCCAACGCGGAGACCGGCGAGTTCACCGTGGAGGACCCGGCGGAAGGGGGACACCACAGCAGGCCCCCGGCGTTCCCGTCCTCGGGCGGCGGGCTCGACTCGACCGTCGACGACTACCACGCCTACTTCCGCATGCTGCTCAACGGCGGCATGCACGGCGATCAGCGCATCCTGTCCCGGCCCGCCGTACAGCTGATGACCACCAACCAGCTCCCTCCCGAGCAGCGCGCCGCCCGGGAGGCGTGGGCGCGCGAAGCCGCCCACCTGGGGTACGGCCTGGCCCAGCACGGCGGCTGGGGCTTCGGGATGGCGGTGCGCACCTACCGCGGCGACTACGCCCCCGTCGGCCAGTTCGGCTGGGACGGCGGAGCCGGGACCACCACCTACGCGGACCCGGAAAACCAGCTCGTCGGCATCCTGCTCACCCAGACCGGCATGTCCACCCCGGACTCGGCGCAGGCCATCCACGACTTCTGGACCACCGTCTACCAGGCGATCGACGCCTAGTCGCGGTGACGGAAGTCCCTGGGAGCCATGCCGTACGCCGTCCGGAAGGCCCGGCTGAAGTCGGCGGCGCGGGTGAATCCCCACCGGGCGGCGATCGCGTTGATGGGACGCCCGGCCAGCGCGGGGTCGGCGAGGTCGGTACGGCAGTGCTCCAGGCGACGGTGCCGGATCCACTCCGTCAGCGTCGTCCCCTGCCGCTGAAATAACAGCTGCAGGTAACGCACCGAGATGTGGTGCCGCTGCGCCACCGCGCGGGGCGTCAGGTCCGCGTCGCCGAGATTGTGCTCGACGAACGCCCGGATCTGCGCCATCAGGGCCAGCTGCCGCGTCTCGGGCTGCAGGCGGTCGTCGGCGTTCAGCAGGTGGGCCAGGAAGGCCAGGGCGAGGTCCAGCGTGGCCGCCCCCAGCTTCCTGGCCTCCTGCAACGCCATGGACGGCGCCTCGCGCACCAGGGTCCTGAGGTAGGCGGCGAGGATCGCGCCGATGCCGCCGCCCGCGGGCATCCTGCCGGCCACGAGCGTGTCGACCTTGCCGGACGGCAGGGGCAGCCCGGACCTGGGCAGATGCACGATGATCGCCTGCGCGGGGGCAGGGCCGTCGAGCGCGCCGCCCTCGTAAGGGTGGGAGGTCTCCCACATCACCAGGTCACCGGCGCCCATGAGGGTGTCGTTGCCGCCCTGGGAGATCCACATCTCGGCCCCCACGATCAGGGCGAGCTCGTACCGCTCCGGGTCGGAGCTGCGGATCAGCGCGGGCGTGCGGGCCGAGCTGAGGGCGGGGAACTCCATGGTGGTCAGCTGGACGGTGTCCAGGTCGATCGCCCCCGCTGAGGCGCGGAAGTCGGCGGCGTGGTCGCTGGTCACGCGGACGGGCGCCACGTCGTGGCTGATCAGGTCGCACCACCAGTCGAAGCGCTGGTCGGGCGGCAGGTCCGTGCTGTGCAGCGTGACGAAGGTGGGTGGCGTCATGTCAGGAGGGCGCGCCAGCGGTCGGCGGACTCGATCATGTCCAGGCTGATCCGCTCCAGGAACGTCGCCGCCCTGGCCAGCCGCCGCCCCACCGGGCTCTCCATCCCGTACGCCTCGGCCGCCGCCATCGAGACCTGCGCCGTCTCCAGCGTCTGCATGCGGCTGGTCACGATGGAGTTGTACCAGGCCTCGTCCTCGACCACGTAGACGTCGCGGCGCCGGTGCTGGTCGCGCTCGCGCCGGACGAACCCCTGCTCGACCAGGAAGTTCACGGCCACGGAAACGGACGCCGGGCTGATCTTCAGCCGCTGGGTCAGCTCGGCCGCCGTCCGCCTGCCCTCCTCGGACAGCAGCAGGTCGAGGTGCACGCGGGCGGTCATCCTCGGCAGCCCGGTCCTGACCGCCATCTCGACGAGCGCCTCCTCGATCATGCCGTCCGGCGATCCGGTCGCCCGTGGCGGTGCGGGGGTGCCGCGCCTGGCGCGCTGGACCGTCGCCTGGTGCGCCTGCTGGGGCCGGTAGCCGCTGGCGCCGCCGTTGCGCCCGATCTCCCTGGTGATCGTCGAGGTCGGCCGCTCCAGCCGCCTGGCGATCTCGGCGTAGGAGAGCCCGTCGGCGAGGCCTGTCGCGATGCGCTGGCGGTCCTGCTGGGTCAGTCGTCCTCCTGGCATGCCGCCAGTATTGCCTTCGAGGCCATCCATTGCAACTCATCGTTGCGTTCGAGTGCAGCGTCATTGCATCAATTTAGCGGCGTTCACCTGGGTGTAAGACTTTCTGAACATTGACCAGATTCTGAATGCAACGTAGCTTTCGAGATGTTCCGAACACGTACTATCGTGAAGCGAGGATGCATCATGGGTAAGTCACTCAAGGTCGCGGCGCTGGCTGCCGCGTTGCTGGCCGGCTCCGCCGTACCCGCCATGGCGGCCACCCCCGGGCAGGACCGGCCCGAACTGCAGAAGGTCATCCAGGACGTCGTCGACCTCGGGCTCGCCGGGGTGCAGTTGCGCGTGCACGACGACAAGGGCGACTGGGCGGGCAGCGCGGGGGTGCGCAAGCTCGGGCAGCCCGCCAAGCCGCCGACCAACGGCCGGTTCTGGACGGGCAGCGTCAACAAGCCCCTCACCGCGACCCTGGTGCTGCAGCTCGTGGCCGAGGGCAAGGTCGGGCTCGACACGCCAGTGGCCGACTACCTGCCCAAGCTCGGGCTGGACCGGCGGATCACCGTGCGGATGATGTTGCAGCACACCACCGGCCTGTTCAACTACACCGGCGACTTCGACGCGGAAGGCACGTGGGAGACCGGCATTCCAGGCAAGGGCAAGGAGTGGCTGGACAACCGGTTCAAGTCCTACACCGCGGAGGAACTGGTACGGGTGGCGCTGTCCAGGAAGCCCCGCTTCGAGCCGGGAGCCGACCAGCGTTACGCCAACACCAACTACACGCTGGCCGTCCTGCTGATCGAGAAGGTCTCAGGACACTCGTACGCCGAGGAGATGAACCGGCGCATCCTGCGGCCGCTCGGGATGCGCAGCACCGTCGTGCCGGGCAACCGGTCGCAGCTTCCCGGGCCGTACGCGCACGGCTACTTCCGCTACCAGGAGGGCGGGCAGTGGAAGGTGGTCGACGTCTCCCGGCAGAACTCCTCGCTGCTGACCGGCGCGGGGGCGCTGATCTCGACCACCCAGGACCTGCAGACGTTCATTTCGGCGCTGATGGGCGGCAGGCTCCTGCCCTCCAGCCTGATGGCCGAGATGCGCAAGCCGTACGGCAAGCTCGGGTACGGGCTCGGGCTGTTCGTGCAGGACCTGGGTCCGAGCTGCGGCGGCACCGTGTACCAGCACAACGGCAGCCCGCCCGAGGGCTACGGGACGCTGATGTACAGCTCGGCCGACGGCAGGAAGACCATGACCGTCTCGCTGACCACCGGCGACGCGGCCGTCGACCCGGCGGCGCTGTATCCGAAGCTGGTGGGGACGCTGCTCAGCAAGGTGTTCTGCGACGGAAACCAAGAAACGGCAAGATCGTGAAGCAGCGGGGCCGACTTCGCGGGAACCGCGCCTAGTGTGCCGATGGTGCGTGACTACTACTTCCATCCGGACGAGGCGGATGTGCGGCTGTTCGTCATCCCCGGCGGCGGCGTCCTGCGCGCCGACGCCGAGTCGGTCGTCTGCGAGGCCGGGTACGGCTACTTCGCCATGCGGCGCTACGCCTTCGCCGACCGGTGGTTCAAGGTCAACGTCACGGTCGACCTGCACGGCGAGCCACTCGACACGGCCGGGTTCGCCTACACGTGCGACGTCGCCAGCCCCATGGTGCGGCAGGGCGACGGCGTCTACGCCATCAGCCTCCTGACCACGGTCCGGGTACGCGCCGACGGCGCGTCGCACGTCGTCACGGGCGCCGACACGTGGGATCAGGCGGTCGAGGCGGGCTGGATCTCGCAGGCGGAGGCCAGGGGCGCGCGGCGCGGCCTGACGGACCTGCTCGACCTCGTCGAGAACGGGCGGCTCGAGCCCTTCCTCGCCGAGGTCTGCCCCTTCGGCCCGCCGACGGCGCCCGAGGCCCAGCGCCTGCGCCGGGTGCCGCTGGCCGACCTCCCGCTGCTCCAGCCGGGACGAAGGGCGAGCTGGCGACACGGCGCCCGCCCAGGAGGGTAGGCGCCGTCGCTGCTCACAACCGGTCGAGGATCTTCCGCATCTGGGCGACCTCGGCCTGCTGCGCCGTCTCGATGGCCTTGGCGAGCGCCTTGGCCTCGGGGTCGGCGCCCTGGGCCTGCTCGGTGCGCGCCATCTCGATCGCGCCGTTGTGGTGGGCGGTCATGAGCTCGGCGAACTGCCTGTCGAACGCCGTGCCCTCGGCCACCTCCAGCTTCTTCATGTCCTCAGCGGACATGATGCCGGGCATATCGTGACCCATGCCGCTCATGCCGCCGGACGGGGCGGGCTTGCCCCAGGCCGACAGCCAGCCCTTCATGGTCTGGATCTCCGGATCCTGCGCGCCCTTGATCTTCTGCGCGAGATCCTTGATCTCGGCGTCCGAGGCGCGGGTCCCGGCCAGTTCCGCCATCTCCACCGCCTGCTCGTGATGCGGGATCATCATCGTGGCGAAGGTGACGTCCGCGTCGTTGAAGGACTGCGCGGCGGCGCTGGGTTTGTCCACCGGTGCGCCGCCACCGCAGGCGGTGAGCACGAGGGCGGCCGCGACGCCGGTGGCGGCGGCGATGAATCGGTTCTTACGCATGGTTGTTCTCTCGTTCGTCGGGTCTGCTGGCCTTTCGCTGGTCGGAGCGGGGCCTATATGCGCAGAACCACGAGCGAACGGGTCCGCCCCGGCGGCGCCCTGGCGACGCCGGGGACGGAGGCCCGGGCACCGGTCCCGCCCGCCGCCGCGCGCCGCGAACGTCCTGCGAGAGCGGCGACGAAGAGGATCAGAAGGGAGGTGAGGACGGCGAGGCAGACCGCTGTCGGGTCGAGGTCGGGCGCCTTCTCCCCCATCCCCGAAGCCTGGTCGTGGACGGCATGGCCGGAGGCGACGTGACCCAGGGAGTGCATCCCGCAGACGCCGAGGGCCAGCGCGACGAGCAGGAACCAGCGGGCGACCCGCACCCTCCACCTCCCCTCGCCTACCGACCCACGCATATTACTATGCAAGATAGTAGGACGAGCGCCATGTCGATCGTTTCCGGCCATGGGAGCTACGATCCGAGATAGGATTGTCACATGATGCGCGGTCTAGGCGAGCTCGAGTCCACGATCATGGATCGCCTGTGGTCCTACCACAGACCCGTGTCCGTAAGAGAGGTCCTGGAGGACCTCAGGCAGGAGCGGGAGATCGCCTACACGACCGTGATGACCGTGATGGACAACCTGCACACCAAGGGCCTGCTCACGCGCAAGCCCGTGGGCCGGGCCTACATCTACGAGACGGTGTCCACCAAGGAGGCCCACACCGCCGACATCATGCGCGACTCCCTCGCCGGCAGCGGCAACCAGGCCGCCACCTTGGTGCACTTCCTGGAGCGGTTGACGCCCGAGGAGGCCGGAGCGCTGGAGGCGGCCCTGCGGGTGTTCCCGCCGAAGGGGCGCGGCGCATGATCGACGCAGCCGTCCTGGGCCTGTACGCGACGCTCGCCGCCGTCCTCCTGCCCCGCGCCGTCGGGCGCGCGCAGTGGGTCGAGCGGGCGCCGCGGCTCGGGATCGTCGTCTGGCAGGCGGCCAGCTTCTCGGTGGTGGTGTCGGCCGTGCTGGCCGTGCTCGCTCTGGCCGTGCCCGCCGATGTCGTCGGCCACGGGCTGGCCGGGCTGTTCGCGGCATGCGCCGCCCTGCTGTCCGACGGGGCCGGTCGCCCCACCACCGGCACGTGGGCAGGGCTGGTCGTGGGCGGGCTGCTCGTCGCGCGGGTCGCCTACACCGGCGGGGCGGTCCTGCTGCGGGCCAGGCGGGAGCGGAAGCGCCACGCGGAGGCCCTGGTCCTGCTCGGCCGCCACGACGGTGACCTCGGGGCGCTGGTGGTCGACTACGACGAGCGCCTCGCCTACTGCCTGCCCGGCAGGAACGGGCAGACCGTCATCACGACCGGCGCGCTGCGCTCGCTCGCCCCCGAGCAGGTCGCGGCCGTGCTCGCGCACGAGCGGGCGCATCTGCGGGGGCGGCACCACCTGGTGCTCGCGGGCGCCGAGACGCTGCGCCGGGCGTTCCCGCGCGTGCCGCTGTTCGAGCGGGCGCGCGTCGAGGTGGCGCGGCTGGTGGAGCTGGAGGCCGACGACGTCGCCGCGCGCCGCCACCCGCGCATCCACATCGCCGCGGCGCTGGTCGGGCTGGCCACGGGGCGCGTGCCGTCCTTCGCGCTGGGCGCGGGCGGCGAAACCGCGCTGACCCGGGTGCGCCGCATGCTCAACCCGGAGGCTCCCCTCAGCCGCCGGGAGCGCCTCGCCGGGGTGTTCGCCGTCGCCCTCATGCTGGCAGGACCAGCCACCGTGGCGGCCGTTCCCGGCGTCAGCGTGTTCCTCGCCCACCACTGCCACTCGCTCTTCAGCTGAGAGCCCATCCCCCGTGCGCTCGTCCTCCTACCGGTGACCACCCGGTCGTCGGTCTGCGAACCACCCGGCCCGACGCGCGGATCGCGGACGGCCGGAACTGATCGGGATCCGCGCCTGGATCAGGTCCGCCAGCGACAGCGGCATCCCCTTGGCCAGCGGATGGGCGCGGGCCCAGTAGGCCTCCGCCCTGTCCTCCTCGGCGAGGGCGTGGCAGACGTGTGCCAGCCCGTCCAGCGCCCTGATCTGGTCGTAGAGGTCGCCCATGCGCTCGGCCAGGCCCAACGCCTCCTCGTAATGGTGCCTGGCCTCGGCCGGCTCGTGGGCGTGCAGCAGCAAGGCGCCGAGGCAGATCCTGATGTCGCATTCGTCCACCGGCGAATCCAGGTCCCGCACGATCGCGAAACCCTGGCGCGCCGTACTCAGGGCCTCGTCGTGACGGCCCGCGCGGTGCAGAACGTCGGCGTGCGCCGAGTGCAGCCGCACCTCGCGGGGCACCAGCCCAGCACGGCGGGCGGCGGTCAGCCCGCTGTCGACGTGGGCGAAGGCCTGGTCGTAGTCGTCCAGCCCGCCGGCGGCCCAGGCGGCGGAGGTGGCGGCCGAGGCCAGGGTGTCGGCGAGGTCCAGGTCGGTGGCCAGGCGGATCGCTTGTTCCAGCGGGGCCAGCGCCTCCCGGTTGTGCCCCATGAGGGTCAGCAGATCACCGTAGTAAGCGAGGCAGATGGTCTCCGTGTACTGGTCCCCGGCCTCGCGGGCCATGTCGATCACGTGCAGGAACCCTTCCGCCGCCTCGGTGAAGCGGCCCGCCCGCACGTACAGGGAGGCCAGGAAGCGGCGGCTGGACCTCTCCAGTCCCAGCTCCTCGAGATCCCGGGCGATCGCCCACGCCTGTTCCGTCAGCTCGATGGCGTGGGCGACGTGGCCGCTGTGGGAGTGCGAGGACGACAGGTTGAGCAGGCTCAGGGCGAGCAGGCGCCGGTCAGGCAGGCGGCGCGCGATGTCTACGGCCGCCTCCTCGATGCCCAGGATCTCGCTGACGTGACCGGCCTTCATGCAGTAGACGCCCAGTTCACGGGTGATGTGCCAGGCGGGCCAGTCCAGGCCCAGCGCCGTCGCCCGGTGCACCGCGGCCGTCAGTGTCTGCCGCTCCTGGTTGAGCCACCGCATCGCCTCTTTGGCGTCCGCCGGGGTCGGCGCGTCAGCGGGGACGTGCTCCAGACGCAGGTCCAGTGCCATCCGGCCGGGCTGGAGCAGGTCGGCCGCCCGGCGAGCGGCCAGGGAGTAGAAGTCCAGGGCTCGCCGTACGGCGGAGCCCCGCTCGGCCTCCGGCTCCTCGGTCATGGCACGGTCGGCGGCGTACTGCCGCAGCAGGTCGTGCAGAGAGTAGCGGTTCGCGGCGGGCTGCTGGAGCATCTGCGCGTCCAGCAACGCCTCCAGCAGCGCGTCGGCCCGCTCGACGGTGACGCCGGCCAGCGCCGCCGCCGCGTACACGTCGACGTCGACCCCCGGGTGCAGGCCCAGGAGCCGGAACATGCGCCGCTGACCGTTGTCCAGCTGGTCGTACGACAGCGTGAAAGCCGCCCCCACGCTGCGGTCCTGGGCTGATAACTCGGCGAGGCGGCGCCGCTCGTCGCGAAGGCGGCCGACCAGGCCCTCCACGCTCCAGCGCGGGCGGTTGCCCAGCCGGGCGGCGGCGAGGCGGATCGCCAGCGGGAGCCGTCCGCACAGCTCCACCGCCTCGGCCACCGCCTCGGGTTCGGCCAGCGCGCGAGCCCCGACGATGGCGGTGAACAGCGCCGCGGCTTCCGCTGCGGGCAGCACGTCCAGGGTGAGCGCGTGCGCGCTGTCCAGTTCGAGCAGCCTGCGTCGCGAGGTCACCAGCACCAGGGACCTGGCCGAGCCGGGCAGCAGCGGGCCCAGCTGCTCCGCGCTGGCGGCGTTGTCGAGGACGACGAGCACGCGGCGGTGGCTCAGCTCGCTGCGCCACAGGGCGGCTCGCTCCTCCAGGTTCTGCGGGATCAGGTCGCCGTCCACGCCGATGGCGTGCAGCAGCCGGGCCAGCGCAGCGGCAGGATCGGTGGGCCGGTGTCCCGCCGTGTGCGCGTGCAGGTCGATGAACAGCGTGCCGTCGGGGTACCACTCGGCCAGCCGGTGCGCCGCCCGTACGGCGAGCGCGGTCTTCCCGATGCCCGCCATGCCGTCGATCGCGGTGATCACCACGACCCCGTCGCTGGTCCTCGCCTCGTCGATGTGGCTGAGGATCCGGGCGAGCTCGGCCTTGCGTCCGGTGAAGTCGGCGATGGTCCTGGGCAGCTGGGCCGGGCCCGTCCGGGTGGACGCGGGAAGGGCCGCCTGCGCGTCGAGGACCGGGTCGCGGCGCAGGATCCGCTCGTGGACCTGCGTCAGCTCGGGACCGGGATCCAGGCCCAGCTCGTCGTCGAGCAGCTTCCTGGTCCTGGTGTAGACGTCCAGCGCGTCGGCCTGCCGTCCGGACCGGTACAGCGCCAGCATGAGCTGGCCGGCGTAGCGCTCGCGGTAGGGGTGGGCGCGGGTGAGCGTGAGCAGCTCGGCGGCGACCTCGTCGTGCAGCCCCAGCGCGAGGTCGGCCTCGATGCGGTCGGCCAGGGCGGTGAGCCGCAGCTCCTCCAGCCTGGTCACCTCGTGCCGCAGGCAGGGTTCGTCGGCCAGCTCACCGTAGGCGGGGCCGCGCCACAGCGACAGGGCTTCGCGGAGCTTACGGCTCGCCGTGCCGTACTCGCCGGCCGCGAGCGCGCGGGATCCGGCCTGGGCCAGGCCGGCGAAGCGGTGGGCGTCGATCGCCGACGGTTCGACGGCCAGCGCGTAGCCCTCCCGCCCCCGGCCGGTGATGGCCTGGGCGCCCAGCACCCGGCGCAGCTGGGAGATGTGCACGTAGATGTTGTCGACCGCGGAAGCGGGGGCGTTGTCGCCCCACAACGCCTCCACGAGCGTGTCCACCCCGACGGGCCGGCCTGCCGAGCACAGCAGGACCGCCAGGAGCAGCCGCCGCTTGGGCGGGCCCAGCGGCACCGCCTCGGTCTCGAGGTTGGCACGGACCGGCCCCAACACCGCAAACCTCATTGTTGCTCCAGCGCCTGTACCCGCACCCCGATGGATCAAGAGCATCTATACACCCACGTGTCAGGACAGGTCCACGGCGACCTTGATGTCGTCGTGGCCGCTCCGCCCGGTCCAGCGGGATCCGCCGCGTCACCAGCCCGGCCGGCCAGGACGGGTCGGCACCGGCGAGCGCCCGCGCCGCCTGCTCGTCGTGGCGCCGGTTGGCGTTGACCGAGCCGAGATGAGGTGCTGACGCGGTCGATCTGCTCCCAGGCCTGGGCCACCACGGGGGGTCGGCTCCATCAGCACGCCGGTCCGGCCGAGCGCGGGGTCGAGCTTGACCACCAGGCCACCTGGTGCGAAGCCGTTCCCGTCCGGAGCCCAGCCGTAGTCGCCGCCCATGATCTCCCGGTAGGTGCCGCAGACGCCCTGGACGAGCAGGTCGTCCGGCCCCGGGACGGGGTCGGGGGCGTCGGCGACCTCGAGGGAACCTGACTTCTCGGGAATGATCGTCAATGCACGCCTGGATGATTTATCCCCATATGAGGGATTTATCAAGATCGGGGATGGGCAGAGTCGGTCGACACGGCCCCGATGCTCAGCAAATGTGACTGTGTGTGATGAACTCATCGCATGGCGTCAGATATCGAGGAGCTGTTCCTCAAGACGGGGCGATTCTTCCGCAGGTCGCCGGAGAGCGATGACCTGCGCCAGCTCTTCTTGACCGGCGGCCGCGAAGGTGACGTCTTCTACCGGGACCGGTGGAGCCACGACAAAGTGGTCCGTTCCACGCACGGGGTGAACTGCACGGGCTCCTGCTCGTGGAAGGTGTTCGTCAAGGACGGCATCATCACCTGGGAGACCCAGCAGACCGACTATCCCAGTGTGGGCCCCGACCGGCCCGAGTACGAGCCGCGCGGCTGCCCCAGGGGCGCCGCCTTCTCCTGGTACACCTACTCCCCCACCCGCGTCCGCTATCCCTACGCGCGCGGCGTGCTGGTGGAGATGTACCGCGAGGCCAGGGCCCGGCTGGGCGACCCGGTCGAGGCCTGGCGGGAGATCACGACAGATCCGGACAAGAGACGGCAATATCAGTCGGCGCGCGGTAAGGGCGGCCTGGTCAGGGTCACCTGGGACGAGGCGACGGAGATGATCGCCGCCGCGCACGTGCACACCATCAAGGCCTACGGCCCCGACCGGGTCGCCGGGTTCTCGCCGATCCCGGCCATGTCGATGGTCTCCCACGCCGTCGGCTCCCGGTTCATCTCGCTCATCGGCGGCGCGATGTTGTCGTTCTACGACTGGTACGCCGACCTGCCCGTCGCCTCCCCGCAGGTGTTCGGCGACCAGACCGACGTGCCCGAGTCAGCCGACTGGTGGGACGCCGCCTACCTGCTCCTGTGGGGCTCCAACGTCCCGGTCACCCGCACCCCCGACGCGCACTGGATGACCGAGGCCCGCTACCGGGGCCAGAAGGTCGTCGTGGTCGCCCCCGACTACAACGAGGCGGCCAAGTTCGCCGACCACTTCCTCGCGGTCAACCCGGGAACCGACGGCGCGCTGGCCATGGCGATGGGCCACGTGCTGCTCAGGGAGTTCTTCGCCGACCGCCAGGTGCCCTTCTTCACCGACTACGTCAAGCGCTTCACCGACCTGCCCTTCCTGGTACGGCTGCGCGAGCGGGACGGCGTCTTCCTGCCGGACAAGTTCCTCACCTCAGCCGACCTCGGCGACGGTGAGGAGGGCGCCGAGTGGAAGACGGTGTTCCTTGACACCGCCGGCGACCCGCACGTGCCGAACGGCTCGCTCGGCTTCCGCTGGAACGAGTCCGGCAAGGGCAGGTGGAACCTCAAGCTCGACGCCGACCCCCTGCTGAGCCTGTACGGCGGGCAGTCCGTGCCGGTCGACCTCGCCAGGTTCGACGAGGGGCCCGGCAGCACGCGCCGGGGCGTGCCCGTCAGGGAGGTCGGCGGGCACCTGGTGACCACGGTGTTCGACCTCATGCTCGCCCAGTACGGCGTCGGCCGGGAGGGGCTGCCCGGGACGTGGCCGAGCGGCTACGACGACCCGGCCGAGCCGTACACCCCCGCCTGGCAGGAGCCGATCACCGGCGTGCGCGCCGCCGACGTCGTCAGGATCGCCAGGGAGTTCGCGCGGACGGCCGAGGAGACCGAGGGCCGGTGCATGGTCGTCATGGGCGCCGGGACCGCGCAGTGGTTCCACGGCGACACGATCTACCGGGCGTTCCTGACGCTGCTGCTGCTGACCGGGTGCCAGGGGCGCAACGGCGGCGGCTGGGCGCACTACGTGGGCCAGGAGAAGTGCCGGCCGCTGACCGGCTGGGCGCAGCTCGCCGGTGGGCTGGACTGGTCGCGGCCGACCCGGCAGATCCCCGGCACCCCGTTCTGGTACCTGCACACCGACCAGTGGCGCTACGACACCTTCGACGCGGGCGACCTCTGCTCCCCCGTCGGCGAAGGCGCGTTCGACGGGGTGCACACCGCTGACCTGGTGGCGCAGTCGGTGCGCAACGGATGGATGCCGATGGCGCCCGCCTTCGACCGCAACCCCCTGGAGCTGGGCGAGGCCGAGGACCCCGTGGCCTTCACCCGCGAGGAGCTGCGCGCGGGCCGGTTGAAGTACGCGGCGGAGCAGCCGGACGACCCGCGCAACTGGCCGCGCTGCCTGACCGTCTGGCGTTCCAACCTGCTGGGCTCCTCGGCCAAGGGCAACGAGTACTTCCTGCACCACCTCCTGGGCGCCGGCTCCAACCTGCCCGACCCGAGCCCGGAGGCGGTGGAGGGCAAGCTCGACCTGCTGCTCACCCTCGACTTCCGGATGACCTCGACCACGCTGTTCTCCGACATCGTGCTGCCGGCCGCGACCTGGTACGAGAAGCACGACCTGTCCTCCACCGACATGCACCCCTTCGTGCACGCCTTCAACCCGGCGATCAGCCCGCCGTGGGAGACCAGGACCGACTTCACCGCGTTCCACTCCATCGCGACCGCCTTCAGCGAGCTGGCCGGTCCGCATCTGGGGACGCGCAGGGACGTGGTGGCCCTGCCGTACCAGCACGACACCCCTGGGGAGACGGCCCAGCCGGGCGGGCGGGGGCCCGCCGGTCACGTGGAGCCGAACCTGGCCGTGGTCGAGCGCGACTACGGCGCGATCGCCGACAAGATGGCCGCGCTGGGGCCGCTGGCCGAGCAGGCCGGGATGCCGGTCAAGGGGCTCGCCTTCCACCCGGACGAGGAGATCGACTGGCTGGCGCAGCGCAACGGGACGGCCGCCCTGGGCGTCGCCAGGGGACGGCCGCTGCTGGACACCGACGCCAAGGCGTGCGAGGCGATCCTCGCCCTGTCCGGCACCACGAACGGGCGGCTGGCCGGTCAGGGCTTCGCGCAGCTCGCCGAGCGCACGGGGACCGACATGTCGGCGCTGGCGCACGGCGACCACCGCATCGTCTTCGCCGACACCCAGGCGGGGCCGACGCCGGTGGCCACCAGCCCGGAATGGTCGGGCAAGGAGGCGCACGACCGGCGCTACTCGCCCTTCACGATCAACGTCGAGCACGACAAGCCGTGGCACACGCTGACCGGGCGCATGCACTTCTTCCTCGACCACGACTGGATGCACGAGTACGGCGAGGCGCTGCCGGTCTACCGGCCCCCGCTGGACATGGGGCTGCTGTTCGGCGAGGGCCCGGAGGAGGGCGCGGTGTTCGTGCGCTACCTCACCCCGCACTCGAAGTGGTCGATCCACTCCGAGTACCAGGACAATCTGATCATGCTGACCCTGTCGCGGGGCGGCCCGACGATCTGGATGTCCGTCCAGGACGCAGCCGCGATCGGGGTGGCGGACAACGACTGGATCGAGGCGCACAACCGCAACGGCGTGGTGGTGGCGCGGGCGATCGTCTCCCACAAGATGCCGCGCGGGACCGTGTACATGTACCACGTGCAGGAGCGGGTGGTGGACGTGCCGCTGACCGAGCGGACCGGGCGGCGCGGCGGCATCCACAACTCGCTGACCAGGGTGCTCATCAAGCCGACCCACCTGATCGGCGGCTACGCCCAGCTCTGCTTCGGCTTCAACTACCTCGGCCCCACCGGCAACCAGCGCGACGAGATCACCGTGATCCGCCGCAGGTCCCAGGATGTGGAGTACTGACATGCGGGTGATGGCGCAGATCGCCATGGTGATGAACCTCGACAAGTGCATCGGCTGCCACACGTGCTCGGTCACCTGCAAGCAGACGTGGACCAACAGGACCGGCGTGGAGTACGTCTGGTTCAACAACGTCGAGACCCGCCCGGGGCAGGGCTATCCGCGCAGGTACGAGGACCAGGACAGGTGGCGCGGCGGCTGGAAGCTGGACCGGAGGGGCAGGCTGCGGCTGCGGGCGGGCGGTCCGCTGCGCAAGCTGATGACCATCTTCGCCAACCCCCTCCAGCCGACGATCCAGGACTACTACGAGCCCTGGACCTACGACTACGAGAACCTCACCACCGCTCCCCTGAGCGACAACATCCCGGTCGCCCCGCCCCGGTCGCTCATCACCGGCAAGCGCACCAAGGTGGGGTGGAGCGCCAACTGGGACGACAACCTGGGCGGCGGCCCCGAGCTGGCCAGGCGGGACCCGCTGGTGGAGAAGGTCGGGGAGAAGGTCAAGCTCGACTTCGAGCGGGCCTTCATGTTCTACCTGCCGCGCATCTGCGAGCACTGCGTCAACCCGGCCTGCGTGGCCTCCTGCCCGTCCGGCGCCCTGTACAAGCGGACCGAGGACGGGATCGTGCTGGTCGACCAGGACCAGTGCCGAGGCTGGCGCATGTGCGTGACCGGTTGTCCGTACAAGAAGATCTACTTCAACCACAAGACCGGCAAGGCCGAGAAGTGCACGTTCTGCTACCCGCGCATCGAGGTCGGGCTGCCGACCGTCTGCTCGGAGACGTGCGTGGGACGGCTGCGCTACCTCGGCGTCATGCTCTACGACGCCGACCGGGTCACCGAGGTGGCGTCGGTGCCCGACGACAAGGACCTCTACGAGGCCCAGCTGTCGCTCTTCCTCGACCCGGACGACCCGGAGGTGGTCGCTGCTGCGACGGCGAACGGCATCCCGGACGAGTGGCTGGAGGCGGCGCGCCGGTCGCCGGTGCGCGAGCTGATCACCCGGTTCCGGGTGGCGCTGCCGCTGCACCCGGAGTTCCGCACGCTG
Organism: Nonomuraea sp. NPDC050556; assembly: GCF_044457355.1. NCBI lineage: Bacteria > Bacillati > Actinomycetota > Actinomycetes > Streptosporangiales > Streptosporangiaceae > Nonomuraea > Nonomuraea sp. NPDC050556. The sequence continues at coordinate 563,836 of NZ_JBITGU010000001.1, read as the reverse complement.
CCGATGGTCTGGTACATCCCGCCGCTCTCGCCCGTCGTGGAGGCGCTGACCGAGACCGGGCACGACGGCGAGGACGCGGACAACCTGTTCGGCGCGATCGAGGCGCTGCGCATCCCGGTGGAGTACCTGGCCGAGCTGTTCACCGCCGGTGACCCGGAGCCGGTCACCGCGTCGCTGCGCAAGCTGGCCGCGATGCGGGCGCACATGCGCGACGTCAACCTCGGCCGCGAGCCGGAGCCCGACCGGGAGATCGACGACATGTACCGGCTGCTGGCGCTGGCCAGGTACGAGGACCGGTACGTGATCCCGACGACCTACTCCGCCACGCCTGGCTCGATCGAGGAGATCGGCTGCAGCCTCGACTACGACGGCGGGCCAGGCATGAGCGGCCCCTTCGGCGAGGCGTCGGGCAAGCCGGTGCCGGTCTCCATCGAGACCTTCCACTCGCTCAAGCAGCGGCAGACCAGCGAGGACGTCACTCACCAGCGGAGGAACCTGTTGAACTGGGACGGCAAGGGCGCGCCCGATCACCTCTTCCCGAAGAAGGACGAGTCATGAGCGCGATCGTGTGGCAGGCGGGCGCGCACCTGCTCGCCTATCCGGACGAGCGGTTCTGGGGGCGGCTGCCGATGATCCGCGACGTGGCGCAGCCGCATTTCGGCGCGTTCCTGGACCAGGCCGACGAGCTGGGCGCTGGCGAGCTGGCCGCGCAGTACGTGGAGACCTTCGACCTCAAGCGCCGGTGCTGCCTCTACCTCACCTACTACACCGACGGCGACACCCGGCAGCGGGGCGAGTCGCTGGCCCGGCTGAAGGGGCGCTTCCGTGCGGCGGGCTGGGAGCTGTGCGAGGACGAGTTGCCCGACTTCCTGCCGGTGGTGCTGGAGTTCGCCGCGCTCGACCCGTCAGGCGCCGAGGTCCTGCGCGAGCACCGGGCCGGGCTGGAGCTGCTGCGTACGGCGCTGCACGAGTGCGGCTCGCCGTACGCCTCGGTGATCGACGTGATCTGCGGGACCCTGCCCAGGGTCACCGACGCCGAGCTGCGGGCGGCGGCGCGGCTGGCCGAGCAGGGGCCGCCGGCCGAGTCGGTGGGAGCTTACACATGACCTGGGCAGAGACCGCGTTCTGGGTCGTCGCGCCGTATCTGACGCTGGCCGTCTTCGTCGGCGGGCTGATCTGGCGGCACCGCTACGACAGGTTCGGCTGGACCACGCGCTCCTCCGAGCTCTACGAGAAGCGGCTGCTGCGGATCGCCTCGCCGCTGTTCCACTACGGGCTGCTGGCCGTCATCGCGGGGCACGTGATCGGCCTGTTCATCCCGGAGAGCTGGACCGATGCCGTCGGGATCTCCGACCGGCTCTACCACGCGATCGCCCTGGTCACCGGGGGCATCGCCGGTCTGTGCACGCTCATCGGCGTCGCCCTGCTGATCTACCGCCGCCGCACCACGGGCCCGGTCTTCATGGCGACCACGCGCAACGACAAGCTCATGTACGTCTTCCTGATCGCCGCCATCCTGGCCGGGCTGTCGACCACGCTGCTGAGCTTCTTCACCCACGAGACCGACTACCGGCTGACCGTCTCGCCGTGGTTCCGCTCCCTGTTCGTCCTGCAGCCCGACGCCGCGGCCATGAGCGCCGCCGGTCTGGACTTCAAGGTCCACGTCTGCGTCGCGATGGCGCTGATCTGCCTGTTTCCCTTCACCCGGCTGGTCCACGCGCTGTCGGCGCCCATCGGGTACCTCTTCCGGCCGCCGATCGTCTACCGCAGCAGGGAGAAGACGGCCGGGCAGGCTACCCGCGAACCGCGCCGGGGCTGGGGCGAACCATGAGCGTGAGCCGCATGCGTTTGCCCGGCCAGCGTCCTTGAACCGAGGTCAGGCCCGCCGCGCGCAGCAGCCTGATGCGCTGTTGCGCCAGCTCGCGCACCTGGGCGTTGCCGTTGAAGCGGCGGATCACCCAGACGCGGTCCGTCGCCGGGAGCCTGGCAGCGAGGGCCGCCTGGCCCACCTCGCGGCCGTGCAGGGTGCCGGTGCGGGCGCCGTCCGCGCGTAGCGCCAGGTCGCGCAGGCCGGTGAAGGCCTGCGGGTAAGCGCCGGCCAGGGCGCGCATCCCGGCGGGGAACACCAGGAAGCCGTCGCCGTCGCGGGCGTGCTGCTCCAGGGCCGCGACGGCCGGGGTCACGTCGTGCCACTTGCTGTCCGCCCGGCGCAGACCGGGCTGTACGGCCAGCGTCAGGGCCAGCAGAGCCACGCCCGCGCCGACGCCCATCGCCCTGGGCGGGGAGGCCAGCCCGGCGGCCACCAGCAGCGCCACCGCGGGCACGCACACCAGCAGGTAGCGGCCGACGAACATGGGCTCGACCAGGGAGACCGCGGCCAGGAGGACGGGCGGGAGCACCGCCCACGGGAGCGCCACCGCCACCAGCTCGCCGCGACGGCACCTGAGCCCCCAGGCCGCGACGGCGCCCGCGAGGAGCACCGACACCGTGCCGCCGGTCAGCCCCTGCGCCGACGACCACAACCGCGCCGCGTCCAGCTCGGGGATCCAGGCGACCGCGGACCGCTGCGTGACCGCCACCCCGATCAGGGGCGACAACACCAGGAGCGCAGCGCCGACCGTGACCGTCCAGCGGATCAGGTGACGGCGCTGGAGCAGGACCGTGACCAGGTGGGCGGCCAGGAGCAGCAGCGCGAACACGTGCAACGCGCCCAGCGCCACGATCGCCAGGCCGTACCAGGCGAACCAGCCAGGAGCCCCTGACCGCACCGCGCGCACGAGCGCCCACGTGGCGGCCACGGCGACCGCGGCGACGAGGGCGTAGGAGCGGGCTTCCAGGGCGTACTGGCTGACCACCGGCGTGAGAGCGTAGGCCGGCCCGGCCAGCAGCCCGGTCACGCCACCGGCCAGCGCGCGCCCGAGCCCGGCCACCAGCGCCGCGGCCACCACCGTGGCCAGGACGGACGGCAACCGCATCGCGACCGGGCCGAACCCGACGACCTCGCCCACGCCGTGCATCACCACGTAGTAGAAGCCGTGCACCGCGTCGACGTGCGCGAGCAGGTGCCTGATCTGGCCGAGCGACCGCCCAGCCACGTCGACCGTGACCAGCTCGTCGGTCCACAGCGACGGCCCGCCGGTCCCCCACAGCCCGAGCGCCAGCGCCACCAGCGCGGGCAGCCCGAGCACCGTCAGCCGCCCCGGCGACCTGCGGGTGGACCGTGCGTCCTGGCGCGACGGCGCGGTCTGGATCACGGGGCGAAGAAGCGCTCGGTGATCTCCTTGGCCGCGCTCCCCCGCTCGTGCTCGCCGTACTTCTCGACCAGCCTCCGTCGTGCCGGACGGTAGAGATCCCCCGTACGGCGGGCGTCGCGGACGGCGGCGGCCAGCGACTCAGCGTCCCGCACCACGGGCCCCGGCGGGTCGTCGAGCACGTCCACGTAGGCGATCCGCCGGGAAACAGGCGTGTACAGCACGACCGGCCGGTCCAGCAGCAGGAAGTCGAACAGCAGCGGCCCGACCCCGGTGACCAGCACGTCCGTGAGCCTGAGCAGGCTCGTCACGTCGTGCACCGCCAGGGCGTCGAAGTCGAGCACGGTGAACCCGGGGCCGGGAGCGGGCACCGGGACGCCCACGCAGAGGACGACCGTGTTGCCCGGAGCCAGCCCGAGGTGCGCGGCGAGCCGGTCCACCCGGTCCAGCGCCTCCCCCGACACCAGCAGGTCGTTGCGCGGGTTTCCCACCGGAAGCGGCTCCGCCCTGGCGCGCAGCGCCGCCTTCAGCGTCTCCGCCTCGTGCCCCGACCCGGCCACGAGGAAGTCGTAGCGGTTGACCGCCCGCCGCAGCCTGGCCTTGGCGGCGCGGGTGGCCAGCTTGGTCTCCGGGGCGTCGAAGCCCACGTAGTCGCAGGCCGTACCCGGCGGGGTGTAGATGGAGGTGGTGGCCAGCCGTTTGGCCAGCTCCTCGGGGAAGCCGTGGTCGTCGACCCAGTACTCGGCCCGCGCCAGTGCCAGGTAGTAGCCCCACGAGCCCCGACGTACCAGCGTGGCGTCCTTGGGGAACCCCGCGGGGCTGGTGGCGTACGACCAGGTGGCCCGCACCGGGTGGCCGCTCGCGCGGATCTGCTCGTAGACGGCGCGCGGGCTGCCGCCGTACACCGCGCCCTGCCCGCTCTCGAACACGACGCTGCCCCTGCGCACCGGCAGCCGCATCAACAGCCGGTGGTACACCGCCGTCCTGAACCTGCTGTCGTCGTCCGGCGCGGGATCGGGCGGCGCGGCCGGGCTCACGAGCAGGCGGTGCGGGAGGTCCACGGACGTGGCGGGCCGCGACTCCAGCAGGGAGGAGCGGCGGTAGAGCAGCCCAGACACCACGTCGGCGCCCGTCCGCTCGGCCGCGCCGAGCAGCGTCATGCACGCGTGCCGGTCCAGCTCCTGCCCCGCCTCCAGGAGGAGCACGTAGGGACCGGCGTCACTCAGGTCGTCGACCACCGTGACGCCCCCGAGCGTCTGCCCGGCCACCGACCGGAGCGTGCGCTCGCGCGCCTGTCCCGCCGGCCCGCTGACGATCACCGAGACTTCCACGCCACTATCTTGCGTAGCCGGCGCCCTGACCGTAACGCACCACTTCGCGGCCTTGTCGGGTCATGCCAGCGACTTGACCTCGTCCAGGACGACGGGCTCGGGCTCAGGCTCGGCACAGCGGCCCTGGCAGAAGCCGTTGGCCACGATCAGCCGCCCGCGGGCCACGCTGTAGGAGCCGGGCGGGGACGGTGTCACGACGCCCTGACAGGTCGGGCACAGATCGGTGTGGGTCATGCCGCCCTCCGTGAGCCGGCTGAAAAGGTCGGCACCTGCCCCAGAGGGACCCCCTCCCTCATGAGGCAGGGGCCGCACCCCCGAATACGGCGGGCATCGCCCGCCGCCACGACACAGCATAGAGTGTCCATTCGGACACGCGCAGTGTTTTCAAGCCTCCCGTTCACACCCCCGGGAACAGGAGCCGGTCCACCACCCGGGCGGCGGCCCCGCCGTCGTCGTGCGGGCAGAACGTGCGGGCGAACGCGGCCAGCTTCTCCGCCGAGGCCGCGGCGACCGCGTCGAGGTCGAGCAGCGCGTCGACGAGCTCGTCCGACGTACGGAGCACCGGCCCCGGCGCCCCCGCTACCAGGTCGTAGGCCAGCCCGCGCACGTCCCCCGAATACGCCTCCAGGTCGGGCGCGAAGAGCAGGATCGGCTTGCCCAGCCCGGCGAAGTCGCACATGGCCGAGGAGTAGTCGGTGACGAAGGCGTCCGCCGCGAGGAACAGCTCCCCGATGTCCGGAAATCTGGTGACATCACGCACGAACGCCTCGCATCCCGCCGGGATCGGCGCGTTCAGCAGGTGGTGGCGGCGCAGCAGCAGCACGGTGTCCTGGCCCAGCACGGCCGCGGCGCGCTCCAGGTCGAGGCCCAGCCGGTGGGCGCGCAGCCCCTCCCCGGCGGTCTGCAGGTGGTCGCGCCAGGTGGGCGCGTACAGCACGGCCCGCTGGTCGTCTCGCAGGCCCAGGAGCGCGCGGACGCGGGCCCGCACCCGGTCGTTGCCGGGGCGGTGGAGCAGGTCGTTGCGCGGGTAGCCGTACTCGAGCACCTCGCCCTCGAAGCGGAAGGCGCGGCGCATGACCTCGGTGCTGAACGGGTTCTGGGTCAGCAGGACGTCCCAGCGCGACACGTCGTCGGCCAGCTCGCGCCGCCGCTGGTCGCGGCGCTCCATGCGGGACCAGTTCATGTCGAACCCGACGCTCTTGATCGGGGTGCCGTGCCAGGTCTGCACGTAGGTCTGGCCGGGGCGCTTGCGGTAGGTGGTGGGCTGGGCCACGTTGTTGACCACGATCGAGGCGGCGGCGGTCACCTCGAGGTACTCGCGGCTGTGCCGTACCACGGTGCTGCCGCCATCGGGCAGGTGGAAGGGCTGGTCGCCGGTGACCCAGACCAGCTCGTGCCCGGTGTCGCGGCGGCGGAACTCCTCGTACAGGGCCTTGGGGTTGCAGGAGTACTGCCAGCCGAAGAAGCTCTCGAAGACGACCAGCTCGCGGCCGGGGCGGGCCAGGAACGCGGGGTAGTCGCGCTCGCGCAGCAGCCGCTGGGCGTAGGGGCCGCGCTCGTCGTCGGGCAGCGCCCGGCGCGCGGTGACGTGCAGCGACTCGCCGCCACGGGAGGGCCAGACCCGGTACTCGAAGCCCGACGCGCGGTGTGCGGGTGGCAGGTCGGCGAGCAGCTCGCGGGTGGGGGTGAGCATGCTGGTACGGCCCGGCCCGTCGACCCCCACCAGGTCCCAGGTGCCGCACGCCAGCGGCAGCGCCCCGGCGAGCGTGACCACCTCGGCCAGGTCGAGCGCGGCTTCGAACCGCGACCCCGCCCAGGTGATCGGGAAGTCGTGCACGACCCCGGTACGCCGGCGGCGGGCCTCGACGCGGCCGGGGCGCTCCTGCTCGGCTCCGCCGTACTCGCCCGAGATGACCAGGCGGTCGCCCTCCCAGCCCACGCGGTGGGCCAGCAGGCGGGGCGGTCCTGCGGCCAGGGTGGCGTTGCCGTGCCTGGTCCTGGTCAGCACGAGCCCGCCCTTGCCGGAGTCGGCGAAGTCGTCGGTCACCGCGACCCTGACCTTCGACTCGCCGGAGCGCACCCACAGGTCCCAGTGCAGCCGGTCGGGCGAGGTGAGGGCGTCGAGCGGCAACCGGCAGCGGTAGGTCTTCTCGCCGGACTTCTCCACCGGCAGCTCGACGGAGGTGCCGCGCTCCCGGCAGGTCAGAACGACGGTTTCCTGCGCGGAGTTCGCCCAGACGGTGATCTCGTCCGGGCCGTGCCCGGTCACCAGGGCGGCGACCGGGCGGAAGCGTACGACCACCCCCCGGTCGTCGGTCTGTACGGCCTGCACCCGGGTCTTGCCGAACAGCGTGCGGAACCTCGGCCACTGCGCGGCGGGACCGCAGCGGGTGACGGGCCCGCTGAGCTTGAGCCTGCCCACGCGCACGGTGGCGTGCAGCTTCCAGTCGGCCTTGCGCCAGCCGGGCACCGACCTGAGCGCCGCCGGGTCGATCTCGACCTCGAACCCGGACCCGTCGTAGCAGGCGGCCGCCTGCCCGGAGTTGGCGGTCACCTCGGGCCTGGCCGTCCTGCGCACCCGCAGCCGGTGCTTGCGCAGCCGCGTTCCGCTGTGCTGCAACCACAGCTCGATGCGGTCGTCCAGGCTCATGTCCAGGCCAGGGATGTAAGCGTGGCCGCTGAGGCGGATGGCCGGGCCGTCCCAGGTGATCTCGTCGATCTGGGCGTGCGGCCGCAGCTCGGCCGTCATGTCGTAGACGGCTGCGGGAACCGGGCGGTCGGGGTCGTCGCGGAAGGGGTGACCGGCGTACCAGCGCCTGCGCAGCAGCCCCGCCGTACGCGCCGGGGCCACCGGCAGGCCGGTGCGCTCGTACTCCCGCACGGCGATGAGGTCGTCCACGCGGTGCTCGCTGACGAGGTGGTACTTCAGCCGCTGCAACGACGGCAGGCGGGCCAGCAACTTCCCGTCGATCTCCCGCAGGTAGCCGCTGACGAGCGTGCAGAGCAGGTCGCGGAACTCCTCGTCGCCCTCCTCGACCACGTTGATGAAGATCATCAGGTCGTTGGCGAGGGTCAGCAGGTCGTAGCGCCCCTTGAGCGCGGGCGCGCGCCGCCCCAGGAACCGGGAGACGGCCTGCACGGAGGAGATGCGGTCGCGCAGGTTGGACGCCTCGGTGCGGCGCTGCGTGATCGACAGCTCGCCCGACTCCCTGCGCCGGTAGTGGTAGACGACGTCGCGCAGCACGTCCACGCCGGTGGCCAGCACGTGGGCTGGCAGCGTGACCGGCGCGTCCTCGTAGGCCCCTGTCGGGAAGGCGAAGGCGTGCGCGTCCCAGAACGAGCGGCGGAACACCTTGTTCCAGGCGGTCCTGTCGTTCAACAGCTCCGGGTCGCGGGAGACGTGCGTGCCCGTCCTGGTGGTCCTGAAGGCGTCGCCGTAGAAGGAGGCCCGCGAGGAGCGGGCCGAGTCGAAGGTGAGCACCGCGCCGGTCACCAGGTCGGAGCCGGACCGCTCCAGCGTGCCGACCATGCGCTCGTAGGCGTTGGGCGCCACCACGTCGTCGCTGTCGGCGAACGCGAGGTACTCGCCGCCCGCGTGCCTGACGCCGGTGTTGCGCGCCGGGCCGAGTCCCTGGTTCTCCTGGGTGACCAGCCTGAAGCGCGGGTCGCGGGTGGCGTAGGTCTTGGCGATCACCGCGCTGCCGTCCATCGACCCGTCGTCGACCATGACGACCTCCAGGTCGGCGAGGCTCTGCCCGGCCAGGGAGTCGAGACACGCCGCGAAGTCCGCTTCCACGTTGTAGAAGGGGACGACGACGCTGAGCTTGGGCGACATGCATCTGCCTTTCAGCGGTCGAGGAGGGTGAACAGCTCTTCCCAGCGGTCGGCGACGAGGTCGGGCGCGAAGCGCTGCACGGACTCGCGGGCGGCGGCGCCCATCTTGTGGCGCAGCTCCGCGTCGCCCATCAGGCGGCCCAGGGCTTCGGCGAAGGCGACGGTGTCGCCGTGCGGCACGATCAGGCCGTCCACGTCGTGGGTGATCAGCTCGCGGATGCCGGGGGCGACGTCGAACGCCACGCACGGCACGCCGTACGCCATGGCTTCGAGGATCACCATCGGGAAACCCTCCTCGCGGGAGGTGAGCGCGAAGATCGAACCGCCGCACAGCGCGGACTCGAGGTCGCTCGTGGGGTCGCGCCAGTCCACCGAGTCGGTCAGGCCGAGCTCGGCGGTGAGCTTGCGCAGCCAGCGGGCTTCCCTGCCGCCGGACTTGTCCGCGCCGTAGACGCGCAGCGACCAGTCGCCGCGCCGCGTCTTCGACCAGGCGTCGAGGAGCAGGTCCTGGCCCTTGTCGTAGTCGAGGCGGCCCAGCCGTACCACCACGGGCTCGTCGAGCTCGGCGTAGCGATTCGGCACGACGTGCAGCGGGTTGGGGACGAAGTCGGCGTTGCCCATGCCGTCGCGGGCGAACGCGTCGGCGTCCTCCCGCGTCAGGGCGAGGAACCGGTGCGCGTCGGCGAAGTGGTGCATGACCCGCTCGTACCGCCCGGCCAGGCGGCACGCGTCGTACGACTCGTGCACCATGCCGATCACCTTGAGGTGGGCGGGCAGCGCGCGCCGCACCCATTCCATGGCCCAGACCTCGGCCACGATGACCACCCCGCCAGGCCGCCCCTGCTCCAGGATCGCCGCCAGGCGCTCGACGCCCTTCCATCGTTCCTCGCGCAGGCGGCGTTCCCGCCGGCTCAGCCGTTCGAGCACGCCGTCCGGCTCCCACTGCCCGGCCGGGTAGCGCTGGTGCAGCACGGTGGTCTCGTAGGGGAAGGCGTCGCCGTGGTCGTGCATGAGCTTCGGATGCCTGACGCCTATCAGGTGCACCCGGTGACCACGCTGCGTGAACAGCCGGGCCATGTAGTGCACCCAGGTCTGCACGCCGCCGAGCGTCTCGTAGGTGTTGCAGACCAGGAACAGATCCTTGCTCTCTCGCGCCACACGCCCTGACATACCAGGCATGACGGCCGTCACTAACCCCGACATACGGCAAGCCTGCGTAAAAGGACGCCGAATCGTCCGGCCGCCTGGTTACACTCCGTGATCAGTTTCGATCGGAGGTGCGCTCATCGACCGGCTGAAGACACTGATCCTGCGGGTGACGCCTGGGGCCGTGGCCGACGCGCTGGTCCTGCACGGCGCGACGCTCAACGTCCGGGTACGGCTGCCGCGCTCCGGCGCGGTCGAGTCCGCGCAGTTGCTGATGGACGGGCGCGCCGCCGAGCTCCATCGGCGGGACGGGCGGCTGACCGGAGCGCTGCGGCTGCCCACCGCCGACGCGCCGTCGCGGCACCGGCTGGTGTTGCGGGTGGTGACCTCGGACGGGCGTACCCGCGAGCGTCCGGTGCGCGCGCCGTTCACGTCGGCGTCGGCGCGGTGCCCGGTCACCGGGGTGCGGTTCACGCTCGGGGCAGCGCCGTTCGGGGGGTTGCGGATCTCGTCCAAGCCGTCGGAGCCCTGCGCGCAGGTGACGGGGGTGGTGACGGGATGGACCGGGGTCACCGTGTCGGGCCGCCTGATCGGGCTGGCCGACCCTTGCGGGGCTCGGGTGGAACTGTCGTCCGAGGGGGCTCGCCGTCGGCTGCCCGTTTCCGTGCTCGGCGGGCGGTTCCGGTTGACCGTGCCGGCCGAGGTGCTCGGGGAGGGGAGCTGGCGGCTGACGCTGGTCACCGACGTCGGGCCGCGGTTGCCGATCGGGCGGCACGTGGACGATCCCGCGGTGCGGTACCCGGCGCGGCTGGTCGCGGTCGGGCCTGGGCGGTTGGTACGGATCCAGCCGCATTACTCGGAGCGGGGCCGCCTGCTGCTGTCGTGCTCGGATCATGAGGAAACCGCTTGAAGATCTGCTATCTCATGACGACCGGGTCCTCGTGGGAACGCGTCGTCCTGGACCAGCTCGGCGGTCTGGGTGTCGAGGTGGTGACTGCCGCCGAGGGCGCTGACCTGCTGGTCACCGCTTCGCCGGACGCCCTTGCCGTTTCCGGTGAGATGGTGCGTGTGCACCACTGCGACCTGGTGCCCGGGTCCGGCGCGTTGGAGAGGTTGGTGCGGGTCGACGCGGTCGTCACCACGTCCCTTTCCGCCGCCACGTGGCTGACCGATTCGCTGGGGCCCGCTTCGCCGGTCGTGGCTCCGCTCGCGCGGCGGCAGGAGCGTGGGCCGGGGCTGCGGTCGTCGCTGACGGCGCCGGTCGTGTCGGTGTCCGGCCGGGCGGAGCCCGGCCTGCGGGCCTTCGGGTTGGTCGCCGAGCGGTTCCCCGACTGGAGCCTCCAGGTGTACGCCGAGGGGGCGGCCAGGCGGGAGGCCCTTCGGCTGGTGGACGCGTTGGGGCTGCACGACCAGGTGTTCGTGTCCGCGCCGACGTCGTGCCTGGCGAAGTCGAGCGTGCACGTGGTGCTCGACGGGCTGGCTGAGCAGGCGCTCGACGCGGGGGTGCCGGTGGTGGGGTACGCGCGGCCCGAGTTGGAGGAGCTGGTACGGCACGACGTCAACGGGCGCCTCGTGGCGGAGGGGGACGTGTCCGCGCTGGCCGGGGAGCTCGCCGCGCTCATGGCGGACGAGACGACCCGAGTGAGGCTCGGCTCGGCCGACCAGGCTCACGCCTCCCTTGGCTCTGCGGGCGATCGCCTCATGGAGTTCTACGAGCGGCTGCATGCAGAGCGCGCCCAGCTCATCGCGGCGCGAACTGTCCGCCTGGCAGCGCACGCCGATCGGGCTGTAGGCGCTTTCGTCCCAGCGGCGGCCGCTCTGCCTGCGGTCGGCGGGTCGCGGAGGGCGTCGCGCGAGGTCCTTGTGCGTGACGATCTGGGGCCCTTTGACGTGGCGCGGTTCAATCGCGATGCCGTCATCGGCGCGCTGCGTGACGCGGGCGTGCCGTACCTGACAGTGCCCGACCCCGGGCTCAGGCAGCGGGTCGCCGTCACGGAGCCGCACCACGCGGACGCCGTCGCGGCCGTCGCCCGCCTTGCGGGGATGCGTGCGCAGCCCATCAAGCCCGCTCCTGGGACGCCGCCCTCGGGACGGGCAAGGGACGTCGGTGGGTGGCCTGCGCCGGGTGGGCTGCGGCTCTTCCACGTCGTGGCGCCTGCTGTACGGACCGTTGAGTATGGTGCGGACTGTGCCTGTGACCTGGAGTTCTGGACCGCCACCGAGGGCGGCTGGAAGTCGACGCGGCCTACCAGGCTCGGATCGGTCATTCCTGCCGACGCAGTGACCGACCTGCCGTTCGCCGACGAGGTGACCTTTCCCATCGACGCCGTCTACACCTGGGTCGACGGCTCGGATCCCGCCTGGCTGGCGCGCAAAGCAGCCACAGGCCTCGCTCCCAGCAATGCGGACGGCGGGCCGGGCCGCTATGCCAGCCGCGACGAGCTGCGTTACTCCCTCCGCTCCCTCGCCATGCACGCCCCGTGGATCCGTACGATCTGGCTGGTCACCGACCGGCAGACGCCCGCCTGGCTGGACACCGCGCACCCAGGGGTGCGGGTGGTGGACCACCGCGACATCTTCGACGACCCCGGCGCGCTGCCCACCTTCAACTCCCACGCCATCGAGACCCGGCTCCACCACATCGACGGGCTCGCCGAGCATTTCCTCTACCTCAACGACGACTTCTTCCTCGGCAGACCGCTCACGCCCGGCCACTTCTTCCACCCCAACGGCCTGACCAAGATCTTCCCGTCGTCCACCACGATCCCGCCCACACCCAGGTCCGGCACCGACCCCACGTGGACAGCGGCGGCGAAGAACAACAGGGCGCTCATCGAGCGGGAGTTCGGCCGCACCTTCGCCCGCGCCTTCAAGCACGCCCCCTACGCCCTGCGCCGCAGCGTGCTGAGGGAGCTGGAGGAACGGTTCCCGCAGGAGATCGCCGCCACCTCGCGCAGCAGGTTCCGCTCGGTACGCGACGTGTCGCTGGTCTCGTCGCTCTACCACTACTACGCGCTGTGCACGGGCCGGGCGACGATCGCGGAGCTGTCGGTGGACACCGTGCCGCTCAGCGACGGTGACGCGCTGGCCCCGCTCACCCGGCTGCTGACCCTGCGCGACCGAGACACTTTCTGCCTCAACGACATGGCCTCAGGCGACCTCAGCGAGGAGGACAAGGCCAGGGTCGTGCACGGCTTCCTGGCGGGCTACCTGCCCATCCGCAGCCCCTACGAGAGGTAGCCCGCCTTGCGCAGCAGCACCGCGCGTTCGCGGGCGCTGGCGCCAACCCGGTCGGGATCCCACGGCGGGTCCCCGAAGTCGCCGGTGTAGCGGGCGAGCGCGCTGACGATCCGCGCGGGCTCGATCCGCCAGACGGCCAGCCGGGCGGTCTCGGTCGGCGTGGTCAGAGCTGGCCGGTCCGCTCGCGCCACGTTCTCCTTCGCGTCCTGGGCCTGTCTCGACCTCTCACCCCAAGGTCGAACGGCGCAGCCGCGGATCGACACCCCGGTTCCCCCAGATCCAGGCGGCGATCTCGACGCGGTTGCGTGCGCCGAGCTTGGCCATGATGGCGGCGACGTGTCCCTTGACGGTGCTCAGCGAGATGCTCAGCTCGTCGGCGATCTCGTCGTTGGTGCGGCCGCCGGCCAGGGCGCGGGCGACCTCGCTCTCCCTGCCGGACAGCAGGGCGTGGCGGCGCAGCAGCCTGGTGGTGACCGCCGGGGACACCAGCGCCTGACCGGCGACGGCCGCGCGCACCGCCTCGACCAGCAGGCGGGGACCCGCGTCCTTGAGGATGAACCCGCTCGCCCCGCCCTGCAGCGCGCCGTAGACGTAGGCGTCGAGGTCGAACGTGGTGACCACGACCACGCGCAGCGGGTCCTCGACGTGCGGCCCGGCGAGGGCGTTGGTCACCTCGATGCCGTCCATTCCGGGCATCTCCACGTCGACCAGGCACACGTCGGGGCGCAGCTGCCGGGCCAACTCGACCGCCCGCACCCCGTCGGCCGCCTCGCCGACGACCTGGATGTCGGGTTGGTCCTCCAGGATGATGCGGAGGCTGGCGCGGATCATCGCCTGGTCATCGGCCACGAGCACCCTGATGGTCACGGCAGCAACCCCCTGGCGCTCACGGCAGCAACCCCTCCGGCGCTCACGGCAGCGATCCCTTGTGCGCTCACGGCAGCGGCACTGACGCGTGTACGGCCCAGCCACCTTCAGGTCGCGGCCCAGCGACCAGCGTCCCTCCGAGCGCCTCGACCCGCTCCCGCATCCCCAACACCCCGAAACCACCCCGCTCACGCAGCCCGTGAGCGCCACGCGCCTCAAGCCGCTCGCGCAGGCCACCACGTCGCGACGGTCGGGGCTCCGCGTCGTCGACGACCTCCACCACCACGGCGTCCCCGTCCTGGGTCACCGTTACCTCGACCGATGCCGCGTGCGAGGCGTGGCGCGCGACGTTGGTCAGGGACTCCCGCACCACCCGGTAGACGGTGCCCGTCACCTCGGGCGGCCAGTCGCGACCGTCCCCGGCCCTCAGCAGGACAGGCAGCCCGTCGAACCGCCCGACCAGGTCTTCGAGCCGCTCAGGCCGGACCGGCGCATCGTCACGCAGCAGACCGACGAGCGTGCGCATGGCGGACAGCGCTTCAGAGCCCGCGTTCTCGATGCCGTCCAGCGACCCGTCCACCTCCTCAGGCCGCCGGCGCGCCAGCACCCGGGTGGCCTGCGACTGCAGCACGATCCCGGAGACGTGATGCGCCACGACGTCGTGCAACTCCCGGGCGAGCTGGAGCCGCTCCTCCCGCCGCACCGTGTCCGCCAGGTGCTCCCGGCGCAACGCGAGCAGCCGCAACGCCACCCCGGTCCCCACGCCACCCACCCAGGCCACGCCGTTCGGCACCGTCATCGAGGAAGGCACCGCGACCATCACGAGCCCGAAGACCCCGACGGCGGCAGCCGTACGGACAGGAAGGACACGGACGGCCGAGCCGATGAGCACCGACAGGGCCAGCGCCATCCCCGGCCCAGGCTCGGCGGGAAGGTGGGCGAGCCACGCCGTGGCAATGGCCGCGCACGCGACGGCGAGCCCGCAGAACGCCGCCCACGCCCGGTTCCGCCCACGCAGCAGGGCCAGCACGCACACCACGGAACCCGCCGCGCAGTCGAGCACCCAGTAGCCGGGCCCCCAGCTGATCGCGATGCGCCACGCCGTGAAGGCGAGCACGGCGGCGAAGACGACGGCCAGAGCCCACTCCCGATGACGCACGCCGTACACGCTAGAAGATCGCGGACGCGGGCTGTACCGGCCGAAAGTACGGTCTCGAACCGTGCTTTCGACCCGTTACGCCGAGGAGCCGGAGCCGCCCAGGATGAGGCCCCATGAGAAACGAGACCTCCCGCAGGATCGGCGCCCTCGACGTGGTGCGCGGCTTCGCCCTGTGCGGGATCCTGGTGGCCAACGTGAAGCCGATCAGCAACCTCAGCGGCATCGTCATAGCGCCGGACACGCGAGGGCAGGACCTGACCGGATTACTGGTCTACGACCGGTTCTTCCCCATCTTCGCGCTGATGTTCGGCATCGGCTTCGCCCTGATGGTCAGGTCGGGCCGCGACCGGGTGGCGCTGCTGCGCAGGCTGCTCGTGCTGCTGGCGATCGGGCTGGCGCACATGTTCCTGCTGTGGCGCGGCGACGTGCTCACCTACTACGCCGTCTTCGGGCTGATCGCGCTGCTGCCGTCGTCATGGTTGCCGCGCTGGGCGGTGGCGGTCCTCGCGGGCGTCACCGGGGTCGTGACGCTGCTGTTCAGCGGCGGGTACGTGCTCGCGCTGCCGCTGATGCTCGCCGGTGCGGCGCTCGTCAGGTACGGGGTGATCGACCGGATCGAGACCTCCGTGCGCGGGCTCTGGATCACCGGGCTGGCCTTCGCGGCCGCCACCGTCCCGGCCGTGTGGGCGCAGGTCACCCTGTCGTCGAACCTGGTCTTCCCGGTGGCCGGGATACTCACCGCAGGCGTCTACGTGTGCGCCCTGCTGCTCCTGCTCAGGACGCCGCTCGGCACCCTGCTGCGCGGCTTCTTCGCGCCGCTCGGCCGGATGGCGCTGACCAACTACCTCGGCGCGACGGTCCTGGTGCTGGCCGCCGCGCACGCGCACGGCCACCCCGAGACGTGGTCGTGGACCGCGGTGCTCGTGCTGTCCGCCGCGGTCCTCGCCGTCCAGTGGGCCTTCTCCACGCTGTGGCTGCGCCACTTCCGCTTCGGCCCGCTGGAGTGGCTGTGGCGCTGGGCGACCTGGCTCAGCCGGCCGTCGCTGCGCGTCGATAGCCACCGGGAGCCTGGCCGTACTCTCGCTTGAACGCCTTGGCGAACGCGAACTCCGAGCTGTACCCGGCCCGCGTGGCCACCGTCCCCAGCGGCGCGTCCGACTCGCGCAGCAACCTGGCCGCCGTCGTCATCCGCCACCGCGTCAGGTACGCCATGGGCGGCTCGCCGACCAGCAGGTTGAACCGCCGCGCGAACGCCGCCCTGGACAGACCGGACCGTACGGCGAGCGACTCGACCGACCACTGCGCCGACGGATCCTCGTGGATCGCCGACAGCGCCGGCGCGACCGCCGGGTCGGTGAGCGCCGCCGCCCAGCCCTCGGCCTCCCCGCTGGGCCTGCTCTCCAGCCAGGCGCGCAGGATGTACAGCAGCAGCGAGTCGATCAGCGTCGGCACGATGCCCTCGGAGCCGATGCGCGGGTTCTCCAGCTCGATCCCGAGCAGGTGGACGGCCGCGCTCAGCTCGGGGTTGCGCCCCTGCCGGGTGGTCAGGTGGATCACCTCGGGCAGCTGGCGCACCAGCGGGTGCGGCCTGGCCTGGTCCAGGTGGTAGTTGCCGCACAGCAGGCTCGTCAGCGGCCCGTCCTCGCCGAGCCGCATCGCGCCGATGGGCGGGGCGATGGTGTAGCGCTCCGGTCCCGGCACCACGCACGGCGTGTCCGGCAGGTCGGCCAGGGTGTAGCCGCAGCTGTCGCGCAGGAACACCACGTCGCCGGTGCTCAGCGGGATGGGCTGCGCCCCCTCGGCGGGCACCAGCCAGCACGAGCCGTACAGCACCACGTGGAACCCGGCGCCCGCCACCGGGGGCAGCCGCAGCCCCCAGGGCGCGCGGCCGTCGGTGCGGATCGAGATCGGCCGCCCGGTCCGCATCGACTCCAGCGCCTCGCTCAGGATGTCCATGCCGTGTTTTATACCGTCAGCACGAGCTTGCCCTGGACCTGGCCCGCGTCCAGCACCTCGTGCGCGCGCGCCACGTCCTCGAACGCGAACGTCGCCTCGACGTGGGGGCGCAGCTTCCCCGCGTCGGCGAGCTCGGCGATCGCCTCAAGAGCGGCGTAGTCGGGCTCGACGGACACCCCGGCGAAGCGCCGCCCCGCCGCCTCGACCTTGGCGGCCAGCTCGGCGTTCCAGTGCTCCATGAGCGAGACGAGCACCCCGCCGGGCTTGAGTACGGCCAGCGAACGCTCGCCGTCGGCGTTGGCGTCGAGGACCACGTCGACGTCGCTCACCACCTCGGTGAAGTCGGCGTTCCGGTAGTCGATCACCTCGTCGGCGCCGAGCCCCTTGACGAAGTCGTGCCGACCGGCGCTGGCCAGCGCGATCACGTAGGCGCCGCGCGCCTTGGCGATCTGCACGGCCAGGTGGCCGACGCCGCCGGCCGCCCGGCTGATCAGCACCCGGTCGCCTGGCCCCACCTGGGCCAGGTCGACCAAACCCTGCCAGGCGGTCAGCGCGGCCAGCGGCAGCGCCGCCGCCTCCACGTGGTCGAGCGAGGCGGGCTTGCGCGCCACCTGCCGCGACGGCGTGGCCACGTACTCGGCGTAGCCGGAGGCCGCGCGGGGGAAGAACGGCATGCCGTACACCTCCTCCCCCACCTTGTAGCGGGCGCCGGGGCCCGTCTCCACCACGACGCCGGAGATGTCCCAGCCGATGGCGAAGGGCGGCTCGCCCAGCAGCGGGTAGGCGCCTGACCTGACGGCGGCGTCGACGGGGTTCAGCCCGGTGGCGCGCACCTGGATGACGACCTCGCCCGACAGCGGGGTGGGGCGCTCGGTCTCGACGATCTCCAGGACGTCGGGGCCGCCAAAGCTGTTCTGCGTGATTGCTCTCATGCATTCGACAGTAGAGAGCTCGGGCGAGCGGCTGAATGCCCTGGCGTCTCGCTTTCATATCCGAGCGTCTTGCCGCCGAGCCCTCTGGGACAACTACCGGTAGAGGTCGGCCAGCGCGGCGAAGGCCGCCTTCGGCTGCCAGGACAGGTCGTCGTACACCTTGACCACCCCGTAGCTCGACCGGTCCAGGTCGTCGCGCGGCTCGGCGCGGTGCGGCAGGTGGTAACCGGCGAAGGTGTTGGCGAACGTGTACGCGACACCCTCCCAGGCGAAGACCGCGTACACCTCGCGCAGGTAGGTCGCCTGCTCCTCCTCGTCGCGCGGGTAGTCGCCGTCCAGGCGCAGCGGCGTGCCGCCGTCCCACTCGACGATCATCCCGCCGCGCGCGCCCAGATCGCCCGCGCCGCTGAAGGTCGCGCTGCCGAACTCGGTGATCGCGACCGGCTTGCCCTGCTCGACGAGGGTACGGACGGCCCCCTCGAAGAGGTGCGCGATCTCGGCGGCCCGGTAGAAGTCCACGGAGACGATGTCGAACAGGCTCCAGTCGACCCCCTCGAACGGGATCGACGCGTAGGTGACCAGCCCGTGGAACCGCTCACGCACGGCCGGGATCGTCTCGGCGAAGAAGGCGTTGATGGCGGCGGGCACGCCCCCGATCGCGGCGCGCAGGGTTCGCGGGTCGTTGAGGAGTTCGAGCCGCTCGGCGACCGTCGCCCCGGGCAGGAATCCGGCGCTGAGGATGCTCAGCTCCGCCCCCGCCACGAAGACGACGTCGGCGCCGTCCTTTCGCAGCCGCTCCGCCCGCTCCGCGCAGTCGAGCAGGAGCTCGTCGCCCACATGGTCGCAGGTGAACGGCCCGAGCCAGACCGCCAGCCCCGCCTCGGCCGCGAGCCTTCCTGCCAGCTCCAGCCGCTCCGGCTCGGTGCCGGTCACCCGGACGGTGTCGCAGTGCAGCTCCTCCCGGATGACGCGCATCTCGCGCGCCACCACCTCGGGGTCGAAGACGTCCCGGGTGCTCGAACCCGAGTTGACGTAGCCGGTGTCATAGGTGATGCCTTTACCTCGCATGGCACGGACTTTAAGGTACGACTCGTACCTTATGCAAGCCGGTAGGCTGAGGGGCATGGCCGAGAACCGGCGGCGCGGAGCGGCCCTGGAAGAGGCGATCCTCCGCGCGGCCCGCGACGAGCTGGGCGAGTCCGGATACGCCGGGCTGACCATGGACCGGGTCGCCAAGCGCGCGGGCACGAACAAGAACGCCATCTACCGCCGCTGGCCCAACAGGGCCGCGCTGGGCGTGGCCGCCTACGGCCAGTTCCTGGTGGAGGAGACGCGGATCCCCGACACGGGGCTGCTCCGCGACGACGTGCTCGCGCTGCTGCGCGGCGCCAACAGCCACCTGTCCTCACCGGCCGGCGACATCCTGCGCGGCCTGCTGTCCGGCCTCGGCGACGACCCCGAGCTGCGTGAGCGGCTGTACGCCAAGGCGGGCGACGGCGGCGCCGACCTGTGGCTGGCGGTCCTGGAGCGCGCGGTCGCCAGGGGCGAGGCCAGGCCCTCCGCGCTGCACCCCCGGGTGGCGACCGTCGCGATCGTGCTGCTGCGCAACGAGTTCGTCACCCGCGGCGTGCCGTCCGTGCCGGACGAGGTGCTGGTGGAGATCGTGGACGAGGTGTACCTGCCGCTCGTGCGCGCCTAGTGCTTCTTCTCGTCGTGCCCGCCGAACTCCTTGCGCTGCGCCGACTGCACCTTCCCGGCGAAGGCGTCGGATCCCTGCGAGGCGAACCTGCTGTAGAGCGCGGCGGTGAGCACGGGCGTGGGCACGCCCTCGTCGATGGCCGCGATGCTGGTCCAGCGCCCCTCGCCGGAGTCCGACACCCGGCCGGTGAACGCGCCGAGCGACGGGTCGGCGTGCAGGGCGGCCGCGGTCAGGTCGAGCAGCCACGAGCCGATGACGCTGCCCCGCCGCCACACCTCGGCGACCTCGGCCAGGTCGATGCCGTCGTAGCCGTAGTACTGCGGCTCGCGCAGCGGCGCCGTCTCGGCGTCCGCCTCGCGCTGGTGCAGGCCGGCGCCCGCGCCGCGCAGCACGTTGAGCCCCTCGGCGTAGGCGGCCATCATGGCGTACTCGATGCCGTTGTGGACCATCTTCACGAAGTGCCCGGCCCCGGCCGGGCCGCAGTGCAGGTACCCCTGCTCGGCGGCGGACGGCTCGCCTTCCCTGCCCGGCGTACGGCCGGCGGAGGCGACACCGGGGGCGAGCGCCGACAGGACCGGTTCGACGACGCGCACCGCGTCGGTGTCGCCGCCGACCATGAGGCAGTAGCCGCGGTCCTTGCCCCACACGCCGCCGCTGGTGCCGCAGTCGAGGTAGTGCAGGCCGCGCGCGGACGCCGCAGCCGCCCGGTCGACGTCGTCGCGGTAGTAGGAGTTGCCTCCGTCCACGATGATGTCACCCTGCGTGAGCAGGGTCATGAGCGTCTCGGCCGTCTGCCCGGTCACCGCGGCCGGCAGCATCATCCACACGACGCGCGGCCCGTCGAGCTGCGCGACCAGCGCCTCGAGGGAGTCCGCACCCGCGGCGCCCTCGGCCTCCAGCTGTTTCACCGCCTCGGCCGACCTGTCGAACACCACGCACTCGTGCCCGGCGCCCATGATCCTGCGGACCATGTTCGCGCCCATCCGGCCCAGCCCCACCATGCCCATTTTCACATCGGGATTATTACCCTAAGTGAGTCCAGTAACCCGCATGGTGATATTCAGCCTGCCGCTGGACAGACCGGTCTCCGGGTTTCCGGTGCCCGGGTAGACCTTCGGGACGCCGTGGAAGGCGAAGCGCGAGGGTCCGCCGAAGACGAACAGGTCGCCGGAGTCGAGGCGCAGATCGGTGTACGGCCTGCTCCTGGTCTCGGTGTTGCCGAAGCGGAACAGGCAGCTGTCGCCGATGCTGAGCGACACCACCGGCGCGTCCGACTTCTCGTCCTTGTCCTGGTGCATGCCCATCCTGGCGTCGCCGTCGTAGAAGTTGATCAGCGCGGTGTCCGGGGTGTAGTCGCCAGGCTCGCCGTACGCGGCAGTGAGGGCACGGCGGCCCAGATCGCCCATCCAGCCGGGGAAGTCGGCCACCCGCTCGCCGTTCACGTCGCCCGCCGTGCGGGTGTAGCGGTAGGGCTGCCAGTGCCAGCCGACGCACACCGTCTGCACCGACATGACGCCGCCGCGCGGCAGCACGGTGTGCCTGATCGGCACGGGTCCGCGCGCCCATTCCCGGCACGCGGCCACCAGCTCGCGCTGCTCGGCCATGTCCAGCCAGCCGGGCACGTGCACCGCGCCCGGCGCGATCTCCAGCGGCGTCACAGCAGGTAGGTCCTCTCCTCGTCCCAGTCCGTGCCCTGGCGCAGGCGCTCGGCCATCCGCTTCCACCCTTCGTGCGGCGCGGCCACCACCCAGGCGTCCGGCGCTCCTGCGGCGAAGCGGGTGGCCTGCCGCAGCCAGGAGGCGGCCGTCTCCGGCCAGTCCACCACGGCCAGCACGGTGCCGCCGCGCCGCTCCCAGTCCTCGGCGAAGCGCCTGGCCCGCTCGACCGAGGCCGGGTCGCGGCCGTGGCCGACGGTGACCGTCCCGATCCCGGCCTCGACCAGGCGTTCTGTCAGTGTCATGTGCTCCCTCCAGAGGTTGTACGCCGCGGGCAGGCACACCGCGCACGGCCGGTATCCGGCGGCGACGGCGGTGGCCTCGTCGGCGAAGAAGACCCGCTGCGCCACGTAGCCGCCGCGGGCGAGGGCACGCAGCGCGGACGGGCAGTCCAGCCTGCCGTACAGCCGCCCGCGCCGGTGCCCGCCCAGCGTGCCCGGCCTTTCGCTCTCGTACGGCACGCCGTCCCGTCCGACCAGGACGAACATCAGGCCGCGTCGTGGAAGACCAGCCCCAGCGTGTGCCTGCGCCCCGAGCGCACGGCGCTGACGCCGTGGCGCACCGGGGACGCCGACCATCCGCGCGCCGAGCGGACCGGCCGGTCCCTGGTGGTGAAGACCAGGCCGTGCCCCCGCTGGAGCATGGTCACCGTGCCCCTGGACTGGGCCCGCGGGCGCTGCTCCACCAGCAGGAACTCGCCGCCGGTGTAGTCGGCGCCCGGCTCGTCCAGGCCGATCACGACCTGCAGCGGGAAGACCAGGTCGCCGTAGAGGTCGCGGTGCAGGGCGTTCCAGTCGCCCTCCTGGTAGCGCAGCAGGATCGGGGTCGGCTTGACCTGCCCCGCCGCGTGGCACATCTCCAGCCATTCCGGCAGGGTGTCCGGCCACGGCGCCGGCCTGCCGAGCTTGGCCGCCCAGTCGCGGGCGACCGGCAGCAGCAGCGGGTAGAGCGTCTCGCGCAGCCGCTGCACCGGCTCGGGGAAGGGACCGGCGAAGTAGCGGTACTGCCCAGAGCCGAACCGGTAGCGCGCCATGTCGATCGTCGAGCGGAACAGGCGTACCTCGTCGTACAGCCCGGCGATCTCCTTGCACTCCCGCTCGGTCAGCAGCTGCGGCGTGACCGCGCACCCGTACTCGTTGAGCTCGTCGACGAGCGCGGGCGTGATCATGCGAACAGGGGCTGGAGCGCCCCTTCGAGGGTGAGCAGGGAACGCTTGCGCTCCAGCCCGCCCGCGTAGCCGGTCAGCGCGCCGTCCGCGCCGATCACCCGGTGGCACGGGCGCACCACCAGCAGCGGGTTGGCGCCGATCGCGGCGCCGACCGCGCGGATGCGGTCGCGCGGCGCCCCGATCCTGGCGGCGAGCGCGCCGTAGGTGGTGGTCGTGCCGTACGGGATCGCGTCGACGGCGGCCCAGACGCGGCGCTGGAACTCGGTGCCGCTGGGGAGGACGTCGAGGTCGAACGTGGTCCTGCCGCCCGCGAAGTAGGCGGTCAGCTGCTCCCTGGCCGCGGCGAACGCGGCCGGGTCGTACGGGCCTTCCGCACGGCTCTCGTCGAAGGTCACCGACGTCAGCGCGACGCCGTCGCCGGTCAGGTACAGCGCTCCGACGGGGCTGTCTACTGTGGTGTGAACGGTCATCATGCGTATCACGCTAGTCCTGGCCAGAGCGGATGACCGGCGGGAATCGGACGTCTCATCGGGGGCGTGGACGAACGCGTATTTTCGCGAGATTCCGCAGCATGGAGCATCGTGCAGGGCGCTCCTACCGTTGAGCTCGACTCTACGGAAGGAAAGCTGATGCGCGTTCTGGTTACCGGTGCGACGGGTACCGTCGGCCGCCAGGTGATGACCGATCTGCGGGCCGCCGGGGTGGAGGTGACGGGACTCTCCCGCTCGGGCCCGGTGCGCGGGGATCTGGCCGATCCGGCGTCGTTGCGGGTGGAGGCGGACGCGGTGTTCCTCGTCTGGCCGTTCGCCACCGTGGACGGGCTGGCCGAGGCGCTCGACGCGCTGCCCGCCGGGCGGATCGTCTACCTGTCGTCCGCTGCGGCGCGGCCGCACGAGGTGGCGGCCGAGCGGCTGATCGCGGCCTCAGGGCGGCCCTGGACGGTGTTGCGCCCGCACGTCTTCGCCGCCAACGCGCGGCGCTGGGCGGCTGCGATCCGCGCCGGCGGGGTCGTGCGCGAGCCGTACGGCCAGGCCTCGACGGCCCCGGTGCACGAGAAGGACATCGCCGCGCTCGCCGTGCGCGCCCTGCTGGAGGACGGGCACGACGGGCGGACCTACGAGCTGACCGGGCCGGACTCGCTCACCCAGGCCGAGCAGGTGCGGATCATCGGCGAGGTCGTGGGGCGTCCGGCGCGCTGGGAGGAGGGTTCCGTGGAGGAGGCGCGGGAGCGGATGCTGGCGATGGGGTGGCCGGCCGACGAGATCCTCGCCGCGCAGGAGGCGCTGACCCTGCGGCCAGCGCCCGTGCTCGGTGCGGCCGTGCACTCGTTCCGTTCGTGGGTGGCTTCGCACGCGCACCTGTTCCTCGGTGTGGCTGGGGCCGCGCGTTTCCACGGGTACGGCGAGCCGGTCGTGTACGAGGAGGTGCCGATGCCCGTCGGCGAGGTGCTCGTCAAGGTGGCTGCGACGTCGTTCAACGCGTCGGAGACCGCCCTGTGGTCCGGGGCGCTGCGTGACGTGCTGCCGCTGGCCCTGCCGTACACGGTGGGGTGGGACGTCTCCGGCACGGTCGTCGAGACCGGGCCCGGGGTGACCGCGTGGGCGGTGGGCGACCGGGTGATCGGGCGGGTGGACGCGGGCGGGACGGCGGCCGAGTACGTCGCCGTGCCCGCCGACCTGCTGGTGGCCGCGCCGGCGTCCATCCCGCTGGCGGACGCCGCCGCGCTGCCCGTGGCGGGGCTGACCGCGTGGCAGGCGGTCGTCGAGCACGGGCGGGTGCGGGCCGGGGAGCGGGTCCTGATCAACGGGGCCGGTGGGGGCGTGGGCGGCTTCGCCGTACAGCTGGCCAGGCGGGCGGGGGCGCACGTGATCGCCACGGCGGGCCCGCGCAGTGCGGCGGCGGTCCGTGCGCTGGGGGCGGACGAGGTGGTCGACTACACCACGACGCCGCTGCCCTACGGCGTGGACCTCGTGATCAACCTGGCCCCGGTTTCCGAGGAGGCGGCCGCCGAGCTGGGCACCCTCGGCGACCGTACGGTCACCGTCGCCACGCCCGTGCCCGGCGGCACCCACTTCGTCGCACGCAACGACACCGCACAGCTCGCCCGCCTCGTCGCGCTGGTCGACGCGGGCTCGCTGGTGGTGGACGTCTCGGAACGCCTGCCGATGACCTCGATCGGCGAGGTGTACGACAGGGCCCTCGCCGGGCAGGTGCGCGGCAAGATCGTGCTTCAGTCGGTTCTCAGGAACTCCGGAGTGCCCTCGCCCGGCAGGTCGAGCGCGTTGAGCGCGGCGAAGATGGTGCGCTCCTCGTAGGCGAAGTGCGACTCCATGATCGCGGCCAGGCCGTCGAGCTCGCGGCGGACCTTGCCGACGTCGTCCGGTCCATCCAGGATCGTCTCCATCCTGGCGAGGATGCCGGAGATGAGGTCGTGGTCCTGCATGAGGCGGTCGATCGTGGGGCGCAGCTCGGGGAACTGCTCGGCCAGTGCGGGGAAGGGTCCGCCGTCCTCGCCGGTGTGGTGCCTGGTGAGTGCCTGGCAGAAGGTCAGGCAGTGCGCCTGGAGCGGTTGGGGGCGGTCCGCCGCGCCGTCCAGGTAGGCGTCCAGGTCGTCCCTGAGCCTGGCGAGCTCCTCGCGGAGCCATTGGTGAACTTCGATCAGTTGGTTGCCGAACGCCGTGTGGCGGCCGTTGTCTTGCACGTACATCCTTGGGGTTTCCACGCCTCCATGCCCGCGACGGTCTCTTTGCCGGGTGCACGCGACGCTGATCGTGGATTTCACCAAAGTTGCCGGATTCCGTCAACCCAGGCCCGCTGCCGCGGCGAGTTCTGCGGCCGCGGTGCGGGCGTAGGCGGCGGACCAGCTCGTGGGCTCCCCGGCGGACGCCCTGGCGACCAGGGTGGCGGCGTGCGCGAAGTCGCCGGTGGCCAGCGCGACGCGAGCGTCGACGAAGGCGGCGAACGTCTCGCTGGGTGCGGTGCTCTTCGGACCGGCTGCCGCGCGGGCTCGGGCGCGCCACTGGCGGAAGGCGGCGTCGTCGCCGCGCAGCCCGTGGACCAGGGCGACAGCGGAGGCCGCCGGGGCGAGCCAGGCGGCGACCGGGGCGCCCGAGTTCTGCCAGGCCTGCCACATGGGGGCGGCCTGCTCCAACGCCTCGTCGAACCGGCCGAGCAGCACCAGCGGCACGATCAGCTTCGCCGCCGACCGGTAGGGGTGGGCGCCGAGCAGGTCGTCTCCGGCGATCTCCTCGGCGGTCCTCAGCGCGGCCTGGAGGTCTCCGGCGCCGAGGGCGCAGAGCCAGGCGACGTGGTAGCAGTCGAGGATCTCGGCTGCCGCCGCTGGATGGCGGCGATCCACCAGGTCGAGCAGCGTCAGCCGTTCGGTGGCGATCCTGTGCGCCTCGCCGAACCGTCCTGCCCGCAGGGCGAGCGTGCCCGGTCCGTCCAGGGCGGCGCAGAGCAGCAGCGGGTCGCCGGTGGCGCGGGCCGCCTCGACGGCGGCGTCGGCCAGGGCGGGCTCCCTGGTGTGGCACGCCCTGGCCGCCGCGAGGTGGGCCGCCACTTCGGGTGTTGCCAGCGCCGTTGCCTGGTCGAGCAGGTCGGTCAGCCGCTGAGGCGGGATCGGGTTGGGGAAGCCTGAGGCGAAGCGGTGCGCGGTGACAACCGCCTGCGCGAGCGCGACCGCCTGGGCCTGCCGATCGCCCGCGATCTTCGCCTGGTCGGCGGCCTCCAGCAGCAGGTCGTAGGAGCGGTGGGCGAGCCCTACCGCGTAGACGGCCTGGGAGGCGGTGCGCAGATCCTCCGCCGCCTCCCCGGCCGTGGTGGCTCGCCGAGCGGCCTCGGTGAAGTGCTCCAACGCCTCCGTGACCAGCCGTCGCGCGTAGGTGAGCCGCCCGAGCTCCCTGGCGAGCCGATGCGGCAACTCCCCCGGCCCAGGGGGCGCGTTGCGCAGGGCGGCACGCAGGTCATCGAGGTCGGCGCCCCACGTCGTGCTCTCCGCAGCGCTGACCGCCCAGCGCAGGTGCAGGTGCCGGACCTCGTCCAGGTCCTCGCCGAGCTGGTCGAAGGCATAGGCCCGTACGGTCTCCAGCAACCGCCAGCCCCGCGCCTCCCGCACGACGAGGCTCTTGTCCACCAGCCTCCCCAGCACATCGGGCCCGGACAGGTTCGGAGCGATGGCGCGGGTGGCGGTGAGGTCGAAGGGACCGGAGAAGACGGCCAGGCGGGGGAAGAGCGCGCGTTCGTCCGGGTCGAGCAGCGCGTGGCTCCACCCGATCACCGCGCGCAACGACCGGTGCCGCTCGTCGGCGTGCCGTCCGCCCGCGAGCAGCCGCAGGCTGTCGTCCAGAGCCGCCAGCAGCCCGTCGGCGCCCAGCGACGCGCAGCGGGCGGCGGCCAGCTCGATGGCCAGCGGCATCCCGTCCAGCCGGGCGCAGATCTCGGCGACCACCGCGGAAGGCGCGGAGAAACCCGGATCGGCGGTCCTGGCGCGGTCGGCGAACAGGGCTTCCGCGTCGGAGGACAGCGGCAGCGGCGAGATCGGGACCACGTGCTCGCCGGGCAGACCGAGGCGCTCCCTGCTCGTGGTCAGCAACGTCGCGCCGGGACACGCGGCCAGGATCCGGTCGGCGAGCGACGCGACGGAGTCGAGCACGTGCTCGCAGTTGTCCAGGACCAGCACATGCCGCTCCGACCCGAGCGCCGACGCCACGGTCTCCTCCAGCGAGAGCCCCGCCTGCTCGCCGAGCCCGAGCGCGGTCGCGACCGCCCTGGTCACCTGGCCCTCGCGCACCGGGACGAGGTCCACGAAAGCCGCATCAGGAGCGACGGAGGCCGCCAGCCGCGTCTTGCCCACCCCGCCAGGCCCGGTCAGGGTCACCAGCCGCCCAGGCTGGAGCATGGCCTGGACGGCGTCGCGTTCGTGAGCCCGCCCGACGAACCCGGTGCGCCACGTCGGCGGCCCGCTCACCCGGGCGGGCGCCCGCTCGCGCCGTCTCGCGATGGCGGCCAGCGCGCGCCGGTCGGCCACGCCGTACTTGCGCAGCAGCGACGACACGTGGTTCTCGACGGTACGCACGGAGATGCCCAGCCGCCCGGCGATCTGCACGTTGGACAGGTGCTCGTCGAGCAGGGCCATGACCTCTGCCTCGCGCGGCGACACCGGTTCCGTGCTCACCTCGCATATCCGACCACAAAACGTCACTGAGTGGTGGGCACGGATACGCGGGAAGGGGGCGGAAAAGATACTGAGCGTTATGACAGGTGGAGTGCTGAACGAGGCGTATGAGCGGTTTCACGGCACCGGCCCGGAGTGGGGCGAGGACCAGCTGACCAACCACGGCCCGATGGCGGTGGAGGTGCTGGTACGGCGGGGCCGCGCGGACCGGGTGTCCGGCTGGGTGGCGAGCTATATCGGCAGGCTGGACGAGCTGCCCGGCCGTACCGCAGAGATCGTGGACTGGCGGGAGGCGCTCGGCGACGGGCGGCGGATCGGCGACTGGACCGCGTTCTTCACCCGCGAGCTGGCAGAACGCCCCTGGCGCGAGGTGCTCGCGGTCTGGTGGGCGCGGCTGCTGCCCGGCGTGCTGGCGGGCACCACGCACGGGGTGATCAGGGTCGGGCACGTGGTGCGCGCCCTGCTGGCCGGAGCGGAGAGCCCGGCGACGCTGGACGAGCTGGCGCACGGCCTGGCCTTCTGGGCGGCGCGCTCGCGCGGGGTGCCGATGGTCGGCGACCCTGCCGGGGTGCTCGACCCGCACGCGGCGATGGACGCCCTGCCGCGCGTGACCGTCCAGTCGGGCAACGTGGCCGGCAGGATGGCCCAGCTCACGGGGCTGGACGGATGGGACAGCACGGTGACCGGGCTGCGTCCCGCCGCGACCGCCGACGAGATCCGTACCCGGCTGGCCGACCTGGTGGCGGCGGCCACGCTGCGTTACCTGAAGTACGGGCACGGCTCGCCCGTGCTGCTGGTGCACACGGCGACCGCGCCCAACGCGGTGCTGCACTCGCTGCCCGCGCTGCCGTTCGAGCTGTGGGCGCCGAGCCTGACCGCGATCTGGACCACCAGCGCCGCGGTCTTCTCCGCCTACGCGCCGCCGGAGGCGGCCCCGGACGAGATCCTCCCGGCGCCGCCGTCCGACGCGGACGGCGTGGCCGACGTGCTGGAACGGGCGATCGCCCACGCGGACGAGCACGTCATCAAGTTCACCGACACCGCGGCCGAGGTCTACACGAGGACCGGCGACCCCGGAGCGCTGGCTGCGGCCGTACGGGTGGGTCAGCTGATCCGGCCGTAAGGGCAGCGGAAGGAAACCGTAAGGGCCGCCGGGCACTGTGGAGGCACAAGCGAAGGAGAACATCATGGAACTCAGCGTCAACACCTTTGTCAGCCTCGACGGCGTCATGCAGGGCCCCGGCGGCCTGGAAGAGGACCAGAGCAACAGCTTCGACCGCGGCGGCTGGCTCGTCCCCCACGCGGCCGACGGCCAGCTCGACCCGGTCGACGGCTGGTTCAGGAAGGCCGACGCGATCCTGCTGGGCCGCAACACCTTCGACATGATGCGCGCCTACTGGTCGCAGGTCATCGACGAGCCGGACAACATCGTCGCGACCGCGCTCAACACCTGGCAGAAGTACGTGGTCAGCGACACCCTGTCCGACGAGGACGCGGCCTGGGGCAAGACCACGGTGCTGCGCGGCGACGTCGTCGAGCAGGTGCGCGCGCTCAAGGCCCAGCCGGGCGGCGAGCTGCAGGTGCACGGGAGCTGGCAGCTCGCCCGCACCCTGCACGACGCCGGGCTGGTCGACGTCTACCGGCTGATCCAGTTCCCCGTCGTGGTGGGCGAGGGCAAGCGGCTGTTCGCCGAGGGCGCGATCCCCTCCACCTACAAGATCACCGAGGCCGAGGTGCTGACCGGAGGCTCTGGCGTGGTGTCCCTCACCCTGCGCCAGGACCGGTTCGGTACGGCGGGCAGTGGCACGTTCGCCGTGGAAGGCGGCCAGGAGACAATCGTTTCATGACGATCTGGTGGCACGTGTACCCGCTGGGCTTCCTGGGCGCCGAGCGGGAGGCGCTGCCGCCCGGCACTCCCCCGGTGCACCGGCTGCCCACGCTGGTCAACTGGCTCGATCACCTGGTCGACCTCGGCTGTGACGGGCTGGCGCTGGGCCCGGTGTTCGCGTCGGAGACCCACGGCTACGACACCGTCGACCACTTCACCGTCGACAGCAGGCTCGGCACCGAGGAGGACCTCGTCCACCTGGTCGCCGAGGCGTCGCGTCGCGGGGTGAAGGTGCTGCTCGACGGCGTGTTCAACCACGTGGGGCGGAGCTTTCCCCGGCTGGAGGAGCTCGGCGCGCCCGGCCTGCCGGTCTTCGAGGGGCACGACCGGCTGGTCACCCTCGACCACTCCTCCCCCGCCGTGACCGGCTACGTGACCGAGGTCATGACGTACTGGCTGGAGCGCGGCGTGGCGGGCTGGCGGCTGGACGCCGCCTACACCGTGCCCCTGGCGTTCTGGCACGCGGTGACCGCGCGGGTGCGGGCCCGCTTTCCCGGCGCGTGGCTGGTGGGCGAGGTGATCCACGGCGACTACGCCGCCTACGTCGCCAAGGGCGGGCTCGACTCCGTCACCCAGTACGAGCTGTGGAAGGCCATCTGGAGCTCGCTCAACGACCGCAACCTGTTCGAGCTGGCCTGGGCGCTGAAGCGGCACGACACGATGCTGGAGACGTTCGCGCCGATGACGTTCGTCGGCAACCACGACGTGACCAGGATCGCCAGCCAGCTCGACGACCCGAGGTTCGTCGAGCACGCGCTGGTCATCCTGCTGACCGTGGGCGGCGTGCCGTCCCTCTACGCGGGCGACGAGCTGGGCATGACCGGGGTCAAGGAGCACCGGGCGGGCGGCGACGACGCGATCAGGCCCGCCTTCCCCGAACGCCCTGGTCCGACGGGTCCGCTGTTCGACCTGCACCGGGAGCTCATCGCGCTGCGCAGGCAGAACCCCTGGCTGGAGCGTGCCTCCGCTGCGGTGACCGAGCTGCGCAACGACTTCATGGCCTACACCGTGGGCGACCGGCTGTCCGTGACGCTCGACCTCGCCTCCGGCGCCTGGCGCGTCACCGTCTCAGAAGTAACGATACAGAGTCGCACGTGAGACACCGAGGATCTCGGCGATCTCGGCGGCCGTGCGACCGCCCTCCTCGCGCATCCGCCTGGCCTGGGCGACCATCTCCGGCGTCATCGCGGACGGCCGCCCGGCCTTGCCGGGTTCCAGCAGGCGCCGGGCGCCGTCGAGGATGTGGGTGCGCAGCTCGTCCGTCGGCGCGTCCGTCAGCACGATGACCGGGTCGCTCAGCACCGCCACCACCTGGATGGCGCGCACCTGCTCGGCCAGCGACGGCGACTCCCCCGCGACCAGCTCGTTGGCCCTGAACATCATCGCCATCCACCGCTGGTAGACCGGCTCCTGCGCGACGGCGGCGAGGTTCCTGGTGACCAGGCTCAGCAGCTCGCGGTGGCTCAGGTAGACCTCGACCAGCGACTCCACCGCCTCCCACCGGGTCGACAGCCGGGCCAGCGCCGCCTCCATGTCCTCCAGCAGCGGCGTCATCAGCGTGGCCAGGATGTCGGCCTTGGTGGGGAAGTGATACAGGACCGCGGTCTTGGTCAGCCCGAGCTCCTCCG
Organism: Nonomuraea sp. NPDC050556; assembly: GCF_044457355.1. NCBI lineage: Bacteria > Bacillati > Actinomycetota > Actinomycetes > Streptosporangiales > Streptosporangiaceae > Nonomuraea > Nonomuraea sp. NPDC050556. The sequence continues at coordinate 532,846 of NZ_JBITGU010000001.1, read as the reverse complement.
CGATCTCCCTGATCGACGTGGCCTGCCAGCCCTGGCGCGCGAACAGCTCCTGGGCGGTCCGCAGGATCCGCGCTCTGGTCCCCTTGTCGGTCACCCTCGAAATTCTAGCCTTGCCTGACCGATGGTCAGGGGTTTACCCTTCACTCACTGACCGATGGTCAGTTTCTGAAGGGAGAACACCATGGACATCCTCATCTCGGGTGCGGGCATCGCCGGGTCGACGCTCGCCTACTGGCTGGCCAGGAACGGCATGCGCCCCACCGTCGTCGAGCGCGCCTCCGGCCAGCGCTCCAGCGGCAACCCGGTGGACGTCAGGGACGAGGCGGTGCCGGTCGCCGAGCGCATGGGCCTCATGCCGCGCCTGCGCGAGGCGAGCACCGGCGTCACCGGCCTGCGCTTCGTCAACGCACGGGGCCGCCGCGTCGGCGGCGTCAACATGCGGGCCATGCAGCGGGCCTCGGGCAAGACGGAGGTCGAGGTGCCGCGCGCCGACCTGGCCAGGATCCTGCTGGAGGCGAACGCGGACGACTCCGAGTTCGTCTACGGCGACTCGATCGCCACCCTGGCCCAGGACGGCGGTGGCGTCGACGTCACCTTCGAGAAGGGCGCGCAGCGCCGGTTCGACCTGGTCATCGGCGCGGACGGCCTGCACTCCGTCACCCGCAAGCTCGCCTTCGGCCCGGAAACGGACTTCATCCACCACCTGGGGCTGTACGTCGCGACCCTCCCCATCCCCGGCGAGCTGGGCCTGGGCAAGGAGGTCGTCATGTACAACACACCAGGACGGCTGGCCTCCCTGCACCCGTCGCGCGGCAGGGCGCTCGCGGCGTTCATCTTCAGGCGGCGGGCAGAGCCCGGCTTCGACCACCGCGACGTCGAGCTGCACAAGCGGATGGTGACCAGCGCCTACGCCGGGGACGGCTGGCGGGTGCCCGAGCTGCTCGACCACGTGCGGGCGGCGGACGACCTCTACTTCGACTCCGTCTCCCAGGTACGGCTGGCGCAGTGGCACCGCGGCCGGGTCGGACTGCTGGGAGACGCGGCGTCGTCCGTCTCACTGTTCGGAGACGGCTCCAGCATGGCGATGGCCGGTGCGATGACGCTGGCCGAGGAGCTGGCCGCCGGTCTCGACGGGGCGTTCGCCCGGTACGAGGCCAGGCACCGGGTGCTGGTGGACCCCAAGCACGCGGGTGTGGCACAGGCGTCCACGATGGTGGTGCCCGCGACCCGGGGCGGCGTGGCCGTGCGGAACCTGGTCAGCAACGCCTGGCCCGCGGTCGCGGCAGCTAGCTGGCTGCGCGGCCGTCTCACCCCCAGTGTGGTTTGATCCGGACCTATGAGGATGAGCGAGCCGCTGCCCGAGCTGATCAGGCGGTGGCAGGCGGGCTGGGGGCTGGCCAGGGGGCTGCCGCCGGCCGAGGAGTCCGGCGGCGCCCTGCACGTGCGGTTCGGGCTGCCGCGCCGGCGGATGGAGAGCATCGTGCTCGACCTGGACGCGCTGCCCGCGCTGGCGGCCGGGGTCTTCGCCGCCGACCGGCCTGACTGGCTGACCGTGATCACCACCGACCTCGGCGCGGCGGTCGAGGCCGTGGAGGCTGCGGGGCTGCGGGTCATGGACGACTCGGAGAGCTTCATGGGGATCGCGCTCGACGCGCACCCGGTCCGCGTGGCGGCTCCGCCGTACAAGCTGGTCGTCAGCACGGACGGGCCGGTGAGCAGGGCCGAGGTGTGGGCGGGCGAGCTGGCGGCGTACGGGACCGTCGCGGTGGCCGGGCGGGACGCGGTCGCGCACGACATCGCCACCGTGCCAGAGCACCGCAGGCGCGGGCTGGCGGCGGTCGTGATGAGCGCGCTGGCCGCGCAGGCGGCCGGTCGGGGCGCCAAGACCGGGCTGCTGGTGGCCAGCGAGGAAGGTCGTCACCTTTATACGGCTCTGGGCTGGGAGCCGATCGCCGCGATGCTCGTGGCCTTCAAACCATGATCTACGGTTGACGGCATGTCTGAGCCCTACAACCACGGAATGCTGGACACCGGAGACGGCAACCTCATCTACTTCGAAGAGTGCGGCAACCCGGACGGCAAGCCCGTCCTGGTGGTCCACGGCGGGCCTGGATCGGGGTGCTCGGTCGGGATGCGGCGCGCGGCCGACGCCTCCCGCTTCCGCATCATCCTGTTCGACCAGCGCGGATGCGGGCGCAGCCGCCCGCACGCGAGCGACCCGTCCGTCGACATGTCGACCAACACCACCCACCACCTGCTGTCCGACATGGAGCTGCTGCGCGAGCACCTCGGGGTCGAGCGGTGGCTGCTGTACGGCGGGTCCTGGGGCTCCACGCTGATCCTCGCCTACGCCGAGCTGCACCCCGAGCGGGTCAGCGAGATCATCATCCCGAGCGTCACCATGACCAGGCCGTCGGAGACCGACTGGCTGTACAACGGCGTCGGCAGGTTCTTCCCCGAGGCGTGGGAGCGGTTCAGGGCCGGCGCGCCCGCGCACGAGCGCGACCTGGTCGCCGCGTACGCCAGGCTCATGGAGAGCCCCGACGCCGCGGTCAGGGACAAGGCCACGCACGACTGGCTGGCCTGGGAGGACGCGGTCATCTCCGCTGAGCCGAACGGCAAGCCGAACGCCTACAGCGACCGCCCGGCGGACGCCGCGGTGGCCTTCGTCCGGATCTGCGCGCACTACTTCGCCAACAACGCCTGGCTGGAGGACGGGATCCTCCTTCGCGAGGCGGACAAGCTGGCCGGAATCCCCGGCGTGCTCGTCCACGGCCGCCTGGACATGGGCGGCCCGGTGCGTACGGCCTGGGAGCTGGCCCAGGCGTGGCCGGACGCCGAGCTGGTGGTCATCGAGGACTCGGGACACACCGGGAGCAACGGCATGCGCGACGCGCTCGCCGAGGCGTTCGAGCGGTTCGCTCCGTAGAGCTACGCCCCTGGTGAACTCGGTGTTGGGTGATCGGCGGCCGGGCCAGGATGGGTGCCATGAGACTTCTCGTGCTCGGCGGCACGCATTTCGTTGGAAGGGCGGTCGTCGAGGCCGCGAAGGAGCGCGGTGACGAGGTGACCACGCTCAACCGCGGCACCAGCGCCCCCGCCGACATCACCGTCGACAGGACCGACCGCGCCGCCCTGGGCGCGGCGCTCGGCGACGGCACGTGGGACGCGGTGATCGACACCTGGAGCGGGGCGCCGAGCGTGATCCGCGACTCCGCCGAGCTGCTCGCCGACCGGGCCGGGCACTACGGGTACGTGTCCAGCAGGTCCGTCTACACGTGGCCGGTGCCGCTGGGCCTCGACGAGAGCGCGCCCGTCGTCGACGGCGACCCCGACGACACGGGCAGCTCCGACTACGCGATCGCCAAGCGCGGCGGCGAGCTCGCCGTGCTGCGGGCCTTCGGCGAGCGGGCTTTGCTGGCGCGGGCCGGTCTGGTCATCGGGCCGTACGAGAACATCGGGCGGCTGCCCTGGTGGTTGCGCAGGATCGAGCGCGGCGGTCAGGTCCTGGCTCCCGGGACGCCCGACCGGCCGTTGCAGTACCTCGACGCGCGCGACCTGGCCTCCTGGATGCTCTCCGCCGCTTCCGCCGGGCTCGGCGGGGCCTACAACGCGGTGAGCCGTCGCGGGCACACCACGATGGGCGAGCTGCTCGACCTGTGCGTGCGGGTCACGGGGTCGGACGCCTCGCTGGTGTGGGCGCCGCAGGGGCTGCTCGACGAGCTCGGCATCAGCCCCTGGGTGGAGCTGCCGATCTACCTGCCCGACGACGAGGAGTACGGCGGCATGCACGACGGCGACGTGTCGGCCGCCTTCGACGCGGGGCTGATGTGCCGGCCCGTGGCGGAGACGGTCGCGGACACGTGGGCGTGGCTGGGCCGCGAGGGCGACCCGAAGCTGCGCGCGGACCGGGCGAAGGTCGGGCTCGACCCGGACAAGGAGGCATCGGCCCTGGCCAAACTTGCCTGAGGGCCCGACGAAGCGGATCTTGCGTCCAGGTAACCGTAGGCTGGCTGCGTGCCTCTTGTGTTGACGCTTCTCGACGACGTGCGCTGGCGCGGCGCGCGCGTGATCGGTGATCGCGCGCAGTCCCTGCTGGCGGTCCTCGCGATGCGCGGCCGATCGGGCGCCACCGACGACCAGCTCGTCGAGGCGCTGTGGGGAGCCGAGCCACCGGCCAGACCGACGAAGGCGCTGCAGGTGGTGGTCTCCCGCACCCGCACGGCCACCTCGGCCGAAGCCCTCGTGCGTACGGCGAGCGGCTACCGCCTGGGGGTGCCCGCAGAAGAGGTGGACGCGCTGCTGCTCGCCACCCTGGTACGGCGGGCGAGGGCGGCGCTGGGCGACGGGGAGCTCACGGAGGCCCGCCGCCTCGCCGAGGAGGCGCTCCTCCTGGCGGCGAACGGCCTGGCCACAGCCGCGGGCGCGCTGGCCGACCTCCGCGCCGAGGCGGCAGGACACCTGGCCGTGGCGCGCCGGGTGCTGGCCGTGGCGCGGAGCAGGAGCGGCGATCACGAGGGTGCGCTGCCGCTGCTGGAGGAGGCGGCGGACGCTCGGGCGCACGACGAGGAAGTGATGGCGTGCCTGCTGCGCAGCGAGGCCGCGGTCCGCGGGGCAGCGGCGGCGCTGCAGCGCTACGAGGGCTACCGCGCCGACCTGGCCGACCACCTCGGCGCCGATCCTGGGCCGGAGCTCGCCCGGGTGCACGCCGGGCTGCTGGCCGCCGACCGGCCGGTGCGCGAAGGGCTCCTCTACGACGGTTCGTCGCTGCTCGGCCGCGACGACGACATCCGCGCGGTCGGCGCGCTGCTGGACACGAGCCGGGTGGTCTCCATCATCGGTCCCGGCGGGCTGGGCAAGACCCGGCTCGCGCACGTGGTCGGCAGGAACGCCACGCAGCCCGTCACGCACTTCATCGAGCTCGTCGGCGTGTCCTCGCCCGAGGGGGTCGTCGGCGAGGTCGGCTCCGCGCTCGGCGTCCGCGACTCCGTCAGCGGGCGCCGCACTCTCACCCCCGAGCAGCGGACGGACACCCGGGCCAGGATCGCCCAGCACCTCGACCGCGCCCCGTCCCTGCTGATCCTCGACAACTGCGAGCACGTGATCGGCGCCGTCGCCGACCTGGTCGCCTTCCTCACCGCCACGACCCGCGACCTGCGGGTGCTCACCACCTCCCGCGCTCCCCTCGCGATCGCGGCCGAGCAGGTCTACCCGCTGGCGGAGCTGGGCACGACCGACGGGGTCGAGCTGTTCCTGCAGAGGGCGAGGGCGGCGCGCCCCGGCGCCAGCGCGGCCAGGGAGGCGGTCGCCGACATCGTCACCCGGCTCGACGGGCTGCCGCTCGCGATCGAGCTGGCCGCGGCCAAGGTCCGGGTGATGTCGGTGGAGGAGATCGGCCGCCGCCTGGCCGACCGTTTCGCCCTGCTTCGCGGCGGTGATCGCAGCGCCCCCGACCGGCACCAGACGCTGCTGGCGGTCATCGACTGGTCGTGGAACCTGCTGGACGAGGCGGAACGGCGGGCGCTGCGGTGGCTGGCGCTCTTCGCCGACGGCTTCACGCTGGCCGCCGCCGAGCACGTGCTCGGCGGCGACGCTCTGCCCGCCGTACAGGCTCTGGCCGAGCAGTCGATGCTGAGCGTCCGCGAGACCGGTCACGGGCTTCGTTACCGGATGCTGGAGACCGTGCGGGAGTTCGGCCGGATGCGGCTGGCGGAGGCGGGCGAGGAGGCCGCCGCCCACGCGGCGCTGCGGGCGTGGGGGATCGACCACGTCGCGGCGAACTCCTCGGTGCTGCTCGGCCGGGACCAGTTCGCGTCGGTGGACGCGCTGGCCGCCGAGGAGGGCAACCTGTCAGAGCTGCTCCGCCAGGCGCTGGCCGAGTCCGACCGGGTGGCGATGGTCCACCTGCTGGGCGGCGTGGGCGGGCTGTGGTCCGTACGCGGTGACCACGCGCGGATCATCGCGCTCGGCGACGCGATCGTGGAGGCGTTCTCCGGCTGGTATCCGCCGCCGGAGCTCGAGGACGTCACCAGGACCGCCCTGCTGTGCACGCTGATGAACTTCCTCATCACCACCGACACCGCAGGAACCGGCCTGCTCGAACTGCTCGGCAGGCTGCCCGTTCACGACACGACGGACACCAGGATCGCGGCGATGGCCAGGGTCATGGTCGGCTCCCAGCCGCCGGAGCACGCCCTGTCCGGGCTCGCAAAGCTGAGCCGGAGCGCCGATCGCACCGAGGCGCTGATGGCCTCGCAGATGCAGGCCCATGTCCTGGAGAACGCCGGCGACGTCAGGGGGGCGATCGTGGCGAGCGAACGCGCTCTGCGGCTCATCGATGCGGACGACGGGCCATGGCTCGCGGCCACCCTGCACACCGTGCTCGCCCACCTGTCCAGGCAACTGGGCGACCGGGAGAGGGCGATCAGCCATGCACGCGCCGCCCTGCCGACCCTGACCCGGCTCGGTGCCACCGACGACGAGGCGCAGCTTCGCTCGGTGCTGCTGTCCGGCGCCCTGGCCGAGGGCGACCTGAAGGCCGCCGAGGCGGAACTCGAGAAGATCGCGAAGATCAGGGACCTGGGGACGTCGCTCGGCGGCTATACGGCGCTTCCCCAGTGGACCGCGGAGCTCGCCCTGGCCCGCGGCGAGATCGCCTCGGCCCTGGACCTCTACCGCCAGAACGTGTCGCGCTCGCGCGACATCCGCTTCGCCGGCTTCGTGCCGAACGGGCTGGAGCCCTGGATGATCTCCGCTGAGGCGCTCGCCCTGACCGCGCACGCCCTTCACGCCACGGAACCGGCCGACCTGGAGTACGGCGAGCGGCTGTTCCACGACTGGGGCACCGTACGGGTGCGGGCCATGCTGTCCAGCGGAGCCGCCTTCCTCGACTACCCGTTGTGCGGATCGATGTTCTTCGCCGTGGGCGCCTGGGGGTTGGTGCGCGGGGCCATGGCGCCGCGCGACGCGGTCGCCTTCCTGGTGCTGGCCGAGCGGTTCTCCTACAACCGCACCGCGCCCAGCATGGCCTTCGATCGGGTCGAGAAGCACGTCTCTCCGGAGCTGCTCGCCGAGGTTCGCGCCGAGTACGGCGAGCGAACCGGCCCGGACCTCCTGGAGGAGGCGCGGGCCCTCGCCGATCACATGTGGCGGCGGTAGCTGCGGACCGACAGCGGGGCGAAGATCGCGATCACCACCACGCCGGCGACCAGCGTCCAGGCCACCGCGCTGCTGACGACGGCGTTGTTGGCCAGGTCGCGGGCCGCCGTGACCAGGTGCGAGACCGGGTTGAACTTGACGAAGGTGGCGAGCCAGCCCGGCAGCGTCTCGACCGGGACGAACGCGTTGGACAGGAACGTCAGCGGGAACAGGATCATCATCGAGATGCCCTGCACGGCCTGGGCGCTCCTGGCGATCGTGCCGACCCAGGTGAAGACCCACGCCAGCGACCAGCCCGTGAAGATCGCCAGCAGGATCGCGGCGAGCACGCCCACCACGCCGCCGCCCGGACGGTAGCCCATCAGGATGCCCATGCCGAAGGTCAGCGTCGCGGCGATCGTGTAGCGCAGCAGGTCGGCCACCATCGGCCCGGCCAGCGGTGCGATCCTGGCGATGGGCACCGACTTGAACCTGTCGAACACGCCCTTCTCCAGGTCCTCACGCAGCTGCGTACCCGTGGCCATGCACGTGGTGAGCACGGTCTGGGCGAGGATGCCGGGGATCATCAGCGGCAGGTAGTTGCTCACGTTCCCGGCGATGGCGCCGCCGAAGATGTAGGCGAACATCGCGGTGAACAGGATGGGCTGCAGCGCGACGTCGAAGAACTGCTCGGGGTTGCGGCGCATCTTCATGAGCGCCCGCCAGGCCATCGTCAGCGTCTGGGCGAACGTCTCGCCGATCGAGACGTGCCGCCGCGCTGCCGCGACGCGATCTGCGGGCCGTACGGCTTCGCGTTCCATCAGTGTGGTGCTCATTGGTCCTCCGTGGTGGTTCCGTGGCCGGTCAGGGCGAGGAACACCTCGTCCAGGCTGGGCTTGTCGACGCTCACCGAGGACACCGACACCCCTGCGGTGCGCAGGGCGATCAGGACGTCGGCGGCCAGGTCGGCCTGTTCCAGGGCGACGTTGAGCCGGCCGCGCTCGGGGCTGAGCACCGGCTCGGTGCCGAGCACCCGGCGGACGATGTCCGCTGCGGTGGGCACCTGGCCCGGCTCGTGCAGCAGGAGCTGCAGGGTGGAGTTGCCGACCATGGTCTTCAGCTCGTCCGGGGTGCCCTGGGCCACCTTGCGGCCCTGGTCGATCACCGCGATCCGGTCGGCGAGCTGGTCGGCCTCGTCGAGGTACTGCGTGGTGAGCAGGACCGTGCATCCACCGGCGACGAGGCCGCGGATGGTGTCCCACATCTGGCCTCTGGTACGCGGGTCGAGGCCGGTGGTGGGCTCGTCGAGGAAGATCAGCGGGGGGCGGGTGATGAGGCTGGCGGCGAGGTCGAGCCTGCGCCGCATGCCGCCGGAGAACTGGGAGATCGGCTTGTCCGCTGCCTCTTCCAGACCGAACTGGCCCAGAAGTTCCACGGCGATCTTCTTGGCCCGCGGGGAGGCGACTCCCTGGAGACGGCCGAACAGCCAGAGGTTCTCACGCGCCGTCAGATTCTCGTCAACCGAGGCGTATTGCCCGGTGACGCCGACGAGCTGCCGGATCACGTGGGGAGCCTCCGCCACGTCGACCCCGAAGATCTCAGCCCGACCGGCGTCGATCTTGAGGAGGGTGGCGAGCATGCGCAGCATGGTGGTCTTGCCCGCGCCGTTGGGCCCGAGGACACCGAAGATCTCTCCGGTCCTTACCTCCAGGTCGATGCCGTCGACGGCCCGGTGCTCGCCGAACACCTTGACCAGCCCTTCGGCCCGGACGGCGAGGTCCGTATCATTCAGGGGACCCGTCCTGGGCCCGGCGTTGCCGATTTCAGTGATGCTCATGGGGCAACTGTCGCGGGTCCAGGTTTCACCACACCCTCGCCCCGGTTTCACCGCCCATCAGCCCAGTTTCGCCACGTGCTGAACGTCTTCGGGCGCGGGTGGCGCGCGGTCGAGGTCTGATCGCGAAGGGAAGACCGGCGAGCCCTCCCGTCGCAGGGCGCCCAAACACGACCTTCTCGTCAGGTGGGGGAACCCGAGCAGGGGTTCCCGGATACACCGTCGACTCGTCCTGGGCGATCCAGATCTGGTCCGGCGCGCCCTCGGGGCGCTAGGACGGCAGGGCGCTCTGGAGGACGCCCTCCACGAGCCGCCCGATCCGGTCGGCTGCCTGCTCGGGGTCGGGCTGCCCGGCGTCCAGCCAGGACATGACCGCCTCGATGATCACCGTGGGGATCAAATCGGCCGCCCACTCCAGCCACGGCCCCGGCGGGATGCGCCTGGCGAGGTTCTGCCGCGCGATCTCTCCCGATCCGGCGGTGAGGGCATCGGTCAGGTCGCGGAACTCCGGCTCCCTGGCGGCGTAGCGGAACAGGAGGCGAAAGCCGTCAGGATCGGCGGAGGCGGCGCGGAGCAGGGCCGGGAGGGCGTTCTCGTCGAACTCTCCCGTGCCGACCGTGTCAGCCAGTCGCACGCAGGCGCGATCGAGCACCGCACGGTACATGTCGGCTTTGGACTCGAAGTGGCGATAGAGGATCACTCGGGTGATCTCGGCCTCTCCGGCGACATCGTCGAGGCTGGTGGCGGTGTACCCGGCGCGAGCGAAGGCCCTGGTGGCGGCGTCGAGGATCTGCTCGCGTCGCTCGGCCCTGCGCATGCGCGTGACCGTCATCGCCCACCCCCTCTTGTCTACTACAAAGTCTACATATAGCTTTGTTTACGAGCGAGTATACAAACGGAGGAAGGCATGATCCCTCAACTGCCGTTCGAGCTCCCCGATCTCCTCGCACCCGCACCCCGGCTGCGCGAGCTCCAGGACCAAGGCGTGATCCACCGGGTCAGGACCCGTGTTGGACACGAAGCCTGGCTGGTCACGGGCTACGAGCAGGTCCGCGACCTGCTGGATGACGAACGCCTGGGCCGCGCCCACCGCGACCCGGACAACGCGGCCCGCTCCGGCGACTCGGTGCTGTTCGGCGGGCCGCTGGGCGACTTCGACACCGAGCAGGCCGACCACGCCCGGCTGCGCGCGCTGCTCCAGCCGCAGTTCTCGCCCAAGCGCATGCGTGCTTTCCGCCCGCGTGTGGAGGAGCTGACCACACAGCTCCTCGACCAGCTGACCTCGCCCGCCGACCTGCACGCGGGGCTGGCCCTGCCGCTGCCGATCCTGGTGATCTGCGAGCTGCTCGGCGTGCCGTACGAGGATCGTGACCAGTTCCGCGCCTGGTCAGAGGCGGTCGGTGACGTGACCGACCGCGAGCGGTCCGAGCGCGGGCTCGCCGACCTTTTCGGGTACGGCCAGCAGCTCGTCGCCCGCAAACGCGTCGAGCCCGGTGATGACTTCATCTCCCGGCTGTGTGCCGAAGGCATCGCCGACGACGAGGTCGCCATGTTGGCCATGGCGATGTTGTTCGCCGGGCACGAGACGACCGTGGTCGCCATCGGCTGGGGCGCCCTGTGGCTGCTGGCCCACCCCGACCAGCACCAGGCGCTGATCAAGGATCCCGAGCTGCTGGCCCCGGCGGTGGAGGAGATCCTCCGGGTCCCTGCCAGGGCCACCGGCGGGATCCCGCGCTACGCCCGCGAGGACATCGCGCTCGGCGGCGTCACGATCCGCGAGGGTGACCTGGTTCTGCTGGAGAACGGCGCCGCCAACCACGACGCCGCCGCCTTCCCCGACCCCGACCGGTTCGACATCGCCCGCCGCGATTCTGCGCATCTGACCTTCGGGCAGGGGGCTCGCTACTGCCTGGGCGCACCTCTGGCCCGCATCGAGCTGACCGCCGTGTTCTCCCAGCTCGTCCCGCGCTTCCCGGCGATGCGGCTGGCCGTACCCGTGGACGAGCTGCGGGTGCGGACGGACGTGCTGACCGGTGGGCTCATCGCGCTTCCTGTGGTGTGGTGACGGCCGCCCTGCTCGACGAGGTCAGACGCTCGGCGAGCAGCTTGGCCGCCCGGCGGATCTCGTGCTCGGTGGTCGAGCGGCCGAGGGTGAGCCGCAGCGCCCCCAGGGCGCGCTCGGGCGGCACTCCCATCGCGCTCAGGACGGCTGAGGGCGTGTCGGCTCCTTCGTGGCAGGCAGAGCCGGTGGATGCGGCGATCTCGGGTACGGCCGCGAGCAGGTCGCGGCCGCGGATGCCGTCGATGCTGACGTTCAGGGTGCCGGGCAGGCGGTCGGTTGGATGGCCGTTGAGGTGGACCCGGCCGGGGAGGAGGCGTTCCAGCTCGTGCTGGAGCAGGTCGCGGAGCCGTACGAGATCATCTCCCGGGCGGGCGAGCTCGGCTGCGGTGCCCAGTGCGACGGCGAGGGCGACGTTCTCGGTGCCGGACCGCAGGCCGCCCTCCTGGCCACCGCCGTGGATGATCGGGCGGAGCTGGGTTCCGGCGCGGACGTAGAGGGCGCCGATGCCCTTGGGGGCGTACATCTTGTGGCCGACCACGGTCAGCAGGTCGACGCCGAGCTCGTCCACGTCGATCGGGATCTTCCCCGCGGTCTGCGCGGCGTCGGTGTGGAACACCACGCCGTGCCGCCGGGCGATGGCGGCCAGCTCGCGGATGGGCTGGATCGTGCCGGTCTCGCTGTTGGCGTGCATGATCGACACCAGCAGCGTGCGCTCGTCCAGCGCCGCCTCCAGGTCGTCCGGGCTGACGCGGCCGTACTCGTCAACCGGCAGGTAGGTGGTGGTGATGCCCTGGTCTTCGAGGCTCCGGCAGGCTTGCAGGACGGCGGGGTGCTCGGTGGGCTGGGTCACGATGGTGCCGCCGCGCCGCCCGCGCAGGCCGCAGATGGCGAGGGTGTCGGCCTCGGAGCCGCCCGCGGTGAAGACGATCTCCTCGGGCCGGGCGCCGATGAGGTCGGCGACCTGGGTACGGCTGCGCTCCAGCGCCCGGTGCGGCTCGGCGGCGTAGGCGTGGCTGCTGGAGGGGTTGCCGAAGTGCTGGGTCAGGTACGGCAGGGCCGCCTGCAGCACTCGCGGATCGACGGGGGTGGTGGCGTTGTGGTCCAAGTAGATGGGTCTCGCCTGTTTCCAGGCCTGGAATCCGCCGATGACGTCGGTGGCGTTGCGCAGGCCGATCGCGCGCAGGGAGGCGGCGGCCAGGGAGGAGGAGTCACCCTGGTCGCAGATCACGATCCACGGGATGTCTTTCTCGGTGGCTTCCGGAAGGCGTTCGCCACTGGTGGGGTCCAGGCACCGTTCGAGGTCGTTGCGTTCGATGACGATGGCGCCGGGTAACTCGCCGTCGGTCTGCCGTTGGAGCTGCGTGCGGATGTCGACCAGGCGGGCGCCGTTGCGGGTGGCCTCGGCGGCTTCGGCTGGGGTGAGTCGGCGCAGCCCGGCGCGGGCGACGGCCAGGACGTCGTCGATGCTCATCAGACGGCTCCTTCACTTGAGCGTGCGAGCAGTGCAACGAGCTGGTCTCGGCACAGCTGCCGGTACTCCGGCGAATCGGGAGCCACGCCGAGGATGTCACGCACCAGGTGCGGCATCGCGACCGGTGCGAAAGCGACCATGTGCTCCAACAGCACGATGAACTCCGCGGACACGGAATCACTGAGCTCCCCGTCACGCTGGCGGGCGCGGATGCGGCGTGTCCCCTCCTCGACCCGCTCGCGCTGCGCCTGGTAGGCCTTCTCCGCTCCCTCGCCGGGACCGTCCCCCAGTGCCTGCCACACCACCAAGCGGGCCCAATCCAGGTGATCGAGGGTGGCGTCCAGGTACGCCTCCAGCGACTCGGCGAACGTGCCTCCTTCTGGGGTGAACCCGTCCTGCCGGTCGGACCAGCGGCGTCGGAGTTCGTCGAGCAGGCCCTGCTTGCCGCCGAAGTAATAGGCGATCAACTGCTGGTTGACCCCGGCGCGGGCGGCGATGCCTGCCGTACGTGCCCCCGAGTAGCCCTTCGCGCCGAACTCCGCCATGGCGGCGTCGAGGATCTTCTCCTGGGTTCGTTCGGCCGCGGCGTCGCGCTCGGTCCGGCCGCGGTGCCGGCGAGGCGCCTGAGAGTCAGTCACCGCGCCAGTACATCATCTAATTGTTTGATTGACAAATGTCATGTGTTTGATTGATGCTCGAACTCGTCCACGACGACGCCCGTGAAAGGAACGAGAGATGGCTAGAGCTGTGGTGTTCAGCGAGTACGGCGAGCCGGAGGTGCTGCGCCTCGTCGAGGTGGAGGATGCGCCTCTCGCCCCGCACGAGATCCGCATCCGGGTGAAGGCCGCCGGTGTGCAACCCTTCGACGCCGCCTACCGGCGGGGTATTTTCGCCCAGTATCAGCAGGCGGTGTTCCCTGCTCGGCTGGGCAACGAGGTCGCCGGGGTTGTCGATGCGGTCGGAAGCGACGTCACCGGGTTCGTGGCCGGGGACAGGGTCATCGCGTTCATGGACGCGCTTGGCTACGCCGAGGCCGTCGTGGTTCCTGCGGCGAACGCCGTACACATGCCAGCGACCATGCCCTGGGCGGAGGGCGGGGTGCTGTCGGCCAGCGGGCAGACCGCAGACACCGCCCTCGACGCGCTTGCCATCGCGGCCGGCGACCGCCTGTTGATCCATGCGGCGGCCGGTGGCGTGGGGTCGTTCGCGACGCAGCTCGCCGTGGCTCGTGGAGCCACGGTAGTCGGGACGGCCAGTGCGCGAAACCATGGTTATCTGGCTGACCTCGGCGCCATCCCGGTGGCCTATGGGCCGGGGCTCGCCGACCGGGTCAGAGAGCTCGTGCCCGACGGCATCACCGCTTCGCTGGACTGCATCGGCGGTGAGGCCAACGACGTCGCCGTGGAGCTGCTCGGCGGTCCTGATCGCGCTATCACCGTGGCGGACTGGCAGGCCGAGTCCCGGATCGGCGTGCGCAGGATCGGCACCGACCGCTCCGCCGTCCGGCTGTCCGATCTCGTCTCCCTGTACGAGAAGGGACGCCTGGTCGTGCCCGTCGGGAAGCAGTTCGCCCTCGATGAGGCAGCCCACGCGCACCGGGAGATCGAGACCGGCCATGCCCGGGGGAAGATCGTGCTGGTGACGTCGTGAGATTCACCGAGGGCGAGATCGCCTACATCTCCAGCCTTCGGCATGGACGGCTCGCCACCGTGGCGCCGGACGGCGGCCCCCAGGTCAACCCGGTGTCCTGCTACTACAACCCGGCGACGGACACCATCGACATCGGCGGGCACGCCATGGGGTCCAGCCGCAAGTACCGCAACGCCCAGGCCACTGCGCGGGCGGCCGTGGTGCTCGACGACATGCCCGGTGGCGTGGACAGCATCCGGTGCCGGGAGATCCGCGGCACCGCGGAGGCCATCGACACCCCGACCGACAGCGCGGCGCGTGTGCCGGGGCCGATCATCCGGATCCACCCGCGCCGGATCATCAGCTGGGGCATCGACCCACCACACCGCGCCCGCGGCGCACGATCCATCCCCCAAGGATGAGCCCAGCTCGGGGCACCGGCCGACGAGATCGAGCGTGAGGAGGAAGACTTACTCCAGGCATGATCATCCATCTGTATGATCATGCGCATGTTTGACTTATCCGGTCCCTGGGGGCGCGTGCTGGCGGGTACCCGGTTGCATCACGGGCCCGCGATGCAGTCGCTGGCCGTCGATCCGGCCACGCACGATCTGTTCGTCATCCAGCTCCGTGACCGCGACACGGCACCCGATGAGGGCAATCTGTGCGTGAACCGGGTGGACCGCCGTACCGGGCTGGTGCGGGACTGGATGCATCTGGACGGCTTCGGGCACGGCTACCAGATCGGTGCCCAGCACCTGGCGGGCCGTACCCATCTGTGGTCGGAGGCCGGGCCGGTGCGCAAGGGGTTCGGCACCAGGGTCACCCGCTTCCCCTTCCTGCCCGGCCAGAGCATCGACATGGGCGCGAGCGTCCTGCTGGCGCCCTTCAGCCCGGTGCCCGGCACGCTGGTCTGCGCGCCGACCGTGGATCCGGTCGGCAACTGGCTGACCATCCGCTACCGCACCACCGCCGGTCACTTCTACGCCCGCTACGCCATCGATCCGGCCACCGGCAAGCCCGCCGCCGCCCCTGCCGCCACGATCGCGCACCCGGAGGAGGTCGCCGGCACCTTCCAAGGGTTCGCCACCCTCGGCGACCTGCTCTACCTCTACACCGGCGACCCTTCCGACTCCTACGAGACCAGCAACACCCGCATCTCGACCGTTTCCTGGGCCGATCCCGGAGCTGCGCCCCGCATCACCCGCATCACGGCGCTGCCCGGACTGCCCTGGCGCGAGCCCGAGGGGTTGGCCCTGGAATCCGTCGGCGGGCGGGTCCAGCTCCTGTTCGGGCTCAACGGCGACGCCGACCGCGGCCGGGTGGCCAGCGTGTGCGTCTACACCTCCGACCCGCCCGTGCAGGGCGTGAAGGTCGTGGCCGGCTGGAGCCCGATCACCCCCGCCGACGGCGTCACCCCGCACACCGACCAGCGCGTGCCGCGGGCACGGCTGGTCAGCATCGGCGGCACCACCCAGCTGCAGCTGCGTGGTTCTCTCGGCTGCGATCTGGCAGCCGACGGCCCGATCGGGACGCTGCCGCCCTGGCTGACCCCCAGCCGCCCGGTGCGCGCCACCGTCCCGCGCAACATGACGTACGGCGTGGCCGCCTGCGAGGTGGAGGCGAACGCCGCCGGTGAGCTTTGGGCGTACGGCGCGACCGCGAGCAGCCGGGTGAGCTGGATCGACCTCGACTGCTTCGCCGCCCCCTGGGCCTGAACCCCTCCGGAGAACCCCATGAACCCGCCCAGCCGCCGCACGCTGCTGACCACCCTGCCCGTCGCCCTCGTTTCCTCCTCGACCGTCCTGGCCGCTCCTGCTTCAGCCGCCGCTTCGGAGGGGGTCGAGATCGTTGCCGGGTGGAAGCCGATCGTCCTGCGTACGGGTGTCACCCCGTTTCCCGGCGACGCGCCCCAGGCGCGCGCGGTACGCATCGCGGGCACGACCTTCCTGCAGTTGCGCGGTGGCGCGAACGTCTCCTTCACCGCCGACGCCGTGCTCGGCACGCTGCCCTCCGGGCTTGCCGTACCGAAGCTGACCAGAGGACTGTGCCCGCGCAACAACGTCAACGGACTGCTCGCCTGCCGGGTGGAGGCCGACCCCAAGGGGCAGCTCACCGTGCTGGGCGGCAACACCGTCACCAAGATCACCTGGGTTGCGCTGGACGGCTTCTCCTCCGTGCTCGCCTGACCCTCGAGGGGTGTCCCGTCTGGGACAGGCGGGGACCTGCGTGTGACCGCAGGTCAGCGGGTTCCGCACGGTGATGCATGTCCCTGCGCCCACCTGCGGGTGGCGGCGTGGGTGCCGGTCTCGGCGACGTGACCGGCACCCGCTCCTCTCCCGGAAGGCGATCGATCCCGATGAACAACCTGCTCGTCCTGGCCGGTATGTCCGCCGCGCGACGCGGAGCGATGACCGTGCTCGCGGGCTCCTACCGAGCCGTGGTCGCCGGGACGAACGGCCAGGTCGACGTCGCGGTCGATCCCGGACTTCGGGCCCTCGCCGTCCAGAGCTGGTACGGCGGCGTGCACACGGTGACCTGCCTGATCTCCCACCGGGTGACATGGAATCGCGGCTGTGGAGCGGAGACCGCCTCGGCCGTCCGGCGGGAGATCCGATGATCGTCCGGGTCACGGCCCGCTGAAAGAAGCTGCACTAAGGGGCTTTGCCGTGCTCGCCTCCTCCTCCATCGACAGCCTCCACCGCCTTCGTCGGCGCCATGGCGGGCGTGCTCGCAAGGCGGGCGCGCATGCGGCCGGCGAGCACCAGACCCTGGTCAACGCGTAGAAGCCGGTGTCAGCGACCGCGTCAGGACGGCAACAGCCCGGCATCAGAGCGGTCGGCCAAAGTTGCTTCTACCACCCCGACATGAAGCACTGAAGGAGCACATCATGACCATCACCCTCACCGACCAGGACAAGCTGACCCTCCGCCTCGCCGGTTGGGGCGCCGTGTCGCTGATGTCGGCCGCCGGTATCGCCGAGTCGGCCCACAAGGTCGCCACGCACGGTTCCATCGCGCTGACCTCGGCGACCGGTCTGGCCGGGCACGTGCTGTCGCAGGCGCCCAAGGGCGTGAAGTGGGGCAAGACCACGGCCGAGCTGGCCGACCAGGTGCTGCCCGCCCTGACCGCGAGCGTGAGCCTGCTCAACCAGCAGGACCCGGCCGAGGCCGCCAACTTCCGCAGCACCATCCTGGTCGCGATCGAGGCCCTCGGCCCGTACGCACCAGGGTCCGCCCAGCCCGACCATGGCCGAGATGATGCGCAAGATCACCGAGGCCCTCGACGCCGCCTGACCACACACCGAAGAAGAGGGATCATGAAGACCGTGATCAAGGTGCCGGTGCTCGCGCTCCTGGCCGGGGCTGCCGCCCCCGCCACGGCTGCTGCCGGGCCGGACCGCCCGGAGTTGCAGCAGGCCGCGCAGGCGTACGTCGATGCCGGTTTCTCCGGGATCCAGGTGCGCGTGCACGATGAGCGGGGTGACTGGACCGGCAGCGCCGGGGTGAGCAGGCTGGGCCAGCGCGCCAAGCCGTCGACGAACGGGCGGTTCTGGACGGGCAGCGTGGTCAAGCCGTTCACCGCGACGCTGGTGCTGCAACTGGTGGCCGAGGGCAAGGTCGCTCTGGACGCCCCGGCGGCCGACTACCTCCCCGACCTCGGGCTGGATCGGCGCATCACGGTGCGCATGCTGTTGCAGCACACCAGCGGGCTGTTCAACTACACCGGCGAAGGTCACCGGCCGCTCCTACGCCGAGCAGATGAAGCGGCGTATCCTGCGCCCTGCCCGCCAACCTGCTGACCCAGATGCGCGAACCCAACCCCACGATGGGCTACGGACTCGGGTTGTTCGTGCAGGACCTGGGTCCGGGCTGCGGCACGGTCTACCAGCACAACGGCAGCCCGCCACACGGCTACGGCACGCTGATGTACAGCTCACCCGACGGCACCAAGACGCTGACCGCCTCAGTGACCTGGATCGACGACGCGACCAGAGGCCCCGGCCAAGGACTTCCAGAAGCTCACCGACACCCTCGTCAAGCAGGTGTTCTGCTGACACGAGGCAGCCCAGGCCGCATGACTGAAGGAGCTCATCATGACCGTCGTTACGGGCGCCACGGGAAAGGTCGGCTGGTCCCGGAAGGCGTGCGCGCCGTCGCCGCCTTCCGCTAGATCGGGCGGTAGTCCAGCACCACGGAGCCGGAACTGAAGACGGTGGTCCCGGCGAGCGCCCAGGTCGTGACGGGCACGCCCTCCGGGAACAGGCGCCGACCGGCGCCCGCGACGACGGGGTTCACCAGCAGCCTGAGCTCGTCCAGGAGCCCATGCCCGATCAGGTGGTTGACCAGGGTGGCGCTGCCGTACACCAGCAGGTCCCTGCCGGGCTCCCGCCTGAGCCCGGCGACCCGGTCGGCGACGTCGCCCCTGAGCACGGCGCTGCTCCAGCCCGCGCCGCTCAGGGTCGTGGAGGCCACGTACTTGGGAATCGCGTTCATCCGGGCGGCGAAGTCACCCTCGTGCGCCCGCCACACCTTCGACATGGCGTCGTAGGTCCTGCGCCCCAGCAGCAGGGCCCGGCTGGCGAACAGCTGCCCCCGCTGGAATTTGTCCTCTTCCTCGTCCCAGAACGGTGTGAACTCCTCCACGACCCCGTCGATGGAGGTACGGACCACCGCGACGATCTTGCTCATCACCTCAGTCTCCAGCAATGCACAGAACCGAACAACACGACCTATTGGCACGATCTTTTAGCAGGGCTCAACGGAGGGACACGTGCTAGAACGACTTGAGCTGGAAGCCTTCCTCACCCTCGCCGAGGAACTGCATTTCGGGCACACGGCAGAACGCCTGCACCTGACCACCGGCCGGATCAGCCAGACCATCAAGAAGCTCGAGCGCCAGGTCGGGGCGCCCCTCTTCGAACGCACCAGCCGTGAGGTCCGCCTCACCGCTCTCGGACAGCAACTGCGCGACACCCTGCTCCCCGCCTACCAGCAGATCGGCGCCGGGCTGGAGCAGGCCGTCAGTGCCGCCCGCGGCATCACCGGCTCCCTGGGTGTCGGCTTCTCCGCCCTGTGGTCGGGCGACCTCGTCGTCAAGGCGGCCGACCTCTTCCGGGTCCGCCACCCCGACTGCGAGGTCCACATCCAGGAGGTGCCGCTCGGCGACCCGCTCGGGCCGCTGCGCAGCGGCAGGATCGACCTCCAGCTCACCGAGTTCCCCATCGACGAGCCCGACATCGCCGTCGGGCCCGTCGTCTTCTCCGAGCCTCGCGCGCTCATGGTGTCGGACGAGCATCCCTACGCCGCGCGTGAGACGGTCTCGCTGGAGGACCTCGCCGACACCGTCCTGCTGGCGATGACGGGAAACATCCCCGACTACTGGCTCGACTACCACTACCCGCGGGCGACGCCGTCGGGCCGGGCCATCCCGCACGGGCCCCCCATCACCTACTGGCAGGAGGTCCTCTCCCACATCAGCGTCGGCAAGGGCGTCTCGGTCGTCGCCGCCCGAGGTGCCCGCTACTACCCCAGGCCAGGGGTGACCTTCGTGCCCTTCAGCGACGCCCCGCCCATCGAGTACGGGCTGCTGTGGCGGGCGGGCGAGGACAACGCGCGCGTCCGGACGTTCATCCAGATCATCCGCGAGATCCACCCGCCCGCGCGCCGGAGCGGACGAAGGTGAGCTCAGGTCACGGGCGAGGGGCTGCGCCGGAGACGACGACGCCGATGGCGAGCCCGCCGATCATCCCGGTGCGCCCGGTGGTCCAGGAGGCTTTGACGGGAGGGCCCTTGTCGTCGATGGCGGTGGCGCGGCCGTTCAGCCAGTCGATGACCGCCTTGCCGCCCAGCACGTCGGACTTGCCGCCGGAGGTCGGGCAACCATCGGACAACCTGGTGCCGATCATGTCGACGGAGACGTACGCGTATCCGCGTGGCACGAAGTAGTTGTCGTAGAACAGCGGGAACTTCGTCAGGTTCCCGTCAGCGCCGTACTGCTTGTGGTCGAGCTCGAAGCCGACGCCGGGCTTGTCGAAGTACGGGCTCTCGTGCATGATCACCGGGACCTTCATCCGGCGCCGGACTCCTTCGGCCGGATGATGTCCACCCGGACCAGGTCCTTCTTGCCGTCGCCGTTACTGTCGACCGGCGACTCCACCTGGACGTGCTCGCGGATGGCGTAGGAGAAGACCGGCTGGGTGAGCCCGCCGGAGACGTCGGACGCGGCAGGAGCGGTGGCGATCACGAGTACGGTCGCGAGCGGGACTGCGGCGAGCAGCCCTCGCCGGCGTGCGTTTGACACGTATACCTCTTCCAGGCTCTTGCGGCGATCTTGTGGAGCACGTCGAGGCGCTCGGTTAGTCGATGGCCTGGAAGAGGGTGGTCCAGAAGTCGTGAATGAGACGGGCCGAGTTCGGTGCCGACATGCCGACCTGGGTGAGCAGGATCCCGACGAGCTGGTTGGCCGGGTCGGCGTAGGTGGAGGTGCCGGCGCCGCCGTCCCAGCCGAACTGGCCGATCGGCGCGTAGTCGCCGCGATGGGTGCGCACCGCCATGCCGAAGCCCCAGCCGCCGTGCTGGCCCTGGCCGTAGGAGAGGTGGACGTTGTTGACGGCCATGGCGTGGCGGGCGGCCTGCTGCTCGGGGGTGAGACGGTTGGTGGTCATGAGCTGTACGGCAGGCCGCGACAGGATGCGCCGGCCGTTGTGCGTCCCGTCGTTGAGCAGCATCTGGAAGTAGGCGTTGTAGTCGTCGGCGGTGGAGACCAGCCCACCACCGCTGCCCTGGAATGCCGGAGGGCTGCTCCAGCGCCCACCCTCGGCCTCGTCCCAGACGTGGAACTCCCCCGTCTGCGCGTCGGGGGCGTACAGGGTCGGCAGGCGGTCGAGCTGGCCGGCAGGCACGTGGAAGCCGGTGTCCTCCATGCCCAGCGGCTCGAGGATGCGCTCGCAGAGGAACGACTCGAACGACTGGCCGGTGACCCTGGCCACCAGCACGCTGAGAACGTCGTGGCTGATCTGGTACTGCCACACCTCACCCGGCTGGTACATCAGCGGGAGCGTGCCCAGGCGGCGGATCCACTCGTCAGGTCCGGGCATCGGCACCGGCAGGTCGGGGGTGAGCCCGTTCTCGAAGATCGCGCCCAGGATCGGCGTGCCCATGGCCGTCATGTCCATGCCGAGCCCGAAGGTGGAGGTCAGCAGGTCACGCACGGTGATCGGGCGTCGTGACGGCACGGTGTCGTCGAGCTCGCTGTCGATGCGCTTGAGCACCTGCCTGTTGGCCAGCTCGGGCAGCCACGCGTCGACCACGTCGTCCAGGCGCAGGCGGCACTCGTCCAGCAGGACCATCGCCGCCGCCATCGCGACGGGCTTGGTGGTGGAGGCCATCCGGAAGATCGTGTCCCGGCGCATCGGCGCGCCACCGTCGTGCCGCATCGTTCCCAGCGCCTCGACATGTGTCCGGCCGCCCCAGCCAACCAAGGCCACGAGTCCGGGAACGTGCCCGGACTCCACGTGTCGCGCCAGCACCTCACGCAGCTTCGCCGTGGAGAAGTTCTGTCCCATGGTCGATCTCCTTGCTCAACAGTGTTCGATTCCGTCGCCGAGACTGGCACCGATGCCGCCGTCCGTGCTCGCGCGACGTGCCTCCCACCGCGTTACGCAGCCCTCCGGCAGGCCGCTGACGTGCGGTTATACGGAGACGCTCAGCTGTCCCAGATGTGTCCCAGGTGGGACGCACACCTCGGGATCCGCGGTGCCGAGCAGGCGGAGTGCTTCGGACCTCCAGTGGCGAAGGCCGAGTGCGGTGGCCAGATCGAGGGCCTCATGCAGGCGGCGGATGGCCTCGTCGCGATCGCCGGCCACCAGGCAGGTCTCGCCGTACGGGATGAGGATCGGTATGGCCCGAGGCCGCTCACCCCTGCCCTGAGCGCGTGCGGCCTCCGCGACGTCGGTCAGGCTCAGCGCCTCCGCCATCCGATAACCCGTCGCCCTGGCGTGGGCCAGCGCCGTTCTGAAAAGGTCCATTGCACCTGCGGCGTCACCTTCGCCGAGCGCCACGGCGCCGAGCACGCGCAGCCCGATCGCCTCCAGATGCCGGTCGCCGATGTCCCGTGCCGCCTCGACCGCCTCTGTGGCGGCGTCGCGCGCCTGAGCGAACCGGCCGAGCTGGAGCAGGGTGTGACCGGTCCGCGCGCGCATCACCGCGTGGCTCTCCGCGGACAGCGAGGAGCTGCTCACGTGGATGGCGCGCTCGAGCTCGCGCAGACTACGCCCGGGCGCCTCCCGCACCTGCCGCAGACGCTCCGCCAGCTCGTCACTCACCGTTCCAACCCTCTCCGTAAATGTCCGATCCCGCGCGAAGCGGAGCCCCCTCATTGAGCGCGGCTAAACGCTCGTGGCGCGATCATGCGTTGATGAACCCCGCCCCGGCGCTGGATCGTAGAAGCACCTACCGGTGACCAGCTAAGGAGTGCTCGCATGACCGAAACCCGCGAGATCGTGGCGGGACTGTTCATCTCGCTGGACGGTGTGGTGGAGGCGCCGGAGACGTGGCATTTCCCCTACCTGAACGACGAGCTGGAAGCGGCCGTCGCCGACATGTACGCCGAAGCGGACACCCTGCTCCTGGGGCGGGCGACCTACGAATCCTTCGCCGCGGTCTGGCCGGATCTGGAGGATGAGCTGGCCGACCAGCTGAACGGCATGAGCAAGCTGGTCGCCTCCACCACCCTGGAGAAGGCCGGCTGGAACAACTCGACCGTCGTCGACGGCGACCTCACCACCGCGCTCAAGCAGCTTAAGCAGCAGCCGGGCGGAAAGATCGTCATCTCCGGCAGCATCAGCGTGGTTCGCGAGCTGCTGCAGGCAGGGCTCATCGACGAGCTGCGGCTGCTGGTGCACCCGATCGTGCTGGGTTCCGGGCAGCGGCTGTTCGCCGAGGGAGTCGGACAGGTGCCGCTCGCGCTCACCCGCTCGGTCACCTTCACCACCGGCGTACTGGATCTGAGCTACCAACCCGCATGACCCGGTTCCCGGCGGGCAGCGCGGCCGAGCCGTACTGTCCCGCGTCGACCATCCGGCTGATCACAGGCAGGAACTGACACCCATGGCCAAGTTCTCCTCCCTACAGGACTACCTCAACGCCCTGCCCGAGACCCAGCAGCAGATCACCGACGAACTCCTGCCGATCATCGAGGCCGCCCTCCCGGGAGCCGGCGCCCTCTACCAGGGGCACCCGGTGTGGAGCGCGGGCGACAAGCCCGGCCAATCCCCGATCTGCTACGTCAAGGCCTACGCCTCCTACGTGACCTTCGGCTTCTGGAAGGGCCAGTCGCTATCCGATCCGTCCGGTCGTCTCGACGCGGGAGGCCGGGGCATGGCCGGGGTCAAGCTGCGCTCCCCCGCCGACATCGACCCCGACCTGTTCTCGGACTGGCTGCACCAGGCCCGAGCCCTCGAAAACCAACCAACCTAAGGAATCACATATGAGTCTGCACACCGTCGTCTCCAGGGACGGCACCGAGATCGCCTACGACCGCTCCGGAAGCGGCCCCGCGATCATCATGATGGCCGCAGGACCGACCGACCGCTGGGCCCTGGCCGGGATCGCCGAGCTCCTCGCCAAGGACTTCACGGTCTTCAACTACGACCGCCGCGGCCGGGGAGACAGCGGCGACACCCCGCCCTACGCACCCGAGCGCGAGTACGAGGACCTCCAGGCGCTCATCACGGCGGCGGGCGGAAACGCCGGGGTCTACGGGTCTTCCGGCGGCGGAATCCTCGCACTCAAAGCCGCCCTGTGGGGCGCCGACATCGCCCGGCTCGCCGTATGGGAAGCACCGTTCATTCTCGAGGGCACCCGCCCACCGGTCCGCGCCGACTACCGGCAGAACCTGGAGCAACTCCTGGCCGAGGGCCGCCGCGGCGACATGCTCGACTCGTTCATGATCGACGCGGTCGGCATGCCGGCCGAGTTCGTCACTCCCATGCACGACATGCCCATGTGGCCCGGCATGGAACGCATCGCGCACACCCTGGTCTACGACTCGATCATCACCGGCGACTTCTCCATGCCCGAGGGACTGTCCGAGCTCACCGTGCCGACACTCGTCCTCGAGGGCGGCACGATGCCATGGATGACCCAGGGGGCCAAGGTGCTCGCCGAGACACTCCCGGACGCCGCCCTCAGGGTCCTCACCGGGCAGACCCACGACGTCCAACCGGCGGCCATCGCCCCGGTGCTTGCCGAGTACTTCGCCTAGTCCGGGACCGTCCCGCCCGAGCGGAAGATCAGGCGGGACGGTCGAGGTCAGGGATCAACCTGGGTACGTTCGTGGGACTGAGCCAGGGACTCGGCGGTGAGGCGCCAGATCTCGGCGGCGAGGTCGATGTTCGCCTCCTCCTGCGCCTGCTGCGCCAGAGCCTTCAGCCCGGCCAGCCCCTCCTTGTCCCGCCCGTCGGCGATGAGGAGCTGGTGGCGCAGGATCTCCAGCCGGGCCTGACCCCGATGGCTCATCCGCAGCTCGGCCGCATCGAGCCGGTCGAGCAGCTGCCTGGCCTGTTCCAGGTCCCCCCGCTGGAAGGCGATCTGCGCGCGCAGGGACATCACCGCCTGCTCCAGCGCGGGCGTGCCCGCGAAGGGGAGGGCGGGTTCGACGGCCTGCACGCAGGCCAGGGCGCGGTCGAGGTCGGGCGGCGACGTGCCCAGATGCAGGGCGGCGGCAGCGGTGCGCAGCCGTAGCCACAGGTCGAGGTTCTCCCGCCCGTCGAAGCGCTCCAGCGCCTCGTCTAGCATGGCGCCGGCGCGCTCGATGTCGCCCTGGGCGAACAGGACCGCGGCACCGGTCCATATCGCCTCGGCCCACAGAGTGTCGGTACGGCCGGCGACCAGCGCGGTCAGCTCGTCGGCGTGCGCTCGGGCGTCATGCATCCGGCCTGCCTCGCTTTCGGCTGAGACCAGCGCCAGCAGGGCACTCGCCCTGGCGTGCGTGGACAATCCTGCCTGTACGGCCTGCCGGTGCGCGGCCGTGGCCGCTTCCAGGGCGGCGGGGATGTCACCCAGCGACCGCAGGCAGCGGGCGAGCTGGGCCAGCGCCCGCACATTCAGCTCGGGCATGCGGATCTGCTCGCTGAGCTCGACCAGCTCGCGAAGATGGACGAGCTCCTCGGCATAGTCCAGGTGACGGCGGCGCCACTCGGCGATGCGCCACAGCGCCTGCCATCGCAGGAGCGGATCGTGCTCGTTGGTGACCTTGACGGCCTCGGCCAGCAGCTCGCCGGTGGCGTCGACGTCGAGGGAGGCGGCCAGGGTGAGGCTCTGGGCCAGCGAGGCGGTGGCGGGCTCGGCGAACTCGGCCGGGCTGATGCCGAGCCGGTCGGCGAGGTAGGTCACGGCTCGGTCCGTGGGTTGCCGCGCACCGGATTCCAGCCGCGACAGGTAGCCGGTCGACATGCCGTCACCGGCGAGGGCTGACTGCGACAGGCCGCGATCGGTACGCAGCTGGCGGAGCCGTAGGCCGAAGGAGGGCTGTTCCAGCACGTGCGCGCTCCCAGGAGTGGGCGGGTGGAGCCCGAGTCTACGCCGAATGGCAACTGCTTGCCAAATCATACCGTGGGTACGGCTGATGCTTGGCAAGCTATTGCCAAACTGGATTGCCATCTCTAGATTTCTTGGCAAGACGAACCCCATCCGGAGGTTTCCATGCCAGTCGGCTATCTGTTCACCGTGGCAATCGTCGCCATCGGCACCCTGTTCGCGTTACGGCCGCTGCCGTTCTTCACCCACCCGCTCGGCCGCGTGAGCTACTACTTCGGCCTGGCCGCCAACGAGCTGCCCTTCGCGGCCTTCTTCTACCTGCTGCTCCTGCCGACGACGCTGGCGATCACCGACGGTGACATCCAGTCGGCCGGCGGCTGGGCGGTCGTCGCCCTGGCCGCCGTGACCACAGTCGGGCTCGCGGTCATCGCCCGCCGCGCGCTGGGCGAGCGGCCCAGGATCGAGCGCGCCATGGCGGAGGGGCTGGGCGCCGACTGGCGCGACGCCATCGACGCCCAGAGGCTGCGCCGCCGTCCCCCATGGGCCCGCATCCTGTTCCTGCCCATCCTCAAGCGTCGCTGGGACGTCCGGCGCGTGGCCAACCTCTCGTACGGCCAGGCCGGCCGCCACAACCTGCTCGACCTCTACCACCACCGCTCAAGCCCGTCCGGCGCGCCCGTGCTGATCCACCTGCACGGCGGCGGCTACACCGGCGGCCACAAGAACAGCCAGTCACTCCCCCTGCTCTACCACCTCGCCAGCCGGGGCTGGGTGACCATCAGCGCCAACTACCGCCTCCGCCCCCACGCCCAGCACCCCGACCACGTGATCGACCTCAAGAAGATCATCGCCTGGGTGCGCGAGCACGCCCACGAGTACGGCGCCGACCCGTCGACCCTGTTCGTCGCGGGCAGCTCAGCGGGCGGGCACATAGCGGCTCTGGCCGCCCTCACCCCCAACAACCCCGCCTTCCAACCGGGCTTCGAGGACGTGGACACCTCCGTGACCGGCGCCATCTACCTGAACGGCTGGTACGGCGACTACTTCGGCCACGGCCCGGACTCCGAGCCGCTGACCCACCTGACGCCGGACGCACCGCCGTTCCTCATCGCCCACGGCGACCTGGACCCGCAGGTGCCCGTCGCCGACGCCCGGCATTTCGCCGACCGCCTCCGCCGGACCTCGTCCTCCCCCGTCGTCTACGCCGAGTTGCGCGGCGGCAACCACGCCTTCGACCTGTACCACTCGATCCGCTTCGAAGCGGTCATCGACGCGATCGAGGGTTTCACCGCCTGGGTGAGATCGCGCAGCAGGGTCAGCCAGCCCTAGCGGATCTCGCCTCAGAGTGGCCCTGTCCAGTCGAGGGTGGGCGCCAGGGAGCCTTCGAGCGTCAGCAGCCACCGCTTGGTCTCCATACCTAAGGCCCCGCCGCCGAATCCCCCCACCCCTGACGCGGCCACCACCCGGTGGCACGGCACCAGGAGCGACACCGGATTGGACGCCATGATCGAGCCCACCGCCTTGGCCGCGAAGGCATGCTGATCCGCATCCTCGGGGAACGCGCCACTGCGCGTGGCGAGTTCTCCGTACGTGATGGTCTGACCGAAGCCGACCTCGCGCCACAACGTCCGCAGGACCTTCCGCTGGACGTCGGAGGTGAGCCGCCAGTCGACGGGGAGGTCCACCTTGCGGAGGTGGCCGCGGAAGTAGCCGTTCAGGCATTCCAGCACCCGTACGGCCCGGCGGTCGTCAGCGGGGCGGGTGATCTCCACGCCGGAGGGGAACTCGGCGGCCATGTCCGAGCTGTAGGCGGCCGCCGCCACACCCTCGTCGGTCACGGCGACCCTCATCGGCCCCGTGGGCAGGGGCGTTTCGACGGTGAACCACATCATGTCGCCACATATCCTACGACGATCACCGCCGCGGGATGGCAACGCGTGAAGGGCTGGATGTACGCCAGACTGGCGTACATCCAGCCTCTAGAGCGATATGGCTATTCCTGGATCCTCCTGCACACGCCTCTCTCCCGGCCCGTGGCACTGGTGCCGGCCGCGTCGACGACGGCGATCTGGACGTCGAAGGGGCGGCCCACGACGCAGCCGACCCGCAGGACGGCGGAGTCGTTGAAGAAGGGCTGCGGTGCTCCGTTGACCGTCCACCTGATGCTGAACGGCGGCGTCCCGTCGACCGCCGCGGAGCAGACGACCAGCGCGGCGCCGGTGTCGCAGTCGAAGTACGAGAGGCCGGCCGTACTGCTGGCGAAGGCGGAAGGGGCTCCGGTGAACAGTCCTCCGGCCAGCAGCACGAGGGCGGCTAGGGTTCGTCGGCGCATCTGATCTCCTCATCGCGTGGACGCTGGTTGATGGTGAGCCGTCCCCGGCCGGACGATGTAGATGGTTCGCACACCAACCGGCCACGGATCACCGATTCCAGCTGTCAGGCGAGAAGGCGGCCCGCGATGGTCGTCCAGCTCTCGTCAGCCTCGTGGGAGCGCTGCTCGGTGACCCGATCCGCGGCCAACGTGAACGCGCGCAACCCCCGGAGCAGGGCCGCACGGGCAGTGGGCGGCATCTCGTCGATCACCTGGGCGAGATCGTCGCGGCGCTGCCCGCGCAACTCCTCGAGCAGCGCCTTGCCCGAGGCGGTGAGGTGGATGGTGATCTCCCGCCGATCATCGTGGGCGGCCGAGCGGCGCACCCATCCGGTGGCTTCCAGCCGGTCGCACAGGCGGCTCGCGGAGGACGGCTGCGCGCCCAGCGCCTCGCCGAGCCTGGCGAGGTTGACGTGCTGGTGGGACTCGATGCTGAGGAGCGCCTGGAGCTGGATGGAGGAGATCGCGGCCGCCGCTGAATGCCTGGAATGCGCCCAGACCGCGATCAGGGCGGCGGCGGCGCTCTCGACGGTCGCGCCGGTCGCGGGTTCGAGGTGACCGAGCTGCTGGTGGTCATTCATGCGGCAATCCAAGATCCTTTTACGAAAGGGCGGTCCAGTCCAGGCACACCACGACCGCGTCGTCGACGACGTCCACCCCTTTACGGAAATCCAGCATGCCACGAACCATCGACCGCACCGCTTCGTCGGCCGGTTGCAGCCGGGTGGATCTGACGGCCGCGCCCAGGGCCACCTGGCTGAACTCCACGCCTGCGGTGGATCGCGCCCCGTAGATCCCGTCGCTCACGATGACCAGCCGGTCTCCTGGTTGAAGGGTGACGGACTGCTCGGCGTAGGTGGTGCTGCCGAACATGCCGAGCGGGAGTTGCTGGTCCAGTTCGATGGTCTCGACGTCGGTGCCGCGCAGGCGCATCATGCGGGGTGAGCCTGCCTCGACGACGGACAGGACACCGGTGACGGCGTCGAAGCGGAGCAGCAGGGTCGACACGTGTTCGCGCCCGCCGTACTGCGCGTAGATCGCCTCGTCGGCGAGGCCCGCCTGCTCTTCCAGGTTCGCCCCAGAGCGGCGGGCGTTGCGCACCGCGGTCACGGCCAGCGTGGTGAGCAGTGCGGCGCGCATGCCCTCGCCCATGCCGTTGGTGATCGAGAGGTCCACCGAGTCCGGTGCGCAGCTCCAGTCGAAGTTGTCACCGTAGACGGCGTAGGCCGGCTCCAGCTGTCCGGCGACCCGGTAGCTGCCGCTCTGATGGCCGGATCCTGGCAGCAGCTCCCACTGTGCCTCCGCGGCCAGCGTCAACCGGGTCAGCCGCCGGGCCCGCTGGTAGCGGTCGGTCAGGCGGTCGGCGCCGCGCAGGACCTGCACCAGGGCGCAGGCCACGTCCTGGAATTCGCGAACCTCGTCGACCGTGGGCGGGGCGGGCAGGCGAACGCTGAGCACGCCGTACCGCTCGCCGTACGCCGCGACGGGAACATGAAGGGTGCCTTCGGCCTCCTCCCACTGCGCCTGCCGTGAAGTGAACGCGCGGCCCGCTGTGCTGGCGTCGATGCGGATCTCCGCGGGTGGCGGGTCCAGCACGGGCCGGAGCGCGACCAGCGCGTAGTCGGCGAGCAGAAGGTCCACGCCCTGAGCAGCGGTGTGGGCGATGAGCGCGTCACGAAGCGTTTCCGCCAGCGAGTACGGCGTAGCGGCTCGCATCGCCCGGTGGACCGCGTTCAGGTCGTTTGTCATGGCCACAGCCCGTTCCCCGATGGAAGGCAATTAGTCCGGCCGCACGCACGTGCGCTAGCCTCCGTGCCAACATATTTGTCGTATGACAACAATAGCCAGGAACGGAGCCACAGGTGACGAGCAGCCGGTCGAACACGCGACGGGTCGGAGATGCCGGTGAGCTCGAACTGCGCCAACTGCTGGCCGGGCTGACCGCCGTCAGGGACGGTGACTTCGGCACCCGGCTGCCCGGCGAGGCCGACGGCCTGCTCGGGGAGATCGCCCAGGTCTTCAACGGCATGGTCGACCAGCTCTCGCTGTTCACCTCGGAAGTGACCAGGGTGGCCAGGGAGGTGGGCACCGAGGGACGGCTGGGCGGCCAGGCCGACGTCCCCGGGGTCTCCGGCACGTGGAAGGACCTCACGGAATCCGTCAACGCGATGGCGGGCAACCTCACGGGCCAGGTGCGCAGCATCGCCGAGGTGACCACGGCAGTGGCCAAGGGCGACCTCAGCCAGAAGATCACCGTTGACGCTCGCGGCGAGATCCTGGAGCTGAAGAACACGGTCAACACGATGGTCGACCAGCTGTCGTCGTTCGCCGACGAGGTGACCCGAGTCGCCCGCGAGGTCGGCACCGAGGGCCAGCTCGGCGGCCAGGCCGACGTCAAGGGCGTCGCGGGCACCTGGCGGGACCTGACCGACTCGGTGAACTACATGGCGGGCAACCTCACCGCCCAGGTCAGGAACATCTCCCAGGTGGCGACCGCGGTGGCGCGCGGCGACCTCAGCCAGAAGATCACCGTATCGGCGCGCGGCGAGATCCTGGAGCTGAAGAACACCCTGAACACGATGGTCGACCAGCTGTCGTCGTTCGCCGACGAGGTGACCAGGGTCGCCCGCGAGGTCGGCACGGAAGGACGGCTGGGCGGCCAGGCCGACGTCAAGGGCGTCTCCGGCACGTGGAAGGCGCTGACCGAGTCGGTGAACGTCATGGCCGACAACCTCACGGCGCAGGTGCGCAGCATCGCCGAGGTCACCACCGCCGTCGCGAAGGGCGACCTGACGCAGAAGATCAGGGTGGACGCCCGCGGCGAGATCCTCGAGCTCAAGGAGACCATCAACACGATGGTCGACCAGCTCTCGGCCTTCGCCGACGAGGTGACCAGGGTGGCCCGCGAGGTCGGCACCGAAGGCCAGCTCGGCGGCCAGGCCACGGTCCGTGGCGTGTCCGGCACCTGGAAGGACCTGACCGACAACGTCAACTTCATGGCCTCCAACCTGACCAACCAGGTGCGCAGCATCGCCCAGGTGGCGACCGCCGTGGCCGTGGGCGACCTGTCCCAGAAGATCGTCGTCGAGGCCAAGGGCGAGGTGGCCGCGCTCGCACAGACGATCAACACGATGGTCGGCACGCTCGGCGCGTTCGCCGACGAGGTGACCAGGGTCGCCCGCGAGGTCGGCACCGAGGGCCAGCTCGGCGGCCAGGCCCGCGTGTCCAACGTCGCGGGCACCTGGAAGGACCTCACCGACAACGTCAACTCCATGGCCGACAACCTGACCAACCAGGTGCGCGGTATCGCGCAGGTCACCACGGCCGTGGCCAGGGGCGACCTCACCAGGAAGATCGACGTGGACGCCCGCGGCGAGATCCTGGAGCTGAAGACCACGATCAACACGATGGTCGACCAGCTGTCGTCCTTCGCCGCCGAGGTCACCAGGGTGGCCCGCGAGGTCGGCAGCGAGGGAAGGCTCGGCGGCCAGGCCGAGGTCGAGGGCGTGTCCGGCACCTGGAAGCGGCTCACGGAGAACGTCAACGAGCTGGCGGGCAACCTGACCCGCCAGGTGCGCGCCATCGCCGAGGTGACCAGCGCCGTCACCTCGGGCGATCTGACCCGCTCCATCACGGTCGACGCCTCCGGCGAAGTGTCCGAGCTCAAGGACAACATCAACTCGATGGTGAAGTCACTGCGCGAGACCACGAGGGCCAACCAGAACCAGGACTGGCTCAAGTCGAACCTGGCCAGGATGTCGGGTCTCATGCAGGGGCATCGCGACCTGGCCACGGTGGCCGAGCTGGTGATGAACGAGCTCGCGCCGCTGGTGACGGCCCAGTACGGCGCGTTCTTCCTGGCCGACGACGACGGGTTGCAGCTCATCAGCGCCTACGGCTATCCGGCCGGTGCGGCCGTCACCCGGTTCGGGATGGGCGAGTCGCTGGTCGGGCAGGCCGCTCGTACCCGTCGCACGATCGAGATGGACGACGTCCCGGCCGGCTACGTCAGGATCTCCTCGGGCCTCGGCGAGACCGTGCCCACCTCGCTCATCGTCCTGCCCATCGTGGTGGAGGAGCAGGTGCTCGGCGTGATCGAGCTGGCCTCGCTGTACGCGTTCACCCCGGTGCACCGCGCGTTCCTCGACCAGCTGATGGAGACGATCGGCGTCAACGTCAACACCATCGTCGCCAACGCCCGCACCGACGAGCTGCTGGTCGAGTCGCAGCGGCTGACCGCCGAGCTCCAGGCCCGCTCGGAGGAGCTGCAGAACCAGCAGGAGGAGCTGCGGCGCTCCAACGCCGAGCTGGAGGAGAAGGCGGCGCTGCTCGCCTCGCAGAACCAGGACATCGAGACGAAGAACCTGGAGATCGAGCAGGCCAGGCAGGAGCTGGAGGCCCGCGCCCAGCAGTTGTCGCTGGCGTCGAAGTACAAGAGCGAGTTCCTGGCCAACATGAGCCACGAGCTGCGGACGCCGCTGAACTCGCTGCTCATCCTCGCGCAGCTGCTGGCCCAGAACCCGACCCGCAACCTGACCGCCAAGCAGGTCGAGTACGCCGGGGTGATCCACTCGGCCGGATGGGACCTGCTGCAGCTGATCAATGACATCCTCGACCTGTCCAAGGTGGAGGCGGGCAAGATGGACATCAGTCCCGAGCGGGTGTCGCTGCGGCAGCTGTTCGACTACGTCGAGGCCACCTTCCGGCCGATGACCACGGACAAGAGCCTGGAGTTGCGCATCACGACGGCCCCCGGCGTACCGGAGGAGCTGCTCACCGACGACTCCCGGCTGCGCCAGGTGCTGCGCAACCTGCTGTCGAACGCGGTCAAGTTCACCGAGAGCGGCAGTGTCGAGCTGCGCATCGAACCGGTCTCCCGGTCGCAGCTTCCCGCCACGGTCAGGCCGTACGGCTCAGCCGTCGCCTTCCGCGTCATCGACACCGGCATCGGCATCGCCGAGCAGCAGCTGGAGGCCATCTTCGGCGCCTTCCAGCAGGCGGACGGCACGACCAGCCGCAAGTACGGTGGAACCGGCCTGGGCCTGTCCATCAGCAGGGAGATCGCCTACCTGCTCGGCGGCGCGATCACAGCGGAGAGTACGGCGGGCAGCGGCAGCACGTTCACGTTGTACCTACCGGTCGCCAGGCCCGACTTCACCGCCTCGGCGGTCGAGCCTGTGGCACCGTACGCGCTCGGCTCGGCCGCCGTGTTCCCCCCGCACCGGCGACTGCTGGTGGTGGAGACACGCTCGCGTGGCCTGCTGTCGGTGGTGGCGGAAAGCGTCCTCGCCGACCTGGCCCACCGTGACGTCGGCAGCGGCCCGGTGGAGGTCGCGACCGCCGCAGGCGCGGAGGAGGCCGCCGCCTCGCTGGCCGCAGAGCCCTGCCATTGCATCGTGCTCGACCTCGACATGCCGGCCAAGGCGACCTTCGCCCTGCTGGAGGCCATCGACGGGGACCCTGCCCTGCGCGGGGTGCCCGTGCTGGCCTACAGCAACTGGCGGATGGATCCGGCACAGGAGCAGCAGTTGCAGGCGCGGGCCGACTCCCAGCCCCTGGAGCTGCTGTCGAGCCTGGACGAGCTGCGCGAGCGCGTCGCCCTGCACCTGACGGCCGAGCAGCCCAGCGACGTCCTGCCGCTGGTCCGCACCGAGAAGGTGAGCGAACCCGCCGCCCGCGAGAAGAACGGCACGCTCGCCGGCCGTTGCGTGCTGGTGGTCGACGACGACACGCGGAACCTGTTCGCGCTGACCAGCATCCTGGAGATTCACGGCATGCGGGTCCTGCACGCCGAGGACGGGCGCAAGGGCATCGACACGCTGACGTCCCACCCCGAGATCGACATCGTGCTGATGGACGTGATGATGCCGGAGATGGACGGCTACACCGCGACCGCGGCGATCAGGGCGATGCCGGAGTACGCCGACCTCCCGGTCATCGCGGTCACCGCCAAGGCGATGCCGGGAGACCAGGAGAAGAGCCTGGCGTCGGGGGCGAGCGACTACGTCACCAAACCCGTGGACGCCGATCATCTGCTGGGGCTCATCCAGCGCTGGCTCACGGTCTAGCCGCTGACATGTCTGGATACGTGCCTACCACCACCATCGGCAGGATGGCGGCCACGATCGAGCGGCTCCGCGACCGGCTCGCCCGCGCGCAGCAGGCGGCAGAAGGGCGGGCGCTGATCGAGCTGGCCAAGGGCATCCTGGTGGAACGGCTGCACTGCGGCCCCACCGAGGCAGCGCAGCAGCTCGCCACGCTCGCCGACCTCGCCGGGCTTTCCCAGCTGGAGCTGGCCGCCGACCTGATCAACCAGGCCGCGCAGGACCGGGTGGCCGAGGTGGCCCGCGAGCTGCTCGCCGAGGATCGCCATGCGGCGGCGGTGCAGCTACGCGAGGCGGAGAGCGGCGTGCTGGGCGCACGCGACAGCCAGCGGGTGGCCGAGTCGCTGCTGGAGCACGCGCTGACCCCGCTCGGCGCCACCGCCGTCGCGCTGTGGTCGGCCGGGCAGGACGCCTCGCTCTCCCTGGTCGGCTTCGCCGGTCACAGCACCGAGGAGGCCAGGAGGTGGCGTTACGTGCCACCGGGCGTGGCCACGCCCGCCCGGCGGGCGCTCATGGAACGGAGAACGGTGTGGTTCGCCGATCTCGCGGAGTCCGGCCTGCCGTCCATCGGTCATCGCCAGGCCGTCCCCTCCGGCCGGGTGGTGGTGCCCGCCGGCACCGGCGGCCGCATCCTCGGCGTCCTGGAGATCAGCTGGCCGCACCCGCTGCAAGCGCAGCCCGCGCCGATCCACCGCCAGGTCGAGGCGCTGGCCGAGCTGTGCGCGCACACGCTGGAGGACTGCGCGGCCACGCCGTCCACCACGACCGAGCTGATCGAGCTGGTCGAGCTGGCCGACGCGCTCCCCGATCCCGCCCTGGTGCTGCGCCCCGAGCTGAACGCCGACGGGCTCCTGGCCGACTTCCGCATCCATCACATCAACGAGCGCTTCGCCGACCCCGTCGGGCGGCCCAGGACCGTGGTCGCCGGAGCCCTGCTGCTGGAGGCCTATCCGACGGCTGCCGAGGAGCACGGCCTGTTCGAGAAGGTCGAACGTGTCCACGCCACGGGCGAGGCGTTCCGCACCGAGCGGATGACGATCACCGCGGTGATCGACCACGTGCCGCTGACCAGCGTGGCCGACGTGAGCATCACCCGGCACGGCGACTGCGTGCTGCTGATCTGGCGCGTGCCCGATGAGTCGCTGCGCCTGGCCAGCCTGCTGCAGCACGCCCAGCGGCTCGGCCGGATCGGCGGGTTCGAGGAGGACGCCCAGACCGGCGAGGTCATCTGGAACAGCCAGCTCTACGAGCTGCACGGTCTGGAGCCGACGGAACGGCCGATCGCATTGGAGCTCCTGCGCGAGCGCGCGCACCCCGACGACGCCACCGCCATCGGCCGCTTCCTGCGCACCGTGCTCCACCATCGGCTGCCCGGCTCCACCACCTTCCGGCTGCGGCGTCCCGACGGCAGCACCCGGCACCTGCGCGTCGTCGCCGAGCCGATCTTCGACGCCGACGACCGGCTGCTCGCCGTACGAGGGGCCTACCAGGACATCTCCGCGCAGCACTGGACCGAGGTGGCGCTGGCCGCCACCCGCGACCAGCTCGCCCACTCCGAGCAGCAGGCGGTCGAGCGCAACCGGCTCACGCTGCAGCTCCAGCACGCCATCATGCCGCCTGCCCAGGGCCCGGTGGAGGCGCTCGGCCTCAGCATCGCCGTCCGCTACCGGCCTGCCGAGGAGGGCCACCTGGTCGGGGGCGACTGGTATGACACGGTGGTGCTCCCGTCCAAGAAGATCCTGCTGTCGGTCGGCGACGTCGCAGGGCACGGGATCGAAGCGGCCACCGGGATGGTCGTCCTGCGCAACGCCCTGCGCGGGCTCGCCGCGACCGGGGCGGGGCCGGCGCAGCTCATGGGGTGGCTCAACCTGGTCACCCACCACCTGACGGAACGCGTCACCGCGACTGCCATCTGCGCCCTGTACGACCCCGACACCCGCGTCCTGCGCTGGGCCAGGGCCGGCCACCTGCCGCCGGTGCTGGTGCGCGGTTCTGGGGCGGCGGAGTTGCCGATGATCGGCGGAATCATGCTCGGGGCGATCGCGGAGGCGGACTACGAGGAGGGGGCCGTGCAGCTGGAACGGGGTGACACGCTGTTCCTGTACACGGACGGCCTGATCGAACGGCGGGATGTTTCTCTGGAGCGGTCGCAGGAGCACCTGCTTGCGACGTTGAGGCGGTTGGACAGCAGTTTGGAACACAGCCTCGACCGGCTCCTGACCCACAGCAGCTCCGACACCGACGACGACACGTGCCTCATCGGGGTCGAGGTGCTCTGAGTAATGAGCCGAAGCTAACCTGCTGCGGCTCTGGTGCATAGCCACGATCACGAGACCGGCGCGGTGCGGACGGTCGGTCCCAACAGCTACGTTCAGGGACGTGTCGCACCTTGATCGAGTGGACGAGGCCACCTTCGCCGCCTGGAACCGGCTCGCTGTCCGGCTACGGGAAGATCTTGACGCGGCGGGTTTCGCATCGCTTGATCATGACTCAGCGACAGGAGTCAACGTGGAGGTGGACCCGGGTAACGATCCCGGCGGAGGGGTTTTCGTCTCTTGGGTCGTAGGCCCGGCGTTGCTGGAACAGATCCGGCAGCCCGTGCTCAGCGGCGACCTCCAGAGTCCGGCGATACGCCACCATCGTGTGATCAATGAGGCGATGGAACAGGCGCTGCGGGTGATCTTGCTCTCGGCAGGCCACCGCGTTGAGCCAGCGAATGACGAGTATCGTCCTCTCACCCTGAGGGTGATCACCGATCATGAACAGCTGTAGCGTAGGCGAGATGATCTTAGGACGCCGGGCTTGGTTACTAGAGCCAAGGGCGGTTCGGCTATCGCGGCGTTCGCCTGAGGCTGGCAAGCCTGCTGATCACCAGCAGGATCCAGGCGACGGCTCCGCATCTGTTCCCCGTTACGGCGGGCGGAGAGAAGCGACATCGACGCTGCCACGATCTGCATCCACCGACAGTGGGATGAGCACGGCCGCAGCCTCGGCCTGGTGGCACGGCCGTACCATCCTGATCTGCCGCGAAATGCTGTGGCCGCGCAGATGGTCGCCCGCGTCTACTACCCCACCGACGTCATCGGCTCGGTCCCGATCTCCACGGCGGCACGGCACCTGCGGTGGCCAGCGCTCCACCGTGAGGGGCTTATGTGTCTCGCTGTCCACCACCACACGTTCGCCCATCGGCGCCTGCAACTGGAGCGGTACCGGATGCGGATACCCCGTCAGCATCTGCCCTGCGCTCTCCCTATCAACCCCGGTCCTGCCTCACTGTGGTGATGTCGGTCGGTCAGGCTGGACGTACCACTGCTCTGCGCGGGGAGCCGCCGATCGTCCTGCCGGGCGAGTCAGGTTCTTGGCGTGAAGGCGTCGATGACGAGGTAGGTGCCGCTCTTCTTGACCACCTTGATCGTGTGGGAGCCCGCGGGCAGCCCAGTGACGCTGTACAGGGCCTGTTGAACCTGACGACTCGCAGCGGAGCCGTTCACGGTCTGCTTGAAGACACCGTCCAGGTAGACGTCGGCTTCACCGATATCGGTGTACTTCTCACCGATGTAGTCGACGCCCGTCCCGGTGAAGGTGAAGGAGGCCGAGTCGCCGTTGACGCTGCTGTAGTGCACGTCATCGCCGTAGTCGCCATAACCCCGGGCCGTACTCGTCCGCCACGTCCCGGCATAAGTGATCGCCGCGGAAGTGTCATTCGCGGTGACGGCCGTTGTCGTCGGCCGGAAGGCGTCGATGACGAGGTAGGTGCCGCTCTTCTTGACCACCTTGATCGTGTGGGAGCCCGCGGGCAGCCCAGTGACGCTGTAGAGAGCCTGTTGAACCTGACGACTCGCAGCGGAGCCGTTCACGGTCTGCTTGAAGACACCGTCCAGGTAGACGTCGGCTTCACCGATATCGGTGTTCTTCTCACCGATGTAGTCGATGCCGGTCCCGGTGAAGGTGTAGGACGCTGAGTCGCCGTTGACGCTGCTGTAGTGCACGTCATCGCCGTAGTCGCCATATCCGCGAGCTGTGCTGGTGCGCCACGTCCCTGAGTAGGTGATCGCCGAGGATGAGTCGTTGACCGTGGGGTCAGGAGCCGACACACCCTGCGTGACCTTGACGTTCTTGACGTCGACCGAGGTGGGCAGCGTCGTGCCGGGCTGGATGCAGCCGCCCCAGCTCGCGCACCCGCCCGCGCTGTTGTTGATGATGAGCCACATCGGCTCGCTCGGCACCGCCTTGGTGGTGGTGCACCGCTGCACGCCGTCGACGAGCCAGGTGAGCCTGCCTGGCTGCCAGTCGATGGCGTAGGTGTGATAGGCCTGCGACAGGTCGACGGTGTTGAACGTGCAGCTGGTCTTGTCTGCGGAGTTCTCGTTGTGCAGCGTCATCCAGTCGGTCTTGGACTGCTGGCTGCCGAGGATCTCGAAGATGTCGATCTCGGGCAGGACGGTGCTGTTGGCCATGTCCGCCTCGGTGAACGCCGTGGGCAGCATCCAGAACGCCGGCCACATCCCGGCCCCGCCGGAGACCTTCATGGTCGCCTCGACCTTGCCGTACAGCAGGCTGACCTTGCCGTAGGTGGAAACGTATCCGGCCCGGTAGGTGTGGTTGAGGTAGGAGGTCTTGGACAGGCCCAGGTGCAGCTCGCCGCCGCTGACCGTCACCTCGCCGGGGTGGGCGACGGAACCTTCCGCTGTCTGCCTGGTGAGGTAGTCCCAGAACCACTGACCGGAGTCGTTGGCGGTCCACACGCTGGTGTCCAGCGGCCCGTTGAACTCGTCGTCGATCAGCACGGTGTCGGCGGCTGCCGCCGTCGAAGGCGCCCAAAGAAGGCCCGCCAGGAGAAGCAGGGGTAAGAGACGTTTCATTCGCTCGCCATCCTGAAGTCGTAGTGGTGCGGGACGGGGTGTTCCTTGGCGATCCGCTCGCGCAGCACGTCGTCGGCCGGCACGCCTTCCGCCTTGGCGGCGCGCAGGGTGTGCAGGTCGAGCCACAGCCGGTTGAGGCTGGTGTCGCCCTCGCGCAGGTCCTCGACGTCGAAGTCCTGCTCAAGAATCGAGGCCACCGTGTCGAGCTCGCGCAGCGCGAGGGCGGCCTGGGCCTGCAGCAGCCGTATCCGCCCGTGCGTGCGAAGGTCGGCGGGCAGGGCGTTGAGTATGCGGCGGCAGTCCTTGGGGCGGTCGCCTGCCAGCAACGCGGTCGCGGCCTCCACGACCAGCGGGCGGCACTGCGGGGCCAGGCGGACGGCCGACAGGTAGCGGCGGCACGCCCCGCGCAGGTCGCCTTCGAGCAGGTCGAGAGCGGCCAGGTTACGGATGGCCCAGGCGTTGCGCTGCAACGTGACCGAGCGTTCCCAGCACTGGCGGGCGGCGCGTCGGTCCCCGGCGGCGAAGCGCAGGACGCCGAGGTGGAGCTGGGCGGCCCAGTTCACGAAGGACGGTAACCCGTCCAGGAGCGCCAGCCACTCCTCCTGGATCATGAAGCCGACCGGCGGTTCTGCGGGGTCGAGGCGGGGGAACCTGCCGGTGTTCAGCAGGTGGAGCCAGGGTTGCTGCGCAGCGCCGAGGGTGTCGTCGGGGAAGGGGGTGGCGGGGTCATCCGCGTCGCCGCGCAGGTGGCGGTCCAGAGCTCCCCAGCCGGAGCCGCGGTGCAGCATCTCCTCGGGCGGCAGGTCCGCCCAGGAGGCGCACCACTCCAGCGAGGCGTCCAGGTCGGGCTGGGGAAGCAACTCCTCCAGCGCCTGCTCGGCCGCCATGCGGGCGTCGTTCCACGAGGTCCCGTGCACCAGCGCGGGGTCGGCCTCGAGCAGCCCGTAGGCTTCCACCCAGGACCAGGAGCCGCCCGGCGGCATTGGCACGTATTCCAGCTGGGTGTCGGCCAGCCCCGCCTGGATCTCGATGTAGGGATGGCCCGGCTCGGACAGGAACTCCTGCCAGCGCCGCCCGCCCGGTCCGCTGCCCCAGAAGAAGAGCTTGCGTCCGCGCAGGCGTCCGGTGGAGGCCTGCACCAGCCCGCGCCCCTGGCCGTCGAGCGCGGCGATCCATTTGCGCCGGGCGGCGTTGGTGTCGAAGAAGTAGTCGGCGGCCAGCTCGCTGCGGGTGGCGTAGCTGCGGTCGACGCCGCCCGAGATGGGCGTGGTGACGTAGGTGACCTTGCGGTCGTAACCGATCTCCCAGGCGGCGTCGGCCGGAGCCAGGACCCGCAGGTCGTCCGTCTCGGGGACCGCGATGTTGGACCACCAGTACATCGGCGTCATCCGGCGGTGCGGGTTGCGGATGCGCACGTGCACGAACAGCACCGGTGAGCCGGGCGGCAGGTAGGCGTCGATCTGGAAGGGCACCTGGCGGATGCGCTCCCACTCGTACATCCGCAGCACAGGCACGCCGTCCGGCGTGGTCACCCGGGCGGCGTGCATGGGTGAGCAGGTCAGCGGCGAGTGACCGATCACGCCGATGTTCCACTCGACGCCACCGGAGAACCAGGCGTTGCGTGTGGCCAGGTTGGCCGGCTGGAAGACGGGGTTGCGCAGCAGCAACTCCCTGCCGGTCGGCTTGTGGATCAGTGACCACAGCCGCCCGCCGTACTCCAGCAGGAACGTCGCCTTCAGCATCTCGTTCTCCAGTACGGCCACCGCCAGCTCGGTCGGCTGCCGGTCTCTGGAGTAGCCGTCCTGGACCGGGTACGGCAGCGCCTGCTCGACCTGCCCGTAGCAGCTCCGGGCTGCCAGCTCCTCCACCGCGCAGCCGAAGTCCAGCCCCGTGTTGATCTCGCTGTCGCGAAACAGCGGTGGCAAGGGGTTGTCCTGACCGAGCGGCGCGGCGGGGACCAGCAGGCGATCAAGGCGTAGCGACGATTCCATGCAGGGAACTCCAGGTGCAAGAAACTGCTCAAAGCATTGGCGGTATAGGCAGGATTTAACCTGCGATCTCTTGACTAGACAAGTTCTTCACGACAAGAATCCACAGCAATTCACCCCCAAACCCCACGGAGCAGACAGTGCACTCCCTTTCACGGCCTGCGGGCCTCACCACGGTCGCCGCCCTGGCTCTGGGCCTCACCGCCTGTGGGACTTCCGAGCCGCCCGCTCCGGCCAAGGCCGGCGAGCCCGCGCCGCAGACAGTGGAGTACCTGTCGCAGTGGAATCCGCAGGACCCCGAGGCGCAGGTGTTCAACGCCGCCATCGAGGCCTTCCAGAAGGCCAACCCGACGATCACCGTCAAGGCCACCTACGCCGGGCGCAACAACGACGCGAAGATCCTCAACCAGATCAAGGCCGGGGACGCGCCCGACCTCATCGAGGGCGGTACGGCCCGGCTGAAGCAGTTCAAGCTGGAGCCGCTCGACGACCTGTACGCGATGAAGGTCTCCGGCGAGGACAAGACCGTGGCGGAGGTCATCCCCAGCGGGCTCAAGGCGCTCAACGCCGCAGAAGGCAAGGCCTACGCCCTGCCGTACGAATATGTCGTGCAGGGTCTGTGGTTCGACGACAAGCAGCTGACCAGCCGCAACCTGACCGCGCCGACGACCTGGGACGAGCTGATGGCCCAGGTGCCGGTGCTGGCCAAGGCCGGCGTCGCGCCGTTCCAGCAGGACGGCAGCGTGGCCGGCTACAACTTCTTCTGGTTCGCCGACCTGGTGACCCGCAACGTCGGCCAGGAGGGCATCGCGGCCGCCGCCAAGGACAGGACCGGCCAGACCTGGCTGGGCGAGGGATACAATAAGGCCGCCCAGCAACTGCTCGACCTGGTCAAGGCGGGCGGCTTCCAGCCGGGCTACGAGGGCACCACCTTCCCCGCCGGGCAGAACGCCTGGGCCAAGGGCAAGGGCGTCTACGCGCTCAACTTCTCCTGGATGCCCAAGGAGACCGACAAGGTCCGCCCTGACGGCTTCACGATGCGCTTCGTCCCGTTCCCGAACGTGGGCGGACCCGGCGACGGCATCGTCGAGGCCGACACCACCTCCTGGGTGATCCCCGAGGCGGCCAAGGACAAGGACGGCGCCAAGAAGTTCCTGGCCTTCCTGTACGGCAAGCAGTGGATGCAGCAGCTGTCCGACACCGCCAAGACGCTCACGCCGCGCACCGACGTGACGCCTCCGGCGCTGATGGCCGATGTCACCAAGCTCCTGGCCACCGACCCGAAGGTCATGCCGCGCCTGGGTGACCTGGAGCGCAACGCCCCGGCCGACTACGAGGCCAAGGTCATCGACCCGGTCTTCGGCGCGTTCTTCAAGAGCGTCGGCAAGCAGACGGCCGAGGACTTCGTGGCCAAGCTCGCCGGGGAGTCCAAGAAGTACTGGGACCAGCAGGACTGAGGACATGAAGCGAAGCAAGTGGGCCCCAGCGATCTTCATCGGCCCGGCGTTCCTGTGGTTGTGCGTGTTCTTCCTGGCCCCCATGGTGACGACGGTGTGGGTGTCGCTGACCAGCCAGCGGGCCGCCGACACCGAGACCGAGTTCGTCGGGCTGAAGAACTACCTCAAGCTCGCCCGGGACCCGTACTTCCTCAGCACCTTCTGGGCCATGCTCAAGATCCTCGTGATCGGCGGGATCGCGGTCTTCGCGCTGAGCTTCCTGTTCATGGTCGTGCTGCGCGAGATGCGCTGGAAGAAGTTCGCCCGCGGCGTCATGTTCGTGCCCTACATCGTCATTCCTGTCGCGCTGGCCATCATGTGGGGCGTCCTGCTCAACCCCGAGGACGGCCTGCTCAACTCCGCCCTCGACGCGGTCGGGCTGAAGGCGCTCGCCCAGGTGTGGCTCGGCCCCGACTGGATCTTCACCAGCATCATGGGCGGCCTCATCTGGATCAGCACCGGCTTCTACACCACGCTGCTGTTCGCCGGGGTCGACCGGATCCCGGCCACCTTCTACGAGGCCGCCCAGGTCGAGGGCGCCGGACGCTGGCAGCGCTTCAGGCACGTCACCATCCCCATGACCTGGGACGTGATCGGGACGGCCGCGGTGCTGTGGGTGATCGGCGCGATCAACACCTTCGGCTTCATCTTCGCCTTCAGCGGCGCCGGAGCCACCCCCGACCAGTCGACCTGGACCCCGGCCATCTACCTGTACATCGAGACGTTCGACCCGCTCAACGGCTCACTGCGCTACGGGTACGGCTGCGCCATCGCCGTCGTGCT
This sequence comes from Nonomuraea sp. NPDC050556, assembly GCF_044457355.1. Lineage (NCBI taxonomy): Bacteria > Bacillati > Actinomycetota > Actinomycetes > Streptosporangiales > Streptosporangiaceae > Nonomuraea > Nonomuraea sp. NPDC050556. The sequence continues at coordinate 489,569 of NZ_JBITGU010000001.1, read as the reverse complement.
CACCCTGCTGGTGAGCGTCAGCGTCCTGCTCGTGCGAAGGGTTTTCCGCCGTGAAGCGATCCAGTTCTAGGGTGCCCGAGGTGGGATTCGCCGCAGGACGGCTGTTCGTGTGGGCGTGGGTGCTGTTCACCGTCGGGCTCGGCGTCTGGATCCTGCTGGCCTCCTTCAAACAGGAGGGGGACGTCTTCACCTCGCCCTGGTCGATCCCCACCTCACCCAGGCTGCAGTCCTACGCCGACGCCGCCTCGATGTTCAACCTCCAGAGCGCCTTCCTCAACACGGTCTTCGTGGTGTCGGTCTCCACGATGCTGGTGGTGGCCCTGTCGGCCCCTGCCGCGTATGCCCTGGCCCGCTGGCGCTTCCGTGGCTCCGGCGGCATCACGTTCGTCTTCGCCACCGCCGTGGGCGTGCCGGTGCAGGTGCTGTTCGTCCCGATCTACCTCGCCTACAGCAAGCTCGGCCTGGTCAACAGCCTGTGGGGGCTCATTCTCATCTACGTCGGGATGAACATCCCCTTCGCCACCTTCATCCTGGTCGCCTTCTTCCGTTCCCTGCCCCACGACCTGGAGGAGGCCGCGGCGATCGACGGCGCCCGCACCTACCGGACGTTCTTCTCCATCATGCTGCCGCTGGCCAGACCCGGAATCTCGACCGCCGCGATCATCACCGCCATCGGGTTGTGGAACGAGTTCCTCGTCGCGCTGACCTTCATGAACGACGAGGACAAGTACACCCTCACGATCGGCCTGCTCAACCTGTACGGCAACATGCGCTACAACACCAACTGGACCGCGCTGTTCGCCGGCGTGGTCGTCTCCCTGGTGCCGCTGCTGGCCGTCTACGCCTGGCTGTCCAACCGCATCATCGAAGGCCTCACCGTGGGAAGCGGAAAATGATCACCCGACTGAGCGATCCGCTGCCCGTGCCCGTGCTGCCATGTGGGGTGAGCCGCAGAAAAGTCCTCCTGCTCGGGCTGGACGGCCTGCGCCCCGACCTGCTCGTGACCGCGCCGACGCTCGCCCGGCTGGTCGCCGAGGGATCGTTCGCCGTCTCCCCGCTCTACTGCTCCCCCGCCGGAGTCACCGGCTCCGGAGCGGGCTGGGCCACCGTACTGTCCGGCGTCTGGCCCGACCGCAACAACGTCCGCGACGGCAACATGATCTCCCAGCGCGCCCGCCGCTACCCCGACCTCCTGTCCCGCGCCAAGGCGCACGACCCCGCCCTGTCCACCCTCTCCATGGCCGCCTGGACCGCCGTCAACAGCAGGGAGTGGTACGGCGGGCCGCTCGTCTCCGACGCCGTGGACGTCCGCCTCAGCTTCGACGCGGACTCCGACGATCCCGACCAGGTCGACGCCGCCATCGCCGAGGTGCTGATCCGGGTGCTCACCGAGCAGGACCCCGACGCGCTGTTCGTACACTTCGGCTCCATCGACCTGGCCGGGCACTCTGGCGGCGCGTCCCTGCCCCGCTACCGGGCCGCGCTCATCGCCGTGGACGGCCACATCAGCCGCGCCCTGGAGGCGCTCGCCAGCCGATCGCCCCAGGAGGAGTGGCTCGTCCTCGTCACCAACGACCACGGCCACCGAGACCGCGGCACCACCCACAACGGCCCCTCGGCGGCGGAACGCGGCTGGTCCCTGCTCGCCTGCGGCCCCGGCATCCCCGCGGGCGTCGCCCGGCCGGACGTGCGGGCGGTCGACGTGCTGCCCACCTTCCTGCACCACCTCGGCGTACCCGTCGATCCCGCCTGGGGGCTGGACGGACGGGCGCTGCAGGAGGCCGTCCCGGCCGACGACTTCGACTCCCTGGTGCCTCTGCTCGATCCCCCCTTCGACCAGGTGTCGATACCACGCGGCACCTGCGGCGGGAGCACCTTCGTACCTCCCGAGGGATGGCAGACCGACGGCGGCTGGCGCTTCGTCACCGACCCCTACTGGACCGCCCAGGCCCGGCAACAGGGACGCGAAGCCTTCACCCACGCACGCGGCGTCTTCGCCGTCGCCTCCTCCGACGCGACCCTGGCATCTCCCGCCTACGACGTGTCCGGCCCCGTCACGGTCACCTTCGCCGCGCAGTACCGCCAGCACGGCGACGGTCGCGCCACGCTCACCGCCGCCTTCGACGGCGGCGCGGAACGCGAGCTCCTCACCTACGGCCCCGCGGTCCACGACCGCAACCACGGCACCGACCTCGCCAACCACCGCGAGCGCGTGGTCGTGGCCAGCCCGCCGGACGCCTCGACCATGGTGCTGCGCTGGCGGCTGGTCACCAGAGGCTCAGGCTGGCTGGCGATCGACGCCGTCCGAGTCCACCACGAGGTGCGCGCGCCCTTGGCGGTGACCCTGTCCACCTCGCTGCCGAACCCCGGTGAGACGGTCCACGTCCGCGCCACCCTGGACGGCGAGCTCACCTGTGACCTGCCCTGGCCGGTGAAACGGATCGCGGACGGCGAGTGGCTGCTGATGGTTCCCGCCGATGCCGTTCCGGGTCCCTGCGTCATTTCGGTCGCCGCGGGCGCGGAGGTCTGCGACCTTCCTCTCGCCGTACCGCACAGTGACGTGAATGCCGCACGCGACTGGATCGTCACCGGCCCGGAAGGCAACGCCGACGGCGAGGGCAGGACCTGGCCTGCCGAAGCGCTGACCCGCGCCGACGCCGTCCTCTGCTCGGGGCAGGGCATCCTGCTGAGCGGATCGGGCGAACGGCTCAGCCTGCTGGCCTCCAGCGCCTTCTTCCCCGGCGGCGGGCAGGGCGTCATCGCCTACGAGGACGGCACGCGCCAGCCGTACGACATCTTCATCCCCGTCTGGGACGACCCCGACCCGCCCCACCCGGTCGCCATCGACGGCCGCGGACGCAAGATCTACCGCATCGACATCCCCCTGCACGCGGGGCGGCCCGTCGCCGGGATCATCCTGCCCCGCTGCAGCGACAAACCCGTCTCCTACGCCCCGTCGCCCTACGTGTTCGACGCCGTGATCTCGTAGGACAGCTCCACCCGATCGCCGCGATAGACAGAACGGGCGTGCAGGACGTTCCTGCCCTCACCGTCGTAGGCGACGTGGTGCACCACGAGCGCGGCGGTGGAGGCGGGCACGTCCAGGAGTTGGGTGGCGTCGTGCGACATCGGAGCCGTCTCCACCCGCTGCCTGAACCCCGCCACCGCCACCCCCGCCCCAGCCATCCACACGGTCAGAGAACCGCCGAGCTGCTCCACGCTCGGCAGAACGGGGAACAGGGCGGTGGGCAGGTAGTCGGTGTAGAGCGCCAACGGCACGCCGTCCACCGTGACGAGCCGGCGCACCGCGAGGACCTCGGAGGCGGCCGGTACGGCCAGAGCCGCCGCGACCTCCCGATCAGCCGCTGCCAGCCCATGATCCAGCACCGTACGGACGACCGACCGGCCCTCCTCGCGCAGAGCCTCGGCATGGCTCACCAGACCGACACGCAAGCTCACCTTCGCCTGCGCCATCCGGGTCACCCGGCCCTGCGCGCGGTCGAGTTTGCCTTCCATCACCAGCTCGGACTGCGCCTTGCGCATCGTCACCCGGGACACGCCGAACACCTTGGCCAGCTCGACCTCGGACGGCAGCGCCTCGCCCTGCTCGAACCCCTCGATCCATCGGCTGAGCGCGGACTTCACCTGGAGATACTTCGGCACAGGAGGCACAGCCCGCCAATCCTCTCCCACATCGGATACTCCCCCAAGTCTCCCAGAGAACGGGCACAGCCTTATTGCAGTGGTCTGCGCGAGCGAGCCACGCCAGCCCGCTCGTCGAAGCCGGACTGTCCGGTGTCGTTGGTTCCTGACAGGACCTTCGCGACGCAGCAGCGCACCCTTGGGCCGCTCAGTCCTGAGCTCCATCGTCATGCACACAAATGGTCTGGCAAACCTGAGTTGGGCTGGTAACGCGGACCGAATCACGGACTTTTCGACGGGAGCCCAGAGACCCTCCGTATCGCGATCTCCACCCTGTTCGCGTGGTCGCCCGCATCCGCGAAAACTGCAGAGCTGTCCTGCGCCACCTTTCCGCGCCAACCACAAGCGCACGCCGCCACATACCTTCCGTCCTGGTCGGATTCCTCCACCCAGGCATGGTGTCTTCGACCGCGCGCCTGCCGTGTCATGCCGTACAAACCCATCACCAGCACTGCCACCGCGCCCCACAGGATGATCATCGCCACAGCGCCGGCCAATTCGGCCTGGCTGGGATCCCCCAGGGGAATAGCCTCCCTCCTGTGGGCCGCCTTCATCGACCAGGCGATCAAGGCCGCTCCGGAGACGGCCAGGGCCAGCGCGCCGGAGGCTGTCCGGCGTAGCTTTCTAGCCAGGAGCAAGATCGTGGGCACGGCCATGATGCTCATTCCAACCGCAGCACCCACTATGACGCGCCGCCAAACGTGTGGCTGGTCAGGGACCTGCTCCAACAGGATCAGAGGGATCACCCCCAGCATCAGGCTGCTGGCTGGGAATGCAATCCAGAAGTGCCGATCCAGGAAGTTGTCCATAAGATCGCCCATCTTGCCCATGCTGGGGAAACGGGTCGTGGACGCCAGCAGTTCCCTCGGGTCTGTCTAGACAACGGCTCTCGATTGGATGGTTCTCCTTGCGACCGGCCCCGCCCGGGCCTTGCGGCCAGATCGGACATCCGTTGAGCATCAAGCGAGCTGGCGCCAGCATGTAAGCCGCGCAGCAAGCGATGCGACAGTTCTCGGCTGAGGCAGTGAGGGCGCTTTAACGGGTCTGATAAATAGATTGGAGGTCAGGTGAAGCGAATTGGACGTAATTTCATTGTAGTGACGCTATTGACTTTCCCTTTGCTTCCTTCCTGCAGCACAGAAGGCCAGTCACTAAGTAGCTGCCAAAGGGAGGCGCGCAAACAGATCGCCCAACTCGAGCAGTTGGTGCCTAATCTACTTCCTGGGTCTATCGCCTCGACGGTAGAACAGGAGGATGCATGCGATTCTGCAGAAGGAGGTTCACTACACTTTAGAGCGAACCGATCAGCTACAGGCGATGAGATATTCGTGAATTTCCTTTCCCATGGATGGGGGCGGATAGATGTTCACGATAAGGAAGCGTGTTCGGATTGTATCGATGGCGTCACAAGGTCGCTGGATGGCGAGACAATCGACGTTACTCTCATGGACAGTCAGGACGGCTCGTTTTTCGAGGTCACGGCCGAGTTCAGAGTGCATTAGCGCCTGTATTTGGTGATCTCCATGTGCCGGGATGTCGGCAGCTCTGCTATGGCTGACGCCCGGCGCCGCGACGGTTAAGCTCTCCGCGCTCGAGCCTTGGTTGGCGGGCAGCTCCAGCTCCAGACCGGTGGCCTGCCGGGCTTAGAGTTGCCGAGTGGGCGCATTCCGTATCGGAGATCATCCAGATCTGCGTGGGAGAATCATGTCGGAGAGATCGCCGTCATGGATACATTTCGGAATAATCAAGATCACCCCTCACTTCGAATGTTGTTTTCAGGCCAAGAGCCCGAATTCGCCCACGCGCCAACCCTCTCCTGCCGTCATGCTTCCGGTGAACGGGCCTTGACAGCATCACCGAAGCCCCGCTGGGCGAATTGCGAGTCAAGGCACGCCATCGGGTGGGTCGGGATGACTTGCCATCAGCTGGCTTCATCGACTCCCAGAGCGTCAAGGGCGCTGGGGTCGTCGGCCTCGACAGCCCTGGATCCGCCAGCAGCAGGCTCGCATGCGGCCTCCGCTGCGGCGGGATCGAGCGTCCGCTGTGCGGCCGTTCAATAGCTGCGGCGGCAAGATCAGAGCTTGCCCGTGAAGGTGGTGGTGTTGTTACACAGGTGGGTGCCCGCAAGGCAGCGCCGAGCCTTGATCACTACCGTGTCTGCGCCCTGCTTGGCGGGGACGGAGAAGCCGAAATCTCTGCTGCCCTTCTTCCGGCCCGCCTCCACGCGGCCGCCGGTGCCGCCGACCCCCTTGCCCGCTTTGGAGAAGCTGACCTCGACGACCGCCGTCCACAGATCCCACTTGATGTCGTGCACAGTGCCCGAGGCTGCGGCGTAACCGTCACCGCACACTTTCCACATGTATTTGACGTAACCGTGCTTGGTGTTGAGCGTTCCCCCGCCGCCGGAGCAGCCCTGCGTGGCGGCTGTCGCCGGGGCGGGAGCCAGTGCGGTGAGAGCGACGGCGGCGGCGACGAGGGTCCTTAACCCGGAGATCTTTCGCATGATCGGCAGTCTAGGAATACCGCTTGCAACCCACTGTCATGCGCGGGCCGGGTGACCAGGTCCGCTCCCTTCGCCCAGCGGTTGCCGGGTTCCACATCGTCCTCCGGGGAACGTACTGGCTCCTCCCTTCGCAGGGCGAGCCGATCACCCTCGGGCCAGGCGGCGTGGCGTTCCTGCCGCGCGGATCGGCACACGGTCTGGCCGACGACCCCTCCACCTCTGTCAGCGACGAGACGTCGCCGGTGGTCATGCTCTGCGGCGCCTACGTCCTGGACGGACGCAGTACACCTTCGCCCATGCCTTCAAACGCCAGTACGGATCACCGCCCGGCAACTACCGACACCACGCCGTTTCAAGCACAGCACCCGCGTAGGGCCCTTCGCAGTTTGCCGACCAGCTGCACCCCTCTGCGGTCACCGCCCCGGCACAGCGCCGGCACCGCCCGTGAGGGGTGCGCAGCGACGGCAAACCCCGCCGCCGCCTGCCGTACCCCGTGCGATCAGCTCCCCGGATCGAACAACGCCATGATCGCCGACACCCTTCGCTCCGTAATGCGCCTCTTCATGACGGCCCGTATCGGGGACGGCTTGAAAGCGGCTGGCAGGCGGAGCTCCTCGGCGGCATGGAACAGCCTGCGGTTGCGAGCGCCTCCCGCAAGCCCGCCAACCGCTTCCGGCCCATGGGCGCGGGCGTCTACGTCATCGACGTCCTCACTGCTATCGGACCGTGACCACCACCAGTTGTGTCGCCAGACGAGTACGCGATCCGGGTCGAGGTCGTTGGCGGTGCGTCTGGCATGGTCGGTTGGGATGGTTAGCCTCCGCCCAGTGGGCAGGGGTCTAGCCTGCGTCCTCTGGCCACGAGTTGGCAGTTGCCTTTGACCGCCAGATGGGCGCCTGCAGGGGAGCCGTCATGACCATCAGCACCTACCGGCAATGGGAGATCACCTCCGAGCTGTCCGACGTGCGCCGCCACCTCCGTGGTCACGCCACCCGTTCCGGTCTGGGCGGCGAGCGGCTGGATGACCTGCTGGTGGCGGTCAACGAGGCGGCCAGCAACGTGCTGGAACACGGAGGAGGGCACGGCGTCGTGGCCAGCTGGTACGACGAGGCGTTCCTCACCGTCGAGATACGCGACACCGCTGGTGAGCTGACCTCGGCCGACACCCACCGCCGACGGCCCGCCAGGACCGCCACCCGTGGATACGGGCTGTGGTTGATGGGCCAGCTGTGCGACCACTTCACCATCCACCAGCAAACCGGTGGTTCACACGTGCGGCTGGTCATGGACCTTCGGGCAGGTGCACCGCACTCGTGGCAGGCGTGCGCGTAGCCGCCCCCGCCTCGGCGGTTTCCAGCCACCCGAGCCGACCGGCGAGATCTCTGGCGCTGTCAAGAACGGCGCCCACGTAGACGGACGGCTTGCCGGTACGCCACAGGAGCGACCACGGATAACTCGTCGCGGGCTCGACCACAGGCCGCCACGTGGTGCCAGGCCGGTTGGAGGTGCGGAAGGAGGAAGGGACACACAGCACACAACGGTGCTGGAGCACAAGGTCGGCGGCGGCTCGGCTACTCTCCACGGTCCCCTCATAGACGGTGGGCGAGAATCCGGCCGTACGGCACAGCTCAACGACGAACTGGTTGAACTCCGGCGTCTCAGCGTCCTCGCCCATCAGCAGCAGCTCACCCGCCAGCGCGGCGACGGCCACCCCATCCAGAGCGGCGAAAGGGTGATCGTCAGGCACCAACACCCCGAGCGGGTCGAGCCTGATCAGCTCGGAGGTCACGCCCGACGGGGTCTGTGACGATCGGCCGATCCCGATGTCCAGACGCCCGTCGGCCAACTGCCGGTACTGCTCGGGCGTGGACGCCTCGATCTGGTGGATCGTCAACTCCGGATGCTGACGCTGGACCTCACGCAGAACCTGCGGCATCGAGTCATAACCCGCGTCCACGATACCGACCCGCAGCGTGGGCGGGGCGGCAGCGGCATTACGCGCGGCATGCGTAGCCCGGCCCACCTGCGTAAGAATCTGCCGCGCTTCAACAAGGAACGCGGCACCCGCCGGAGTGAGGTCGACGTGATGGGTACTGCGATCCAGCAACCGAACACCGAGCTCACGCTCCAAACGCTGGATCTGCTGACTCAACGCGGACTGCACAATGTGCTCGCGGGCCGCGGCCCGGCCGAAATGCAGCTCCTCGGACAACGTCACGAAGTAGCGCAGCTGGCGCAACTCCATTGCCACCACCCCTTCCGAGCCGGGCGGCGTACGTGCGGACCGTCTATTTCTCACCCTAAGTCCTCGCGAGCGGGCGTTACTTGCTGGGCTTCGGCGTCTGGCAGTCGATCTTCGGGTTCATCCCGACGTAGTTGAGCGCGCCTGCCACGATCTCTTCGCCGTTTCCTTCTGCGGAACGGCTGGACCTGCCAGTCGGGGACCAGCACCGACCACAAGGCGCCTGAAACCCAATGTCCTCCCTGTCGCGACGCGGGGAAACAGGCAGGTGTCGGCCTGGTTATCACCGAAACTGATCAGCGGCGAACGCCCTTTCCTTCGCATGCCGTACGACATTGGCTGACGGGGTGATGGCTACCGGTAGCACCGACAAGGAGCGGGTGGATCGCGAGCTGTCCGAGCTCCTGCAGGGTCTGCGGGTCATGGTGACAGGGGTGCAGGTGCTGTTCGCCTTCCTGTTCGCGATGCCGTTCCAAGCTGGTTTCGCCAAGCTGGACACCTCGGGCCACTGGCTGGCCACGCTGTTCGGCGCGGCGGTGGCCCTGGCGGCCGAAGATGGCCGGGATCGAGTCGAGGGCGAACAGCACGTCGCAGACGGCGATGGCCACGATGACCATCGCCATCGGGGGCAGCACGCGCCGTCCGGCTTCCCGGACCGTCCAGGCGTTCCCGCGGTAGTCGGGGGTGGTCGGCAATACCCGTGCCTGCTGTCCGACCGGTACGGCGAAGCCGGTCATGATGACGCCGAAGACGAACAGGTTGTCGACCGACAAGCTGTACTCCGTCAGGTACCCGGCGAAGAACTGCACCGCCACCTCCACCCCGGCGGTCAGCCCCAGGCCAGTACCGAAGGCGACGGCCAGCGTGAGGTAGATGCCCACCCACACACCGGCACGCAGCGCGCTGGGGCGCCGTCCCGCCCGGCCATCAGGTCGACGACGATCACCGCGACGACTACAGCACCGGTGACCAGCCACGCCAACCACAAGACCTCAAACGACATCAGGGGCACGCGCTTGTGCGCGACGGCGCTCCATGCGGTGGTCGTCCAGCCCGGCTGATCGAACAGCCGGATCAGCCCGCCGAGGCGTCGATCTGACCGCGTTCGAGCCCGTGGCGGGCGCTGGTGGGATCGCTGTGGTGACCGTTGCCGGCTCTCGCCAGATGGGCGTGGGCAAGCCCCCGCGGCTGCCCACGCAGGCCTGCGCCGCGCCGAAAGTTCACACGGTTCGCCCGTGTACGTAGCACCATCGCCAGCTCGAACCTTCCTCGATCGAAGCCACCACCGGGTGGTCGGTCTCGTGGTAGTGCGCTTGGGCGTGGTTGCCTGGAGAGTCGTCGGAACAGGCCACCCACCCGCAGGTCAGGCAGGCCAGCAACCGCGTCCAGGCCCAGCCGAGGACCAGGCATTCCTTGCATTCGGGTCGTCCGCGTTCGACGACCATCAGCGTGTCGAGGTGATCGCAGCGCGGCGCCTGTCCATTCAGACCGGCCTGCCCTACTGCCCGCATGCCTTCTGCGTCCAGGGTCACGACGACCCCCTTACGGTGACAGCGACGCGAGATGCGCCGACTGATCTCACCTCCGAGTCAACGCGACTGGCGCATCAGCGGAAACACGCAATCCCAGCAAAGCCCATCGTCAGCGGCGATTGCCCACCGCGTCCGGTCATCTCCTGCGGCGATGAGCCTTGCTCGAAACGCCCGTATCCGCGAGGCCGGGGACGGCATTGACTGGAAGTGCCCGGATACCGAAGCGCAGGAGGCAGGCATGACCATCGTGATGTGGGTCATCGTGGCGGGCCTGGTGGCGATCGGCGGATACCTCCTCATCCAGAAGCGCCGCAGCGGCCTGCGGGAGCGGTTCGGCCCCGAGTACGACCGTACGGTGGCCGAACGCGACGACCGTGGGGTCGCGGAGAAGGAACTGCGTGCCCGCGAGAAGCGGTTCGGCACGCTCGACATCCGGCCGCTCGATCCCCAGTCCCGGCAGAACCACGTCAAGGCTTGGAACGAGGTCCAGGAGCACTTCGTGGACGCACCGGCCAAGGCGGTGAGCGAGGCCGACCAGCTGGTGACAGCCGTCATGGCCGAACGCGGCTACCCCGTCGAGGACTACGAGCAGCAGGTGGCCGACCTGTCGGTCACGCACGGCACCACTCTGGACCACTACCGGCAGGCCCACGCGATCAGCGGGCGCGCCGCCCGGGACGAGACGACCACCGAGGACCTGCGGCAGGCGATGCAGCACTACCGAGCCCTGTTCGACGACCTGCTCATCGACGACTCTGGAAGGTGACGCGCCATGGATATCCGAGACGACGAAAGCATCGTCGGTCAGGTTTCCGACCCGCCGCGGTACGCCGAGGTCACCGTACCCGCATCGCTGCTGGGTACCGACCCGGTCGAGCTGCGGGAACGCTGGCGTGATCTGCAGTCCACCTTCGTGGACGCCCCACGCGAGGCGGTTCAGCAGGCCGGCTCGATGCTGGATGAGGTGATGGCCTCCATGCGCGGCGCCCTCGAAGACCACACCCACGAGCTCCAGGACCGCTGGAAGAACGCCGGCCAGGGCGACACCGAGCAGCTGAGGACGATCCTGCGCTCCTACCGCGACGTCCTCCACAGGCTGCTGTCGCTCGACGAGTCCCCGAGGTAACCCCATGCTCGCCATCGCCGCAGCCGTCGTCTTCGGACTCGGCCTGCTCCTCGACCTGCTCAACGTCTCGCCCGCCGGGCTCGACGGCATCTTCTTCATGCTCCTCGGGCTGTGCCTGCTCGCCTTGCACCAGGCGGGCATCGGAACCGGCTGGCGGAAGCGAAGGAGGAACTGATCCATACCAACGAGACTGGTACGCGGGCAAAGCCGCGCATCACCCGACTCCGTGCCCCGCCGGGGCTGCGGATCGAGGGAGACCTCGACTATGGCGCACTGCCCGCCCTGACCCATGCGCTGGACTCCCTGCCGGGTGACAGCGACGTCGTTGTCGACCTGGCAGGAGTGACGTTCATCGACGTGGGCTGCCTGCGCGCCCTGGTGAACGCCGCCGAGCGCCTCGGCCTGAGGGTGCATTCCGCACCTCCGCCTGTGCGCCGCCTCCTCCACCTCACGGGCTGGCGCGTTCAGCGCACGATCAGTACGGAGCACTGGACGTGACGGCTCACCTTTTCCGTCGTGGTGCCCAGGAACTGCCCCCACGTCGCCGAATGCCCGTTGTGGCCGAGCACGATCAGATCGGCCTCGCGCTCCTCGACCGCGCGGATGAGTTCCTGAGCCACATGCCCGGTACGAGCCTCGGTGATCAGGCCGATGTCGTGTTCACCGGCGGAGGCGACCGCCGCCCGGAGCCACCGCTGACACGCCTGATCCTCGAAATGATGATCCTCGCCCAGAACGCCGGAGTAGTTCGGCAGGTGTTCCTGCACGGCGACGGCGATCAGCTCGGCCCGATCGCCCAGCGTGAGCGCCTCGGCCAGGGCTCGCCGCGCGCCGGGTGAATGGTCGTAGGCCACCACGATCCGGGTGAACATCCTGTCATCCTCTCCCCGCAGCGAGGATCGCGACAAGCACTCCTGGAAGGGGTCGTATGCCGGACGAGCGATTACTCGCCGGCCGCTATCGCCTGTTCGAGCCCTTGGGCAGAGGCGGGATGGGCACCGTCTGGCGCGGGCGCGACGAGTTGCTGCTCCGCGATGTCGCGATCAAGGAGGTGCCGCTCCCCTCAGGACCGGAGCGCACGATCGTGGCCGAGCGCACCCGGCGAGAGGCCCGCGCGGCGGCGCGGATCAGCCACCCCAACGTCACCACCGTGTACGACGTGGTCGAACGGGCCGGGCAGCCGTGGATCGTGCTGGAGCTTGTACGCTCCCTCACCCTGCGGCAAGTCATCGCCCAGGACGGGCCGCTGTCTCCCCGTACGGTCGCCAGGATCGGAATGTCCGTCCTCAAGGGCATCCGCGCGGCACACCTGGCCGGAGTCCTGCATCGCGACGTCAAGCCGGACAACATCCTGCTCACCGACACCGGCCGCGTGGTCCTGACCGACTTCGGCATCGCCACCATGGACAACGAAGACCCGCTGACCCAAACGGGGATTCTGACCGGAACGCCCGCCTACCTGGCCCCCGAGCGTGCCGCAGGACAGAGCGCCTGTCCTGAGTCGGACCTGTGGTCGCTGGGCGTGACCCTCTACACCGCGGTCGAAGGCCGGTCCCCCTTCCCCCGCCGCTCGACGATTCTCACGCTCGTGGCGGTGCTGAACTCACCGCCCGACCCGTTCCAGCGGGCAGGGCCGCTGGCAGGCGTCCTGACCGGCTTGCTGAGAAAGAACCCCGCCGAGCGCCTCGACGCGACTCGAGCAGGCGTGGAACTTCAGTACGTGGTCGACCTGTGGTCAGCCAGAGAGGACAGGACGCCGGCCGCGCCTACGCGCATCCTGCCGGAACCGACCTCGCCCTCCCTGCCCGGACTGCCTGCGGATCAGAGGGAGGGGCTGATGGCGGCGCCACGATGACAAGGCGCCTGGGCGAGGCGTAGATGCTGTGCCGTCCTGGCAAGCCTCGGAGATACGTCAGTGCAGCGGTGTTCCCCGCTGTCGCCTGCGACAACGGGATCCTTCAGATCACCGTGACCGCCGATCCGCCGGGCTTCGTCATGTCCGGGGCTCTGGACCTCAGCGGCCTTGCCGCCCTGGAAACCCTGCTGGAGGTCATGGACGACGGTCTTGGGGGAGCTTGACTTCATCGACGTGGGCGGGCTGCGGGTCCCGGTCATCGCGTCCCTCAACCAGAAACGCGCACCGCTCGGCAGCAGTGTGGGCGGCGATCAACACGCGCGCTCGTGCGGACGGCAAGCCGACCGCGCTCCCACTCCGCAGCGCCAGTGCGGACCGGGCAGTGATCGCCTTGCGCCACAGCAGCCTCCTGACGGCATTGCCGTACACCCAGGCAAGCACCGTTGCCAGCGCACCGTTCAGCCCGAAGAAGGTCGGCGCCGCGTTGAACACCGCCAGAGGCACGATCACGCCTTCGAGCAGCGAGGCACGGCCTGTGACACCAACGTCCGGACGCTACCGGCGTTCCCAGCAAGGTTTATCGATGGTTCTTCTCTGCCTCAATGGGGTCGGGAAGGCGACCGAGCCAAGCTCTCGCGCATCCGACGACTCCTGCCCCCGGCATAGCCTCACATCTCCACGCGGTCCCGTAGGTCCGGTGGACGGCACGCCTCAAACCACGTCGACGCCTGGGACAACACCCCGCGCCGTGCGCGTTGGCTGGTTCCGCGTCAAGAACCCCGGCGTGATCACCCCGCAGGCGACACCGCGGACACGAGCGCCCGGAAAACCAAGATAGCCCGCACCATGACGCGAGAATCTTCTCGCACGCCACAGCACAGGCCGAGCTATCACGATGCCGAGCTAACGAATTAGCTCTTGTCGCGGACTACGTCGTAGTCGGAGAACTCGATCGGGCCGTCACACAGCTTGGTCATCTGTGCGTTGAACCGGTCGGTCTCGGGCAGCTTGCTGTTCTTCTGAGCTTCCTGGAACGAGGAGAACTCGACGATCGCCACGTAGTGGTCCGGGCGGCTGAGGTGCTTCGCCATGACCTCACGCTTCACGGTGCGGGTGCTCTGCGTCTGGGTACGCCACTCGTTCATGAGCGTCTCGACTTCGCCGGCCCGCTTGGTGTTGAATTCTAGAATCTGCACAAAGCTCATAAGAGCCTCCTTTTTTTTCGGGTGATATTTCTATACAACACCATATACGAGCTGATTGCAAATGGATCGTCAAATTAATACGGCAAAGAGCGATTATTGGATCTCTTATTTTGGATAATTTCGAAGATTTAAAGCGGCCGGAGAATGGCTTGAATGTGCAGGTCAAGAGGCTAAAGGGGAGTCGCAATGGATCTGGACACGGTCCACGGAAATACAGGCGCCGAGATTTCGGCGCCCACGGCCCGCACGCATCGACTGGGACTACATATCCGGACAGGGGTGCAGGTGATGCGTTGGAGGCGTATGCTGCGTTGTGTGCCCGACTGATCGCTGAACGTGACAATCTGGTCATATCGGGTACGGATTTCGTTTGGTGATTCTCCTGTGCCGCCCGGACCTCGCGACACATCCGATGCAGAGCCGGGTACGGGTTCCTGGAAGGGTGCTCCCATCTGGCGCTGCGTGGTCTGCGATCCGGTGTGCGGGAGCGGCGATGGGCGCGGTGCAGGTGTCTGCCCGGAGACTGGACGACCGGTTGGTGGTCGCCGTGGTGGGTGAGCTGGACATCGTCGGCAAGCGGGCGCTGTGCGCGTGCGTTGCCAAGGGCCTCGACGCGGCGGTCGGACAGATCGTCCTCGACCTGAGCGGGGTGTCGTTCATGGATGCCCAGGGACTGTCGGCGCTGGTCATGAGCCGGGTTCGCGCACTGTCGCTGGACCGCGGCCTGGTGTTGGCCGGGGTGTCGGCGGCGGTGCGCCGGCTGCTGGAGATCACCCGGATGGAAGCCAGCTTCGAGTTGGCGCCGGACATAGACGAAGCCGAAAGCAGTTCCAACGGCCACGATCGCAGCACGCCGGACTGAGCAGCCACGCCGTACCCGCCAGAAGGCCAACGCCCGCGATGGTCGTGCGCTGGATCCGACGCGTCGCCCGAGCGGTTGGCTCCACGCCGCCTCACCCCTCCCCACCAGCGAGAAAGAGCGTTGAGGACGTGGAGAGTGTCGCTCCTCGGACACCACTGGATGCGGCCTCAGGGATGCGCCGCCACCAGGGTGAGTGCGTCGAGGAGGCGCTGCCAGTTGCGTTCTTCCAGGTCTTCGCGGCCCAGTGCCCGGCAGGCGCCCGCCAGTGCGTCGAGGAGCTGCTGCCCGGTCACGCCGTCCAGCCGCGCCACTTCGCGTCTGAACGCCCTGCTGCGGGAGAAGGCGATCAGTGACGGTGGTGGAGCTGGGCTGGTTGGGGGGTCGCCGAGGTCGATCATGAGTTGCGTGCCCAGCGCCCCGGCCAGCCGGTCCAGGGCGGACAGCGTCGGGTTGCCCCGGCCGTTTTCCAGGTTGGCGATGTACGGCACCGACAGCCCCGCCTCCTCGGCCACCGACGCCACCGTCCTGCCGAGCAGCGCCCTGCGTGCGCGCAGCCGCCTGCCGAGCTCTTCGTTGTCCATATCTTGACAGGATAGTGGAAGTACTCTCTATTCTCACAGAATCATGAGGGTTCTCCGTGTCCGGGATTTCCGGCTGCTCTGGATGGCCAGGCTGGTGGCGGGGGTTGGGGCTGGGCTGCTGGTCGTTGCCATTCCTGCGCACGTCTACGCCGTTACGGGGTCGGTGATGGCCACCGGGTTCACGCTGGCCGCCGAGTATCTGCCGGTGTTTCTGCTCGGTCCGTACGCGGGCGTATGGGCGGATCGCTGGGATCGGCGGAGGTTGATGATCGCCACCGATCTGGTCCATGTGGTCTCCGTCGCCGTGGTGCTGCTCGGGCGCACGCCGGACACCGTCTGGCTGGTCTACTTAGCGATGCTCGGGGAGGGTACGGCGGGCGTCCTGTTCAGGCCTGCCGCCCAGGCGCACACCCCGGCGGTGGTCGGGACCGGAGAACTGCTCAAAGACGCCAACACACTGAGTGCTTTCACCACCGGAGCCATCGGCCTGGCCGCTCCCCCGCTCGGCGGGCTGCTCTACGCGACGGCCGGGGCCGATGCGGTGGTGGGCGTGGCGATCGGGTGCTACCTGCTGTCGGCGCTGGCCCTTTCACGAACCCGGAGCCGCGCCAGCCCAGTGTCAGTACCGTCGCCCCTCTCCCGAACCCCAGGTCGCGCCCGCCATCTGTCGGCGCTCCTCTCACGAACCCGGGCCTCCGCCCGTGACCGGACCGTCCGGACAGCCCTCCAGCAGGCGCCCGCCACCAGGGTGTTGCTGGTCGTCAACGGGGTCTACTTGCTGGCCAACGCCGCCCTGACCGCGCTGCTCGTGCCGTTCGCGATCTCCCGGCTCGACGGAAGCACCGGGGTCGGCTACCTGCTGTCAGCGCTCGGCGCCGGGTTTCTGCTCGGCGCCCCCATCATCAGACACGTCCAGCTCTCCCTCAGGGCCGCGGTCAGCGGTGGGATGGCGTTGGTGGCAGCCGCATTCTTCGCCCTGTTCAACGCGCCGTCGCTCCTGCTCGCCCTCATAGCGGCAACCTTGGTGGGAATCCCCGGCGTAGGAGTGCTGGTGACCGTACAGACCTGGGTACAGAGGTCCACTCCGGGCGAGATTCTCGGCCGGGTGAGTGCGGTGTTCCTCACCGTCGAGGCGGCGGTCGCGTTGCTGGGGGCGCTCACCGGCCCACTGCTGGCCGAGGGCGCGGGGCTGACGGTCGCGCTCAACGCCGCATGCACCCTCACTTTGGGAGCAGCTGCGCTGGCGCTCAGGCTCCCCCGCCGAGCCTCGACGCCTTGGACAGCAGGTAACGCTGTTCAGGCAGACTAGTCGTACGGCGGGCCGCCAGCTCGAACGCCGCCCTCGCCGCCCCCAAGTCGCCCATCCGCTCCAGCAGATGCGCCCGCACCGCCTCCACCCGATGGTGCTCGGCAACCCGGTCATCGTCGGACAGCGAGGCGAGCAGGTCGAGCCCCGCCTGCGGCCCCTTGACCATCGCCAGCGCCACCGCATGGTTCAGCGTCACCATCGGACCGGGTGCGACGCGTTCGAGGAGCTGGTAAAGGGCGAGCACCTGCGCCCAGTCCGTGTCCTCCGACCGCGCTGCCTCGGAATGGACGGCGGCGATGGCGGCCTGCAGTTGGTAAGGGCCGAGCGGTGCCGTGGCCAGGGTCTCGGTGATGAGGGCTATGCCCTCGTCGATCAGCTCCCGGTTCCAGAGGGTGCGGTCCTGCTCGTCCAGCGGCACCAGCGCGCCGTCCGGCGTACTGCGGGCCGTACGGCGGGCGTCTGTGAGCAGCATGAGCGCCAGCAGCCCAGCCACCTCCCCGTCGTCGGGCAGCAACTTCCGCACCGCCCTGGTCAGCCGGATCGCCTCCCCGCTGAGCTCCACCCGCGCCAGCGACGGGCCCGAGGTGGCGGCGTAACCCTCGTTGAAGATCAGGTACAGCACCTGCAGCACCGATCGGCGATCCCCTGGGGTCAGCGAGGAGCCGCGGATCTTCTGCTTCGCGCGGCTGATGCGCTGGCCCATCGTCGCCTCGGGCACCAGGAACGCCTTGGCGATCTCGCCCGTCGTCAGGCCGCCCACGGCGCGCAGCGTCAGCGCCACCTGCGACGGCGGCGACAGCGCGGGATGGCAGCACAGGAACAGCAGCGTCAGCGTGTCGTCCTCGGCGGGGCCGAGCGGCGCCGGCGGCATGAGCGCCACGGTGACCTCGCGACGCCTGCGCGCCTCCTCGCTGCGCCACTGGTCGGTGGTGCGCCGCGCGGCCACGGTGATCAGCCAGCCGCGCGGGTTGTCCGGGATGCCCTGCTCGGGCCACTGCTGGGACGCGGCCAGCAACGCCTCCTGCACGGCGTCCTCGCACTCGTCGAAGTGCCCGAAGCGGCGTACGAGCGTGCCGAGCACCTGCGGCGCCAGCTCGCGCAGCAGGTCCTCGATGCGGGGCGTTTCCGTCACATCTCCATCCCGGCCTCGTCCATCAGCGGCCTGACCTCCAGTCCGCAGTAGCGGGCGTCTGGCCAGCGCAGAGCGATCTCCGTCGCCCGGTCGATGCTGTCACATTCCACGATAAGCGTGCCTGCCATGTACTCCTTGGACTCCACGAACGGCCCGTCGGTCACCGTCGTGCCCCTGACCGACCTGGCGGTGACGGGGTCGGCCAGCGCCTGCCCGCCGATGAGCTCGCCGTTCCCGGCCAACTCGGCGATGAGCCCGTCCACCTCCGCGCTCACCTCGGCGGGCACGAGCGATCCGTTGCTGTAGATCAGCAGCATGTATTTCATGTCCCTAGGTCGGAGCCGTTGCCGGGTTCTCGACATGCGCTTGGGCTGGGCTTGATCGGGTCGCGGGTACGCATCCGGCATGGGGCATCTGCCCGTCTACGCGCCGATGGTGGCGCAGCTGGGGCCGCTGCCCGGACCGGCCGAGCAAGAGGCGTGGGCCGTCGAGATGAAGTGGGACGGTGTGCGCTGCCTCGCCTACGCCGAGGACGGCGCGCTCCGTCTGCTCTCGCGCAACGGCAGGGACGTCACCCTGGCCTACCCGGAGCTGTATGCGCTGGCCGGGGCGGTGGGCGGGCACGACGTGGTGCTCGACGGGGAGATCGTGGCGTTCGACGAGGCCGGGCGGCCGTCCTTCGGCGCGCTGCAGCCTCGTATGCATCAGCGCAACACCGCCCGGGTGGCCGAGCTGGTGCGTACGGTGCCCGTCACGCTCCTGCTCTTCGACATCCTGCACGTCAACAACAGCCCGGCCGTCGACCTGCCCTACGTCCAGCGGCGTGACCTGCTGGAGTCGATCGTGCGGCCGGGGGCGCGCTGGCAGGTGCCCGCGTGGTTCCAGGGCCAGGCGGAGCAGGCGCTGGCCTCCAGCAGGCAGCTCGGGCTGGAGGGCGTGGTGTGCAAGCGCCTGACCTCCCCTTACCGCCCCGGGAGGCGAAGCGCCGAGTGGACGAAGGTGAAGAACTTCATCCATCAGGACGTCGTGGTGGGCGGGTGGAAGCCGGGCGAGGGGCGGCGCGCGGGCACGATCGGCTCGCTGCTGGTCGGTGTTCCCGGCAAAAGCGGGCTGACGTACGTGGGCAGCGTGGGAACGGGGTTCACCGACGCCACACTGGAAGACCTGCGTGTACGGCTGGCACCGCTGGCGAGGGCGACAAGCCCGTTCACCGACCAACCGCCGGTGGACCGGCCGCACTGGGTGGAGCCGGTGCTGGTCGGCGAGGTGCAGTACGCGGAGATGACCGGCGACGGCCGCCTGCGCCACCCGTCCTGGCGGGGGCTGCGCGCCGACTGACGGTGTGGTCGGGTTTCCGCCAGCTCATCCCCCCTTCCGGCTGGTGGGGTGGGGACCATGTTGAACTGGTTCGCCGTCGTATCCGTGGCGCTGGGGATCTTCTCCATCGTCACCACCGAGATCCTGCCCATCGGGCTCCTGACGTCCGTCGCCGCCGAGTTCGGCGTGTCCGACGGCGCGGCGGGCCTGACGATGACCGTCCCCGGCCTGGTCGCGGCGGTCGCCGCGCCCGTCTTCACGGTGGTGACGGCGCGGCTGGACCGGCGTTCCATGCTGGGCGCGCTGATGGCCGTGCTCGTCGTGGCCGACGTCATGGCGGCGCTCGCCCCGGCGTACTGGCTGGTGCTGGCGTCGCGGGTGCTGGTCGGCGTGGTGATCGGCGGGTTCTGGTCGATCGGCGCTGGGCTGGCCGGACGGCTGGTGCACGACCGGGCCGTCCCTGTGGCGACCGCGGTGATCTTCGCGGGGGTGCCGCTGGGGTCGGTGCTCGGGGTGCCCGCCGGGACGTGGATCGGGCATCTGGCCGGGTGGCGCGCGTCGTTCGTGGTGATGGCCGTCTTCACGGCGGTGGTGCTGGTGGCGCTGCTGGCGCTGGTGCCCCGGCTGCCCGCCGAGCAGGTGACCAGCCTGCGGGTGCTCGGTGTGTTGCTGCGCGGCTCCGCCGTACGGGCCGGGCTGTTGGTGACGTTCCTCATCGTCGTCGCCCATTTCGCCACCTACACCTACATCACCCCGTTCCTGGAGCGAGTCACCCATCTCGATCCCGGACTCGTCGGGACCTTCCTTCTCGTGTACGGCGCTGCCGGGGTAGCAGGCAACTTCCTGGCGGGGGCGACGATCCGCCGCTTCTTCGCCGCGACCTTCTGCGCCGCCGCCCTCCTGATCGCGGCGGCGACGCTGCTGCTGCCCGTGCTCGGCACCACCCCGGCGGGCGCCGCGGTGCTTCTCGTGTTGTGGGGCGTCGGCTACGGCGCGGTGCCCGCGTGCTCGCAGACGTGGTTCGCCAGGGCGGCGCCCGGCGCTGCCGAGGCGGGGACGGTGTTGTTCGTCTCGTCGTTCCAGGTGTCGCTGTCGGCCGGGGCGCTGGCGGGCGGCGTCGTGGCCGACGCCACCTCGCCTGCCACCCTCATGTTGTACGGCGGAGCCATCGCGCTGGTGGTGGCGTGGCTCACGGGATCAGGACGATCTTCCCTGTCACGCCGCGGCTCTCGACCAGGCGGTGCGCTTCTGCGGCGTCCGCGAGCGGGAGCGTGAGCCCGACCGCGGCCTTGGTGCGCCCGTCGGCCAGCCTGGCGAACACCTCCGGGTAGCGCACGGTGAACACCTCGGCGAACCACGCGGGCCCGCTGCATCCGACCAGCGTGGCACCCCTGCCGAGCAGGTCGTCTGGGGTGATCGCCGGGGCCTCGCCGCTGAGGCGGCCGTAGTACAGCATCCGGCCGGTGCCGGGAGTGAGCGCCTCGATCACCCCGCGCGCCGACGCTCCGCCGATCGACTCGAACGCCACGTCGATCGCGTCGCCCAGCTCCGCCGTCCAGCCGTCCTGCCGGTGGTCGATCACCACGTCGGCGCCGAGGCTCCTGGCGAGCTCCCGCTTGCCCTCGGCTCCGGCCGTGGCGAGGATCCGTCCTGCGCCGAACTCCCTGGCGAGCTGCAGCAGGTATCCGCCCACGTTGCTCGCCCCTGCTTCGACCAGCACCGTCTCCCCGCCACGCAGGGCCGCCTTGTGGATGAGCCCGAGCGCCACAGCGCCTGCCGCTCCTGCGGCGACCGCGTCGACGGCGCTGACTCCGGCGGGAATCGGCGCGGTCATCGCCACGGGCATCGCCGCGAACTCGGCGTACGCTCCCGCGCCGCCGGTGACACCGGCGACAGCCGTACCGACCAGGGCGGGATCGACCCCCTCCCCCACGGCCACCACCTGGCCGGCGGCCTCCACCCCGAGTACGGCGGGCAGCGGGATCGGGAGGATCCCGGCCCGCATGTGGGCCTCGACCACGCTGACCCCGATGGCCTCCGCGCGGACGACCACCTGCCCTGGCCCAGCCTCGGGCTCGGGCAGGTCGGTCAGGGTGAGCACCTCCGGTCCGCCGTGCTCGTGAACCATGATCGCGCGCATGTCGCCTCCCGCTTAAGTGAACCGTTGGTCAAGTTAATATATGGACCGCTGGTCAACTTTGTCCATGGGTCAGAATGACGGGATGGAGCGGAAGGAGCGGGCCGACGCGGCGCGCAACAGGCAGGCCATCCTGCAGGCGACCGAGGAGTTGCTGCGCTCCCATCCCCCTGAGCAGATCTCGGTCGAGCGGGTCGCGGCTGCGGCGGGGGTGGGTAAGGGGACGGTGTTCCACCGGTTCGGCAGCCGGATCGGGCTGATGCAGGAGCTGATGAACTCGCGCGCCCTGGCCCTGGAGGAGGCGACCCGCACCGGGCCGCCGCCGTTGGGGCCCGGTGCGCCTCCGCGCGAACGTCTCACCGCTTTTCTGGACGGCGTGGTGTCCCTGGCCGCGCGCAACGGCGGGTTGCTGGCGGCGCACGAGCACGCGCAGGCCACCAGGAAGCACAACACGGAGCCTCGGCAGGCGAACCCGATCTACGTGTTCTGGCACGGTCACGTGTCGGCGCTGCTCGCGGAGGCGAACCCGTCGCTCGACGCCGACCTGATAGCGCACCTCATCCTCGGCTCGTTGCACACCGAGCCGATCGCGACGCTGCTCCGGGCGGGCGACAGCGAGCGCCTGGCTTCCTGCTTCCGCCAGCTGGCCGACCGTCTTACCTCTGGTAGCTGAGCCTTCAGAAACAGGTAGCTGGGAATCTATGATGGTGAAGTGGGAACTTATCATCAGTACTGTGCCACGGCCAGGACGCTCGATCTCATCGGCGAGCGCTGGACCCTGCTGATCATCCGCGAGCTCCTGACCGGGCCGCGGCGGTTCGGTGACTTCCAGCAGAGCCTGCGGGGGCTGGGCACCGGGTTGCTGGCCGCTCGGTTGAAGCACCTCGAGCAGGAGGGGCTCGTGCACAAGGTCACGCTGCCCGCACCTGCCCGTACGCCTGCGTATGCGCTGACCGAGGCGGGGGAGGAGCTCGCCCCGGCGGTGCTGGCGTTGGCGCGGTGGGGGATGAAGTGGGCGCTCGGGGAGCGGCGGGACGGGGAGTTGTTCCATCCGGGGTGGGCGGTGCTGGGGTTGCGCGCGTGCTTCAACGCCGAGGCGGCGGAGGGGGTGCGGGCTACCTACGAGTTCCGGGTGGATGGGGAGGTGTTCCACGCGCGGGTGTCCGACGGGGCCATCGACACGGTGCATGGTCCTGCGCAGTATCCGGACGCGGTCATCGAGACGGACAGTGACACGTTTCTGAAGGTCAGCGCGGGCAAGGTGCAGCTTGCCGACCAGATCCACGAGGGGGCCGTCACGGCTACGGGCGACCCGGCGACGATCGCCCGGCTCCAGTCCCTCTTCCGCCTTCCGACGCCTCGATCCCGCATCCCTCAGTAGGCCCACATTGGCGCGCCCTGGTGGGCGACGGCGAGGCCCGATACGCGATGAACCCACCAGACGGGTGCGCTACGGCAGGTGTTTGCGCGGCAAGGGTTGGGGTGCGCGGGCGCGGGGCGTGGGGCGCGGGGTGCGTGGGGCGCGGGGTGCGGGCGGGCGGGGGTGCGGGCGGGCGGGGGTGCGGGACGTCACATTTCGAGGGGCTGTGTCGTCGTAACTAGCGAGACGTTGGTTTCACCCCGAGGAGAGGCGACATGTCGACAGCCCTGGAAGAGCGCAACAAGGCGACCTACCACCGCTTCCACGACGCCGTCAACAGCGGCGACCTGGAGGTCATCGCGAAGGCCATCGACGAGTACATCCATCCGGACGGGCGGTTCCACATGGCGGACGGCACCGCTGTCCCTGCGGTGCCGATCCAGAACCGCATCTGGGACGTGCTCCTGCGCGCATTCCCCGACATCCACGTGAAGGTCGAGGACCTGCTCGCCGACGGCGACAAGATCATCGCTAGGCAGACGGTCACCGGTACCAACACCGGTGAATACCGGGGCGCGCCGCCGACCGGGAAGTCCGTCACCTACAACGAGATCTTCATCGCCCGCCTCGCCGACGACCAGATCATCGAGCTCTGGGGAGTCGTCGATCTCTACGCGCAGTTGCAGCAGCTCGGCCTCATCAAGGCCCCATGACCGCCGCCGCGCACATCACCCAGCGGCTACACCCGGTGGCCCGCCAGCGGGTGGTAGTCGCAGTCGTAGCCGAAATACCGTGGCCCCGCCAGCTCCAACCCCCCAGGTGACCGCCACCGCGGGTCGCACGGCACGCCCAACACCGTGACCCGCAGCCCGTACCGCATCCCCTCGGTGGTCACCGGTTCGCCGGAGTCGGTGTCCAGGACGCAGATCAGGTCAGGCGTCGTCGCCACGATCGCCCCGTCCCGCCGCGCCAGCAGGTGCTCGTTCTGGAACGAGAGCTCCAGCTCCCCATCCCCGGAAAGCCGCGCCGACCCCCGCGCGAACCCCCCGGTGGTGCGCCGCTCCGCGTCCACCACCTTGCCGGAGAACAGCTCGACACCCCCCAGCACCTCCAGCGCCGCAAGGACCGGCGAGGTGTGAGCAGCGCGGGCCTGCCGTACGGCACGACCCAGCGAGAACGCGAGCGTCAGGGTCGCGGGCACGAGGCCGTCGCGCAGTTGCGACCCGCGCATCACCGTGTCCGCGCACGACACCTGGCACCCCATCTGCGTGCAGGCCGCCCGCGCGATGCGTTCCGCCCAGTGGTTGGACACCGCGTCCACGACCAGAGTGTTGCCCTTGTCGTCGGCCAGCGCCATCGGCGTGTTGCGCACCCCGATGAGCGTCGGCAACACCATCTGCGCCTCGGGGAACGCGCGCCCCATGGCGTCGCCGTCCACCAGCGGCAGCCCCGCCTGGGCCGCGGCCGCGATGGGGATCATCGAGTTCACCCCGCCCACCTCGATGGGCACGATGTGCGTGGCGCGCCGCCCGATCACGGCTTCGAGGGCGCGCAGCGCGGCGAGCTCCTCGGTCCCTGCTGGAAGCTTCTCCAGCAGCACGGTCGGTGCGCCCATCCCGGAGACGGGCACGACGGTCGCGTCGTCGGGCACCTCGTCGATGGACAGCAGCGGCACCGGCCCGTGCCGCCTGATCGCCTCGCGGGCCAGCAGCTTCCCGATGTACGGATCACCGCCGCCCCCGGTGCCGAGGATTCCGGCGCCGCGCGCCATGTCGTCGAGCACGTCGACGGTGATCTCACGCATTGATCTTCTCCAGGTCCAGGTCGCCGACGGCTTTGACTCTGATGCGTACGGCGTCGCCGGGCAGGTAGGCGAGCGGCACCTCCTCCACGTCCACGATCCGCACGCTCCCGTCGCGGGCGCCAGCCCGCTCGGCCCGCGCGACGGCCTCCGCCTTCGCGGCAGAGAGGACCGACTCGCGCGGCCCGGAGAAGACCCGGTCCACCTCCCCGCCCACCTGGGCGATGGCCGCCCCCACGGCGTTCGCCACCTCGAAGTGCTCAGGCCGCCGCACGTCCGCGAAGCCCGGCAGGTCACGCACCAGGATGCTCCCGCCGCCCACCAGCACGACGGGCAGCGGAGCCGAGGACGTGCGCATCCGGTCGACCGCCTCGGCGACCCGCTCCGCGATGACCTTCAAAGCCCCTTCGTACGGCACGCCGGACACGAGCGCCGGAGTCCCGATCACCGCGTGCCCGGCCGCGACGGCCAGGTCGGTGGCGGTCAGCGTGTGCCCGCCGAACACCAGCGCCTCAGACGTCAGCCGGTAGCCGACGCTGCGCGGCCCCGCCGTGCCATCCGGCGCGATGATCGACCCGCCACCGATCCCGATGGACAGCACGTCGGGGATGCGGAAGTTGGTCCGCACCTCGGCCACCAGCGCCTCCCCCGCCGCCTCGCGCGGGAACCCGCCCGCCAGGATGCCGACGTCAGTGGTGGTGCCGCCGATGTCGACGACCGCGCAGTCGCTCAACCCGGACAGGTAGGCGGCGCCGCGCATGGAGTTGGTCGGCCCGGACGCGAACGTCGCCACCGGGTAGCGCCTGGCGTGCGCGACGTCCATGAGCGTGCCGTCGTTCTGCGACAGGAACAGCGGCGCTTCGATGCCCGCCACCCGCAGCGCCTCGCCGAACGCGTCGATCGTGTGGTCGGCAAGCGGGCGCAGGGCGGCGTTCACGATCGTGGCGTTCTCCCTGGCCAGCAGCCCCACCCGGCCGATCTCGCTGGAGATCGACAGGTACACGTCCGGCCCGAGCTCCGCGCGCAGCAGAGCCGCCGCCTGCTCTTCGAACAAGGAGCTGACCGGGGAGAACACCGAGGAGATCGCGACCGAGCGCAGGCCGCGCCGCCGGATGTCGGCCGCCACCTCGCGCAGCTCGGCCGGGTCGAGCTCGGAGATGGGGGTGCCGTCGTACTCGTGGCCGCCGTGGCACAGGTAGACCGCGCCCTCGACGACCTCGCGCAGCCGTACCGGCCAGTCGACCATGGGCGGGAGGGCGGCGGTGGCGGGCAGGCCGAGGCGGACGGCTGCCACCGGCTCCAGGCGGGCCGCCTCGACCAGGGCGTTGACGAAGTGGGTCGTGCCGATCATCACGGCGGACACGTCCGTCGCGCCGAGCCCGGCCAGGGCCGCCGCGACGCCACCGGTGACGTCCTGGGTGGTGGGTGATTTGACGGTGGCCAGGATCTGGCCGTCGTCGCCGATGAGGGCAGCGTCGGTGTTGGTACCACCGACGTCGATGCCGATGCGCATGAGAAGGGGGAGGCTTTCTTCTAGGAGACGAGGGCGGGCTGCTCGACGGGCGTTTCGCGGGTGCCGCGCACCCAGCCGAGCTTGCCCGCCACGATGTAGGCCACACCGGCCAGGATGAGCGAGTTGAGCGCCGGGATGCCGACCCACTGGTAGTGGTCGCTGAGCCAGCCGACCAGGGCGGACGCCGCCCAGATCACCAGCGTGGCGGGCACCCAGGTGGGCTCGGTGTCCGGCAGCCTGCCGCTCTCGCGCGAGGCGTCGAGGGCGGGGCGCCAGCGGCGAACGACGAAGTACTCGGCGACCATGATGCCCGCGACGGGCGGGGTGACGACGCCGAGGATCATGAGGAAGTCGGTGAAGTGCTCCAGGATCCCGGCGGCGGCCAGGAGGCTGCCGAGCACGCCGATGCCGATGGTGACGGCGACCCGGTTGAGCTTGACGCCGATGGTGGCCTCGACCGCGTTGAGCAGGCCGAGCGCGGCGGAGTAGAGGTTCCAGTTGTTGATCTTCACGGTGGCGGAGATGAGCACGATGACGCCGATCACGCCGGAGGAGGCGGTGATGATCGCGATCACGTCGGACGACTTGACCGCGTAGGCCAGCAGCACGCCGGCCAGGCCGAGCACGTACTCGCCGAGCGAGATGCCGACGAGCGTCTGCTTGACCACGTCCCCGGTGTTGCGGTTGAACCTGGTCATGTCGGGCGTGGTGACCGCGCCGACGATGTAGGACCCGGCCACGATGGTGGCGCCGGTCGCGATCGTCATCGGCTCGCCGAACGGCGGCGAGGCCACGAGAGCGCTCAGATCGTGTCGTGAAATTTCAACCCACATCGCCCAGCCGGCCAGGCCCAGGAACGCGGGCACGGTGATGAACGCCGTCATGCCCATCGCCTTGAACCCCTTGATGACCAGCAGCGTCACCCCGAGCCCCGCGATCAGCGCCCACGACCACAGCGGCAGCATCGGCATGATCGCGTGCAGCCCGGCGGCGAACACCCCGGTCTGCACGCCGAACCAGCCGAACAGGCTGAGCGTGATGATGATGCCGATGATCGTGGAACCGTACCGGCCGAAACCGGTCCAGCGGGCCAGCATCGAGGTGGACAGACCCTCACGCATGCCGGCGATGCCGACGAAGATGCAGACCACCTCCAGGATCACCGATCCCAGGGTGAACGCCCAGAACGCGCCCCAGAACGACAGACCCGCGCCAAGGGTGGCGCCGAGCAGGAACTGGGTGAGGTCGGACAGCTGGCCGAAGCGTTGCACGGCCACGTTGAACCAGGAGTAGCGGGCGCTCTGCGGCACCCGCTCGAGGGGGTAGTCCTCGTCGACCATCGATGTGTCGCCTTTCAGGGGGGTGGTGTCACCAGCGCGAGGGCGGACCGGCCGCCCTGGCGCGGAGCTTGACGAAAGGTCCTGGGAGGTACGCCAGGGGCGTGTCGTCGGCCTCGAGGATCACGGTCTGCCGGGGATCGGCTCCGGCGCGTACGGCTGCCGCCCTGGCCTCCTCCATCACCGCGTCCATGGCAGGGGCCAGCCCGGCGCTGTCGGGCAGGCGGACGATGCGCTCGTAGTGGCCGCCCACCGGGCTGACGGCCGCGCCGATCGCGCCGGCCGCCAGCCCGTGCTCGGGGTGGATGCCCTGCGGCACGGCCTGCGCGCCGCCGCCCACGACGACGAGCGGCAGCCGGTCGGCGCCCGGCTGGAGCCGGTCCACGGCCTCGGCCAGTTCCGCGTCGTCGACGGGTCTGGCCACCTTGATCAGTCCGGGGATGCGGAAGCCGACGGGCACGCCGCCGAGATGCGCGCCGCCCACGGCCTCCTCCGGGAAGCCTCCTGCCAGCACGCCGACCCTGACCCGCCGTGCGCCGACGTCGGCGACCACGGCGTCCTCCAGCCCGGTCAGCGCGCCCGCGCCGCGCAGCACGCTGGCAGCGCCGCTGCCCAGGCTGAGCCCTGGATGCCTGGACAGGTGCTCCAGGCTCATCAGCGTGCCGTCGCCGCGGGTGACGAACACCGCGGCGCCGGGGCAGAGCGCGGCCAGCCCGCCCGCCACGCCCGCGGCGAAGCCGGACAGCGCGGCGTCGAGCACGGTGGCGTTCTCGCGTTCCAGCAGGCCGAGCGAGCCCAGGTCGGAGGACAGGGCGATCGGCAGGTGGCGCGCCTCGGCCCTGATGAGCTCGGCCGCCTCGTGCTCCTGCTCGGCGTCCAGCGGGGAGAACAGGCCGGTGACCGCGAACGCCTCGGCGGTGCCCGCCATGGACGCGGCGAAGCGGGAGACGGCAGCGCGGTCCAGCGGGGTCCAGTCGTCGCGTTCCAGCCCGCCGCCGCCGTCCACGATCTCCGCCCCGGCCAGGACCGCTTCGCGCAGGTCCGACGGCCAGCCGAACAGGGGGCGTACGGCTCGCGCCGAGTCGCCGCTGATCCGCAGCACGGCGACCCGGCGCAGCTCGCGCCGCCGGGTGACGGAGGTGGCGCTGCCGCGCAGGCCGACCGCGACCTGGGTGAGCTCGGCCGCGGGCAGCCGCTCCAGCGCGGCGCGCACGCTGGCCACGGGGGCGTCGGGCACGGAGGCGACCTTGACGGTGGCCAGGACGGTGCCCGCGTCGTCGAGCAGGGCAGCGTCGGTGTTGGTGGGGCCGACATCCACTCCGGCCTTCATGACGCCACCCCTGTTCCTGAAGTGGGGGTGCCCGTCCGGCAGGGGGTACCGGACGGGCTGGAGGGGGAGATCTCGGGCAGCCCGAAGGCCGCGGGTCCGGCCAGGCGCAGGCCGGCAGGGGTGTACCAGGCGGGGTCGCACTCCAGGCGCAGGACGCTGACGCGCA
The DNA here is from genome assembly GCF_044457355.1 of Nonomuraea sp. NPDC050556. Taxonomy (NCBI): domain Bacteria; kingdom Bacillati; phylum Actinomycetota; class Actinomycetes; order Streptosporangiales; family Streptosporangiaceae; genus Nonomuraea; species Nonomuraea sp. NPDC050556. The sequence continues at coordinate 460,559 of NZ_JBITGU010000001.1, read as the reverse complement.
AGCCGTACCTGACCTGTTCTGCCTGCACCACCTCGGCGGTGCGGGTGTCGACGAGGGCGATGACGTCGGGCACGCACGCCAGGGCGCGCCCGTCCTCGAGCACAGCGAGGAACTCGCTGCCCGCCTCGATCCTGACGAGCCTGCCCTGGTCGGCGCCGAGTCCTTCGACGAGGATGCCGTCGGCGGCCTCGGCGATCTTCCCGGTGATCAGGGGGTCGGGCAGCTCGGTGCCCAGGCGCAGGGCGCGGGTGACCGAGCCGAGCGCGGTGGAGGTGGCGACCTGGTGGCCGCGCAGGACGTACTCGCTGGTGGCCACCTGGCCGCCGAACGCCTCCAGCGCGCCGCGTACCAGGCGCTCCAGCCAGCGGCCCGTGACGTGGTCGATGACGACGGTCCTGCCGCGCTCGTCGCACACCACCGCAGGGGTGGGCGCGATGCCGCGGAGCTGCATGATGGTCTGGTCCATGCCGGGGAAGGCGCGGCTCATCCCGTCGGCGTTGACGAGCGGCAGGCCCAGGCGGGCCGCCCACGCGACGGCCAGGCAGCCGTTGGCGCCGCCGATCTCGCTGGCCATCAGCGCGCCGACGCGCGTGCCGTACAACTCCTCGATCTTGCCGCGCAGGTGCACGGGCTCCTCGGTGCCGCCGACGCGCTCCGACATGACGGCGGAGGAGCCCGCCGTGCCGACCGGCATGACCAGCAGGCCGGGGTCGAGGTCGGCCGGCTGGACGACCCGGACGGGCCCGTGGTCCTCCAGCGCCTGCAGAGCCGCGGCGCGGGCGATCGTGACGGGCCCGCCGCCCCCGGAGCCGAGGACGGCGCAGCCTCGCGCGAACGCGGGGAGCGACTCGGTGTCGATGTCCACTCGCTCAGGCTATGAAGTCGCAGGTAAAGGACTTCTATGCCGTGAGCACCATTTTTCGGGATTGGTGTGCTGGTGGCACACTTGGGGGATGACGGGTGTGCGGTTGATCGAGAATCTGGGCGACATCGTGCGGCAGCCGCGCGGTTCCGTGCTGGTGCTGACCAGGGCCTGCTCGTCGACGGCCGCCGGATATCGGCTGGAGGTGGCGCTGCGCGACGCGGCCGCCGCGGGTGCCACGTCGCTGGTGCTGACCGCGCCCGTGGTGATCGGGCGGGCCGCTCGGGAGCTGGCCGAGCGGGTCGGCGTTTCCCTGCTGGAAGAAGACGGTGACCTGGCCGAGCTGGTGGTGTCGATCGAACGCTCGCTCGCGGGCGACGCATCGGACGCGCTGGCCAGGGCGACGCGGGCGGTGCGGGGCATCGGGCGGGCGGGGGGCGTCCCCGAGCGGATCGCCTCGCTGGTCGGTGAGGCCATGGGCGTTCCGGTCAGTGCCGACTTCACCGTGGAGGATCCGGGCGGGCATCTCGGGGCCGCCACGGCGATCGTGGTACGGCTTGCAGCCCTGGCCGCCGCCGCGGGGCCCGACGAGCTGCCCGGCCGGTCGCGCGCGCAGTTGCTGACCGAGCTGCTGGTCGCGCCGGAGGAGCAGGCGCAGGAGCTGGCCCCGCGGGCCAGGGCGCTCGGGCTGCCGGTGGACGACTGGCACGTGGTGGTGCGGTTCGAGCCGGTGATGGAGGAGGGGCCCGAGCGCTATGCGCTGCTGGACACCGTGGCTTCGCGGGCGTCCAGGGCGATGCGCTCGATGGTCGGGCCTTCCTGGAACGCGGCGCTTGCGGGGGACGCGCTGGTGGTGGTCCGTACCCAGGCTCGCGACCAGGGGCGGGCGGGGCTGCGTGAGGCCGTGCGGGAGGCGGGGCAACTGCTCGACCGGGTACGGCCGGCCGGTGCGGAGCTGCGGTGCGGGGTCTCGACGACGCACCAGGGCGTGCTCGGCCTGCGGACCTGCGCTTCTGAGGCTCGTACGGCGTTGCGCAGGGGGTCGTTGCCGCTGGCCACCTACGACCTGGCCGGGCTGGACCGCATGCTGGAGGAGTGGTACTCCTCCGACGCGGCGCAGCAGGCGGTGCGGGAGTTGCTGCAGCCGATCCTGGATCTGGGCGGGGAGCGGCCGGGGCGGCTGATCGCGATCCTGCGGGCTTATCTGGATCATCACGGCTCGCCTGCCAAGGCGGCGGAGGAGGTGCATCTGCACCGCAACGCGGTCGGGCGGAACATCCGGCGCATCGAGGAGCTGCTGCAGGCCGACCTGAGCGACCCGCAGCAGCGATTGGCCCTCCAGCTCGCCTGCCGCGCTGCCCGCATTTGAGGGTTTTTCGCGGCTTTGCTTGGCTTTTTCGGGCTAAGTCTCACTGGGTGGGTCAAAGATAAAATTGAGCAGGTGAACAGCGATGAGATGCACCTGTACATCACCCGGACCTTCGACGGGCTCAGGATCCTCGAGGCCCAGGACGACGTCTTCTACCTCTACGACCCCTCCGGCGACCTCCCGCCGTCGCGGCAGATGCCGTTCGTGACGATGGTGACCGGGGACCACTACGACACCGTCTCCCGGCTCGGCGAGCCGGGCGCCTACCGGCTCAACATCGGCCTGACCAAGGCCTCGTTCACCGCCAGGTACGGCGCGGCAGAGAACGTCGACCACGCGGAGCGCGACGTCCTCATGCCACACCCCGAATACGCCGGGCAGCACTGGGTGTGCGTCGTCAACCCCGGTCCCGCCACCCTGGACACCGTCAAGGAGCTGCTCGCCGAGGCACACGCTTTCGCCGCCCGCCGCTACGCCAACCACAAGGCGCGGCAGGTCTAACCGAGCCAGGCGTCGATCTCGGCGCGGATGCGGGCCTTGGTCGGCGCAGGGGCGAAGCTCGCGTCGACCGAGGCCCTGGCCAGCCCTGCCAGTACGGCGTCGCCGTACCCGAAGAGGGTTCTGGCGGTCTCGTACTCCGACACCAGCGACGTCTCGCCGTCGGTGTTGAGCGTCACCGTGAGCCCGGCGTCGATCAGCCGGGGCAGCGGGTGGTCCTGCGGCGCGGCGACCAGGCCCAGCAGGACGTTGGAGAACGGGCACACCTCCAGCGGCACATCCTTGACGTCCGCGACCAGCGAAGGGTCGTCCAGGACCCTGATGCCGTGGCCGATGCGCTCGGCGTGGCCGAGGGCGAGGGCCTCCCTGATGCTGTCCGGGCCCGCCGTCTCGCCCGCGTGGTGGACCAGGTGGAGCCCGGCGTCGCGGGCCGCGTCCAGCATGCCGGCGAACGGCGCCAGCGGGTGGCTCTCGTCGCCGGCCAGCCCGATGCCGATCACCTCGTCGTGCTTCTCCGCCAGCTTGAGGGTGTTCCAGGCGCGCTCTCCGGTACGGCGGCGCGAGTGGTCGAGCAGGAGCCGCACCTCGATGCCGTGCTCTTCCTGCCCCTCGGCCAGCCCCTCGATCACCGCGGCGAGCGGCATGCCGAGGTCGCCCAGGCGTTCCCCGTGCGCTGCGGCGGTGAAGGTGAGCTCGGCGTAGCGGGTGCCCTGCGCGGCCTCGTCCTGGCAGAACTCGCGGGCGATGCGGCGGAAGTGGTCAGGCTCGATGAGGCAGGAGCGCACCTGGGAGATGTGGTCGCCGAACTCCCTGAACCCCGCGAAGACGGGCGGGCGCGGCGGCACGTGGCCGCCGCCGATCTCCGCCAGCGTCGCAGGTCGCACCGTGCTTTCCAGGTGCACGTGCAGGTGGGCCTTCGGGAGGGATTGCAGGTTTTTCACTCAGTTAAGGTAATCCCGCAGCACTTGGGACCGTGACGGGTGCCTCAGCTTCGACATCGTCTTCGACTCGATCTGCCTGATGCGCTCGCGGGTTACGCCGTATACCTTTCCGATCTCGTCGAGCGTCATCGGCTGTCCGTCGTCCAGCCCGTAACGCATGGTGATGACACCGGCCTCGCGCTCGGTCAGCCCGGCCAGGATCGACCGCAACTGCTGCTGCAGCAGCGTGAACGCGACCGCCTCCGCCGGGGAGATGGCCTCGGTGTCCTCGATCAGGTCGCCCAGCTCGCTGTCGCCCTCCTCCCCCAGCGGCGTGTGCAGCGAGACCGGCTCGCGGCCGTAACGCTGCACCTCGACCACGCGCTCCGGCTCGAGGTCGCACTCGGCGGCCAGCTCCTCGGGCGTGGGGTCGCGGCCGAGGTCGATGGTCATCTTGCGCTGGGCGCGGGCCACCTTGTTGATGAGCTCGACCATGTGCACGGGGATGCGGATCGTGCGGGCCTGGTCGGCCATCGCGCGGGTGATGGCCTGCTTGATCCACCACGTGGCGTAGGTGGAGAACTTGAAGCCCAGGGCGTAGTCGAACTTCTCGATCGCCCTGATGAGGCCGAGGTTGCCCTCCTGGATGAGGTCGAGCAGCTGCATGCCGCGACCGCTGTAGCGCTTGGCGATGGAGACGACCAGGCGCAGGTTGGCCTGCAGCATGCGGTCCTTGGCCAGCGCGCCGTCCTGGGCGATCCATTCCAGATCCACCCTGAGCTGCGCGGTCATGGTCTCGTCCGCCACGTCCAGCTGCTCGCGGGCGAACAGGCCCGCCTCGATGCGCTTGGCCAGCTCGATCTCCTGCTCGGCCGTGAGCAGGGCGACCTTGCCGATGCCCTTGAGGTAGTCCTTGACCGAGTCGACCGTGGCAGCGGTCGTCTCTTCGTCGAGCGTGTCCACTCCTGGCATGAAGACCTTTCCAAACTTAGGTTGCGCCTAACTTTAGGTTGAGACTAGCTTGTAGTCAACCTAAAAACATGACCGACCTAAAAATCTGTGAGAGGGTAGGGGCTATGAGCATCGACACCTTGGGGCTGAGGGAACAGAAGAAGCGGGAGACCAGGCAGGCCATCTCCGACCACGCTACCCAACTGTTCATCGAGCGCGGCTTCGACAGGACGACGATCGCCGAGATCGCGACTGCCGCGAGAGTGGCGAAGATGACCGTCACCAATTACTTCCCCCGTAAGGAGGATCTAGCCCTCGACCACCACGAAGAGTTCGTGGACGGACTGGCGAAAACGGTCAGGGAACGCCCTTCCGGGCAGAGCCCGCTGGTGGCGCTACAGGAGGCTTACCTCGCGGCTGTGCGCGCGCAGGACCCGGTGGTGGGGTTCACGGGGCAGGCGTTCGCGCGGATGGTGGCCGACAGCCCGACGCTGCTGGCCCGGCTGCGCGACCTGCACGAGCAGCGGGAGGCGGCGCTGGCCGGGGAGCTGGGGGTGGAGTGGGCGGACTCGGTGGCGGCGCGGGTGGTGGCGGCGCAGCTCGCGGGGGTGGACCGGGTGTTGTTTCGTGAGGTGCAGGGGCGGACGTTGGAGGGGCAGAGCGCGGAGGAGATCGCGACCGCTATGCTCGAGATTGCCCAGCGGGCTTTCGGTTTGCTGGCGTAGGCGACCCGCGTGGGGGCGTCTGGGACCACAAGCAAGCCTCAGCACCCGCTCGGGACCACCAAGCCTCGGCGCCCACTCCGGACCACCCACAGACCGCAACGCCCGCTCGCGACCGCGGGCAGGCCTCAGCCCCCGCCCGGCCGAGCGGACAGCCCACCTTCGGGTGCTGTCGTTGGGTGCCTTTGTGGCGGTGCTCCGAACGGATGATGGTGGGCCACTCCCCGCGTGCGGGTGATGTCGTTGGGTGCCCGCGAAGCGGCACTCCGTGCGGGTGTGCTGATCGTCAGTGGCGGGTTCGGAGGAGGCGACCGGGTGGTGAGCCGCGTGCGGGCCGCCATCAGACCGCCGAACGACCCGCCCTGCGGGAAGCCGCCGCGACCCCTGGGGGTGCGGCGGCTTCGGTGGGGTCATCGGCGGATGCGGTAGCGCAGGTGGGTCGCGTCCCTGCCCTGGATGACGCGGACAGTCTCCAGCTCGACGTGCCCGACCCCCAGGTGCTCGAACAACCTCCGCCCCTCCCCCAGCAGCACCGGAACGAGGCTGATCTGGATCTCGTCGAGCAACCCGGCCCGCAGGCACCGCTGGGCCGTGCCCACGCCGTGGACCAGCACGTTCCGAGAACCCGCCGCGTCCCTGGCCCGCCGTACCGCCTCCTCCAGGTCGCCCAGGTACGTCACGTTGGGCCACTGGGCGAACTCGGGCGCGGGCCGGTGGCGGCTGAGGATGAAGATGGCGATCCCGTCGTGGTGATCCCCGCCCCACCCTCCCGCCGGTTCGAAGGTCCCCCGCCCGGCGAGCACCGACCCCGTGGTCAACGACTCGTCGACGACCTCGCGGTCAGGACCCTCGGCGTTCGAGAACCACGAGTGCAGCCGCTCCCCACCGTCACCCAGCCCGTTCTCCAGACTCTCGTTCGGCCCGGCGACGAAGCCGTCGAGGGACATCGACATGTAAAGGACGGTCGCGGCCATGTCAGCGGCGCACCTTGTACAGCAGGTGCAGGACGCGGTCGCCCTGGACGACCGTGTGCGCGTCCTCCAGCAGCAGCTGCGCGTTGCCGACCGACCCGAAGTAGCGCTTGCCCGACCCGAAGACGACCGGCACGACGTCCATCGCCACCTCGTCCACCAGCCCGAGCTCCAGCGCCTGCCCGCCGACCTCCCCCGCCGCCACGGAGACCGTACCCCCCGCGGCGAGCTCCTTGGCCTTGGCGACCGCCTTCGTCACGTCGTCGACGAAGTGGTAGGACGCCTCGGGGTGCCACCCCTCGGGCTTGGGCCGGTGCGAGACGACGACCACGTGCCCGCCGACGGGCGGGTTGCCCTCCCAGCCGTTCGTCATGTCGAACAGCCGCCGCCCGATCACCATCGCCCCCACGCTCTCCCAGATCGGCCTGATGTAGGCGGCGGACGCCGCCGACACCTTGCCGAACCCTTCGGCGGTGAGCGGGGTGTCGCCGCTGAAGTACCAGTCGAACAGCGGTCCCGGCTGGTCGTTGTCGTCGGCGATGAAGCCGTCGACGGACACGACGTTGGCCATGATCACGGTGCTCATTGCGTCTCCCAGGTGTTCTCGAGTGCTTTCACAGACGCGTCGGACGGAGCTCGCGCGGATCGACATTCACTCGCAGAAATTTTTCTCCCCATCGGAAACGGCTACAGTGGTCCACTGACGCGGGGTGCCCGGTATGTCCAGGGCTGAGATCACACCCGTTGAACCTGATCTAGTTCGGACTAGCGAAGGGACTGTCGTGTTCTCCGACGACGTCTGGGCCCGTACGGCCAAGCTGCTGCGCGCCATCCACGAGCACCCGTTCAACGCCGCCCTCGGCGACGGCACCCTCGACAGGGAGCGGTTCGCCTTCTACATCGTCCAGGACGCCCGCTACCTGGAGGCGTTCGCCAAGGCGCTGGCCACGGCGGCGGTGCGGGCGCAGGATCCCGACGAGGCGGCGTTCTGGGCGCAGAGCGCGCACGCCGCCATCGCGGCTGAGCGCACGCTGCACGCCGGATACATCGAGCAGTACGGTCTGACCGAGGCGGATCTGTCCGGCGTGGTGACCTCGCCGAGTGCGCTGGCCTACTCCTCCTGGTTGCAGGCTGTGGCGCTCAGTGCGCCCTATCCGGTGCTGGTCGCTGCTGTGTTGCCGTGTTTCTGGGTCTATCAGGACGTCGGACAGGCGCTGGTGTCGCGCAGCACGCCTGAGCATCCCTATCGGGCGTGGATCGAGACCTATGCGGATCCGGAGTTCGAGGCGGCCGTCACCCAGGCGCGGGCCATCGCCGACCGGCTGGCCACCTCCGAGCACGCGGACGCCATGGCCGAGGCGTTCGTGAAGGCCACCGAGTTCGAGTGGCTCTTCTGGGACAGCGCCTGGCGGCTGGAGCAGTGGCCGACCGCCCAGTGGCTCTAAGAACCCCTGGCAGAAAGACCCTGACCCCGAGAAGAGGTCTCTCCTCGTGAGGGGTCTAACGTTTGGTGAGGCTCTCGACGAAGGCGAGGGCCTCGGCCATGAAGGCGCGCCACTCCTCCTCCTGCGGCGAGGTGAAGGCCACCCACTCCTTCATCCGCCGCTTGCCCATCTCGACCGGCTCCGCCGTACCGTCGGAAAGCAGGGCGCGCGCCCGCTCCAGGGGCACCTTCACGATCAGGCGATCCCTGGAGCAGAAGGCGTAGAGCTTGCCGTTCACCGTCAGCCCCTCGTTGGCCAGGATGCGCCCCATGCTCACCTCCGGCTTCACCAGGTGCTCCTCGGCTAGGTCGTCGAAGAGCCGCTGGGCGTCTGCCATGTGATGCTCCCTCCCTCGAACCCGGCGAAGGCCAGCAGTCGCGCGCCCTCCTCCGCCAGATCAGCCGCCGCGGAGGCGCGAAGAGGGGCGAAGGGCTGCATGACCAGCGTGCCGTCCTTAAGGTCCCACATGCCACCGACAGTTCCGTCGACCAGGAACGTGGGGTAGACCATCGAGCCGACGCAGATCTGCTTGCGCTGCTCGGGCGTCATGAGCCGGGAGCGGTCGGCAAAGGCGACGACGAGATTGTCGAAGTAAGGCAGGAAGCGCACAGGCGCGTCCTCCTCACCGCTGGCCAGCGTCGCCGACGGAAGATCGACCAGGTCGCGGCCGGTCTCGTCGGTGTAGTGGCGCAGGTCCATGCCCGCCACCACCTCACGCAGCCTGGTCAACCCCGACCACATCTGGATGTCCATCACGCCGGCCGGGCCGTAGGTGGCCAGGTACCGCTCGATCAGCAGCTCCACCGGCGCCGACCATTCCAGTGGCCGCTCCAGCCACTCCTCCGCCAGCGTGAACGGGGTGGCGCCGCCCTTGTTCCAGGTGCCGTTGGGCGGGGTGTGCACCAGCGGCAACGTCATCTGCGCCGACCACCCCAGCGTCATCTTCTCCACGTCGGGCCACCGCTCGGCCAGCAGCGCGGCCAGCTGCGGCCTGGTCAGCGTGCGGCCGGACAGGTGCTTGCGAGCCAGCTCGGCCAGCTCCTCCAGGTCGACGGTGGCCGTGTCCTTGCCGAAGGCCGACTGCCTGGCGGCGCGCAGCCGCGTCTGCATCATCGGCCGCAACCACAGGTAGTCGTCGGCGGTGGCCAGGTGCTGGGTGCCGCGGATCAGCGAGGCGCGCACGACCCGCTTGCCGTACATCAACGAGGTGAGGTCGTCGTGGGTGAAGGAGTCCAGCCGGGTCCAGAGGCTGTAGTAGGGCGAGTTGGGCTCCTGGCCCTGGACGGCGACGAGCCGCTCGACCGCGGACAGCGGCGACAGGGAGGAGCGGGACAGGAGCAGCTGCCGCTCCAGCGTCGTGCGGTTGAGAACCCTCTGCGTGAGCACCATGGACAAAGGCTACGAGCCATCGCGGAAAGGTAGGTTCCGCAATTCGTCGAGCGCGTCGCGCAGGTGCGCGGTGATCTCCCACGCGTCGGGGATCATGGCCCGGTCGGTGACGACGCCCACGTCCAGGGAGCCGTCGTAGGAGAAGGCGGTGATGTTCATCCCGCCGCTCACGTCGGTGATCACCGAGACCGGGTAGTGGGTGAGCAGCCTGGCCCCGCACACGTACAGCGGGAACTGCGGGCCGGGCACGTTGGAGATCGCCACGTTGATCGGCCCCGAGGCCATCCCGACCAGCCCGAACGCCGAGCGTGATGCCAGCCCCATGAGCGCGGCGGGCATGGACTCGCTGAACTCGCGCAGCCACCGCGCCGGCGCCAGCGAGAACCGGTCCTTGATGCGCTGCATCGACTCCTGCACGTGCCGCAGCCGCTCGACCGGGTCCTCCAGGTGTACGGCCAGCGGCGCCGACATGATCGCCACCTGGTTGCCGTGCCCCTGGTCGCCCGCCGTACGCAGAGAGAACGGCACCCCGGCCACGAGCGGTTGGGCGGGCACCCCGCCGTGCGCTGCCAGCCAGCGCCGCAGCGCCCCCGCGCACACCGCCATCACCACGTCGTTGACCGTCACCCCGAACGCCTTGCGCACCTGCTTGATCTCGTCCAGCGGCAGCGACACGAACGCGAAGCGCCGGTGCCCGGAGATCGGCCCGGAGAACGGCGTCCTGGGCGCGGGCAGCGACGGTAACTCCGGCAGGTCGGGCGATCCGGCCAACCGCCGCGCCAGACCCGACACCAGGTGGCTGCCGGGCAGCATGGACACGACCGGGATCTCGTCCAGGTGGGGCATGGCCCGCGCGGCGAACCGGACGGCCTGGGCCGGGTTGGCGCTGAGCCGGATCAGCCCGCGCCCGACCATGGCCAGCGCGCTGGGCGGCGGCTCGTCCCTTTCCGGGTCGACAAGAGGGCGCGGCGCGGGCGAAGGCGTGACGTCGAGCAGCGCGGCCAGCACGTCGGCGCCGCCGATCCCGTCCACCGCCGCGTGGTGGATCTTGGTGTAGAGGCCCATGCGGCCGCCGGACAGCCCGTGGATGAGGTAGATCTCCCACAAAGGGTGCGCGCGGTCCAGGCGGCGGGCGTGCAGCCGGGAGACCTGGTCGGCGAGCTGCCGGTCGTCGCCCGGGGGCGGCAGCCCGATCTCGCGCACGTGGTAGTCGAGGTCGAGGTCGTCCTCCTGCTCCCAGTAGGGATGATCGAGGCCGAACGGCACCTCGGCGAGCTTTCTGCGCAGGGCGGGCACGTACGGCAGCCGCTCCTCCAGCAGGGCCTGGAGGTCGGCGCGGTTGAGGTCACCCTCCAGGATCGCCAGCCCGGCGATGTTGGCGACGTTGGTGGCGGTCTCGAAGTTCAGGAACTGGGCGTCCAGGGCGGTCAGCTGCGGCATGACACGTACCTCCGCCCCGAACAAACCAGACTCAGCCCACCACTTCAAGAGCGAAGGACGCCGCGTCGGGCTCGGCGAAGGCCAGCACGGCCAGCCCTTCCTCCTCCAGCGTCTTCAGTGGGGTGTCCACGAAGGGGGTGAGCTGCAGGGTCGCCTTCCTGGCCGTGCGCTTGATCTGCCAGGTGCCCGCCACGAACCCGTCGACCAGGTAGGTGGCGCGCACGCGCAGGTTCTTGGTGGTGACCTCGCCCTTGTGCTCGTCGGCGATGATCCGCGAGCGATCGGCGTGCCCGAGGACCAGGGTGTCGAAGTCGGGCAGGAACCGCACCGGAGCCGGGACGTCCCCGTCCGGCCTGGGCGCGCCCGGCAGGTCGAACAGCTCGCGCCCGTCCGGACCCTTCACCCTTTCCAGCTCCATCCCGGACATGACCGCCTTGAGCCCCTTCAGCCCCGACCACGTCTGCGCGTCGGCCACGCTGGCCGGGCCGAAGGCGGCCAGGTACCGCTCCACCAGCGCCTCCGGCGTCCCCTCACGGAGCTCGACCCCGGGCAGGCCGAAGGCGGCGTCGCGCGGGAAGCTCCACCGGTCCTCGGTCGGCGCCATCACCAGCGGCGTCAGCATCCGTACGGCGAAGCCGAGCGCCCGGTCGTTGACGTCGGGGAACTCCTCCTGCAGCAGCGCGCGCAGCTCGTTGAAGGTGTGCGGGCGTACGGCCAGCAGCCGGTCGGCCGCCTCGATCACCGGGCCGGGATCCAGGTCGGGGAACCGCTGCGTGGCCGCCCCAGACAGAAGGGGCTGCAGCAGCGGTCTGAAGCCGGCGAAGTCGGCGGCCGTCATCAGGTGCAGCGTGCCGCGCCACGTCGTGGCCCGCACGATCTCGCCCTTCACCAGCGCCCCGTGCAGGTCGTCGCGGGCGAACCCGGCCAGCCGCGACCACACGCCCAGGTACGGCGGGCGCGGCTCCTGAGCCTGCAGCCCCGCCACCGCCCGCACCACCTCGGCGGGCGTCCCGTCGGCGCGCTCCAGCAGCAGCTGGCGGGCCAGGGTGGCACGGTTGAGATCCCTCAAGCTGAGCATCTGACAAGTATGCCTTTACCTCTTGATCGCATACGTGCCTCTTATCCCGCTCTGTCCGACGGCTACGCCTACCTCGACGGCGCGGCGGGCACCCAGACGCCCACCCCGGTGATCGAGGCGATCGCGGACGCCTACCGGCGCGGCATCGGCAACGTCACCGGCACCTTCCCCGCCAGCCACCGCTCGGACGCCATCGTGGCCGCGGCGAGAGCCGCGGTGGCCGACCTGGTCGGCGGCGCACCGGACGGGGTGATCTTCGGGCCGAACATGACGACGCTCACCTACCGCCTCTCCCGCGCCCTGGCCGGGCCAGAGGACGAGGTGGTGTTGTCGCGCCTGGACCACGACGCGAACGTGCGGCCGTGGGTGCAGACCGGCGCGACCGTGCGCTGGGCCGAGGTCGACACCGTCACCGGGGAGCTCCCCGTCAAGCAGTACGCGCGCCTGATCGGGCCGCGCACCCGCGTGGTCGCCGTCACGGCTGCCAGCAACATCCTCGGGACCCGGCCGGACGTGGCCGCCATCACCGCGCTCGCGCACGAGGCGGGCGCGCTGACCTACGTCGACGGGGTGCACGCCACCGCGCACGGCCCCGTCGACGTGCGGGCGCTGGGCGCCGATTTCTACGCGACCAGCGCCTACAAGTGGTCGGGCCCGCACATCGGCGCGGTCATCGCCGACCCGGCGCTGCTGGAAACCCTGAAGCCGGACAAGCTCGCCCCCTCGCCCGACACCGTGCCGGAACGGTTCGAGACCGGCACCGCCGCCTTCGCCGACCTGGCCGGGGTCACCGCGGCCGTCGACCACCTGGCCGGACTGCTCCCCGGCGAGGGAACGCGCCGAGAACGGCTACTGGCCTCGATGACCGCCGCCGAGGAACACGAGCAGTCGCTCTTCGCCGAGCTGCTGGACGGCCTGTCCACGCTGCCCCACGTCACGTTGTACGGCAAGCCCGCCCGGCGCACCGCGACCGCGTACTTCGCCGTCGCCGGGCACGCGCCGCGCCAGGTCGCCGAGCACCTGGCCGGGCGCGGGGTCAACGTGTGGAGCGGGCACAGCTACGCCTGGGAGCTGACCGGCGCGCTCGGCATCAGGGACGGCGGTGCCGTACGCGCCGGTCTTGTCCACTACAACGACCGCTCCGACGTGGAGCGGCTGCTGGAGGGGGTCAGATCCATCCCTCCAGGGAGGCCATGAAGCCGGGGAAGTCGTCGCGGTGGATGCAGTGGCCGGCGCCCTTGACCACGCGCACCTCGAAGCCGCGGCTCTCCAGGAGCTTGGCCTCCTCGGCGTTGACGGTGAAGCTGGGGTCGGCGATCTGGACCAGCGAGGGGACGATCGGCTTCTCCGGGACGTAGCTGCCCTTGATGCCGCCGAAGAACGCGACGTCGAACAGGGCGAACCCGGCCAGTTCCGCGTCGATGTCCGCCTGCGACCAGCGGGGGTTCATCGTGCGGACGCTGTCCTCGGTGGAGGTGGTGACCATCTGCCTCATGAACGCGGTCGCCTCAGCCGGGACGTTGTCGAGGCTGAAGCCGGGGTCGGAGTAGATCGCCTTCTTCGGCAGCAGCCGGTCGACGGCGAGGGACAGCGACAGCCCGCCGAGGGAGTGGCCGATCGCCACGTCGGCGCCCTGGGGAAGGGAGTCCACGAGGTCGTCGCCGAGGTGCTGGGGGGTGTAGTCGCCGCGCGGGCTCATGCCGTGCCCGCGCAGGTCGGGGGCGATGACGCGGTAGCCGCGTGAGAGGAGGTCGGCCTCCACGGCATGCCAGGTGCGGTGGTCGGACATCCCACCGTGGATGAGGATGGCGACCTTGTCGCCGTCTCCGCGCTCGTGCACATTCAGCTTCATGGGAGGATTATACGTATAACCGAATTTCCTTCTACCCCTCGGGAGAGGGATACGATCGGCGGGTGAGTCTGCCCGCGTTGCCCGTCGAGCCGGTCCGCGACCCGTACCACGTCTACCTCGACTCCCTGACCAGCCAGGAGTCGCGGCGCACGATGAAGGGGTGCCTCGACAGGATCGCGAAGATCCTCACCGGCGACGACCACGCCGTCGGCGAGGGCCAGCCGTGGCACCTGCTGCGCTACGAGCACACCGTGCGCATCAGGTCCATCCTCACCGAGCAGGGCTGGGCGCCCGCCTACGTCAACAAGCACCTCGTGGCGCTGCGCAGGGTGCTCAAGGAGTGCTGGCGGCTCGGGCAGACCAGCGCCGAGGAGTACGCCAGGGCGTCCGACCTCGCGCCCGTGCGCCAGACCAGGCTGCCCACCGGCCAGCACGTCCCCCCGGAGGTGGTCGGCGCCGCGCTCGCCGCCTGCGACGACAGCCCCCAGGGAGTACGGGACGCCGCGCTCATCGCCGCCCTCTACTCCACCGGCTGCCGCCGCGCCGAGATCGCCGGAATCGTCCTCGCCGACTACGACCCCGGCGCCCGCTCCCTCCGCGTGCGCGGCAAGCGCGACAAGGAGCGCATGGTCTACCTCAACACCGCCGCCATCGGCCTCCTCGAACGCTGGCTGGCCGTGCGCGGCCAGGGCCAGGGTCCGCTGTTCAACCCGGTCAGCAAGACCGCCAGGGTCCTGGAGCGCAAGCTCAGCGGCCAGGCCGTCTCCGACATCCTCGCCAGGCGGCTCGGCGAGGCGGGAGCGGCGAAGAAGACCGCGCACGACTTCCGCCGCACGTTCATCGGCGAGCTCCTCGACGCGGGCGTCGACCTGGCCACCGCGCAGGCGCTGGTCGGCCACTCCTCCCCCGCCACCACCGCGCGCTACGACAGGAGACCCGAGAAGACCAGGCGCGACGCGGTCGACCGCATCACGCTGCCCGCGGCCCGCCCGCTGCGCTGACCCGGCGGCGGAACTCGCCGGGCGGCGTGCCGTACCACGCCTTGAAGGCCAGGTGGAAGCCGACGGTGGAGCGGTAGCCGACCCGCTCGCTGATGCGCTCGTGCGCGAGCGCCGTCTCGGTCAGCAGCCGGGCCGCCTCCTGCATGCGCCGCGCGGTCAGGTGCCGCATCGGCGCCTCACCGACCAGCTCGCGGAAGGTCGCGGCGAAGGCCGAGCGCGACAGCCCCGCCTCGGCCGCCAGCGTCTCGACCGTCCACGGCTCGGCGAACCTGGTCTGTACGGCCAGCAGCGCCGCGCTCACCGCCGGGTGCCGCAGCGCGGCCAGCGACGTCTCCGCCATGCAGGCGCGCAACGCCAGCACGTAGACCAGCTCGAACGCGCGCAACGCCACGAGCTGCCCGCCCGGCTCCCTGGTCACCCACTCCCCCGCCAGATTCTCCAGCGTCTGGGTCAGCAGCGGCTGCGTGCCGGCGCGCACCACCAGCACCGGCGGCAGCGCCTGGTACAGCGGCGCGGTGGCCGCCCTGTCGTAGTGCAGCCCGCCGCAGAGCAACGTGGTCGCCGGTCCGGGCCCGCCGCGTTCCAGGGTGGTGACCTCGCCGGGCTGCCGCGCGGGCAGCAGCGACTCCAGCGGCACGCTGGGGCGGCCGGGCGCGTCGGCGAGCTGGTGCGCGGTGCCGTGCGGGAACAGCACCAGGTCGCCCGCCGCCAGCTCGACGGGGTCGTGTCCCGGCAGCTCGACGGTGCAGGTGCCGTCCTGGATGTAGTGCAGGATCGCGCAGTCCTCCTTGGCCCCGGCCACGCCCCAGGGGGCGCGCATCGACCAGCGGCTGTGGAAGACGCCGTGCAGCCGCATCGGTGCGAGCAGCTCGCTGAGCAGGTCACCGTCCACGGACGATCCTTAAGGTTTGGCGGATGTTGATTTATCGATCGTATCCAGCTTTTCTCGCGATAGTTGGGGCATGACGATTCTGGTGATGGGCGCCACGGGCGCACAGGGCGGTGCGGTGGCGCGACGGCTGGTCGCCGAGGGGCACAGCGTGCGCGGCTTCGGCCGCAGCGGGGAGGTGCCCGCAGGGGTGGAACCGGTCACCGGCCCGCTGGAGGCGGCGCTGGACGGGGTGAGCCACGTGTCGCTGGTGCTGCCGATGTTGCTGGAGCGCGCCGAGGTCGACCGCTGGGTGGAGATCGTCGCCGGGTCCGGGGTGCGGCGGGTGGTGTTCAACACCGCCAACCGCATCCCGCCGGCGGCCACGGACGTGGCGCTCTTCGAGAGCCGCCGCGCCGCCTCCGACGCGCTGCTGGCCTCCGGCGTCCCCACGGTGGTGCTCCGTCCGCCGGTGTATCTCGACAACCTGCGCGCGCCGTGGGTGGCCGGGCGGCTGGCCGCCGAGCGGGTTCTCAGCTACCCGCTGCCCGCCGACCTGCCGGTGGCCTGGATCAGCCACGACGACCTGGCCGCCGCCACCGTCGCCGCGCTGACCCGCGACGGCCTGGAGGACGATGTGCTCGACATCGGCGGCCCGGCGTCGCTCACCGGGCCACAACTGGCCGCCGCGTTCGGCGCCACCTACGAGGCCCAGGACGTGGCCGCCTTCCAGGAGGGGCTGACCCACGCGTTCGGCCCGGAGGTCGCCTCCGTGGTGGCCGCCACCTACCACTGGCTGGCCAAGCACGGCGGCGACCTGTACGAAACCGACCCGACGGCCGCCGAGCGGCTGGGCATCCGCTTCACCCCGGTCCACGAGTGGATCGCCGCGTGAGCGAGGCCGAGATCGTCCGCCACCACCGGGTGATCGAACGCTGGCTCACCGGCGCGGCCGACCCGTCGGAGTTCGCCGCCTTCGAGCGCGCGCACGCCCCGGGCTTCACGATGATCACCCCGGCCGGCCGTACCCTCAGCAGGGCCGAGGTCATGGAGTGGGTGCGCGGGGCGTACGGATCGGCGCCAGGGCTGCGCATCGAGATCACCGACGTGCGGACCGTGGTCCAGGAGGGGCCGCTCACGGTGTGCGTCTACCTGGAGTGGCAGTCGGGCGCGAGCCGTACCTCCACCGTCGTCCTCAGGGACGGGGTGAGCTGGGAGCACCTCCACGAGAGCGGCTAATCCGCTCGACAGCGCACGGTGTTCAGTGTGCAATGAGGTCCACGCTGCGAATGGACCGCTCCCGTGGACATCCTTTTCCGGCTCGACATCATCGAATCGGGCGCCGAGTGGGTGATCGACTGCAACACGCCGCTCGGCCGCTCCATCCTGCAGATCCCCGCACCGTTCACCGCAGCCCAGCTGGAGGCGGGGCTGGCGGGCATCGAGCGGAGCATCCTGCGCTCCTCGGCCCCGGTCATCATGCGCAGCGCCTCGGCGCACGAGCAGCAGGTGCGCGACTTCGGCCGGGCGCTGTCCACCGCGGTCATCAAGGACGACGTCGACCTGCTGTTCCGCCGCTGCTACGACCGGGCCAGGTCCGGTCAGCACACGATGCGGGTGCTGATCAACCCGGTCGGCGCGGGCATCGCGCGCATCCCGTGGGAGTTCACCCTCGACCCGATCTCCCGCGACGACTACCTGGCGCTGCGGGTGCCGATGGCCAGGTCGCCGCACCTGCTGCACGGCGTGGCCCCGCTGCGCGTCGACCCGCCGCTGCGGGTGCTGGGCGTGGTGGCCCGCCCTGCCGACCTGCCGCAGCTCGACGTCGACGCCGAGCGCCGCCGCATCTCCGCCGTGTTCGACCAGCTCAGCTCCGACCTGGTCAAGGTCACGTGGCTGGGCGGCGACCGGTGGAACGACCTGGCCGTGGCGCTGCGCAGCCAGCCGTGGCACGTGCTGCACTTCGTCGGGCACGGCGGCTTCGACGAGGCGGAGCAGACCGGCTATCTGGAGCTGTCCGACGACGCCGGCCAGTCGATGCGGCTGCCGGCCGCCGACCTGGCCAGGCTCGTGGCGGCCAACCAGAACCTGCGCCTGGTGGTGCTCAACGCCTGTGACTCGGCCGTGGCCGGGCGCGACGGCGGCGTCTTCTCCAGCACCGCTGCCAAGCTGATGCGCGAGGGCGTGCCCGCTGTGGTGGCCATGCAGTACGAGATCACCGACCCGGCCGCGCTGGCCTTCGCCTGCTCCTTCTACGAGGCCATCGCCCGCGGCCAGCAGGTCGACGTGGCCGTCACGCACGCGCGCGAGCAGGTCAAGATGACCCTGCACAGCCTGGAGTGGGCCACCCCCGTGCTGTTCCTGGCCTCGGAGGAGGCCTCGGTGTTCGTCCGGCCGGGGGACGTCGACGACGCGCTGCCCATGGGCTGGACCGGCCGGATCAAGGACGCGGTCACCGTCACCCAGCAGAGCCCCCTGCCTCCTCCCGCCGCGGCCAGGAAACCGGAGCCGGGTGCGCGGCTGCCTGGACCGCTCCTGCACGTCGCCTACGGCCCCGACGACCTCATCGCCGCCGCGGCTGCAGACGGGATGCTGCGCGTGGTCACCGCCCAGGGCCAGGAGCGCGCCACCTGCTCGCTGCCGTGGCAGGACCGCCCGGTCCGGGTCTCCTGGAGCCCGTGGCGCAGGCACCTGGCCACGCTGCACGAGAGCTCCACCGTCGTGGTGTGGGACCTGCAGACCGAGGTCCCCGTACGCATGCTGCCCTCCCCCGCCGGTTGGGCCAGGCACGCGCTGGCCTTCAGCCCCGACGGGCAGTGGCTGGCCGTGACCGGCTCCGACCTGACCGTGCGCGTGCACGACGCGCAGGGCGCCGAGGTGCTGCTCATCGCCGTGCAGCCGGCCATGCAGGGCGGCGGGCCCTGGCCGCTGCGCCCCACCCACCTGCCGCACCTGCGCTTCTCCCCCGACAGCGGGCAACTGCTCGTGGCGGCCGACGACGGCGTGGTGCGCCTGTTCGACAAGCGCGGCGTGCTGCAGCGCGACTGGCGCCACCCGCAGGCCGTCACCGCGCTCGCCGCGAGCAGCGAGATGGTCGTGGTGGGCTGCGCCGACGGCAGGACCAGGACGTGGACGTGGGAGGGCGAGCCGCACCTGCGCCTGCCGCCGCAGGGCCGCGTCAGGTTCGTCCGCGTCGCGCCGGACGGCCGGCGGGTCGCGCTGGTCGGCGACGACCGCAAGCTCATGGTGTGGAGCTCGGCCGGGCGGCTGCTGGCCGAGCGGCAACTGCCCGCGCAGGCGGTCGGGCTCGGTTTCGGCGCGGCCTCCGGCCAGGTCCTCGTCGCTTTGGAGAACGGCACGCTGCACGCCTTCGGCGCAAGGGAGTAGCCCATGGTCGACCTGGAGATCCACTGGCCCCAGCAGTTGCCGCCCGAGCCGCTCACCCAGGCGGTCGAGACGCTGCGCCGGGCGGGCATCGAGCCCACCTGCCGCCTGCAGCCGACCCGCAGGGGCGCGGCGGAGATGTCGGTGCTGGTGCTCATCGGCTCGACGGCGCTGGAGCCGCTGTTCAAGTCGATGGTGGACCGGCTCGCCGACGACGCCTACGACCTGATCAGGCGCCTGGTCGGCGGCCTGCTCGGCAGGCGGGCCGAGCCGCAGGCGCCGCAGAGCGTGGTCTTCGAGTCGACGGCGAACGGCACCCAGTTCGTCTTCACCTCCGGCCTGCCGGAGGAGGCCTTCAGGCAGGCGATCGGCCTCGACCCAGGCGAGGAGCCCGGCCGCTGGACGTGGGACGCGGGCAGCAAGCGCTGGGTGCGTTTCGAGAGGAGCAGCTCATGACCACCCCTCCGCCGCCGGACGACCAGTGGGGCTCGCGCGAGACCCCCTGGTCGCAGCCGGCCCCACCGCCACCCCCCTACGGCGGTATGCCTCCGGGTATGCCGCCTCAGCCTCCGCCGCCGACCTCGGGTACCCCCGTGTTGTCGATCATCGCTTTCGTGGCGGCCGCCATCGCGATCCTGTTCATCCCGATCCTGTTCGGGCTGGCCGGGATCGCGCTGGGCACCGTCGGCCACTTCAGGGGCGAGACCCTCGGCAAGTGGGCGGCGCTCACCTCCGGCGTCACCATGATCCTCGGAGTGTTCCTCGGTATCCTCATCGGCAGCATGAGCATCTGAGCGAAGGCTGTCGATTCCAGCGCGTGCCGCACGTCATGGCTGTGGAACGACAGGAGGGACACCGATGAAATACATGCTGCTCGTCATCGGAGACGAGGCGCCCTGGGTCAACGCGGGCGAGGAGGAACGCGCCCGCACCTACGCGGCCTGGGACGAGTACACCCGGATGCTCGTCGAGCGCGGGGCCAACCCGAGCGGCGAGGAGCTGGCCTACTCCGCCAGCGCGACCGTCGTCAGGAAGGACGGCGGCCGCTTCCTCATCACCGACGGGCCGTTCGCCGAGTCGGTGGAGCAGATCTCCGGCTACATGATGGTCGAGGCCAAGGACCTGGACGAGGCGATCGAGTTCGCCACGGCCATGCCCGCCGACTGCGAGATCAGGCCGGTGATGGAGCTGTGAAGTACGCACTGCTCCTCTACGGGGACGAGAAGGTCTGGGCAGAGGCCACGCCCGAGCAGGTCGCCGAGATGTACGCGGCCTACGACGCGTTCGGCAAGCTGCTGCGGGAGCGCGACGCCATCCTGGACGGCGACGCCCTCGAGACGCACGACACCGCGCTGACCCTGCGCAAGCGCGACGGGCAGGTGCTGCGCACCGACGGCCCGTTCGTGGAGACCGTCGAGCACCTGGGCGGCTACTACCTCGTCGAGGCCAGGGACCTGGATGAGGCGATCGAGTTCGCCAAGGCCTGCCCGGCGCCGATCGTGGAGGTGCGGCCCGTGGCGGTGTCGCCCGTGGTGGAATCGCCCGTGGTGGAGTCGCAGGTGTGAGTGACGCGGTCGAGCAGGCGTACCTGGAGCACTGGGCGCGCCTGCTCGCCCTGCTCACCGCCGAGCTGCGCGACCTCGACCTGGCCGAGGAGTCGCTGCAGGACGCCTTCACCGCAGCGGTGACCGCGTGGCCGCCGGTGCCGGCCAACCCGCCCGCCTGGCTGCTGACCGCCGCCCGCCGCCGGGCCGTCGACAGGCTCCGCCGTACGGCTGTCGCCCTGCGGAAGATGCCGCTGCTCATCGTCGAGGAGCCCGACGCCCACGAGGTCCAGGACGACCGGCTGCGGATGATCTTCACCTGCTGCCACCCGGCGCTGGCTCCCGAGGCGCGGGTGGCGCTCACGCTGCGCTGTGTCGGCGGGCTGACCACGCGGCAGATCGCGCGGCTGTTCCTGGTGAGCGAGGCGACGATGGCCGCCAGGATCACCAGGGCCAAGAAGAAGATCAGCGAGGCGGGCATCCCGTACCGCGTGCCGTCCGGTCCGGAGCTGGCCGAGCGGCGCGACGGCGTCCTGGCCGTCATCTACCTGATCTTCACCGAGGGCTACGCGGCCACCGAGGGCGACCGCATGATCACCGACGAGCTGGCGGGTGAGGCGATCGCGCTGGCCCGCATGGTGACCGAGCTGATGCCGGACGACACCGAGGCGGTGTCGCTGCTGGCGCTGATGATGCTGCACCACGCCCGCCGCGACGCCAGGACCGACCCGGACGGGAGGCTGGTACGGCTGGCGGAACAGGACCGGGCGTTGTGGCGGCACGACGAGATCGAAGCGGCCCTGGCCCTGCTGCGTCCAGGCCTGCCCGGCCCTTACCTGGTGCAGGCGGCCATCGCCGCCGAGCACGCGGCGGCCCCGAGCGCTCCTGAGACCGACTGGCCGTCGATCGCGCGGCTGTACGAGATGCTGGAGGCCATGACCGGCTCGGCCGTCGTGCGCCTCAACCGGGCCGTGGCCGTCGCTGAGGCGTTCGGTCCTGCGCGGGGGCTCGCGCTGCTGGAGGGGCTGGACGGTGCGCTGCCCCGCCACCACCTGCTGCCCGCCACCCGGGCGGAGCTGTTGCGGCGGTTGGGGCGGGTGGACGAGGCCGTGGAGGCGTACGGGAGGGCGCTGGCGCTGGTGGGCACTGCGCAGGAACGCGACTTCCTGCACACCCGGCGCGCGGAACTCACCCTCTGAGGGGAGGCGCTCGTCGCGGTGCTGCTCCTACGGTCGTGGCATGACCTCTCAGCGCCGGTGGCCCGCCTACGCGCTCGCCGCCCTCTTCCTGGCCTACGCGGCGGGCAAGGCCGCCTTCGCGTTGCAGCACCGGCTGGGTTTCCCCGGCGGGCCGCCCGCTCCTGCGGAGTACTTCATGGATCCGGCCTTCGCGCAGTGGATGGCGGCTGCCTCCGGCGTGCTGGGCGCGTGCGTCACCCTGGCCACGCTGGGCCGATGGGTTCCGAGACGGCTCATGCCGGCCGTACTGGCCGTGATGTTCCTCGCCGTGGGCGGCGGGGCGGGCATCATGATCGTGGACGGCTTCGTCGGGATCGGCATCGGCTGGCGGTGGTACCACGGCGTGGTCGGGGTCGTCGTCATCGCGCTGTTCGTGGAGACGGTGCGCTGCTACGTCGTGAGATCCTGGCCGCGTGATCCCCTCACGCGAGACCATCACCGCCAACCTGGCCGCCTTCGCGCGCGTCGAGGCGCCTCTTAGCGAGGGGCTGCGCCGTGCCGCCGTCACCGTGTGCATCCTTCTCGACAGCGGCGGCGTGCCGTACACGATGCTCATCCGCAGGGCCCCGCGGGGGCGCAACGCGGGCCAGTGGGCACTGCCGGGCGGGCGGCTGGACGAGGGCGAGGGGGCGGTCGAGGGGGCGCTGCGCGAGCTGGCCGAGGAGACGGGGGTGAGCGGGGTCACGGTGGCCGGGCTGCTGGACGACTTCGTGACCGACTCGGGGTTCGTCATCACTCCGGTGGTGGCGTTCGGCGGCACCCAAACCCCGCGCCGGGACCCGCGCGAGGTGGCCTCGATCCACCCAGTCCCGCTGGACCGCTTCCTGGCCCCGGGTGTGCCCCGCTGGAAGGGCGGGTTACTGCAGATGCCCCTGGGCCATTCCATCGTCGTCCACGCCCCGACCGGGGCGATCTTGTGGCAGTTCGCCGAGGTGGCGCTGCGCGGCCGCGAACTCCGCGTCTCGGATGTCACCCAACCCCACTGGACCAGGACCTAGCGGGTTTTGCCGGAACAAGGGGGCGTTTGACCTGCGGGTTTCGACGCTGTGCGAGCAGTCAAGACCAGAACGTGACCGCTTCTTGGAATACCAGGCTCCCAGACTCCATTAATATCGGTGAGGCCGCTGTGGCTGTGTCCCCCGGGCCGCAAATTACCGCCTTCACGGAATACCGTTCGGCTGGAGCCGTGTTGTGCATCTCGCCGAGGAGGCGACCACCACAGCGGCCTTAAGGCTCCCAGGCGCCCCACCAGAGGTGGGGCGCCTGCTTTATGGTGGGGTGCGCCGACCGACGATCCAGGAGAGCCTGTTGCTGTATCAGCTGGTGAAATTCGCCGCATCCCCGCTCGCGCAGGTGATGTGCCGTCCGCATATCTCCGGCGGGGCGAACGTGCCTAACAGGGGCGCGGCCATCCTGGCCGTCAACCACCTGTCGGTCATCGACTCCTTCCTCCTGCCCGCGCTGCTCCCACGGCACGTCACCTTCACCGCCAAGAGCGAGTACTTCTCCGGCAACCCGATCTCGCAGTGGTTCATGCGCCTGGGCGGCAGCCTGCCGATCGACCGCGAGAGCGCCACCTCCGCGCAGGCCATGCTCGACTCGGCCGCCGAGCTGCTGGAGCGCGGCGAGCTGTTCGGCATCCACCCCGAGGGCACCCGCTCCCCCGACGGCCGCCTCTACCGCGGCAAGATCGGCGTGGCCTGGCTGGCGCTGAAGACGGGCGCGCCGGTCCTGCCGGTGGCGCTGTCGGGCACGGAGAAGGTCATGCCGGTCGGCGCGAGTGTGCCCCGACCGGCGAAGGTGGGGATCGTGATCGGCGAGCCGATGACGTTCGACGGCGACTACAAGAACGCCCGTGACCGGCGCAGGGTCACCGACGAGATCATGCAGGCGATCCAGAAGCTGTCCGGTCAGGAGTATGTCCCGCAGTATGCCGCGAGCGTTAAGGCAAACCTGGACAATTCCTGATTTTTCACGACTATGCTCTGGGACCTGATCAACCAAGGGGGCTGAGCAGGTGGC
This sequence comes from Nonomuraea sp. NPDC050556, assembly GCF_044457355.1. Taxonomy (NCBI): domain Bacteria; kingdom Bacillati; phylum Actinomycetota; class Actinomycetes; order Streptosporangiales; family Streptosporangiaceae; genus Nonomuraea; species Nonomuraea sp. NPDC050556. The sequence continues at coordinate 436,966 of NZ_JBITGU010000001.1, read as the reverse complement.
GCGTGGGCGGACGATCGCGATCGTGTCCGGGGTGGGCGTGCTGGTGGTCGCCGCCGCCGGAGGGGGCGCCTGGTACCTGCTGCGTACCACGGGCAGTCCCACATCGGCGGCCCAGAGCTTCGTGACCGCCTGGCAGCAGTGGGACACCACCGCCATGGCGGCCACCCTGGCCTCCCCGCAGTCGCTCGCCCCCTACGACCAGATGCGCAAGGCCCTGGACGTCGAGGCGTTGTCCGTACGGCTGGGCCAGGTCAAGGAGGCCGACGGCACGGCCACCGCCCCCTTCGACGCCACGCTCAAGCTCAGGAACGTCGGCGAGTGGACCTACCAGGGCACCATCGACCTCAAGGTGGCCGAGCGCGCCTGGAAGGTCGACTGGAAGCCGGCCACGATGCACCCCTCGATGACCCCCGGCGCCTCCTGGGCGCTCAAGACGCGCTGGCCGGCGCGCGCCGAGATCACCGACTCCACCGGCGCCCGCATCGACGACGGCTCGGTCGGCGGCTCGGTGCAGCAGCTGGTCGGCATCCTGTCGAAGGCGACCAAGAAGGACGTCGCCAAGCTCGGCCCCTCCTACAAGGTCGGCCAGGCGGTCGGCCTCGGCGGGCTGCAGCAGACCTTCCAGAAGCGGCTGGCCGGCACCCCGGCCACCGAGATCCAGCTCGGCGAGGCCAAGCTCGGCACCATCGACGGCACCGACGGCAAGGCCGTCAAGACGACCCTCGACCCGAAGGTGCAGGCGGCGGCCGTCGCGGCCGTCAAGGACGTGGCCAAGCCCACCTCGCTGGTGGCCATCAAGCCCAGCACCGGCGAGATCCTGGCGGTGGTCAACAACGTGGGCGGCTGGAACCGGGCGCTGGACGGCCGCTACCCGCCTGGCTCCACCTTCAAGGCGGTCACCGCGATCGGGCTGCTGGCGGAGGGCGTCGAGCCTGAGCAGAAGGTGACCTGCCCGGTGTTCGCGAACGTCGGCGGGCTGAAGATCCGCAACTCCGACCACGAGACGTTCCCGTCGCTGAGCTTCTCCGACTCCTTCGCCCACTCGTGCAACACCACGTTCGCGCCGCTGGCCGCCGAGAAGCTGGGCGCCGACAAGCTGCTGAAGACGGCCGAGGCGGTCGGCTTCAACCAGCCGCTGAGCATCGGCGTGCCCGCCACCAAGGCCAGCTTCCCGCGCGCGGAGTCGGACGCCGAGCTGGCCGCCGAGTCGTTCGGCCAGGCCAGGATCACCGCCAGCCCGCTGTCGATCGCGTCGGTGGCCGCGGCCATCGCCGACGGCATGTGGCGGCCGCCGACGCTGGTGGAGGGGCTGACGCAGAAGACCGACCCGCAGGAGCTGCCCGCCGGGGTGAAGACGAAGCTGCACGCGATGATGTCGGCGGTGGTCACGAAGGGTACGGCCAGCTCGGCGGGGCTGCCGGCCGGCACGCGCGGCAAGACGGGCACGGCCGAGTTCGGCAGCGGCCCCAAGCTCGACACCCACGCCTGGTTCATGGGCTTCAGGGGCGACGTGGCGTTCGCGGTCGTCGTGGAGGGCGGCGGTGGCGGCGGCAAGGTGGCCGCCCCGGTCGCCGCGACGTTCCTCAAGGGCCTGTAGCGGCTTCCCAGCCCTTCTCCAGCAGGTCGAAGGCGCGCTCGATGCCCTCGCGGCCCTTGGCCAGATCGTTGGACTGCAGCGCGAAACGGGCCAGCGCCGCGCACAGCAGGTCATCGTGCGGAACGCCGATCTCGTCGGCGATCGCCCTCGCCAGGGCCGTCTCGTGGCGCATCCACATGCGCCTGCCGTACTCGTGAAGGGCGGGCGTGCTCTCGATCAGCCGGATGAAGGCCGCCTGTGCGGGCTCCTCCTGCGGCGACGGCTCGGTGAGCGCCAGCATCCTGGCGCGCAGCGCGGCGGGGATCGACTGGCCGGGTGACCGTTCGCGCACGGCCGAGACGAGTTCCTGCTCCACCGCCGAGTCGCGGTCGAAGACGAGCGACTCCTTGCTGGGGAAGTGCTTGAACAGCGTCGTGGTGGAGACGTCGGCGGCGTCGGCGACCTCCTTGACGCTCACCGCGTCGAAGCCGCGCTCCAGGAACAGCTTCAGCGCTGCGTCGGCCAGCGCCTGCCGGGTGGCCGCCTTCTTGCGCTCACGCCGTCCCACCGTCACATCGGTCATGCGCCCACCCTATCGCCCGAGGTGGCCTCAATCAAAAAGTTGTCTCGTTGCACTTTTTTAGTGAGTGTGCTTTTCTGTGGTCCATGACCCCAAGAACCATCCGCTTCACGCTGCTCGGCGTCATGCTCGCCATGCTGCTGGCCATGCTCGACAACGCCATCGTCGGCACCGCGATGCCGACGATCGTCGGCGACCTGGGCGGCCTGGCCCACATCTCCTGGGTGGTGACCGCCTACACGCTGGCCACCGCCGCAGCCACGCCCGTCTGGGGCAAGTTCGGCGACCTGCTGGGACGCAAGCGCGTCTTCCTCACCGCGGTCGGCGTCTTCCTGGCCGGATCCGTCCTGTCGGGCGCCGCGCAGACGATGGGCCAGCTCATCGCCTTCCGCGCGGTGCAGGGCCTGGGCGCGGGCGGCATCGCCGCGCTGGCCTTCGCCCTCATCGGCACCCTCGTCTCACCCCGCGAGCGCGGCCGCTACCAGGGCATGACCGCCACCGTCATGGCGGTGGGCACCATCGCGGGGCCGCTGCTCGGCGGCGTGGTCGCCGAGCACCTGGGCTGGCGGTGGGCGTTCTACGTCAACATCCCGCTCGGCCTGCTCGCCCTGGCGTGGTGCGCGATCATGCTCAAACTGCCCGCCACCCGCGCCAAGGCCGCCGTCGACTGGACCGGCATCGCCCTGATGACGGTGACCATATGCGCGATCGTGCTGGCCGCCACCTGGGCGGGCGCCGAGTACGCCTGGGGCTCCTGGCAGATCCTGTCCCTGGCCGCCGTCGCCGTAGTCGGGCTGGCGCTCTTCGTCGCCGCACAGCGGCGGGCCGCTGAGCCGGTGCTGCCGCTGCGCGTCTTCGCCGAGCGCAACTTCCGCCTGGCCTGCGTCATGGTGTTCTGCGCCGGGGTGGTCATGTTCGGCGCCACCCTCTACCTGCCGCTGTTCCAGCAGATCGTCCAGCACGCCTCGGCCACCAACTCCGGGCTGCTGCTCCTGCCGATGATGGTGCCGATCGCGCTGGTGTCCAACGTCGCGGGCAAGGTGATGTCCAGGACCGGCCGCTACAAGATCTTCCCGATCCTCGGCGCCGGGTTCCTGACCGTCGGCTGCGCGTTGCTGGCCACCATGGGCACCGCCACCTCGCCCGCCCTGACCGGCGCCTACAGCGCGCTGGTCGGCGTGGGACTGGGGTTCCTCATGCAGATGACGACGACGCTCGCCCAGAACAGCGTCGAGATGCGTGACCTCGGGGTGGCCTCTGCGGCGGTGACGCTGTTCCGCACCATCGGCGGGTCCCTGGGCGTGGCGGTGTTCGGCTCGCTGTTCACCCGCGCCACCGCCGGCGACCTGACCTCGCTGCAGGCGGTGGCGAACGGCACGCAGAACATCTTCCTGCTGGCCGCCGTGGCCTGCGCGGTCGCCTTCGTGGCCGCGCTGCTGGTCAGGGAGGTGCCGCTGCGCGGCGCGCCTCAGCCGGACAGCGCACGCACGAAGAGCGTGAGCACGTCGTCGGCGTAGCCGGTGGTCAACTCCCCCGTACGCAGCAGCCACCGGTAGTAGAACGGCCCGTACAGCACCTCGACCACCACGTCGAGGTCCACGTCCCGGCGCACCTGCCCCGCCTCCTGCGCCGCCGCCAACCGGCGCTTGACGGTGGCCAGCGTGGGGCGCAGCACCTGCTCCCGCATCCGCTCGCCCAGCGCCGGGTCGTCCTGGACGTCGGTGTTGAGCGCGCGGTAGGCGGCCTCGAAGTCCGGGTCGTTGAACTCTGCCACCGTGGCGTGCAGCACCAGCCGCAGGTCGGCGACGATGTCGCCGGTGTCGGGCAGCTCGCCGGGCGCGGCCGGGTTGAGCGCCAGGAAGGCGTCGAACACCACCGCCGCCTTCGACGGCCACCACCGGTAGATGGTCTGCTTGCCCACCCCGGCGCGCGCGGCGATCGCCTCGACGCTCACCCTGGCGTACCCGACCTCCTTGATCAGCTCGATCGCGGCGGCCAGGATGGCCTGGCGGGAGCGCTCGTTGCGCCGGGTCGGGTCGGGTGCCTTGTCGGTCATGCGGCGACTATACGAGGCGCAACGTCTCGTCTCCGCGCAGGGTGGCACACTGGGCCAATGTTCGGGATCGTCCGCCCCTGCCGGCATGGAATGTGCAGCGGGTTATTCAAGGAGTGGATGGCCCACCTGTGCGGCCTCTGCCTGACTTTGCGCGATGAGCACGGGCACGCGGCCCGGCTGGTCACCAACTACGACGGGCTGATCGTCTCGGTACTGGTCGAGGCGCAGAGCGTGGCAGCCGCCCCGCGCCGGCGCGCGTCTGCGTGCCTGCTGCGGGGACTGAAGGGCGCCGACGTGGTGCAGGCCGAGGGGGCGCGGCTGGCGGCGTCGGTGTCGCTGATCCTGGCCGCCGCCAAGGTCGGCGACCACGTGGCCGATCGGGACGGGATGTACGGCAGGCCGCTCGTCGGCGCGGCGGCCGGGTGGGTGGCGGCACGCTGGGCCAGGGCCGGATCGCGTACGGCTGCCGCGGTCGGCTTCGACCCCGGGGCGCTGACCGGGGCGGTGGCCCGGCAGTCCCGCCTGGAGTCCACGCCAGGAGTGGGGTTGCTCGACCTCACCGCCCCCACCGAGGCGGCGGTGTCCGCCGCCTTCGCGCACACCGCGGTACTCGCCGGGCGCCCGGCGAACCGGGCGCCGCTGGAGGAGATCGGCCGCCTGTTCGGACGGCTGGCGCACCTGCTGGACGCGGTCGAGGACCTCTCGGACGACCGCGCTTCCGGGCGCTACAACCCGCTCGACGCGACCGGCACCGACCTGGCGACCGCGCGGCGGCACTGCGACGACGCGCTGCTGGGGGTACGGCTGGCGGTGGCGGAACTGGAGCTGGAGCGGCGCAGGCTGGTGGAAGCGCTGCTGGTCAGGGAGCTCTCCCAGTCCGTCACCCGCACCTTCGCGACCACCCCTTCCACGGATCCCTCAGCCGACCCCGACGAGGAGACGCCGCGGCAAGATCCGGGACCGGGCGGGTTGCTCGGGCTCACCTGCGCCGCCGCGACCTGCTGCACCTGCGGCCTGTACCGCGCACCGTGGGACGAGGAGCGGGAAAAGGGCTGCCTGGGCCGCTGCGACTGCCCCGGATGCGACGGCTGCGACGGTTGTGATGGCTGCTGCGACTGCTGCCCCGACGGTTGCGACTGCGGCTGCGACTGCTGAGCACCGCAGGCGGGATCACAGGGCGAGGGCGGCGGCCTCGTGGCGGAGAACGAGGATGAGCAACGTGGCGACCAGGGTGGCGATGAGCAGCCAGCTGATCGCGATGATGACCGTGGAACGGCGTGGCCGGCGGCGGACCACGGGTTCGCCCTCGGCCCTGGCCTGGCGGCGGCGGTCGGACTCCTCGCTGCGGCGGACGCGGTCGTTGAACGACTCCAGCCGGGCGACGAGTCGCGGATCATCGTCGACGAGGTGCCGCTCGATCTGGGCCAGCATTCGCTCCTCGTCCTGCGACCAGGCCATGGTGCACCTCCGGAACGCAAGCTCTGTGCCGACGTTCTGCCCAACCATCAAGATCATTAGCCGTGTCATGGACAGGTAATTGCAACCTCTTTCCGGTTGCGATCATGATCGAACATGCGTTCTAATCATGGGATGCGCTGGGACAACCTCCGCCTGACCGAAGCGGGATCAGGGGATTTGCCGCTCTTCGGGGGAGCGGTCACGAGAACGTTTGACACGCCGGAATTCGCCGGAATGACGTTCTTCGAGATCCAGGCGCGTTCCATCATCAACAAGGTTCCTGGCGCCAGCCGCGTGCCGTTCACCCACACCATCAACCCCTACCGCGGGTGCGGCCACCGCTGCCTCTACTGCTTCGCCCGCAGCACGCACAAATATCTCGACATGGACGCCGGCCTCGACTTCGACTCCAAGATCGTGGTGAAGGTCAACGCGGGCGAGCTGGCACGCAAGGAGCTGGCCGCGCCGCGCTGGGGCGGCCACCACGTCGCCATGGGCAGCAACGTCGACTGCTACCAGCGCGCCGAGGGCCGCTACCGGCTGATGCGCCCCATCATCGAGGCGCTGCGCGACGCGGCCAACCCGTTCTCCATCCTCACCAAGGGCACGCTCATCCTGCGCGACCTCGACCTGCTGACCGAGGCGGCCGAGGTCACCGAGGTGGGCGCTGCGGTGTCGGTGGGCTTCCTCGACCCTGACGCGTGGCGTTCGGTGGAGCCTGGCACGCCCAACCCGATGCGCCGCCTGGAGGTGTGCGCCACGCTCAACGCCAGCGGCATCCCCTGCGGGGTGCTGATGGCGCCGATCCTGCCCTACCTGACCGACTCCCCCGACCAGTTGGAGCGCACGGTGCGGGCGATCGGGGAGGCGGGCGCCACCCACGTCTCCCCCATCGTGCTGCACCTGCGGCCCGGGGCCCGCGAGTGGTTCCTGGGGTGGCTGGGGCGCGAGCACCCGCGGCTGGTGCCGCGCTACCTGGAGCTGTACGGGCGCGGCGCCTACGCGCCGCGCGCCTACCAGGACCGCATCACCGCCACGATCCGCGACCTGGCCCATCGCCACGGCGTGGGCCGCTCCTCCTCTGCCGTCATCCGCCGCCTGCCCCCGAAGCCCCCACCGGGCCCCGAACAGTTGTCCCTTTTGTAGCGCTACGCTGCGAACATGTCTTTTCAGGCCTATCTGGACAACATCGAGACCAAGACCGGGCTCACCCCGCGGCAGTTCATCGCGCTGGCCCACGAACGCGGCTTCGACGACCCCGCCACGAAGGCGGGCACCATCATCGACTGGCTCAAGCAGGACTTCGACCTGGGCCGCGGGCACGCCATGGCGCTCGTCCACGTGATCAAGAAGGGCCCGGCGATCGACGCCAAGCACGTCGGCACCACCGGCCCGCACCGCGACGAGTCCGACACGCTCTGGCTGGACGGCAAGGACAACCGGTAGGTCAGTGGCGCAGGCGGAACCACCACGCGCGGGCCGCCTGCCAGAGCATGGCGAGCCTGCCGGGGCTGTTGTAGATGATGAAGTCGTCGAAGGCGTGGATGCCCCGCCGTTCCACCAGCGTGGCCGCCGCGTCGCGGACGGCCCGCAACCGGTCGAGGGACAGCTCCAGCGGCGGCTCGTCCGGCTGGTAGGTGGCGCCCATCGGGTAGTCGCGCCCCGGCCGCCGCGTCATCTCGATGTGGCAGCCCAGCACGTGCGTCACCGGCCTGGCCTCGGCGAAGGCCACCATGCGCTCCAAGGTCGCGACGAAGGCCGGGTAGTCGCGGGCGTACAGGCGTCCCGGGTAGACGGTGTCGCCGGTGAACAGCAGCCCGGTCCACCCGTCGTACACGGTGATCGCGCTGTCGTGATGGCCGGGGCTGCCGATGATCTCCAGCACGCGCCCGCCCAGGTCGAAGGTCACCACCTGGTCCGGCCACGCGGTGAAGCCGTAGAAGTCCTGGACCGCCGCCGCATCCACGCCCACGACCGTCGTCGCGGCGCGCCCGGCGAACTGGGCGTCGCCCGCGATGTGGTCGCCGTGCGCGTGGGTGTGCGCGACCACCAGTTCGTACCCTTCACGCGGGTGTACGGCCAGCCACTCGTCCACCAGCCGGTCCACGCACTCGCGCAGCGGGTAGGCGTCGCTGGCGCCGCTGTCCAGCAGCAGCGCCCTGGACTGGCCGAACATCAGGAACAGGAACGGCCCCTCGAAGTGCACCGTCTTGCTCTGCCGCAGCACGAAGGTGTGCGCGTCGTAGGCGTGTACCTGAATCGGCGGCTCGCCGTCCGCCCCGTGGATCCACCGCACCCGCAGGTCGCCGTCCACGGGGGCGCCTGTCACGAAGTCGATCGGCATACCCCACCACCCTAAGCCACGAAATTTACTGATACATGCGCCTTTAATGAGAAACGCCTGGCTAGAGCGGCTCGATCATGCACAATGACGCGGTGAGCCGAGAGGGTGCGGAGACGACGATCGCCCGGCGCCTGGCCTGCCTGCGCGCCGCCGCCGGGCTACGCCTGGACGAGGCCGCTGCCGCCGTGGGCTGTCAGCAGGCGGCCATCGCCCGCCTGGAGAGCGGCCGCGAAATGCTGTCCGAGCATGAGCTGGCCGCCCTGCTGACCCGGTACGGCGTGCACGACTGGTTCGCCCGCGAGCACGTCCTGGCCCTGGCGCGCGGCGCCCGCACGCCGGGCTGGTTCGACGCGGCCGACATCCCGCTGCCCCAGGCCGCGGCGCTGGCCCTGGAGGATCACGCCAGCCTCATCTACAGCTACGCGCCGCAGTTCATCCCGCCGCTGCTGCAGACCAGGGCGTACGCCGAGGCGGCCGTGCGCGCGGCCAGGCACCCGGGCGCCACCCCCGACCAGATCAGGCGCGGCGCCGACCAGGTGATGCGGCGCCAGGAGGTGCTGGACCGCACCGCGATGTGGGTGGTGCTCGACCAGCGCGCCCTGCTGGAGCAGCCGCTGGCCGGGGTGGAGGCGCGGGTGGCGCAGTTCGACGCGCTGATCGCGGCGGCCAAGGAGCGGCACATCACGCTGCAGATCGCCCGCTCCAGCACGGTGACGCACTACCTCTACCAGGGCGCGCCGTTCACGCTGCTGCGCTTTCCCGAGTCGCACCGCCCGGACGTGCTGGCGCTGCACCTGCTGCACGGGCCTTCGCTGGTCGGTGAGCGGCAGCAGGTGGAGGACTACCACGTCGCCTTCGCCCGGCTCTACATCTCCGCCCACCCCATCGACGCGACCGCCGACGTGCTGTCCGACCTGCGCCGGGCGGTGTGCGGGACATAGGGGTATCTACCCATTGGGCCGGGCCCGGAGGGGCGTCACACTGCCAAGGGTGACGCACACAAGACTTCTGGCGGCCGCCGCGTGCCTGGCCGCCCTCTGCGTGTCCGCCGCCCCGGCGCAGGCGGCGACCGGCTGGGGACCGATCAGCTCGCCGAACGGCGTCGCGACCGCCAAGGGCAAGGTCGTGACGCAGGACGAGGACAACTCCTTCCAGGCCACCCTCAAGAGGAACAAGCCCGGCTGCGCCTGGCTCGTCGTCGACGTGCGCGAGGACACCGCCGACTGGCACACACTGCGCTTCAGCCAGTGCGGGGCGGGCTCGCGCGACATCAGCAAGCTCTTCTACGAAGCCAACTGGATCAAGGTGCGGGTCTGCGACGGAACCGCCGCCAAGCCGGTGACCTGCACCCCGATGAAGACCCTCAGCCTGGGCGCCGTTTAACCACATGTCGGATTTGTCGTGCAAATGGGTATTAAGGCGTTTGGTGTCCGACGTTCGGGCGCCATGCCACACGGGGGGGAAACACCATGGCAGAGGCAAAGAAGAAACCCGCGGCCAAGTCCGGCAAGGCCAAGAAGACCGCGATCAAGACCACCAGAGCCGCCAAAGCAGCAAAGAAGCAGGCCCAGAAGCCGCCCGTCGAGTAGGACGGCTTCCGCACGCTGACATGATCGGACAGCCGGGTCCCACAGCCCGGCTGTCCGACGTTCGGAGCCAGCCATGCCTGCCTACCTGCGTTTTCCCGCCATCCACGGCGACCTCGTCGTCTTCACGGCGGAGGACGACCTGTGGAGCGTGCACGCCGACGGCGGCCGCGCCCACCGGCTGACCGCGGGCGTGGCCGAGGCCGGTTACCCCCGCTTCTCCCCCTCGGGCGCCGACCTGGCGTTCGTCGGCCGCGAGGAGGGCCCGGAAGAGGTCTACGTCATGCCGGCCGACGGCGGCGCGGCCCGCCGCCTCACCTTCCACGGCGCCCGCTGCACCGTCACCGGCTGGGACCCGCAGGGCCGCATCCTGTACGCCAGCGACGAGTGCCAGCCCTTCGAGGGCCGCAAGTGGCTGCACCGCGTCGCCCCCGGCGGCGTTCCGGAGCGCCTGCCGTACGGCCCGGCCAACAGCATCGCGCACGGGCCCGACCAGATGATCGTCCTGGGCCGCAACACCGCCGACCCCGCCCGCTGGAAGCGCTACCGCGGCGGCACCGTCGGCGACCTGTGGATCGACCGCACCGGCGAGGGCGCCTTCGAGCGCCTCATCCGCCTGCCGGGCAACCTGGCCGCCCCCTGCTGGGCGGCGCGCCGGGTGTTCTTCCTGTCCGACCACGAGGGCGTCGGCAACGTCTACTCCTGCACTCCGCAGGGCGACGACCTGCGCCGCCACACCCATCACCAGGACTTCTACGCGCGCAACCTGTCCAGCGACGGCGCCCGCCTCGTCTACCACGCCGGCGCCGACCTCTACCTGCTCGACCCGGACCGGGGGTCACGCGTGGTCGAGGTACGGCTGGCCAGCTCGCGCACCCAGCGCAACCGGCGCTTCGTCGACGCCGACGCCTACCTCGACAGCGCCACCCTCACCCCCGACGGCACCGCCCTGGCCGTCACCACCCGCGGCAAGGCCTACACCATGGCCCACTGGGAGGGACCTGTCCGCCAGCACGGCGCGCCCGACGGCGTGCGCTACCGCTGGCTCACCGACCTCGGCGACGACCGGCTCGTCGCCGCCGCCAGCGACGACAGCGACGAGGAGAAGCTCCTGCTCCTCGACGGCACCGTCCTCGGGCTGCTGGGCCGTACCACCGACCTGGTGCCAGACCCGGCGGGCCAGCGCCTGGCGCTGACCAACCACCGCGGCGAGCTGCACCTGCTCGACCTGGCCACCCGCCAGGCCACCCTCGTCGAGGCCAACCCGCACGGCCCGCCGGAGGACCCGGCCTGGTCGGCGGACGGCCAGTGGCTGGCCTACGCCAGCCCCCTGTCGGCCCAGCGCACCGCCATCAAGCTGCACCACCCGGCCACCGGGCAGACGGTCCTGGCCACCCAGCCGGTCCTCAAGGACACCCGGCCCGCCTTCGACCCGCAGGGCCGCTACCTGTACTTCATCGGCCAGCGCGCCTTCACCCCCGTCTACGACGCCCTGCAGTTCGACCTCGGCTTCCCCCTGGGCACCCGCCCCTACGCCATCGCGCTGCGCGCCGACGTCCCCGACCCGTTCCTGGCCCAGCCGCGCCCCCTGGACGTCAAGGACGACGAGGACGAGGAGGTGCCGCCCGTCACCGTCGACGTCGAGGGCCTCACCCGCCGCGTCACCGCCTTCCCGCTGCCGGAGGGCCGCTACGAGCGCCTGGCCGGGCTGAACGGCAAAGCCCTCATCCTGACCAGCCCCCTCGAGGCCGACGACGGCGTCCTGCACCTGTACGACTTCGACAAGCACAAGAACGAGACCTTCGCCGAGGGCGTCACCGACTTCCAGCTAGGCCGCGACCACAAGACTCTCCTCTACCGGGCGGGCGACCGGCTGCGCGTGCTCAAAGCCGGCGAAGTGCCTGACCACGACGACGACTCCCCTTCGCGGCAGAGCGGCTGGATCGACCTGAGCCGCATCAAGGTGTCGGTCTGCCCCGACGCCGAGTGGCGGCAGATGTTCCGCGAGGCGTGGCGGCTGCAGCGGGAGAACTTCTGGAGCCAGGACATGGCCGGCATCGACTGGAGCGCCGTCTACGACCGCTACCTGCCGCTCGTCGACCGCGTCACCACCAGGAGCGAGTTCTCCGACCTGCTGTGGGAACTGCACGGCGAGCTCGCCACCAGCCACGCCTACGAGTCCGGCGGCGAGTACCGGCCCGGCCCCGACTACGTGCAGGGCAAGCTCGGCGTCGACTGGCACTACGCCGACGGCCACTACCGCATCGGCGCCATCGTCACCGGCGACCCGTGGGACCCGGCGGCGACCTCGCCGCTCAACCGCCCCGGCGTCGACGTACGGCCGGGCGACATCGTCACCGCCATCGACGGCCACCCCATCGGCGCCGCCACCACCCCCAACGAACGCCTGGTCAACCAGGCGGGCCAGGAAGTCGAGCTGACCCTCAGACGCGGCCCGGACACCTTCACCGCCACCGTCAAGGCCATCGACGACGAGCAGCCGGGCCGCTACCGCGACTGGGTCAACCTCAACCGCCTGCACTGCCACACCCGCTCCGGCGGCGCCATCGGCTACCTGCACGTCCCCGACATGGGCACCGAGGGGTTCGCCGAGTTCCACCGCGGCTTCCTGGCCGAGTACGACCGCCAGGCGCTCATCGTCGACGTCCGCTTCAACGGCGGCGGCCACGTCTCGGCCCTACTGCTGGAGAAGCTCGCCCGCCGCCGCCTCGGCTACGACTACCCCCGCTGGGGCGACCCGGAGCCCTACCCGCCGGAGTCGCCGCGCGGCCCGCTGGTCGCCATCACCAACGAGTACGCCGGATCGGACGGCGACATCTTCAGCCACACCTTCAAGCTGCTGCGCCTGGGCCCGCTCGTCGGCAAGCGCACTTGGGGCGGCGTCATCGGCATCTGGCCGCGCCACCGCCTGGCCGACGGCACCCTCACCACCCAGCCCGAGTTCTCCTTCGCCTTCGACGACGTCGGCCACCGGGTCGAGAACTACGGCACCGACCCGGACATCGAGGTGGACATCACCCCGCAGGACTACGCGGCGGGCCTGGACACCCAGCTCGACACGGCCATCGACACCGCCCTTGACCTGCTGGCCCAGCACCCGCCGCACACCCCCAACCCAGCACGTCGCCCCAGAATGCAACCGTGATGATGTTTTGAGCGTCTAACGGGTGGAGTGCGGCCACGGGGACAGACGGCGTACTCCTGTATTGCGGGACAATGTGCCGGTGGTGAGTGTTCTCACCACCGGCCATGTGCGTTCGACTCGTTTCGGTGAAGGGGGCACTCGAAGGTGCGCGTAGTGGCACGTAAGGGGAAGGCCGCAGTCAGGCGTTTGTACCGATGGTGGACCAAACGCAGGCTCGACAAAGCGCCACCGCCCTCCACCCACCAGATCCGGATCCTGCTCCTGCACGCCAACGGGATGGGCGGCACCATCAGGACCGTGTTCAACCTGGCCGGGTACCTCGCCAAGGACCACGACGTCGAGATCGTCAGCATCCTGCGCGAGGCCGAGGAGCCGTTCTTCCCCATCGACCCGCGCGTCAAGTTCCGCTTCATCGACGACCGCCTCAAGCGCAAGTGGGGCATCAGCGCCTGGCTGTCGAAGATCCCCAGCAAGCTCATCCCGCCGGAGGAGTCGGCCTACCACCGCTTCAACCTGTGGACCGACATCAAGCTGGCCCGCTACATCCGCTCCCTGGACACCGGCGTCCTCATGGCCACCCGGCCGGGGCTCAACCTCGTCATGGCCCAGTTAACGCTGCCCAGCGTCATCACCATCGGCCAGGAGCACGTCGCCATCGCCACCCAGCCAGAGAGCATCCAGGCCTACATCAAGTGGCGCTACCGGCGGATGGACGCCCTGGTCACGCTGACCAAGGCCGACCTGCGCGACTACCGCAACACCCTGCCGCGCAAGCCCAGGAAGCTGACCCGCATCCCCAACGCGGTGCCGCCCATGACCGGCGACCAGGCCAAGCTGGACGCCAAGGTCGTCGTCGCGGTCGGCCGCCTCACCAGGATCAAGGGGTTCCACCGGCTGATCACCGCCTGGGAGACCGTCGCGGCAGCCCACCCCGACTGGAAGCTGCGCATCTTCGGCGCAGGGCCGCAGGAGGACAACCTGCGCACCCAGATCGCCGAGGCGGGGCTGCAGGACAAGGTCGAGCTGCCCGGCCCCACCTCCGACGTCGGCGCGGAACTGGCCAAGGCGTCGATCTTCGCGCTCAGCTCCCGCCACGAGGGCTTCCCGATGACGATCCTGGAGGCCATGGGCAAGGGGCTGGCCATCGTCAGCTTCAACAGCCCGCACGGCCCCAAGGAAATGATCACCGACGAGGTCGACGGGCTGCTGGTCAAGCCGCGCACCAACGCCAACCTCGCCACCGCCCTCATGCGCGTCATCGAGGACGAGGAGCTGCGCCACCGCCTGGCGGCCGGAGCCCTGGAGACCGCGGCCACCTACGACGTCGACGTCATCGGCGCGCAGTGGGACGCCCTGCTCGACGAGCTCCTCGCTCGCAGGAACGGCACCTACGTCAAACCCCAGCCGTCAGTTCCACCGGTTCGGCAATGACGTCCACCAGGGCGCCGTTGCGGAACACCGTGATCGGCAGCGGCCGCCCGATCGCATCGGCGAACATCAGCCGCTGAAGGCTCTGCGCGTCGCCCACCGGCGTACGCCCTGCGCTCAGCACCAGGTCGCCCGCTCGCAGCCCAGCACGGGCGGCAGGCGAGGCGGCCACGACCTCCACGACGCGCAACGCGCTGTCCTGCCCGGTACGGCGGCGCAACATCTCCGGCAGCGGCGCCGGCGAGGTCACCAGGCCCAGGAACGCCCGCCGTACCCGGCCGTCACGGATCAGCGCGGCGATGATCGAGCGCGTCGTGGAGTTCACCGGCACCGCCAGCCCCACCCCGACCCCGGCCACCGCCGTACTGATCCCGACCACCCGCGCGCTGGAGTCGGCCAGCGCTCCGCCCGAGTTGCCAGGGTTCAGGGCGGCGTCCGTCTGGATCACATCCTCGATCAGCCGTACGGCGGAGCCGGACCGGGCGGGTAACGAGCGCCCCAGCCCCGACACCACCCCTGCCGTGACGGAACCGGCCAGCCCGAGCGGGTTGCCCACCGCCACCACGAGCTGCCCCACCACCAGCGCGTCGCTGTCACCGAGGACGGCGGGCTCCGGCGTGGCCACCTGCGCCCTGATGACCGCCAGATCCGACAGCGGATCGCGCCCCACCACCTGGAAGTCACCCGAACTGCCGTCGGCGAACGCCACCGTCCCCGACCGCGACGACCCGACCACGTGCGCGTTGGTCAGCAGGAACCCGTCGGCGGTGAACACCACCGCGGACCCGCTCCCCCGCCCGGCCCGCACGCTGGCCACCTTCGGCAACAGCTCAGCGGCCACGGAGGAGACCACGCGAGAGTAGGCGTCGAGGGGATCCGCCATCGAAAACCTCCCTATGATTACACCATTACAACCCTAGCTCTCGAACGCGCTGGACGCGCCGGTGTCAAAGTCTGCGATAGCGGGAATTTACCCATCTGTGAGGCGCCATTGAGCACACGTGACGCGATCGCCCTCCTCGCCGGGGCCGTCCTGGTCGCCTCCCTCCTCGGCAACACCAACGCCGCTCCCAGCCAGGCCACCGCCGCCAACCCCCTCGCCAACGCCGACGGAACCGGGCGGGGTCTGGCCCCGATCACGAGCCGCGGGGACCGCGCGCGGGCGACCGACCTCATCAACGCCCTGTCCGTGCGGGCGATGGGCGGCAAGGACGGGTACGAGCGCACCCGTTACGGCGACAACTGGGCCGACACCGCCGGCGCTGTCCCCTACTCCCACAACGGCTGCAGGACCCGCGACGACCTGCTGGCCCGCGACGGCGACGACGTCGAACGCGCCGGATGCACCGTCACGTCCTTGCGCCTGACCGACCCGTACACCGGGCGCGTCATCCGGTGGCACAAGAGCAACGCCGACGAGATCCAGGTCGACCACGTGGTACCGTTGTCGTACGCGTGGCGCATGGGCGCAAACCGATGGCCCATGCCCAAACGCCTCAACTTCGCCAACGACCCGCTCAACCTGCTCCCGGTGTACGGCAACGCCAACGAGGCGAAGGACGGCTCGGGACCGGGCAGTTGGCTCCCGCCGCAGCGCACCATCCGCTGCGCCTACGCGGTCCGCTTCGCCCAGGTAGCCACCAAGTACCGCCTCCCGGTCACCCGGGCCGACAAGACCACTATGCTCGCGCAGTGCCGCTGATCCAGAAGTGCCTCGACGCCGCGGTCAGCGGCCCATATTTCGAGGAGTGGGAGTTCGAGACCCTCATCGGCTACACCCGCGACGAGATCGCGGCCTGGCCCGACGTCGACGCTCACGACGCCGTCAACAACGTCCTCAACATGCTGCTGATCTACCCACACGGCCACCGGCTCCCCGCCCCGGGCGAGGAGATCGCCATGGCCCTGACCCGGTGGCGCGGCGAGGACACCTTCGACGGCAGCGCGAAGGGCGGGTTCGACCGCCTGGCCTAGCGGTCTTCCGGGGACCAGTCGAATCCCTTGGCGAAGGTCTTTTCGGCGAGCAGTCGCTGGCCTTCGGCGTTGGGGTGGAAGAAGTCCCACTTGCTGATCTGGTCCAGGGTGAACGGATACGCGAACACCGCGCCGTCGTCGGTGCGGCAGCGCGGGCCGAAGTCGGCGCATGCCTCGGCGAACACCGCGTTGTAGTCGGCCAACCGTCCACGCACCCGCGCCCGCCGGTCCACGTCCTTGGCCTTCACCGAGGTCGGGTTGGCCAGCATCGTCTGGCAGATCTTCGCCACCGCCCAGAACGTCCGGGCGATCGGGTGGTCCTTCCCTGCCGCCCACAACCGGCGCATGTCTGGAATGGAGGCGACGAACACCCGGACCCCCGGCAACCCCACCCGCAACGCCGCGAAAGCCTCGTCCACCCGCCGCTGGAACACCGGGACCGGTGTCATCTGCTTCTCCGTCCGCACGCAGGCGTCCTGCGCCCCGATGAGGATCGTCACGTACCCCGCCTTGGCCGCGATCGCCCGCTCCACCTGCCCCATCAGGTCCGCGCTCGTCGCCCCCGGCGCGGCGAAGTTCAGGTTGTGCCCCTTCACCGACGGCCCCAGCTCGGCCAGCCGTACATAATGCGACCGCACCCCGGCGTTGTCCCCCGCCGACCACGACCGCGACGTGCACGACACGTACCACCCGCACGCGTTGAACCCGGCGCTGATCGAATCCCCCAGCGCCACCATCACCGAGGGCAACGGCTCAGCCGAAACGCCCGACCCCGACACGACCAGCACAGCAGCGACCATCAGGCGATCGATCATGGCCACCAAGGTAAAGCCGAGCACGCCCTCTCGACCTGCGCATGACCCACTGACTATCGTCTCTTGACACAACCCCTAGGACCGGGATGCCCTCTATACCGCCATATGTCCGGATCGGGGAGTGTGACCGACTCATCACCGGGGTCAAAGTCGAACGTGTTCAGTTCCCGCATAGAGTGTCTTGAGTGAGTGTCGCGCTCGGAAAAACCCGCCCACTGCCGGTTCGCACCACTACGGTCGGCGACCCCGGCAGTCTCCTCGCGTCCCTGCCCAAAACCGCGCCCTACGCGTGGATCAGGCACGGACAGGGGCTCGTCGGCTGGGGAGAGGCCGCGCGCGTAGCCGTACCCCCAGGACCCGACCGTTTCACCTGGGCACGCCAGTGGCTGGCCACCGTCTTCGCCGATGCCCACACCGACGACAACGTCCGCACCCCCGGCACCGGCCCCGTCGCCTTCGGCAGCTTCACCTTCGACGAGGACGCCCACGGCAGCGTCCTGGTCATCCCCCAGGCCATCCTCGCCCGCCGCGACGGCCAGGCCTGGCTCACCACCATCGGCGACACCCCGCTCGAGACCCACACCCCCATCACCACCCCCGGCTACATCAGCTACGGCGACGGCAGCCTCACCGCGCCCCAGTGGGAACACGTCGTCGCCCAGGCCGCGCGCCGCATCCGCGACGGCGAGCTCGAGAAGGTCGTCCTCGCCCGCGACCTCCTCGCCACCGCGGAACACCCCATCGACGTCCGGCTGCTCCTCGGCCGCCTCGCCACCCGCTACCCCGAGTGCTACACCTTCTCCGTCGCGGGCCTCATCGGCGCCACCCCGGAGCTCCTCATCCGCCGCACGGGCCAGCACATCGAGTCCCTCGTCCTGGCCGGAACCACCCCGCGCGGCACCAACCCCGCCGACGACATCGCCCGCGGCGCGGCCCTGTTCGCCTCCACCAAGGACCGGCACGAGCACGAGTGCGCCATCGCCTCCGTCCGCGAGGCGCTCACCCCGCTCTGCTCCACCCTGCACACCCCGGACGAACCGGAACTCCTCGTCCTGCCCAACGTCCAGCACCTCGCCAGCCCCGTCCAGGGCAGGCTCACCGACGGCGCCTCGGTGCTCGACGTCGTCGCCGCCATGCACCCCACGGCGGCCGTCGGCGGCACTCCCACCGACACCGCGATCAAGGTCATCCGCGAGATCGAGGGCATGGACCGCGCGGGCTACGCGGGCCCGGTCGGCTGGATCGACGCCAACGGCGACGGCGAATGGGGCATAGCGCTGCGCTCCGGCATCGTCGAGGGGAACACGGTGAGACTGTTCGCGGGCTGCGGCATCATGGGCGACTCCGACCCGGCCTCCGAGCTCGCCGAGGCGCAGGCGAAGTTCCGCGTCATGCAGTACGCCCTGGAGGGTTGAGAGCGGGTACGGCCAGCTCCTCGCCTTCGGAAACCCGCGCTCTCCCGGCCGTCTGCGTCGCCACCCAATCAGTAAATGTCGTGATATCTCCGGTGCTTACGGCCACCGCGAAGGTCACCTCGGCGGCGTAGGACACGTCGCGAACCTCGTACAAGACCCGCAGGTCGTTCTCCAGCCGCCCAGCCTGGTCGTGCGCCACCGAGACGCGCATCAACCGCGCGGGAACCATGCGGACCGGCATCGCGCGATCGAGGGTCTCCGTGACGGCTCCGCCGTACGCGCGAACCAGGCCGCCCGCCCCGAGCAGGACCCCGCCGAAGTAGCGGGTCACCACCGCCACCACATCGCTGAACCCCCGCCCGACCAGCGCCTGCACCATCGGCGTCCCCGCCGTTCCCCCGGGCTCGCCGTCGTCGTCGCCCTTCTGGATGCGCTCCCCGATCACGTAGGCGGTGCAGTTGTGCGTCGCCGAGGGATGCAGGCGTCGGCGTTCCGCGATGAACTCCGCCGCCGCCTCCACGCTCGACGCCGGCGCGATCGCGCACAGGAACCGCGACCGCCTGACCTCGCTCTCGTGCTCGACGAGGGTGGCGAGAGTGAGGTAGGGCTGCACCGTTTCAGGCTAGCGCCTTTACAAAGTAGATCAACGCCGGGATGTCTCCCTACGTACGACGACCGGGAACACCGGCTCGACCAGGATTTCCGTCATGAGAATCCAGATAGCGATCAGCGCGGCCGTACTCAGCTTGGTGGCAGCCACCCCGGCGCCCGCGCTTGCCTCCGGCTCCGATCCGGCCAAGCTGCAGTCCACCTTGGACGGCGTCCACCGCGCGGGGATGCCGGGCGCGTTCGCGGTGGTGCGCGACGGCGACCAGGTGTGGCGCGGCGCCTCCGGCGTGGCGGACGTCAGGACGCAACGCCCCGTCAAGCCCGGCATGCGGCACCGCGTGGGCAGCATCACCAAGACCTTCACGGCCGCGGCCGTCATGCAGCTGGTCGAGAAGGGACACGTCCAGCTCGACGCCCCGATCGCCCGCTACCTCCCGCAACTGGTACCGGGCGAGCGGGGCAGGAAGATCACGGTCAGGATGCTGCTCAACCACACCAGCGGCATCGCCGAGTACATCCCCTACGCGTTCCCCTCCATGATCAAGTACCCCTCCCTGCCGGACATGTCGCCCAAGAGCCTCGACGACAACCGCTTCAAGCACTTCCAGCCCGCCGAGCTCGTCAAGCTGGGGCTCGCGGCGCCCGCCGTCGGCAAGCCGGGCGGCTCGCCCGGTGTGTACGCCAACACCAACTACGTGATCCTCGGCCAGCTCATCGAGAAGGTGACCGGGACCAAGGCCGAGCGGTACATCACCGAGAACGTCATCGACCGCGCAGGGCTCCGGCACACCGAGTTCCCCACCGGGCCCCGCGTCAAGGGACCGCACTCGCGGCTGTACGAGTCGATGTTCGGCCTGATCGACCCGCCGCGCGACTACAGCGTCTACGACATGTCCTGGGCGGGGACGGGCGCCTCGCTGGTGTCGACCATGGACGATCTCAACCGCTTCTACGGCAAGCTGCTCGACGGTGAGATCGTCAGCCAGGCGTCGCTGGAGCAGATGCAGCAGGCCGTACCGGTCATCTCCCAGATCGGCGAGCGGATCGAGTGGGGACTCGGCCTGCTCAAGGTCGAGATCCCCGGGTGCGGCACCTTCTGGGGCGACGTCGGCTCGGTCTGGGGTGCGGAAACCATCTCCCTGACCCGCGCGGACGGCCGGCGCCAGCTGTCCGTCGCCCTGAACCTCGTCCGGTGGAACAAGCCAGACTCCTCGGGCAGGCCCCAGCCCCACCCCATCGACGCCGCACTGGAGACCTTCAAGCAGCAGGCGATCTGCGCGGATCAGGCGGCGAGGTAGTCGGAGACGTCCCCGGCGAGCGCCACGCTCTGCCTGCCGTCCACGCCGGCGGGCACGTCGCCCGCGACCGTGACCCGGTGCAGCCGCCTGGCCCCGGTGAAGTCGTGCACCACCCGGTGCTGCGTGGCCCTGTTGTCCCACACCGCCACGTCGCCCGGCGCCCAGCTCCACCGCACGGTGTGCTCCACCTGGGTCACGTGGTCCTGCACCAGCGCGATCAGCGCAGCGGACTGCGCGCCGGAGAACCCCGAGACGCGCCTGGCGAAGTCGCCCAGCAGGATCGAGCGCTCCCCCGTCTCCGGATGCACCCGCACCACCGGGTGCTCGGTCTCGTAGACGGTCGAGGCGAACACCTCGGCGTACTTCCTGGCCCGCTCGGGGTCCTCCGCGGTGGCCACCCTGGCGTAGTCGTACTGATTGGTGTGTACGGCACGCAATCCGTCCAGCAGCACCCGCAACGGGTCGGGCAGCGTCTCGTAGGCCGCCACCGTGTTCGCCCACAACGTGTCGCCACCCGCGGGCGGCACCTCGATCGCGCGCAGCACCGACGCCAGCGGCGGCCGCTCCACGAACGTCACGTCGGTGTGCCAGCGGTCCACCTTCTGGCCGTTGGAGTAGTCGAGGTCGAGGATGTGGTTCTGGCCGCTCAGCGCGGGGACGGTCGGGTGCGCGGTGGTGAGCGGGCCGAGCAGCCGCGCGAAGGCGACCTGCCCGGCCTCGTCGAGGCGCTCCTGGCCACGGAAGAAGATCACCTTGTGGCGGAGCAGGGCGTCACGGATCTGGCTGACGACGGACGCGTCCAGGTCGCCGGAGAGCTGCACTCCGCTGACCTGGACGCCGATACGGCCCGCTACGGGGGCAAAGGAAAGAGTCATGCCTAGGACGCTAAACCGCAATAACCCCTAAATCAAGTAGGAAATAGGGATTATTCGCGTTTGAGCTCGTGGGCGAGCTGCTCCAGCTCGGCGCCTCCCGCCATCTTCGCCGTCAGCTCCTCCAGCGCGATGTCGGCCTTGCCGTACTCGCCCAGGCTGGTCCCCCGGTTGAGCAGCAGGAACCGATCCCCCACCGGGTAGGCGTGGTGCGGGTTGTGGGTGATGAACACCACCCCCAGCCCCCGATCCCGCGCCCTGGCGATGTACCGCAGCACCACCCCGGCCTGCTTCACGCCCAGCGCGGAGGTCGGCTCGTCCAGGATCAGCACGCGCGCCCCGAAGTGCACCGCCCGCGCGATCGCCACCGACTGCCGCTCGCCGCCGGACAGCGTGCCCACCGGCTGGTCGACGTCGCGGATGTCGATACCCATCGCCCACAACTCCTCCCGCGCCACCTTCTTCGCCAGCGCCACGTCGAAGCGGCCGAAGGACTTGCGCGGCTCGGAGCCGAGGAAGAAGTTCCGCCAGACCGACATGAGCGGGATCATCGCCAGATCCTGGTAGACGGTGGCGATGCCCTGGTCGAGCGCCTCGCGCGGGCTGGAGAACCGCACCTCCTGCCCGTCGACGAGCAACGTTCCCGCGTCGTGCTGGTGCACCCCGGAAAGGATCTTGATCAGCGTCGACTTGCCCGCGCCGTTGTCGCCCAGCACGCACGTCACCTGACCGGCGGCCACGCCGAGCGACACCTCGCGCAGCGCCAGCACGCTGCCGAAGGTCTTGCCGATGTCGCGAGTCTCGAGGATCAATGTTTCACCTCTTCCGCGTAGCGCCGTACCAGGCGGTTGGCCAGGGTCGCCAGCAGCAGCATCGCGCCCAGGAAGAACTTGAACCAGTCTGCGTCCCAGCCCAGGAACACGATGCCCTTGTCGGCCATCCCGAAGATCACCGCGCCGATCGAGGCGCCGATGGCCGAGCCGTACCCGCCGGTCAGCAGGCACCCGCCGATCACGGCCGCGATGATGTAGATGAACTCCTGCCCGATGCCGATGTTGGCCTGCACGGAGGTGTACCGCAGCGCCGACATCGACCCGACCAGCCAGGCCGCGCCCGCCGTCGTCATGAACAGCGCGATCTTGGTGCGCGCTGCCGGGACCCCGACCGCGCGTGCCGCCTGATCGTTGCCGCCGACCGCGAAGATCCAGTTCCCTGCCCTGGTACGCATCAGCACGAACGTCGCCACCGCGGTGATCAGCAACCACCACAGGATCGCCACCCGGAAGCTCGACTCGCCCACCGAGCCGCCGAAGACCGCCCGCGCGCTCTCGTACCCCGAAGCCTTGCCCAGCCCGCTCACCTGCACGGTCCCGGTGAGCAGCTTCGTCACGCCCAGGTTGATCCCCTGCAGCATGAGGAACGTGCCCAGGGTGACGATGAAGCTCGGCAGCCGGGTGCGCGTCACCACCAGCCCGTTGAAGAACCCGATCGCCAGCGCCACCGCCAGCCCGATCAGCATCGCCACCCAGACGTTGACGCCGTACTTGGCGGCCAGCGTCACCAGCACCAGCCCGCTCGTGCCGGTCAGCACGCCGGCCGACAGGTCGAACTCGCCGCCGATCATCAGCAGCGCGACGGCCACCGCCATGATGCCCAGGGTGGCCGCCGGGTCGAGCCAGTTGGCGATGCCGCTCGGCGACCGGAACACCTCGGACTGGGTGGCGAAGAAGGAGAAGACCACGATCGCGCCGACGACCGCGCCCAGCTCGGGGCGGATGAGCAGGCGGCGCAGCCGTCCAACGGCGGCCACCCGCTCATCTTCGTGCACAGCGGTCGTCACCGGGTTCCGCTCTCGGCGAGCTTGGCGACCTGCTCGGCGTTGTCCTTGGTGACGAAGCCGGGGCCGGTGTTGACCGGCAGGCCGCCACCGACGGTGTTGAGGTTGTTCTTGTACAGGTACAGGAACGTGATCGGCAGCCAGCCCTGCAGGTACTGCTGCTGGTCGACGGCGAACAGGATCTCGCCGTTCTTGATCGCCGTCACCACGTCGCCGGACAGGTCGAACGTGGCCAGCTTGGCCTGCGAGCCCGCGTCCTTCAGCGACGGCAGCGAGGCCGTGGCCACGGCCGGGTTGAGCGCCAGGATGCCGTTGATGGACTTGTCCGCCTGCAGCTTCGCGGTGACCTTGGAGGTGACGTCGGACAGGTTGCTGACGTCGACCTGCAGCCGCTCGACCTGGCCGCCCAGCGTCGACTCAGCGCCCTTGCAGCGCTGGTCGAGGCCGATGTTGCCGGCCTCGTGGATGACGCACAGCAGCTTGGTGACGCCGGCCGCCTTCAGCTGCTCGCCCGCGCCCTTGCCCGCGACGTCCTCGGACTGGCCGACGTGGGTCAGCGCGCCGAAGGCCTTGGACTGGTCGAGCCCCGAGTTGATGGTGATCACCGGGATCTTGGCGGCGACGGCCTTGCCGATCGCCTCCTTGAGCGCGTCGGGGTTGGCCATGGAGACCACGATGCCGTCGACCTTCTGCGAGACCGCCTGGTCGATCAGCTGCGACTGCTTGGCCGGGTCGCCGTCGCCCTGGTAGGTGACGCTCACGCCGTACTGCTTGGCGGCCGCCTCGGCGCCGTTCTTCACCACGTCCCAGAAGGAGTCGCCGGGCGCCGCGTGGGTGATGACGGCGAAGTTCGCCGCGCTGCCCGCGGCGGGCTGGCTGCTGGCGGCGGGGGCACTGGCCGCGCCGGTCTGCTGGGGGGTTCCGGACGAACACCCGCCCAACGCCAAGGCCGCGAGCACGAGCACAATCGCAGAACGCTTCATCCGCCACCTCCGTGACCACAGGGATAGCCCCTGTTGTAATCCTCGATGACCTTCGCGTCAATATTTGTACAGACATACTGACTTACAATTGGATTTCGTCTTTATGTCCTGACATCTAGAGGTTATGTTGGCCTCATGCGACCCTTCTTACTCGCACTGACCCTGCTGCTCCCCTCCGCACAGGCCGACGACGTGGCCACCGTCACCGCCACCGTCGAGACGCCCGCCCTGTACGACGACGCCCAGGGCGGCAACGCCAACGGCGACGACCCCGCCATCTGGATCCACCCCACCCGCAGGTCCAAGAGCCTGGTCGTCGCGACGGCGAAGGAGGGCGGCCTGTACGTGTACGGGCTCGACGGCGCCGAGCGCCAGCACCTGCCCGCGCCTGCGCCGCCCGGCCCGGACGACGAGCCGGGCCGCTTCAACAACGTCGACCTGGTCTACGGCTTCCGCCTGTCGACCGGCGCCAAGGTCGACCTGGCCGTCGTCTCCGACCGGGGACGCGACCAGGTGCGCTTCTACGCGATCGGCGACCGGCTGACCGACGTCACCGACGCGGCCGTGCCGTACGTCTTCAACACCACCCAGCAGGAGGTCAACGAGGCCGAGACCGCCTACGGCCTGGCCACGTGGCAGGACAGTGCGGGCACGTTCGCCCTGGTCAGCAGGCGGCACACCACCTCGCTCGGCCTGCTGAAGCTCACCGCGACCGCGGGCGGCAAGGTCGGCTACACCCGCGTGCGCACCCTCGACCTGCCCTCCAGCTTCACCCTGCCCGACGGCACCTCCTGGCAGCCGTGCGACGAGCCGGGCGTGCAGCCGCAGATCGAGGGCATGGTCGTGGACGGCGACCGGGACGTGCTCTACGCCGCACAGGAGGACGTCGGCGTCTGGCGCCTGCGCGCCGACCTCACCGGCACGCCGGTCCTGATGGACAAGGTCAAGGAGTACGGCAGGCAGGACGTCTTCGACCCGGCCACCGAGGAGTGCACGCCGGGCCCCGACCGCGGGTTCGGCGGCAGGCATCTGGCCGCCGATGCCGAGGGCCTGACGATCTACTACGGTGACGATGGCGACGGCTACCTGCTGGCCTCCAGCCAGGGCGACGACACCTTCGCCGTCTACGAGCGGGAGGGGCGCAACGCCTATCTCGGGCAGTTCAGGGTCGGTCCAGGCCGGGTGGACGGCGCCGAGGTGAGCGACGGCTCCATGGTCACCAGCGTGGGGCTGGGCGACCGGTTCCCCGACGGGCTGCTGGTCGTGCACGACGGCGTGAACACCCCGGCGGACGGCGACCGGGAGAGCACCGGCTTCAAGTTCGTGGACTGGGACGACGTGGCCGACCCGCTCGACCTGGATTCGTAGAACGGAATTTTCTGTTCTGCATGTATGCTAGGAACATGACAGCTGCACCGATGAGCGGACGCAAGGCCCAGGCCGCGCGCAACGACGAACTGATCCTCGCCGCCGCCAGGGCGGTCTTCACCGCCGATCCCAGTGCGCCGATCTCCGCCGTGGCCGACAAGGCCGGGGTGGGGATCAGCGCACTGTATCGCCGCTACGGCAGCAAGGAGGCGCTGCTGCAGAAGCTGTGCGGCGACGGGCTGAAGCTGTACATCGTGGCGGCGGAGCGGGCCCTGGCCTCGACCGGCGACCCCTGGGAGGCTTTCGCCCAGTTCATGAAGGACGTCGTGGACTACGACACGAACTCGCTGACCATCGCCCTGGCCGGCACGTTCCAGCCCACCGAGGAGCTCTACCAGGACGCGACCCGCTCGGGCATGCTCGGCGCCGAGCTGTTCGCCCGGGTGTCCGCAGCGGGGGTGATCCGGCCGGGCGTCACCATGGAGGACATATCCGTGATCTTCGAGCAGCTGGCCTCGATCAAGCTGGGCGACGAGGACCGCATCGTGCAGCTGCGTCACCGCTATCTGGCCCTGCTGCTCGACGCCCTGCACATGCCGCCGGGCACGTCGGAGCTGCCCGGCCCGGCCCCCACGGAGGCCGAGCTCAGGCAGCGGTGGTCATCGTCCTAAGAGGTGGTCCACGAGGTCGGCGACGGCCCCGGTGGCGCAGGGGCCCACGATGAGGTCGGCGGCGGCGCGCACGTCCGCGTGGCCGTCACCCACCGCCACGCCCAGCCCGGCGGCGGCCAGCATGTCGAGGTCGTTGGGGTTGTCGCCGATCGCGGCCACCTGGTTCAGCGGCACCCCGCAGGCCTCGGTGAGCGCGCGGAGCGCGGCTCCCTTGGTGGCCCCTTCCGGCAGGACCTCCAGGTAGGTGGCCTCGGAGCGCACCAGCGTGGTCCCCTCGGGCGCGGGCGGCGCCCAGCCTTCGACCGCGCCGATGAGCATCACCTTGGTGACGTGCGCTGCGGGCACCACGTCCCACCCGGACACCGCGTGCAGCGTGATGCCGTCGCGCCTGGCGTACTCGCGCAGCTCGGGCACCTCGTCCACGACCAGCGCCTCCCCGTTGCAGAACGCCACGGGGAAGACGCCCTCGGGCAGCCCGGACACCACGGCGGGCCAGGCGGCGGACGGCAGGCAGCGCGCGTCGAGCACGGTGTCCGCGCGCAGGTCCACCGTCCTGGCGCCGTTGTAGAGGATCGCCGCGCCGGACAGCCCCAGCTCGTCGTAGTAGCGCCGCGCCGACCGCTCGCTGCGGCCGGTCGCGATCACCACCCGGCCGCCGGACGCGGCGAACCGCAGCAGGGCCTGCCTGCTGCGGTCCACCATGAGCAGGTCGCGGCCGACGAGCGTGCCGTCCAGGTCGGTGACGATCCACCCGATCACCGGCGCACCTCGGCCAGCGAGGAGGCGGCCAGGTCGAACCCGGCGACGTGCGCCAGGTAGTCGCCGCCCTCCAGGGGGTCTCCGACGTACACGCCGCCGGCCTGCCGTACGAGCAGGGCTCCGGCCGCCACGTCCCACGAACTGACCGACTGACCGTAGGCGACGTCGGCCCACCCGGCCGCCACGTGCGCCAGCTTGAGCGCCGCGCTCCCCGGGCGGCGGACGGCGGCGAAGGAGGTCAGCAGCTTGCCGTAGCGCAGCAGCACCTTCTCCCCCTCTGCGGCCAGCACGCGCGGCGTCGGGTAGCTGGTCAGCAGCATCGCCTCGCGGTCGCGGGTGGCTCCGGCGCTGCGCAGCGGCACGCCGTTGCACCACGCGCCGGTCGGCGAGGCGGTGAACTCGTCCTCGCGCACCGGGTCGTAGACCACCCCGGCGACCAGCTCGCCGTCGACCGCAGCGGCGATGGACACGCAGAAGAACGGCAGCCCGGCGGCGAAGTTGGCGGTGCCGTCGATGGGGTCGACATACCAGGTCACCGCGCCGGAACCCTGGACGCCACCTTCCTCCCCCACGATCACGCTGCCGGGGCAGGACGAGGTGATCACCTCGCGGATCGTCTCCTCGGCCGCCCTGTCGTGCTCGGTCACCGGGTCGTGGAAGTCGCGCTTGAGATCGACCGGCGGCCGCGACCTGAACGCCTTGCGCAGCCGGTCACCCACCGCCCGCGCGGCCTCCGAGGCGATCGCGGTCAGGTCGTCTGTCACGCTTCCTCCAGCAGTGTGATGAGCCCGAACCCGTCGTCGACGATCGCGTCGGGGCGTTGGCGCACTTCGTACGGCACCTTGTCCGTGCTCTTGGAGCGCATGAGGATCGTGGCGCCGACCCCGGCGCGCGCCCCGCACACGACGTCCCTGTCGTAGTTGTCGCCGACGTACCAGGCCTCGGCCGGGTCGACGCCGAGGGCGCGAGTGGCGATCCAGATCATCTCCGGGTTGGGTTTCCTGACGCCCACCTCGTCGCTGTAGACCTGCACGGCCACCTCCAGGCCGTGCGCGGTCATGAAGTCGCGGTGCACGGCGCCGCTCAGCGCGTTGCTCACCACCCCCACGACGATCCCCGACGTACGGCAGGCAGCCAGGAGTTCCGTGATGCCCGGCCGTACCTCGCGGTCCTGGCGCAACTCCCCCATGAGCTTGCACAGCGCCGTGGCCTCGGCCATCACCAGCTCCCTGGGCGCCCGCGGCCAGTCGGCCGCCACGAAGTCGCCCCAGAACCGCCGGTGCGTCATCTCCTCCGGCGCGTAGGGCCTGGACATGGCGTCCTTCCAGCACCGGTCGGCGGCGACCCCCGCGCGCAGGTCGAGCTCCACCTCCTGCGCGGACAGGCCGTCGAACCCGGCGTTCACCAGCCGGGCGTGCACGTCCTTGGCCAGCTCGGCGGCCCAGGTCGGCCGTTTGACGGTCTGGACGAGCACGCCGCCGAAGTCGAGCAGGAGCGCCTTCACACGCGCCTGCCTTCCGCGTCGAAGAGGTGCAGCTCCTTGCGCGGCGCCCACAACCTCACCACGTCGCCCTGGCCGGCGGACGGCGGCGCGTAGGTGAGGGCGAACAGCTCCTCGTCGCCCACCCGCAGCCGCAACGTCCACGACGACCCGGCGGGCAGCACCGCCTCGACCAGCGCGTCGTGCTGCCAGGCGTCGTCCGGTGGATCGCCGATCCTCAGCGCCTCCGGTCTGATGCCGATCGTGCCCGGCGGGCCGGGGATGAGGTTCATCGGCGGGCTGCCGACGAACTCGGCGACGAACCGGTTGGCCGGGCGGGCGTACATCTCCATGGGCGAGGCGAGTTGCTGGAGCACGCCCGCCTCCATGACCGCCACGTCGGTCGCCATCGTCATCGCCTCCAGTTGGTCGTGCGTGACGAACACGATCGTCGCTCCGGACTCCTCGTGGATGCGCTTCAGCTCTGCGCGCATCTCCAGCCGCAGCCTGGCGTCGAGGTTGGACAAGGGTTCGTCGAGCAGCAGCACCGAGGGGTTGACGGCGAGCATGCGGGCCAGCGCGACGCGCTGCTGCTGGCCGCCGGAAAGCTGGGAGGGGTAGCGGTCCATGGCGTCCTCGACGTGGACCATCTTCAGCGCCGCCTCCGCCCTGGCCCGCCGTTCCGGCGCGGGGACCTTGCGCATGCGCAGGCCGAACTCGGTGTTGCCGCGCACGGTCAGGTGCGGCCAGAGCGCGTAGTTCTGGAAGACCAGCCCCATCTGCCGCTTCTCCGGCGGCACGTAGAGACCCTGCTCCACGGAGTCGAGCACCCGGTCGCCGACGGCGATCGTGCCGGCCGTCGGCTGCTCCAGACCGGCGATCATGCGCAGGGTGGTGGTCTTGCCGCATCCCGAGGGTCCCAGCAGGCACATGAAGGCGCCGTCCGGAATCACCAGATCCAGATTTTTCACGGCATAACCCGAGCCGTAACTCTTGGCCACACCTTTTAAGGAGATGTCGGGCATCTCTATCCTCCAAGACCCGAGGCGAGGCTGCTCTTGGTCAGCCGTTGCGCGAGGTAGGTCATCGTGAACGACACCGCGGCGATCATGAGGACGACCGCGTTGGCGAGCTGCGTGTAGCCGTAGTCGACGAGGTTGATGGACAGGGTGGTCAACAGCTGGGTGCCGGTCGTGGTGAGCATGATGACGATGCTCAGCTCCTTCAGCCCGGAGATGAACGGCAGCACCACCCCGGTGACCAGCGCGCCCTTCTGGATGGGGAAGACGATCAGCCGCATGCGCGACCACCACGACGCGCCGCAGATCTGCGCGGCCTCCTCCGGCTCGCGGCCGAGCTGCATCATCGCGGCGATGCCCGAGCGGGAGGAGTACGGCAAATGCGTCACGGCCATCACCATGACCAGCAGGATGGTCGTGCCGTACAACGCAGGCATCGGGCCGCGCGCCACGGCGAACAGCGACAGCGAGGCGGCGGCGAACGCGATCCCGGGGATCAGGTAGGGCAGGAACGACACCTGGCGCAGGAACGCTCCCATCCGCGGCGCCGTACCCCTGACCACCACATATCCGACGAGCAGCCCGACCACCCCGCAGATCAGCGCGGCGCTGCCGACGATGGCCAGGCTGTTCCAGGCGGCGTTCCACAACTCGCTCCCGCGCAGCACGCCGTGCGGGAACCCGACCGCGCCCGGCAGGCTGTCGGCCAGCCAGAAGTCGAGGGTGAAGTTGTCGGCCCGCCACACGCCAGGCGTGCGCATGACCGTGGACAGCGCCAGCGTGAGCACCGGCACCACGACGCTGACCAGCAGGACCATCCCGGCCGTTATGGCCGCGGGCCAGCGCCACCCGCGCAGGTCGGCCAGCCGGTCCATGGCGCCCTTGCCGCCGACGGTGACGAACCTGCGCTGCTCCCGCATCAGCCGCATGTCGCCCACGACCACCAGCACCCCGATGATCACGATGACGGTGGCCAGCACGGACGCCACGCCGGTGCTCCTGTCCCTGATCGACTGGTAGAGCCCGGTGGACAGCACCCGGTAGTCGGCGGGCAGCCCGAGGATGTACGGCGTGCCGAACGTGCCCAGCACCCGCCCCACCACCAGCAGCACCGCGCTGGACAGCGCGGGCAGCATGAGCGGCGCGGTGATGCGCCTCAGCACCGTCGCGCGTCCTGCGCCGAGGATGCGGGCGGAGTCCTCGAGCTGGGAGTCGATGCGCCGCAACGCGTTGCCGACCAGGAGGAACACGAACGGGTAGTAGTGCAGGCCGAGGGTGAAGATGATCGGCACCGCGCCGTAGGCCAGGCCGTCGGGGGTGCGGATCCCGGCCGCCTGCAGCACCCCGGCCTCGCCACCCGCCCGCTCGTTCTTGAACAGCGTCAGCCAGGCCAGCGAGAACGTCCAGGACGGCAGCATGTACGGCACGACCAGCGCGCCCGCCAGGAACTTGCGGAACGGGAGGTTGGTCCTGGTGACCAGCAACGCCGTACCGCCGCCGACGACCAGCGCGAACAGGACCGTGCCCAGGGCGACGACGACGGTGTTGAGCAGGGGCTCCCAGAAGAGCAGGCCGCTGATCTGGGAGCGGAAGACGCGCCACAGGTAGTAGCCGGTCCACTCGCCGGGCTGCTGCATGGCGTGCACCTGGTCGCCGAACTGCACGCGGAAGGCGTCGGAGATGACCGCGAACAGGGGGGCCACGACCAGGTAGAGGAGGATCACGACCAGGATGAGTCCCATGGCCGCGGTGGGTTCGTGGCGCAGGACGCGTAAGCGGTAGAGCAGCCTGCGCCTTCGCGCCGGCGGGGCGGGTGGCCGGTCGGTCACCGTCGTCATTCCGCTACTCCCATGATCGGTTCCTGTGCGTTTCACTGGGTCAGTGGCTCGTCTTCGCTGGGTCAGTGGCTTCTTTTGAGCATCGCGTCGGCCAGGGCGTCGGCGGCCTCGCCGAGCCTGCGGCCGACCGCGTCCAGACGGGCGAGCAGCTCGCGTCCGCGCAGCGCGTCCATCTCGAACGCGCCGTTGAACAGCTCGGCCAGCCCTGCCTGGTAGTGCTGGCGGACCCTG
The DNA here is from genome assembly GCF_044457355.1 of Nonomuraea sp. NPDC050556. NCBI lineage: Bacteria > Bacillati > Actinomycetota > Actinomycetes > Streptosporangiales > Streptosporangiaceae > Nonomuraea > Nonomuraea sp. NPDC050556. The sequence continues at coordinate 405,603 of NZ_JBITGU010000001.1, read as the reverse complement.
CTGCACGCCTTGCGCGCGGTCAGCACCGCGACGGTGACGCCGCCCGGGTCGTCGAGGATCATCAGGACGGCGGCGTCCAGCGCGTCGAGCCCGTCTCCTATCGCCCTGAGGACTGCCCGCGTGTCCTCGCCCTGGCTGCGCGGCTGGAACAGGTCGCTTTCCCTGACGTAGTCGCGCAGGTGGTCGAGCACGTCGTCGATGGAGCGGGACAGGCGGTAGAGGTCCTCGCGGTCGATCGGCGTGGCCAGCACGCCGCGCAGGGCCCGCACCAGGTCGGCGCGGGCGCGGTCGCCCTCGTGCTCGATCTCGGCCATGCGCGCCCTGGCCACCGCCCGGTCGGTCTGGCCGGAGGCGGCCTGTCCCGCGAGTACGGCTCCCGCCCTGGCCACGGAGATCTGCGCTCGCACCAGTTCCACGATGCGTGGCGCGGACCTGCCGCGCAAGTCGTCGAGGGCCCTGCGGAGGCGTCCACTTCCGGCCAACCTCCTCACGCCGCCACCTGCGCAAACAACCGAATCCCATTCACTTCACGCCCTGCCTGACCTTTGGTACGGCTGGCCCTACCTGTGGGACGAGCCCCTCTGACCACCGGCCACCCCTTAGGACGGACAGCCCAGACCGACGCCCGCCCCTTAGGACGGACGACCCCGATCGCGGCCCGCCCCTCAAGGCGGACGGCAGAGATCGCGGCCCGGACCATAGGGCGGACGGTCCAGATCGCGGCCCGGACCTTTCGGTCCACTGCCCGGACAGGCACTCGACCCGTGGGGCGCAGGGCCCGGATCGCCGTCGGGCCTTTTGGGCGGCAGGGCCACGTCGGCGTTCCCTGCTGGCGGGTCACCGTACGTGCTCGCACCCCACAACGGCGGGTCACCGTACCGCCAGGCCTGCCAGGGCGCCCAAAGCGGCGGCGGTGGGGAGGGTGAGCAGCCAAGCGAGCGCCAGGTTGAGCACCCCAGGCCACCGCACCCGACGCGCCCCATCGCTCGCCGCAGCCCCCACAGCCCCCGCCGACAGCGACTGCGTCATGCTCACCGGACTCCCGAGCGCCGAACTCCCCAGCACCGCAGCAGCCGCAGCCGTCTCCGCAGAGGCGATGTGCAAAGGACGCAACAACGCCAACCCCCGCCCGAGCCGATCCCCCACCCGCCACAAACTCCCCAGCGCCCCCACGCAGAACACGGCAGCCACCAGCACCAGCCACCCGGGCCCAAGCGCAGAAGTCCCCGGTCCGAGCGCCATACCGACCACCGCGAACATCTTCTGCCCATCGTTGATCGCATAAGCCGCACACTGCGCCCCATAGGCGAGCACATGCAGGCCGTACACCAATGACGGCGCACCAGGCATCCGCCGCGAACCAGCCCCGATGAGATAACCCAGCACAAGCCCGACAACCGGCGCCGCCACCCCCGCACCGAGCACTCCCAGAACCCCTGGCCACGAGACAGGAAGCCCCGCCCCGAGCGCCGCCCCGCTGATTCCACCGATCAGCGCGAGCGTCAGGCTGGTCGGCAGCCCGAGCCGGGTCAACGCGATCACCACGACCAGCGCCGCAGCCGCCCCGGCCAGGAACGGCGCGGGCCCGTCCAGCGTGGCCAGCCGCCGGGTGAACGCCTCGGCCACGCCGTACCCGATGAGCGGCGGCCCGCACACCAGCGCCGCTGGAAGGATCAGCCAGGCCCGCGAGCCGGGGAAGCGCAGCGCGAGGGCGACGAGCGCCGCGCCGTCGTTGGCGCCGCACACGAGGACGAAGGCAAGGGTGACGGCCCACGCCATCACCCGTGGTTGACGCGCCAGAAGTCCGACACGGTCTGCCGGTTCTGGAAATCGGCCAGGAGGCTGGCCGGGTCGGTCTGGAAGAGGTCCTTGGCCCAGTCGTTCAGCCCCTCGGGGGTGACGAGGGGCTTGATGCTGCTGTTGCCCGAGATGCCGCCCTCGGCGATCTCGTGCTTGACACCCTCTTCGGTCATGATGAAGTGCACGAACAGCTTGGCGGCATTGGGGTGCTTCGTCTTACCCGCGATAGCCGCATATTTCGGATAGCTGAAGCCAGTGAACGGCTGCATCCCCGTACAGGCCGCCTGGGCGTAACCCTTCTCCTGGTTGTTGCGGAACTTGGAGATCGACATGAACCCGATCTTCACGTCCTTGGCAGCAGGAGCCCCGACAGCCCCCGAAATATCCTCATCCGACCCCGTGAGAACCGGCTGGTTGGCGGCCAGCCGCTTGATCCACTCATCAGCCGCATTCTGTACGGCCTTGCCGTACTTGGCCTGATAGGCCGCCGCCAGCGCTGTTTCGCCATGCGCCTTGAGCTGCGTGAAGAACGACAGCACGGTCGGCTTGCCGAGCGGATCCTGCATGACCACCTTGCCCCGCCACTCAGGCTCGGTGAGATCCCAGACATTCTTCACAGGACACCCATTCGGCGACAACTTCGTGTTGTAGGCGAAGATCGTCGCCTTGGACAGCGCGAGCAGCGGGTTCTGGTTCTCCGCCGGAATCTGCGCAGCCAGGTCAGCCGGGATCCACGTGCTGACGATCTGCTGAGGCAGCAGCTGACCGACAAGCACGCCGCCGTCCTCGTACATGGTGGCGTCGATGGTCACATTGTCAGCCGCATGCTCCCGCGTCATCTTCTCCGCAGTCTCCGGCGAATCCGACTTCACGCCCTCCATGGGGATGCCGTATTTCGCGGTGAACGCCTTGGCCACGTCCTCGATGTCGCCGCTGGAGTCGTAGACGGTGACGCTGCCTTCGGCTTTGGCGGCTGCGATGAGCTTGTCGAGATCGAAGGCGCCGTCCTTGGACGCTTGAGGGACCGCGACCGGCGCTGGAGCCTGACCGCTCCCCGAGGGCGCACATGCGGCGACGGCCAGGACGGTAGTGGTCAGTACGGCGAGCGGGATGCGCATGGCGCGACTCCTTCAGAACATCAGGCCCCGACCGAGATGAACCGAGAATGAACAATCTATGAACATATGTCAAGACATACTGACCTTGAGATGAACAGAAGACACCTTGTCAGGACCCGTGTTTCGCTGCCCAACCCCACGCCCAACCTCTTACAAAGCAGCACAAACCCACCCCCTCGCCACGCAGCCGCTAGCCCACCCCTGGCCGACCCCTCGCCACACAGCCGCAAACCCACCCCTGGCCGACCCCTCGCCACACAGCCGCAAACCCACCCCTGGCCGACCCCTCGCCACACAGCACAAACCCGTCCCCGGCCAACCCATTGCTACACAGCCGCAAGCCCGTCCCCGGCCAACCCATTGCCACGCAGCCGCAAGCCCGTCCCTTGGCAAACGGTCCTCATCCCCCTGCGGACGGACACGAGGCTCCCTGGTCGGCCAACCTGATCCACGCAGCCGTCAATAGCTCTCGCTGGGTCGCCCGACACGGCGGGTGGCTGGCAGGGGTCCACTCGCCGACCAGCGGGGGAGGCCTCTTCCGGGGAACGGTGTCACCGGGTTTGTGAAACGACTTACCCGATGCCGATGAGATCGCCGTTGCCCCGGTCGCGAAGCAACCCCTACGGAGCGGTCAACGCGGTTTCGATCGCTGCGGCGTTTCGTTCCAGCCACGCCTCCTGCCGCTTGATCTCATCGCCGGCGCCCTCCTGCCACATCCGCGCCCAACCCCCGCCCTGCGTCTCGGCGATCTGCTTCATCGAGAACCACGCCCGCCTTGACCGCATCACGGCCACCTCGACGAGCCGGGAACGATCCGTATCCGTCATCCCGTAGGCGTCCGCGAGGATCCGGCAACGGCGCGGCACATCGACGCCCTGTAGCAGCGGATCAGCGTCGACGGGATCAACCAGCGGAGCCCAAGAGAGCATCGCGTTGCACACCTCGTCCACCCTGGAGACCGGCTTGGCCATGTCGAAGTCGATGAGCGCAACGGCCTCGCCGTCCCGGAACACGATGTTGTCAGGCGTGAAGTCCATGTGCCCGACCAACTCGACCGGGTAGGGCGGTGCGGGCGGCATGTCCGGCGGCACGGTGATCTCGCCGAGCCCCATGAAAGGCCGCACCCCATCGGGAAGGACGAAACCGGCGGCCGCGTCATCGTAGGCCCGGACGAGACGACCGACCGAAGCCAACCGCCCCTCGTCGGCGATCCACGCGGGCCTCGGCTGTCCGGCCACCTCGCCGGTGACGAACGTCAGCACCTCACGCCCGGCCGCGTCGATGCCGAGAAATCTCGGTGCACCCTCGAAGCCGACCATCTCCAGGTGGCGGAGCAGGGCATGGACGAGCGAAGCGTTGAAGCCGACCGGCCGCCGCACCGTGTCACCGACGCGCACGACGCCCTCGGTGACATCACCGCCGACCAGCGCGATCTCGGGCCCAGATTCAGGCGGTTCGACATAGGTGGCGGAGCTCAAAGCAATTCCCCTCTTCAATCCGACCGAGTGTCAGACCGTACTGCGGCACACAGGCATGATCGAGTGATTTCCTTGGCCACCTGCCAGAACTTCCCATCGCCGCCGTCCAGAGACTGCATGGCCATCGGCCCGGACTCATGTGCTCCAACCCCGAGCTACCCCGCCGCCCCTGAAGCCCTCGCGTCACCCCCGCCGCCCCCTGAAGCCCCCGCGTCACCCCCGCCGAGCCCGAGGAACTACCAGACCAGACTCGTACGCCGTGACCACCGCCTGCGTACGGTCCCGCAGCCCCAGCTTGTTCAGCACCCTGCTCACATGCGTCTTCACCGTCTCCTCCGTCACCGACAGCCGAACGGCGATCTCCGGATTCGACAACCCCTCAGCCACCAGCCGCAGCACCTGCGTCTCACGCGGCGTGAGCGCCTCAAGCTCAGCCGAAGGCACCGAAGCCGGACGAAGAGCAGCGAACTCACTGATCAACCGCCGAGTAACCGTAGGCGCCAGCAACGCCTCCCCCACCGCGATCACCCGCACCGCCTCGAACAACCGCTCAGCCGTAACGTCCTTCAGCAGAAACCCACTCGCCCCGGCCCGCAGCGCATCATAGATGTATTCATCCAGATCAAACGTAGTAAGGATCAACACCCGCGGCCCACCGGCGAGCTGCCGGGTCGCCTCGATCCCGTTCATCCCCGGCATCCGCACATCCATCAGCACGACATCCGGCGCCAATTCCCGGCACAGCCGTACCGCCTCCACCCCATCAGCCGCGGTCCCCACGACATCGAAGTCCGCCTGCGTGCCCAGCAACTCAGCGAACCCCGTACGGACCACCAGATGATCGTCGGCCACGACGATGCGCACCGCAGCGCTCACCCCACCCCTCACCGCCGTCCAGCACCCTCGTCAACCACACCCGAAACCACCCCGGGCCACCTTCACCATCCGCACGCTACGTCCACTCGCTACCCGAGGCCCGCCGCCCGCTCGCCATCCTCTGACGGCCCGAGTCTTCTCACGAGCACGCTCACTCACAACGCGGCCTCCCGCGGCGGCGGCGCTTCCGACCCACGCGGCGCTTCCGACCCACGCGGCGCTTCCGACCCGCGCGTAGTTTCCCGCGTGCGCATGGCACCTGGTAAGGACGTGGTTCCCGGCAGGATCGCCTCGATCATGAAGCCGCCGCCCTCCGCCGCCCCAGCGCGCAGCCTGCCGCCCACTGCCCCGGCCCGCTCCCGCATGCCGGTCAGCCCATGCCCCTCCACCACGCGATCCGGCTCACCGGTCCATGCCCGACCGTCCGCCACCCGCTCGCGCACGCCACCCGATCCATCACCCTCCACGGCCCGCTCGCGCATGCCACCCGATCCATCACGCTCCACCGCCTGCTCGCGTATGCCAGCCGATCCATCACCCTCCACCGCCTGCTCACGTATGCCAGCCGACCCCACGCCCCACTCGGGCCTACCCGTCACCCCGCGACCCCCCGCCACCCGATCACGCCGACCACCCTCCACCGCCGTCGCCACAGGTCCTGGCCCGTTGTCGCGGATGAGTAGGTGTAGTTCTTCGCCCGTGTAATGCAGCTCCACATCCACCGCCGCCCCCGGAGCGTGTCGCCGCGCGTTCGTGAGCGCCTCCTGCACGATCCGGTGCGCGGCCAGCTCCACCCCCGGGTCGAGCACCACGGGCACCCCGCGCAGGATGAGCCGCACCGCGCTCCCCGAAGCCTCACGCGACTCGTCCAGCAGGTCGTTCAGCTCCCTTAACCGCAGCCCGGGCTGCGGTTCGAGCTCCGCCCCCGAAGCGTCTTCCCGCAGCACGCCAAGCAGCCGCCGCATCTCCGTCAGCGCCGCGCGCGCGGTGTCCCCGATCGCGGACAGCCGTTCCGCCCCCTCCGGAGGCATCCCGGGTACGGCCAGCCGCGCCGTCTCCGCCTGCACCGCGACCATCGAAATGTGGTGCGCCACGACATCATGCAGCTCCCGCGCGATACGCGCCCGCTCCCCCCGCGCGGTGTGCTCGAGCAGGGTGCCCGCGATGACCTGGGTGGCGGCGCTGTTCTCCCTGGCCTCACCCCGCGCCCGCTGAGCAATCCCCGCAAAGGCCGCGGCCGGGGCCAAGCACGCCAGGAGCAGCATGAGCAGCCGCATCCCATCCCCCGACACCAGCGGCCCCTCTTCGGAACCCGACGGCTCCCCGACAACCGGCCCAATCGCCCTGGAACCCGGACCAGCCGACCCCGCCGATCCAGGCTCCCGCTGAGCCGTACCAGCGCTCGCGCCCGCCTGCCCCACAGACAGCAGGCCCGTTCCCAAGCCGGGGTCGTCCTGCTCCACGCCAGCGCCCTGACCACCGGTATACGGCACGGTGGAACTCACGCCCGCACCGTCCAATGCCACCACCGGAGCCAGCACCAGAAAGGGCACGGACACCAGTACGGCGAGCCGCTGCGACCCCGTCCGGCCGAGCACATAGCCAGAGACCAGCTGCGCCCCCACCCCCGCCACGGTGAGCGTCTGGAACGCCACGAGCGACACCACGATCGCCGCGAAGATCACCACAGCGGCGACCGCGGTCTGCGCGCGGATCAGTGCCAATGGCAGCGTCGTGGCCAGCCCGAGCAGCGCGAACACCAGCAGGAACAGCGGCCCGTCCTGCGTCCCCGCCTGCGGTGCGCGCAGCGCGTGCACGACGGCCTCGGCGACCGCCGCGACCGCCAGCCCCACACCTACTACCAGGGGCGCGTGCCTGCCCATGACAAGCCCGCGCCACCACCCTGCCCACGCTCGATGCACGCGACCATTGTGGCCGCCGAGGACGGCTCATACATCCCTCACAGGAGGGACCCCGAGTAGCTGACGCCAGCTACGCGAAAGATGGCTCCGCAGGGCGACGACCCGGCGCCCGCGCACGGCCTAGCCTTCCCGACATGCAGGCAACCATCGAGGTAGACGCGGTGCGCAAGCGCTTCGGCCGCACGCTCGCACTGGACGGCATGGCCTTCACCGTCACGCCCGGCCAGGTCACCGGTTTCGTGGGCCCCAACGGGGCGGGCAAATCCACCACGATGCGGGTGATCCTGGGTTTGGACGCGCCCGACGCGGGCCGCGCGCTCGTGGGCGGGCGACCGTACAGGAGCCTGAAAACCCCACTGAGCCACGTCGGCGCGCTGCTCGACGCGGCGGCGCTCCAGCCCAGCCGTACGGCGCGCAACCATCTCCTCTGGCTCGCCCACTCCCAGGGCATCGGCGCCTCCCGGGTGGACGAGGTGATCGAGCTGGTCGGGTTAGGGACAGCGGCCAGGCGCAGGGCGGGCGGCTTCTCGCTCGGCATGCGCCAGCGGCTCGGCATCGCGGTCGCGCTGCTCGGCGACCCGCCCGTCCTCATGCTCGACGAGCCGTTCAACGGCCTCGATCCCGACGGGATTCTGTGGATGCGCGGCTTTCTGCGCTCGCTGGCCACCGAGGGGCGTGCCGTACTGGTCTCCAGTCATCTGATGAGCGAGCTGGAAGGTACGGCCGGCCACCTGGTGGTGGTCGGGCGCGGCCGGGTCATCGCGGACACCAGCGTGGCCGAGCTGATCGCCGCCGCGTCCGGTGACCGGGTCACGTTGCGCACGACCGCGCGCGTGGAAGCCATGGAGGCTCTCGCCCGTGTCGGTGCCGTCGTGACCGTGACGGACCGCGAGTCGATCACGGTCTCTGGAGTGCCCTCGGAAGAGATCGTCAAGCTGCTGGGCGAGCAAGGCGTGCCGTTCTCCGAAGTCTCCGCCCACCGCGCCACGCTGGAGGCCGCTTACATGGATCTCACCAGGGACGCCGTCGAGTTCCACGGGGTGACAGGATGACCGCCGTCGCCCCCTACCGCTCCGCGGTTCGCCCGACGCGTGACAGGTTCTCCCATCTGGTGCGCGCCGAGTGGACCAAGTTCAGGACGGTGCGCGGCTGGGTGATCACCCTGTCGGCCGCCGCCCTGACCATCATCCTGCTCGGCGTCATGACCGCGACGGGCAACACCATGACCTGCAGCAAGGGCCCGGTCGAGGTTCCCTGCCCCGCCGCGCCCACGGGCCCGGGCGGCGAGGCCGTGACCGACAGGTTCTACTTCGTCCATCGCTCACTGACGGGCGACGGCGCCATCACAGCGCACATCTCCTCCATGTCGGGGCGAATCCGCCGCCCCGATCCTGAGGGCCTGATTCCCGGCATCGTCCCGTGGGCCAAGGCCGGTCTCATGGTCAAGAACGGCGTCCGCCAGGGCGCCGCCTACGCGGCCGTGATGGTCACGGCCAAGCACGGCGTGCGGATGCAACACAACTTCACCGAGGACACCGCCGGATCCGCCGGCGCGCTGCCCCGCTGGCTCCGCCTGGTGCGCTCCGGTGCGACGCTGACCGGCTACGAGTCACCCGACGGCGCCCAATGGACCAAGGTCAGTACGGTCACCCTCGCCGGATTGCCGCAGACCGTGGAGATAGGGATGTTCGCCGCCTCCCCTGGCGACCTGACGGTGACGCAGAGCGTCCTCGGCGCGACCTCGTCCGCCGGGCGCTTCGCCGAGGTCAGCGCCGTCTTCGACCAGGTCGGCGTGCAGGGTGGCGTCAGCGGTGGCACGTGGGCGCGCGACGATGTCGGCGTCGAGATGGAACTCGACGGCAAGACCCCGCATCACCCCGGTGGGCTCGTCCAGTCCGGCGACACGTTCACCCTGACCGGGGTCGGCGACATGGCTCCCGCGATGGAGGACGGCGGCGTGCGCGTGGAGTTCACGCTGACCGGCGCCGTCGTCGGGCTGATCATGGTGATCGTGGTGGCGGCCATGTTCGTCACCGTCGAATACCGGCGCGGCCTGATCAGGACCACCCTGCTCGCCAGCCCGCGGCGCGGCCGGGCACTCGTGGCCAAGGCCGTCGTGATCGGACTGGCCGCCTTCGCCGCCGGGCTGATCGGAGCCGGGGTGACCGTACCGTTGGGCAAGTCGATCATGCTGTCGAAAGGCACCCTCGTCAGCCCTGTGTCCGCGTTCACCGAGGTGCGGGTCATCGTCGGGTTCGCGGCGCTGCTGGCCGCCTTCGCGGTCCTGTCTCTGGGGCTGGGCGCGCTGTTCAGGCGGAGCGTGGTGGGGGTGACGGCGGCCATCGTGCTGATCGTCCTGCCGTACACGCTGGCGACGGTCTCCCTGCTGCCCACTGGGGCGTCGCAGTGGCTGACCAGGATCACCCCGGCTGCCGGCTTCGCCGTACTGCAGAGCATCCCCGAGTACGCCCACGTGCTCGGGCCCTATGCGCCGGCGACGGGCTACTACCCGCTGCCACCGTGGGGCGGTCTGGCTGTGGCGTGCGCATATGCAGGGCTGGCACTGACCCTCGCGACCCTCCGCCTCCGCAGGAGCGACGTATGAACGACCTCGCATCCCAGCCGCCAGGCGTGCCACACAACACTGCAGGCACGAAATCCTCTGTTGCAGCCGAGCCCACCTCGCCCTTCTCAGAAGGTCAGGCGAAACGACACCTGCACGCCGAATGGACCAAACTACGCACCCAGCCAGGCCTCGGGTGGCTACTTCTCGGTCTGATCGCCATCACCGTGGGAGCGAGTGTTACGGCCGCTGCCGTCATGACCTGCGCACCTACAGGTTGCACCCAGGACGCTGCCAGGATCAGCCTCTTCGGCGTGCAAGCGGGCCAGGTGCTGGTCACCATCCTGGCCGTGCTGGCGATCACCGGTGAGTACACCACAGGCATGATCCACACCACCCTCACCGCGATGCCTCGTCGCGGCATCGTCCTCGCGTCCAAGGCGGTTCTGATCACCGGCCTCACCGTCGTCGCGGGAACCATCGGCGTTCTGGCGTCCTTGCAGGCGGGCCGCCTCATCCTGCCTGGCAACGGCTTCCCCCTACTGTCCTTGACCGACGGCGCGACCCTGCGCGCGACCGTTGGCTCGATCCTCTACCTGGCGCTGATCGCCCTGCTCAGCATCGGTGTCGCCGCTGTCATCCGCGACTCGGCCGCGGCGATCGGCGCGGTGCTGGGGCTGCTCTACCTGCCGTCGGTCCTGCAACTACTGATCAAGAACCCGGAGTGGGAGCGGCTGGTGTGGAAGGTCTCACCGATGAGTTCGGGCCTCGCCATCCAGGCCACTACCGACGCATCCAAGCTGCCGTTGAGTCCTTGGGCGGGCCTGGGAGTACTCACCGCCTGGACCTTAGCCGCCTTACTGGGCGGCACCCTCCTGCTACGCCATCGCGACACCTGACCCATTACCGGGTGGCCCACCCGTCAACAACCTCAACCGTCAGCGCCGCCCATCAGCATCGCCGTGGCCGGTCCTCATCACACGAGCGCATCCAGCACTGCCCCGCTGATCCGTTTCCCGACGCGGGGATGAACGTCATCGCCAGTTGCTGGGCGAAGCCGTGGGCTCGGCGCAGGAGGCCCATCGCTCGAGAAACTGCTGACGCTGGATGCACGTCCGGCACCGACCATCGCTCGTGGTTGGAAGGAGCAGCGGAGGGCCACGGCCTGAGGGTTGGGTGCTCTTCCGTTGACGTGGGTCGGGGGTGCGTGAGTCGGCCTAGAGTCGGGTTCATGTCGAGAGTGCTGAGGATCTACGAGGAAGTAGCGGCCGACTACGACCAGGTCGGGCCTGCGTTCTACGAGGCCAACGGGCGTGAGCTGGTCAACCTGGTCGGCCTGCGGGCGGGTGATCGTGTGCTCGATGCCGGGTGTGGTCGGGGTGCCTGCCTCTTTCCTGCCGCCGACCTGGTGGGGCCCAGCGGGGAGGTGATCGGGGTGGATCTGAGTCCGGCGATGGTTGCCCTCGTGGGGGCTCAGGCTCAAGCCCGGACACCGGATGGAGGGCAGGGATTGGCGAATGTGCAGGTCGTGGTTGGCGATGCGCAGGCGCCCGACTTTCCGGCTGGTTCGTTCGACGTGGTGGTGTCTGGGTTCGTGTTGCGGCTGCTGCCGGATCCTCTTGCTGCGCTTCGGGCGTACGCGGAGTTGTTGCGGCCGGGTGGGCGGTTCGGGGCGACCATCTACGCGGCGACGTTTGGTGAGGGGTGGGGCGAGGTGCGGCGGGTGCTCTCGTCGTACATACCGTCGAAGGGCGTCGAGGTGGCGAGTCCGCTGGATCCGGCTTCGGGATTGGCTGGGTTGTTGGAGGGTGCTGGGTTCGGTGAGGTGTTGGTGGTGGATGAGCCGTTCGACATCTGGCTGGCGGATCCGGACGAGTGGTGGCGGTACATGTGGGCCAGCGGGTATCGAGGGATGATGGACGGCATCCCGGCTGCGGACCGGGAGAGGGCGGGAGTTGCCGCGAGGGCGGCGGCAGAGCGACTTCGCGAGCCGGACGGGCGCCTACGGCTACCGCAACAAGTCCGCTACGCCACGGCTACCCGCTAGATCCGACTACCCGCTGAACTCGTCACCTACCTGCTGAGCCCATCACGCTCACGCTGGCCACACACCAGCCCTACTGCGTGACGAGCGCGGGGGATGGGCGGGCGCATACGGGGCGCGGGATGACGGGGGCATGACCCACACATAAGGCACAAACGTGGGGCGGGCGTGGTGTGGCGACGTGAGGATTTCGAGGGCGTGGGGCATCACGGGTTGGCGGGCGTCGACCTCGCGAGGCGTGGCAGGTGTGAGCCTCGCGGGGTGGTGGCGGGCGTCGGCCTTGCGGGGTGGGGCGGGTGTGGGGGTGGGGTTAGACCGAAGTTGGTGGGGGCGGTACTTTTGGCGGTCGGCTGGGGTGGGTGGGGGTCTCTAGCTTGGGGATATGAGACGACTGCTGGGGATTGTGTTGGTTCTTCTGGGCGTGAGTGGGGCTATTGATCAGTTGGTTGGGCAGCCGTTCATGGGGGTGGTGCTCAACCTGTTCAACCGTCTGGTCGTTGAGCGGTTTGAGGTTTTTCAGGGGTATGAGGTTGTGGCGAATCTTGGGTTGGCTGCCATCGGGTGCCTCTTGCTTGTTGTCGCGCCTCGTCGGGTCTAGCGGATCCGACATGTGATCGTTGATGTCCCCGGCATCGGGTCACTGGCGGGTTGTGCGGTGGGTGGCGGCGGCCTGGATGTGGTTGATCATGGCGCGTTCGGCTGTTTCGGGGTCGTTCTGTTCCAATGCGTCCAGGATTTGGGCGTGGGCGGCCAGCTGCTCGGCAGCTACCTCGTCGTCCAGCCACAGTGAGGCGCCTGGGGGGACGGGGAAGGTGGCTCGGACGGCGCGGACATGGGCGCTCAGGAATGCTGGGCCGCCGATGTCGACGATGCGTTGGTGGAAAGCACGGCTCAGTTCGGCTCGGTCCGGTGCGGCGGCTGTGGTCATCTCCTCGTGCAGGGTGCGGAGGTTGGTCAGCTCTGCCGGAGTGATTCTGGTCGCGGCCAGGCGGGCGCCCAAACCCTCCAGTACGGCGCGCACGCCGTAGAACTCGGCCAGCGCGTCGTCGTGCAGATCGACCACGGTCGCCCCGTGGTGCGGCTCGTAGCTGATCAAGCGGTCCTTCTCCAGGCGTCGCAACGCCTCGCGCACGGGGGTTACCGACACGCCGAGGCGCTGCGCCACTGCTGCCGCTCGCAGCGCCGTACCCCCAGGAATGCGCGCTGAGCGGATCTCGTCGAGCAGCACGCCGTACACGTAGTCGGCTTTGCTCATAGGTGTCTGCACTTCTTATAAGTTATATGACTATGGGACCTCTTGCCGATATCCGGGTGATCGACGCCGCTACGCTGTTCGCCGGTCCGTCGGCCGCGATGATGCTGGGCGACTTCGGCGCCGATGTGATCAAGATCGAGCACCCCCGGCGCGGCGACCCCTCGCGCGGGCATGGCGCGTCGGTGGACGGGGTGGGGCTGTGGTGGAAGACGTTGTCGCGCAACAAGCGGACTGCGGCGATCGATCTCTCGCGCGAGGAGGGGCAGGATCTCCTGCGTCGCCTGGCCGAGCGGTCCGATGTGCTGGTGGAGAACTTCCGGCCTGGGACGCTGGAGCGGTGGGGGCTTTCGCCTGAGGCGTTGCTGGAGATCAATCCGCGGCTGATCGTCGCGCGGATGACGGGGTTCGGGCAGTTCGGGCCGATGTCCGGTCAGCCTGGGTTCGGGACGCTTGCTGAGGCGATGAGTGGGTTCGCCGCTATGACCGGCCAGCCTGACGGGCCGCCTACGTTGCCGCCGCTGGCTATGGCGGACGGGATCGCCGGTCTCGCCATGGCGTACGCGATCATGGTCGCGCTTCAGGACAGGGCGCAGACGGGCAGGGGGCAGGTGATCGACATGGCGATCATCGAGCCGATCCTCGGGCTGCTCGGACCGCAGATGACCGCGTACAAGGCGCTCGGTGTGGTGCCGCAGCGCACCGGTAACCGGTCGAGCAGTAACGCGCCGCGCAATACCTACCGCACGCGGGACGGGCGATGGCTGGCGATCTCGACGAGCGCGCAGACGATCGCCGAGCGCGTCGTCACCCTGGTCGGGCGCGCGGATCTGGTCGCGCAGCCGTGGTTCTCCAGCGGGCACGGGCGGGTGCAGCATGTGGACGAACTGGACGAGGCGGTCGGGTCGTGGATCGCGGCTCGGGACGCTGCGGAGGTGATCGCCCGGTTCGAGGAGGCTCAGGCGGCGATCGCTCCTATCTACGACGTGACGGACATCGCGAAGGATCCGCAGTATGAGGCGCTCGGGACGTTTGTGGAGCTGCCTGACGAGGAGCTCGGGTCGGTGACCGTACAGAATGTCATGTTCAGGCTGTCTGAGACTCCGGGTGAGGTGCGTTGGACTGGGCCTTCGCTGGGGCGGCACACCGATGAGGTGCTGACTGATCTGGGGTGTACGGCGGAGCAGATCGCGGCGCTGCGTGAGGCGGGGGTGGTGGCATGAGTGCGCCGTTGACCTGGCTTTATGTGCCTGGGGATCGGCCGGAACGGTTTTCCAAGGCGGTCGATTCCGGGGCCGATGTGGTGATCATCGACCTTGAGGATGCTGTTGCCGAGGCTGACAAGGAGCGGGCGCTTCGTAACGCCGTCGCGTTCTTGAAGGACGGCGCTGGGAAGGTTCCGGTGCATGTGCGGGTGAATGACCTGGCGACGGCGCGGGGGATGGCGGATCTGCGGGCGTTGGCGGATGCGCCGGGGCTGGATGCTGTGCGGTTGCCGAAGGTGGAGGCGGCGCACACGTTGGATCTGCTGGTGGATGTGTTCGCTGGGCGTCCTGTGTCGGCTTATGCGTTGCTGGAGTCGGCGCGGGGGGTTGCGCGGGCGCAGGAGATCGCGGCGCATCCTCGGGTGGCGGGGATCGCGCTCGGGGAGCAGGATCTGGCGGCTGAGCTGGGGATCAGCGATGAGTTCGCGTTCGCTTATCTGCGGATGCAGGCGGTGGTGGCGGCTGCTGCGGCTGGGCTTCCGGGGGTGCCTATGTCGGTGTATGCCAACGTCAGGGATGACGAGGGGTTGGCGGCGTCGTGTTTGCGGGGGCGGGCGCTTGGGTTGTTTGGGCGGACGGCTATTCATCCTCGGCAGATTCCGGTGATTCGGCGGGCATTTCGGCCGTCGGATGAGGAGGTGGCTCGGGCTCGGGAGGTTGTGGGGGCTTCTTCTGGGCGGGGGGCTGTGGCGTTGGCTGATGGGCGCTTCGTTGACGCGCCTATTGTCGCGCGTGCGCAAGCTGTTCTTCGGCTCGCTGAAGAGCTGTCAGACGAGGCCTGACCTTCAAGACCACGACCAAGAGGGAAAAGCGCCTCAAGGCGAGCGCAGGTTGGGCGCAGGTGAAGGGGATAGAAGCAGGCGGCGTGGGGCGTGGGGCCGCGCGCGAGGGTTGGCGCATGTGGCGTTGGCGCGGGATCGTGAGGGAGGTCGGCGCGGGACTGCGCCGGAGGATGGTGCGGGACCGCGCCTGGGGATGGCGCGAGGATGGTGCGGGGCCGCGCGGGAGGTCGGCGCGGGCGTTGGTGCGGGGCCGCTCGAGGTTGGCGCGGGTGTGGGCGGGGTTGGGCGCGGGGCCGCGCGCGAGGTTGATGCGGGGCGTTGATGGGGGGCGTGTGGGAGGTTGGGGTGGGGTTATGGCGTGTGTGGTTCGGGGGGTTGCCGTAAATACGGCGTGGAATATTTGTCAGGACATTCTGACCTCAGCTAACCTGATCACATGACCGCGAACCTGGCGATCGACCTGGACCGCTCCAGCCCCGTGCCGCTCTACTTCCAGGTGGCTGAGCAGATCGCCGAGGCGATCAGGCGGGGCGATCTCGCCCCCGGTTCCCGGCTCGACAACGAGATCCTGCTGGCTGACAAACTGGGCCTGTCGCGGCCGACCATTCGGCAGGCGATCCAGTACCTCGTGGACAAGGGGCTGCTCGTCCGCAAGCGCGGCGTCGGCACTCAGGTCGTGCATGGTCAGGTCAAGCGTAGCGTTGAGCTGACCAGCCTCTACGATGACCTGAGAAGAGCTGGTCAGGAGCCTGCGACGCATGTGCTGGCGCTGGAGCCGCGTCCGGTGGACGAGGAGATCGCCAAGATCCTCGCCGTCGAGCCGGGCACCCAGGCTCTCTATGTTGAACGGCTGCGCTTTGCTTCGGGTGAGCCGCTTGCCGTACTGCACAACTGGCTGCCTGTCGGGCTTGCGCCGCTCACGTCGGAGGGGCTTGAGGCGCGTGGCCTTTATGAGCTGCTGCGTTCTGCGGGGGTTCGGATGCGGGTCGCCAATCAGCGCATAGGGGCTCGTGCGGCTAGTGCGGCGGAGGCCAAGTTGCTGGATGAGCGCCGCGGTGCGCCTCTGCTCACGATGGTGCGCACCACCTATGACGACCAGGGCAGGGCGGTCGAGCACGGCTCGCACATATACCGGGCCTCGCTCTACTCTCTCGAAGTCACCCTTATCGAGCGCTAAAGGTCACGCCCAGAAGAGCGCGGAGGGCAGGCGGCGCTATAGGGCGAAATAGCGGGAGATAGGGGAAGGCTCCAAAAGCTTCACACGGCGCTGGAGGGGACCTCGTCGGCGGCCACCGCGCGGGCGGCGCGGCGTTTCACGTACCAGGTGGTGCAGATCCCGAACAGGACCGCCACCCCCAGCCCCACCCACGAGAACCCCTTGAGCCACTTCTCCGCGACCACCCCCAGGTAGTAGATCACCGCGGTCGTCCCGCCCGCCCAGGCGATCCCTCCGAGCACGTTCGCGACCAGGAACCGCCAGTACGGCATGTGCAAAGCCCCAGCCAGCGGCCCCGCCAGGATGCGCAGCAAGGCGATGAACCGCCCGAAGAACACGGTCCACATGCCGTACTTGTCGAAATAGTGCTCAGCCTTAGCGATATGCGCGGGCCCGAAATGCTTGGGAAAGCGCCGCCCCAGCCGATCGAACATCGGCCGCCCACCCTTACGCCCGATGGCGTACCCGATGGAGTCCCCCACGATCGCCCCCGTGCTCGCGCACACCCCCACCCAGACCGGGCTCACCACACCCTTGGCCGACAGCAGCGCCGCGCTGACCAGCACGATCTCACCGGGCAGCGGAATGCCCAGGCTCTCGATCCCGATCACCACGGCCACGAGCACGCAGATCCACACGGCCGGGATCGTCTGGAGCCAAGCATCGATATGCACCGAGACAGCCTAACCCCGCCCCGTCGAGTCGCGGATAACCAGTTCGCACGGCATGCGGTGGACGCCGGGCGTCGCCCTGCCGTCGATGGCGGCGAACAGGTGCTGAGCGGCCGTCCTGCCGAGCAGCTCCAGCTTCATGTCCACCGTGGTCAGCGCGGGCCGCGTCTCGGTGGAGAGCACCTCCCAGTTGTCGTAGCCCACCACCGCGATGTCGTCCGGGATGCGCCTGCCGCGCTCGCGCACCGCCTCGACCAGCCCGGCCGCGATCTGGTCGCTGCCGCAGAAGACCGCGTCCACGTCGGGGTGCGCCATGAGCAGCATCTCGGCCGCGTGCCTGCCCCACCGCTGCGACCACGTGCCGAACAACGTCTCCCCCACCTGCTCCACCCCGGATTCGGCCAGCGCCAGCCGTACCCCGGAAGCCCTGTCCCTCGCGGCCTGGTAGGGCTCCGGGGCTGCACCTGGCCACGGGCAAGGTCCGTTACGCCGACCTGGCGGAGCGGACGATGTTCAACGTCCTGGCCACGTCCACCGCGCTGGACGGGAGGTCGTTCTTCTACGCGAATCCGCTGCACGTCAGGGTGCCCGCCGCACCTTCGACGTCGCTCAACCAGGCGGCCGAGGGCGGGTTGCGCTCGCCGTGGTTCTCGGTGTCGTGCTGCCCGAACAACATCGCCCGCACGCTGGCCTCGCTGCCCGCGTATTTCGCGACCGGCACGGGGGCGGGCGTGCAGATCCACCAGTACGCCTCGGGCGAGATCCGCTGCGGCGACCAGGTCCTGGAGGTCGAGACGGGCTACCCGTGGTCGGGCGAGGTGCGCGTGCGGGCTTCTGGCTCCGGGCGGGTCTCCCTGCGGGTGCCGCCGTGGGCGTCCGGGGCGACCCTCGCGTACGGCGGCGCCGTACGCGTCGTCGGTCCGGGGTATGCGCACGTGGAGGTGGCGGCGGGCGGCACGGTCGTGCTCGATCTGCCGGTCGCGCCCCGGTGGACACTGCCCGACCGGCGGATCGACGCGGTGCGGGGCAGTGTGGCTGTCGAGCGGGGGACCCTGGTGTACTGCGCCGAGTCGGTGGGCGACGAGCCGCCGCTGGCCGACGTCTCGGTCCTGGCCTCTGAACCGGTGGATCGGGTGATGGAGGTGGACGTCAGGGCATCGCTAGCGGCGCCCGCCCTGCCGTCGTCCGGATGACCGTACAGGCCGGATCGGAGGTGACGTTGCGGCTGGTCCCCTACCACCGGTGGGGCAATCGCGGCCCGGCGACGATGCGCGTGTGGCTACCCCGCGCCTAGGTCACGCGGTCAGCCGCCGGCGCCCACGTTGTTGACGGGCGCGCCGTCCCCGGTGACCGGCAGGTCACCGCGTCGCACCGGGGGCGGCGACGGGGATGGCGTCCCCCTCACTTTGACGTTCCGTGCCCCCTCGACCGCCGCCTTCATCGTGGCCCTGTCCACGTCGCCAAGCTCGGCCGTCAGGCGAATGAAGTGGTCGCCGCGCACCGCCGTGTACTCCTGCCTTCCGCCGCCCGACCGGTACCACCCCGACCCGTCCGGCTCACAGGCGGTGTCGCGGTCGATGCGCAACTCCACCACCCTGCTGCCGCCGTCCGCGGTGTAGACGGCGCCGAACCCCTCATCGCCCACCACGCCGACGGACTGCTCGTTGAGGGTGAACCCGGGCAGCTCGACCAGGTAGATCAGGTCAGCCGCCACCCCCTGGCGGAGGGCCTGATCGATGGCGAGACTCTCGGTTCCGCAGCCGCGCATGCGTTCCTTCACTCACTCACTCTGCCGGAGAGCCCGCCCCCTGGGAAGATCAGTAAGCGTCAGGACAAGATTCCCGTCATCCTGAAGGGTCCCCCGCCCGTCGCGGCGCAGGGACTGCCCTGACAACCGACCGGGAACCACCGCGCGGGCAGGCTCACCTTGTCCGCTGAGGGGACGACCGGCTTCCTGGTACACCGACGGCCCGAGACCAAACCGAGCACAGCGACGATGGCGGCCGTGCGCGAACCGTTGTCCCTGTTGCTTGCCATGCCGACCTCTCCCGGTCACCGACGGGCCAGAATGGCGAGGATCATCGCGAACGCCACAACGGCAGCTCCAACGCCCCCGAACTCCCCCTCTTCAGCACTTCGTAGCAACGGGTCGAGGGTGTTGCATGCCGATCACCCCTGTCAACAACCAGGAGATTCGGGCGGACTTCACTAGTTCGCGCTGCTCAGCTCCAGTTTTTCGACGTTCAGATACTGGGCGGGGACCTGGTGGCCGATGGCGTAGAAGGGTTTCCCCGCGTTGTCCAGCTTGATGTCCCCGGACTCTCCGCCCCCGCTCCAATGCAGCACCGCCGTCCATGCGACCACAGCCTTCTGGCTCTTGGCGTGTAGAACGATGACCTCGGGCTCACTCATGCTCACCTTGTAAGGGAACGGCTCGGGAGGCTTCCCGGCAGCGTCCGGGACGGGAGTGGCGATCCGTGTCTTCGCGTCGAACTGGTAGTGCCGCTCCGGAATGCTCTCTCCGCACCCGGCGGGCTTGTCACTTCTGAGCCTGATGATCGAGCCCTCGATCTTGGTCTTTGCCGTCTGGACGATGGGCTTGATGTCGCGCAGGACGACAGCGTTCTCGTCCTTACCCGTGACCGTGAACCGGACGCCCGAGAAGTCCGTTTCCGGCTCGGCTCCCGCTTCAAGAAGAGCCTTCTCGGCCGACGCGTACCGGTCGGCGAGCGAGGCGTTCGCGGGTAACGCTCCCAACCTGTCCCGGACTCTCCGTAGAACGCTTTCGGCGGGTTCGGGCAGGTAGAACGACAGGCACGTGCTGTCGACAGCCTGCTTCTCGATCTCGATCGCGACATCGGGTTCGCGCGATTCGTTGAGCTTGGTGAAGATCTCCAGCCCGCCCTGCTGGATCCATCCGGCGAGTACTGCCACCACGACAGCGGAGACGCCGGTCACGACGGAAGGCCTCCGCCACCAGGGGCGTCGTTCCGTTGACGATGCATTCGGGGATTCGGACATTCTCCACCCTTGCCATCATGTGCGTCAGAGCAGGTTACTGATCATCACCTCGACTCTCGAGGTTCAACAGGTGCGCCGCATGCTCGAACTCTGGTTGAATAGGTTTTGAATAAGTTATCTCTGAGGAGGTGACCGATGGACGTGCTCGCCGAGTGCTACCGCACCCACGCCCCGATGGTCCGTGCCTACCTGCGCCGGATGGTCGCTCCGCAGGACCTCGACGACCTGACGCAGGTCGTCTTCACCGAGGTCTGGCGTTCCCGGCGTCGCTTCGACCCGGCGCGGAACCTGGAGTCGTGGATCCTGACCATCGCGCACCGCCGGGCCGTGGACCATCTGCGGATCCGTCGCCTGACCACCGTGTCCCTCGACGCGGTCGCGGACCCGGCCGGTCACGACGGGCGCGACGACGGGGAGGACCTGGCCAACCGCGACCTGGTCGGCCGGGCGCTCGAGCAGCTGCCGGACGCCCAGCGCCAGGCGATCGAGCTCGCCTACTGGGACGAGCTGAGCCAGCGCGAGATCGCCGAACGCCTGCACGTCCCCCTCGGCACGATCAAGGCCAGGACGGCGCGCGGCCTGCACCGCCTGCACACGCTGCTGGCGGCGTCATGACCAGGCCCAGGGTCGCGGTGTCGAGCTGCCTGCTCGGCGAGCCCGTCCGGTTCAACGGCGGCCACAGCCGCGACCGCTTCCTCGCCGGACTGCTCGACCCGTACGTCGACTGGGTGCCCATCTGCCCGGAGATGGAGATCGGCCTCGGCGCTCCCCGCGAGACGGTGCGCCTGGAGGTCGGGCCACGCCTGATGACCCGTACGACCCGCGTGGACCTCACCGACCGCATGACCACCCTCGCCCGCGAGCGCGCGGGCGGCCTGGTCGCCGACGGGTACGTCTTCAAGGCCAGGAGCCCGAGCTGCGGCATCCACGGCATCCCCCTCTACGGCCCGGAAGGGCAGCCGGTCGACCGGCGCAACCGCGGCATGTTCTCCGGCGCCGTCATGGACGCCCACCCGCTGCTGCCCGTGGAGGACGAGGGGCGGCTCAACGACGCGTTGCTGCGCGAGTCGTTCGTCGAGCGGGTCTTCGCCCACGCCCGGCTGCGCGAGCTCCTCGACGGCGGCAGTCGGCCGGGCGACCTGGTGGCCTTCCACACCAGGCACAAGATGCAGCTCCTCGCCCACGACCCCGAGCTGTACCGGCAGGCGGGCCGGATCGTGGCGGGAGGTCCGGGCGTCTACGCGGAGGTGTTCCAGCGCGCCCTGGCCAGGAAGGCCAGTCCCGGCAGGAACGTCAACGTGCTCCACCACTGCCTGGGCATGCTCGACCTCGACGCCGTCCGCACCGCCGACCTGCTCGCGGTGATCGACTCCTACAAGGCGGGCCTGGTGCCGCTCAGCGTGCCCACCACCCTGCTGCGCCACCACGCGCACGGGCAGAACGCCGGGTACGTGCGGGACCAGACCTTCTTCTCCCCCTATCCCGACACCCTCCGCCTGCGCAACCACACTCCAGCGGACGCGTGAGCCATGGCTGTCTGCCTGGTGACCGGCGCGACAGGATACATCGGCGGCCGGCTCGTGCCCGAACTGCTCGCCTACGGCCATCACGTGCGGTGCATGGTGCGGTCGCCGGCCCGGCTGCGTGACCTGCCGTGGGCCGGCCGTACCGAGATCGTGACCGCCGACGCCCTCGATCCCGTCGCCACGCGGTCCGCGCTGGACGGCGTCGAGGTCGCCTACTACCTGATCCACACCATGGGCGGAGGCGACGGCTTCGCCTCCTCCGACCGTGCCGCCGCCCGGACCTTCGCCGCGGCTGCCGAAGCGGCCGGAGTCCGCAGGATCATCTACCTGGGCGGCCTCTCCGACGGCGCGGAGCTGTCGCCGCACCTGAGCTCGCGGGCCGAGGTGGCGCGCATCTTCCTCGACTGCCGGGTGCCCGCCGTCGTCCTGCGCGCCGCTGTGATCATCGGATCGGGTTCCGCCTCCTTCGAGATGCTGCGCCAACTCACCGAGCGGCTCCCGGTGATGACCACTCCCCGCTGGGTGCACAGCCGTACGCAACCCATCGCCGTGCGCGACGTCCTGCGCTACCTTCGCGGCTGGGCCTCGGTCCCTGGAGAGGTCAACAGGACCTTCGACATCGGCGGCCCCGACGTGCTGACATATGCCGACATGATGCGCGGTTACGCGACAGCCGCCGGACTGCCGCGACGCCTGATCATCGCGGTGCCCCTGCTGAGCCCGTGGCTGTCCAGCCATTGGGTCGGCCTGGTCACGCCGGTGCCCGCCTCCATCGCGCGCCCGCTGGTGGAGTCCCTGCGCAACGAGACCGTGTGCCGCGAGCACGACGTCTCGGCCTACGTCCACGACCCGAAGGACGGCCTGATCGGCTTCACGCTCGCGGTCACGCTGGCGCTGCAGAAGATCAAGGAGGCCGATGTGGCGACCCGCTGGTCCTCGGCCTCGTCACCCGGCGCACCCAGCGACCCGCTGCCCACCGACCCCGACTGGGCGGGAGGCAGCCTCTACATCGATCGCCGCACCCTGGCCTGCGACGTCCCGCCGGAGGCCGTGTGGAAGGTCATCGAGGGCATCGGCGGGGACAACGGCTGGTACTCCCTTCCCGCCGCCTGGAAGGTGCGCGGCGCACTCGACAGGATCGTGGGCGGGGTGGGCCTGCGCCGGGGCCGGCGCGACCCGCAGAGGCTGCGGATCGGCGACTCCATCGACTTCTGGCGGGTGGAGGAGATCGAGCCGGGCCGCCTGCTGCGTCTGCGCGCCGAGATGCGGCTGCCCGGCCTGGCCTGGCTGGAGCTGAGCGTCCGTTGCGAGGGTGACCGTACCGTCTACGAGCAGCGGGCGATCTTCCACCCGCACGGGTTGCTGGGCCATCTCTACTGGCGGGCGCTCGCGCCGTTCCACGGGTTGATCTTCGGCAAGATGCCGCGCGCCATCGTGGTCAGCGCACGGTCCGCATGAGACGGGTCACGGCCGCGTCCAGCGAGTCCACGCGGGTCACCGTACGCGGGAGGCCGTTCCACCAGCCGGGGCCGCCGACCACGACCGGGCAGGGCGGGCGCAGCGCGGGCAGCGCCAGCAGCGGCGCCGGGTCGCCGGTCGACTCCTGCTGCGACCAGACGAAGACCGCGCAGGGCCCCAGCGTCCGCATCGCGTCGGCCAGGGCAGGGTACGGCGTGCGCGCGCCCAGCACGCGCGCCTCCACCCGCATCGCGGTGGACAGCACCGCGCCCAGGGCGTACACGGGCAGGCTGTGTTGTTCGTCCTCGGCGCAGGCCAGCAGCACGGGACGGTCGTTGACCGGCGCGGCAGGACGCTCCACCAGGCGGTGCAGCGCCGCCAGGACCCGGTCGGAGAACACGTGCTCGACCTCGACGCCCCCACCGGTACGCGCCTGACGTCCGCTGATCGTCTCGAAGACCGGCAGCACCAGGCCTTTCCACGTCCAGGCCACGCCGTGGCGGGCGATCGCGGCGGCCAGTCCCTCGTCCAGCACCCGGCTGTCGAGCATCGCCGCCGCCCTGGCCAGCATCGCGGCCGACGGCAGCGCCACGCCCGGCGCTTCGGCGGGCGGCGGCTCGGCCTCCACCGGCCTGCTGTCCAGGCGCAGCCGTAGCGCGGCGTGTGCTGCCTCGGCGGGCGGCATGCCCTCGTGGATCAGCCGGTTCATCTCGTGGAGGCGGCGGAGGTCCGTCCCGTCGTAGCGGCGGTGGCCGCCGGGGCTGCGCCTGCTCGGGCCTATGCCGTACCTGAGGTTCCAGGTGCGCAGCGTGGCGGCGGGCACGCCGAGGCGCCGGGCCACCGCCCCGATCCCGTACCCTTCCTCGCCCACGGCCCTATCTTCGCAAACCGCATCCCCACCGGTTGCAACTCTCCGCGCGGCGGCGACGAATACCTGGCTGTGGAGACGGTGATCGTGCTGTTCAACAGGGACCTGCGCGTCCACGACCACCCGGCGCTGAGCGCCGCGTGCGAGCGGGCCCGCCGGGTGCTGCCCCTTTTCGTGCTCGACCCCGGCGTGCCGCCGGGCCGGCGCGGCCCGTTCCTGGCCGCCTGCCTGGCCGACCTGCGCGAGTCGCTGCGGTCTCGTGGTGCGGACCTGGTCGTACGGCGGGGCGACGCCGTACGGGAAACCCTGCGCCTGGCCCGGGAGACCTCAGCCAGCGCGGTCTTCACCAGCGCGGACGTCAGCGAGCTGGCCAGGACCAGGCAGCGACGGCTGGCGGAGGGCATCGAGGTGCGCCGGTTCCCCGGCGTCACCGTGGTGCCGCCCGACCTGCTGCGCCCCAGCGGCGGCGGCGACCATTACCGCGTCTTCACCCCTTACTGGCGCGCCTGGCAGCAGGCCGCCCGTCGCGCCGTCCTGCCCGCTCCCCCGCGCGTGCCCTTCTTGCAGGGGATCGACCCCGGCGTGCTGCCCGACGCCGACCGGCGTGGCGGCGAGACCCTGGCCCGAGAACGGCTGCGCGCCTGGTCCGCGCGGCATCTGGCCCACTACGGCGAGGGGCACGACGACCTGGCCGGTGACACCACCTCCCGGCTGAGCCCGTACCTGCGCTTCGGCTGCCTGTCGCCGCTGGAGGTGTCCACCCTGGACAACGACGCCTTCACCAGGCAGCTGTGCTGGCGCGACTTCCACCACCAGGTCACCTTCGCCTTCCCGCGCATCAACCGGGACGACTACCGCCCGCGCGGGCACCAGTGGCGCGACGACGAGGAGGCGCTCCAGGCGTGGAAGGCCGGGCAGACCGGCGTCCCGATCGTCGACGCCGGGATGCGCCAGTTGCTCAGCGAGGGCTGGATGCACAACCGCGCCCGCCTCATCACGGCGTCCTACCTGGTCAAGCACCTGAGGATCGACTGGCGGCGGGGGGCGGCGCACTTCTTCGACCTGCTGCTGGACGGGGAGGTGGCCAACAACTTCGGGAACTGGCAGTGGGTGGCGGGCACCGGCAACGACACCCGCCCGAACCGCACGTTCAACCCGCTCCGCCAGGCCAGGCGCTTCGACCCGGAGGGGCGCTACGTCCGCGCCCACGTGCCAGAGCTGGCCGATGTCCCGGCCGCCCACGTGCACGAACCCTGGCACGCCCCCGCCCCCGTCCGCGCTTACCCACCCCCGCTGGTCCTCTTCTGATGGACGAGGGGGAGGAAGACCTCGTCCACGATCCAGGCGGGGTCCGGCTCGTCAGGCAGGGCGTGTTGCAGCAGGTCGATGGGGAGGCGCAGGATCCGCGGGCCGATCGTCGCCGGGTCGACGCCCGCTGAGGTGAGCGCCTGGGCCAGTTCCGCCGCCGCCTCGTCGGCCGCCCGGCGGCGCAGCACCGCGGTCAGCCTCGGGTCGAGGTCACCGGCGATCCGGAGCCCGCAGTGCTGGGCGGCCAGGCACCCCAGGATCGCCAGCGTGTCCGCCCGCAGGTCGCCGGTGCGGACCGGGTGGCCGAGCCGCGGGATCCGGGCTTCGAGCGCGGCGGCCACCAGCTCCGCCTTGCCCGGCCAACGGCGGTAGAGAACGGCCTTGCTGGTTCCCGCACGGGTCGCGACACCGGACATCGTGAACGCGTCGTAGCCGGTCTCGGCCAGCTCCGCCCAGGCGGCGTCCAGGATCGCCTGCACCAGCTCCGCACCGCGCCGCCTGCTTTCACCCACGAGCTCACGATACCCGGGGTAGCCTGCCATAAGAAACCATGAGTATCTTATGGAGGCATGGTGTTTGAGATCTTCCATCGGACCCGAGGGAACGGCCCGGTGCTGCTCCTGCTGCCGGGCGGGGACGGCGACGCCGACGTCACCGACGACCTGGCCGCCCACCTCCAGGACGCGTTCACCGTCGTCACCTTCGACCGCCGCGGGCTGTCCCGCAGCCCCAACGCGGGCGGGTCGCCGGGCCTGGACACCCATGCCGACGACGCGGCCGCCGTCCTCGAAGCCGTCACCGGCGAACCCGCCCTGGTGTTCGGGAGCAGCATCGGCGCGGTGATCGCCCTGGAACTGACGACCCGCCACCCCGGCCGGGTCCGTCTCGCCGTCGTCCACGAGCCGCCGCTCAGCGCGCTGCTGCCCGAGGAGGCTCGGGCCGAGCTGGTCCGCGACCAGCTGGCCGTCGAGGAGGCGCATCGCAGCGAGGGGGTGCTCCCGGCTTTGGGGCAGTTCGTACGGCTGGCGCGCCTCGACTTCTCCGACCGCGAGCCCGACGTACCCCTCACCCCGCCCGGCCCGCAACGCCTCGCCAACCTGGAGTTCTTCCTCACGCACGACGCTCCTGCCGTACGTCAATATCGTCCTGATGTGAACGCCCTGCGTGCGCAGGCCGCCAGGATCGTCCCTGCCGTCGGCGAGACCACCACCGGTCCTGTCGCACAGTCCGCGCATGCGCTGGCCGACGTGCTGGGCACGTCGGCGACGGTCCTGCCCGGCGGGCACAATGGCTGGGCGTTCCGCCCGCGCGCCGTCGCCGCCCACCTTCGCACGATATTTCTTGACTGATCACTTTCATTCCGGTCATGACACAATGCCCGGCATGCACAACCGGATCCTGGCCCTGACCGCCGTCGCCCTAACGGTCGCCGGATGCGCTCAGACGCCCTCTCCCCCTCCCTCAGCGGCTCCCCCGAGCTCCCCTGCTTCGTCTCCTTCGTCTGCGCCCAAGGCCCCTGCCGTGCTGGCCACCGTCCAGGGCACCGACAAGGAGAACTACAAGGCGGAACTCGTCGGGCTCAACCGCGTCGGCGGCAAGCATCTGGTCGTGCAGCTGCGCCTGTCCACCAGCACCGACGAGCCGCTGCACTGGCAGGCCCCGCTCGCCGACCCGATGCGCCCGCTGAAGTGGCGCTGGCCGTCCGGCATCGCCGTACTCGACGCTCCTGCCCACCGCTGGCTCATGCCGTACAAGCCCGCTGACGGCGAGTGCCTGTGCAGCGACACCGACCGCGACGGCCTCGACCCGATCATCCAGCCGGGCGAGTCGCTGACCGTCTTCGCGGTGCTGCCCGCGCCGTCCGGCAACCCGGCGACCACGACGATCGTGACGCCGATCGGCCCGCCGATGGTCGACGTCCCCATCAGCGACGAGCCGCCGACGCCGCCGCCCGGCCAGGAACTGCCCGACCCCGACGCGTCGCAGGTCGAGACCGTCAACCATCTCATCGAGACGCCGTCGCAGTCGCTCGACCGCACCGAGGAGACGACGGACGACGGCGCCGACCTCAAGGTCAGCCTGTCCTCCGACGTGCTGTTCGCGCTGAACAAGGCGACGCTCACGCCGCGCGCCCGCACGATGCTGGCCAGGGCGGCCAAGCTCATCGACACCTCGGAGGACACCACGATCCAGGTCGACGGGCACGCGGACTCCTCGGGCACGAACGCCATCAACGACCCGCTGTCGCGCCGGCGGGCGGAGGCGGTACGGCGGGCGCTCACGCCGCTGGTCACCCGCGAGGGGGTGACGTTCACGGCTCGCGGGTACGGCTCGCGCCGCCCGCTGTACAGCAACGACTCCGACGAGGGGCGGCGACGCAACCGCCGCGTGACGATCACCTTCGCCAAGCCCGCTGCGGCAGCGCCGGCCGCCACCACCTCCGCCTCCCCGCTGTCGGAGGGCGAGGGCACGTCGGCGACGGTGCGGGCGAAGGGCGTGCCGTTCGACCTGCAGGTGAAGACCTTCCAGCGGATGCCGGGCGACCTGGGCCTGCTCCGCTACACGATCACCAACCGGGGGGACGGCGAGGCGTGGTACCACGACCTCAACTGGGCGGCCGACTGGAACGCCTTCAAGTACCACGCGGCGACGAACATCCAGGTGACCGACCCTGCTGCCCGCCGCCTGTACCGCCCGGCCCGGGTGATCGTGGCCAAGGGGGAGGAACCGGGCACGTACTGCGCGTGCACGAGCACCTCGGGGGTGTCGCTGTCGGCGACGAACTTCGAGGCCGGCGAGACGAAGGAGTTCTGGTCCCTGTACGCCTTGCCACCCCAGGCGGACGCATTGACCGTCAAGGTGGCCACCTGGCCCGCCCTGCGCGTACCGCTCAACTGAGGGGCCAGGGGAAGGCGGCGAAACTGTCGTAGGCGCCCTGAAGGATGGGGTCATGGTTTCGTATCAGCTGGTCGTCGACTGCGCCGCCCCTGACCGGATGGCGCGTTTCTGGGCGGGCGCCCTGCGCTACTCGCTGGAGCAGCCGCCGGACGGTTTCGGCACGTGGCGGGAATACTGGCGGAGCGTCGGCGTGCCGGAGGACGAGCTGGGCGAGGGTGACGGCGCTGACAGCATCGTCGACCCGGAAGGCGACGGCCCGCGGATCTGGTTCCAGCAGGTGCCCGAGGGCAAGGTGGTCAAGAACCGGTTCCACTTCGACCTCAAGGTGGGCGGCAAGCGGGAGGACGTGCCGCTGGAGACCCGCAGGGCACGGGTGGACGCCGAGGTGGAGCACCTGGTCGGCGCGGGCGCGACCGTGGTGCGGGTGCTGTCGCAACCCGGCCTGGACCACTACGCGGTGGCGATGGCCGACCCGGAGGGCAACGAGTTCGACGTGGTGTAGGTCAGCGACGAGGCGGCCTGGGGAGGAAGCCGCTGGTCCGGCGGACGTACTCCGCGTATCCCGGCCGGGTTCTCGTCAGATGCTTCTCCAGCAGGGGTTTCCCGGTCTTGCCGGCCAGGAAGTACGTCATCACGACAGGCGACAGCACGGTCAGAACCCCTGGCCAGTGTTCCGCTGCGATGAGGAACAGGCCCCACCACACCACGGCGTCGCCGAAGTAGTTCGGATGCCGGGTGTATCGCCACAACCCGCTGTCCAGCACCTTCCCCCGGGAGTCCGGGTCGGCGCGGAAGCGGGCCAGCTGCCAGTCCCCCACCGCCTCGAAAAGGAACCCCGCCAGCCACACCAGCGCGCCCGCCACCCCCAGCCACCCGATCCCGCCGTCGCCGGTCATCGCCACCTGGATCGGCAGCGACACGAACAGCAGGATCACTCCCTGGGTGAGGTAGACCGTGCGGATCGCATAGGCCGTCCTGCTGCCGGGAGCCTTGCTCAGCATGCGCTCGTAGCGCGGGTCCTCCCCCTCGCGCAGGTTGCGCCGCCCGATGTGCAGCGCCAGCCGTACCCCCCAGATGACCGTCAGCGCCGCCAGCAGCACCCGCCTGGCGGGGTCGCCGGAGCCGAGCGCGAAGGACACGATGGCGACCAGCGAGAAGCCCAGGCCCCAGGCGACGTCGATCACCGAATGTTTGCCCGCACGCAACGCCACCGCGAGCGTCACCGCCAGCAGGACCACCATGGCGAGCGCGCTGGCGAAGAAGACCATCAGCGTCTCCTCAGGAGGATCTGGTGAATGTTCATCCTGCCCTGCTCGAACGCCAGGCCGCCACCCACGAGGTACAGCCGCCACACCCTGGCCCGTTCCTCGCCGACCAGCGCGACCGCCTCGGCGTACCGGGACTCGAACGTGTCGTACCAGGCCCGGACCGTGCGTACGTAGTGCTCGCCCATGGCCTCGGCGTGCGTGAAGACCAGCCCGGAGCCCTCCAGCAGCGCGATCGTCTCCCCCACCGGCCGCATGTGCATGTCGGGCGCGATGTAGGACTCGATGAACGGCCCGCCGCCCGGATGGCCGCCCTCGCGCGACATCTGCTGCACGAGGACCCCGCCGCCGGGCTGGACGAGCCGGTGCAGCGCGGCCGCGTAGGCCGGGTACCGGTCCTGGCCGACGTGCTCGCCCATCTCGATCGACGCGATCGCGTCGTAGGGCCCGTCGTCGACGTCGCGGTAGTCGCGCAGCTCGACCCGCACGTCCAGGCCCTGGGCGCGCTCCTCGATGTGGGCCTTCTGCGCGGCCGACAGCGTGACGCCCGTCGCGCGCACGCCGTACTCGCGGGCGGCGTGCAGCAGCAGCGACCCCCAGCCGCAGCCGACGTCGAGCAGCCGCATGCCGGGCCGGAGCCTGAGCTTGCCGCAGACCAGGTCGAGCTTGCGCCGCTGCGCCCGGTGCAGGGTGTCGCCCGGCTCGAACACGGCGCAGGAGTAGGCCATGGTCTCGTCGAGGATGAGCCGGTAGAAGGCGTTCGACAGGTCGTAGTGGTGGGAGATCGCGGCACGGTCCCTGGCTCGCGAGTGGCGGCGGCCGCGCAACCTGGCCTCGGACTCCGGCGCGGGCAGCGGCGGCCCGAGCGCGGGCCCGAGGCCTTTCAGCGCCCGTACGGCTCGCGCCCAGTCGACCCGCACCCGCCCGCCCGTGGCCCTGATCCGGCGCAGCCCGTCGGCGAGGTCGCCCTCGACGTCGAGCTCACCTGTGACGTACGCCCTGGCCAGGCCGAGCTCGCCGGGGTTCCACAGCAGGCGGCGCAGCGCGCGCGGGCTGCGCAGGACCACGGTCGGCGCGCCGTCCGGGCCGTGGGCGGCGCCGTCCCAGTCCCGTACGCGGAACGGCGGCCGGCCGCCGAAGACGGCCTCCACCATCGGGCCGAGCTGTCTCATGCGCCGCTCCTGTCGAGGGTGAGCTGCCAGACGTCGAGGTAGCCGGACCTGAACCCGGCCTCGGAGTAGGCCAGGTAGAGGGTCCACATGCGGTGGAAGATCTCGTCGAAGCCGAGGGCGGCGACGGCCGGGGCGCGCTCCTGGTAGCGCTCGCGCCACAACCGGAGCGTGGCCGCGTAGTGCTCGCGCATCGACAGCCTGTCGATGATCCGCAGCGGTCCGAGGTGCTGCTGGATGGCCGGGACGGAGGGGAGCATGCCGCCGGGGAAGATGTACTTCTGGACCCAGGTGTGGGTGCCGAGCGTGGCCCGCATGCGGTCGTGGGGCATGGTGATGGCCTGCAGCGCGACGCGTCCGCCCGGCGCGAGCCGTTCGTCGAGCGTGCGGAAGTAGGTGGGCCAGTAGTCCGCGCCGACGGCCTCGATCATCTCGACGCTGGCGATGGCGTCGTAGGAGCCGTCGATCTCGCGGTAGTCGCAGAGCCTGATGTCGATCCGGTCGGCGAGCCCGGCCGCCGCCGCCCGCTCGCGGGCCAGCTCCTGCTGCTCCTTCGACAGGGTGATGGACACGACGCGGGCGCCGCGCCTGGCCGCCCTGATCGCCAGCTCGCCCCAGCCGGTGCCGATCTCCAGCAGCCGGGTGCCGGGTCCGACCATGAGCTGGTAGAGCAGCCGGTCGATCTTGCGGCGCTGGGCGGCGGCGAGCGAGTCCCAGGTGGCGGTCGCCGGATCGGTGAACAGCGCGGCCGAGTAGGTCATGGTCTCGTCGAGGAACTCGGCGAACAGCTCGTTGGACAGGTCGTAGTGCCGGTGGATGTTGCGCCTGGCCCCCTCGACGGTGCCGCGGTCGCGCCGCGGCGCTCTCCTTACGGCCAGCGCGCGCAGCCGCTGCAGCGGCGCCGGGACCAGGGTGGCGAGCTCGGCGGCCATGACGGTGAGCACGCCGGGCAGGTCCTCAGCGTCCCAGTCACCGGCCATGTAGGACTCGCCGAAGCCGATGAGCCCGCCGGCGCCGACCCGGCGGAAGAACGCCTCCGGCCGGTGGACGCGCAGCGCGGGCCCCTGCGCCGGGGCGTCGCCGTACACCGCGTTGATGGGCAGCCGGCGCGCGACGCGGCGGAACAGCGCGCGGGCGATCGAGGCCCGTAGCCGGGCTCGGGGCACCGTTTCGACGTCGGGCCAGTGGCCCGTGTGGCGTTCCATCGTCGAGGTCATCGACTCCTCCTTCTGGGGACGACTTTCAGGCCGCGCAGGTAGAGGGCGATGCCCTGGCGGCGGATCCGGGCGCTGACCAGGAACGGCGCCAGCGGATGTTTGAGCGCCATGCGCAGCCGTCCCCACGCGGTGGCCTCCACGCGCTCTCCGCGTACGGTCGCCACGAACGGCGGGTGCCCCTCCCGGTGGAGCGTCACGCCCAGGGCCAGCCGCTCCCCCGGCAGTGGCAGCGCGAGCCGGTAGAAGCCGCTGACCTCGTTGAACGGCGAGACGTAGAAGACCTTCTCGACCTCGTTCTGACCGGGCATGAGCAGGTAGCGGTGGCGACCGCCGTAGGTGTTGCGCACCTCGGCGACCGTGCAGACGAGCACGCCCGCCAGGTGGCACCAGTACACGGTCAGCGGGTCGAACGCGTAGCCGAGCACGCGCGGCCCGGCCAGCCGTACGACGCGGTCGGCCCGCAGGCCGTACGCCTCCAGGAAGCCTGTTTCCTCCGGCGGGAGCTCGACCAGCCGCAGGTAGGAGCCGTATCGGAAGGCGTTGCGCAGCGGCGCGGACCGCACGTGGGTGATCGTGACGTCGTAGAGCGCGGTCACCAGCGGCCGCCCAGGGCCTCGGCGGCCCGTACACCCGAGCGGCAGCCGTCCTCGTGGAATCCCCAGCCGTGGTAGGCGCCCGCGAAGGCGAGCACCGGGGTGTTCAGGGAGGGCAGGCGCTGCTGGGCCGCGACCAGTTCCGGGGTGTAGATCGGGTGTTCGTAGACCATCCGGGCGATGACCCGCTCGTCGGGCACAGCGACGCCGAGGGAGACGAAGTGGTGCTGGGGCGAGTCGAGGCGTTGCAGCCGGTTCATGTCGTAGCTGACCTGGACGCGGTCGGCTGTGGCGGCGCAGTCGTCCATCCGGTAGTTCCAGGAGGCACGGGCCCGCCTCGCCCTGGGCAGGACGGACTGGTCGGTGTGGAGGGTGGCTTCGTTGCGCGAGTAGCGGATCGCGCCGAGCACGGCTCGTTCGTCGGGGGTGGGGCTGGCGAGCAGGCGTAGGGCCTGGTCGGGGTGGGTGGCGACGACGGCGGCCGAGAAGCGGTGGAGATCGCCGTCGGCCCGCAGCTCGACCCCGTCTGGTATCCGTCGCAGGCCGCTCACCGGGGCGAGGGTGCGGACGGCGGTGAGCGTCTTGGCGACGCGCTCGACGTAGGCGCGCGAGCCGCCGGTGACCGTACGCCATGGGGGTGACCCGCCGACGGACAGCATGCCGTGGTTGGCGAGGAACGCGAACAGGTAGCGCGCGGGGTAGCGCCCGGCGACCGAGGGGGCGCAGGACCAGACGGCCGCGACCAGCGGAGTCAGGAAATGTCGTACGAAGTAGGGCGAGAAGTCTGCGGCGAACTCGTCCAGTGGCCGGTCGTCTTCAAGGGCTCGAGCGGCTCGGTGGAACCTGGGGACGTCGGCGAGCATGCGCAGATGAGCCAGGCTCGGGGCGAGCAGCCCGGCGAGCCCCTTTCCTCCCGCGTACTCCAGGCCGCAGCCACCGCAGGAGACCGACATGCTCATGTCGGACTCCTGCGTCTGGACACCCAGCTCGCGGAACAGCCGGGTCAGGAGGGGGTAGGTGCGGTCGTTGTGCACGATGAAGCCGCTGTCCACCGCCAGCGCGCCCACGTCGTGGGTGTGCGCGTGCCCGCCCAGGCGGTCGTCGGCCTCGAACAGCGTGACGTCCGCGCTGCGCTGGAGCACGTAGGCCGCCGTCAGCCCGGCCACTCCGCTGCCGATGACCGCGACCGACCTTCTGGTTTCCGCCAACCTCGACCTCCCCGTCTCCTGGTGTATTCGGAGCGGGTGAGGCAACGGTTGGGTTTCCACCGAGCGGCAGGCAGGACTGGCCGGATATAACACGATGTTGGGGAGAAACGAAGGGTCCCTGGGCCTGTGGCACCGCTTGTACGTTGACGGCGTATCAAGCCACAGGGAGATCCCATGCTCCGCAGCAATGCCGCCTTAGCCGGCGTAGCCCTCACTCTCGCCCTGGCCGCCATACCGACCGTAGCCCTGGCCGCGCGGTCGGCGGCGCAGCCCGAATCCTTGTACGCACAAGCCCAGGCGAGAGCCGCGGCCGACCCAGAGCCGCCCGCCTCGCTCGTCGACAGCCTCACCCGCGACCTCGGCATCACCGGCGAGCAGGCCTCCGCCCGCCTGGTCAACGAGGCGGCGGCCGCCACGGTCGAACCGCAGGTACGCACCCTGCTCGGCGACTCCTTCGCCGGCGCCTGGGTCACCGGCGCCACCTCCGCCCTCGTGGTCGCGACCACCGACCCCGCCCAGGTGCCCGCGATCACCGCGGCCGGAGCCGAGGCCCGCGTCGTGCCCCACTCCCTGGCCGCGCTCGACGCCGCCAAGGCCCGCCTCGACAGCGCCAAGGGCGCCAGGCCGATCTTCGCCTGGTTCGTGGACCTGCCCAGCAACAGCGTCGTCGCCCTGACCCGCGACGCCGCCAAGGCCCAGCGGTACGTCGACGCGAGCGGCGCCGACAGGGCGCTGGTCCGCCTGCTGGTCTCCACAGAACGGCCGCGCGCCCTGTACGACATCCGCGGCGGTGACGCCTACTACATCGGCAGCGGCACCCGCTGCTCGGTGGGCTTCTCCATCACCCGCGGCACCACCAACGGCTTCGTCTCGGCCGGCCACTGCGCCGTCTCCTCGAACGTGAGCGGCTCCAACCGCGTCGCCCTCGGCACCTTCCAGGGCTCCTCGTTCCCGGGCAACGACTACTCGTGGGTCGCGGCCAACTCGCAGTGGATCGCCCGCGGCGTCGTCGTCCAGGGCGGTTCGACGGTGCCCGTCGCCGGGTCGACGGTCGCCGTCGTCGGGTCGTCGGTCTGCAGATCCGGCTCGACCACCGGCTGGCACTGCGGCACCGTACAGCAGCTCAACACCAGCGTGACGTACCAGGAGGGCACGGTCAGCGAGGTGACGCGCACCAGCGTGTGCGCCGAGCCTGGCGACTCCGGCGGCTCGTTCATCTCGGGCAGCCAGGCCCAGGGCGTCACGTCCGGCGGATCGGGCAACTGCTCGTCCGGTGGCACGACGTACTTCCAGCCGGTGAACGAGATCCTGCAGACGTACGGGCTGACGCTGGTCACCAACGGCGGCGGCCCGACGACCCCGCCGTCCTCGCCGCCGCCCGGTGGAACGTGGGCAGCCAACACGGCGTACGCCACGGGCGCGCAGGTGACGTACGGCGGGGCGACCTACCGGTGCATCCAGGGCCACACCTCGCAGGTGGGCTGGGAACCACCGAACGTCCCGGCCCTCTGGCAGCGCCTCTGACCCCCAGGCAGCAGCTCCACCGACCGACCCCCGGACGCACCACGGCGCCGGGGGTCGCCTGGCGTCCTGACACGGCTTCACCGGGGCCGACTGGCCTGCTCGGTCATCGAGATGAGTGAGGTGGCTCGGTGAGCGTGAGGATCGACTCGAGGACGGACTCCAGCGAGCGGGTGGCGTCGACGACCTCAACGCCCAGCGCCCGCATGCGCGCCTGGTAGTCCGGTAGCCAACGCCGCAGCAGGAGGCGGGTGTCACCGGTCCGGCCGAAGTCGTTCTCCCGTGACGGCTCATCGAGCCGCCGGAGCATCGTGGGCTCGTCGATCTCCAGCAGGATCACGCGGTCGAAACGATGAAGGAAGTCGGTTTCGTTGCTCGCGTTCCCGCACACGTACAGCCCCCGATCGGCGGCGCTCAGGAGCGTTTCCAGCCGGAGCGGGTCCCATTCCCACCGATGCCGGGTCAGCCAGCCCCAACCAGGCGCGGCCGGACGCTCGACGACCCGCCCCGCCTCATCGACGAACCGGGCCAGCAACGGATCGGCGTCCGCGTCGATCGCCGCCCTGCCGCGCAGGGTGAGCTCACCGGCCACCGCGGTCTTCCCCGATCCCGACCCTCCGGTGATCAGCACGGTCGTCATGGTGGTCACGCTAACGCGGGCGCCGAACGGCTCTCAACGGCTTTCACCCGCCACCCAACTCGCCTTGTGCCCGTACCCGAAGGCGATGTCACCGTCGCTGTGCCGCGCGTCCTTGCTTCGCAGCTTCTGATGGACATATCGGCCGGTAGTCGCGTCCTCGAGCTCGTCACGCCTGAGCCGCATGTGGCCAGATCCGCCCCCAGGCTGGCCGGATCGTGCCTTCAACTCGACACCTTCGATGCCGGATCGTGGAGGCGCGCAACGGCGCCACCCGGGGTGACGCGGCGGGCATCGCCCTCTCTTGCCCTTCAACCCCCTCAACCTTGGAGTCTTCCGTGAGAAAGATCTTGCGCGCCGCGCACATCTACATGATCATCGGTGTGGTCAGCGGGCTCTACTACCGCGAGCTCACCAAGCTGAACGACTTCACCGGCGAGACCCAGCTCGGCGTGGTCCACACGCACCTGCTCGCCCTCGGCATGCTGTTCTTCCTCATCGTGCTGGCCTTGGAGAAGCTGTTCACCATGACCGCCAGCAAGCTCTTCGGCTGGTTCTTCTGGATCTACAACGCCGGTCTCGCCCTGACCGTCGCCATGATGACCGTCCGCGGCTCCATGACGGTCCTCGGCGCCGAAGCCGGAGCCGCGATCACCGGCCTCGCCGGACTGGGACACATCATCCTGACCGTCGGCCTGATCCTGCTCTTCGTCACCCTCGGCAAGCGCATCCCCGCCAAAGGCGCCGCCGTCATCCAGATATCTCCCACAAAAATGCCCAGCCAGCAACGTGTGGACAGTTAAGTCACATGAAGTACGTAACCCGCCATGTCTGGCATCACCTCACATTTCCGGCAGCTGTTTCGTCGGTCTGCTGAAACCGGGCCGCAGGGCCCGGAGTAACGACCACCCTGGAGGGCCTCATGTTCGCCGCTTACGCGACGATCACCATCTTCGCCGCGCTGCTGTTCGGCAGCTCGTCGGTCATCTACCTGATCGGCCACGAGTTCCCGAAGGCCCAGCTGGACATGAAGGGCCTGCCGCGAGCGTGGGGACCCGTCCTGGGCACGATGCTGGCGTTGGGCTCCCTGGGACTGCTGGGCGGGTTTGTCATCCCCATGCTCGGGACCCTCGCCGCCTACAGCCTCGTACTGTACTTCACCGGCGCGCTCCTCGCCCACCTGCGCGTGGGCTCACGCAAGCTCGGCAACTGGTCCCTGTTCTTCGCCACTTCGGTGGCCGTACTGGGCGCGAACCTGCTCTACCACTGGTGGTGACCCACCACAGCCCCGACCCCCGTGCTGAAGGAGATCTTTGATGTCCACAAGACTGCTGTCCCCCACCGCGATCGGTACCGCCCT
This sequence comes from Nonomuraea sp. NPDC050556, assembly GCF_044457355.1. Lineage (NCBI taxonomy): Bacteria > Bacillati > Actinomycetota > Actinomycetes > Streptosporangiales > Streptosporangiaceae > Nonomuraea > Nonomuraea sp. NPDC050556. The sequence goes on along the minus strand of NZ_JBITGU010000001.1, from coordinate 368,567 downwards.
CGCTGTCGTCGGCGCCCTGTTCATCGGCTACATCGGGGTGAGCTACCTGCTGGCCCCCCAGTCCATGGCGCCCAACTTCGGCCTGCCGAGCTGGCCGAAAGGTGAGGGTTCGGGATTCCTCGCCGTCAAGGGAGTCCGGGACGTGGTGTCCGGCCTGGTGATCCTCGCGGTCCTGGTCACGGGCAACCGCCGCATCCTGGGGTGGGTCATGCTGGCCGTGGCGCTCACCCCGATCGGCGACATGTTCATCGTGCTGCTCTCCGGTGGGGAACCCGCCATCGCCCTCGGCGTACACGGCGCCACCGCCGCGGCCGTCATCCTCTCCGCCGGACTCCTCCTCGGCGGCTCCCGAACCCGCTCACCGCAACCCCTCACCTGACAGCCGCGCGATCTGCGGCCAGCGCCGCCCAGGTGGAGCGACTCCCCCACCTGGGCGCCCGGATCATCAGCCGGCGAGGGTCAGGCCGCCGTTGACCTCCACGACGGTGCCGGTCATGAAGCCGTTGGTGGCCGCCAGGACGACGGCCTGGGCGACCTCCTCCGCGCGGCCGACCCGGCCCACGGGCAGGGCTGCGCCGTACGCGTCGAACATTTCCTGGCGCTGCTCGGCGGGGAAGGCGTGCCACCACGGGGTGTCGATGACGCCCGGAGAGACGGCGTTGACCCGCAGCGGCGCAAGCTCCACCGCCAGCGGGGCGATCACCGCTTCCAGGGCGCCGTTCACGGCAGCCAGGCCCGCGGTGCCGGGCAGCGCCGCCCGAGCCGAGGAGGCGGTGATCAAGGTGGCCGAGCCGTCCTTGGCCATGTACGGCAAAGCCGCCTGCAGCACGCTCAGGTGCAGCCAGAACTTGGCCTCGAAAGCCTCACGCAGGTCGTTCAGATCCACAGTGGCAAGGGGCCCGGCGCCGGAGCCGCCGCTGAGCGCCAGCACGAGGTAGTCGATGCCGTCCTGCCCGGCTTCGGCGAGGAAGGCGCGCACCTGCTCGGGCGAGGAGGCGTCCAGGTGGCGGGCGCTGATCCCTTCCAGCGCGTCGGCGGCGCGCAGGCGCTGCTCGTCGCGTCCGGCGACCGTCACGCGGGCGCCCTGGGAAGCCAGGAGGGTGGCGGTGGCCAGGCCGATGCCGGAGGTGCCGCCGACGACGAGGGCGTGCCGTTCGGTGAAAGACATGGGAACAATCCTTTTGTCGAGACTCAATGTCTCGACAAGTATTGTCGAGACCCTTGGTCTCGTCAAGCGGTAGGGTGGACCCATGCAGACAGGACGCGCCCACACCGGACGCCGCCGCAACGAAGAGGCCAGGCGCGCCATCCTCGAGGCCGCCGTCGACCTGCTGAGCGGCGGGCCCGGCGACGGCACGGTGAGCGTCGACGCCATCGCGGCCGCCGCCGGGGTCGGCAAGCAGACGATCTACCGCTGGTGGCCGTCCAAGGGCGCCATGCTGCTGGACGCGCTGGCCGAGTACGCGGAAGCCGAGGTGCCCGCGCCCGACACCGGCACCCTGGCCGGTGACCTGGAGGCGTTCCTGACGGCCACCTTCCGCCTGGGCGCCAGGCCCGCCACCGCCGCCCTGCTACGGAAGATCGCCGCCGAGGCACAGCAGGACGAGCACACCGCGCAGCTCCTGCACGCCTTCGCCCAGCAGCGCCGCGCGGCCCTCATCGCACTGGCCAGGCGCGGCGCGGCCCCCGACCCCGAACTGCTGGCCGACCAGGCCTTCGGCGTGCTGTGGTACCAGCTGCTCATCCTCCACGCCCCACTGGAGGAGGAGGCGGCCCGCCGCCTGGCCCACGCCCTGGCCCACCAAGGCCACTAGCGTTCCGCGCCATAGACGTGCGCGACTTGATCGTGACAGGAGCAGAAGACTTCGTTGAACAGCGGCACTCGCAAAACTTCCACAGCGCCACGATCGACGGCCGGGACGGCACGCACGTCGCGCTGTTCCACGCGCAGTACCCGTTGGTCGCTTTCGTAGCCGACCGACGCCAGATGAGTTCCAGGACCCACCGGGCTGGGCAGCGGCTCCTCTCAACGACTTCGGTTTCACCGTCTTGAGCGCGTCACTGCTCCTGTCGCCGCCCGCGAAATGGGACACCACTGCCCTCCTCCCCGTGGAACGGACGCAAAACGAGCACTGGCGACCGGAGACCCTCGGCGCAACGCTCTTCACTCCTGGGATTGATGCGACCAGTCCCTCGCTCCGCGCCGTTCAGCGCGCCGGGACCTCGGCGGGTTGCTGCAGGGCGGCGCTGTGTAGTGCTGCCTCTACTCGGCGGTTGGTGGTCATGGTGGCTGTGACGGCGGTCATGGCCAGGAGCAGGCCGCCTGCGGCGTAGATCGGGGTGCGCAGGTCGTACGCGGTGGCCAGCCAGCCGCCCAGGAAGGCGCCGAACGGGGCTGCGCACATGGCGAGCATCCGGGAGGTGGAGGCGACCCGGCCGATCAGCTGCGCGGGGACGATCGCCTGCCGTAAAGAGGGACCGAGCACCATCGTGGCGCCCATACCCGCCCCGCAGACGGCGAGCGCGAGCCCGGCCAAGTACGGGTTCCGGGCGGCGGCGAGCCCCAGGATGGCAAGCCCCTCGACCGTGGCCGTGCAGGTCAGAGCGGTACCGGTGCCCAGGCGCCGACCGAGGAAGGAGGCAATGCCGGCGCCGAGCAGGCCGCCCGCGGCTTCCGCGGTGAGGAGCAGGCCGAAGCCGAAGGTGCCGATGCCGAGCCGTTCGTGCGCGAAGAGGGCCAAGACGGTCTCCACGGCGAGGAAGGCGACATTCCCTACCGCCGGACGGAGCGCGAGGCCGAGCAGTAATCGATCCCGGAAAACGTAGGAGGCTCCCGCCCGCGCTTGGCGGAGCAGAGACTCGCGGGCGCCGACGGTCGGCGGCGGTACGGCGGGCAGCGACCGAACGAGCAGCGCGGAGAACGCGAACGACACCGCGTCCGCGAGCAGCGGAACCGCCCGCCCGAGCGCGAGCAACGCACTCCCCGCCGGCGGCCCGGCGAAACCGGACGCGGCCGTCTGGGTGCCGCGCATGCGGGAGTTGGCGCGTTCGAGGAGCGCGGGGTCGCGGCCGAGCAGATCCGGCAGGTAGGCCGTGGCGGCCGTGTCGAAGAAGAGCCCGCCGAGGGCGAGCAGGAAGGCGACGGCCGCCAGCAGCGGAACGCTCAGCACGTCAAGGGCGGCCGCGGCCGCCGAGGCCAGGAGCAGGGCCGCACGCGCCGAGTCCGTGATCCACATCGTCCGGCGGCGCTCCCAGCGGTCCACCAGCGCACCGCCGAGCACGCCGAACAGCAGCCAGGGCAACGTCCCAGCGGCCGTGACGACGGCCAGCGCCAGCGGATCCCGCGTCATCGTCAACGCGATCAGCGGCAGCGCGGCATGGGTCACCCCGTCACCGAGCGAGGACACCGTCTGCGCGGTCCACAGCCGCCCGAACCCGGCCGGCAACTTGGCGACGACATTCACGCGGCGTCCCCCTCTGCTCGCCGCGCGAAGACCTCGCTCGTTGGACGGACCAACATGCTTGCTCCCCTAACACTTGGCGTCAGCATGGAAGGCATGCGGCCCGCTGGCTGACTGAGCTCCGAAAGGGATGTTTCGGATGGGCCCATCCTTGAGCTGCGACACTCGGGCATCAACGCCAAAGCTGACTACGATCCGATAAGTCGGACTTATGCATCAGGTAGGGGGCAGTGTGGAGCTTCGCGACATCGAGATCTTCCTGACCCTCGCCGAGGAGCTCCATTTCGGCCGTACCGCCGAGCGGCTGCACCTCACCCAAGCCCGCGTCAGCCAGGCGATCAAGAAGCAAGAGCGCCTCATCGGCGCCGCCCTGTTCGACCGCACCAGCAGAAGAGTGGCACTCACCGAAGTCGGCAGGCAGCTCTACACCGACCTCAAGCCGATACGACGCAGCCTCGACGAGAGCTTGGAGCGCGCCAAACTGGCCGCGAAAGGCAGGACCGACGTCCTGCACATCGGCATGATCTCCGCCAACGCCCTGGATCTGCGGCACTTCTGGGAGACCTTCCGTGCCCGCCATCGCCAGTGGGAGCTGCGCCTGCGTCACAACCCCTTCGTCGACGCCTTCGGTCCCCTGCGACGCAGGGAAATCGACCTGCTGATCTCATGGCTGCCGGTGGAGGAACCCGACCTCACCGTCGGGCCCGTGATCTTCACCGAGTCCCGTGTAATAGCGGTCTCGGCAGATCACGAGCTGGCGAGCGCAGGGCCGGTTCCCCTGGAGGTCCTGGGCAATTACACCGTCGCCGCCGGTCCCCGCCTCCCCGAGTACTGGGAGGACGCCTTCCATCCCTTCCGCACGCCCCGTGGCCGCCCGATCCCGCGCGAGGGCGTCGTGATGAACATGGACGAACTCAACACCCAGATCGCCACCGGCCAGGCCGTCCCCCTGCTCGGGGAGCACGCCAGCCGCTACTACGCCCGCCCCGACCTCGCCTACCTCCCCGTGACCGACGCACCGGCCTTGAGATGGGGTCTGGTCTGGCGCGACAACGAAGAAACCGCGCCCATCCGCGCCTTCGCCCAGGTCGTAAGGGATCTCGGAACTCGCGCGCTCTAGCCCGCTCCGGGGCTGCTCTGCCGTACGAGCTCGACAGTCAGTAGCCTTTGCACGTCTGTCCCTCGGCCGTCACGTTCCGAGCATCTGACCAGGTGACGGACATCGTCGCCGGTTTGTTCGCGGCCAGGGGGGTGATGCAGCTCAGACTCCCGTTCTGGTCGTTGCCTATGGTGTAGCCCTGGGACAGGGCGACAGTCCCGCGTAGGTCCGCGTCCAGGTCATCCATCGATTCGGGGGGCACTCCTGCCGATTATGTCGGAAGCATGGGACTTGACGCCGTCTGCGCACCTTGGCAGGACGATGTTCGCCGCGGTGTCCGGGCGCCTATTCGTCGGTCCGCAGGTGTTCTGCGGCTTCCTGGTAGGCGTCGGTCGCGCGGGCGAAGTAGTCGAACAGGACTCCTAGCTGGTCGGGTGAGTACCCGGCGAGGATCTCGCCGACCTTCTGCCGGGCGGGGGCCATGACCCGATCGAGCTCGGCGGGCTTGCCGATGGGCTCGACGATCACTTTGCGGCGGTCGCCCGGCGCGGGTGTGCGGCGGACGTAACCCGCCTCCTCCAGCCGGTCGATGAGGCGGGTGGTGGGACCGGTGGTCAGGCCGGTGCGCGTACCCAGCTCGCCGGGGGTCATCGGGCCTGCCAGCTCCAGGATGTTCAACGCGTACAGGTCCGTCGCGCCGAGACCGCAGGCTCGGGCGCTGGCGTGCCCGTGCAGCAGTACCGCGCTCAGGTAGCGGCGGTATGCGCGGCTGGCGTCCTCCCGAGCGCTTGACACTAGATCCTCCACGCCACGATCCCTTCTCCTAAGAAGCAACTTCCTTCAAGAAGCTATCACAGCGGGCGTCTCCCGGCCGCCCGAGCGTGCGACATGTTGACGTGGACCCCATCCACCTCTAATCTCTTCCTCAGAGCAGCTACATCTTCAACGAAGAAACTTCTTACACGAAGCTACTATGGAAGGGTCGCTGACATGAACGACATCACCGCCATCCACACCCTCCTGGAGCAGGCTCGCGACGCCTGGAACCGAGGCGACGGCGCGGCCTACGGGCAGACCTTCACGGCAGACGCCACCGACGTCACCTTCGTCGGCACCATCTACGTCGGCGCCAAGGAGATCGGCGACGCCCACCAGGCGCTGTTCGACAGCTTCCTCAAGGGCAGCAAGCTGCACATGGAGATCGTCGACATCCGCTTCTACGGCCCCGACACCGCCGTAGCCGTCACCCGCGGCGACGTCTTCAAAGGCAAGCCCAAGAAGCTCGGCAAAGTGCAGACCTACACGATCGTCCGCGACACCGACGGCCAGTGGCGGGTAGCCGCCATCCAGAAGACCAAGCGCCAAAGCCTGATGGAAGCCATCTCCTTCAAGTTCCAGCCCGCCACCAAGCCGAAGGCGAACCACTGACATGGCCACCATCGCCGTCATCGCCGCCACCGGCCGCACCGGACAGAACATCGTCCAGCAGGCCCTGGACGCCGGACACACCGTCACCGCCATCGCCCGCCGCCCCCTCGACCTCCAGCACCCCCGCCTCACCCACCAGAGCGCCGACGTCCTGACACCGGGATCGCTGCGGCTGACCGGCTACGACGCCGTCATCTCCGCGCTCGGCTCCACCGGCCGCCAACCCACTACCCTCTACTCCGCAGGCACCGCCGCGATCATCGCCGCGATGCCCCCCGCAGGGCGGCTCATCGTGCTCTCCTCGGCAGGGCTGGCCGTACCCGACAAAGCCGGACTCGCCACCCGGCTCCTCGGCAGGCTGCTCTACCGCCTCATGCGCCACCCCTACGACGACATGACCCGTATGGAAGCGCTCCTGGCCGCCTCCGACCTCGACTGGACCGCCATCCGCCCCACCGGACTCACCGACGACCCGGCCACCGGCAAGCCGCGGGTCTCGATCGGCGCCCGCCAGCGCGTCGGTCACCGTACCTCCCGCGCCGAACTGGCCGCCTACATCCTCGACCACCTCGACGACCCCGCCACCTACCGCACCGCCGTCGCCATCTCCTCGTGACGGGGCGCCGGCCGTACGTGAAGAATCGGTCGTCACGGACACTGGCCCATTTGCTGTTACATGGACACCTCTTGTCCCGTCCACGGAGGTGTCACGCGGCCGTTCTACATGTACGCCGTGCTCACCAACTCGTTGTTCCAGCGCGGCGTCTTCGTCCTCTTCCTTCTGCACCGAGGCTTCTCCGCCGAGCAGGTAGCCCTGCTGCAGACCCTGCTCTACCTGGTCAGCGGGCTTGCGGAGTTACCGACGGGAATCATCGCCGACCGCATCGGCAGGCGTGCCGGCATCGTCATCGGCCAGCTGCTGATTGCCGGATGCCTGCTCGGCCAGGTGGCGTTCGCCGACTACGGGGTGTTCGTGGCGCTGTTCATCGTGCAGGGCGTGGGCATGGCGTGTGTGTCCGGTTCGGACACCGCCTTGCTGTACGACCTGCTCGTGCGCCGTGGTGCGACGGCCGGGTACGTCAAGATCAGGTCCCGATTCACCATGCTCGGAACGGTCACCTCGGGCGCCGCCATCGTCCTCGGTGGCCAGCTGCAGCAGATTTCCTGGGGCGTCGTCTACGCCGGTTCTGCGGCGTGCCTCGTCCTGGCTGTGGTGGTGCTGATGTCGCGGGTGCCCGAGATCCGCGGCGCTGACGCGGTGGACGAGCAGCACGGCGACGCCACGGCATGGCGGGCGATGCTCCGGGTCGCCACGCCGGCGCTCGTGACGCTTGTCGTGGTGTCCGGATTGATGCATGCGACTTTGACGCCGTTCATCATCTTTACGCAGAAGACCCTCTCCGATCAGGGAGCGGGCACCGCATTGGTCAGCGTGGTCATATCGGTGGGATTCTTCGCCGGCGGGCTCACTCCCCTGCTGGCGGACCGCGCGAACCGGCGCATCGGGTACCGGGTCATCGTCCCGTTGTCTCTCCTGACGCTTGCCTTGGCGCTCGGCCTGAGCGGTCTCGGTCTTGTCTGGGTCAGGATTGCCGCGTTCCTGGCTTTGGTCGGGATTCCCGAGATCACCGCCGTGATCGTGGACAACGTGTTCAACGAGGCCGTGCCGTCGCGCCACCGGGCGAGTTTGCTGTCGATGATCACATTCGTGGAGTCGGCGCTCATCGGCGTCGGCTATCTCGTCCTCGGCGCGCTCATGGACGGGCTGGGCTCCAGCGCGGGCATGGGCACCTACGCCGCGGTCCCCTTGCTGGCATGCCTCCTGTGGCTCCCGGTCCTCTTCCGACGGGCACGGGTGACCACCGAGATCGAGAAACCCGCCGACCAGAAGGCATCCTGAGCAGCCCGTCCCGTTTGGGGTGCTCGCCTGCTGACTCCACGTTCGGCCTCGGCACCCGGCGACTCGCCCCACAGGGTACGGCGGCGCCGGAGCCGCGCCGCTTGGGAGCGCTCCCGCTGTTGCACCAGCCTGGAGGGCGACGTCCTCGCCGTACTGGTGCCCAGGGTCGCGGCCAGCAGTTCGAGAACGCGTCCTGTCCCGGCCCGCCGTACACAGGAAGCGCGGCCATCGCCGACCCGGCCAACCAGCTCACCGGACCCAGGCCGGGCTGTCCCTGCCGGATCCGGCATGGCTCATCCAGGACTTCTGGCCCCCTTCTACCAGGCCATCGACGGCTGACACCGAGACCGAGCGGCGACGTCAGGACGGCGACAGCCCGATATCAGAGCACCCGGCCATGGTTAACCCATCAAGCCGCAAGCACCAAGGAGTTTCCGACATGAGCACCTTCGCCACCCCCGCCCCCATCACCGTCGTCCTGAACATCCCCGCCGGCCGCGTCCAGTTCATCGCCACCGACAGGACCGACACCACCGTCGAGGTCCTGCCCGCCGACGCCGCCAAGAGCCGCGACGTCAAGGCCGCCGGACAGACCACAGTCGACTACACCGGCGGCGTGCTGCGCATCAAGACCGCGACGAAGAACCAGTACCTCGGCTCCACCGGAGCGGTCGAGGTGAAGGTCGCGCTGCCCACCGGCTCCCACATCCAGGCCAAGGCGGAGGCCGCCGAGCTCCAGACCACCGGCCGCCTGGGCGACGTCGCCTTCGAGGGCGCATACCGCCGGATCAAGGTGGCGGAAAGCGCGAGCCTGCACCTCGTCGCGACCGACGGCGACGTCGAGGTCGGCCGCCTGAGCGGCCCTGCGGAGATCACCACCGCGAGTGGCGACATCACGGTCGCCGAGGCCACCGGCGGCAAGGTCGTCCTGCGCACCCAGTCCGGCGACATCACGATCAGCGCCGCCAGCGGTGTCTCGGCCTCCCTGGACGCGGGCACCTCCAACGGCCGCATCACCAACGCCCTGACCAGCACCGGCGCCGTCGAGCTCGCCATCCACGCCACCACCTACAGCGGCAACATCACCGCCCGCAGCCTGTGAGCCGTACTTGCGATCCCGTCCCCCACCGAGGACATCCCATGGATCATGGGTCGGTCTGGTTCCGACTCCGGCAGTCTGCCTGCGCCGCAGGCAGACTGCCGGAACCAGGGGCGTACGCCCTGTCAGCAGCCGTTGTGGACCCAGTCGATCTTGGTGACGGTGACGCCCTTGTCGCCCGGAGTGGAGATGTTCTTCACGCCGCCCTGGGAGACGCAGGTGTCGCCGAACTCCGTGCCGCCACCGGGGATCCAGTAGTAGCTGACGATCACGTCGTCCTCGTACTCCGGGTTGCCGTTGTTGCGGAAGGACCGTACGCCGGAGTACTGCGTGGAGCCGTGGTCGTCCCAGTCCACACCTCGCCCGATACCGAACTTGTAGTCGGCCGAAGGTGCGTCGCGGCGGCTGTACATGCAGAAGTCACCCGCGGCACATCCGGCCGGCGGCGCTGGCGGTGGCACTGGCACTGGCGGGCGGTGTGGCCATAGGTTCGCTTTGGCGCCGATATGGCTCGCCCTGAAGGCTGGGATCTTCGCGGTGCGGCTGAGGGCCCAGCTCGGCCAGCTCTCCGAGAGTCGCTCGTTGGGCGCCCCCTCCTTGGCGTACAGGTGGAGTGGAGGCTTAGCTGCCTGGCGAGCACGTAGGGCCACACAAGACGATCACCCGCTTGGTGCGTGGAATTCGAGGAGGAATTCCTTGGTTGGGTGGTTCGCCTGATCGACTAAGGAGACGAACCCATGATTACTGCCGTTGCTCGGTTGCGTGCCCGTCCCGGCTATGAGGACCGAGTGCGCGAGCAGGCGCTTTCGCTTGTCGCGCCCACATTGGCCGAGCCTGGTTGCCTGTCCTACAGGCCCTATGTCGATCCACTGGATCCTGGCGCATGGCTGGTCTTCGAGGAGTGGGATGACCGCTCGTCTTTCGACAAGCATCTGACCAGCCCGCACATGGTTGAGGCCTTCGAGGCCGAGGCGGAGTTGCTTGATGGCCCTCCAACGCTGACCTTGGTTGAGGGGTAAGCAGTTCGGTGCCAGGCGTTGAACTGCCGGTTCGACCACGCGAACACCAGCGGCGGGGCGACGCCGTACCCAGAGGGGATCGAGAACCTGTGACGTGGCCACGCGTGGAATCCACCAGCGTGGCCACGCCTCAATCATCTACTCCCAGTCCCACTCGGGTGCACCCCAGCCCCAGTTAGGCAGCATCTCGACCTCCTCTCATCGTGGGTCTCACGATGCAGGCCCGCCCGCTGCCCAGGCTTGGACGAAATTGACCTATGCCCCCGTAGAAACACCAGGCTGAACGCGCTGCCCTACTCCTGAACTTGGACGCTTCGGGCCGACAACCCGATGGGATGGGACCACCGTGGAGCCTGTCTCGATGGTGGCCGCTGTTGGCGTGGTGTTGGTGGCGGGGATCGCTACGTGCTGGGGTGCGAGCAGGCTTCGGTTCGCCTAGGCGCCCTTCCCGCCGGAGTTCCCGCAGACTGCTGGGGCGTACGGCATGGCCGTGCGGGGTTCGGGAGGCCTAACTCAGTGAGGGGATGCCAGTTCGTTCAAGCCGAAGTCTGAGCGCAGGTCACGCCACACCGAATGGGCATGGTTGCCGTTGCGCTGGGATTGGTGGTACTCGACGAGGATGCCGGGACCTTGCACCCGGTAATAGTGCGGCTCGCCCTCGCCGGTGCTTCCCGCCCACGCGAAATGGACCTCGTCGAGCACGGAATCGAGATTGGCATCATGTATCGCGGCTATCTCCCGCGGAGCACGCCCGGTATAGCGACCGAGAAGACGCCGCAATAGGCGGCGTTGTTCTTCGTCCAAATTCCGAGCGTTAATGCCGTTGGGCGGAACAGTGATCGCCACCCGCGCATGGTCGGCCTCGGTGTATCCGCTTCCTGCTTCCGCCTGGCGGTCGATGTCGTTGACGAGTTCGTCCAGCGCCGGGTCAGCGAACGGCTTTCTCCACAGGTTCTGCATGTGAATCATCGTGTCGCCATGACAGACCTGCGGCCGGTTGCCGGAAACGATGTCCGACACCACCGACGGATGGAGAAGCGCCCGCTGAAATTGGTCGGTACGGAGTGTCCGCACCAATTCATGTGCCGCGTCCTCGACACCCTGCAGAGGGCGCAACGATCCTCCCAGCAACTCGGTCCTGGCCGGGTCGGCGCCAATGAAGCAGGGGGTCGTCGCAATAACCCTGCCCGCGATGATCACATTGTTCAGCGAGATGTGGTGGCCCCCGAACCGCCATGCCCAGACGCGATCTCCAGGACTGCCGAAGAGCCTGAGCCAGTAGAGACCCGGATCCCTGCCGCGCTGGCGGCCCAGCGAGGACCTCCATCCCTCAAGCTGGTCCAGGATGTTCTCCAGACCCATCACCATGGCGACGGTGGCAAAGCCTTCTGTCGACAGTCCGCTGGCCACCAACTGCATGGCCAGGCCTTGCTGATGGGCGCTTTGGTCACGGATGGCGAGTCCGCCATGATCCGTCGGCGTGTAGAACCAACGCAGCCGCTCCGTCTCCGCCGCCGGGTCCCGCGGAGAAGCCCATGCGGCCAGGCTCGACTGGTCGTTGTCCAGGGAGCTCAGCCAGGCAGTGGCGGCGCTGGCCATGGCGGCCGCCGCCTGCTCCCGCGCACGATTCACTGCATCAGGCACCGAGTCGCTGACCACACTGGCTCCCTCGCTCGCCGAGCTCCAGCCGTACGGCGCAGCGTTGCCCAAAGACTCTGGAACCAAAGGTCGCGCCAGCTCCGTTCTACTGCTAAACGAGTGCGCGGGCAGGGGGATTGACAGTGATTCTCAATGCTGTGGCGATCGGCTTGTCCGTACTGGCGCTGCTGAGTTCGGTCTACTTCGCCTTCCAGCAGGTGACATCCACGAAGCGCGCCAACTACGTTCCGGCGTATCTGACGTTGCTCGACGGCTTCCGGTCGCCGACGTTCCATCAACACCATCGGTACGTCGTTCAGCGGCTCGGTGTCGAACACGATCCCGATCTGGGTATATCCGGCCTGCCCGCAGAAGCCCAGGAAGCCGTTTACGACGTTGCCTTCTTCCTGCACAATTTTGTGATCCTGGAACGGCTCGGCATCATCGACGACCGCTACCTGACGACGCTCAACGACAGGGTCGTCCGTACCTGGCAGGCCATCGCTCCGTTCGTGCGCCGCGAACGCGAACTGGTCCCACTCCCCCACCTGCTGCAGATTCTTGAGGATCACGCCACGATGGTCGCCACGACCCCACCCGACGCGGGCCGAAGCCTGCTTCGCCCGAAAAGCAACGCTAAGTAGTTGTGGCTGGCGTTGAGTCGGCAGCCGTGGGCGGATGGAAGGTGTCCCGGTAGACGCTGGGCGGAACGCCGATGTGCTCTTTGAACAGGGTCCGGAAGTTGGCCGGGGTCCCCAAGCCGCAACGCCGCGCCACGCCGTCCACCGTGAGGTCGGAGGCCTCCAGCAGTTCCCGCGCTTGACTGAGCCTGGCCTCCAGCAGCCATCGCATCGGCGGCTGCCCGGTTTCGAGGTGGAAGCGGCGAATGAGGGTCCGACGTGACATGCCGGCCCGCCGTACCAGCTCGTCCACGGTCAGCGGCCGGTGCAGGTTGAGCAGGGCCCATTCCCGCAGTTGGGCCAGCCCACCGGAGCGGTCGGGCCGTACGGGCAGGTCGATGTACTGGGCCTGGCCGCCGCTGCGGTGCGGGGCGGTGACGAGCTCGCGGGCCCGCTGGTTGGCCGCGCGGGCCCCGAAGTCGCGGCGGATGAGATGCAGGCACAGATCCAGTCCCGCCGCGACCCCGGCCGATGTCAGGACCTCGCCCTCATCGACGTAGAGCACCTTCGGATCCACCGTGACCTGCGGATACCGCGTGGCCAGAGACGCCGCAAACTGCCAGTGGGTTGTGGCACGCCGCCCGTCCAGAAGACCGGCGGCGGCAAGGACGAAGGCACCCGTGCAGATCGACACCATACGGGCACCCCGGGCAGCCGCTGCCGCCAACGCGTCGCTGACCGCCGCGGAGGGCACGAGCGGTTCGGCCTGGCCGGGGACGATGACAGTGTCTGCGGACCGCAGGCACTCCAGCCCATACTCGGCGGACACCGCCGGACCGCCGTGCATCGGGACGAGTCCCGGCTTCTCGCCGCACATCGTCAGCCGGTACGGCCCGCCCTGCCAACTACCGAAGACCTGCAGGGGAATCCCCAGGTCCAACGCGAGGACGCCGGGCAAAGCCAGCACGACCGCGTGATGCAACGGCATGGCACGATCCTATCGCTGAATGGCACCCGTGCCACTCACGGCAGCGGCGTGCCCGCACCTACGGTCAAAGCCATGGACAACCTCATCCCAGCACTGCCCGACGGCCCAGTGGCCCGCCTTGCCGTCGAGCACGCCCGCTCGCGGGAGAGCGAGCCCGTCGCCAACCACAGCATCCGCACCTACGTGTTCGCCACCCTGCTCGCCGAGCACGAAGGGCTGGAGTCCGGCGCCGACTTCGACCGCGACCTCCCCTTCCACGCCTGTGTCCTGCACGACCTCGGCACCTCGCCGTCGGCCCCCGGCATGCAGCGCTTCGAGGTCGAAGGAGCCGACATGGCCGCCGAGTTCCTGACCGGGCACGGGTACGGCACGCCTGAGGTAGACGCGGTCTGGGAGGCTATAGCGCTCCACACGACACCCGGCATCGCCGAGCGCAAAGGAGCGCTGGCCTACCTCACCCGCCGCGGGGTGGGCGCGGACTTCGGCGTGGGGGTCGATTACGTGAGCGACGCCCAAGGCGAGGCCGTCCACCAGCGCTACCCCCGGCTCAACATGGCCACCGCCCTCGTCGACGACATCGTCCGGCACGCCGCCCGCTCCCCGCAAACCACCGCCCCCCGTAACACCCCCGCCGACATCCTCATGCGGGAACGTGGGCAACTCGGCACGGACCTGACGGCGATGGAACTCCAGGCGCACGCCTCCCGCTGGGGCGCATAGCCTTCACCGGCGCCTCCGCCCCACGCGGCCAGGCCGCCTCGAAGCACGCAGCAACGTCACCGTCGTTCGCGCCAGCCGATACGTCGTGGACGGTAACCTGCTCACCACCATGGGTGTCTCCGCCGGGATCGACGGTGCGCTGTCGCTCGTGGGCTGGCTCCACGGTCGCGACCACGCGCGGGCCGTCCGCCACGATCTCCAGTACGAGCCCGCGCCCACGTGCCTCTCGTCGGCCGACGGGCCAGGCCAATGCGAAGGTACCGGCCAGCAGCGTGCGACGCCGCGATTCCTTCACCGTCAATTCTGGTTGACCACCCTGTCATACGACCGTTTGATGAACGCCTCGGGGTAGCTGCCACGACAGGAACGCACCAGCCAAGAAGGGTACGGCCGTCTTGCTTCATGGTCGACTTAGGTGAGGTGTAGCCGTTCGCGACGTTCTCCTGGGCTACAGCTCCATGGTGCCCAGGTCGCGGACGACCTGAGCCAGCGCCCGGATCAGGTCGTTCTCCGCCTCGGCGCTCCACAGCAAGCCCCATCGGCCGAGCGGTGCGTCCTGGATGGGGATGTAGGTGACGTCAGGCCGGGCGTGGTAGCGGACGGCGTGTTGGTACTGGGGCATGATGGCCTCACCCGACGCCACGGTGAAGATGAGCTCGTCCCATGAGCTGATCGCCGGTCCATGGAAGACGGTACGGCCGCGCGGTGTGTAATAGGGGAGCGTGTGGTCCACCCACTGCTGGTGCTCCTGCCAGATGGGGCGGCAGGTCTGAAAATCGCCCAGCACCTCCAAAGAGACCGTGTCCCGCTCGGCCAGCCTGTGGTCGGCGGCCACCGCCATGACCCTGGGCTCGGTGAACAGGACGGGCCCGTTGACGATGCCGGGCTCCTCCAGCGGCAACCAGGCGACCAGCACGTCGAACGCCCCGGAGCGCAGAGCGGCGAGCGGGTCGTAGATGCCCTGATGCCGGATCTGCAGGAGCCATTCGGGATGGCGGGCGCGAAAGGCCTCCCAGAAGGGCCGCAGTTCGAGAGAGTTGCTCGCCATCATGCCGACCCGCAGTGCTGCGGTCTTGCCCTTCGCGGCCAGCTTGGCGCGCTCCAGCCCTTCGTCGAGGCTGCGCCGTACCGGTTTGAGGTCGGCGTAGAGCTGCCGCCCGATCTCGGTGAGTGCCACTCTTCTGCTGGTGCGTTCGAACAGGGCGGCGCCGATCAGGCGCTCTTGCTTCTTGATCGCCTGGCTGACGCGCCCCTGGGTGAGGTGCAGCCGTTCCGCGGTGCGGCCGAAGTGCAGTTCCTCGGCGAGGGTCAGGAAGATCTCGATGTCGCGAAGCTCCACACTGCCCCCTGCCTGACGCTTTAGTCCGATTTATCAGATCGTAGTGAGCAACGCAGGCCAAGGACGGTCACCTACGGATGGTGACGGAGGTCACTGTTCTACTTAATAATCGGTACCGTATCGTTTACTAAGTGACCGACAACGTACTCATCGCCGGCGCCGGCCCCACAGGCCTGGCCCTGGCCATTCACCTGACGCTCCACCACATCCCCGTCCGCGTCATCGACGGCGCCCCCGGCCCGGCCATCACCTCTCGCGCCCTGGGCCTCCAACCGCGTGGCGTCGAGGTCCTGGAACGCATCGGCGCGCTGGGCGACCTGCCGGAAAGGTCGCAGACCATGCTCAACATGTCCTACAACGAAGGATCCAAGACCGTGCTGCGGTTACACGTAGGCCAGGCCGCCGCCGTCATGCCGAAGCGAACGCTGCTGATCTCCCAGGCCGAGATCGAAGGCACGCTGCGGCAACGCCTGCGTGAACTCGGCGGCGACGTCGAGTGGGACACGCGACTGGTCGGGGCCCGCCAGGACGGCGCGGGTGTCACCGTCACCGCCCAGGCGGCCGATGGTACGCAGCAGCGCATCGAGACCGCCTGGCTGGTCGGCTGCGACGGCGCGCACAGCGTTGTGCGCAAACTCGCCGGTATCGGCTTCCCCGGCCGCAAGCTCATCCAGAACCTGCTGATGGTCGACGTCAAAGCCACCTGGCCCTACGACAGGAACGGCAGCACCACCTGGATGGACACCGGTCACATGCTGTCGGTGACCGCGCTGCCCGACGACACCTGGCGGGTGTTCTCGGAACCACCGTCGCCACCACCGGACGACCTGTCGGAAACCGAGATCACCGATCGCGTGCTGCGGGAGTTCTCCCGCCGCAGCGGGCTCGGGCTCGACACGGTCACCGAGGTCAAGTGGGCCTCGGAGTTCAGGATCCACCGCCGTCTCGCCGACAGCTACCGGCGCGGGAGGATCTTGCTGGCGGGCGACGCGGCGCACATCCAGAGCCCCACGGGCGGGCAGGGGCAGAACACCGGGCTCGGCGACGCGGAGAATCTCGCCTGGAAGCTGGTCCTGGTCGCCGGCGGTCGCGCCGACCAGCGACTGCTGGACACCTACGAAGGCGAACGGCGACCGCTGGCGGAAAAGGTGCTGAGGGCCACGAGTACGGCGGTGGGCATCATGCTGCCGGACACCCGGTGGAAGCGGCTGGTACGCGACAAGGTGGTCCTCCCCGCTGTCCGGCTGCCCGCCGTACAGCGGAAGCTTCTGCAGGTCTCCTCTCAGCTGGGCATCAGCTATCGGGGCGGGCCGCTGGCGCCGCGTTCGCACGGCGCGGGACCGCGCCCCGGCGACCGGATGCCGGACATCCGGTGCCGCCGTCGCGACGGCGGTGAGGTCACGCTCCACGCCGCGATCGAGGGCCGGTGGGCCGTCCTGTCGGGCGATGAGGGT
The DNA here is from genome assembly GCF_044457355.1 of Nonomuraea sp. NPDC050556. NCBI lineage: Bacteria > Bacillati > Actinomycetota > Actinomycetes > Streptosporangiales > Streptosporangiaceae > Nonomuraea > Nonomuraea sp. NPDC050556. The sequence goes on along the minus strand of NZ_JBITGU010000001.1, from coordinate 351,802 downwards.
GAGGCCGTACGGCACGCCGAGGCGGCGGCGGCCCAGCTCGGCGCCGACAACGTCATAGCTCTCATCACGGCCAACGAGGATGTGGTGCTGGTCCGCCCGGACGGGCACGTCGGTTGGCGTGGCAGCCCGGCACCAGACAAACTGACCGCATGGCTGAATCAGGTGCTGTGGCCGGCGTAGAACGCCACGGCCGCCCACGTGACCCGGGTAACGACGCCGCCATCCTGGAGGCGGCGCTCGACCTGTTGATCGAGCGCGGCGCCGCGGGCACCAGCATCGAGGCCGTCGCGCAGCGCGCCGGTGTGGCGAAACTGACCGTGTACCGGCGGTGGCGCTCCAAGGACGACCTGCTCATGGCCACGCTCGAACACGCCCGCGGCGCCGACCTGGACGCGCCACCGGCCGGGCGGAGCCTGGACGAGCTGGTCAGCTCCACCGCCGAACCCCTCAGCCAGCCCCGGTTCCGCATGTTGATGGCCCGGGTGATCGGGGCGTCGGTCGACTACCCAGACCTGGTGACCGCCTACCGCGCGCGCTACCTGCAGCCGCGGCTGGACACCCTGCCCGAGATCGCCCAGCGCGCCATCGACGCCGGTCAGCTGCCTGAGGGGACCGATCCCGCCCTCATCGCCGACATCCTGTCCAGCGCGATCGGATTCGTCCTGCTGCGTCAGGAGGAGATGACCGCAGCGGAGATCGAGGACCGGCTGCGGGCCCTGCTCCGGAGCATCGGCTACCAGGCGCCGGCCTCGAGGGCGGCGAGGTCGCGTACGGCGTAGCGGTGGTGCTCGGCCTCTTCCTTCAGCACCACCTTGAGGCAGCGGCGCACGACGTACTCCTGGTCGGGGTACGGGTCCGCCGGTTTACGGGCGCACACCCGGTCGAGCTCGGCCTCGGTGAGGCCGTCGATGACGCGACGCATCGTGGCCATGCGGGCGAGCCGTGGCGCGAGCACCTCGTCCAGTGTCGGGGTGGCTTCGAGGGTGAGCCCGAGTTTCGCCACCGCGTCGGGCGGCATCCCGCCATGCGGGAAGCCCAGCGGGTGGTACGGCGTTGCCGAGCCAGGCGTCGCCGGCGAACAGCAGGTGCCGATGGGTCTCGACGAACGACCACTCGCCGTCGACCCGCTCGTGCAGCTTGGCCTCGGGCAACAGCCTGGCGCGGTCGAGGGTCGCCGCCCACTGTGCCTCGATGGCGTGCCAGGCAGTCCGGTAGTCGTCGGGGGAAGCGGCCTCGCGGGCCAGCACGCGCGCGGGGTGGAGCCGGTCGAGCTCGGCTTCGACGTAGGCGGTCACGTCGACGTCGTTGACGACGACACGCTCGAAGGCGCCCATCGCGGCAGTCTTCCGCGCCCGCCCCTCCCGCGCCACCTTTGGGCACCCCGTTGAGAGGAGTCAGGAGCTCACCAAGAGGTGACGGCCACGAAGCGGCTGCCTTCGAGACATCCCCACGACGCGGGGCCGGGTCCGACCCGGCCCCGCGCCGTACCCTGCGTTATCTCCGTGCGATGGTGAGGGTGAAGTCCGCGCTACCGGACTTCCCGCCACCCGTCCCCGTGACCTTGATCTTGTACGTCCCCGGTGCGACAGAGAACGACGTGGTCAGGAACAACGTCGAGCTCCCCCCGGGGTTCACCGTCGCGGGCAGGAACTGGACCGTCACCCCGGCCGGGGCGCCGGACGCGGTGAGGGTGACCGGGCTGGTGGCGCCCGGCGCCTTGACGGTGGAGATGACCGAGAAGCCGGGCTGGATCGTCGCAGCGCTCGGCGACAGGCTGATGGTCAGGTCGCCCGGCTGGGTGCCGCCGACGGTCAGGGTGAGCGTGGTGGACCTGGTGCCCGAGCTGCCCGTCCCCGTCACCGTGATCTTGTGCTCCCCCGCCGGGGTGGTGGACGAGGTCTTCACGGTCAGCTTGGCGGTGCGACCAGCGGGGATCGACCTGGGCTGGAACACCGCTTCCGCACCGCTCGGCAGGCCCGAAGCGGACAGTTCCACAGATTCCGGAGAGTTGCCCGCGGTCGTGGTGACGTTGGTGGAGATGTAGCCGCCGGGATCCACCCGCACCGACGACGGGCTGACACCCAAGGTGAAGCCGCTCGGCGGCTGGTCCTCCTCGACCTTCTTCTTCACCCAGTCGCCCATGTCGTTGTCCAGGCGGCCGTAGACGCTGTACCACTTGAAGTCCGACCGGCTCCAGGACGCGACGCCGACGACCTTCCCGCCGACGATCAGCGGCCCGCCGCTGTCTCCGGGCAGGATGGTGATGTGCCCGTCGCCGTAGCCGGCGCAGATCATGGTCTCGGCCTTGAACCCGGCGCCGACGCCGGTACAGACCCGGGCGCCGTCCACGATCGGCAGCGTCGCCTTGTCCAGGGTGACGTCGGCCGGGCTGTCGTCGTGGGTCTTCTTGCCGTAGCCGAAGCCGAGGCCGTTGTCGCCGACCCTCCAGGCGCTGCCCGCGTCGGCCGAGGTGGCGAACGTGGCCCACTTCTCCTGCGGTACGGGGATGTCCTCGTTCGTGGTCACCACGGCCACGTCGTAGCCCTGGTCGAAGTTCACGTACTGGGGATGCTTGGCGTACTCCTTGACCGTCAGCCGCGTGCCCCCTCCGGCGTTGAGATCGTCCAGCCCGTACAGGAAGGACTTCATCCCGGCCGCGTCCGCGCAGTGCGCGGCGATGAGGATCTTGCGTTTGGCGATGACCGAGCCGGTGCAGCTCTGGCCCTGCGGGCGCGGGCCGCCCTCGCGTAACCCGGCGATGATCGCCGGGAACTCCGAGAGGGTGGCGTCCTGCCCGCCGTAGAACTTCGGCGACACGTCGCCGAGACCGGTCGGAACGGTGCCGCCCTCGTAGTTCGCCGCGGGGACGTCGGTGCCGGCCTGGGCGACACCGGTCACCCCGGACACGATCAGCGCGACGCCGGCGGCCGCGATCAGGATGCGCTTCATGGAGTCACCGTCCAGGCGTCGATCACGCCGGTGTCGTAGGTGTAGACGTCGGTCACGCGCAGCTTCCAGGTGCCGTTCTTCGTCTCGCCTGAGGCGTTGACCATGAAGACGGTGTGCACGCCCGTGGCCTCGCCCATGCCGCCGGACTTCTTGAGACCGAACACGGCGCCGGAGGGGCCGACCAGCTCGATCGCCAGGTCCGCTGTGAAGGTGTGGTTGATGTCGACCTTCACCGCGGTGGTCGCCGAGGCGTTGCCGGTGCAGCCGGTCACCGTCGCCGGGCTCTCCGCCGCGGCGCCCGCGTCCGGAATGGCCACGTCGGTGGCGTTGCTGCCCGCGGCGCAGGTGCCCCCGCCGCCGCCGATGAACTTGGTGTACAGCAGCTTGTTCGGCGTGCCGGACGGGAGGTCCGGGATCTTCCCGTCCGTCGCGTTGGCCACCAGCGCGTCACGCACCTGCTGCGGCGAATCACCCGGCTTCCACGTGCGGTACATCGCCGCGGCCCCCGCCACGTGCGGCGTTGCCATCGACGTGCCGGTCATGGTCGCCGTGCCGCCCTCACTCAGCGACAGCGACACGACGTTCTGCGCCGGGGCCGAGATGTCCACGCAGGTACCGTGGTTGGACCCGCTGTAGCGGGCGTCGCCGCCCTGGGAGGTGAGCGCGGTGCCGCCGACCGTGACGGCCTCAGGCACCCGCGCCGGGCTGACGTTGCAGGCGTCCTGGTTCTCGTTGCCCGCCGCCACCACGAACAGGTGCCCCTTGGCGGTGGCCGCCTTCAGCGCCTCGTCGCCGACTCCTGCGTTGTCCATCCGCAGGCTCATGTTGACGACGCTGTTGGGCGCGCCGTTGGCGGCGACCCACTCCATCGCCTGCACGGAGGCCGAGTCCGGTCCGGTGTTGCCGCAGTTGGTGCCCAGCGCGCGCAGCGCCACGAGCTTGACCTTCTTGGCCACGCCGTACGTCCTGCTGCCGATGGTGCCCGCCACGTGGTTGCCGTGGCCGAAGCAGTCGTTGCCGTTCTGGCCGTCGTCGATGAAGTCCGCGCCGACGCCGGCCCGGCCCTCGAACTCGGCGAAGTCCTTCTTGATCCCGGAGTCGATGATGTAGACGGTGGTGTTCGCTCCGTCCCCGTTCCACGCGTAGTTCTTGTCCAGCGGCGTGTCGCGCTGGTCGACCCGGTCCAGCCCCCATGTCGGGTTGGGCTGGTCGCCGGCCGTACTGGCGGTGCCGTCCTCGTAGACGGTGCGTACGGCCGGGTCGGCGGCCAGCCGCCGGGCCTGCTGCTCGGACATGGCGCGCACGGCGAACCCGTGGATCGTCGCGACGAACGTGGCCCTGAGGTCACCGCCGTACCTGCTCGCCAGGTTCGCGGAGGAGGTGCGGATCGCGGTGGGGTTCGCGTCCTTGAGCACCACGATGTAGCTGCCGGGGATGTGCTTCTTCGCCTGCACCACGTGCCCTGGCGGTGGCGCGGCGGCTGCGGCGGTGGTTGACCCGCCGGTCAATAACGCCGCGCCCACCAGGGCCGCGAAGATCTGCTTCATGCCGGTGTCCCTTCACGAGGGACGGGATAGGGGTACTTACGGGGTACTTGCATGAGGACTCCCAATCGCTGCGGCGGAAATACCGAGCCCACTCGGCGCTCACGATCACCCCTGGGCGAGTGCCGAACAATCGAGGTCCTGACGCGTAGGGGTACGTATTTATTGACCGCGTTCACTTACTAATCGCACGCACCACTGTGGCCGTACCTACGCTCAACGCATGAACCGCAGACGACCGGACATGGTCGGCCGGGACGCCGAATTGGCCACGCTGCTGAAGGTGGTGACCGGACCGCCGTCCTTGGCCTTCGTTGCGGGCGAGGCGGGCATCGGCAAGACCAGGCTGGTCCACACGCTCATCGCCGGCCTGCCCCAGAGCCGCCGCTGGGTGGCCGTCGGCAGTTGCCAGCCGGGCCCCGAACCCTTTCCGTACGGTCCCGTACTGGACTGCCTGCGCCGATGCGGTCCGCGACTGATCGGAGCCGAGCTGAACCCGGTCGTGGGCGCCGTCCGCCCCTACCTGCCGGAGATCGCGCACCTGCTCCCAGCGGCACCGGAACCGCTGGGTGAACCCAGCGCGGAACGGCACCGGTTCTTCCGCGGCGTCCGCGAACTGCTGTGCGCGCTCGGCACCTGCGTACTGATCATGGAGAACCTGCACTGGGCCGACGAGGGCACCCGGCACCTGCTGCGGTTCCTCCTCGCAGAACCACCGGACGGCCTGGCCCTGGTGCTCACCTACCGGCCGGAGGACCTGACCGACGGCGGGCCACTCGGCCTGGCCGCCACCCCCGACGGGGCCAGCACCGTGGCCCGGCTGTCCCTGTCCCCACTCGACCGCCGCGAGTTGCACGCCCTGGCGCTGGACATCCTGCCGGGCGTGGCCCTGGCCGCCACCTTCGTCACGGCCCTGCACGAACGCTCCGGCGGGATCCCCTACGTGGCCGAGGAAATCCTGCACGCCCTGGAGTCGGCGGCGCCCACGCCCGCGCACATCGACGCCGTGGACGTGCCCGCAGGGGTACTCGACACGACCGCGAGCCGCCTGGCCGCCCTGTCGGAGGACGCCGTGGCGCTGGTCCTGGCCGCGGCGGTCACCGACGCACCCGCGTCGGCGACCCTGCTGTCCCAGGTGGCCGGGCTGGACAGCGCCCGCACGCGGGTCGCGCTGGTGGAATCGCTACGCGGCAACATGCTGGTGCCTGCGGGTACCGGCAGCTACGGGTTCCGGCACGTTCTCGCCCGCCGCGCCGCCTACCAGCGCCTGACCGGACCGGAGAGCGAAGAACTGCACGTCCGCGCGATGCAGGCGTTACGCAAGGAACATCCGCTGCCGTACGCCCAGCTCGCCGAGCACGCCAGGTGCGCCGGGCGGCTCGTTGACTGGGTGTCGTACGGCGAAGCCGCGGCCGACGCCGCCTATTCCGCGGGTGACACGGACACCGCCACAGCGCTCCTGCGCCGGTTGCTGAACGAACCCGCGCTCGGGCCGTCCGACGTGGACCGGATCGCCGTGAAGTTCGCCCGAGCCGCACGCGCCGGGCTGGACCAGCGTGAGGCGACCGCGCTGCTGAGCAAGCTGATGGCCGACCCGCGGCTGTCGGCGGAGATCCGCGGCGAGATCCGCCTCAGCCTCGGCCTGCTCCTGGTCCGCGAGGAACGCGGGCTGGAAGCGGGCTGGATGGAGATCGAGCTCGCGGTCAACGAGCTGCGCGGCCGTCCGGAACTGGCGGCGCGCGGCATGAACGTGCTGGCCGAGCCGTACATCGGGACCAGGCCGATCGCGGAGAACCTGCGGTGGATGTCGCGGGCGGAGCAGGTGCTGGCCGACGCCACCGACCCGCAGCTGCGCGTCACCCTGCTCGCCAACGCCGTCGCCAACCGCGTGCACATCGGCGACCACGACGGCTGGGAACTGGCCAAGCAGCTGCCGGAACGGGTCGTCAGCGCGGCCGAGCACCGCGAGCTGGCCAGGGCGCACTGCAACCTGGCCGACGCGTGCTCGTGGACCGGCCACTACGACCTGGCGCGCACCCACCTGTCCATCGGGCTGCGCCTGGCGGCGGACTGCGACGCCGGTTACATCATGAGCGTCGGCCTCACGACCGAGCTGCGGCTCGACTGGTACGCGGGAACCTGGGCGCACCTCACCGGCAAAGCGGCCGCCTACCTGAACTCCTACTCCGAGCTGTTGCCGGTGACCACCGAGCTGGAGCTGGTGCTGGCGTGGCTGTCGGTGGCCCGCGGCGAATGGGAGACCGCGCTCGCGCACTTCGACAACACCGGCGTGCGCAACCCGGCCAACGCGATCACCCCGGTGGCGCTGTCCGCGCACGCCGGGATGATCAGGATGCACCTGTCCCGCGAGGACACCGACGCGGCCGTCGCCGAGGCCGGTACCGGGCTCGAACTGCTGCGCGCCAAGGGGGTGTGGTCCTGGGCCGGCGAACTCGTGCCCGCCGCGGTGACCGCGCTGTGCCAGGCCGGGCTGACCGGCCAGGCGGAGGACCTGCTCGCCGAGCTGCGCGCGCAGATCGACGGACGCGACGCGCCGGGCGCGGCGGCCGCGGTGAACGCCTGCCTCGGCGACATCGCCGCCGCCAGGAGCGCGCTGGCCGAGGCCATCGACCATTACGCGTCAGCGCAGCGGGCCTGCGCCCGGCTGCCCGCGCCCTACCAGGTGGCGCTGCTCGCGGAGAAGGAGGCGCTGTGCCGGTTACGGCTGGAGCAGCCGGACGCCACCGACGCGCTCACCGAGCTGGCCGAGACCTTCGACGGGCTCGGCGCCACCAGGGACGCGGCGCGTTGCCGTCATGTGCTGCGGGACAACGGATCGGCCGCCCAGTCCCGGCGGGGGCGGCGCGGGTACGGCAACGAGCTGTCGCCGCGGGAGCGGGACGTGGCTCGGCTGCTGGCGGGTAACCGTACCAACCGGGAGATCGCCGAGGTGCTGTTCCTGTCCAAGCGGACGGTCGAGCAGCATGTGGCCAGCGTGCTGCGGAAGCTCAGGGTGACGTCCCGGCACGACCTGGTCGAGCCTGACTGAGTTATGCGCCCTCGCTGTCGTCGCGCAGGGAATGGATCATGCCGCGCAGGATCCGGAGCGCGTCCGACCGCTCGGCCTCGGTCATGCCGGACAGCATCCTGACCTCGACGGACCGGACGGCCACGGTCGCCTTCGCGAGGCTGCGCCGGCCGCGGGGCGTGAGCCGCGTGGGGAGGGCCTTCCCGACGGGCGCCTCAGCCGGCCTGGTCACGTAGCCGTCTCGCTCCAGGGCCTGGAGCAGCACGTTCATCGACTGCCGTGTCACGAAGGCGCCGCGCGCGAGCTCGGAGTTCGACAGGCCGGGTCGCTGGGCCAGCAGTTCGAGGCAGGAGTAGTGCGTGATGCTCATCCCGAGCGGCCGCAACACCTCCTCCATGGCGGCGCGGAGCGCGCTCGACGCCTCCTTGAGCAGGTAGCCCAGTGACGTTTCCAGGTCGACACCGTTTTGCGTCATGTCAGTATTCTGACATAGGTTGAGCTGTGTCAGAAAACTGACACAAAGGAAGGAGTATCGTCATGCCCGTCACCGGCCCCGACTTCATCTCGCTCCAGGTGGGCGACCTCGACGCTTCGCAGGCGTTCTACGAGCAGTACCTCGGGCTCGTCCGCTCCCAGGCCGGGCCTCCGCACGCGGTCGTCTTCGAGACGGAGCCGATCGCGTTCGCGCTCCGCGACGTCGTGCCCGGCACCGATCTCGCCTCCGCGGCCCGGCCCGGGATCGGTGCCGCGATCTGGCTCCACGCCACGGACGTCCAGGCCATCCACGACGCTCTCACCGCTGACGGTCACACGATCGTCTCAGCACCGATCGACGGCCCCTTCGGCCGGACCTTCACCTTCGCCGACCCGGACGGCTACCACGTCACCCTCCACGACCGCGCCTGACTGGATGATCTACGCCTCGTGAGTTCTGCGGACGCAGCGGAAGCCGATGTGGCTCATCCCGGTGTCGATCATCTGCGGGCGGCGGGCCCCAGGCCGGTAACGCCTGCAGTAGCTGTCGGCGCACAGGTGGGATCCGCCCTTGATGACCTTGCGCGGGATGCGGAACTGCGGTTGCGCCGGGTCGTAGCTGTCCTCGACGCTGCCGCCGCGCGGGTTGCGCGGCGCGCAGCAGGGCTGGTCGTCATGCCGTTGTTCGGTGTACCAGTCCGCGGTCCATTCCCAGACATTTCCCGCCATGTCGTGCAGGCCGTACCCGTTGGCGGGAAAGGAGCCCACGGCTGAGGTCGTGCCGTACCCGCGCTCCGCCCGCCAGGGAAAGTCGCCGTGCCAGTAGTTGGCCAGCCGCTGTCCCGGTTGCTCGGGTTCGTGACCCCAGGTGAACGGCGCGCCGTCGAGGCCGCCGCGCGCGGCGTACTCCCACTCGGCCTCGGTGGGCAGCGCCAGCCCCGCCCAGCGGGCGTAGGCCTCCGCGTCCTCGTAGGCCACGTGGACCACGGGGTGGTCCTCGGTCCGCCTGCCGTACGGCTGGCGCCAGGACGCGCCGGGCACCCACGCCCACCACTGGCTCAGGTGGCGCAGGTCGACCGGGCCCGAGGTCGGCTGGAACACCATCGAACCGGGCACGAGGTTCTCCGGCGCGGCCCCGGGGAAGTCGGCCGGGTCCAGCGGCCGCTCGGCCACGGTCACGTAGCCGGTCGCGGCGACGAACGCCGCGAACGCCGCGTTCGTCACCGGGTGGGGGTCGATCCAGAACCCGTCCACGGCAACGGCCCGGACGGGGGCCTCCTCCGGATAGTGGTCGTTCGACCCCATCTGGAACAGGCCCCCGGGAATCCACGTCAGCGCGTCAGTTGTGAGTGCCACTACCGTGTTCCGCCATCTTGGCCAGAGCGTCGTCGATGGTGAAGGACGCCGCCTTCTGCGCCGGTGGATACTCGGCGAACGTCTTGGCGAACTCGACCGCGATCTTCTGCGCCAGGAACGTCAGGTACCCCTTGGACATGAACCAGTCCCAGTAGGTGTTGGAGGTTTTGTCTGCGCGCTCGAACGGGTCGGTGCGCAGGTTGTAGATCTTGGGGATGCGCAGCACGGTGAACGGGTCCGCCCACAGCTCCAGCGTGCCCTCGGTGCGCTGCTCCATGAACACGAACTTCCAGTTGTCGTAGCGCAGCGCGACCAGGTTGCCGTCGTCGTCGAAGTAGATGAACCCCTCGCGCGGGCTCCTGTCCACCTCGCCGGTCAGGTAGGGCAGCAGGTTGTAGCCGTCGATGTGGTTCCTGAACGTCTTGCCCGCCGCCTGGTGGCCCTTGAGCAGCTTCTCCTTGACGTCCGGCTCCCCCGCGGCCGCCAGGAACGTCGGCAGCCAGTCGTGGTGCTGGACGATCTCGTTCGACACCACCCCCGCCGGGATCTTCCCCGGCCAGCGGATCACCAGCGGGACGCGGAACGCGCCCTCCCAGTTGGTGTCCTTCTCGCTGCGGAACGGCGTCATCGCCCCGTCCGGCCAGGTGTTCATGTGCGGGCCGTTGTCGGTGCCGTACATGACGATCGTGTTCTCGGCCAGGCCGAGCTCGTCCAGGTGCGCGAGCACGTCGCCGACGTTGCGGTCATGGTCGATCATCGTGTCGTGGTACGGCGACTGCCAGCGGCCCGCTTGGCCGAGACTTTCAGGCTTCGTGTGCGTACGCAGATGCATGTGCGTGGTGTTGAACCACACGAAGAACGGCGTGCCGGCCTCGCTCTGGCGGGAGATGAAGTCCTTGGTCGCCTCGGTGAACTCGTCGTCGCAGGTCTCCATGCGCTTGCGGGTCAGCGGGCCGGTGTCCTCGATCGTCTGCTTGCCGACCCGCCCGAACCTGGGGTCCTCGGTCGGGTCGTCGACGTCGGTCGCCTTGCACCGCAGCACGCCGCGCGGCTTGAACTGCGCGTGGAAGCCGGGGAACTCGCTCTCCTTGGGGTAGTCGGGGTCCTCCGGGTCCTCCTCGGCGTTGAGGTGGTAGAGGCTACCGAAGAACTCGTCGAACCCGTGCACCGTCGGCAGGTACTCGTTGCGGTCACCCAGGTGGTTCTTGCCGAAGTGGCCGGTGGCGTAGCCGTGGTTCTTCAACAGCTCGGCGATCGTCACGTCCTCGGCCTGCAGGCCGACCTCGGCACCGGGCATCCCGACCTTGGTCAGGCCGGTGCGGAAGCCGCTCTGTCCGGTGATGAAGGAGGCGCGGCCCGCCGTACAGGACTGCTCGCCGTACGAGTCGGTGAAGCGCATGCCCTCCTCGGCGAGCCGGTCGATGTTGGGGGTGCGGTAGCCCATCAGGCCGTCGCTGTAGCAGCTCAGATTGGTGATCCCGATGTCGTCGCCCCAGATCACCAGGATGTTGGGCTTCTCGCTCTGCGTCACCGTGCGTTCCTCCCCTGTCGTGCGCCAAGGGAAGATCAAGCCCGGTGTATCACTCGTTTGACCTGCGTTTATCGGGAGACGAGCACCTTATGGAATTTCTCGCATCGTGGCGTGACACACCTACCAGGGCCGCGATCACCTCGTTCGTGGAGTCGCTGACCCTTCCCGGCGAGGAGCGGGTCGCGGTCTTCGACAACGACGGGACGCTGTGGTGCGAGAAGCCGATCCCGATCCAGCTCGACTTCAACCTGCGCCGGTTCGCCGAGCAGGCGGAGCAGGATCCGGGCCTGCGCTCGCGGCAGCCGTGGAAAGCGGCCTACACCAAGGACTTCGCGTGGCTCAACGAGGCGGTGGTCAAGCACTACAACGGCGACGACACCGACCTCGGGGTTCTCGCGAAGGGTGTCGAGCAGGCCTTCACCGGCGTCACCGTGCAGGACTACGCCAAGGCCGTGACCAGGTTCTTCGCCGAGGCCACCCATCCGACGCTGCGCAAGCCGTACAGCCAGTGCGTCTACCAGCCGATGATCGAGCTCCTGCGCTACCTGGAGGCCAACGGTTTCGCCACCTACATCGCCTCGGCGGGTGACCGGGACTTCATGCGGCCCATCGCTCAGACCTTCTACGGCATCCCGCCCGAGCGCGTCATCGGCAGCAGCATCGCCCTGACCTACCGGGACGGGGAGGTGGTTTACAAGGATCGGGTGGAGTTCTTCGACGACGGGCCGGAGAAGCCGCCGCGCATCTGGAGCAGGCTGGGGCGGCGGCCGGTGATCAGCGTGGGCAACTCCAACGGGGACGTGCCCATGTGGGAGTTCGGCGACGGTCTGGGGCTGTTGCTGCACCACGACGACGCCGAACGCGAGTTCGCCTACGACACGGGGGCGGAGAAGGCCCTGGCCCAGGACTGGACCGTGATCAGCATCAAGGACGACTGGACGACGGTCTTCCCCGGCAGCGTCTGACCTCAGCGGGGGACAGCGTGGGGATCGATCAGGTCGGCGGCCGCCATCGCCTCGTCGAGCGTGTCATAGGTGTTCAGCACCTGGAGAGCGCCGGTGATCTCCAGCACGCGCACCACGCGCTCGTGCGGAGCGGCCAGATGCAGCTTGGTGCCGTGGCTGTCGGCGCGGTGGTTCTGCTCGATGAGCACGTACAGGCCGGAGCTGTCCATGAAGGACACCCCGGCCAGCTCCAGCACCAGCGGGAGCTCGGGCCGCCGATGTTCGCGCTGGATGTAGGCGGCGAGGTCGCCGGCGTTGGAGGCGTCCAACTCACCCGACACGGTCATCAGGATGCCGCCGGGCAAAGGCCGGCAGGTCACCCACAGCGGGCTCACGCCGACCCGGTCGGCGGCCAGGTTTTCACGATGGTAGCCATGCACATGTTCAGACATCGCAATACCCGCCCCCCTCGGCCGGGATGGGAATCTGGCTCAGCGGAACCATAAAGCCTGAAGCATGTTACCTGAAATACTTTTCCTATAAACCCGGAGGAAGGTAACCAAATCGACACTGCCCGGTACCTGGCAGACTCGGAACCGTGAACGCTGCGCAGCCTCCGGCCTGGACCTTCCTCACCCACCACGCCCGCGTGCTGCTGGAGATCGCCCGCAACCCCGAGGTACGGCTGCGCGAGATAGCCTCCTGGATCGGGATCACCGAGCGCACCGTGCAGAGCATCGTCAACGACCTGCACGAGGCCAACTACGTCACCCGCGAACGCGTCGGCCGCCACAACCGCTACACGCTCAACGTCGACCAGCACTTCCGGTATCCCACCGAAGCCGGCATCCCCATCGGCCACCTGCTCGCCATGTTCACCGATCGAGACCTCCCCCAGGATGAGCTGCTGGATGACTAGCCCGGCGCCGCGCGGGTAGACGCGTGCACCATGAATGAGACGATGGCGAAACCAGCAAGGATGGTGGGAGGCGTGCTTGGCGGCCTCGTCGCCGGGACCATCTTCAAGCAGGTGTGGAAGGTCGCTTCAGGCAAGCCGGAACCGCCGCGGGCGGACTCGACCCGGTACGGCTGGGGCGAGGTCCTGGTCGCCGCGGCGCTCCAGGGCGCCATCTTCGGCGTGGTCAAGGCCACCATCGAGCGCGCCTCGGCCCACGACGAGTGACCCATTCCACGCGATCGAGCGGTGCTCCTACCGCAGCTCGGGCAGGACCTTGGTGGCGTAGAACTCGAAGAAGGCGTCCTGGTCGGGGCCGATCTGGCTGATGTGGATCTCGTCGAAGCCCGCGTCCACGTAAGCCTTGATCGCTTGGAGGTGCTCGTCGGGGTCGGGACCGCATGGCGAGCCCTTGGCCGCCTCCTGCGGCGTGACCATCTGGGCCAGCTCCTCGAAATGCCTGGGCAGCGGCAGGAGCTGGGACGCCTCGCCCACGATGCCCTGGGTGGGCCACAACCGGTGGACGGTGGCCTGGCCCTGCTCCTGGTCGGGCGCGTGGCACACCTTCAGCCCGCCCTGCACCGGCTTCCCCGCGCCGCCCGCCTTGCGGAAGCGTTCCACCAGCTCCGCGCTGGGACCCGTGCAGATGTAGCCGTCGGCGATCCGCCCGGCCAGTTCCACCGACTTCTCCCCGAACCCCGACATGTAGACCGGCGGCGGCTGGTCGGGCAGCGTGTACAGGCGGGCGGTGTCCACGGTGTAGTGCTCGCCGCGGTGGGTGACCAGCTCGCCGGCCCACAGCCGCCGCATCAGGGCGACCGCCTCCTCCAGCATGTCCAGGCGCTCGGCCGCCGGTGGCCAGCGCGAGTCCACGATGTGCTCGTTCAGCGCCTCACCCGTGCCGACGCCCAGCCGGAACCGGCCGCCGGCGAGTACCGCGCTGGTGGCCGCGGCCTGGGCGATGACCGCCGGGTGGATCCTGACCAGCGGGCAGGTGACCGCGGTCGTGATCGGCAGGGAGACGACCTGCGAGAGCGCGCCGATCACCGACCAGACGAACGAGCTCTGCCCTTGCTCGTCCAGCCATGGGTGGTAGTGGTCGGAGATCCACAGGCTCTCGAAGCCGGCCTGCTCGGCGAGCTTCGCCTGCCGTACCAGCTCTTCCGGGCTGTGTTCCTCGCTTGACAGGAAATATCCAAACGTGGTCATCGGCTCCTCCTTCCGGAGTCCCATACCCGGCTGACCAGGATGAAACTGCAGTTTGCGGGCCGGTGGAGGGGTAGACGAGCATCTGACCCGCTGCTGAGAATCCGCCCTGGAGGGGATCATGGGAGCCGAACAGAACCAGCCAGAAGGAGTGACGCCCGCCGGTCAGCCCGAGGTCAGGACCACACCTCGCGATGTGGTCCACCTCAGACTCGGCTCGTTCGCCTTGGTCGGGATAGTCGTCATCGGCGCGCTCGGACTTCTGGCCGGGATCACCTGGCTCAGCGTCGTCATGGCGGTGCTGGCCGTGGTGGTGGTCGTCGACATGGTCCTGGCCCTGCGCCGCCAGTCCCGCGCCAGGGGCACCACCGAAGCGGGCTAGGCCTTGGTGATCGGTCTTCAGTCGCTGGTGAGCGCGTCCAGCAGGTCGCCGACCGGGGAGTCGGGCAGCGCGCGGCAGACGTCGGCCAGCGCGACCATGCCGACGAGCGACTGGCCGTCGATGACCGGGAGGCGGCGGACCTTGTGGGTGGCCATCGTGCGCAGGATCTCGCGCGCGTCGTCGTCGGCGCCGATGGTGAAGGGCTTGCCCTGGGCCAGCTCGCCGGCCAGGCAGGACTTGGGGTCCTTGCCCTTGGCGAGCACCTTGACGACGATGTCGCGGTCGGTGAGCATGCCCTTGAGCCGGTCGTCGTTGCCGCAGATGGGCAGCGAGCCGACGTCGAGGCGAGCCATCTTCTCGGCGGCCTCGACCACGCTCTCGTCGACGTTCACGCATTCGGCGTTGGGCGTCATGATCTCTCTTGCGGTTGGCATGAGGTCTCCTCTGGTCGGGAGCCGCCCTTCTACCCCCGTTCCGTCCAAGTACGCGAACCCTGGTTCCACCTGGCATGTACGGCGGTGCCCACGCCTCGGTCCACCGCCCCCGTCGAGCGCTGCGACCCCCTCGTCATCTCGGTGAACAACCCGCGCATGAGGTTGACCCTCTCGCGGTGACCGGCATCTTGCCCGAGCACTGTCCCCCTCGCTCGACCGCCACCCAGCGTCGGAGTAGGAAGAGCTGGGGTTCTGTCCGGTCGGACTGTCCCGAAGCTGCCGCGCGGTCAGCCCCTCCACCTGCTCGGTGAACGTATGCACCTGGCAGGCGAGGTCGTCGCAGATCAACCGGCGAGCCTCCGACTCGACCTTGGACCGGCCGGCCCGCGCATGACAGGTCATGCAATCGCCGCCGACACCGCTCGTCTCGACGGTGAGAGCCCACCAAGGTGGCGCCTCGGTGGGCTCGGTCATCCGGACGGGGACGCTAGCGCTCGTAGACGTACTCGACGCGCAGCCCGGGCGAGGTGAGGATGTCCTTCTCGCAGAACCTCCCCCTCAGGGTGCGTTCCGCAGAAAAGAGCTCGGTCTGGTCGCTGTAGTGCGGGGAGTTCGGGTTGGGGGACTGCGAGAAGCTCAGGAGCGTACGGGCCACCGGGCAGCGGCTGCCGTCGAACCCGACTGCCTGGAGGTAACTGGTGCCCATGGCCACCTCGGTGTAGCCGCCTGACCGGTCGTCCCACACCGGCTCGGTCTTGTTCCACACGCCCAGGGACTCCGTACCTCCGGGTACGGGGATGCGCTTGCCGTTCCGGACGACGACCTGGTGGTCACCCAGCAGCGCGTCCAGTGCGATGCCCGAGGCCCGCAACTCGCCGACCGCGTCGGCCAGGGACTGCGCGAAGGCGGGCAGGCCGGTGTTGAGCGTGTTCGGGGTCCGGGCCGGGTCGTCCTTGGAGAACGGGACCCGCCACAACTGCGCGGCGGGCACGGCCACGATCATCCTCCGCCAGAAGCGGTCGAAGAGCAGTGCGCCCTTGCTGTCGGTGTTGGCGGTCCTGTCCCATCCGGCGAGCACCTGGCAGGCCTGCGACACCTCGACCGCCTTGCCGTCGCTGCCGGTCGCCGTACCGCCGGGAAGTTCCGAGCAGGCGCGCGCGGCGTCGTCGGCGGCCAGGTCGCCCGCCGTCACGCGGTTGGCGAACTGCTGCTTCAGCAGGTCGTCGACGGTCAGCCCGCCGCGCTCCGCCATGGCTTTGACGTCCGCGACTCCGCCGCGCGTACGCAGCGAGCGAGGCGTGTTGACGTCACCGAAGACCCGAGGGTAGCCGGTGATCGGCCGGTCGAGGTTGGCGAGCCAGGCGCTGTTGTTGGAGTTCACGGCGTAGGGCGCGTTCTTCAGGGTCGGCATCGCGGACGGTCCGAAGATCCCGGGCTGTACGGCGCCGGGGTCCTTGCCGAGATCGCACTCGCCGCGCGAGCCGTCGAGCACCGCGAGGCCGGTGGCGGGGTAGATCTGCTGCCCGAGCGGGGTGGAGCAGCGCCCGGTGACGTCGTCGGTGATCCGGGGCACCACCTGCGACTGCGTGAACACGCTGTGACCCTCCGCGTCCGCCGCGATGGTGTTGACCCACGGCATGCCCTGGGTACGGTCGACGGCGTCGAGGAGCTCGTCCACGCTGCGGGCCTTGCCGTACCCGAGCACAGTGTCCACCATCCGCAGGTTGGCCGCGTTCGGGTCGTTGAAGGCGTAGGCGGACGACGAGGTCCAGGGCAGCGCCAGCGTTCCGAGCGAGGTGATGACGGGTCCGTAGCGCGTCCACCACTGGGTGCTCTTCACCTCGGTCATGCGCCCGTCTTCACCGCGCACCGGCACGGTGACGGTGCGGCGGGTCATCTGCTCGGCCTTGCCGTCCACCAGGTAGGAGGTCGGGTCCGAGGGGGCGAGCTTGAGCTCGTAGAGACTGAACGACACGCCCGTGGCGACGGTGAGGCTCCAGGCGACGCGAGCGTTGTGCCCGACCTGGATCACCGGGAAGCCGAGCAGGGTGCCTCCGGCCACGTTGAGTTCGCCGGGGATGGTCGTCTGCGACTGCCAGAAGCGGCGCCCCCCGTGCCAGGGGTAGTGCGGGTTGCCGAGAAGAAGCCCGCGCCCGTTCGCCGTCGTGGAACCGCTGAAGGCGACCGCGTTCGAGCCCCGGTCGGTGTTGTCGGCCGAGAGGAACTCACGCGCCGCCCGCGCCTGATCGTCGGCGCCGGCCGTACGGGCCGCTTGGGCTGAGGCGCCGGGCGGTTGGGCGGCGGTGATGCCGTCCACAACGCGGCCCTGGCCGCCGAGCACGGCGAGGGCGTACGCGCGCCGGGCCACGTCCAGCTCCGTCACCGGGCGGACCCAGTCGGCGCCGCGGCAGGCCGGATCGGTGATGCGGTTCTGGCGCAGCCAGGCGTTGTAGCCCGCCGCCCAGCCGCGCATCAGGTCCTTGGCCTGACGGCTGAGGCCGGCCGGAGCGGGCTGGGCGAGGAGCTTCTCCACGCTGCCCTCGTCGCGTACGCCGCGGAAGTACAGGTCGCTCGCGAGGTTGGTGGACGCCGCGGACATCGCCTCGTCGCGCTGTCCGTCCGCCCCGAAGTGGCGCGACCGCTCGCCCTGGACGGTGACGAACCCGTTGGCGAGCTCACACACCTGGTCGGTGGCCTGGGCCCAGCCGACGCCGAAGCCGAGGTTCGGATAGTCCTTGGCGAGGATATGGGGTATGCCGTACTCGGTGTAGCGGATGGTGGCGGACAGACGGCCGTGTGAGGGCCGGTCCGTGTACCCCGGGTCGGCCCTGGCGGACTGCTGCGGCAGTGTGGCGGTGACGCTCAGTAACGCGGCACCGGTCAGTGCGAGGCGTCGTAGGAAGTGGTGGTTGGCCACAGATCCCTCCTAAGGGGGCGGCGATCTGATCGATGGGTCAAAAGCCTCGACGGCATCCTGCCCAAGGCGCTGAAGTCTCATGGCCGTCGAGCCGCCGATCTTTACAGGGCGAAACGGTCCATGTGGATGCGCCCTGGTCTACCTGCGAGGCGACGTTCTCGCCGCCGGTGATGATCATCGCCTTCGGCATTACGAAACAAGAGTTGCGTAATTGCGGGAGACAGGTGTAGCTTTTATTTCGCTACCCAGGTAGCGGAAAAGGAGGCCCCGATGGCACCCCGTGGACGACCGCGTGACGCCCAGGTGGACGAGCGCGTGCTGCGCATCGCCGCCGCCCTGATCTTCGAGCGCGGCTACGCGGGCATGTCCATCGACGAGGTCGCCGAACAGGCGGGCGTGGCCAAGACCACGCTGTACCGCCGCTGGCCGACCAAGGACCACCTGGCCGTCGCGGTGGTGGCACGGCTGCAGGAGGACGACGAGATCACCGACACCGGTGACATCCGCGTCGACCTCGTCAACTACCTGGACAAGATCGCCGCAGGGCTCAACCGCATGCGCCTGGCGGGCCACAACCAGACCCCCTCGGCCGGGGTGGTCGGCGAGCTGGTGGCCGCCGCCGCCAAGCACGACGACATCGGCCGCCTCACCCGCGAGCAGTACGGCAGGCGCAACGCCATCGCGCTCGCCCTCATCGAGCGAGCCCGCCTGCGCGGCGAGCTACGCGCGGACCTGGACGCCGAGGCGCTGTTCGACCAGCTCGCCGGCGCCCTCTACTACCGAGTCATCATCACCGGAGCGCCCGTCGACCGAGCCTACGCAGAGCGGCTCGTCGCCAGCGCCCTCGAAGGGAACCTGACATGTCACTGATCGTGGAAACCGCCATCGTCCGCGAGGTCGACGCCGAGACCATCGTCTCCCCCAGCGCCACCGGACGGCTGCTGCTCGACTCCAGCCACACCGGCGGCGCGCTGAGCACCATCAGGATGACCCTCACCGAGGGTGCCGACGGCGCCGTCCCCCACCACCACGCCACCTCCACCGAGCTGTTCTACATCCTGGACGGCAAGGCCCGCGTCCTGTCCGGAGAGGAGATCGTCACCCTGGAGAAGGGCGACGTGGCGGCCGTACCCCCCATGACCCCCCACGCCTTCGCCGCCGCCCCCGGCCACACCGCCGACCTGCTCATCATCGTCGCCCCCGGCATCCAGCGCTTCGACTACTTCCGCCTGCTCGACCGCCTCCGCAGGGGCGAGGCCACCCTCGAGGAGCTGCTGGCCTCCCAGGAGCTGTACGACAACCACTTCCTCAACAGCCCCGCCTGGACCCACGACCGCCGGCAAGCACAGTGAACCGGCGAAGCCGAGCAGATAACGAAGGGTGAGGACGACACACCCATCCGTTACGTGCCGGGCTCCGAATAGCCCGGTGTGAGGGACCTTGAGCTGAAACAACCCGCGGGAGAGTTCCTGCGCCTGGTCGGCCAAGGTGATCAGCGGGCCTTCGCCCGCCCGTACGAGCACGAACGCGGCAGCGCTCGCGTGGACCGGGCGGTCGAGGGCAAACAGGAGCAAGAGCGGGTACGGCGCCGCCTGGACCGGCTGCACCAGGCCTACCCCGTGCTGGGGGTGGCGACGTGAACGACACCGTGCACACGCTGTCGGGCGCCTACGCGCTGGACGCCCTGCCGCCCGACGAGCTGCGCGCCTTCGAACGGCACCTGACCCGCTGCCCGGACTGCGAGAGCGAGGTCGGCACCCTAAGGGAGACCGCGGCCCGGCTGGCGCTGGCAGCGGCCGAGCGGCCGCCACCCCAGCTCAAGACCAACGTGCTGGCCCAGATCCGCGAGCAACGCCAGCTCCCCCCGAAGGGGCCCATCCCCGTCGCCCACCGGCCCGGCAGGCAACGTGAGGTCGCGGCAGCGGCCCTGCTCGTGGCCGCGGCCGTCCTAGGTGTCCTGCTGACCCGCGCCAACACCGACCTCGACCTGGGCAGGGAACGCGAGCAGGCCATCGCCGCCGTCCTGGCCGCCCCGGACGCCAGACGGGTGTCGACGTCGATCGAGGGCGCGCGAGCGACCGCCATCTTCTCCTGGGCGTCCGGCGAGCTGGTCTTCGCCGCCCCGGACCTACCGGCGCTTCCCGCCTCCCAGGACTACCAGCTCTGGGCCATCGAGCCGGGCGGGATCCGCTCAGCGGGCCTGGTCCCCCGCGACCCGGCGCCCGTGCTGGCCGGTGCTCTCCAGCCAGGCGACCGGCTCGGCATCACCATCGAGCCGCGCGGCGGATCGGAGCAACCGACCACGCCCCCGCTCGCCGTACTGACCCTGCCTGACCCCGCTTAGGTTCCGTGCCTCTGTGCCGGCCAGTCCCGGCCGTTTCTACGGTTCCCCGGCGCCGATCCACTGATCGGGCCCGGGCTCCAGCATCACCGCGGCACGCGCCCATTGATCGCTGAACTGATCCCGGAGCTGGTCGAGGATGGCCTCATCCGACTCCGACCACTGCACGGGCTCGGTGATCGGGGCGCTCAACGGCACAGGTCGCGCCCGCCCCCGCACGCTGGCGCCGCTGAGCTTGGCGATCGCATCCGGGTGCCCGGTTTCGGCAGCGAGCCGGAAGAAGAAGCGCGCGACGCTGCTCTTGGCGGACCCGTCGGCCTCCAGGAGGCAGCCATGGCGGTAGGCGAGGGCGGCAGCCTCGGTACGCAGGTCCGGACTGTCGCGCAGCGCCGCGGCCTCGGCGTGACCGGCGGCGACCGCCCGGCACAACCATTCCCGGCTGTCGTGACCCCAGCCCCGCAACACGGTGAGCAGGGCGAGGTGGAAACACGCCTCGCCGTCCCCGCCCAAGGCCAACTGCGCCAGGTGCGCGGCGACACGGCCGTGATGGTCGAGGTAGCACCGGATCGTCTCCGTGGCGGTCAGCCGATCGACGGTACTCACCTCGGGTACGGGTGCCGAGACGGGCCCAACCGCTTCCGAGCAGGCCGGGCCGGAGTTTCTGGCGCGCTGCCAGCGCGCCTTCCACTCCGCCACCTGTACCGGGCCCAGGTCCAGGCGCACCTGACGGGCAGCCTCATGGCAGGTCTCCACGAAGGAGATCACCCAGGCCCAGGACGGCACGCCGACGCGCTTGCCCTTGAGGATCTCCTGGGTGGTGCTCGACGCGAGGAGACGACGGGCCCGCACGCCGTCCGGCAGCGGGTGCCGCGACAGTTTCTCCAGCTCGGACAGCGACGGGCTACTGGCTTGCTCCCGTAGCTCGTTGAGCTGGCCGATAAAGGCGCGATGCGCAGCACTGTGCTCATGGGTCATCACTGATAACCAGATCCGTGATCTTTTGATGGGAGGGGATGTCACTGGCGTGATTGGAGATGTCCGCGAATCGTGACAAGAGACATGCTGCCACCGAAGCTAGGCAAACCGCCTGCCGATCAATCATTCGGGATCCTTCGATCCAACCCCGATCGGTTCCGCGAAACACCGTCCGACCGATCCCGGCCGATCACAGCTGTTTCCGGAGGACATCGAACGATGTCGAAGGAACGCCGCCGTCCGGTGGTGCGTTCTGCCCATCACGTTCGGGATCGTCCGATCACGTTTGACTCGCTGGCGGCCCTGCCGAGGCAGGGGCATCGTGATCGCCGTAGCGCCCCCTCCCCAACCTCCGAAGGGCCACCGATGCAGTGCCATGCCACCTCCGCCGCCCCGTCCTGCCCAGCTGGTCCCCGGCCCAGCGGATGCTGGCACCCCGACTGCCCCTGCGACGCCGAGGAGATGGCCGGCTACATGGTGATGATCTGGGCGCTGCGGAGCGGCCGGGTCCCGCTCGCACCCCCGTTCGAGCAGTTCACCGCCGAAGAACTGATCACGTTCTGGGCCGACGACCTGACGGCGTCCGACGACAACCCCCTGTGAAAGACGAGGCTTCCGGTGTTCTCCCTCCCCGCGCTGTTCACCCTGCTGGCCACCCTCGTGACGGCCTCGATCGCCTGCGCGCTCACTCTGGCCGCCAGCGGAGCCTGGCCCGCCGCGCTGCTCAGCGGAGGCGCGGTCGGCGCGGCCACCCTGGGCACCGTACCCAGGCTCATCAACAAGGACCGTCCCGACGACGAAGGGTGACACCGGGGAGACGTGAGTCGCCGCGCTTCCGATGCCATCGGGTCAGCCCTCTACGGCCTGGCCACCAGAGCCGTGAGGCGCCTTCCCCGCGACATGAGCCTGACGTCCGCCGCCACCTTGGCCACACTGGACAAGACCGGCCCGCGGCGGATCACCGATCTGGCGGTCGCCGAGGGCGTCACCCAGCCCGCGATGACCGTCCTGGTCCGGGTGATGGAGGAATCCGGGCTGGTCGAGCGGAAGGGCGATCCGTCCGACAAGCGGGTCACGCTGGTGTGCCTGACCGAGGCCGGCGCGTCGTACGTCCGGGCGCGGCGCCAGGCGGGCGTCGAGGCGTACGCGCGGTTGATCGACGAACTCACCGGTGACGAGGTCGAGGCCTTGGCGGCGGCCCTTCCTGCGCTGCTGCGTCTGGCGGAGCTCGAAAGCCGCGCCCGGCAGGAGTCGGACCGGTGACTGCCCTGACACGTTCCGAGGCACGTCTGCTGGTGCCCGCGCTGATGTTCATCGCCCTGCTCAGCGGCGCCGTCGCCACACCCGTCCTCGGCCGCCTGGGGGCCGGTCCGCACCGGCGGGCCGCGATTCTCGCCACGCTGGCGATCGTCGTCGTCGGCAGCGCGCTCACCGTGCTGCCGCTGCCGTTCGCCTGGCTGCTCGTGGGCAGAGCGGCCCAAGGCGTCGGGCTCGCCGTCGCCCTCGTGACGGCCTGGCGCTCCATGCCCGCGGCGCCCGAGGGCCGCTCCGCTCACGTGAGCGTGGCCGGTGCGCTCCGCCTGGCCGGTGGACTGCTCCTCGTCCTGTTCCTGGCCGGCGAGGGGAGCCTGTGGACCGGGCACCTCGCCGTGGCGGTGGCCCTTGCCTGCGCCGCCGTACTCCTGCTCACGCTCATCACCCGCTACGCGCAGGCGCCGCACAGCGCCGGCTACGGGTTCGGGCTGACCACCTTCGTGGCGGGGCTGGTCCTCATCCCGTTCTCCGTGCTGGGGTTCGTCGCCGGCAAGCTCACGCCGCGGGTCCGGACGCGGATCGACGGCCCCCTGCTCCTGGCCGGCAGCGCCGCCATGCCCGGCGTCATCCTCGCCGTCACGCCCAGGAGCGAGACGTCGAGCGCTATGAGCTTCAACTACGTCGTCCGCAGCGTCGGGTACTCCCTGGGCAGCGCCGTCGGCGGTCTGGTCCTGGCCTACGGAACCACCACGGGCCGCCTGTCCCCGGACGACGGCGCCTACACGACCGCGGCGCTGGTCGGCGTCGCCGCGATGGCGGTCACGGCGATGACCAGCCTCGCCCTGGCATCCCGGCGCCCACGCGAGACGAATCCGGTCACGGCCCCAGCCGATTGATCGAAGCCGTCCGACCTGGACGCGCGGGCGGCTTGCCGTACCTGGGCAAGGCCACACCGCGCGCGGGATCGCCGGTACTACCTCGGGTCGCCGGGCAGACGGCCGTAGTAGCCGCCGACCTGGTCGCGGTAGCCGCTGTCCCGGTAGGTGTCCTTGTCGAACTCGGGCGCGTCCTTGATCTCTGCCTTGGTGCGCGCGAGGTGGACCTTACGTTCCTGCGGGTCGATCTGGGTGACGGTACCGGCGGGCAGGACCCGCTTCTTGCCGAAGATCCAGGGACCGGTGTCGACGACGATGTAACTGTCGCCCACCACGTGACTGGCCTCGTCGACCGAGCCGATGGACCCGTCGGTGGCTTCGACGTCGAAGCCGACGATGTCCAGGCTGTCGTCGCCGTGGACGCCGGAGTTGTAGGACCACATGTCGCTTGCCAAGATTTCCTCCTGTGAGGGTGGAGAACAGGACTCACCCACCCTGCCCCGCTCTCAGCGGCTAAACAGCGCTCGGGATGTCGAGGGGGTCGTTGGGGGCGTCGGCCTTGGCTTTGGCCATCTGCTCGCCCAGCTCCCGCAGCCGCGCCCGGCCCATGGCGGCGCGCACCTTGGGGAACCACTCCTTCTCCTCCTCCTCGACGTGGTGGCGGACGTTCTCCATCAGGACGGTCATCTTGGCGACGTAACGCTCGTCGGCCGGGTCGAGGTTCTTGAGCTCCGAGAGCATCCAGACGACGACGTGATGTTCCTCCACGCTCTCCAGGACGTGGTCGACGGTGTCGGGGGCTCCGGCGCGGGCGGCGGGGTAGAAGAGGTTCTCCTCGATGTAGGTGTGGGTGGTCAGCTCCTCGACGACCTGGGCGACGATCTTCTGCTTCTCCTTGTAGGCCTTGGGGCCGGCCTTCTCGAACTGCTTGAACAGCTTCTCGACGGTCTTGTGGTCGTCCTTGAGCAAGACGATGGCGTCCATGGCGGTTCTCCTCCGATGGTTGGCAGGCAGGCGCACTACCCGGCGAACCTGCCTTGACACCCAGGTGTGCGAGCGCCTCCGAGGGGCAGGTGGGGATTCCCGTTGCTGAGCAAGGAGCAGGAAATGACCGTCACGGGCATCATCACCGCCATCGTCATCGGCGCCATCATCGGCGCGCTGGGCCGCCTGGTCGTCCCGGGCAAGCAGAACATCCCCATCTGGCTGACCATCGTGGTCGGCATCGTGGCCGCCTTCATCGGCACCGCGATCGCCGGCGCGTTCGGCGCCGCGGAGACCAAGGGCATCGACTGGATCGAGCTCCTGCTGCAGGTCGCCGTCGCCGCCGTCGGCGTCATCGTCACGGTCAGCCTGTACGGCAGGCGCGGCATACGCCGCTAACCCGCACGTGCGCCGCGGTATGCGCCTGCTGCGGCGCGAACTCACCTACTTCCGTGCCCAGCTCACCGCCCTCGCGGAACCCGGCTCGCGCCAGCGCCTCGAACTGCTCCAGATCGCCAAGGCCACCCTGGCAGCGGTTCTGGCCTGGCTGCTGGCCGGGATCCTCCTGGCGCACGAGAGCCTGTGGATCGCCCCGGCCACCGCCGTCATCATGGTGCACGCGACGGTCTACCAGACGCTCACCAACGGGCTGCGCAAGGTCGCCGCGGTGGCCGCCGGTGTCATCCTGGCCGGCGGCATCGGGCACCTGATGGGCCTGACGGCGCTCAGCCTGGCCCTGGTCATCCCGCCCGCCCTGGTCGCCTCCCGCTGGCACCGCATGGGCAGGCACGGCACCGACCTGGCCACCACCGCCGTGCTCCTGCTGTCCTTCGGCGCCGGTTCCCAGGACCGCTACCTCGCCTCCTACGTGCTGGCCACCGCCGTCGGCGCCCTGTGCGGGGCGGCGGTCAACACCCTGTTATGGCCGCCGCTCTACCGCAGCCGGCCGTACGTCGCCCTGCAACGGCTGGGCAGGCGCGCCGCCGTACTGCTCCACGACGTGGCCACCGCCGTCGAGCGGCCCTGGGACCTGAGCGAGCTGCCCGACTTCGACCGCGGCGCCCAGCGCCTCGACGAGCAACTGACCATCGCCGGTACGGCTGTCGCCGACGGCAAGGAGAGCCGCCGCTACAACCTGCGCCGCCTGACCAGCCCGGCAACCGTCGACCACGGGCCGGCGCTGGCCGCCATGGCCACGATCGCCCAGCACGTCCACACCATCATCCGCGCTCTGACCCATCTGGATCCCGAGCACGTCAGCGACGAGTACGCCCGCGACTACGCGCAGCTGCTGCACCTGCTCGCCGACCTCATCGGCGCCCGGGTCGACGACCCGGACGACGTCGGCGCGCAGCGCGAACTCCACCAGCGCGCCCACGCCCAGACCGTCCGCATCCACCGGCAGATGAGCACCGAGATCCGGAACGGGGACGTCGACCACCCCGACGGCTGGGCCGTCAGCGGCAGCCTCCTCACCGAGGCTGAACACCTCCTCACCCTCCTGGAGCCGACTCAAGGGGTCAGCTTGCGGGGACCGGGAAGCTGACCGGGCTGCGATGCCCCTGCCTGTCGATGGCGCGGACGCCGAACTGGACGTTGTCCTTGGACATGCCCTCCACGGTGAAGCTGGTGACATTTCCGACAAGGCGGGAATCGGTCCAGGTCGGTTCCGTCGTGGCGCGCCAGACCACCTCGTACCCCGAAATATCGGGTTCCGGGTTGGCGTCCCACCGCAGATCGGTGTCGTTGGTGAGCCGCGTGGTCACGATCGCCGTGTTGCGCGGAGCGCGCGGGCCGCGGGCCAGCGCCGCCAGCGCCGCCACGTTCACCTGCGCCACCCGGGCCACGTAGTCGAACTCCACGAACCGCGCCAGATCACCGAACTGCACGCCGTTCTCGACCCGGACGTCCTGGTGCTGGTGCGCGTAGTCCTCGTGGACCTCGGTGAATCGCACCGCGGCGAACCCCTGCTGCAGGAACGGGATCTGGTCGCCGCCGCGCAGGTACCGGTCACGGCGGTTGTACGGCCTGGCCTCGAAGGAAGGCACGTAGGTCCGCGCCGTCTCGGTGACGAAGCGGCCGAGCTGCCGCGACACCCCGTCGCTCTCGCCGCCGACCGCCTGGCGCACGGCGGCCTGGGCCGGGGTCTCGGAGGTGGGTACGCCTTCGGAGAACACCCGGACGGCGCGCGGATCGCGGCCGTTCTCCCCTCGGCGCTGCCCACGATGTCGTTGGTGAACATGCCCTGGACGTCGACGTTGTTCTGCTTGGCGAGCGCCGCGTAGTGCGCGGAGCCGTACAACCCCTGCTCCTCACCCGCCACGGCCATGAACACCACGGTCGCGTCGAACGGGTGGGCGGCCATGACCCTGGCGGCCTCGATGGCGACCGCCACGCCCGAGGCGTCGTCGTCGGCGCCGGGCGCGTCGCAGGTGGCGTCCATGACGTCGGTGCAGCGCGAGTCGTAGTGACCGCTGACCACGTAGGTGCGGCCCGCCGACTCGGCCTGGGTGCCGCGCAGGGTCGCGACCACGTTGGTGATCACCGTCGGCTGCGGGATGCGCGGCGAGACCGGCTGGGTGAACGCCCGCTTCTCGACGGTCATCCGGCCGCCCGAGGTCGCGGCGATCCGGGAGAACTCGTCGTAGATCCAGTCCCGGGCGGCGCCGACGCCGCGGGCCGGGTCGTCCTGGCTGGACAGCGTGTGGCGGGTGCCGAACGAGGCGAGCTTGGCGATGGTCCTGCTGATGTTCCCGGCGTCGACCCGGCGGACCATCTGCTCGATCTCCCGGTCCTTGGGGGGTACGGCGGAGCTGGGCGGGGACAGGACGCCGGTCAGCAGGACGGCGGCCGTCACGGGTAACAGGAAACGGGTGGGTTGCAGTGCCATTGCGCACGGCTCCTCTCCGGCGAGGGCAGGCAACACCGCCACCGTACGGCCGGGCCGTACACCCGAACAGGCCCGAACGTTAGGCCGCACCCAGCGAGGGCAGTGTGCCGTCCGCGAAGTCCCGTGACCGGAAGGGCCTCCCCATGACCACTCCCCTGCGCCACGACACTCACGTCAGGATCAGGTCGTTCCTCCTGATCTTCCTGTTCGTCCTCGCCGCCCTGGGCCTCGTCGCCAACGACGGAGGTGTCGCGTCCATCGCCCTGCTCCTGGCCCTGCTGACGATCGTGGACATCTCGCTCGACGCGTTCGAGCGCCAGGCCAGACGGTCAGGAAGAGTCCGCTGACGAGACCGTCCTCCCCTGGAGGGCGCGCCGGAAGTCGTGCGCCGAGTCCGCGGGAAGGACCGACAGCGCGGCCGATCTCCGTACGGCCAGCAGGCCGTCGAAGCCTTCCCGCGCGGCGGCCGCCGCGCCCCTGTCGATCTCGGCGACGAGCGGGGTGACGAGGTCGCGGTCGAGGATCGCGGCGGTGTCCATGATGAGGTGGATGTCGGCGGTGTCCAGGTACAGCAGCTTCGCGCGGCATTCACCCCAGCTCGCCGTACCCTCAGGACGTTCTGCCACGTGCCACGCGGTCACCCGGTCGGGGAACCGTTCCGCCTGGTCGTGCAGCGCGGTCCCGGCGCCGTCGACGTCGCCCAGGTCCAGGGCGAGCACGTGCGCGGTGGTGTGCGTGACCAGCGCCTCGACGCAGGCGCGGACCTCGTCGGGGTTTCCCGCGACGAGGAGTCCTGCGGTGACGGTCAGATCCGCGGTCTCCACGCGCTGTCGTTCGTGGACGAGGCCCGCGTCGTCGAGCCGGTTGGCGGCCAGCGTCCCGTCCCAGAGGCGCTGGGCGTGCATCATGTCCTCCTGGACGGCGCCTCGCTGCTCGGGATCGCCGGAGAAGCCGAGCCCGTCCGCCGGATTCGCCTCGGCAGCCCGGGTGGGCCGGTCGTGCTGCTTGCCGGAGTGCTGCGTTGACGGGGCGAGATCGGTGTCGCGCCCGGTCCCGGAGACGCCCGCGATGCCATCCGCTGATGGGGTTTTCGGCGATTCATCGGTGACCGCGGAGATCGGGATGGATCGGACCGTCGGCCATACGGTGAATGTCGTCATGGTCATCTCCTCCAGATAGGACCTGCTTTCACCCCCGCTGCCCGGGTGTGGCGGAGCAAACCCATGTTTTGGCTGGTGAGGGAGGGAAGTGGAGGGAGGTGAGGCGATCGTCGACAGTCCTAACCGCGCTTCTCGCGCTGCTCGTGGCGGGTTGCGCGTCAGCGGATCCCGGGCCGGCGCGGGTGGCGGGCGCGTTCTCCGTCGCCGTGGACCACGGCCGGTGGGAGCAGGCGTGCGGGCTGCTGTCGCAGCAGGCCCGCGACGGGGTGGAGACCGGAGGCCGGACGTGCGCTTCCGCGCTCGAGGAGCTGCGCCTGCCGGGCGGGGCGCCCAGGGAGGCGCGGGTCTTCGGTGACGAGGCCCAGGTACGGCTGGCCGGGGACACCGTGTTCCTGCACCGGTTCGGCGACCTGTGGCGCGTGCACGCCGCCGGGTGCGAGCCACGCGCCGGCCTGCCGTACAGGTGCGAGATCGGGGGGTGAACGGTGAAGATCATGTTCGTGGCGACGGTGGTGATCATCGGACTGGGGCTGATCTACATGATCGCCATCGGGGTGCTGGGCCGATGAGGCGCTTCGTCCGCGGCAACGCGCTGAGCCTGTTCTTCCTGTCCGGATTCCTGATCACCCTGGTGGGGCAGTCGGTCGCCGGGACGGCCGACCACAACGCCCGGCAACTCGCCGAGGGCGGCTCTGCGGTGTCGTGGGTGGCGTACGTGACCTCCTCCGACTTCGCCGTCGACGTGGCCGAGAACTGGCAGTCGGAGTACCTGCAGTTCCTGCTGTTCATCATGGCCACCGTGTGGTTCGTGCAGCGGGGCTCGCCGGAGTCGAAGAAGCCCGGGGAGGAGGGCCGCGGCCGTGCGAGGGGGCTTTACGCGAACTCGCTCGGGCTGGTCATGGGGCTGATCTTCCTGCTGTCGTGGCTGGCCCAGTCGATCGCGGGCACGGTCGCCTACGACAACGAGCGCCTGGCCCAGATGCTGGATCCGGTCGGCTGGGGTGGGTATGTGACGTCGGCCGACTTCTGGAACAGGACGCTGCAGAACTGGCAGTCCGAGCTGCTGGCCGTCCTGTCCATGGTGGTGTTCACCATCTACCTGCGGCAGGCCGGTTCGCCGGAGTCCAAGCCGGTGGACGCCCCCGGTTCCAGGTGTGCCGAGCGCCCTGACGGGTAGCCCAGGGCGAACCAGAACACGTCTCTCCCCGAGGATCATCGTGTCGTCCCACTCCACCGCATGGTTCGGCGAGGCCGCCTGCCTCGACGAGGAACCTGAGCTGTTCTTCCCCCTCACCGACAGAGGACCGGGACACGTTCAGTACGAACGGGCGAAGACCGTCTGCCGCCGCTGCCCGGTGCGGGCCGAATGCCTGGAGTTCGCGGTGCGCACCCGGCAGGAGCACGGCGTCTGGGGCGGCACCGACCCCACGGAACGCAGCTCCCGGCGCAGCGCTGTACGCGGTCGTTAACCGGCTTTGAAGAAGCGGCGCAGGTGCTCGGCCAGGTCTTCCGGGGCCTCCTCTGCCATGTGGTGCCCCGAGTCGATCCGTTCGCCGCGCACGTCGTCGGCCCATGACCGCCAGATCGCGAGCGGGTCACCGTACAGCTCCTCCATGTCGTCCCGGCCCGCCCAGAGGAACAGCACCGGGCAGGTGATGCGCCGGCCCTCCTCGCGGTCGGCGTCATCCGCCGCACGGTCGACGCCCAGCCCCGCCCGGTAGTCCTCGCACATGGCGTGCACGGTTGCCGGATCATGGATGGCGTTGCGGTAGTCCTCGTACGCCTCGGCGCCCATTTCCTCCGGGGTTCCGCGATACCAGGCGTCCGGGTCGGCGTTGATGAGGGGTTCTGCCGGTTTGGCTGTCTGGCCGAGGAAGAACCAGTGCCACCACCGCGCCGCGAAACGCGCGTCGGCTCGCGCGAGCGCCTCGCCGATCGGCACCCCGTCGAGTACGGCCAGCCGCGTGATCGCCGCCGGGTTGTCCAAGGCCAGGCGTTGTGCCACGTAGCAGCCCCGATCGTGGGCCTGGGGCGCGCGCATCACGGCGAGGGCGTCCCTGGCCATCGCCCGCTTGGAGTACGGCTCGTGGTCGTCGGTGGTGGGTGGTTTGGCGGAGCGGCCGTATCCGCGCAGGTCGGGGCAGACGATCGTGAAGTCCTGGGCCAGCAGGGGGGCCAGCCGGTGCCAGGTGGCATGCGTGCGCGGATGGCCGTGGAGAAGGAGGACCGGGGGGCCGGAGCCTCCGTGCCGTACCTCCTCCGTGGGCACTGACTCTGTCGCGAAGCCTTCGAACATCCTCCCCACCTGCCCACGGAATGAGCCTGATCTCCTCGGGTAGGCACGGTTCATGGGGGCGACGATGGACTTGCGGCGCAGCACGCCGGACGAGCCGGGCATCACGCGTCGGCGCCGCGGTCGCGGGTTCAGCTACCACTTTCCCGACGGCCGCAAGGTCAGGGACCTGCGGATCCTGGCCAGGATCAGGGCGCTGGCGATCCCTCCCGCCTGGCGCGAGGTGTGGATCTGCCGCACGGCCGACGGGCATCTACAGGCGGTGGGCACCGACGACGCCGGGCGGCGGCAGTACCGCTACCACGACGTGTGGCGCGCCGAGCAGGATCGGCTCAAGTTCGACCGGGTCGTGGAGATGGCGGGGCGGCTGCCGGACTTCCGGAGGCGGGTGGACGAGCACCTGGCCCAGCGCGGTCTGACCCGCGAGCGGGTGCTGGCCGCCGCGGCGCGCATGCTCGACCTGGGGCTGTTCCGGGTGGGCGGCGCGGAGTACGACTCCTTCGGCCTGGCCACGCTCAGAACGGAGCACGTCACCTGCACCGGCGACGACGTGGTGTGCTGTTACGAGGCCAAGGGCGGCAAGGAGCAGGAGATCCGGATCACCGACCCGCAGGTGCGCAAGGTCGTCACCGCCCTCCTGCGTGCGGACGAGGACGGCGGGGAGCTGCTGCGCTACCGCAACGGGTCGGGCTGGTCCGACGTGCGCAGCGAGGACATCAACGACTACCTGCGCGACGTGCTGGGGGGCGAGGTGTCGGCGAAGGACTTCCGCACGTGGCACGCCACGGTCCAGGCGGCGGTCATCCTGGCCCGCGCTCCCCGCGCGAGGGGCAGGACGGGGCGGCGGCGTGCCGTGCGCGAGGCGATGGAGGAGGTCGCCGACCTGCTGGGCAACACGCCCGCGGTCGCTCGGGCCTCGTACGTCGATCCGCGGGTCATCGACGCCTACGAGCACGGCCGCACGGTGTCGGCGGGCCGATCGGTGGAGCATGATGTCATTCGCTTGCTGGGCGGCTGAACACTTTGTGCTTCGTCGTTGGTCAGACCTGGGCCATGTCCGGCGGATCGCACGGCCAGGGTACGGCTCGAGCGGAGCCGCTCCATGCGGGAAGCCGGGCTCCCCCATGGACCCCGGTCGATTTCGACCTTCGTCGGCTGAAGCGGCTCGCCCATACGCCTCGCGGTCACTTGGGCTCAGCCTCCCAGGCGACTCCTTGACGCTCGACGAGCTGCTGGCGCACTGGCTCAACCCGAGAACAGTGATCGCTGAAGGCAGCGAATCACGTTGCCGTCGCCTGGGGTCAGCGGGGATATCGCTAGGCCCCTGCGTGTCTTTGGACAACCGAGAGCTGTTTATGGACTGACAGATTTTGAAATCTGTCAGTCCATATGCCATAGTTGCCCTATGAGAACCCTTGGAACCACAGGACCCCAGGTGTCAGCGCTCGGACTCGGATGCATGGGCATGTCCGACCTCTACGGCCCCGCAGACGAAGCGGAGTCCGTCGCCACCATCCACGCCGCCCTCGACGCGGGCATCACGCTCCTCGACACCGGCGACTTCTACGGCATGGGCCACAACGAGCTGCTCATCCACGACGCACTCAAGACCCGCGACCGCGACAACGTGCAGATCAGCGTGAAGTTCGGCGCCCAGCGCGACTACGAGGGCAACTGGCTCGGCTACGACGGCCGCCCGAACGCGATCAAGACCGCGCTCGCCTACACCCTTCGCCGCCTCCGCACCGACCACGTGGACATCTACCGCATCGCCCGCCTGGACCCCGACGTCCCCATCGAGGAGACCATCGGCGCCATGTCCGAGCTGGTGGACAAGGGGCAGATCCGCCACATCGGCCTCTCCGAGGTCGGCGCCGACACCATCAGGCGCGCGCACGCCGTACACCCCATCAGCGACCTGCAGATCGAATACTCGCTGCTCTCCCGCGACATCGAGCCGGAGATCCTCCCCACCTGCCGCGAGCTCGGCATCGGCATCACCGCGTACGGCGTGCTGTCCCGCGGCCTGCTCAGCGGCCACTGGACCCAGGACCGCCAGCTCGCGGCCGGCGACTTCCGCGCGTACAGCCCCCGCTTCTCGGGCGACAACCTCCAGCACAACCTCACGCTGGTCGAGTCCCTGGGCGAGGTGGCCAAGGCCAAGAACGCCACGATCGCGCAGGTGGCGATCGCGTGGGTGCTCGCCCAGGGCGACGACATCGTCCCGCTGATCGGCGCCCGCCGTCGCGACCGCCTCACGGAGGCACTGGGCGCGCTCGACCTGCACCTCACCGCGGAGGACTTGGCTGGCATCGAGTCCGCCCTCCCGGCGGGCGCAGCCGCCGGAACCCGCTACGCCGCCGCGCAGCTCGCCCACATGGACAGCGCCAAGTAACCCACCGCCATGCCCGCACGGACAGTGCCAAAGCAACCCACCGCGATGCCTGTCAACCCCTACTCCGCGTTCGCACAGCACCTGGACTCAGAAGAGCAACGTGCGCGAAGGGGCCCAGGGCTGCACACCCGGGGCAGCGCGTCCGGCGCAGGAGTGTGTCTGTGTGCGGCAACGCCGTGTGCCCGCGCTCAGCCGCACGCGAGGTTGCACGTCCGAGAGCGGCAGCGCCCGCTCGCCTGTACACGGGGTTACGAGTCTGCGTGTGATCGAGCTCAGCCGTACAGAGCGTTGCGTGTCTGGGGCGGCAGCGCTGTGTGATCGCGCTCAGCCGTACACGGGGTTGTGTGTCTGCGCGTGGCGGCGCTGTGTGATCGCGCTCAGCCGTACACGCGGTTCTGTGTTGGCGGTGGCGCGCGGGGTGGGGTGGTCGGTGCGTGGAGGACGGGGTGTTGACAGATGACAGAATCTTTCACATGACAGACGGCGTCTTGACTTCCGAGCAGATCCTCACGACCGCTGAGGAGGTCTTGCGGCGGTTCGGGCCTGCCAAGACGACGGTCGTGGACGTCGCGCGGGCGTTGAGTGTCAGCCACGGGAGCGTCTATCGCCACTTTCCCAGCAAAGCGGCGCTGCGGGAGGCGGTTACTCAGCGTTGGCTCGATCAGGCGCAGGGGCCGCTGACGACGATCGTCAATGAGCAGGGGCCTGCGGTCGCGCGGTTGCACAACTGGTTGGCGGTGCTGTTCGCGGCCAAGCGGAAGAAGGCGCTCGACGATCCTGAGCTGTTCGCGACGTACATGGTTCTCGTCAGTGAGGCCAGTGATGTGATCGAGCGGCACGTCGGGGAGCTGGTCGGGCAGATCGAGCGGATCATCGCCGATGGGGTGCGTCGGCGCGAGTTCGACGTGGTGGAGACGGGGGCGGCGGCTCGAGCGGTGTTCGATGCGATGGTCAGGTTCCACAATCCCGTGCATGCGGCGGAGTGGTCGGAGCCGGGGATCGAGGAGGCGTTCGACGCGGTTTGGTCGTTGGTGCTTTCCGGGCTCGCGCGTCGCTGAGCGCTCGGATGACCGGCGGGCGCTCGTCGTACTGAGCCCGCGTCCTCGCGCTGAGCGCGGGTCGTCTCACTGAGCGGGCGCTCGTCGCACTGAGCTCGCGTCGTCGCACTGAGCTCGCGTCGTCGCACTGAGCTCGCGTCGTCGCACTGAGCTCGCGTCGTCGCACTGAGCTCGCGTCGTCGCACTGAGCAGGCGCTCGTCGCACTGAGCGGGAGTTTCCGGATGCCGAGCGGGGCTCGTCGCTGAGCTCGCGTCGTCGCACTGAGCGGACGCTCGTCGCACTGAGCGGGAGTTCCGGATGCCGAGCGGGCAAGCGGGCGGTGCGCTACCGGACGAAGGGGCCGCGGAGTCAGCGTGTGCTCACGAAGACCTGGGTGACTGGGCGTTGAAGGCGGCTTCGGTGGTGTGCTTCAGGTATTGGTTGCGGGTTTCTATGAGCTTCGTCATGTAGCGCTTCAGGATGAGCCTCTCGGCGATCCTTCCGAGCACCCCCGCGGGGGCGGTGAAGGCGACGATGTCGTGCATGGTCGTCCCGCCGTTTCCGTCGTCGGCGAAGTAGTGCTCGTGGCGCCAGCGCCGGAACGGGCCCTTCACCTGCTCGTCCACGAAGAACGACGGTGGTTCGCAGGCGCTGATCGTGGAGGTCATGTGCCAGTACACGCCGAAATGGCGGGCTCGCCAGGTCACCTGGTCGTTCAGCGTCATGTGTCCGTACGTGACCCCGCCCACCGCTCGTTCGGCGGTCTTGCCCATGGACTCGGTGTGAGCCTCCACCGAGAGCGACGCCTTGAAGACCTGCTCCGGCTGTGCGGCTATGTGCGTACGGACCTCGAATCGCGTCACGAAACCACCCTATTCACCCCAAGTCCTTCCAGATCGAGGAGGGGCAGGTGGTCGATCATGAGGCGTCGGTATGAGGCGAGAGGCTGCATGGCTACCCGGTGGCGAGCCGTAGAAAGGGGCTTTGGGGTGAGCCAGGTGGCCGCTTCTCGGCCCGATCAGGTCAGGTAGATACGGCCAGATCATGCCAGGTGGTTGTGTCACTGCACTATCAGGCCAGGTGGCAGCGTCACTGCGCGATCGGGCATCGTGGGACCGCCGTCGGCACTGGCCAGGTGGTCCTTCAGCTCTCGATCGCGGAATGCGCGACCCGGCTTCGTCTCCACATCGTCGCGCCAAGGGCGATGCTCCACAGCTGCACCACGATCGACACCAGCGCGCCGTACAACAAAGCCCCAGGAAACAGCGTCGGCTGGAACAGCAGCGCGCCCGCCGCGACCGCGGTCAGCGCGCCGATCGCCACCGCGCTCCACCCCAGCCACCCCGCATACCCGTCGCGGCCGAGCGCGTAACCGAGGAGGATCAGCGTCACCCCCCACAGGATGATGATCGACGTCAGCGACGTGCCGCGCAGGATGGCGAACGCCGTGTGCGCGACGAGTTCGAGGCCCGCCTGGTCGGCGGGCGCGGCGTTGGCGTAGGTGTGGGCGAGGTCCTGGCCGGTGACGCCGTCGATGGTGAAGTCGGTGATGAAGATCGCGGCGCCGATGAGGGTGGCCGCTCTGGCGAGCCGTCCGGAGAGTACGGCGAGCGGATCGGACAGCGTGCCCGTCAGCGCGACGACCCCGCCCGCCCACAGCAGAACGCCGGCGATCGTCCCGAGGTGCACACCGGCGTAGAAGGGGTGATGCGCGATGAAGCGCAGCGCAGCGGGTGCGTCGGCGGCGGGCAGGTCGCCGTGCGCGAGGCGGAACCCGCACACCGCGACCGCTCCGACGGTGATGGCGATCGCGCCGAGCCGCAGGTCAGGTCGGTAATCCATGATGATCACTCCCATATCCAGCCAGGCCGCCTTCGAGCAGGTCGAGCGCGCGGGAGAAAGCGTCGGCGACGCCGCCCTCCACCGGATCCGTCTCGAACCCGGCGCGCAACGCGCCCACGAGGGCGACGGCCACGATGAACGGTTCAGGAGCCGCGCCGCCCGCCTGCTCCGCCAGCACCTCGGTCAGGGCGCGTTCGTACCGAACGGTCATGGCCTGCTGGTGCAGCAGCAGCGTGGGGCTGGCGTTGACCATCCGGCGGAACGCGGCCCGAGCGTCGCTCGGATGCCCCTCCCCCATCCGGTCGGCCATTTCGGCCAGGGCTTTTCGCATGGCCTGCAGCGCGGACTGTCCCGGTGGCCGTTGGCGCAGGGCATCGACCAGGCCGTCGAGCACGGTTTCGTCGTCGTCGAAGACCAGGTGGGCCTTTGTCGGGAAGTAGTTGTAGATGGTCTTCTCGGACACCTCGCAGGCCTCGGCGATCTGCACGACGGTGATCCGGTCGAAACCGTGCTCGGTGAACAGCGTGCGCGCCGTGTCGCCGATCAGGCGGCGGGTGCGCTGCTTCCTGCGCTCGTTCAGTCCGGCCATGCGCGGTCTCATTTGTTACAGTCTCTGAAAACTTACAGGCCCTGTAAAGGGAGTCCGGTCAACCTGCACAGGGCGGCGAAGCCGTCGTCCGTTCCTGGCCAATGACGTCGTACGGCGGGCAGCCCGGCTCGGCGCACCACCGAACGCAGGACGAAGGTCACGATGATCGCGTCGTCTGCGTAGCCGAGGACGGGGATGAAGTCGGGGATGAGGTCGATGGGGAGGGCGAGGTAGGCGAGCAGCAGCGCCAGCCGTACCCGGACACCTCGGGGAAGGTCGCGGTCGGCGGCCAGGCGGCGGATCAGGCGCAGGACGTCGGGCAGCAGCCGCAGCGCCTCGCGGAGCAGGGTGCCACGGGGGCGGATCACGGCGAGGGCGGCGATGAGCACGAGCCAGGCGACCAGCAACGCGACGGCGACCCCGATCAGCAGATCCCAGCCCCAGGATCCGGTCATGTGGTTTCGCTTCTGGGTCGCGCGTCACCTGTCACGCGTGGATCGTATCCACCCGCCGCGCCCCCACCCGCGTGCATGGATGGGCCTTTGAACCTGAGCGCACCCCGAAATGATGTCCAAGGAAGGGCCGGGCTGAGAAGGGACAGCTCACGTGGGGGCGACAAGTGGCAAGCCCTCGCGGGGCGCGGGGCGCGAGGCGCGGGGTGTGGGGCGCGGGGTGTGGGGCGCGGGGTGTGGGGCGCGGGGCGCGGGGTGATCAAGGGAAGGAGGGAGGGAACTGCTGGTTCCGGGGTTAGACGAATTGGAGCCAGGCTAGGCGGGTGACCATGGCTAGGACTACGCAGACCAGGACGATCCTTACGAAGCTGGTGCCGCGTTTCAGGGCCATTCGGGCGCCAATCTGGGCGCCTGCAATGTTGCATACCGCCATGCCCAGGCCGAGGGTCCACATGACGTGGCCTTGGAGGCCGAAGACCACCAATGCGCCCAGGTTCGTGCCGGTGTTGATGATTTTGGAGGTGGCGGAGGCGTGGACGAAGTCGAGGCCGAGGATGGTCGTGAAGGCGATGATCAGGAAGGTGCCTGTGCCTGGGCCCATGATGCCGTCGTAGAACGCTATCGCTACGCCGGTCACGGTGATCGTGGTGATGATGCGGGCGCGGGTTCGTAGGTGGGGGTGGGGGATGGCGCCCAGGGACGGTCTCAGGGTTACGAATGCTGCCACTGCCACCAGGATGACCATCACTACGGGGCGCAGCACGTTCGCTGAGATTGCTGCTGCGGCGGAGGCGCCCAGGCCTGCGCTGAGTACGGCCAGCGCACCGGCTGGGAGGGCGACCTGTTTGTCGACCTTGGTGGTGCGGGCGTAGGTGACGGCGGCGGAAGCCGTACCGAAGATGGAGGCGAACTTGTTGGTCGCCATCGCCTGCACCGGTGGGACACCGGCCACCATGAGGGCGGGTAGCTGCACGAGACCGCCGCCGCCGACCACGGCGTCGATCCATCCCGCGCCTGCTGCTGCCGCCAGAAGGACCACAAGCTGTTCCAGCGACACGCCACTCCCCCGCGTTGGCCTCCTGGGCGGGCAAGAGCGTATATGCACGCCTATAGCGGGACTTGACCCGGCCCCGGGGTCGCCCATCACAACCCCAGGACCGGGAGCTCTCCGGTAACCCCCGCTCGGCACAGGCTGCCCTCACGTCTGTACGGCTGCCGCCAGGTCGGGGCCCCACCCGCGCTTCCGCCCATACGTCACGCCCACTCGGACAGGCACACCCCGACATATGGGCGTGCCGATGACCGAGCGCGCCAACCGGCGACCGTGCCTGATGTGTGGGCAGGCAGGTCATACGTCCAGGCGTGCGGAAGGGTTGGCGCGCCTGCGGGTGGGCTTGCCGGGGCAAGGGAGGGCGGACCAGCCGATGGACGGGCGGGCCGACGGACGGGTGGAGGGCCGCCCTCACGGGCCCAACCCCTCACGGGCCCAACCCCTCACGGGCCCAACCCCTCACGGGCCCAACCCACTCCACACCGACAGGAGGGCTGGGCGAGAGGGCGGTTGGGCCGGAGGGCGGGTGGACCGGCCGACGGGCGGGCAGACCGACGGGGGTGGAGGGCCGCCCGCGCGGGTCCAACCCCCACACCGCACGGGCAGGAGGGCTGGGCGAGAGGGCAGGTGGACCAGCCGACGGGCGAGTGCGCCGATGAGTGGAGCAGGCTCGCCCGTACCAGCCCAACCGCACGGACAACCTGTGGAAGGGGTCAGCCGGTCCTGGTCAGTGTGCGTTTTCTGCTGGCGAAGACGTCGTCGATCAGGTTGTACGTGCGAGCCTGTTCCGCCGTCATGATGCGGTCACGCTCGATGTCCTTCCTGATCTCCCCCGCCGCCCGCCCCGTGTGCCGAGCCAGCAACTCCTCCTGCTGGTCCCGCATCCGCAGGATCTCGCGCGCGTGGATCTCCAGGTCGCTCGACTGCCCCCGCCCGCCCTCGGCGTGCGGCTGGTGCAGCAACACCCGGGCGTGCGGCAACGCCCCCCGCTTCCCCGGCGCCCCCGCCGCCAGCAACACCGCAGCCGCAGAAGCCGCCTCCCCGATGCACACCGTGTTCACCTCGGGCCTGATGAACTGCATCGTGTCGTAGATGGCCGTCATCGCGGTGAACGAGCCACCCGGCGAGTTGATGTACAGGTGCACGTCCTGGTCGGGGTCGATGGACTCCAAGGTGAGCAGCTGTGCCATCACGTCGTTGGCCGACGTGTCGTCGATCGGCACCCCGAGGAAGATGATGCGGTCCTCGAACAGCTTGTTGTACGGCGTCATCTCCTTCACGCCGAACGACGTGCGCTCGACGAAGGACGGCAGCACGTAACGAGCCTCCATGCTCATCTCACCCCCGCCACACTCGCCGCGGTGCTCACCACGTGGTCGACGAAGCCGTACTCCAGCGCCTCCTGCGCGGTGAACCACGCGTCGCGGTCGGAGTCCGCCTCGATGCGCTCCAGCGGCTGCCCCGTGTGCTGGGCGATCAGCTGGGCCATCAGCTTCTTGGTGTAGAGCAGCGACTCGGCCTGGATCTGGATGTCGCTGGCCGTACCGCCGATGCCGCCGAGCGGCTGGTGCATCACGATGCGGGCGTGCGGCAGCGCGTAACGCTTGCCCGGCGCCCCGGCGCTCAGCAGGAACTGCCCCATGGAGGCCGCGAACCCCATCGCCACGGTCGCCACGTCGCACGGAACGAACTGCATCATGTCGAACAGCGCCATCCCGGCGAACACGGAACCGCCAGGGGAATTGATGTAAAGCGTAATGTCTCGGTCCGGGTCGTCGGCGGCCAGCAATAGCAGCTCACCGCAGATCCTGTTGCAAATCTCGTCATCGACCTCCTGGCCGAGCACGACGATTCTTTCTTTCAGCAAACGCTGGCTGACCTGCTCTGGCCACGCCTGCCGTGCGGTATCCACCATGAGGCGCCTTTCTCTCGAAGGTATTCCCCGACGCTAGACCCAACCCGCGCCAATTGAGTCGGGTTTTCGCCTGGAGCGCATTTCACTAAAGGCTTATTACTCCAATAGTGAAATTTCCTGGACGTATGATCGTGGATGTGAGAGTGCTCTTCAGGCGCTGGGCGGGCCTGATCCTCGGCGGCGCGCTGCTGATGCCGTACATGATGGCCGGGGTCCTGATCGCCGGTGTCTCCAACGGCGGCGACCTGCTGCTGCCCATGCAGGTGCCGATCTACCTGGCATCCATTCCGGTCATCGCGCTGACCGGGCTGTTCCTGCCGGTGCGCGCGTTCGAGGTGAGCGCGGCGCAGGGCCTGTTCGGGGCGCAGGTGGAGCCCCCGCGCACGAAGCGGACCTGGCAGGAGCGCCGCCGCACCTCCGCCTGGTTCACCCTCCACCTGGCGATCGGCGGCCTGGTCAGCGGCTTCACGCTGGCGATCGTGCCGTTCGCGATATGGACCTGGACGCTGCCCTTCTTCGGCAATCCCAGCGGCGTCACCGGCACCCACATCGACCCGGGACTCGGCGCGCTGCCCTGGTCGCTGGCCGGGCTCGCGTTCCTGGTGCTGCTGACCTTCATGGCGGCGGGCGGGGGACTCCTGCTGGCCAAGACCGCGCCCCGCCTGCTGGGGCCGACCCCGGCGGAACGGCTGGCGGCAGCGGAGGACCAGGCCCGTACGCTGGCGGAACGCAACAGGCTCGCCCGCGAGCTGCACGACTCGGTGGGCCACGCCCTGAGCGTCGTCACCCTGCAGGCAGCGGCGGCCGGACGGATCCTGGACCGCAAGGAGGACCCCGACCCCACGGTCAGAGGCGCGCTGACGGCCATCGAGCAGTCGGCCAGGTCGGCACTGGAGGACCTCGACCACGTGCTGGGCGTTCTTCGTGAAGGCGACGGCACCAGGCAGCCGCAGGCCACGCTCGCCGATCTCGACGCGCTCATCACCTCCTCGGGCGCTGAGGTGATCACCGACATCAGCGATCTGTCCCCCGTGCCCGCCGTGGTTTCGCGGGAGGCGTACCGCATCGTCCAGGAGGCGCTCACCAACGCCATCAAGCACGGCGAGGGCCCGGTCAGGCTGGCGGCAGCCGTACGGGGAGAAGACCTCGAACTGCAGGTCAGCAACCGTACGGCGGGCGCGAACGGGCACGGCGGCGGGCGCGGGATCCACGGTATGCGCGAGCGGGTGCGGCTGCTGCGCGGCGACCTCGAAGCGGGCCAGGCCGACGGTCAGTGGATGGTGTCGGTACGGCTGCCGCTACGGTCGGGGTCATGACGATACGCGTGGTGATCGCCGACGACGAGGACCTCATCCGCGCCGGGCTGCGCATCATCATCGACGCCGAGCCCGGCCTGGAGGTGGTGGGCGAGGCGTCCGACGGCGCCGAGGTCCTGCCCGTGGTGCGGACCCAGCGGCCGGACGTGGTGCTCATGGACGTGCGGATGCCGAGGGTGGACGGCATCCAGGCGACCAGGCAGCTGATGGCGCTGGACGACCCGCCGACGGTGCTGGTGGTGACCACGTTCGAGAACGACGACTACGTCTACGACGCGTTGCTGGCCGGGGCGGGCGGTTTCCTGCTCAAGCGCACCAAGCCCGACGATCTGGTGCAGGCCATCAGGCTGGTGGCGGCGGGCGACTCGCTGCTGTTCCCGGCCGCGATCAGATCCCTGGCGGCCCGCCGAGAAAAGACCATAAATCCGCATATCCGGCGTCTGACCGACCGCGAGGGCGACGTGCTGCGCCTGATGGCCAAGGG
Source organism: Nonomuraea sp. NPDC050556 (assembly GCF_044457355.1). Lineage (NCBI taxonomy): Bacteria > Bacillati > Actinomycetota > Actinomycetes > Streptosporangiales > Streptosporangiaceae > Nonomuraea > Nonomuraea sp. NPDC050556. Next base: position 310,228 of record NZ_JBITGU010000001.1, on the reverse strand, counting down.
CCTGTCCAACGGCGAGATCGCCGCGGAGCTGGTGGTCAGCCAGGAGACGGTCAAGACCCACGTGGGCAACGTCCTGTCCAAACTGTCCGCCCGCGACCGCACCCAGGCCGTCATCAAAGCCTACGAATCCGGCTTCGTCACCACCTCCTGACCGACCGCGAAACGACCGACCGCGGACAGACCTACCGCGGACAGACCGACCGCGTACAGGCGGGCCACCAGCTCGCCCCTGCTGGACACCCGGACCTTCCCGAAGACCGCCTTGATGTGGTCGCGCACGGTGTGCGGGGAGATGAACAACCGCCCGGCGATCTCCCCGGTGGTCATGCCCAGCGCGACCAGCTGGGTGATCTCCAGCTCGCGCGGCGACAGCTCGTACGCCTCGGCGACGATGACCGCCACGTCCGACGTGGCCGCGGGCTCGATGACCAGGACGATCGGCCCGGACGACCCGCCGGGCCCGCTCAGGCTGGAGGCGTGGCACACCAGCCACCGCCCGTCGACCGTGCGGATGCGCACGCGCGCGGAGACGGACGAAGGGGTGAAGCGGGCCTGGAGGGCGGCGGTGACGATCCAGATGGGCAGGCGCACCCCCAGGGCGGTGCTCGCGTACGGGCCGTCCGGGAGTCGCGCCAGATAGTGGCGAGCCTCCTCGTTGATCGACGTCGCCTCTCCTGACGGGTCGAACAGGACGAGACCGGGCCCGGGAGCATCCGGCAGCGACCGCGCCTCCGCGCGCCGGGCGAAGGACCGCAGGCGTACGGCCAGCGGCGCGGACAGCCCGGCGACGAACTCCAGCTCCTCAGCCCCGAAAGGTGCCTGGAAGCGGAAGAGGCTGACCACCCCCCACGGCCGCCGCCCCGTGCGCAGGACCGCGCGCAGTTCCAGGTTCTCTCCCTGCCAGGGGCGGCCAGGCCCGTGCCCCACGCGGGCGGCGGGCACCGCGGCGCGGGCCAGGTCGCGGAAGGGGACGGAGTTCTCCCCCAGGATCTCGCTCTCCCAGTAGGCCGCGCAGTGCTCGCCGCCGCCGAGGTTCTCCACCCGCATCGGCGCGGTGACCAGCCCCGTCTCGGGGTCGGTGGCCGACCACACCGCCGCGTCGAACGCCACGACCCGCCGCAGCCGCGCCGAGGTGACGGCGAACAGCTCGTCGGCGTCATCCGCCCGTTCGGCCGAGGACAGCACTTCGGTACGGCGCCGCCGTACAGCAGGAGAAGGCACGCCCCCACCCTGCCTGCTCGCCGGCCGCCACGCGCACCCCCCAGATGAGGGATGGGCCAGGTCCACGGCGGCGGCCAGCCTCTCCCTCATGAGAATCGCCATCATCGGAGGCGGGGCGGCCGCCGTCGCCCTGCTCGACTCCCTCGCCCGGCTGGACGCGCTGCCGGGCTCCGTCACCGTGTTCGAGCCGTCCACGCAGCTGTGGCGCGGCCGGCCGTACGGGCCAGATCTCGACGTCGTGCGGGTGAACGCGCCGCCCGCGATCATGTCGATCCGCCACGGGGACCAGGGGCACTACGCGCGCTGGCTCGGCGAGCGGGCGGCCGCGCACCTCGACGGGCGCCTCGGTGAGCCGCTGGTCCCGCGCGCGCTCTACGGCGAGTACCTGCGGCAGACCGCAGAGGAGGCCGCCGCCCGGCTGCCGCTGGACGTGCGGCGCGGCCGGGTCACCGCGGTGGAGCGGCGCGGCGGCGAGGTGGTGCTGCGTACGGAGGACGGCCACGGGCAGGCCGTGGACCGCGTGGTGCTGTGCGTCGGCAGCGGGACCCCGCGCGACCTCTTCGGCCTGTCGGGCGTGCCCGGGTACGTCGCGGACCCCTACCCGCTCGCGCGCACCCTGCCTGGAGTGCCGCGGGAGAGCGCGGTCGCGGTGATCGGCAGCGGGCTGACGGCGGTCGACGTGGTCGTCTCCCTCGCGGCCTCTGGCCATACGGGCCCGATCGCCCTGATGTCGCGCAGCGGCGTCCTGCCGCACGTGTGGCAGCGGCCCGTCAGGTACGAGTCCCGGCACCTGACGGCCGCCAACCTGCGCGGCGCCCGCACGACGAGGGATCTCGCCGACCTGATGCGTGCGGAGCTGGACGGCCTGGGCGAGGACTTCGACGCCTTCGCAGCCGACCTGCTGGCCACGTCCTGGGAAGATCCAGGGGTACGGCTGCGCCGCCAGCTCGCCGCGATCGACGCCCCCGAGCTGGGGCGACGGATCCTGCAGCAGGCGGCGCACACCCTCGGCCCGCTCGCCTGGAGCGTGCTGACCGACCGCACCGAGTGGACCGGGGAGCATCGCCGTACGGCCGTCAGCGTCAGCTCGCCGATGGTCCCGGTGAACGCCGTCGAGGTGGACCGCCTGCTGGAGCGCGGGCAGCTCACCCTCGTCCGCGGCCTGCGCACGGTCGAGCCCGGCTTCCGCATCCGGACCGCGGGCGGCGGCCTGCGCGCCGACGTCGTGATCAACGCGGTCAACCCGCCGCCGCACTCGGTGCCCCCGGCCGCCGCGCCCCTGGTCGCGTCGCTGCTGGCCACGGGCCTGGCGACGGCGAACCCCGCGGGCGGCCTGGACGTGCCCTCCGGCGCTCCCCTGCACGTCGTGGGCGACCTCGCGGCGGGCGGGACCTTCGTGACATCCAGCGTCCCGGCCATCGCCGCCACCGCCCAGGCCCTCTTCTGCGGCTAGACGGTCACGAGCATCTCGGCGGCAGGCAGCGCCGTACAGTCCACGGCTGACTTTCCCGAGGCTGCCAGGTACTTGTCCACCAGGTGCAACCCCACCGCGTATCCCGACATATCCGGAATGCCGCGAGGCTGCCCGCCGAACCGCACCGCGGCGGTGTCGCCCAGCACGAACCCCGGCGTGTTCTGCATCCCCTGCAGCCCGATGTCCGCCATCGTCAGCTCGAAAGCCCGGTCGAACTCGGCCCCCGTCACCCGCGAGGACCACGGCCCCATGGCCGACGGCCCAGCCAGCTCCCGCACGAAGGCCTCGGCCAGCCCCTCGGCCATCACGTGCTCCCCCACCGTCACCGTCGCCGGATCCCACACCACGCTGCGGAACCGTACGTTGTGGTGGAACTCGTGCACCGCGCAGTAGGCGATCCTGCCGATGTTCTCCTCCGTCGGCCAGGCGACCACGTACAGCCACTCCCCCGACCCGCCCATGCCGTAATAACCCCCGGTGACGTCCATGAGGTAGGCGTCGTCCGGATTGCCCAGCACGAACATCACCTGCAGCCGCTCCGGCTGCGGAAAGTCACCCAGCAGCGCCGAGGCCGACGACAGCGCCGACGAGATCTGCCCCAGCAGATCCACCGAAACCAGCCGCTCCACGGCCTCCAGGTACCGCGGGTCCTCCCGGTCGACGCGGAACCCGCCCCCCATGTGGTGCAGGTCGACGCCGTCGCCCGGCATCGGTATGGCCGAACGCATCGGCTCCAGCATGGCCCGCACCTTCGACGGCCGCTCCTCCAGCGGCCCCGACAGCAACTCGGCCATCGCGGACAGGGTGTCGTGAACGATGAACTCCATGAAAAGGACGCTAGAGCCTCACGTCACGTGAGGCTCAAATCGAACCGTCCTCGCTGCTCTCGTCCCCCGACGTCGGCCCGGGCGAGCCGGAACCGCTCTGGGTCGGCGACGGCGACGGCGTGGGCTCCTGCGGCTCCGGCGTGACCGGCGTCGGCGGCGGCGTCGGGATCACCACCGTCGGCGGCAGCGGCCTGGGCTGCGGCTCGCTCTCGTCCCTGCCCAGCATCAGCAGGATCGCGATCAGCGCCCCCAGGATCAGCAGGATCGCCAGCGCCACGGCCGCGATCGCCACCCGCCGCGCCGTCTCGGTCAGCGGCGGCCGCGGCTTGGGCGGCCCAGGCAGCGCCGGAGCCCGGTCGGTCAGCCAGTAGGGGACGAAGTCCGGGCCGTGCGCCTGCCCGATCAGCGTCCCGCCCACCATGACCGGCTCCAGGAACCGCTCGGCGCCCGCCCGGCCCGGCGTGTAGGCGACGGCGACCCACGGGGCCTGGCCCAGGTCGGCGGCCACCACGTCGTCCAGCACCGCCGTACGGGAGCGCATCCACCTGCGCACCCCCACGGGCATGGCGGCCTCGACCGCCGTCACGAAGCGGTCGCGCGCCGCGCCGTCCAGCGCCGCGCCCCGCGTCAGCACCGCCACGGACACTGCGCGCCCGTCGGGAGCCTGCCCGAGATACACGAATCCGGCGGCCGCCACCTGCAGGCGCGCCTGGATCACGAACGGCCCGAGCTGGGGCGGATCGCCGTACTGCAGCGGACTTGGCACAGCCGTCATGTAAACACATGTTCCCCAACGGCGCGCCGGATGCACGTTTGCTGCGTGTTTGGTGGAATGGCAACCATGAGCGTCGCCGAACAGTTGCCCAGCGGAACGGACGCGGCCGTGCTGCGTCAGACCCTCGACGAGGTCCGGCGCGTCATCGTCGGACAGGACCACATGGTCGAGCGGCTCGTCGTCGCCCTCCTCGCCCGCGGTCACTGCCTGCTCGAAGGCGTGCCAGGCGTGGCCAAGACGCTGGCCGCCTCCACCCTGGCCACCGTCGTGGGCGGCAGCTTCGCCCGCATCCAGTTCACCCCCGACCTGGTCCCCAGCGACATCGTCGGCACCCGCGTCTTCCATCCCTCAAGCGAGCAGTTCGACGTCGAGCTCGGCCCCGTCTTCGTCAACTTCCTGCTCGCCGACGAGATCAACCGCGCCCCCGCCAAGGTCCAGTCGGCGCTGCTGGAGGTCATGGCCGAGCGCCAGGTGACCCTGGCGGGCATCACCCACCCGCTGCCCAGGCCGTTCATCGTGCTCGCCACCCAGAACCCGATCGAGTCCGAGGGCGTCTACCCGCTGCCCGAGGTGCAGCGCGACCGCTTCCTGTTCCGCGTCCGGGTCCCGCACCCCAGCGCCCACGAGGAGCTGGAGATCCTGCACCGGATGAGCGTCGCCCCGCCCGTCCCCGAGCCCGTCCTCGACCCCGACCGGCTCATCGCCCTGCAGACCCAGGCAGAACAGGTCTCGGTGCACCAGCTCGTCGCCGACTACGTCGTACGGCTCGTCATGTCGACCCGCTCGCCCGCCGAGTACGGCATCCCCGACCTCGCCGAGACCATCGAGATCGGCGTCAGCCCCCGCGCCACCCTCGGCCTCGTCTCGGCGGGACGGGCCCTCGCGCTGCTGCGCGGGCGCGACTACCTGCTCCCCGACGACGTGCGCGACGTCGCCGTCGACGTCATGGGACACCGCCTCATGCTCACCTTCGACGCCCTCGCCGACGGCGTCGACCCCGACCAGGTGGTGCGCCAGATCCTGCACGCCGTACCCCCGCCTCTCGTCGTCTGGAACCAGAACCGGTGATGAGCTCGGCCGAGCAGGTCCTGCGGCGGCTGGAACTGCTCGTCACCCGCCGCCTCGACGGCCTCATGCACGGCGCCCACCAGGGCCTCATCCCGGGACCCGGCAGCGAGGCCGGGGACAGCCGCGTCTACGTCCCCGGCGAGGACGACGTGCGCCGCATGGACTGGGCCGTCACCGCCCGCACCACCGTCCCCCACGTGCGCGACCTGGTCGCCGACCGCGAACTGGAGACCTGGGCGCTGGCCGACCTGTCGCCCAGCATGGACTTCGGCACGGCGGACACCGACAAACGCGACCTGGTCGTCTCCGCCGTCGGCGCGATCGGGTTCCTGTCCAGCCGCATGGGCGACCGGTTCGGCGCGCTCGTCCTGCACGACGAGTTCGTGCACCGCATGCCGGCGCGCACCGGGCGCCCGGCGCTCTACGGGCTGCTCAACTCCCTCATCGCCGCGCCGCGCGGGCGTGCCGTACCCGACGCCCCCGACCTGGCGGAAGGCATCGACGTGCTGGCCGCCACGCGCACGCGGCGCGGGCTGCGCGTCGTCGTCTCCGACTTCCTCGACGCCCACCCCAGCCTCGACCCGGAAGCGGAACGCCCCTGGGAACGGCCGATCAGGCGGCTGTCGGCCAGGCACCAGGTCCTCGCCGTCGAGGTGATCGACCCGAGAGAGTTGGATTTGCCCGATGTGGGGACAGTTGCGTTCGCCGACCCCGAGAGCGGGAACGTACGCGAGGTGCACCTTTCTCCATCGGTACGGCAGGCCTACGCCGACGCCGCCGCCCTGCAGCGCGAGGGCACCAGGGCCGCGCTGCGCCGGGCCGGCGTCGCGCACCTGGTGCTCCGTACCGACCGTGACTGGGTCTTCGACATCGCCCAGTTCACCCTCCGCCAGCGTCGCATGGCCCACGTGAGCCGGAGGGCAACCCGTTGACTTTCCTCGCGCCAGGCTGGTTGTGGCTGTTCGCGCTCGTCGCGCTCGTCGTGGCGGGGTATGTCGCCGCGCAGTTCCTGCGCCGCCGCTACACCGTGCGCTTCACCAACCTGGCCCTGCTCACCCTGGTCGCCCCCTCGGGACCCGGCTGGCGCAGGCACGTCGCCCCCGTGCTGTTCCTCGTCATGATGAGCCTGCTCGTCATCGGCGCCGCCCGCCCCGCCGACCAGGTCAGGGTGCCGCGCGACCGCGCCACCATCATGATCGCCCTGGACGTGTCGCTGTCCATGGAGGCCGACGACGTCCAGCCCGACCGCATCACCGCCGCCAAGAACGCCGCCCAGGTGTTCGCCAAGAGCCTGCCCGACCGCTTCAACGTCGGCCTCGTCTCCTTCGCCAGGTCGGCGAACGTCGTCATCTCCCCCACCACCGACCACCAGGCCGTCGTCACCGCCATCGGCAACCTCACCACCAGGCCGGGCACCGCGATCGGCGAGGCGGTGTTCAACTCCCTCGACTCCATCCGCTCCTTCGACCAGCAGGCCGCCACCGACCCGCCACCCGCCGCGATCGTGCTGCTGTCTGACGGCGACAACACCTCGGGCCGCTCGGTCAACGAGGCCATCGACGCGGCCACCCAGGCGCGCGTCCCGGTCTCGACGATCGCGTACGGCACGCAGGAGGGCACGGTCACCATCGACGGCCGCCCGGTGAACGTCCCGGTCAACAAGGCCACGCTGCAGTCCCTGTCCGACGGCACCACCGGCCGGGCGTACACCGCCGAGTCGGGCAGCGAGCTGCGCGAGGTCTACGAGCAGATCGGCACGTCGCTCGGCTACAAGCTGGTCAACCAGGAGATCAGCCAGTGGTTCATCGTGGCCGCGATCTTCATCGGGCTGCTGGTGGCGAGCGCCGCTGTCCTGCTGGGGTCGCGGATCCCGTAACGTTTTCCCACGTGGCCCACTACTTCGAGGAGCAGCCGAGTACGGCGAGCAAGCCGTCCAGCGTCGATCTCGTGCTGCCCGATCTGCACCTGCGGCTGGAGACCGACCGGGGCACCTTCTCGCCCGAGCGGATCGATCTCGGCACCCGGATCCTGCTGGAGAGCGTGCCCCGGCCGCCGCAGGAGGGGGACCTGCTCGACCTGGGCTGCGGCTACGGCCCGATCGCCCTGACGATGGCCTCCCGGGCCCCGGAGGCGACCGTGTGGGCCGTGGACGTGAACCGCCGCAGCCTGGACCTGACCGAGCGAAACGCCCAGGCTGCCCGCCTTTACAAAGTACGTCCGTTTCACATCGATGAGATACCCGATGACCCGAAATTTCGCGTCATCTGGTCCAATCCCGCGATCCGAATCGGCAAACCGGCGATGCACGCCATGCTCACCCGCTGGCTCAACCGCCTGACCGACGACGGCGAGGCGTTTCTCGTCGTCCAGAAGCACCTCGGCTCGGACTCCCTGCACAAATGGCTCAACGAGCAGGGCTGGCAAGCCACCCGCCACACATCCAGAGCCGCCTACCGCATCCTGAAGGTGACCAGATGAGAAAGCAGCTGCGCCCGACTGACGTCAAGCGGCTCAACCGCACCTGGCGGCGCAACACCGAGAACCGCCTGTCGCTGATCCTGGAGTCGGTGACCGGCCCGTTCAACGTCGGGTCGATCTTCCGCAGCGCCGCCGCGTTCGGCGTCGACCAGATCTGGCTCGCCGGCAACGCCACTCCCCCCACCAACCCCAAAGCGGGCAAGACGGCGCTCGGCACCGAGCGCCTCGTCACCTGGCACGAGGCGGTCCCCGCGCTCGACGCGGTCAAGGCCGCCAAGGACGACGGCTACGTGGTGCTCGCCATCGAGCTGACTGCGGAAGCCGTACCCCTGCACAGGGCCGACTTCGAGCGCGACGTCTGCCTGGTGGTCGGCAGCGAGGACCACGGCTGCTCCCCCGCCGTGCTCGACGCCGTCGACGGCGTCTGCTACATCCCGCAGGTCGGGCGGGTGGGGTCGTTCAACGTCTCGGTGGCCGCCGCCATCGCCCTGGCCGAGGCTCGCCGCCAGGAATGGGCGAAGTTGCCCGATCTGTAACCCATCTGTTCCTGACGCGCCCCACTCACGGAAGGCATACTCACGCTCGTGTTCAGCCGCCGCTTCTCCTTTCTCGACCACGCAGGACCGCTGGCCTTCGCCCATCGCGGCGGCGCGATGGAAGGCGCGGAGAACACCACGGCCGCCTTCGAGCGCGCGGTGGACCTGGGGTACGAGTACCTCGAGACCGACGCGCACGCCACCTCGGACGGCGTCCTGCTCGCGTTCCACGACCACACCCTCGACCGCGTGACCGACCGGCGCGGCCGCGTCGCCGAGCTGCCCTACTCCGTCGTACGGCAGGCCCGCATCGGCGGCGTGCACGAGATCCCCCTGCTGGAGGACCTGCTCGGCAGCTGGCCCTCGGTGAGGTTCAACATCGACGTGAAGGAGGCGGGCACGATCGGCCCGCTGGCCTCGGCGATCAAGCGCACGAACGCCTACGACCGGATCTGCCTGACGTCCTTCTCCGACGAGCGGCTGCTGCGCGCCCGAGCGGCGATGGGGCGCGAGGTCTGCTCGGCGCTCGGCCCGCGCGGCGTCGCCGCGCTCAGGACGGCCGCGGCGACCTCGTCGTACGGCAGGCTGTTCGCGAGGCTGGCCCGCGCCGGGATCCCCTGCGCGCAGGTGCCCGTGGGCTTCCGCGGGCTGCGCGTCACCACCCGTGCTCTGGTGCGTACGGCGCACGCCCTGGGCATGCAGGTGCACGTCTGGACGGTGAACGACCCCGCACGCATGAACCAGCTGCTCGACCTCGGCGTCGACGGCATCATGACCGACAACATCTCCGGCCTGCGCGACGTCCTCGACCGGCGCGGCCTATGGAACCCTGGACAGATGGCGGCTTAGATGACCACCCCCGCACCCCCCGCGGTCTTCGACGAGTCACCTGCGGCGCGCAAGCGCGAGCAGCGCGGCTGGTATTTCTACGACTGGGCCAACTCGGCCTTCCCCACCACCGTCCTGACGGTGTTCCTGGGCCCCTACCTGACGACGATCGCCGAGTCCGCCGCCTGCGCGAAGGACTTCGCGGGGGTCGCCAACTGCACCGCCACCTTCGACACGCTGGTCGCGCAGAACCCAGCGCTGGGCTACGTCGACGTGCTGGGCCTGTCGATGCGGCCCAGCGCGTTCTACCCCTTCGTCATCGGGGTCGCGGCGGCCGTGCAGGTCGTGCTGATGCTGATCGCGGGCGCGATCGCCGACCACACCGGGCGCAAGAAGCAGATCATGGGCACGTTCGCCTACATAGGCGCGGCGGCCACGGTCGGCATGTGGTTCGTCGCCGACGGCCGCTACATGCTGGGCGGCTGGCTGTACATCGTCGCCAGCGTCTCGTTCGCCTGCGCGTTCGTGGTCTACAACTCCTTCCTGCCGGAGATCGCGACGCCCGACGAGCGTGACCGGGTGTCCACGACCGGCTGGGGCTTCGGCTATCTGGGCGGCTTCCTGCTGCTGCTGGTCAACCTCGGCACCTACCAGTTCCGCGCCAAGCTGGGTATCAGCGAGGGCGACGCCGTGCGGCTGGCATTGTCGTCGGCGGGCCTGTGGTGGGCCGGGTTCACGATCATCCCGCTGGTACGGCTGCGCAACAGGCACGCGGTGCCGCGCGGCAGGGAGAGCACAGGGCGCGCGGTCATCGGCAGCTTCGCGCAGCTGGGCCGGACGATCAAGGAGCTGTTCACCCGCTACCCGCTGACCCTGCTGTTCCTGGTGACGTACCTGCTCTACAACGACGGCGTGCAGACCGTCATCTCCTTCTCCGCCACCTACGCCAGCCAAGAACTCGGCCTCAGCAAGGACATCCAGATCCTGGCGATCCTCATGGTCCAGTTCGTCGCCTTCTTCGGCGCACTCTTGCTGGGTCGCCTCGCGCGCTCATTTGGGGCCAAACGAGTCGTCCTGTTGTCGTTGGTGGGCTGGACGGCTGTCGTGATCGTTGCCTACTTCCTGCCCAAGGGGTCGGCCGTGGCGTTCTTCGCGCTCGGGTTCGCCATCGCGATCGTCATGGGCGGCACCCAGTCGCTGTCGCGCTCGCTGTTCTCCCACGTGATCCCGAAGGGCAAGGAGGCGGAGTACTACAGCCTCTACGAGATCAGCGACAAGGGCTCGACGATGCTCGGCTCCTTCACCCTGTCGCTGGCGCTGCAGGCCACCAACAGCTACCGGATCGCGATCGTCTCGCTCGTCGTCTTCTTCATCCTGGGCGGCGTCATGCTCGCCATGATCAACCTGCCCAAGGTCATCAGGGCAGCGGGCAACGAGGTGCCCGACAAGATCTGAACGGCATCGCGGCCGTCGCCCTGCTGCGCGAACGGCTGCCGCGATGCCGCATGAACCATCCTCACCTCAAGAGCCCGACGGAGCCAAGCCCGCCGGGCTCTCCTCTTGACACCACCGCTCCCTTTCGAGAGCATTGCTCTCACAACAGAGCAATGCACCACAGGAGTAGTCGTGAACCGTTCCCCCCTCGCCGCTGTGGCCCTGGCCGTCGCGGGTGTCCTGTTCTTCCTCTATCCCGCGATCCGTCCCTCCACCGACACGGCGGCGACCCTGGCGTCCATGCCGTGGGTGCTCGGCCACCTGTTCGCGATGATCGGCTTCATCCTCGTCAGCCTGGCCGTCCTGGCCCTGTACGTCCGCCTGCAGGACCGCCTGGCCCTGCGCGCCACCGTGGTCACCTGGATCGGCGCCGGGCTCACCCTGCCCTACTACGGGGCCGAGGACTTTGGGCTCAACGTGATCGCCAAGCACGTGCCCAACGCGATGGAACTGGCCGAGGAGTTCCGCTACGGGCCGATCGCGATGTCGATGTTCGCCGCGGGCCTGCTGCTGCTCGGCGTCGGCACGGTCATGGCCGCCGTGGTCGTGTGGCGCTCAGGGGTGCTCGCCAAGTGGAGCTGGACGCCGCTGGCGCTGGGATTCGCGCTGTTCATCCCGCAGTTCTTCGGCCCGTATTCGCTGCGGATCGCCCACGGCGCGCTGATCGCCATCGGGGGCCTGTGGGCGGCTTTCGAGATGATGCGCGCACCTCGTGCCAAGTAACGCGATTGGATCACCCCACAGGTGGGAATCCCACAACGGTATCAAGCGTTAGACACCGTGGGAGACAGACCCCCAACGTCGGGGGCCCTGTAGGAGGCATTAAGACATGGGCGAGCGCGCGCTTCGTGGCACCCGGCTCGGGGCAACCAGCTACGAGAACGACCGTAACACGGATCTGGCCCCGCGCCAGGAGGTGTCCTACACCTGTTCCAAGGGTCATCGCTTCGAGGTCCCGCTTGCCGCAGAGGCTGAAATCCCGGCTACGTGGGAGTGCCGCATGTGCGGCGCGACCGCTGTCCGGGTGGACGGCGAACTGCCGGAGGCGAAGAAGGCGAAGCCCCCGAGGACGCACTGGGACATGCTTCTGGAGCGGAGGTCCATCGAGGACCTGGAAGAGGTGCTCAACGAGAGGCTGGCCGTCCTTCGGGCCCAGCGTCGCAAGAGCGCCTGACATTCTTCACGGTGCGACGGCGCCCCGGACCTCAGGGTCCGGGGCGCCGTTGTGCTTTTGGGGGTACGGCGGAGCCAGGAGACAGCCACCCGCCGACGTGAGCGGGCGACCGTCCATCATGGAACGCCTGGCTCACGGGCAGCTCGCCGTTACCTCGGGGCGTGCAGCCGCCCCGAGCTAGTTGCTTCGCGGGACGTCGTCGCGGATGACCTCGCCGTGAACGACGCGGCCGTGCGGGTCCTGCTGGGGTTGCTGCTGGATCAGGTTCGCGTACGGCGAAGCCGCCGTGAGCGTGCGCACCTTCCGCGCGAAGAACCACGAGGCGAGCTTCCGCATCATCGGCCGCGTGAACGGCAGCACGCACAGGAACCCGAGCACGTCCGTCAGGAACCCCGGCGTGAGCAGCAGCGCGCCGCCCACCAGGATCAGCCCGCCGTCGGCGAGCTCCCTGTCGGGCATGCGCCCGTCCTGCAGCGCCGTCTGCAGGTTGCGCCACGCCCTGCGCCCCTCACGGCGCACGATCCACGCGCCCAGCAGGCTGTCGGCCAGCAGCAGCGCCACCGTGGGCCAGCCGCCGATCACCGAGCCCACCTGGATGAGCAGCCAGATCTCCAGGACGGGAACCACCAGGAAGGCCAGGAAAAGCAGGAGCCGCATCATTGCCTCATTCGCGCGTCAGCCGTACGCCATGTCCAACGTACTGCGCGCCTGCGACGTTCCACACGTCTCCACACCGCGTGCCGGCCATTCCCGGTGGCCTCGCCGTTCAGCCCGTGCAGGGCCTGCGGGGGGTGGTTCGCCCCCACCCGACGCCGGGGGTGGAGGGGTCGGTGATCAGCTGCCTCTGTCTGCCGATGAACGGCCATCTGTTCACACCGTGGTTATATGGCCGGTTGCTAGCCGTAGGGTTGCGGTTCGCTTGCGTGACGTCAGTGACGCTGGCGGCGCAAACGGGCAGGAAGCCCCGTGACCCCCCAAACCGTCACCCGCCACAGCGCCTCGGTGATGATCTTGCGGCTCATCTTGCTGTGCCCGATCGTGCGCTCCACGAACGTGATCGGCACCTCGGCGATCCGCAGCCCGTTGCGCGCCGTACGCAGGGTGAGGTCGACCTGGAAGCAGTAGCCCTGCGACTCCACGTCGGACAGCCCGATCTTCTCCAGCGTCGCCGCGCGGTAGGCGCGGAAGCCCGCCGTCGCGTCGCGCACCGGGAGCCCCAGCATCAGCCGCACGTACACGTTGGCGCCCCTGGACAGGAACTCGCGCGACGCGGGCCAGTTGACCACCTTGCCGCCGGGCACCCACCGCGACCCGATCGCCAGGTCGGCGCCCTCGCCCAGCGCCTCGAGCAGCTTGGGCAGCTCCTCCGGCTGGTGGGAGCCGTCGGCGTCCATCTCGACGAGCACCTCGTAGCCCTCGTGCATCGCCCAGCGGAACGCGTCGATGTAGGCCGCGCCGAGGCCCTGCTTCCCCGGACGGTGCAGCACGTGGATGTGGTCGTCGGCGGCGGCGAGCTCGTCGGCGATCTGCCCTGTGCCGTCGGGGCTGCTGTCGTCGGCGACCAGCAGGTGCGCTTCGGGCAGCGCGGCGCGCACGCGGGCGGCGATCAGCGGCAGGTTCTCCCGCTCGTTGTAGGTGGGGACGACCACGAGCACCCGGCCCGGCATCTGCTCCATGTTCAGTCGTTCCTCACCGATTCGTCGCGACGCCTGCCGCGCCACGCGGCGGCACCCACCGCCGCTGCTCCCACCAGTATCAGTGCCCACTCGGGAGCCTGACCCACCTGGGTGGCAATGGTGGCCTCTGTCCGGACGGGCACCTTGACCACGTTCATGTCGGCCACGCGTTCCTTCGTCTGCCAGGCGACCTTACCGTCCGGGGTCACGTAGGCCGAGATGCCGGTCGTCGCGGCGGTGACGACGGCGCGGTTGTGCTCGACGGCGCGCAGCTTGGACATGGCGAGCTGCTGCGGCGGCAGGTTCGTCAGGGCGTAAGTGGCGTTGTTGGTCTGCACCACGAGCGGGGTGCCGCCGGCCTTGACCGTGCCGCGGACGATGCCGTCGAAGGCGACCTCGTAGCAGTTGACCGCGCCGATGGTCACCGGGCCCATCCTGAGCGTGCCGTCCTTGGTGCCGGGGACGGACTGCCTGCCGACCAGCCTGGCGCGTTCGAACAGGGCGAGCACGAGATCCTGGAACGGGGTGAACTCCCCGAACGGGACGAGTTGCTGCTTGTCGTAGTAGGCGCCCGGACCGGTCGCCGGGTCCCAGACGAGGCTGCGGGTGGCGCGGTGCTGGTCACCGATCGCGACGACGGCGCCTACCAGCGTGGGGACGCCGACGTCCTTGACGGAGGCGTCGATGGTGTCGCGGGCGAACGCGTCGCGGTAGGGGTCAATGTCGGTGGAGTTCTCCGGCAGGACCACGATGTCGGGTTTGAGCAGCTTGCCGTCGCGGGCCGCCTGGGCGAGGGCGTGGGTCTCCCTGGCGTGGTTGTTGAGCACGACGGCCGGCTCCTCGCCGAGCGCGTACATGCCCTCGCCGGGGACGTTGCCCTGCACGATGCCGACGTTGACGTTCCGGCCCTCGTCACCCGGCCTGGGTACGGCGAGCGCCAGCAACGGCACCACCAGCGCCAGGCCAGCAGGCACCACCGCATGCCACGCCCACCCAGCCGCCCCGCCCGCCCCGACGAGACCCGCTCCGGCGTGGCCCCCCGTGGCGTCGCCCGCTGTGGCATGGCCCGCTGTAGCGCCCGCTCCCGCGTGACCAGCTGCCGCGCCCGCTCCGGCGAGGCCCGCTGCCGCGCCCGCTCCGGCGAGGCCCGCTGCTCCGGCGAGGCCCCCGGTCACTCCCGCGTCTGCTCCGGCGAGGCCCGCTGTCGCCGCGCTTACTTCCCCATCACCCTTCGCCGCTTCGGTTGCCCCAATAACGGGACTCGTCTGAGGGGTTTTGCGGGAGACCCGGATGGGCTGAGGGGCTTGGAGAAGGCGGAGTACGGCCATGGCCAGCAGGGCGCCGGACAGGGTGACGGCGAACGACACCAGCGGTGCGCCGCCGAGCGCCGCGTAGGAGGTGAAGGCCGACTCGCCCTGGCTGAAGGCGACCCGCGCCCACGGGAAGCCGCCGACCGGGAAGACGCTGCGTCCCCACTCCATCGCCACCCACAGCGCGCCGAACCACACCGGCCACCAGCGCAGCCGGAACACCGGCGCGGCGCAGGCGGCCATGGCGGCGTAGAACAGGCTGGAGACGGCCACGAGGCCGACCCAGGCGTCGTCGCCGATGGGACGCACCCAGGACAGGGTGGGGAACAGGAACACGGCGGCGGCCAGGTAACCGAGCCAGGCGGCGCGGCGGGGGCGGCAGCCGTACAGGGAGATGACGATCAGGGTGATGCCGAGGGGGGCGCACCACCACCAGTCGAGCGGGGGGAAGGCGAGGTAGAGCAGCAACCCTCCAGCCGCGGCGGCCACGATTCTGCCCAGCAGCTTGGCCCGGGACTCGCGGCCGGGCGAGGTGGCACGCGCGGTGACCCCACCGGGAACCGCCCCGCCACCGCCGGGCAGGCCGCCGAGGGAGGTCTCACCGCCGGCGACAGCGCCTTCAGAGGGCGCGATCGCACCATCGGGGAAAGCATGATTGGGGGCCGAGTCGTTAGAGGCCGCGACGTCGTTGGGGGCCAAGTCGCCAAGGGGCGTCTCGGTGGTGGCCGCTCCGGCGCCAAGCGCCCCGTCGGAGGGCATGCCGTCGGAGGGGGCGCCGTCGGGGAACACGTCCTTGGAGGCCACTTCGGCGTCG
Organism: Nonomuraea sp. NPDC050556; assembly: GCF_044457355.1. Taxonomy (NCBI): domain Bacteria; kingdom Bacillati; phylum Actinomycetota; class Actinomycetes; order Streptosporangiales; family Streptosporangiaceae; genus Nonomuraea; species Nonomuraea sp. NPDC050556. The sequence continues at coordinate 294,553 of NZ_JBITGU010000001.1, read as the reverse complement.
AGAGCCCCATCGGAGGGCGTCCCGTCGGAGGGCGTCCCGTCGAGGGAAGCGTCCATGAGAGCCACGTCGCCAGGCGACACGGCGTCCAGGGACGCGTCCCTGGAGGCGTCAAGCGCGCCATTGGGGGGCGGGCCGCCGAGGGAAGCGTCCTTTGCGGGCGCGGCGTCGGGGGAAGCGTCCTTGGGAGGCGCGGCGCCAACGGGGGCGCTGGCAGGAGACGTGGCGGCGGCCGGGTCCGGGGTGTCGTCGGTGGGCGTGGTGGGGTTCCCTAGTGGCGGTATGCCCGTCTGCTCCTGCACCACGACCGGGGTTCTCCTCACGCACTCGCACGTCTGCTTGCGCAAACGCTACCGCCCCCCGCGCGCGAAAAGCGCGGTGACGCGTGCGGCGGAACCCTGGAAACGATCAAGGAATGCACGGAAGGGGCGACCCCCGGCAGACGGATGCCGGCGGGCCACCCCCGCGTGTTACTCATGGTCGAGTCTCAACCGCCCCCGCCGAGGTCACCGTCGTGACCGTCGGGCGGAGCGCCGGCGAAGCGCTCTTCCTCGGGTGATCCGTGGCACGGGAGCGGGAAGAGGGCCAGGAAACCCTTCGGACCGGACCCGTCTCGTCGGCGGCGAGCGCGGAGTTCCGTTGTCTACTGGGCTTCCTGGCCCGTCCCGGGTCCAACCCCCCGCCCGGTTGGGGTGCCCCGACTCGACGGACCGACGGCCCTGCACCTGGCTGTGTGGACAGAGTCACACTCTGTCACGGACGCAGGATCCGACGATGTCAGAGACGGCCAACCGGCCAAGTCCCGTGCTGGACTGCGCAGCAAACTACCGACTCCAACTCAGATGTCAACCGTGCCCCGACCAGCGCAAATTTCAAGTTTTCGCAGCTAGGACATGCTCGGCACACGGCTCCAAAGGGGTTATGTCGTCTGATGTCCCCGTGGTTGCAGGGACTCCAGACACGCCGGTAGAGCGCCGTCGAAGACTACCCCGAGCCGCTGCGTGGCCCGGGTCAAAGCCACATACAAGTCGCTCAGACCGCGCGGAGACTCCGAGATGATCAGGTCAGGTGAGGCCACGATCACCGAGTCGAACTCCAGCCCCTTGGCGTCCGTCACCCCCAGCACGGCCACAGGAGCGTCCAGAGCGGCCGCTCCCGGCCCCGCGACCGCCCCCTCGACCGAGGCGGTCACCACGGCTCCCAGCTCCTCCAGCTTCGACTCAGGGACGATCACGACGGTCCTGCCGCCGTCCACGAGCTCCGCCTTGACCAGCTCGGGCAGGTCGGCCAGCGGCGCGCTCCACGGGACCGCCCCGCTCTCGCGCACCGACAGCGGCGCCTCCAGCTCCGGGTCGATCGCGGCCAGCACGTCGGCCGCGACCGCCATCAGCTCCACAGGAGTGCGGTAGTTGATGGTGAGCCGCTCCTGGCGCCAGCGCCCGGCGACGTAGGGGTCGAGGACCTGGCCCCACGAGCGGGCGCCGGCCGCCGAGCCGGTCTGGGCGATGTCGCCCACGATCGTCATCGACCTGGTCGGGTTGCGCCGCATGACGGCCCGCCAGGCCATCGGCGACAGCTCCTGCGCCTCGTCCACGATCACGTGGCCATAGGCCCAGGTACGGTCACCCGCCGCGCGTTCCGCCGTGGTCAGGTACGGCGTGTCGCCGCGGTGGCGTTCGGCGAGCCGTTCGGCCTCCATGACGTCCGACAGGCCCGTGAGTTCGAGGACCTCGCGGGCGTAGGCGACCTCGCGCTCGCGCTCGCTCTCCTCGGCCTGGCGCGCGGCGGCCAGCTCCTCCTCCGCCTGCATGGCGGTGGCGCGCAGCACCTGCTCGTCGATGTCGCCGAGCAGCTCGGCAGCCTCGTCGAGCAGCGGCACGTCGGACTCGGTCCACGCCCCGCCGGTGCGGAGCAGGAGCGCGCGCTCCTGGCGCGTCAGCGCGGCGCCCGCGTGGTCGAGCCGTTCCGCCGAGCCGTACAGGCCCATGAGCAGGCGCTGGGGCGTCAGGTAGGGCCACAGGCGGTTGAGCGCGGTCTTGACGACCGGCTCGGTGCGCAGGTCCTCGCGCAGGTCGGCCAGCTCGTCGTCGTCGATGAGCCCGCGGCCGAGCTTCTTGGCCGCCTGCCTGGCCAGCGCGTTGAGAATCGACCGGACGAAGACGGCGCGCGCCTGGTTGTGGCTGCGGCGCGAGCGGATCGCCTTGTTCCTGGCGTTCTCCATCATCTGCCGGTCGACGGTCAGCGTGTAGCGGCCCAGCGGCAGCTCGATCGCCTGGCGCGGCACCCGCTGGCGGTCGCGTACGGCTCGCGCGATCACCTCGGCCATCCGCGCGTCGCCCTTGATCGCCGCGACCTCCGGCCGCTCGCGCGCGGTGGCCTTGACCCCGGGGAACAGCTCCCCCACGGTCGACAGCAGCACGTCGGTCTCGCCCAGCGAGGGCAGCACCTGCTCGATGTAGCGCAGGAACGTGAGGTTGGGCCCCAGGATGAGCACGCCCCGCCGCTCCAGCTTGTCGCGGTGGGTGTAGAGCAGGTAGGCGGCCCTGTGCAGCGCGACGACGGTCTTGCCGGTGCCCGGCCCGCCCTGCACGACGAGGACGCCGTTGAGGTCGGCGCGGATGACGCGGTCCTGCTCGCCCTGGATGGTGGCCACGATGTCGCGCATGCGGCCGGTGCGCTTCTCGTCGAGGGCGGCCAGCAGCGCTGCCTCGCCGTTCAGCGTGGCGATGTCGGCCTCGGTCAGCCCGTCGAGGTCGAGCAGGTCGTCGTCGACGCCGGTGACCGAGCGCCCCTTGGTCTGCAGGTGGCGACGGCGGGTGACGCCCATCGGCGAGGCCGGGGTGGCGCGGTAGAACGGCTGGGCGACGGGCGCGCGCCAGTCGATGAGCAGCCGCTCCTGCTCGTCGTCGGCCAGGCCGATCTTGCCGATGTAGAGGCGGTCCTGCCCCTCGGCGGGCTCGGCGAGGTCGAGGCGGCCGAAGGCCAGGCCGCGTTCCACGGCCCAGAGCCTGGCCAGCCTGACGGCGTACATCTCGGCGAAGGAGTCGCGCTCCGACCTGTTCTGCATCGTGCCGACAGCGCCGGTGGCCAGCACGTCCTTGAGCTGCTTCTGGGTGCGCTCGCGCAGCACGTCGAGGCGCTCGTACAGCCTGGTGACGTAGTCCTGCTCCTTGACAAGCTCGGTTTGACGGGAAGCCATCGGTCCATTAGTCTTGGTGTTAATGGGACACTCCGGGCCATTCTGCTAGTTGCTACGACAAACCATGACACTAGCACGCTCGTTGAGACACTCACATCTTCTCTTGCTCTGAAGACGGTTACGTCTTGGTTTCGCTACTTGACCTGCACCCCCCGGACTCCATACGTTCACCCTCAAGAAGTTAGGAAAGTTTCCTAACTCCTGAGCAAGGAGTGAACCAGTGAACGGTCCGACGCCGGGGACGCCAAGCCTGCTTCGCGCGATCAACGACCGCGCCGCCCTGCAGGCGCTCCTGGAGCGGGGACCGCTGACCCGTCCCGAGATCGGTACCCTCACGGGCCTGTCCAAACCCACAGCATCGCAGCTCCTGGCCCGGTTGCAAGAGGCCGGGCTGGTCGTGCTGGACGGCATCCGCGAGGGCATGCCCGGCCGTACCGCCGAGGTCTACCGCATCAACCCGGCAGCGGCGCACGTGGGCGCGCTCGACGTGACCCCCGACCGCATCGAGGCCAGCGTCGCCGACATCACCGGCACCGTCGTGGGCACCTACGTGCTGCCGACCCCGCGCCGCGGTGGCGGCGAGCTGGTCGAACGGCTGCGCGCGGCCCTGGACGGCGCCAACACCCCGGGCGCCCGGCTGCGCCAGGTCGTCATCGGCGTGCAGGCGGCCATCGACCCCTCCACGGGCAGGCTCGGGTACGCCACGGCCAAGGACATGCCGGGCTGGCAGATCCCCGCCCTGGTGCCCACGCTCAGCGACGGGCTCGGCATCCCCGTGGCGGTCGAGAACAACGTCAACCTGGTGGCGCTGGCCGAGCAGGCGCACGGCGCCGCCCAGGGCACCTCCGACTTCGTGCTGCTGTGGGCCGACGAGGGCATCGGCTCGGCCATCGTGCTGGGCGGGCGCATGCACCGCGGCGCGACCGGCGGCGCGGGCGAGGTCGGATACATGCCGACCCCCGGAGCGCCGACCGCGCGCGAGGCCGGGCGCTACGCCAACCACGGCTACCAGGCGCTCACCGGCGGCCCCGCCGTACTCAAACTGCTGCGTTCCTACGGCGTGCGCGGCACCGACTTCCGCCAGGCGATCGCCAACGCGGTCAACGCGGCGGAGCGCACCGGGACCAAGGCGGACGACGCCAGGGCCGGGCTGCGCGACATCGCCGCGCGCATCGCGGTGGGACTGGCCGCCATCACCTCGGTCATCGATCCAGGACTCGTCGTGCTGACCGGCGGCATCGTGCTGACCGGCGGCGAGACGCTGCGTGAGCTCGTCGAACACGAGCTGCACGCGCTCACCATCCCCAGGCCGCAGGTGCGGCTGTCGACCGTCGAGGGCAACCCCGTCCTGGCCGGCGCGCTCGACCTAGCCCTCGACACGACCCGTGACGAGGTTTTCAGCTCAACCGTTCCATCTTGAGGAGGCACCCCCCGTGCGCTTCGTTCCCCTAGCAGTCGCCGGCCTGTTGGCCCTGACCGCGTGCACAGCCGGCGCCCCCAAGGACGCGCCGCCCTCGCTGGGCGCCCAGCCGAAACCGTCGGGCAGCGCCTCAGCCGCACTGCCCGCCACGACGCTGGAGCTGTGGCACGGCTTCAGCACCGACACCGAGATCAAGGCGTTCACCGACGTCGTCAACGGCTTCAACAAGAAGTTCCCGCAGATCACCGTCAAGCTGCGCAAGGGCGTGCAGGACGAGAACATCACGCAGGCCATCCGCTCGGGCAAGGTGCCCGACGTAGCGGTCTCCTTCACCACCGACAGCGTCGCCCAGTGGTGCAAGAGCGGAGCGTTCCAGGACCTGACCGCGGTCATCAAGCAGGACGGCATCGACCTGTCGGTGATCCCGCAGGTGGCCCGCGACTACACCGAGTACAACGGCGTGCGCTGCATGATGCCGCTGCTCACCGACGCCTACGGCTTCTACTACAACAAGAAGCTGATGAAGGGCGCCGAGCCGCCCAAGACGCTGACCGAGCTGACGGAGCTGACCAAGAAGCTCACCGTCCGCGACCCGGACGGCACGATCAAGGTGGCCGGCTTCATCCCCAGCTTCACCTACTACGAGAACACCCCCGCGCACATGGCGCCCATGGTCGGCGCCAAGTGGCTCAACGACGACGGCACCTCGGCCATCGGCTCCGACCCCGCCTGGCAGCAGCTGCTGAAGTGGCAGAAGGAACTGGTCGACTGGTACGGCTTCGCCAACCTGGAGAAGTTCCGCAAGGGCCTGGGTGACGAGTGGGGCTCCGACCACCCGTTCTACAAGGACAAGGTGGCGATGATCATCGATGGCGAGTGGCGCACCGCCATGATCGCCAACGACTCCAAGGCCAAGGGGCTCGACTACGGCACCTCGCCGATGCCGGTCGCCGACGACAAGCCCGACCAGTACGGCGCCGGCTTCACCCAGGGCACCGTGGTGGGCGTGCCCAAGGGCGCCAAGAACCCGCAGGCCGCCTGGGAGCTCATCAAGTACCTGACCACCGACACCGAAGCCCTGGTGACGCTGGCCAACGCGCTGCACAACGTGCCCACGACGAAGGCGGCGGCCGACTCGCCCGACCTGGTCAAGGACGAGAAGTTCCAGACCTTCCTCGACATCTTCAACCACCCCAAGACGGTGACGCTGCCCTCCAGCATCAACAGCGTCTTCAACCAGGAGAGCTTCGCCCAGTTCCTGGAGGCGTGGGAGAAGGGGTCGGCCAAGGACCTGAACGCCGGGCTGACCGGCGTGGACAAGCGCATCAACGACCGGCTGAAGCTGTCGGGGAGCTGATCTTCGATGGCATCATCCCACGCCGCGCCGCCCCGCTGGCGGCGCGGCGAGGGCCCGCGCGCCCTCCTGTGGCTGTCCCCGTGGCTGATCGGGTTCGTGGTCTTCCTGGCCTACCCGCTCATCTCCACGGTCTACTACGCCTTCACGAACTATGACCTGTTCACCCTGGAGTGGGTGGGCATGGCCAACTGGGAGTACATCTTCCAGGACGAGATGACCTGGAACGCCGCCAAGAACACGCTGTGGCTGGTGGTCTTCATGGTCCCGGCCACGGTGGTCTTCTCCCTGGTGGTGGCGCAGGTCCTCACCCGGGTCAAGGCCGGCGCGGGCATCCTGCGGACGATCTTCTACCTGCCCTCGCTGGTGCCGATGGCGGCGGGCACGATCGCGTTCGTCTTCCTGCTGAACCCGTCGACCGGCCCGGTCAACACGGTGCTGAGCTGGGTGGGCATCTCAGGTCCCGACTGGTTCGGCGACCCGACGTGGTCCAAGCCGTCGCTGACGCTGCTGAGCCTGTGGAGCTGCGGCCAGCTCGCGGTGATCTTCCTGGCCGCGCTGCTGGACGTGCCCAAGCACCTGTACGAGGCCGCCTCGATCGACGGGGCGGGCGCCTGGCGCCAGTTCCGCAGCATCACGCTGCCGACGATCGCGCCGGTGCTCATGTTCTCCTTCGTCACCAACATCATCTACTCGCTGCAGTACTTCACCCAGGCGATGATCGCCTCGCGGGTGGCCTCGGGCTCGACGGACTCGGCCGGCAGCACCTTCACTCCGGGCTACCCGGAGCAGTCGCTGCTGACCCTGCCCCAGGTGCTGTTCCACGACGGTTTCCGCGACTCGAAGATGGGCCTGGCCTCGGTGCTGGCCATCATCCTGTTCGTCATCTCGATGGTCTTCACCGTGATCCTGCTGCGCCAGTTCCGCCGTGCCGAGGAGGGCGCATGAGCACGTTGACCGCCGTCCCGGTCCCCGTCCGTCCCCGGACGACCGCGCGCAGGGCCAGAGGCAGGAAGACGCTCTACTGGATCGCGACGCACTCGCTGGCCATCGTGCTGGCGATCATCTTCGTCGCGCCCATCGTGTTCGTCTTCCTGACCGCGCTGATGACCGACGAGCAGGCGCTCACCAGCCAGCTGTGGCCGCAGACCTGGAACTGGGAGAACTTCGTCACGGTCTTCGCCAAGTCGGAGCTGCTGCGCTGGGTGTGGAACACCTTCTTCTACGCCGGGCTGGGCACGATCTTCACGCTGCTGTCGTCTGTGCCGGTGGCCTACGCGCTGTCGCGGTTCCGCTTCCGCGGGCGCAGGCTGGCCTTCCTGCTGGTCATCACCATGATGATGCTCCCGCCGCAGGTCATCGCCGTGCCGATCTACACGCTGTGGGCGCGGCTGGACCTGACGGGCACGCTGTGGCCGCTGATCCTGCCGATGTTGTTCGGCGACGCGTTCACGATCTTCCTGCTGCGCCAGTTCCTCATCACCATCCCCCGCGACTACACCGACGCGGCCAGGGTGGACGGCTGCTCCGACTTCAAGACGCTCATCAGGGTCATCCTGCCGATGGCCAAGCCGGCCATCGCCGCCGTGGCGCTGTTCCAGTTCTTCTACTGCTGGAACGACTACTACGGCCCCCTGCTGTACGTCCAGACGGCCGACGAGGGCGACTGGACGCTCTCTCTGGGCCTGGCGACCTTCAAGGCGCTGCACAGCGTGCAGTGGAACCTCACCATGGCCGCCACCCTGCTGGTGACGGCGCCGGTGATCATCATCTTCTTCTTCGCCCAGCGAGTGTTCATCGAGGGCGTCACGTTGACAGGAGTAAAGGGTTGAAACTCGCCGTTGTCGGGGGCGGCTCGACGTATACGCCGGAGCTGATCGACGGATTCGCGCGGCTGAGCGACGAGCTGCCGCTCACCGAGATCTCCCTCATAGATCCCGATATTTCGCGTCTTGAGTTGGTCGCGGGCATGGCCCGCAGGATGCTCGCCAGGGCCGGTCACCCGGCCCGGGTGGTCGCCACCTCCTCGGTGGAGGAGGGCGTGGCCGGGGCGCAGGCCGTCCTGCTGCAGCTGCGGGTCGGCGGGCAGGCGGCGCGCAACGTCGACGAGACGCTGCCGCTTCAGTGCGGCTGCGTCGGCCAGGAGACGACCGGCGCCGGAGGCCTGGCCAAGGCACTGCGCACGGTGCCCCTGGTGCTGGACATCGCCGAGAAGGTCAGGCGGCACGCGCCGGACGCCTGGATCGTCGACTTCACCAACCCCGTGGGCATCGTCACCAGGGCGCTGCTGGACGCCGGGCACCGGGCCATCGGCCTGTGCAACGTGGCCATCGGCTTCCAGCGGCGCTGGGCCGCGAGCCTGGGCGTCACCCCGGACCGCGTCCAGCTCGGGCACGTCGGGCTCAACCACCTCACGTGGGAGCGCTCCGTCCTGCTCGACGGCGTCGACGTGCTGCCCAGGATCATCGCCGAGGGCGGCCAGGAGATCGCCGACTCCCTCGGCCTGCCCCTGGCGCTGATCGAGCGGCTGGGCGTGGTGCCCTCCTACTACCTGCGCTACTTCTACGCCCACGACCAGGTCGTGCAGGAGCAGCGCACCAAGCCGTCGCGCGCGGCCGAGGTGGCCGAGATGGAGACGCGCCTGCTGGAGATGTACGCCGACCCCGCCGTCGACACCAAGCCGGAGCTGCTGGAGCAGCGCGGCGGCGCCTTCTACTCCGAGGCGGCGGTGGCGCTGGTCGCCTCGCTGCTCGGCGACCGGGGCGACACCCAGATCGTCAACCTGCGCAACGACGGCACGCTGCCGTTCCTGGCCGACGAGGCGGTGATCGAGGTCCCGGCGACGATCACAGCGGCGGGAGCCGTACCGCTGCCTGTGGCTCCTCTGGAGCCGCTCTACGCCGGTCTGGTCGCGCACGTGTCCTGCTACGAGCAGCTCGCGCTTGACGCGGCGATCAACGGGGGCGCGCGCCGCGTGCAGGACGCGCTGCTGGCGCACCCGCTGATCGGCCAGGAGGCCACGGCCGACGAGCTGACCCGCCTGCTGCTGGAGGCCAACAGCCGTTACCTGCCGTGGACGGTGGCGTAGTGCGCACTCTGCTGGCCGTCGACGGCGGCAACAGCAAGACCGACGTCGCGCTGGTGGCCGAGGACGGAACGGTCCTGGCCACCGCGCGCGGCGGCGGGTTCATGCCGCAGAGCGCGGGCGTCGGCGCGGCCGTCGACGTCGTCCACGACCTCGTACGGCAGGCGCTCGGTCCTGGCGCCGAGCCCGTCTACGCCGACCACATGTCCGCCTACCTGGCGGGGGCCGACCTGCCCGTGGAGGAGGACGCGCTGCGCGAGGAGTTCGAGGCGCGCGGCTTCGCCAGGCACGTGACGGTGGGCAACGACACCTTCGCCCTGCTCTACGCGGGCGCCTCGGGCCCGTGGGGCGTGGCCGTGGTGTGCGGGGCCGGCATCAACGCGGTCGGCGTCTCCCCCACCGGCCAGGTGGCGCGCTTTCCCGCGCTGGGCAGGATGAGCGGCGACTTCGGCGGCGGGCTCGGGCTCGGCGAGGAGGCGCTCTGGCACGCCGTACGCGCCGAGGACGGGCGCGGACCGCAGACCGCGCTCACCGAGGTGGTCAAGGCCCACTTCGGCGCCTCCTCGGTCGAGCAGGTCGTCCTCGACGTGCACTTCGGCGAGATCGACGAGGCGCGCCTGGCGGAACTGACCCCGGCCCTGCTGGCAGTGGCTTCATCCGGCGACGCGGTGGCTCGCCGGGTGGTCGCGCAGCAGGCGGAGGAGATCACGACCATGGCCGAGGTGTGCCTGCGCCGCCTCGACCTGCTGGACACCCCGACCGAGGTGGTGCTCGGCGGCGGGGTGCTGCGGGCCAGGAACCCGCTGCTCAGCAGCCTGCTGGAGGCCACGTTCGCGGCGCGCGCGCCGCAGGCCAAGCTGGTGGTGGCCGACGCGCCGCCGATCCTCGGATCGGCGCTCAGCGGCCTGGAACGCATGGGCGCGGCCCCCGAGGCCCTGGACCGGCTGCGCGCCTACTACTCGGTCTCCTTGCCCTGAATCTCGGGCGCCCTGTGCTCGTAGGGGGTGCTCAGGACGACGGTGGTGCGGGTGGAGACGTTGGCGGCCGCGCGGATCTGCTGCAGCAGGTCCTCCAGGTCGTACGGCGAGCCCACCCGGACCTTGAGTATGTAACTCTCGTCCCCGGCCACGCTGTGGCACGCCTCGATCTCGGTGAGGTGCGACAGCCGGTCGGGGGCGTCGTCGGGCGCCGCGGGGTCGATCGGCTTGATCGACACGAACGCGGTGAGCGGCAGCCCGATCGCGTCGTAGTCGATCACCGCGGTGTAGCCGCGCACGACGCCGCGCTTCTCCAGCCTGCGCACCCGCTGGTGCACGGCCGACACCGACAGCCCGGTCTCCCTGGCCAGGTCGGTGAAGCTCATCCGGCCGTCCTTCGCCAGAAGCGTGACGATGCGGCGGTCGATCTCCTCCATCGGTCAAAGCTACCGGGAGATGGTCACGAGGAGGTTCCGACGGCCTGGGCGCCGCGCCGCATCGCGTGTTCGACCAGCGCGATGAGCACCTCCTTGCTGGAGTCGCGCCGGCGCGCGTCACACAGCACGATGGGGATCTCCGGCTCCAGCCCCAGCGCGGTGCGCACGTCGCCGACGCTGACCGAGCGGTCGCCGTCGAAGCAGTTGAGCGCGACCACGAAGGGCGTGTGGTGGCGCTCGAAGTAGTCCACGGCCGGGAAGCAGTCGGCCAGCCGCCTGGTGTCGGCCAGCACGACCGCACCGAGCGCGCCCAGGGCCAGCTCGTCCCAGACGAACCAGAACCGCTCCTGCCCGGGCGTGCCGAACAGGTAGAGGGTGTAGTCGTCGCGGATCGAGATGCGGCCGAAGTCCATGGCGACCGTGGTCAGCTTCTTGGCCTCGACGCCCGTCAGGTCGTCCAGGCGCAGCCCGCGGTCGGTGAGCGTCTCCTCGGTCCTGAGCGGCCGTATCTCCGACACCGCCCCGACCATCGTCGTCTTGCCCACGCCGAAGCCACCGGCGATCAAGATCTTGATCGCGGTCGGCAACCGCCAGCGGTCGAGGTTCATCGAGCACCGCCCTGGTACGTTATTGCGCAGGCGAGACGTCACTTTTGTCAGCGGATCTGTAAAGATGCCGAGAATCTCTCACATCGCTCCGCCCCGCACCGAGACACCCTAGCAATGCGACATATTTCACTCAAGACACGACTTGCCCCAGGAACCCCTATATCCCGGTTTGTCGTAAATTTTCTCGCTTGAGTCAGGAGTTGTGTCAGTCCGCGATGTAGCTGATGGACTGGACGGCGTAGCCGGCGGCCTTGGTGCCGCGCACGTGCATGAACATCGCGCCGCCCTCGTAGGAGTAGGCGCAGGAGTAGCCCTTGGTCTCCTTGGAGCAGCCCTGGAAGAAGTGCTCCACGCCCTGCGGGTCGTACTTCACCTTGAACAGCTTCTTGACCGCCGCCTCCGAGGCCGCCTCCAGGCCGCGGTAGCGGTCGCTCTGCTGCCAGGCCTTGAACAGGTACTTGGCGGCCTGCGAGGGCTTGGTGAGGTGGCGGGACTCGTAGACCTTCACGACCTTCGGCCCCGACACGATCATCAGGATGCCGTTCAGCCCGCCGGGCACCTTGACGCTGGTGTGCACGAAGCGGCAGACCTTGCCGGCGCAGCCGGCGAACTTGTCGGGGGCGCGGTAGACGTAGGCGAAGATCGTGTCGACCGCGGCGGGGGTGGCGACCTTGGACGCGCCGAGCTTGTCCTGCGCGAGCCAGGCCTCGAAGAGCTTGTTCGCCGTCTTGGCGGGTGCGGCCTGCTGCTGCGCTGAGGCAGGGGCCGACGTGAGAAGCAGCGCGGCGCCGGCCGCGAACGCGGCTCCGCCGATCATCAGTCGTGTGGACACGGCACGACCGTAGGGGCGGCGGGTTGCACGCAGATTGACCGCGGCTTGCACCCGGCGCGCCGATCCTTTCGCCGGAATATAGGTCGCGTATAGCCGCATCGCCCATGCTCACTGCCATCGCAAGGAAAGGAGCACCATGGTGCGAATACGTCAGTGGGCAGCGGCCGCCTGCCTGCTCGTCGTGGCATCGCCGCTGTCGGGGCAACAGCAGGCGATGGCCGACGACGGCCTCGTGGCCGCGTACGGCTTCGAGGGGAGCGCGGCCGACGCCTCGGGCAACGGCAACAACGGGGTCACCTCCAGGACGGCCTGGGTGGACGGGAAGTACGGCAGGGCCGTCGCGCTCGAGGCCGACGACAGCCAGGTGTCCGTGAAGAACTCACCGTCCCTCCAGCTCACCACGGGCATGACGGTCGAGGCCTGGGTCAATCCCACGGGCATCAGTGGCTCCAGCGTCTCGCTGTCGAAGAACATGTCCTACGGCCTGTACACCTCGGTCACGCCGTCGGGAACGGTGCGCATCGGCACGACCTACCAGAGCACGGTCCCGGATGCCCGGCCTCGGATGCCGATCAACGTGTGGACCCACCTCGCCGTCACCCACGACGGCCAGGTCCTGCGCCTCTACATCAACGGCGCACTCGCGTCGGAGAAGGCGGCGCCGGGCGCGATCGCCGTCTCCACCTCCCCGCTGGTCTTCTCCCGCTCAAGCCGCGTCGCCACGTGGAAGGGCAGGCTGGACGAGGTCCGCGTCTACAACGTGGCGCTCGGCCAGGACCGGATCCAGGCCGACATGGCCACCCCGGTCGTGGCGGACACCGCCCTGGACGCGCCGCCGTCCGCACCCGGCGGGTTCACGGCCGCCCCGGTCGACTTCGGCAAGGCCGCTCTGTCCTGGCAGCCCGCCACCGACGACCACGCGGTCACCGGTTACCAGGTGCACCGCTCGGCCACGCCGGGCTTCACCCCCGGCGTGTTGACACTGCTCGCGACCGTGACCTCGACCTCCTACGCCGACAAGCTCACCGCGGCGGGTGCCTACTACTACCAGGTGCGCGCACTGGACACCTCGGTGCAGGCCGGACCCTCCGCGCCCGAGCAGCGGGTCCAGGTGTCCGAGCCCGACGAGCCGCCGTCCGCGCCCGCCGGGCAGTGGGTGACGGGCCACACCGGGTGGGTGGACGTGCAGTGGGACGCGGCCTGGGACGACCGTGGCGTGACCCGGATGGAGGTGCACCGCTCGACCCAGCCGGACTTCACGCCGTCGGCGGCGACCCTGGTGGCCACACCCAGCCGCGACACCTACTCCTACGTCGAGACGGTGACCGAGCCGGGCACCTACTACTACCGGGTACGCGCGGTGGACACCGCGGGGCAAACAGGGGCCTCCGCGATCACCGCCGTGCAGGTGACGGCCGCACCCGACCAGGCGAGGACGCTGTCGGCCGCGTTCGGGATGAACGAAGGCTGGGGCGATTCCGCCTCGGACTCCTCCGGCAACGGAAACTACCTGAACGTGTCGTCGCTGTTCTCGTGGACTTCGGGGAAGTTCGGCCGCGGGATCGCCTTCCCCGACAACGCGGACACCGGCCTCGGCTCCGGCCATACGGCCTCGCTGGGCGCCGACACCAGGATGACGATGTCCGCCTGGGTGTATCCCACGGTGGACGACGGCACGAACAGCCTGGCGATCCGCCGCTGGGTGGGGGCCGGCTGGCTGGAACTGGACCCGGTCAGCTCCTACACCGGCTCGTGCGCGCACGGCTACAGCGGTTCCACCGGCAACCCGACCTGCGTCCCGACGGCACTTCCGCTCAACACGTGGAGCCATGTGGCGGTCAGCACGGACGGCTCGGTGATCGTCCTCTACGTCAACGGGGAACCGGTCAAGGCCGGTAGATACAGCGCGGCCGATCTGAGCGGCGCGACCGGTCAGCTCGCCCTGGACGGGCACTTCCGGGGGAAGGTCGACGAGCTGCGCACCTACAGCGCCGCTCTCACGCCCGCGCAGATCAAGGCGGACATGAACACGCCCATCGGTTAGACGGAGAAGGCCACCTGGAGCGGGTCCAGGTGGCCTTCCCTTTTTAGACGATCACCAGGTCGCGGGTGGTGTTGTTGAGACGCTCGCCCCCGGTGTCCGTGCAGACCAGGATGTCCTCGATGCGTGCCCCGTGCTTGCCCGCCAGGTAGATGCCCGGCTCGACGGAGAAGGCGAAACCGGGCTCCATCGGCTCGGTGTTGCCCGACACGATGTACGGCTCCTCGTGGGTCTCGATGCCGATCCCGTGCCCGGTGCGGTGGATGAAGTGGTCACCGTACCCCGCCTGGGCGATCACCTCGCGGGCTGCCGCGTCGATCGACTCGCACGACACGCCCGGCCGTACGGCTTCGCAGGCGGCGTCCTGGGCGGCCTGAAGCACCTGGAAATACTCCTTGTACTCCGCGGGCGGCTCGCCGATGCAGTAGTTGCGGGTGGAGTCCGAGCAGTAGCCGCTGTGGAACTGGCCGCCGATGTCGACCACGACCGGCTCGCCCGCCTGGATCACCCGGTCGGACAGCTCGTGGTGCGGGCTGGCGCCGTTCGGGCCGCTCGCGACGATCACGAAGTCGACCGTGGCGTGCCCGGCGGCCAGGATGGCGTCGTGGATGTCACGGCCCACCTCGCGCTCGGTACGGCCGGCCCGCAGGAACTGCGGCACCTGCCGGTGCACGGCGTCGATCGCCTCGCCCGCCTCGCGCAGCGCGTCCACCTCCACGGCGGACTTTCGCATGCGCAGCTCGCGCAGCACCGTCCCGGCCAGCACCTGCTCGGCCTCCGGCATCGCGGCGCGGAAACGCAGCGAGGCCATCGCCCACATGCGGTCGGCCAGGCCCACCGTGGCGACCCTGCCGAGCCTCCTGGCGACCAGGTCGTACGGATCGTCCGTCTCGTCCCAGGCCACGAACTCCACGCCGAGCCGCGCCGCAGGAGAAGCCTGCGCCGCGGGAAGCTCCAGGCGTGGCACCATGAGGTACGACTCGCCGGCGGCCGGCACCACGAGACACGTCAACCGCTCGAGCGGCAGCGCCTCGTAACCGGTGACGTAGCGAAGATCGGGGCCAGGGGTGAGCAGGAGCGCGTCGAGGCCCGCCTTCGCGGTAGCCTCCTGCACAGCGGCCAGACGGGACACGGGATAAAGGTCTGAGGACGTCACAGGCCCAAATCTACTCCGCGCCATGCAGGCAAAATCCACGAAAAGGTCTCACAACACGGCAAGCCATCGCTACACTCCGTTCAAGGACGATCACGTAGTGTTGGGTCAATTGTCCCGTTCGAACATGTTTGAGAGTTGAGACTTATGGTCGGCGTCGTGGGCGGCCATCAGCCACCCCTTCGAGCCAAGGAGCCGATGACGGCAGCGGAGCTCGTCCAGCAGCTGACCGAGCAGCTGGACCGGCGCGAGGCCCTGGCGGCGCAGCTCGGCCATGCCCAGCGCCTGGGCAACATGGGGTGGGCCGAATGGAACCTCAGGACCGGGGAGGCGGTGTGGTCCGACCATGTCTACGTGATCTTCGGGCGTGACCGGTCGGACGGTCCCATCAGCCTGCCCGACCTGGCCGCCTACGTGGAGCCGTGCGACCTGGGGGCGCTCGACCAACTCCTGTGGTCCGTCGTGCAGGGCGTCGAGCCGGTGCAGGCGGAGTTCCGCATCAGGCGCACCGGGGAGGTGCGCAACCTGCGGATCGTGCTGGAGCCGCTCATCGGGCCAGGCGGGCCCACCGGCGTGCACGGGGTGGTCCAGGACATCACCGGGCGGCGGCGCGCCGAGCGGATCATGTCCGAGTCGCGCCGTCAGCTCCTGGAGGCGCGCGAGCGGGCGGCCGAGGAGCGGCACGTCATGCTGGCGCTGCGCGAGGCGATCCTGCCTGAGCCGGTCGGCTGCATGGACCTGCCGCACACCAGGATCGCGGTGCGTTACGTGCCGGCGGAGAAGACGGCCAACCTGGGGGGCGACTGGTTCGAGGCGGCGGCGCTGCCCGGGGGGCAGGTGCTGCTGGCGATCGGGGACGTGTCGGGACACGGGCTGCCCGCGATCGCGCACATGGCGCAGCTACGGCACGCGCTCATCGGGCTCACGATGACGGGGCAGCCGGCGGACCAGTTGCTGACGTGGCTGAACGAGCTGGTGATGCACCGGCTGGAGGAGACGACGGCCACGGCGGTGATCGGGCACCTGGATCCGGCGACGAAGGTGTTCACCTGGAGCCAGGCGGGGCATCTGGCGCCGATCCTGGTCCGTGACGGTACGGCGACGCAGCTCGAGCCGCCCAAGGGCGTGTTGCTCGGTGCCACCTGCGACCAGCCTTACCGGTTGTCCACGATCCACCTGCGGGACGACGACCTGTTGCTGCTGTTCACCGACGGGTTGGTGGAGCGGCGGACGCGGGATCTGGACGAGGGGCTAGATCTGGTGGCTCGGGCGGCTCGGGACGTGCCGTTGCACGATCTGGAGGCGGGGCTGGACCGGCTGCTGGCCGACATCGGCGGCCCCAACCCCGAGGACGACGCCTGCCTCCTGGCGGTTGGCATCCTGGGCAACACCCCCTAACCCGCACACCGGGTGGGCCACAGAGCGCGTGGCAAGCGGCCCACCCACGCCCTATCACCACCCAGCGGCCCACCACCGCCCCACCACGGGGCGGCCCACCACCGCCCCACCACGGGGCGGCCGACCCACACCCCACCACCGCAACCCACCCCACGCCCCACCACCAAGCGGCCCACCCACGCCCACGTCCCCCACGGGGCGACCAACCACCCCGGGGCCCGTCCAGCCACCAGTGGGGTGTGACAACCCACCACCACGCCTCCTGGCAACAGCGCAGCACCCGCCATGGGCGCATGACCCCCCGCCTTGAGGCTCCCTCGGCGGCGCCCAGCCACCACCGCGCCTCAGGCGTCTGCCCGCTTGGCGGCACCCTTGCGACCACAGACAGGGCTGACGGCGGGGGAAGCTGGGAGTCTGTCGGTGCGGAGTGCGACCATGGGCGGGTGCTGATGATTCTCGACACCCCGTCGCTCTACTTCCGCGCCTACTACGGCATCCCGGAGTCGATGACCGCCCCCGACGGCATGCCGGTCAACGCCGTGCGCGGGCTCATCGACATGATCGCCACCCTCGTGCGCGACCACCACCCGTCCGAGCTGGTCGCCACCATGGACGCCGACTGGCGCCCCGCCTTCCGCGTGGACGCCATCCCCACCTACAAGGCGCACCGAGTGGCGTTCGGCAACACCGAGGAGGTGCCCGACACGCTGGTGCCGCAGATCCCGGTGATCGAGCAGGTCCTCGACGCCGTGGGCATCGCGCGCATGGAGGCGGCCGGTTACGAGGCGGACGA
Source organism: Nonomuraea sp. NPDC050556 (assembly GCF_044457355.1). Lineage (NCBI taxonomy): Bacteria > Bacillati > Actinomycetota > Actinomycetes > Streptosporangiales > Streptosporangiaceae > Nonomuraea > Nonomuraea sp. NPDC050556. Next base: position 277,259 of record NZ_JBITGU010000001.1, on the reverse strand, counting down.
CGTCATCGGCACCCTGACCGCCCGCTCGACCGGCGCCGTCGACATCGTGACCGGCGACCGCGACCTGTTCCAGCTCGTCGACGACGCCCGCCCGGTCCGCGTCCTCTACACCGCCCGCGGGATCCGCAACCTGCAGATCGTCGACGAGGCGTTCGTGACGGCCAAGTACGGCATCCCTGGGCGTTCCTACGCGGACTTCGCCACCCTGCGCGGCGACCCGAGTGACGGCCTCCCGGGCGTGGCAGGGGTCGGCGAGAAGACCGCCGCGGCCCTGATCACCCGTTTCGGCTCCCTGGACGCCCTGCTGACCGCTCTGGACGACGGCACCACCGAGGGTTTCCCAGCGGGCGCCCGCACCAAGCTGGCCGCCTCCCGCGACTACCTGCGCGTGGCCCCGAAGGTGGTCGAGGTAGCTCCCGACGCCCCGCTGCCCGCCACGGACCTGACCCTGCCCGCCAAGCCGGTGGACCCGGAGTCCCTGGTGAGCCTCGCCGACCGCTACGACCTCAACAGCCCGCTCAACCGCCTCCTCACCACCCTCACCAAACACGCCACCTGACCCCACCCACCCGGACCACAGCGCCACCCGCCTGCCCCACCACGCCGCCCGCTCGGCCACCCCGCCCATTGCCCGGCCTCCACCTGCCGCGCCGCCCAGTCCCACCCAAACGCCAAGTCACGCGCCCTGACCCCGCCACCCAGTTCCGCCCCAACACCGGATCACACGCCTGACCACACCGCCAGCGTGTGGCCTCCGGCCCCCTGAGCGGCGCGTGCCCTTGAGGCGCTGGCACGCGTGAGGTGGCGGCGACGCGCGCATGGCAGCGCGCCCCCGAATGGCGTGCGCCCGATAGGAGGCCCAGCCCGCGAGACCTGCAGCCCCATGAGACGTCCGGCCCCGAAAGACGGGAGGGCCCATGAGACGGGCGGCCCCGTGAGACGGGCGGCCCCGTGAGACGTCCAGCCCCGTGAGACGGGCGGGCCCCGTAAGACGGCGGGTCCCGTAAGACGGGTGGGCCGGTGGGCGTGGGGTGAGCGGGTCCTGGAAATGTCCTCAGCCCCGTGCGGCGAGACGGCGTTTCCTCTCGCCTGCCAGAGAGACGAAGAAGGCTTTTGCTCACCGGGACGGATCGGTGAGGCGGGGAGGGATAGGTTGATCGGGTGTCGCATACGAACATCCGGGTCCCAGGCGAGGTGCCGCCGCGGCTCGATGACGGGTTCGAGAAGATCAGGCGCGAGCTCAAACTCCCTGAAGAGTTCCCGCGCGCCGTCCTCGACGAGGCCGACTGGATGGCTGAGGGCGGCGGCGCCGAGGTCGCCCGCCACGACCTGACCGAGCTGCCCTTCGTCACCATCGACCCCCCAGGCTCGATGGACCTCGACCAGGCCGTCTGCATCGAGCCCCTCCACGGTGGCTACCGCGTCTGGTACGCCATCGCCGACGTGGGCGCGTTCGTACGGCCCGCAGGCGCGATCGACGCCGAGGCACGCACCAGGGGCGAGACCGTCTACCTCCCCGACGGCAAGGTGCCCCTGCACCCCAAGGTCCTGTCGGAGGGCGCCGCCAGCCTCCTCCCCGGCGCGGAACGCCCCGCCGCCGTCTGGCGCATCGACCTGGACGCCGACGGCCGCACGGTCGGCGTCGACGTCCAGCGGGCACTGGTGCGCAGCCGCGAGCGCCTCGACTACGCCTACGTCCAGGCCGCCGTCGACACCGGCACCGCCGACGGCACCCTGCGCCTGCTGGCCGAGGTCGGCGAGCTCAGGCTGGGCCTGGAGCGCGAGCGCGGCGGCGTCACCCTGCCGACCCCGGAGCAGGAGGTCGTCCACGACGAGGGCGGCTACCGGATCGAATACCGGGTGCCGCTCCCGTCCGAGGCGTGGAACGCGCAGATCTCCCTGCTCACCGGCATGGCGGCCGCCTCGATGATGCTCGACGCCGAGATCGGGGTGCTGCGGATCCTGCCGCCGCCCCAGCCGGGCGACCTGGCCAAGGTGCGCCGGGTGGCCGCGGCGCTGGACGTGCCGTGGCCGGACGGCGCCACCTACGGCGCGGTGGTGCACGATCTCGATCCGAAGATCCCGCAGCAGGCGGCGTTCCTGCACGAGTCGAAGGTGCTGCTGCGCGGCTCCGGCTACGTGGCGTTCAACGGCGCGCCGCCGCCGCTGGCCGACCACGCGGCGGTGGCCGCGCCGTACGCGCACGTGACGGCGCCGCTGCGGCGCCTGGTGGACCGGTTCGCGACCGAGGTGTGCCTGGCGATCGCGGCGGGCGAACCGGTGCCCGAGCCCATCCAGGCGGCGCTCGCGACGCTGCCGGAGATCATGCAGTCCACGGGACGGCGGGCCGGGGCGGTCGAGCGGGCGAGCGTGGACCTGGTGGAGGCGTTCCTGCTGCGCGACCGGGTGGGGCAGACGTTCGACGCGGTGGTCATCGACGTCGACGACAAACGGCAGGGCGGCCAGGTCCAGCTGACCGACCCCGCCGTGATCGCCCGCTGCGACGGCCAGCTCCCGTTGGGCGAGCAGGTGACGGTACGGCTGGCCCAGGCGGACCTGTCCACCAGAGAGATCCGCTTCACCCTGGGAAGTGGTTGACGGGCGATGTAGCGGCGGGCACCACGTCAGACTGCGTGCCATGACGCACGAAGGGCCACCCACGTCGGCGGGTGGCTGTCTGCTGGCGCGAGCCGTACCCCCTGATTGTGCTTTTTATGGATATATCGCCGGGGGCCGCGCACGGATCGGGGGTTGCCGTGCGCGGCCCGGTTCCGGAGCTACTTCTTCAGCGGACTCCAGCCCGCGCCGACCCCCATCAGGTGCAGCGCGACGCACAGCAGGCCCGCGGTGCCGAGGGTGGCGACGGTGACCACCCCGCCGACGGCGATGCCGGCGATCTCGAAGACGAGTGCGAGCAGGAACAGCAGGGCGGCGATGACGGCGAACATCTCAACCTCCAGGGGATGCCGGACGTCGAGCTCCGTGGGGGGCGGGCCTCAGCGGGGTGCGTCCGAGGGGTAGTAACAGGCTTCCGACTAGGGGATGTCCGCTGAGATCACCGAGGAAACTGACCTTGAGGTGACGTTGCGTGGACCTGTCGCGACAGCGCATTGACCGGGCGGTCAGTTTAGGGCTACGGCCCGCTCCCGCTGCGCCGTCACCAGCCACGCGCAGGCCGCCGCCACCACCAGCAGCCCGGCCAGCACCGCCATCACCCGCCCCAGCCCGTCCGCCGACCCGGGCGCGCCGAAGTAGACGCTGCCCAGCCCGGCCACGCTCGTGACGCCCGCCAGCAGCGGCCCGGTGGAGTTCAGCGCCGAGATCGCCGAGGCCAGCCGCGGCTCCACCAGCGCCGCGATCCGCGCGATCAGCGGGCTGTATCCGGCGGCGTGCCCGGCCCCCGCCGCCATGAGCAGCGGCACCGTCGCGGCGGTCGTCCAGGTGGTACGGCTGAGCAGCACGACGGCCCCGCCAGCCGCCGCGAACGCGAGCGGGCCCGCCACGGGCAGCGCCCGGTGGGTCCAGGCGGGCCAGCGGGTCCAGGTGAGGCTGAGCAGCGCGAACCCCAGCGCATACGGGACGAACGCCACGCCTGCCGCCAGTGGCGACATCTCCAGCGACGACTGCAGGTGCAGGGTCAGCGTCAGCAGGAAGCCGGTGTAGCAGCCCATGACGATCCAGCAGGCGGCCAGCCCCGGCTTGACTCCGCGCGGGCGCAGCGCCGCCAGGTCGAGCAGCGGCTGCCTGCCCCGGGCGCCGAGCCGCCGCTCCCAGGCCAGGAACGCCGCCAGCAGGCAGCCTCCTCCCGCGAGCGCCGTCCACGCCCACAGCGGCCAGCCGTACTCCGGGCCGAACACCAGCGCGGTGACGATCCCGACCATGGCCAGGGTGAGGACGGCGACGCCGCCCACGTCCAGGCGCGGACGCTCGCCGGAAGGAGCTTTGGGCAGTACCCGCGCCCCCAGGACGAGCAGCACCGCCCCGACGGGCACGTTGATGAGGAACGCGGGCCGCCAGCCCAGCCCGGTGACCACCAGTCCCCCGACGATCTGGCCGAGCGCCACGCCCAGCGCCAGGACCATGCCGTAGAGGCCGATGGCGCGGCGGCGCGCCTCGCCCTGCCAGAGCAGCTGGATGAGCGAGAACACCTGCGGCAGCAGCATGGCCGCGCCGACCGCCTGCAGCACCCGCGCGGCGACCAGCAGGGGTGCGGTGGGCGCGAGCCCGCACAGCAGCGAGGCGAGCGTGAACCAGGCCAGACCGGACAGGAACATGCGCCGATGCCCGAACACGTCGCCCAGCCTGGCGCAGGTGACCAGCAGGACGCCGGTGGTGAGCAGGTAGCCGGACACGATGAGCTGGACGGCCGCGCCGCCCGCGCCGAGCTCGGCGCGGATGGTCTGGGCGGCGACGGAGACGATCGAGCCGTCCATGGAGGCCATGGTCTGGCCGGTGAGCAGCACGGCCAGCATGGGGCCCGTGGAAAGCTTGACGGTCATGAACCCCGATCCTCGGCTGCCCGGTTCCGCCCGTCTTGAAGATTCTTGCGGCGGGGTGATGTTCGACTTCTCCGGAACGCTGATGCGTACGGAGTCCACCTCGGAGTGGTTACGCGGCGTCGGGGCTTCGGAGTCCCAGGTGCTGGCCTGGGCGGGGCCGCTGGAGTCCGTCGGCGCGATGCCCGGTGGTGGCGCTCCCGCCGAGGTGCCCGCGCACCTGGCGCAGGTCTGGCGCGACCGCGACCTGACCGCCGAGCACCACCGCGCCTGCTACACCGCCCTGGCCCGCCTGGTGGTCCCTGAAGCACTCGCCGAAGCCCTTTACAACCGTTCCTGTACGCCGGAGGCCTGGCGTCCTTATCCCGACGCCCTGCCCACCCTGCGGGAGCTCCGGCGCCGGGGGTTGCGGGTGGCGGTGGTGAGCAACATCGGATGGGACCTGCGAGCACTACTGGCCCTGCACGGACTGGCTGATTTTGTCGACGTGTTCGTGCTCTCCTACGAGGTGGGGATAGAGAAGCCGGATCCGCGGATCTTCCAGCTGGCCTGCGACAAGCTCGGCCTTCCGCCGGGCGAGGTCCTGATGGTCGGCGACGACCGCCGCGCCGACGGCGGCGCGGCAGCCCTGGGCTGCCCGGTCTATTTCGTCGACCACCTCCCCGCCACCGCCCGCCCCGACGCACTGCGCCAGATCCTCACGTGGGGCATCTAACCCCAGCGACACCGCAACCAGTCGACCGTCGCTCGCCGCGAGCTCGGCTCACGGCCGACCGCGTTTCGCGAAGCGACTGGTATTACTGGCATATGCAGGAAGAGACCGCGCGGTCCGCGATCGACACGTTCCTCTCCGCGTTCAACGCCTCGGACGACAGCTATGTGACTGCGCTGCTCTCCCAGGCCCTGACCTCGGACGTGGTCTTCTGGGGGCCGTTGGGCCGCAGCGAAGGGATCGAGGCGGTCGAGCGGTTCGTGCTGGACATCCGGCGCCACCCGGCGGGGACCGGCACGATGGTGCGCTGCTCGGCGGTGGACATGCCTGACGAGTGGGCCCGGTACCAGTGGGTCTTCACCACGCCGGATGGAGGTCCCCGGCTGGCGGGAACGGACGTCGTCCATCTGCGGCGGAGCCTCATCGACCAGATCATCGTCTTCGCGGGGGAGATCGAGCCGCCCGCCTCCTAAGTCATCCTTCTCTGGCGCCGCCCTCCTCCTGAACCGGCCCGCCCGGGGCTGCGGTTCGCGGTTGGTCAGGCCGCGGTGTTGAGTGGGCGTCCGCCCAAGCGGATGCCCTTCTCTCTGCGGATGCGGGCTTTGGCGTTGCGCCAATCGCGCCGCCGGGTCCTCACCCGATCCAGCCAACCAGCAGCCAGCGAGCAGTTTCCTGCGTCACGCCGTGAGATGAATGTGCTCCGCATGCAGCCCTGAGCGGCTCTGGACGGCCATCTCGGCGGCCTGCCACCTCGTCCCGCGCCTCACCCGCGTCAACAGCCCCCACCCCTACAGCGAGACAGCAAGGGTCGCTCTTTTCCCAACCTCCAAGATGGACGGACGGGCACTGCCAGAGGTCGCCCGCCACTGCAGGACCAGGGGCGGGCGGGTGGGCGGGCGGAGGGCGGGCAGGCGGGTGGGATGGGCGTGGGAGGGAGGTGGGTGGGGTGGGCGTGGGAGGGAGACAGGTCAGGGTGAGGTTGGGAGGGAGGTGGGGTGGGGGTTAGGTGAGGGAGGAGTAGGCGACGACGCCTCTGCGTAGGGAGTCCATGGCCTTGCCCGCTGTCTGCTTGACCTTGCTGCCGTTCGGGGCCGCGTTGGAGAGCTGGCCCAGCAAGTCCATCAGCTGCTTCACCCACCGCACGAAGTCCCCCGCCGCCAGCTCAGAGCCGTTCACTCCGTCCGTCAGCACGGCGTCCAGTGTGTGGCCCTTGGCCCACCGGAAGGCCGCCCACGCGAAGCCCAGATCGGGCTCTCGGATGATGGAAAGGCCGTTGTCCTGTTCGATGCCTTCCAGTTCCCCCCACAGTCGCACCATCGCCGTCAAAGCCTCCTGGGCCCGCCCGGCGGGGATCTTGGGGCGCCGCGCGTCGTCCGCCTGCCGGGACTCGAAGACCAGGGCCGACACGCACGCGGCCAGCTCCGCCGGGTCGAGCTCGTCCCACAGGCCGCCACGCAGGCACTCCGCGGTCAGCAGGTCCAGTTCCGTGTACAACCGTCCGAGGCGGCGGCCCTCGTCGGTGACGGTCTCGCCGTCCAGGTAGCCGAGCTGGTCGAGCACCCCGCACACCTTGTCGAACGTCCGCGAGATGACGTGCGAGCGGCTCTCCACCCGCCGCCGCAGCCCCTCGGTCTCCCGCAGCAGCTTGTAGTAGCGCTCCGCCCACCGCGCGTGGTCCTCGCGCTCGTCGCACCCGTGGCACGGGTGCTGGCGGATCTGCCGCCGCAACTCCAGGATCTCGTCGTCCTCCACCGCGTGGTCGCGGGCGCGCGGCGGCTTGCCGAGGTCGCGGTCGCCGATCTTGGCCAGCAGCGTGGAGACGAGGTTGGCGCGCTCCTTGGGCGAGCGGCTGTTGAAGTTCTTGGGGATGCGCAGCTTCTCCAGGGGCTCCACCGGCACGGGGAAGTCGGCCGGGTCGAGCTTCTTGACCTGCTTGCCGATCGTCAGCACGAGCGGGTTGGGGCCGTGCCCGCGCGGGTTGAGCCCGGGGTCGAGCACGATGGCAAGCCCGGCGCGCCTGCCGCCGGGCACGCGGATGACGTCGCCTGGCTTCAGGGACTCCAGCGACCGCGTCGCCGCGGCCCTGCGTGAGGCGCCGCGCTGCTTGGACAGCTCCGTCTCGCGGTCGGACAGGCGGCGGCGCAGCTCGGCGTAGGCGGGGAAGTCACCCAGGTGGCAGGTCATCGCCTCCTGGTAGCCCTCCAGCGCCTCCTCGTGCTTGCGCAGCTGCTTGGCCAGCCCCACGACGGCCCGGTCGGCCTGGAACTGCGCGAAGGACGCCTCCAGCAGCGTCTTGGCGCGCTCGCGGCCGAACTGGCCGACCAGGTTGACGGCCATGTTGTAGGAGGGCTGGAAGCTGGAGCGCAGCGGGTAGGTGCGGGTGCCCGCCAGCCCTGCGACGGCGACCGGGTCCATGCCGGGCTGCCAGACGACGACGGCGTGGCCCTCGACGTCGATGCCGCGCCGCCCGGCCCGCCCGGTGAGCTGGGTGTACTCGCCGGGGGTGAGGTCGGCGTGCATCTCGCCGTTCCACTTGTCGAGCTTCTCGATCACCACGGAGCGGGCCGGCATGTTGATGCCCAGGGCCAGGGTCTCGGTGGCGAAGACGGCCTTGACCAGGCCGCGGGTGAACAGCTCCTCGACGACCTCCTTGAACGCCGGGAGCATGCCCGCGTGGTGCGCCGCCAGGCCGCGCTCCAGGCAGTCGCGCCACTCGAGGTAACCGAGGACGGCGAGGTCCTCGTCGGGCAGGTGCGCGGTGCGCTCGTCGACGATCTGGCGGATCTCGTGCTGCTCGCGCTCGGTGGTGAGCCTGATGCCGGCGAACAGGCAGGCCATGACGGCCGCGTCGCAGCCGGCGCGGGAGAAGATGAAGGTGATGGCGGGCAGCAGGCCCTCGGAGTCGAGCTTGTCGATCACCGCGGCGCGGTCCGGCGGGCGGCTGCGCTGCGGCCTGCCGTACCCCCGCCTGCCCCTGCCGCCGGCCAGGCGCTCCTCGTCGCGTGCGATGCGCATCAGGGCCGGGTTGATGTGGCCGCTCTGGTCGAAGTCCTCGGTGACGAACAGGTCGTAGATGCGGTTGCCGACCATCATGTGCTGCCACAGCGGCACCGGGCGGTGCTCGTCGACGATCACCGTGGTGTCGCCGCGCACCTCGCCGATCCACTCGCCGAACTCCTCGGCGTTGCTGACCGTCGCCGACAGCGCCACCAGCCTGACCGATTCCGGCAGGTGGATGATGACCTCTTCCCAGACCGCGCCGCGGAAGCGGTCGGCCAGGTAGTGCACCTCGTCCATGACGACGAAGCCGAGCCCGCCGAGCGTGGCCGAGCCCGCGTAGAGCATGTTGCGCAGCACCTCGGTGGTCATGACCACGATGGGCGCGTCGCCGTTCACGCTGTTGTCGCCGGTGAGCAGCCCGACCTTGGCGGTGCCGTACCGCTTGACCAGGTCGTTGTACTTCTGGTTGGACAGCGCCTTGATCGGGGTGGTGTAGAAGCATTTCTGCCCCTGCTCCAGCGCCAGGTGCACGGCGAACTCGCCGACGACCGTCTTGCCCGATCCGGTGGGCGCGGCCACGAGCACCCCGTCGCCCGCCTCCAGCGCCCGGCAGGCGTCGAGCTGGAAGTCGTCGAGCGTGAAGTCGTAGAGGCCGCGGAACGACTTCAGCGCGAGACCGTCGTTTCCGAGCTTCTCACGGAAGGCCGCGTAGCGTTCCGCTGGCGTTGTCATACCGTCAGCCTATTAGCCCTCGCGGGTCAGGTAGTCGCCCAGCCCGCTCTCCAGGAGGCCGAACCCGAGGTCGGCCTTGGCCACCGCAGCCGGGTATGCCTCGTCGGCCGAGGCGCCCAGGAAGACGGCGCGGCTGTTCTCGATCTGCAGGGTGCGCCACAGCCCCATGATCTGGCTGGCCGCGACGCGGGCACGCAGATCGCCGGGCGACTCCTTCTCCAGCTCCACCGCCAGGCGCTCCTCGGCGGCCAGCTGGAAGCGGTAGATCCGGGCGACCAGTGCGGGAGTGTTCCTGACCACGTCCATGACCTGCAGGAACACCGGATCGTCGAGCAGGCCGCTCTCCGGCGAGCGGGCCGCGAGCCGTTCGAGGAAGACCCGGTGGGCCGCGCGCACCACGGACTCCCCGGGAAGGCGGCTGGTGACCATCTCGGCCGCGTCGCCGACGTGCTCCTCGATCGGGCCGAAGACCAGGTCCTCCTTGGAGGGGAAGTAGTTGAACACGGTCATCTTGGAGACCTGCGCCCGCTCGGCGATCTCCAGGACGGACACGGCGTCGAATCCGCGCTCGGCGAACATCTCCATCGCCACGCGGTAGATCAGCTGCTTGGTCTGCAGCTTCTTCTGCTCCCGTAGTCCCACGTCAATCACTGTATCAGGTCGAAGAATTGACTAAGTCGAAATTTTGACCCAGTCTAAAAAGCATGACGGACAAGCAGAAGAAGATCGCCATGGTGGGGATCATGCTCACGCTGATCCTGGCGATCCTCGACCAGAACATCGTCTCCACCGCCTCCCTCTCCATCGCCGCCGACCTCGACCCGGTGCACGGCCTGACGCTCATGCCGTGGCTGATCACCGTGTACGCCCTGGCGGCCACGGCCGCCCTCCCCCTGTACGGCAAGCTGTGCGACGTCTACGGCGCCAAGCGCGTCTACCTGGCGGCCGTCGGGCTCTTCCTGTTCGGCTCGGCGCTCTGCGGCGTGGCCCAGGACCTGCCGCAGCTCATCGCCTGCCGCACGGTGCAGGGCCTGGGCGGCGGCGGCCTCATGGCCGTCACCCTCGTCGTGGCCGCCCAGCTCATGCCGGCTGAACGGCGCGGCAGCGCGGGCGGCGTCGGCGGCCTCATGGCCGGGCTCGGCATGGTCGCGGGACCGCTGATCGGCGGCCTGTTCACCGACCACCTCGGCTGGCGCTGGATCTTCTACGTCAACCTGCCCGTCGGCCTGTTCGTCCTGGTCTCGGGCGCGCTGGCGATCAAGCTGGAGGACGGCGGGCAGGCGCGCCGCATCGACTACCTCGGCGCCGCCCTGGCCGCGGCGGGCGCGAGCGTGCTGCTGCTGGTCGTGGAGTGGGGCGGCAAGACCTACGCCTGGGACTCCGCGACGATCCTCGCCATGATCGCGCTCGACGTGGCGCTGGTGGCCGGGTTCGTCTGGCGCCAGGCCACGGCCGCCGAGCCGATCCTGCCGCCCGAGCTGCTGCGCAACGCGGTGGTGCGGGTGGTGCTGCCGCTGCAGGTGCTCACCGGGCTCGGCATGGCCGGTTCGATCTTCTACACCATCGTCTACCTGCAGACCGTCATGGCCGTGCACCCGACAGACTCGGGCCTCTACCTCATCCCGATGGCAGCGGGCATGGTCGTGTCCGGCACCGTCTCCGGGATGATGATCAACCGGGGTTCGCGGGCGAAGCCGTTCCTGCTGTCGGGGTTCGCCTTCATCGCGGTCTCGCTGTTCCTGCTCGGCCTCATGGGTACGGCCGGCTCCGTGCTCACCATCGGGTTCGACCTGCTCGTGCTCGGCCTCGGGTTCGGCCAGGTGCTCGGCATCGCCATCCTCATGGCGCAGAACGCCGTGCCGCTGTCGGCGCTCGGCACCGCCACGACCGCGGTGCGCTTCGCCCAGACGCTCGGCATGGCGCTCGGCACCGCGATCTTCGGCGTCGTGCTCAACCGGGTGGTCGGCGCGGACCGCGGCGTCGAGGCGTTCGCGGGCGGCACGCACGCGGTCTTCTGGACGGCCGCCGCCGTCATGCTGGCGACGCTCCTGCTCGGCACGCTGCTCAGGGAGGAGCGGCAATCGGCGCCCGTCAGCTGAGGACCTGCAGCGCTCCCGGCACGATCTCGCAGGTCACCGGCGTCGGGCCGATACGTTCGCCGTCGGCGTACGCGACGGTGTCCAGCGCCTCCAGCAGCACGGTCCTGGCCCGCCGTACGGTCACCGCCGGGTGGGTGACGTGGGTGCCGCGGAAGACGCGCGGGAAGGTGCGCAGGAACGCCCCCTTGGACACCGCGCCGAGGATCATGACCTCCAGCAGCCCGTCGTCGGGCTCGGCGTCCGGGCAGACCAGCATGCCCGCGCCGTAGGAGCGGGTGTTGCCGACCGCGACCAGCATCGCCTCCCGCTCGATCACCTCCTCGCCGTCCAGGGTGATCCGGAAGGCGATCGGCTCGAAGTCCTTCAACTCCCGTACGGTGGCCAGCAGGTATTTGGCCATCCCCGGCGGCCAGGTCATGGCGTTGGCCCGCTCGTTGACCCGCGAGTCGAACCCGCAGCACACCACCCCGGCGAACCACTCCCCCGCCATGCGGGCCGCGTCGATCACCCGCGGCTTGCCGCGCAGCACCACGTCGGCGGCGGCCAGGGTGTCCTTGCACGGCAGCCCGAGGGCGGCGGCGATGTCGTTGCCGGTGCCCGCCGGGATGATGCCCAGCGGGACGTCGGTGCCCGCCACGGCCTGCGTGGCCAGGTGCACCAGGCCGTCGCCGCCGAAGGCGACCAGCGCGTCGGGGCGCTCGGCGACCGCGGTGCAGGCGCGGGCCAGGGCGTCGGCCGCGTCGTCGCCGACGATCACCGTCACCTCGGCGCCGCCGGCGCGCAGGCGGCGCACGACGGGGTCGAGCAGGCGCAGGGTCCGGCCGCCGCGGGCGGCCGGGTTGACGAGCAGGGCGAGTTCAGCGGGCACGCCCGGAACTTATCCCCTAACGCTTGTCGTCGTCGAGCGGTGAGTCGTCGAGGTCGAGCGGGGAGTCGTCCATCGCCAGCGGCGAGGCCTCGTCGTCGTCGAGCCCCGAGTAGTCCTCCTCCTGCGGCAACCGGCGCTCGCGCAGGAACATGAACAGCTCGGCCGCGGCGAACAGCACGATCATGGGGGCGGCCAGCGCCATCATGGTGATCGGGTCGCCGCCCGGGGTGACCACGGCGCCGAACACGAACATGAGGAAGATCACCATGCGGCGGTGCTTCTTGACCGTCGCGTGCTTCAGCACCCCGATGATGTTGAGCATCACCAGCAGCAGCGGCAGCTCGAACGACACACCGAAGATCAACAGCATGATCAGCACGTAGCTGATGTACTCGTCGATCTGGATGATGGCCACGGTGTCGGCCGGCGCGAAGCCCAGCAGGATGCCGAGGCTGGTGTCCATGATGACGTAGGCCAGCACGGCGCCCAGCGCGAACAGCGGGACGGCCAGGCCCAGGAAGACGAAGGCGTAGCGCTTCTCGTTGCGGTAGAGCGCCGGGGTGACGAAGGCCCAGATCTGGTAGAGCCAGACCGGCGCCGAGATCAGCAGGCCGATGCCGACCGCGACCTTCAGCGTGACGAAGAAGGACTGGAAGATGCCGCCCGTGGCCAGCGAGCACTCACCGGGCCGCAACTGCTGGGCAGCGGCGGTCTGGCAGAAGGGCTCCTTGAGGAAGGCCCACACCGGGTCGAAGAGGAAGAAACCCACAATGACGCCGACGGTCAGCGCGACCACCGCGATGAGCAGCCTGTTGCGCAGCTCGCGCAGGTGCTCCATCAGGGGCATGCGCCCGTCGTCGTCCGCGGCCTGGCTCGACCGTTTGAGCAGCGCCATTCAGCAGTCCTGGGGTGGTGAGGTGGCGGGTCAGGCGTTGTTCTTGTTGGCCGACTCCGCGCGCAGCCTGGCGGCCTGGGCCTCCAGCAGCGCGGCCTGCTCCTCAGCCGTCGGCGCAGGGGTGGCGGGGAGCTGGGCGGCCGGCGGGGCGGGCGCGGGCTGCGCGGTCGCCGTCGTGGCCGTCACGGTCGAGGGGTCGTCGTCGTCGTCGCGCAGCTTGGTCGCCTCAGCCTTGAAGATGCGCAGCGACCTGCCGATACCCCTGGCGGCATCGGGCAGCTTCTTGGCGCCGAACAGCAGCACCAAGGCGACGATGATCAAGATGATTTCGCCGGTTCCCAAGTTGGGCATGAGACATCCTTAAGCTGAGCGAAGTGCAACCTCAGGCACGATCGTACGCTGCCCGGGCCCCAGACTCATCCCTCCGACGCCCCGTTCGTCGCAATTCGGGCATGCAAAGCTTTCTCCTGCGGCGCGATCCTGGCCCTGGCCTGGGCGATCTCCCTGCTCAGGCCGTTGGCCGCGCGCAGCACCCGCGCGGTCAGCACCGCGAGCACGACCAGACCGGCGAAGGCCACGGCGACCGCCACGAAGATCCACGTCATGGCATGCGAGCGTACAGGGCCAGGGCGCGGTCGGCCTCCTCGCGCACCCGCCCGGCCATCGCCTCAGGCGTCACGACCCGCCCGGTGTCGCCCAGGCGCAGCGCCAGCTTGACGATCCAGTCCTCGTCGCGGGCGCGCAGCGTGATGCGCAGCCGCCCGTCGCCCAGCTCGTCGACCCGCTCAGAAGGGTAGTACTCGGCCACCCAGCGGCCCGCCGCGCTCACCTCCAGCTCGACCAGTTCGTCGGTCGGCGAGGGGCGGAACACCCCCTGGGTCACGTCGATCGGCTCGGCGTCGGCCGGCGGGTCGGCCGGCACGTCGAGCACCTCCACACTGAGCATCCGGTCCAGGCGGAACAGCCGCATCGCCTCGGCCCGGTAGCACCAGCCCTCCAGGTAGGTGCGGCCGTCGGCCACCACCAGCCTGGTCGGGTCGACCTCGCGCGGCGTCACCTCGTCGCGTCCCGGCACGTAGTAGCGCAGCGACAGGCGGCGCTTCCTGGTCAGCCCGTCACGCACCCGGGGCAGCGCGTCCGGCGCCGCGTCGACGTCCACGGCCACCTGGCTGCTGACCGCCGCCGCTCCCGCGCCCGCCGCCTGCTCCAGCTTGGCCACGACCCGCGACAGCGCGTCGCCGTCGGAGCCGACGTCGGGCATGGCGGCCAGCATGCGCAGCGCCACCAGCAGCGCGCTGGCCTCGTCGATGCCCAGGCGCAGCGGGCGGGCTATGGTGTCGGCGTTGTCGATGACGATCTCGCCGCCGTCCCAGGAGACGTCGATGAGGTCGCCAGGGGTGTGGCCGGGCAGGCCGCACATCCACACGAGCTGCAGGTCGTCGATGAGCTGCTTCTCGCTCAGCCCGAACACCTCGGCCACCTCGCCGACCTGCGCCCCGGGGTGGGACATCAGGTACGGCACCAGCGCCAGCAGCCTCGGCAGCCGATCGGCTGAACCACTCACGTCAACGCCCCCTTCAACCTGCGGATCACGGCCTCGCGCGCGTCGGGCGGGTCGAGCACCTGGACGTCGGCGCCGAGCGAGGCCAGCCACCCGGCCAGCCGTTCCGGGTCGCCGAAGACCAGCTCGACGGTGTCCCAGCCGTCGGCGCCCTCGCGCACCTCGGCCGCCAGCTGGCGCAGGCCCTCGCCCGTGCCCTGCCGTACGCGCAGGGTGGCCGTGCGCTCCTCGAGCGGCTCGTCGGGGAAGGCGACCATCTCCCGCAGGTCGACGCCGTCGGGCACCTGCACGGCGCCCGCCTTGCCGACCGTGGCCACCTGGCCCAGGATGCGGCTGAGGCGGAAGGCGCGCGGCGCGTCGCGGCCCTGGTCGAACCCGGCGAGGTACCAGCGGCCGCGCCTGCTGACCACGCCCCAGGGCTCGACCGTACGGCTGCGCACGTTCTCGCTGCCCGCGCTGCGGTAGTCGAAGCGCACCACGCGCCGGTCGCGCACCGCCTCCCACAACGCGGGGAAGGCCGGGTCGCGGGTGTCGACGCGCAGCTCCAGCGCGCCGACCTCCTGGTGGGTCTCGATGCCGCCCGCGCGCAGCTTCAGCAGCGCCCCGGACGCGGCGTCGGCCAGGCTGGCGCGCTGCCACACCTGCGCCGCCAGGCCCAGCACGGCCGCCTCGTCGGGCTCCAGGGTGATCTCGGGCAGCTCGTAGGACTCGCGCTCGATGCGGTAGCCGGGCTCGTCCTCCCACGGGTCGCGCACGACGTCGATGGGGATGCCGATCTCGCGCAGCTCGTTCTTGTCGCGCTCGAACATGCGCTGGAACGCCTCGTCGCTGTGCCGGTCGTAGCCGGGCACCGCCTCGCGGATCTGCTCGGCCGACAGGGGACGGCGGGTGGCGAGCAGGCAGATCACAAGATTGAGCAACCGCTCGGTCTTACGGCGTGACATCTGCCTCTCTCCTCCTGCGTTCGACGCTACCCTGCCCTGGTGATCAGATGGCGCAAGGGCGAGGTGGTGCGGATCCGGCGCGAGTGGCCGGGAGCGATGGAACTCGACGTCGCCCTGCCCGAGGGACAGATCAGGGCGCTGGCCTATCCCCCGCTGGTGGGCAGCCCTGAAGTCGGCGACGACGTGCTGCTCAACACGACCGCACTCGCGATGGGTCTCGGTACGGGAGGTTACGCCATGGTGGTGGCTTACCCGAACAGATTGCCGGAAGATCCGGCCGGCCCTGGACACCTGGTGAAGGCGAGATACACCCCGATGCAGGCCACGGTGCTGGGCGCGGACGAGCAGGACTCCCCCTACCACGAGGTGCTGCGCGAGGCGGACTCGGTCGAGGGCATGCCGGTCGTGGTGGCCGACCTGCACTCGGCGCTGACGCCGATCCTGTGCGGGATGGACCGCTCGGTGCGCGCCGTCTACGTGATGCTGGACGGCGGGGCGCTGCCCGCGTGGTTCTCCATGGCCTGCGCGCAACTGCGCGAGCTCGGCTGGCTGGCCGGGGTGGTCACAGTGGGGCAGGCGTTCGGCGGCGACGTCGAGGCGGTCACCACCCACACCGGGCTGCTGGCGGCCAAGCACGTGCTGAACGCCGACGTGGCGATCGTCACGCAGGGGCCGGGCAACCTGGGCACGGGCACGAAGTGGGGCTTCTCCGGCGTCTCGGCCGGGGAGGCGGTCAACGCCGCAGCCGTGCTGCGCGGGCGGCCGGTGGCGGCGCTGCGGGTCAGCGAGGGCGACCTGCGCGAGCGGCACATCGGGGTCTCGCACCACTCGCTGACCGCCTACGGGCGGGTGGCGCTGGCGCCCGCGCAGGTCCCGGTGCCCGAGCTGCCCGGCGCGTTCGGCGAGCGGGTGCGCGACCAGGCCGAGCTGCTGGCCGTACGGCATGAGCTGGTGTCGGTGCCGGTGGACGGCCTGCACGAGGCGCTACTGGAGTGCCCCGTGCGGATGTCGACGATGGGGCGCGGCCTGGAGGAGGACCTGGCCTACTTCCTCACCTCGGCCGCCGCCGGGCGGCACGCCCTCACCCTTCTGGACTAGGCCCCTTTCCGACCTGAGAGGGACGCGTGCGGGCGGCTCGTGCGGGAGCCTGGAACGATGAAGCGAACGCCGCTCGTGCTCGCCCTGATCGCCGCCCTGGCCGCCGGTTGCGGGGGCGCCGCCACCACGGCAGCGCCGGCCGCCCAGCACTCGGGCATGCACGGAAAGGCAGCGACCGTCCCGGCCGCCGCGCCCCTGCGCCAGGGTGAGGAGTTCGTCACCCTGAAGATGCCGCAGCCATACACGACCAAGCCGCCCAACGGCGGCACGGACGAGTACCGGTGCTTCCTGATCGATCCCAAGATCACGGCGGCGGACACGTACCTCATGGGCACCCAGTTCGCCGCCCAGAACGGCGACGTGGTGCACCACGCGATCCTCTACCGGCTCGACGCGGGCAAGGTCGCCGAGGCCCAGGCCACCGACGCCGCCGCGCCGGGCGAGGGGTGGGGATGCTTCGGCGACGCGGGTGTCGGCGACGCCGACTGGATCGGCCACTGGGCGCCGGGCACCAGCGAGGTGCTGCTCGACCCGAAGCTCGGCTACCCCATGCCCGCGGGCAGCGCGCTGATCATGCAGGTGCACTACAGCACGCTGGCCCTGGCCCAGGGCCAGGTGGCGGGTCCCGACCAGTCGAGCGTGCGGATGCGCCTGGCGCACGGGCCGCACAAGGCGCTGCTCACGGCCCTGTTCCAGGCGCCGATCGAGCTGCCGTGCACGGCGCGGGAGAAGGGCGCGCTGTGCGACAGGAAGGCGGCCATCGCGGACGTCGGGCGCCGGTTCGCCGACGACGCGGAGCAGCGGACGGAGCAACTGCTGCAGTTCTGCTCGGGAGGCAAGGCGGCGCCCGGTCCGACGCAGCACTGTGACCACCAGATCGAGGGCCCGTCCACCCTCTACGCGATGGCCGGGCACATGCACCTGCTGGGCCGGGCGATCAAGGTGGAGCTCAACCCGGGCAAGCCGGGCGGCCAGACGCTGCTCGACGTACCCGAGTACAACTTCGACAACCAGGCGCTGCAGCCGCTGCCCGAGCCGGTGACGCTGAAGAAGGGCGACGTCGTCAGGGTCACCTGCACGCACGACGCCGGGCTGCGCGCCCAGCTTCCGCTGCTGGCCAAGCTGCCGCCGCGCTACGTCGTCTGGGGCGAGGGCACCCAGGACGAGATGTGCCTGGGCATCGCGGTGGCTTCGTCGTAGAACTCCTTGAACGTGAACGCCTCGGGGCCGGGCCCCTCGGCCTTGAGGCGTTCCAGGCGCGCCATGCCCTCGTCCAGGGTGGGCAGCTCGCCCTCCTCGACCCACCACATCACGCTGTACGGCTGCGCCATGTGCAGGAACCACTCCCTGCGGCGCTGCAGGACGGCCAGGTGGGCGCTCTTGTAGACGAAGTTCCACAGCGTGTCGCGCGACTCCCAGACCGAGAAGTTGATCACCAGGTGGTCGCCGTAGTCGTGCTGGACGGTGGCCGTGGGGTCGCTCTCGCTCTCCTTGAGCCGCCAGACGAAGCCGGGGGCTGCGTCGGAGAGCAGGTTGACGGGTTCGAGGTTGGCGACGAAGTCGGCGAGCTCTGGGGTGTCGAGGGGCGCGCGGAGGTGCGCCACGTTCAGCTGGGCGAGATGCATGGCTCTACTATGTCAATGATCGTTGTTTTTAGAAAGGGTCACGCAGCATTCGTCCGGTCTCGGGTCGAGTTCCGCCTCCGCCGGGTCGTGGCCGGCGCCCTCCAGCAGGCCCTGGCACAGGGCCAGGTTCATGGAGCAGACCAGCAGCGGATGGCGTTCCGCCAGCGCGTGGAACGGGCAGTTGCGCAACCTGATGCGGTCGCCCTCCTCGTACGGCTCGTAGCCCCTGGCGGCAAGCTCCTGCACGACGGTGCCGTTGAGCTCACGGCCCAGGCGCTCGCCCGCCTTCCTCGCGGCCTTCTCCGCCTGCTCGTCGCCGCCCAGCAGGTCGACCACGTCGGCCAGCAGCGTGGCCATGGCCGGGTAGTCGCGCGGCGGCAGGCTGAACGAGCGCTCCACCCGCGCCCTGCTGTACACCTTCGCCGGGCGGCCCGACCCAGGGCCCTTCTTGGCCGGGGCGCGGAAGCCGCTCTCCAGGAGTCCAGCGTCGACGAGCTTGTCCAGGTGGAAGGCGGCCAGCGTGCGGGAGATGCCCGCCGCCTCCGCCGCCTCGGCCCTGCCCACCGCCCGGCGGCTGCGGGCGACCAGGTCGTAGAGGCTGCGCCGTACCGGGTCCTGCAGCTCGGACAGGGCCTCGAGGTCATCGCCGCTCACACCGGGAGTCTAGGCGGTCACCGGCACGCCCAGCGGACCAGCTCGGGGCAGCTCTCCACGTAGCCGAGGAAGCTGTCGTCGGTCATCGGCCACCAGTCAGGCTCCAGGCCGATCCTCGCCACCAGGGCCACGGCCGCGACCGCTGAGACCAGGGTGAGCAGCCAGACCAGGAACCCGCCCTTGGCGCCCTTGTGGTCGTGGCGGACCTTGCTGGCTGCGGCGGTGGAGCTCAGGAGGGCGTAGGCGAGGGCGGTGTAGCGGGGCAGGGTGATCTCCACCTGCAGGTCGTTGGGGAAGGCCAGGGCCAGGATGGCTCCGGCCCCGGTGGCGAGGGCCAGGAAGGTGGCCTGCTGGAGGGCGCGCAAGACGCCGACCAGCGGGGCTCCGAGCAGGACCGACAGGGCCGCCGCCACCCGCCTTCCCGGCGTCCAGTCCCGCTTGGTCGTGGTGAAGGGGAGGATCGCGACGGTGGCCGCGCCGTACAAGGCTGCGGCCAGCATGATCGCGGCGGCTCCCGCCACAGGGAAGACGGCCACCAGGGGCGGGGCCAGGACGGCTGCCGCCAGCAGGAGGAGGCCCGTCCAGGAGAGCGCCTTCGCGCGAACGACGTCGGTGGGCTGCGCGGCCCGCTGTGTGTAGGAGGCGGTTGGCGCGCTGGCCCTGTAGGGCTCACCACTCAGTTCGGCCAGGAGGTGGGCGGCGGAGTGGGTCGCCGCCTTGGCCACCAGGTCCTTCAGGGGAGGCGCGAGCTCGCCGCCCCCGGCGTACGTGACGATCTCCGCCCAGGCGAGGACGTCGGCCGCCGGGTCGGTGGTTGTGCCGAGCCACGCCTCAAGGCCGATCACGGCCCTGCCGTCGTTCACCCGCACGGCGTCGGGCGTCAGGTGGCCGAGCGTGAACCCCTCGGCGTGACAGGCCGCGACCGCCCTCAGGACGTCCGTGGCGACGACCGTCAGAGCCTCCACCGGCAGCGGCTCCTCGGTCAGCGGGACGCCGGGGACGGGGGTCGTGACGATGTACGGCTCCGCCGCAGACAGATCCGCGCCGAGCACCTCCACCAGATGCGGGATCCGGCCGCGCCGCAACGCCTGGACGGCCCGCGCCTGGACGTGCCTGGCAGCGGGATCCAGGAAGCGCACCAGCACCTCGTTCCCGTCGGCCGCGACCGCACGCGCGGCCGCTGCGGGCCGATCCTCAGGGTCGACCACGCGGTATGGGCCGACCCACATGCGCCGCTCCACGTGTCCGCCGGTGGCCCCGATCCGATCCCAGTACAGCGCCCCTCCCCGCGCCCGGCAAGGCCTGGCTTTCCGCGAGCGCGCGCGTACACTGTGTGCTGATCCCATGGAGGCGCCATGGTGGCGGTGTCCCCTCTCGCTCCCAGCGATCCGCCCAGGCTCGGGCCGTACCACCTGCTCGGACGCCTGGGCTCCGGCGGCCAGGCGGTCGTCTACCTGGGCCTGACACCTGCGGGGCCTTGGGTGACAAGGCGCGCGAGGCGCTGGTGCGCGAGGCCAGGGCGGCGCTGCGGGTCGCCAGGTTCTGTACGGCGAGCGTCCTGGCCATCGACCTCGACGGCGACCAGCCGTACATCGTCAGCGAGTTCGTCGACGGGCCCTCCCTGCACAGCCTGGTCCGCACCGGCGGGCCGTTCACCGCCTCCCAGGCCCTGCACCGGCTGGCCGTCGGCATGGCGACCGCGCTGACGGCGATCCATCGGGCCGGGATCGTGCACCGGGACTTCAAACCGGCCAACGTGCTGGTCGGGCCGGACGGTCCCCGGGTGATCGACTTCGGGATCGCGCGGATCCTGGACGCCACCCACTCCTCCACCGATCAGTTCATGGGCACCGCCCCCTACATGGCGCCCGAGCAGATCCACGGGTCCAAGGTGGGGCCCGAGGCGGACGTGTTCGCGTGGGGGTCGACGGTGACGTTCGCGGCGTCCGGGCGGCCGCCGTTCGGGCAGGACGCGGTTCCGGCGATCGTCAACCGGGTGTTGCACGGTGAGCCGGATCTTTCCGGGGTGCCGGTGGGGTTGCGCGAGGTGGTGGGGGCCTGCCTGGACAAGCATCCTGACCGGCGGCCTTCGGCGCAGGAGGTGTTGCTGGAGTTGCTGACGGCTCCGGGGGACGCGCCTGCCGAGGTGTCTGCGGCGTTGCTGTCGGGGTCGGCGCAGGCTTCCCTGGTACGGCACGCACCCCCGCCCCCTCCCTCGACACAGGCGAACACCACCATCTCTGCCCACCCCCTCCCCACCCCAGGCAGAACCCTCGCCTATCCCCCGCAGGAGAGCGCGCAATGGCGGGGCATGCCGCCGGGATCCGCCCCAGGCGGCACGGCGGCGCCGGACTCACGACAGGCGGAGGCGCGAGGGGCAGCGACCTCGGAAGGTTCGGGGGCGCAGGGGGCAATGGCCGCGCGATGGGGCGTTCCGGGTGCGGAAGGGCAGGGGGGCGCGCCGGATGGGGCGGGGGCTTACTGGGGCGGCCAGGGGTGGGCGGACCAAGGATCGGGCCCGCCCGGGATGGACTCGCGGGGAGTGCGGTGGTCTCCTGGAGAGGGGGAGTTGGTTGGGCGGTTACCGGCGATCCGGCCTAGTGGGGGCTTCTACGTGATTCCTGCCGTCGTCATGCCTGTCGCGGTGCTGGTCTGGCTGGTCGTGGCCAGCCCGGTGGGGCACGCGGCGGCTCTCGTGCTGTTCGCCGGATCGGTGGTCACGGCGGCCTGGGTGGCAGTGGCCAGAGGGGCGGCGCGGAGGCGGCGGCGGCTGGCCGGGGCGCTGGTGTTCCGCGACCAGCGGCAGGCGTGACCCGTGGCGTACACCTGGGCGCCCTGGTCGCGCACCGACACCCCTGGGCTCGCGCGCCGCATCCTCCCCGAGGCCGGACGCTACCTGCGGCTCGACCTGCCGCTCCCCCGTGACGCCACCCCCAAGGAGCGGCGGGAGGCGCTCGACGCGGTCCTGGGAGCGGTGCGGGCGGAGCGGTTGCGGTTCGACGCGGTTCCCGTGGACACGGCGCTGGTGCAGGTACGGTCGCCCGGGGAGGTCATGGACGGGCACGCCACCCCGCTCGACGTCGCGGCGTTGCTGTGCGGGGCGTGTGCGGGGGCCGGGCTGCTGGCCGTACTCGCGGTGGCGGTCAGGGGGGCGCCGGTGGTGCTGGTGGGGCTGACGCGCGGGATCGGCGAGTGGGCGGCGGTGCCGCTGTTCGCCGAGGGCGTCTCGCGGGACGAGGCGGCGATCCGTGCCCTGTCCGGCGCTTATGCGGTGGTCGACCCCCTGGACCTCCTGTCAGGCGTCCCGGCCCGCCGCGTGACCGACCCTCCAGAATGCTTCCCTGTTGAGCGCCCCGACGCCCCTCGCGGGCCTGCCGGAAGCGACCCCTCCACACCCCAGGGACCTGACGGAAGCGCCGGGCGGGTGGGTGACCGGCGGGGGCATCCTCGGGGGGTGCCCGGCTGGCGGGTGGGGGACTTTCGCGGGGCCCGTGAGCGGACCGACGGGTTCCCCGCCGGTTTCGAGCTGCTGTTCGCCGTCGACGTCGCCACCGAGTGGTGCGCGCGCGGCGTGGAGCCGCTGCGGCTGTCCGGGCACGACGACATCGTCGTCGCGAACGGCCAGGCCGTGTCCCTCACCGACCCCATCCCCAAGCCGGCGGTCCCCCTGGTGCGCCCGCTGGCCCGGCCGGTGCGGGCGACGTTCCCCCGTGACCGGGCGTTCGTCGGCAGGACGCGGGAGCTGGCCGTACTAAGGGCCGCCCTCGCCCCGGGCGCGGTCGTCACGCTGGCCGGCCCCCCGGGCTCAGGGCGTACGGCGGTGCTGCGCGAGCTGGCCCACAACGCATCCGGCGAGGACTTCCCCGACGGTGTCGTCTGCCTCGACGGCTCGGGCGACCTGCTGTTCGACCTGTTCCAGGTGTTCTACGCCACCGACCGCCCCTACCGCCCCTCCCCCCACGAGCTGGCCTGGTACCTGGCCGGGCTGCGCGCGCTCGTCCTGGTCGACGACGCAGAACTCCCCCGCGCCCACCAGGACCGCCTGCTGCACGACCTGCCTGGTCTGGCGCTCGTCCTGGCCACGACGGTCCCCGACACCGGCGGCATCGTCGTCACCCTCCCGCCCCTCGGCGCCCACGACGCGGCGGAGCTGTTCGCCGCCAGGCTGGGCAGGCGGCTCGACGACCGCGAGAACGCCGCGGCCGCAGCCGCCTGGCGTGACGTCGGCGGCCACCCAGCCGCGCTCGCCGCGGCGGCCGAGCACCTGCGGGCCGGCGAGCCGGGCTCGGGGCCACGGCACGTGGCGACCGTCTTCCACCGCCTGCCGCCGCCCCAGCGCGACGTCCTGGCGCTCCTGGCCGCGCTCGAGGTCCCGGTCGCTGCCGACCACCTGAGTGCCGCGCTGGGGACGGCGTGCCACGAGGCCCTCTGGGCGCTGATGGAACGCGGGCTGGTCGACGGCGGGCCGCTGCGCTTCCGCGCCACGCCGTACGTCTGCGCCGCCCTCGCGCCCGAGATCAACGCCAGGGTCTGGCACGAGCGCATGCTCGGCCACCTCGCCGTGTGGATCGAGCTCAACGCCGGCGACAGGGACCGGGTGCTGGCCGACCAGGCGCTGCTGGTCAGGATGGCGGTCTGGAGCGACAGGGCCGGGTACGGCGAGCGGGCCGTCGCGCTGCTGCGCGCGGTGGAGGACAGCCTCGTGCTGTCCGGGCGCTGGGAGACCGCCGGCCGCGTCGCCCTGATCGCGGGCGGGGCGGCGATCCCGGCCCTGGCCCTCGCGCAACTTCTCGAAGCGGGTGCGAGCGCGGCGACCGGCCCGGCGAGCGTCTCAGGCGTGGCCGGTGGGACGGGACTGTCGGACGCGGCGTCCTCGGCGGGCCCCGGAATGTCCGGCTCGTCCGGCGGCGCGTCCTCAGCGGCGTCCAGCGGGAGCGCGGGCGGGGCCGGCGGGGGCGCGGCCGGAGGGTCGCTCGTCACCGGCAAGACGCTGGTCGCCTGCGTCACGGCGACCACCCTGGCGACCGGCGGCCTCACCGGGACCGTGCAGGCGCAGACCTCGTTCAAGGAACGTTCCCAGGTGTCCGGCGCCGTGAGCGCACCGCGCGAGCTGTCCTTCGGCCGCGTGGCGCTCGGCTGGAACCGCGAGAAGACCATCACCCTCACCAACGTCGGCCCGGCGCCGCTGACCCTGTCCCCCAAGGTCGCCAGCCAGGACTTCTCCGTGGTCGGCGGCACCTGCACGACCGGCGCCGTCCGCCCCGGCGACCCCTGCACGCTGCGGCTGCGCTTCCAGCCAGCACGGGCGGGCACCCGCGCCGCGAGCCTGTACGCCGGGCAGGCCGTGGTCGCGCTGTCGGGCAAGGGCCTGCCGACCCTGGCCACCGGACAGCTCACCGGCACCTACCGGCTGGCCAAGGTCGCCTACTCCTGCCGGATCCCCGAGGCCCCGCCCGAGATGTGCGCGGCCATCAAGCAGGAGGTGCAGGCGGAGCTGCAGCGGGAGGTCGCCTCCGCCCCGCCGATACCGATCCGCCAGGTCGTGCCCTGCGCGGGCACGAAGTGCGCCTACCGGGTGGACGACCCGTGGTGGGGCACCTTCACCATCCACCCCTACACGCTGGGCGGCTACGTCGTGCTCGACTCAGGGCTGCAGGCCGACGTGCAAGACCAGGTCGACCAGATGGCGCGCAACCTGGGATCGAACGCCCAGGTGCAGGTCACCAGCGTCTCGGCCCGGCTGGTCGTGCGCCGCGGCGCACCCAGGATTGTGGTGTCCGCCGCGATGACCGCCCTGGTGTCCGGCCGCACCCTGCACAGCCAGGAGAGCTACACCTACGACTTCACGCGTCAGTAGGCGGCCAGCACGTCCACGACGAAGATCAGCGTGTCGTCGCCCTTGATGCCCGCCGCGGGATGCCCGGCCGCGCCGTACGCGGAAGAGGGCGGCGCGATGATCGCGACCCTGCTGCCCACCGGGACGCCGACCAGCGCCTTGTCCCACGCCTTGATGACGCTGCCGTCACCGATCTTGAAGGCTCTGGGCTGGCCGGAGGTCCAGGTGGAGTCGAAGACGCGGCGCCCGGCCCAGACCGCGCCCTCGTACTGCGTCACCAGCAGCTGTCCCGCCTCCGTCCTGGGTCCCGCGCCCTTGGCGAGCACCTTGGAGGCGAAACGCGGCGGCGCCGCCGTACCCGGAATGACGATCTTGGGCCGGGAGCCGCCCACCCGGACCCCGGCCAGCGAGCCGCCACCGCCCACGGAAGCGCCTTTGGGGTGGGTGCCGAGGATGTCGACCACGTAGAACAGGTCGTCGGAGGCGCCGATGCCGCGCGGCGGGTTGGCGCCGAACCCCTCGCCCGGCGGGATCGCCGCGATCACCCGGCTGCCGACCTTGCGCCCGCGCAGCGCCTTGTCCAGGCCGGGCAGCAGCGAGCCGACGGGGAAGGCGGCCGGGGTGCCCCGGTTGAAGCTGGAGTCGACGAGGCGGTTCTCCTCGCCGTCCCAGATGTGCGCGGTGTACTGCACGATGGCCAGGTCGCCGGTGCGCAGCTGCGTCCCCTTGCCCGAGGTCAGCTCGTCGATCTGCAGCGTGTCAGCGGGCTCGCCGCCGGGGAAGACGATCGTGGGTTTGGCGCCGAACGCGCCGCCGACCTTCAGGTCGAGGTCCTGCCCCTGGGCGCCGGTGCAGGCGGCCAGGAGCAGCAGGGGTAACAGCACAGCGAGCGGCCGCATCGGCGTCCTTCCCCAGGAACGACTGTGGCCCGGCGAACCGGGCCACGTGATGCTATCGCCTTATCAGAACAGGTGTCAGTAAGCCGCGAGTACGTCCACGGTGAAGACCAGCGTGCTGTTGGCCGGGATGCCGCCGTTGGCCTGCGCGCCGTAGCCGAGCTCCGGCGGGATCACCAGCAGCAGGCGGCTGCCGACGGTGGCGCCGTTGAGCGCCTGGTCCCAGCCCTTGATGACCTGGACCTCCGCGGTGCCGATGCCCTGGACGGTGAACGGCTCGCCGCCCCAGCTGGAGTCGAACTGCTTGTCGGTGCCCCAGATCTTGCCCGTGTAGTGCACGACCGCGCTCTGGCCCTTCTTCACCGCCGGGCCGGTGCCCTTGATGATCGTCTTGTTGACGAACTCCTTGGGCGCCTTCTCGTCGGTCTTGGTGGTGAGCTTGGGCGCCTCGGTGCCGCCCGGGTTCTCCACCTTCACGCCCTTGACGCCGGGGTCGGTCGCGGTGCCCACGGCCGCCTTGGGCAGCGTGGAGACCGGGTCGATCACGAACACCTTCGGCTTGGAGGTGTCCGTACCCTGCTTCTTGGCGTTCTCCTGCTCTTCCTTGGTGTAGCTGTCCTGCGCCACCACCGCCATGAACCGGCCGCCCAGCTTCGTCTTGGCGAAGCCGTCCACCATGACCTTCGGCATGTTGTCGCTGATCTGGATGGGCTCGGGCTTCTTCGCGGTGTAGGTGGTGCCTTCCTTCTTGTTGTCCTTGCCGTCCCACGTCCACACGGTCAGGTTGACGAAGACGGTGTCGCCCTTGGCCAGCGCCGCCCCGGACCCGGCGTTGAGCACCTGGTAGGACGACTTGGCCGCCGGGTCACCGGTGGGGAAGGTGACCTGGGGCTCGGCGCCGGCGGCTCCCGCGACCTTCAGGCCGCCGGCGTCGGTGCTGCCACCGCATGCGGCAGCGAAAAGCAAAGGAACAGCGGCCAGTACGGCCAGGCGGCGGCGCATGGAGATCCTTCGGAGACAGACGGGTAGGGTTCGCGCCACACTACCGGAGATCGATGTAGGCCCGAGGTAAACGGGCTTTCACATTCCGGCGATGAGCTTGTCCACCCTCTCGTCGACGCTGCGGAAGGGATCCTTGCACAGCACGGTGCGCTGAGCCTGATCGTTCAGCTTCAGGTGAACCCAGTCGACGGTGAAGTCGCGCCGCTTCTCCTGCGCCTTGCGGATGAACTCCCCGCGCAGCCGGGCGCGGGTCGTCTGCGGCGGCACCGACTTGGCCTCGAAGATCTTCAGGTCGGACGCCACCCGCTCCACCGCGCCGCGCTTCTGCAGCAGGTAGAACAGCCCCCTGCGGCGGTGCACGTCGTGGTAGGCGAGGTCGAGCTGCGCGACGCGGGGCGAGGACAGCGGCAGGTCGTACTTCTTGCGGTACCGCTCGATGAGCTGATATTTCGTGACCCAGTCAATCTCGCGGGAGACCAGGTCGAGGTTGCCCGTCTCGACCGCGTGCAGCGTGCGCTCCCACAGCTCCAGCACCCGCCGAGCGACCGGGTCGCCGCCGCGGCGGTCGACGAAGTCCTTGGC
Source organism: Nonomuraea sp. NPDC050556 (assembly GCF_044457355.1). NCBI lineage: Bacteria > Bacillati > Actinomycetota > Actinomycetes > Streptosporangiales > Streptosporangiaceae > Nonomuraea > Nonomuraea sp. NPDC050556. The sequence goes on along the minus strand of NZ_JBITGU010000001.1, from coordinate 250,259 downwards.
CTTGGACAGGTATTCCTGCTGGATCTCCAGCGACGACGCCTCGCGCCCGTTGGCCAGCCGTACCCGCCGCCTGCCGGTCATGTCGTGGGAGACCTCGCGGATGGCCCTGATCGGGTTCTCCAGCGACAGGTCGCGCATGACGGTGCCCGCCTCGATCATGCGCAGCACCAGGTCGGTGGCGCCGACCTTGAGCAGCATCGTGGTCTCGCTCATGTTGGAGTCGCCGACGATGACGTGCAGGCGGCGGAACCGCTCGGCGTCGGCGTGCGGCTCGTCGCGGGTGTTGATGATCGGCCTGGACCGGGTGGTGGCGCTGGAAACGCCCTCCCAGATGTGCTCGGCGCGCTGGGAGACGCAGTAGACGGCGCCGCGCGGGGTCTGCAGCACCTTGCCGGCGCCGCAGATGATCTGGCGGGTGACCAGGAAGGGGATCAGCACGTCGGCCAGGCGGCCGAACTCGCCGTGCCTGCCGACCAGGTAGTTCTCGTGGCAGCCGTAGGAGTTGCCGGCGGAGTCGGTGTTGTTCTTGAACAGGTAGATGTCGCCGGCGATGCCCTCTTCGCGCAGCCGTTTCTCCGCGTCGACGAGCAGGCCTTCGAGGATGCGCTCGCCCGCCTTGTCGTGGGTGACGAGTTCGATGACGTTGTCACACTCTGGTGTTGCGTACTCGGGGTGGCTGCCCACGTCGAGGTACAGACGTGCGCCGTTGCGGAGGAAGACGTTGCTCGATCGGCCCCAGGACACGACTCGGCGGAAGAGATAGCGGGCGACCTCGTCCGGTGACAGCCTGCGCTGCCCGCGGAAGGTGCAGGTCACGCCGTACTCGTTCTCCAGCCCGAAGATGCGACGATCCATCACCTCACACTAGTTCCCCCGGTAGGCCAGCGGGAGAGATCTTGCACGGGTTTTCGGATATACGGACAGTCGCGAGCGCCGAACGGTGAGTTTCCAAGCGAAAAGGCCTTCTTGCCGGTACGGCGGAGCCGCGGAACACGCCACCCGCCGCACGTGGCCAAGCCCCCAGGGAGGGTGACGCTCACCGAGCGGACGTGGCAGGCCACCGCAACGAACCCCGCACTCCCCCGAGGCGGTAACCCCTTCGGCGCTTCCCTGGCGTTGTTACGGCGACCGGCCCGAGCGCCCGAATGGCGCACGGGCCGCGGGCGGTGCGGGGCTACGGCGGGCGGTGGTCCCCCTGGCTCGCCGTACCCCCAAAGGCTTGTAAGGCCCGTGAAGATGCCTAGGGGTGCCAGATCTCCTGGACTTGGACGATCTTGCCCTTGTAGACCGTGATCAGCGAGGCCACGCGGTTGGCGTTGTGGCGCTTGATCAGGGCGGCGCGGCTGCAGCGCTTGTTGCCCAGCCCCGTCTTGCGGTTGACCGTCATCGCCGACATGTCGGCCTTGCAGCCATAGGCGCTCAGGAAGATGACGTCCTTCGCGATCGGCGACGCGTAAGCCATCACGTCACCCTCCGGCGGCCCCTCGAAGCTGCCCTCGTAGTCCACGCCCTTCTTCCACTTGATCGGCGCGTACTCAGCCGTCCCCGACCGCACCAGCGTGATCCACCCGCGCAGGATGCCGTTGTGGCGCGTGCTGATGCCCTTGGTGAAGTCGTGCTTCGGGTCGGCCTGGAACGTCGTCCCGAACGGCGCGGGCGCCTTGTACTTCGGGAACGCCGTGGCGGAAGCGGAAGCGGCGCCGGAGACCAGCGCGGTGGCCGCGGCGGCGCCGGCGACGAGGGCACGTACAGAGTTTTTCACACGGTCTTGGATGTCCTGCGGGCCCGCCCGGTTCACGTGATGCTCGTCACACCACCGGAGCGGGCCCCGGATGCTACAGCGGGCCGGACCCGTCGTCGATGTCCCCGTCGGGCCCCGTGGGAGGCGCCGTGGGCGCGTCGTCGGAGGAGGCGGCCGGGGCGGGAGCGGGCGCGCCGCCGTTGATCAGCCGGTCCAGGCGGGGGCCGGCCAGGCGCTGGAACTTGCGGTGCTCGCGGTTGCGGTCCAGCACCGCCACCTCGAGCTGGTTCACCGGCGGACGCTCGCCACCCGGCTCGGTCAGCGCGGTCAGCGCCGCGCCGAGCGCGTCGGCCAGCGGCATCGCGTCGCGGTAGGCCTCCTTCAGCCGCGTCGCGACCGCCTCGGCCTGCCCGCCCATGGCGGCGAAGCCGTGCTCGTCGAACACCGACCCGTCGAACGTCAACCGGTAGATGGCGTCGCCCTCGGGCCCGTCACCCACCTCGGCCACCACGACCTCCACCTCGAGCGACTTGATCGACTCGGTGAAGATGCGGCCCAGGTTGGAGGCGTAGAGGTTGGCCAGCCCCCGGCCGGTCACATCGCTGCGGTCGTAGGTGTATCCGTTGATGTCGGCATAGCGGATGCCACCGAGCCGCAGTTCCTCGAACTCGTTGTAACGCCCGACCGCGGCGAACCCGATGCGGTCGTAGATCTCGCTGATCTTGTGCAGCGCCCGCGACGGGTTGGGCGCCACGAACAGGATGCCGTCGGCGTACTGCAGCACGACGACGCTGCGGCCGCGCGCGATCCCCTTGCGCGCGTAGTCGGCCTTGTCCCGCATGATCTGCTCAGGGGAGGCATATCCAAAAGGCATGGACACCGGCGTGATCCTTTCTAGCTCAGCGGGGCGATCGGGCCGTCGGGGGCGATCATCCGGGCGTCCAGCATGCGCTGCACGTAACCGGCGACCTCCTCGTCCGACAGGCGGCGGAAGCCGTCGGCGTCGATCACGCCGACGATGGGCCAGATCTTCCTGGACACGTCGGGCCCGCCGGTCGCCGAGTCGTCGTCGGCGGCGTCGTACAGCGCCTGGATCAGCGCCATCGCCAGCTGGTCGGCCGTGAAGTCGTCCCGGTAGAGCTTCTTCAGCGCGCCCCGCGCGAAGATCGAGCCCGAGCCGATCGCGTCGAACTTCTCCCGCTCGTACGGCCCGCCGGCCACGTCGTAGCTGAAGATGCGCCCCGCGTCGCGGTCGGGGTCGTAGGCGGCGAACAGCGGCACCACCACCAGCCCCTGCATCGCCATCGCCAGGTTGCCGCGGATCATCGTGGCCAGCCTGTTGGCCTTGCCGGCCACCGACAGCGTGCGCCCCTCCATCTTCTCGTAGTGCTCAAGCTCCACCCGGTAGAGCCGGGCCATCTCGATGCCGGTGCTCGCGGTGCCCGCGATGCCCATGCACGAGTAGTCGTCGGTCCTGAACACCTTCTCCACATCGCGCTGGGAGATGATGTTGCCCGAGGTCGCCCGCCGGTCCCCCGCCATGATCACGCCGCCCTGGAACGTCGCCGCGACGATCGTCGTCGCGTGCGGCACCTGGTCGCCTATCGGGGTGGCCAGAACCTCGCGACGGTGGGGCAGCAACTCCGGCGCGTACGAACCGACGAACTCGGTGAACGAGGAGTTTCCAGAGTTCTGGAAAAACCGGTCCGTCAAGCCCGCGGGTAGGTCCCTATGTGTTGCCACGCGACTCCCTCCCATACATCACGTTCGATAGGCCGACCCTACTCATGTTGCGTCGCTGCATGCACTTCCCACGATCCGCTCACCGCGAACCTCGATCATCTTGGCGATCCTCCCGATCGCGGCCCTGCGGGCCCCAGAACTGACCTCGCGGGGTTCACCAGATCGTTTCTTTACGCCCCGCGGGGGTCGTGCGATTGTCGATATGTCTGCACGTCCTCAACGCTCGCGTCCAGGAGGCCGTTATGCGACTCCCCCGCCGACCTGCAGCGATCGCGGCCCTCGCCGCCCTGGCCCTGACCTCCTGCGGCACGGGCGCACCTGCCGGCAGCGAGGGCGTCACGCTGACCATCGCCGCCAACTCCATCTCCGGCGGCAAGAACTCCGGCACCGCCGACTGGATCAAGCAGTGGGTGATCCCCGAGTTCGAGAAGACCCACAAGAACGTCAAGGTCCTCTTCCAGCCCAGCGGCGTCGACGACGAGCAGTACAAGCAGAAGATCGCCCTCGACCTGAAGTCGAGGACCGGCGCCGACGTCATCGCCGTCGACGGCATCTGGGTCGGCGAGTTCGCCCAGGCCGGCTACCTCAAACCGCTGTCGGAGGTGGGCGGGGCGGCCGTCGACGCGTGGGAGGGCTGGAACCAGATCCCGCAGGCCGTGCAGGGGCTCGGCATCTTCGACGGCAAGAAGTACGGCATCCCGCTCGGCACCGACGGCCGCGTCCTGTTCTACAACAAGGAGCTGTTCAAGAAGGCCGGGCTGCCCGAGACGTGGCAGCCGAAGAGCTGGCAGGAGATCATCGACGCGGGCACGGCGCTGAAGAAGCTGCCCGGCGTCATCCCGCTGCAGATCAACGCCGGGACCGCCATGGGCGAGGCCACCACCATGCAGGGCGCGCTGCCGCTGCTCGCCGGCGCGGGAGCCGAGATCTACACCCAGGGCAAGTGGGCGGGCGCCTCCCAGGCCACCAAGGACATGCTGGGCTTCTACCAGCAGATCTACGGCGGCAGCGGGCTCGGCGACCCCAAGCTGCAGCAGGAGGCCAAGGGACGCGACAAGTCCTTCGCCCAGTTCGCCGCCGGCAAGATCGCCGTCCTGGGCGAGAGCGACTACTTCTGGCGTTCGGTGATCGAACCCAAGGCCGGGGTGGCGCCCATGCCCAACCGCGACGCCGCCGTCGGCTACGCCAAGATCCCCGCCAAGCAGCCCGGCGCGGGGATCCGGGGGCAGGACTTCGTCTCCATGTCCGGCGGCGCCGTACGGGTGCTGAACCCCTTCTCCAAGAACCCCGCGATGGCGTGGGAGCTGCTGTCGTTCATGCACTCGGCCGCCGCCACCAAGTCCGAACTGGCCGGTCAGGTGCGCATCAGCGCACGCAAGGACGTCAACGACGAGGTGCTGGCCTCCGACCCGATGCTGAAGTTCATCGCCGACGAGGTGCTGCCCATCACCGCCTACCGGCCGCCGCTGGCCGTCTACCCGCAGGTCTCCACCGCCCTGCAGGAGGCCACGGCCGACATCGTCAGCGGCAAGACCCCCGACGAAGCAGCCACCGCCTACCAGACCAAGCTGGAAGGACTGGTCGGTGGCTCGGCCAACGTCGCCGGGTGAGGGAGCGCCGGTGTCTCGACTGAGGACCGGAGAGACGAGGGAAGACCGCGATCCGCAGGATCGCCGTGATACTGACGCGGCAGGGCTCGGGCGGGTCAGGGCGGTCGGGTTCGTCCTGCCCGCCCTGGTCCTCATCGGGGTCTTCCTCGTCTTCCCCGCGCTCTGGACCATCTACCTCGGCCTGACCGACTACCGCCTCACCGGCCTGGCCGCCGCCAACCCCGCCTTCGTCGGTACGGACAACTACGCCAAGGCGCTCGGCGACCCCCGGTTCCAGACCTCGCTCTGGCTCACCCTGCTCTACGTCGGCGGCTCGGCCGTCCTCGGCCAGGCGGGGCTCGGTTTCACCCTCGCCTGGGTCCTGCGCAGCCGTACCGGGCTCGTGCGCCGCGTCGTCGAAGGCGTTGTCCTGCTGTCCTGGATCCTGCCCAGCACCGTCGTCGGCTTCCTGTGGTTCGCCCTGCTCGACCGCGACGAGGGCACGCTCAACGCCCTCCTCCACACCCCGGGCTTCGCCTGGCTGCTCGACTACCCGCTGCTGTCCATCGTGATCTTCAACACCTGGCGCGGCACCGCCTTCTCGATGATGCTCTACTCCGCCGCCCTGGAGAACGTGCCGCCCTCCCACCTGGAGACCGCCCGCCTGGCCGGAGCCGGGGTGCTGCAGCAGTTACGCGACGTCGTCCTCCCGCTCATCCGCCGCCACATCCTGACCAACCTGCTGCTCATCAGCCTGTGGACGTTCAACGACTTCACCCCGTTCGTCCTCACCGGCGGCGGCCCCGAACACCGCTCGGAGATCCTGCCGATCTACGTCTACGACGTGGCCCTGCGCAACGGCGCGCTCGGCGTCGGCGCAGCCGTCTCCTTCCTCATCCTGCTCATCAACCTCGTCATCGCCCTGGCGTACCTGCGCCTGCTCGGACGCCGGAGGGCCGCGTGATCCGCCACGTGCTCGGCCGGCTCGCCTCCACCGCCTTCATCGCCGTCGTCGTCGGCTTCTTCACCCTGCCCATGCTGTGGCTGGCCGCCGCCCCCTTCGACGCCACCCCGACGATCAGCACCTCCATCCCCGAGTTCACGCTCGGCAACTTCTCGGCGATCCTGGAGAACCCCTACGCGGTCGGCTCGATCGTCAACTCCGTCATCCAGGCAGGAGGGGCAGCCGCGCTGGTCGTCGTCCTGGCCTCGCTGGCCGCCTACGCCCTGTCCAGAGTCCGCATCCCCGGCCGCGACCTGCTGCTCTACCTGCTGCTCCTGCTGTCGTCCGTCGTCACAGGCACCGCGGCCATGGTGCCGATCTTCGAACTGGCCACCAGGCTGTCGCTCATCGACACCCACCTCGGCGTGATCCTCGTCGTCTCCGGCGGCCTGCTCCCCGCCGCGATCTTCATACTCAAGGACTTCATGGACGAGACGCCCACCTCCTACGAGGAGTCCGCCCGCGTCTTCGGCGCCTCCTCGCTGCAGATCCTGCGCCACATCGTCGTCCCCCTCGTACGGCCCGGCCTGGCCACCATCGCCGTGTGGGCGCTGGCCAGCGTGTGGGGCGGGTTCCTGTTCCAGTTCATCCTGCTGCGCGACCCGGACAAGCTGCCCGGCGCCGTCATCCTCTACACCCTCTACACCGAGGGCGGCGCGCCCAGGCTGGAGCTCATCTCCACCTTCTCGCTGCTCTACTCCCTGCCGGTCGTCCTCATGTACCTGTTCGTCGCCAAGCGGTACGGCTTCCGCTTCCACGGGGGGATCAAACGGTGATATCTCTGCACGGGCTCACCAAGGTCTTCCCCGGCGGGGTGCACGCGCTCGACGGCATCGACCTGACCGTCGCCGACGGCGAGTTCTTCGCCCTGCTCGGCCCGTCAGGATGCGGCAAGACCACGCTCCTGCGCACCATCGCGGGCCTGGAAACCCCCACGTCAGGAACCATCCGGATCAACGAGCAGGACGTCACCACGCTGCCGCCGGGACGCCGCGACGTCGCCATGGTCTTCCAGGACTACGCGATCTTCCCCCACATGAACGTCACCGACAACATCGCCTACCCCCTGCGCATCAAGAAGGTCCCGCGCGCAGAACGCACCACCAAAGCCGCCGACGTCGCCGCCACCCTCAGCCTCACCGAACTCCTCCACAGACGCCCGGGACAGCTCTCCGGCGGCCAGCAGCAACGCGTCGCCCTCGCCCGCGCCATCGCCTGCCACCCCACCGTCTTCCTCTTCGACGAACCCCTGTCCAACCTCGACGCCCGCCTCCGCCTCGAAGCCCGCACCTTCCTCAAACGCCTCCAGCGCGACCTCGCCGTCACCACCGTCTTCGTCACCCACGACCAGGCAGAAGCCCTCGCCCTCGCCGACCGCATCGCCGTCATGTCCCAAGGGCGGATGATCCAGGTCGGCACCCCCTCCGACATCTTCCAGCGCCCCGCCACCACCTTCGTGGCCTCCTTCATCGGCTCCACCCCGATGAACCTCCTGCCAGGCACCGTCACCGGCGGCGCCCTCCACGTCGCAGGAGCCGTCCTGCCCACCACCCTCCCCGACGGCCAGGACATCCTGTACGGCGTGCGGCCCGAATACACCGACCTGTCCACCACGGAACGCCCCGACGCCTTCCCCGGCACCGTCGCCGTCCTCGAGAACCTCGGCACCGCCACCCTCGTCACCCTGGAAACCGACTCCCGCTTCATCCAGGTCGTCGTCCCAGAAGGCGCGGAACCGCCGCTCGGCACACCCGGCTGGGCCGTACCACGCCAGAACCGGGCCCTGCTCTACCACGACGGGCAGCTCATCAGCTGATACTGGACAGCATGTGGGTGATGCACCTCGACCTCGACCAGTTCATCGCGGCCGTCGAGATCCTCCGCGACCCCTCGCTGCGCGGCAGGCCCGTCGTCGTCGGCGGCGACGGCGACCCCAACCGGCCGCGCCAGGTCGTCGCCACCGCCACCTACGAAGCCCGCGCGCACGGCGTGCGCTCCGGCATGCCCCTGCGCACCGCGCTCGGCCGCTGCCCCGACGCCGTCTTCCTGCCCTCCGACCCGCCCGCCTACGAAGCGGCCTCGGAACGCGTCATGGACGTCCTGCGCGCCTTCCCCATCACCGTCGAAGTCTGGGGCTGGGACGAAGCGTTCCTGGGCGCCGACACCGACGACCCCTTCGCGCTGGCCGCCGCCCTGCAGCAGGCCGTCCACGCCAAAACCGGCCTCACCTGCTCCGTCGGCATCGGCGACAACAAACACCAGGCCAAACTCGCCTCAGCCATGGCCAAACCCGCCGGAATCCACCGCCTCACCAGCGCCGACTGGGCCACCACCATGAACGACCGCCCCACAGAAGCCCTCTGGGGCATCGGCGCCAAAATCGCCAGAAAGCTCGCCGACCTGGGCCTCCACACCGTGGCCGACCTGGCCGCAGCCGACCCAGCGACGCTCGCCGCCCGCTTCGGCCCCACCAACGGCCCCTGGTACCGCTACCTCGCCCTCGGCAAAGGCGAAACCACCGTCACCGACATCCCCTGGGTGCCACGCGGCCGCAGCCACGAAACCACCTTCGAACACAACCTCACCGACGACGAAACCCTGCTCGCCCACCTGACCACGCTGGCCGAACAACTCGCCAGGGAAGCGGCGGCGGAGGGCCGGGAGATCACCCGGGTCACGGTCAAAGTCCGCTACGCCCCCTTCATCACCATGACCCGGCAGACCACCCTGCCCACCCCCACCACCGACCCGGCGACCATCACCGACGCCGCCCAGGCCGCCTACGCCCGCTTCACCCCCACCAGACCCGTACGACTCCTCGGCGTCGCCGTCGACTACACCATGGACGCCTCATCCAGATAGGCGTACCAAAGCGCATCCTCAGCGCTCGCCAACGCCACCAGCTCCTCCACCGGCAGCGCCTCCTCCACCACCACCGGCTCCAGATACGCCAGCGCCCGCCACACCACCGCAGGATCGTCACGGAACTGACCGATCCCCGTGTTGCACGGCAGACACAACGCCTTGCGCACCGCGCCCGTGTCATGGCAGTGATCCACGTGCTCCGGCTCGGCAGACCAGCACACGGCACACAAGCCGAGCTGCTCCTCCACCATCCGCTCCACCTCGTCGTCCCCGATCCGGTAACGCTGGGAGAGGTGGTAGCGACGGGTCGGCGCCTGCGACCTGGTCCGCTGCTCCGGGAGAATCACGAAGTCGGGACGGTAGTCCACGCCGTCGAGATAGAGCGCGGCCAGCTCCAGGCTCGCCAGACAGTCCTGGAAGTGCCCCAGACCGTTGTTGCAGTTGAAACAGAGAATGCCACGCACCTGGCCGGTGGCGTGGCTGTGATCGACGAAGGTACCGGGGACGGCACGGCAGATCGCACAGAGCCCACCCTGCTGGGCGAGCATCCGCTCAAAGTCGTCCTCGGTGATCCCGTAACGGAGTTTGAGCTTGTAGTTACGGTCGCTGCCATGATTCCTGATGACAATCTCCCGCATCGCGGCCGTGTGACACGGACGGCAGTAGCTTGTTAGCCCATCACGGGTCGACCGGTTACTCCCGAATGCCTCTTTCTGCTTGATCTCGGCACAGCGCGGGCAGTACTTGTGGCCCTCGGGGACCTCTACCCGCTCGCGAACCGTCTTACCTTGCTCTGTCTTGCGCTTGCGGTAACTCTGTGTTGACCGAACCCGAAAGCAGGCCTTGCAGTACCGCGCAAGCCCATCAGTCATGCGCTTGTTCAGCCCGAACTCCGAGACCGGCCTGGTCTCCCCACAGTCCGAACAGAACTTGAACCCCTCCGGCGTTTCCGCCCGCTCTGACCTCATTTCGATGTCCGTTTTATACCCTACTGACCGCCTTTTTGCACATAACTCCTGACAAATTCCTCTGCGTTCTCTTCGAGAACTTCGTCGATTTCGTCCAGAATTGCGTCGACATCGTCCGTGAGCTTCTCCTGCCGCTCCTGGACGTCGGGAGCCGCCGATGCCTCGGTCTCCTCGACCTCGCTCTCGCGACGGCCCGCCTGCTTCTGGCCGCCGGTGTCCTTGCCTGCCATGTCCTACCTCCACGGTGGGGGACTGCCTCTGACTCATATCTTCCCCGAACCGAGCGACATTTCGCGCCGATCGTCCCGCGATCTTCACGGGTTGACAAGATAGCGCCACTATCCAATGCTGGAACCCCGACCCCACAGGAGGTTCGCCATGTCACCCGCAAGCCTCAGCACCGCAGGTGTGCTCCTCATCACAGTCCCAGCCGTCGCCTTCGGCGGCATTTCCCTGCTCTCGTTCCTCATGCGGAACGTCCCGGGCTACCTCGACAACCCCGTCCGCCGCGGCCTCTGGCGCGCCGGACACGCGCACGCGGGCGTGCTCGTCCTCTTCAGCCTCGTCGCCATGCTCTACATCGACCAGGCCGACCTCTCCGAGACCCTCAAGAGCCTCGCCCGCACCACGATCGTGGCCGCGCCGATCCTCATGCCCCTCGGCTTCTTCCTCTCGGTCGCCCGCCCGGCGGACACCAAGCCCAACCGCCTGATCTGGCTCACGTTCGCCGGCGGCGTCTCGCTGGCCGTGGGCACGCTCACGCTGGGCATCGGGCTGGTGTGAGGACGGCGCTGCGCAATCGTTATGGCAGAAAGGCGACGCTGTCCGTGATCGGCCATGCATTCGGCTGATGGCTCCGGTTTCCCGCCCCAGAATGGGCAGTCCAGGACGACAGGGGCGGGTGATGGATGAAGCGGAGCTCTTCACGGCTGATCGGGGGCCGGTACGCGTTGGCCGAGCCGGTGGCCGACGGCGCCACGGGTGTGCTGTGGCGGGCGTACGACGGTTTGCTGCGGCGGGACGTCGCGGTCAAGGAGGTGCGGCCGCGCCTGCTCGAGGACGGGCGCGGGCTGCGTGAGGCCAGGACGCGGGCGTTGCGCGAGGCGCGTTCCGCCGCACGGCTGAACCATCGGGCGATCATCGCGGTGCACGATCTGGTGGAGGAGGAGGGGCGGCTCTGGATCGTGATGGAGCGCCTGGAGGCGTTGTCGTTGTCGGAGACGGTGGGGCATCTGGGGTCGTTGCCGGTGCATTGGGCGGCGTGGATCGGGTTCCAGTTGCTGGGTGGGTTGCGTCATGCTCACGGTGAGGGCGTGCTGCATCGGGACATCCGGCCGGGGACGATCCTGCTGACGGGTGATCGGGTGGTGTTGTCGGAGTTCGGGATCGCGGCGTTGAACGGGGAGTCGTCGCTGACGATGCCGGTGAGTCCGGCGTTCGTGGCGCCGGAGCGGTTGCGCGGGCAGGCGGCGACGCCGTCGGCTGATCTGTGGTCGTTCGGGGCGTGTTTGTATTTCGCGGTGGAGGGGCGGGCGCCTGAGCCGTCGGAGGCGGGGTTGTCGGTGTTGAACTCGGAGCCTCGGGCGGCGACGCGGGCGGGGGCGTTGGGGCCGGTGTTGCGCGGGTTGCTGCATCGGAGCCCGGCGCAGCGGCTGACGGCCGATCATGCGGGGCGGTTGCTGACGCAGGTGTTGCGCGGTGAGGGCGTGTCGGTGTCGTCGCGTGGCCTGCCGCGTCTGCCGGTGGCGATGCGTCCCCCGGAGGACGCCTTTACGTTGTAGATCAAAAGAGGGGGTACGGCGGAGCCGTACCCCCTCGTGAAGGCTTATTCGCCGGTGAGGGCGGCGACCAGGTCGGCGGCGGTGCGGCAGCGGTCGAAGAGCTCGCCGACGTGGGCCTTGGTGCCGCGCAGGGGTTCGAGGGTGGGGACGCGTTGCAGGGACTCGCGGCCCGGGATGTCGAAGATGACCGAGTCCCAGGAGGCGGCGGCGACGGACTCGCTGTATTGGCGCAGGCAGCGTCCGCGGAAGTAGGCGCGGGTGTCGTTGGGCGGGTTCTCGACGGCGCGCTGGACCTCGTCCTCGGTGACCAGCCGTTGCATGCGCCCGCGGGCGACGAGCCGGTTGTAGAGGCCGCGGTCGGGGCGGATGTCGGAGTATTGCAGGTCGACCAGTTGCAGGCGGGGGTGGGACCAGGCGAGGCCGTCGCGGGTGCGGTAGCCCTCGAGGAGTTCCAGCTTGGCGACCCAGTCGAGTTCGCGCGACAGCTGCATGGGGTCTTCTGCGAGGCGGGTGAGCACGGACTCCCAGCGGTCCAGGACGTCCTTGTTCATCTCCTCGTTGGCGGTGCCGCGCTCCTCGACGTACTTGCGCGCCTGTTCGAGGTATTCCATCTGCAGCTGGACGGCGGTCATCTTGCGGCCGTCGCGCATGGAGATCTCGTAGCGGCAGGTGGGGTCGTGGGAGACGGCGCGCAGGGCCTGGACGGGGTTGTCGACGGCGAGGTCGCGGGTGAGGAATCCGTCCTCGATCATGGCGAGGACGAGCGCGGTCGACCCGAGCTTCAGGTATGTCGAAATTTCCGACATGTTGGCGTCGCCGATGATGACGTGCAGCCGCCGGTACTTCTCCGGGTCGGCGTGCGGCTCGTCGCGGGTGTTGATGATCGGCCGCTTGAGCGTCGTCTCCAGCCCGACCTCGACCTCGAAGAAGTCGGCGCGCTGGCTGATCTGGAAGCCCTCGCTGCGCGAGTCCTGCCCGATGCCGACCTTGCCGGCGCCGGTGACGACCTGCCGGGAGACGAAGAACGGCGTCAGGTGGCGGACGATGTCGGCGAACGGCGTGGCCCGGCGCATGAGGTAGTTCTCGTGGCAGCCGTAGGAGGCGCCCTTGGCGTCGGTGTTGTTCTTGTAGAGCTGGATGGGCGCGTTGGTGGGGATGGCCGAGGCGCGTACCGCCGCGTCGTACATCACCCGCTCCCCCGCCTTGTCCCAGATGACGGTGGCGCGGGGGTTGGTGCACTCCGGGGTGGAGTATTCGGGGTGGGCGTGGTCGACGTAGAGCCTGGCGCCGTTGGTGAGGATGACGTTGGCGAGGCCGAGGTCCTCGTCGGTGAGCTGGGTGGGGTCGGCGACCTCGCGGGCGAGATCGAAGCCGCGCGCGTCGCGCAGCGGGTTCTCCTCTTCGAAGTCCCAGCGCGCTCGGCGCGCCCTGGCCGCCGAGGCCGCCAGGTAGGCGTTCACCACCTGCGAGGAGGTCACCATCGCGTTGGCGCCTGGCTGACCTGGTACGGAGATGCCGTACTCGGTCTCGATGCCCATCACCCGACGCACCGTCATGCGCACCTCTCGTCGTCCGGCCAACAAGTCCGGTCTGTCTATCCGCCGTTTATATGCCCGAGCCTATGCCCTTCACAGCGCCTCAAGGCCACAGAGTTATGGCACCGCAGCCTTTTGAGGGTGGATGAATGCCTCTGGAGGGGTCTGTGGGGTTCTGCGGGGCTTGAGGAGCTGCTGGATGGGACGTTCGGCGCAGGAATAGACAACGTAGGACAGGATCAGCGCGGCGAGGGTGACGACGAGCGCGGTGAGCCAGGGCGGCAGGTGCCCGGTGAGGACGGGGATGAGGGCGATGGCGACGATGGAGTGGAACAGGTAGAGCGGGTAGGTGGTGCCGCCCAGCGCGGTCAGCACCCGGGAGCTCGGCATCCTGATGAGCCCGAGGGCGACCAGCGCCATGGCCAGGAAGATCAGCGTGACGGTGACGATGACGGCGGTGTCGGTGACCGGCATGTTCTTGAACCCGACGGCCTTGATCCGCCCGTGCACCCGTTCGAGCGCGCTGTGCAGGGACAGTGCCCAGGCGGCGACGGTGAACAGCCACGGCAGCAGGGCCGAGCCGTACCTGTGGATGAGGAACAGGGCCATCCCGGCCACGAAGTAGGGCGCGTAGCGGGGCATGACGATCTCGCCGAGCAGCTTGGGGAGCTGGACGTCGTAGAGGATCGGCAGCCATTCGACGGCGGCCGCGGCCGCCAGCCAGACGCCCATGAAGGCGAGGACGCGGTTGTAGGTGACGCCGATCAGCACGAGGACGGCCATGAGCAGGTAGAAGCGCAGCTCGGCCCAGAGCGACCAGTAGACGCCGCTGGCGTCGGTCACGCCGAAGGCGCGTTGCGCCATGGTGGCGTTGACGAGGTACTCCCCCACCGACAGCTTCGGGTCGCCGGGTTTGGCGCCGAGCAGGCCGTACAGCCCCGCCGTGGCGGCCAGGCTGAGCCAGTAGGCGGGGTAGAGCCGCACGAGCCTGGAGCGGGCGAAGCCGCCGAGGCCCTTGCCCCACACGGTCATCAGGATGACGAAGCCGCTGATGACGAAGAACAGCTCCACGCCGAGGATCCCGAGCCCCGCGACGGGCGCGAGGAGCGGGAACAGCTCGGCGGGCCTGGCGCCCCACACCGAGTTGAAGGCGATGAAGTAGTGGAAGGACAGCACGGCCAGGGCCGCGACGAAGCGCAGCAGGTCGAGTTCTGCGAGCCGGCCGTCGCCCCGAGCGTGCCGCGGCCGGGAGGGAGCATGCACGCCCCTTGGACGTCACTTCTGTCCCATTGGTTCCCTTGTTCAACAGTAGAGGCGCAGGAGGTCCTCTTCGGTCTCGCGGCGGACGATGGTCCTGGCCAGGCCGTCGCGGACGGCGATGACGGGCGGGCGCGGCACGTGGTTGTAGTTGCTGGCCATGGAGCGCTGGTAGGCGCCGGAGACGGGCACGGCGATGAGGTCGCCCGGTTGGAGGTCGGCGGGCAGGGCGATGTCGCGGACGAGGATGTCGCCGCTCTCGCAGTGCTTGCCGACGACGGTGACCGTCCGCTCCGGCGCGTCCGAGGCCCGCGAGGCCAGCACGGCGGTGTACGGCGAGCCGTACATGGCGGGCCGCGGGTTGTCGCTCATGCCGCCGTCGACGCTGACGTGGGCTGCCTTGACGGTGCCGACCTCGTAGAGGGCGACGGTGGACGGCCCGGCGATGGACCGTCCCGGTTCGACGGCCAGGCGCAGCCCGCCGGTCTCCTTCTCGAGGACGGTCACCAGCTCTGCCGGGGTGGGCGCCGGGTCGGAGGGGCGGTAGGCGACGCCGAGCCCGCCCCCGAGGTCGAGCCGCGTGACGCCGCACTCGGCGGCGAAGGCCGCCATCCTGGCCGCCGCCTGGGCGAACCCGTCGAGGGCGGTGAGCTGGGAGCCGATGTGGGAGTGCAGGCCGTGCAGCTCCAGCGAGGGTTCGTCGCGGACGCGGCGTACGGCACGCGCGGCGTCGCCCCTGGCCAGGGAGAAGCCGAACTTGGAGTCGTCGCCGCCGGTGGCGATGGACTTGTGGGTGGCCGCCTCGACGCCGGGGGTGACGCGGATCATGACCTGCTGGACGATGCCGAGCTCGGTGGCGAGGGCGGCCAGGCGGGTGAGTTCGGTGAGGGAGTCGGCGACGACGCAGCCGATGCCCCATTCCAGGGCGCGGCGCAGCTCGGCGGGCGACTTGTTGTTGCCGTGGAAGACGACGCGCTCGGGCGGCATGCCGCCGGCCTGGGCGACGGCGAGCTCTCCTCCGGTGCACACGTCGAGGGACAGGCCGAGCTCGTCGAGCCAGCGGACGATCTCGGGGCAGAGGAAGGCCTTGCCGCCGTAGTGGACGTCGCCGCCGGGCAGCGCGTCGAGCCAGGTCTGGCAGCGGGCGCGGAAGTCGGCCTCGTCGAGGAGGTAGGCGGGGGTGCCGTGCTCGTGGGCGAGCTGGCGGACGCCGACGCCGCCGAGGTGCAGCTCGCCGCCGGTCCAGGTGGCGGTGCGCGGCCACACGGTGTCGAAGGTCATGATCAGGAATCGTAGGGAATCTTCTCGCGGGTCCGACTGGAGCATCGACGGATTCGTTGCTCAGAACCGTAAGCATTCATCTTCGGTGGGCTCGCGCGAGGCGCTCGGTCAGGATGGCGATCATGTTGTTGATCACGGGCGGGTTGCTGGCTGACGGGACGGGGGCGGCGTTACGGCCCGCCGACGTGGTGGTGGAGGACGGGCGGATCCGGGTGCTGCCCCCGGGCACGCCGGTGGACGCGGAGGTCCTGGACGCCAGGGGGCTCGTGGTGGCGCCGGGGTTCATCGACGTGCACACGCATTCTGACGCGGCCTCGCTCCTGGGGGTGGAGGAGCTCGCGGCGGCGCCGGTGCGGATGGGGGTGACGACCGAGATCTGCGGCAACTGCGGGTCCGGGCTGTTTCCCGCGCTGCCCGAGCGGATCCCGGAGATGCGGGGTTCCAGCAAGGCGGGCTTCGGCGGCGAGGTGCCGATTTTTCAGGATTTTTCGGGGTTCGCCGAGGCTCATGGCCGGGTGCCGCGCTCCAACCATCTGAGCTCCCTGGTGGGGCATGGCACGTTGCGTGCCGGGGTGGTGGGGTATGCCGACCGGGCGGCTTCGCCGTACGAGCTGGGGGTCATGGGGGGCCTGCTGGACGACGCCCTGGCCGCGGGCGCGGCGGGGCTGTCGACCGGGCTGATCTACACGCCGGGCACCTACGGCGACACGGCGGAGGTGGTGGCGCTGGCCAAGGTCGCCGCCAGGTACGGCAGGCCGTACGTCACGCACCTGCGCGACGAGATGGCGCGCGTCGAGGAGGCCCTGGAGGAGGCCGTCGAGATCGCCCGCGGCAGCGGCGCCGCCCTGCACATCTCGCACCACAAGACGGCGGGAAAGCACGCCTGGGGCAGGACGGAACGCACCCTGGCCAGGATCGCCGCCCTGCGCGCGAGCGGCATGGACGTCACCTGCGACGTCTACCCCTACACGGAGGCCTCCACGTCGCTGTCGGCGATGTTGCCGCCGTGGGCGAACGAGGGCGGCATGCCCGCGCTGCTGCGCCGCCTGGAGGACCGCGGCCAGCGGGCCAGGATGCGCGCGGCCATCGCGGACGGCGTGCCCGGCTGGGAGAACACCGTCGGCAACGGCGGCTGGGACCGCATCTCGGTGGCCTGCGCGAGCCGCAGCCCGCACACGGAGGGGTCGACCATCCAGGAGCTGGGCGGGGATCCCGTCGACACCGTGGCGGAGCTGCTGCTGGCCGAGCGCGGCGAGGTGACGATCATCAGCCATTCAATGCGCGAGGACGACGTGTGCCGGGTCCTGTCCAGCGACTTCTGCATGATCGGCTCCGACGGGGTGCCCAAGCCGGGCCACCCGCACCCGCGCCTGGCCGGGACCTTCCCCCGGGTGCTCGGCCGTTACGTGCGCGAGCAGGGGCTCCTCACGCTGGAGCAGGCGGTGCACAGGATGACCGGGATGGCCGCCGCCAGGTTCGGGCTGGGCGGGCGCGGCGTGGTGCGCGACGGGGCGCACGGCGACCTGGTGGTGTTCGACCCGGCGACGATCGCCGACGGCGCCACCTATGCTGAGCCGTTGCTGCCGCCGGTCGGGCTGCGCGCGGTCGTGACGGCCGGGCGGGTCGTGGTGCGCGACGGCACGCTGACCGAGGCCAGGCCGGGAAGGATCGTCACCCCATGAAGCTCGCCGTGTGCGCGGGGGACCTGCGCAGCAACGAGGACCTCGAACTGCCCCTGGCCAGCGTCGGCAAGCTCCTGCTGCTGGCCGAGGTGGCGATGGGCGCCGACCTGTCCGCGCGGATCACCCTGCTGGAGGAGGACTTCTGCGGCGGTTCCGGGCTGCTGCCGGTGCTGACGGCCAGGGAGTGGACCGTCGGAGACCTGGCGGTGCTGACGGCCTCGGTGAGCGACAACACCGCCACGAACGCGTTGCTGCGCCACGTGGGCCTGGGCCGGGTCAACGCGGCGGCCGCCGCGCTGGGGCTGCGCCGTACGAGGCTGCTGGACCGGATCAGGGAGCCGCGCGGGCCCGAGCACCCGCCGACGTTCGCGCTCGGCACGGCCAGGGAGCTGGCCGGGTTCGCCGCGCTGCTCAAGGGGAGCGAGCCGTGGCAGGTACGGCTGCGCGGCTGGATGCTGGCCAACACCGACCACGGCCTGGTGCCCGCCCTGGTCAGGCACGATCCGGAGAGCGGCTGGGTGGCCAACAAGACGGGCACCGACGACGGCGTCAGGGCCGACGTGGGCCTCATGGGCGGCCTCCCCTACGCGGTGCTCGCCGCCGGCCCGCCGGGCTCCGACGAGGACCTGGTGCGTGCCGTACGGCAGGCGGGTCTGGAGATCGCCGCGCTAGCGCAGGGCGGGGTCCATGGAGGTGCGTAGCTGCGCCGCCGCGGTGCGCAGGTAGGCGACGAAGGAGCGGGAGGCGGGGTTGGGGTTGGTGGGCCGCTGCGCCACCCCGATCCTGCGGAACAGGTGCGGCGTCTGCAGCCGCCTGATCTGCACCCCGGTGACGCCCTGCAGCCCGAGGCTGGGCACGAGCGCCACCCCGAGCCCGGCCCTGACCAGGCCGATCGTCACCTCGTAGTGGTCGCTACGGCAGCGGATCTGCGGCGTGAACCCCTCGATGGCCGCGGCCCGCTCCAGGGTGGAGACGGGGTGCTCGGCGCCGAACGTGGTGATCCACGGCTCGTCCTTCAGGTCGGCCAGCCGTACCTTGGGCCGCATCCCCGCCGGGTGCCCGCCGGGGACCACGAGCAGTTGCGGCTCCTCGAACAGCGGCAGCACCTCCACGCCCTCGGGGCACTTCCACGGGTCGAGGGCGTGCTCGAACACCACCAGCACGTCCAGCGCGCCCCGTTCGAGGTCCTGGAGCAGCTCGTACGGCTGGCCCTCCACGAGGTCGAGCGCCACCGCCGGGTAGCGGGCGGCGAACCGCGACAGCGCCAGCGGCAGCAGCCGATAGCCCGCCGAGGCGAAGAACCCGATGCGCAGCTGCCCGGCGTCGACCCTGGCCTGCGCCAGGAGGTCCTTCTCCGCCGTCTCCAGGATGTCCATGACCTCCTGGGCCCTGATGGCCAGCCGTCTGCCCGCCTCGGTCAGGCGCAGGCTCTGCGCGCCGCGCTCGACGAGGCCGACGCCCGCCTCGTCCTCCAGCCTGGTCAGCTGGTGGGAGACGGCGGACGGCGACAGCTTGAGGTTGCGTGCCGCGCCGGCGATGGAGCCGGTGCGGAAGACCTCGAGGATGACGCGCAGGCGGTTGGAACTGAGCACAGGGCAAGCGTAAGGGCCCCGCTTCCGCGAGGCCCTTATGCGTATTGCTACAGGTACTGGCCGGTGTTGGCCACTGTGTCTATGCTGCGGCCGGCCTCGGAGCCCGTCTTGCCGGAGACCAGCGTGCGGATGTAGACGATCCGCTCGCCCTTCTTGCCGGAGATGCGCGCCCAGTCGTCGGGGTTGGTGGTGTTGGGCAGGTCCTCGTTCTCGGAGAACTCGTCCACGCAGGCCGCCAGCAGGTGCTGCACCCGCAGGCCCTTCTGCCCGGTCTCGAGGAACTGCTTGATCGCCATCTTCTTGGCCCGGTCCACGATGTTCTGGATCATGGCGCCGGAGTTGAAGTCCTTGAAGTAGAGGACTTCCTTGTCGCCGTTGGCGTAGGTCACCTCGAGGAAGCGGTTCTCCTCGCTCTCGGTGTACATGCGCTCGACGGCGGCCTGGATCATGCCGTGCACGGCGCCCTCGCGGGAGTCTTCGTGCTCCTTGAGGTCGTCGGGGTGCAGCGGCAGCTCGGCGATGAGGTACTTGGAGAAGATGTCCTTGGCCGCCTCGGCGTCCGGCCGCTCGATCTTGATCTTGACGTCCAGGCGGCCTGGCCGCAGGATCGCCGGGTCGATCATGTCCTCGCGGTTGGAGGCGCCGATGACGATGACGTTCTCCAGGCCCTCGACACCGTCGATCTCGCTGAGCAGCTGCGGGACGATGGTGTTCTCGACGTCGGACGACACGCCGGATCCGCGGGTGCGGAAGATCGAGTCCATCTCGTCGAAGAACACGATCACCGGGGTGCCCTCTGAGGCCTTCTCACGGGCTCGCTGGAAGACCAGGCGGATGTGCCGCTCGGTCTCGCCGACGTACTTGTTGAGCAGCTCCGGGCCCTTGATGTTGAGGAAGAAGCTCTTGCCCGACTGTCCGGTCTTCTCCGCGACCTGCTTGGCCAGGGAGTTGGCGACGGCCTTGGCGATGAGCGTCTTGCCGCACCCGGGCGGGCCGTACAGCAGCACGCCCTTGGGGGGACGGAGTTTGTGCTCGCGGAACAGGTCGGCGTGCAGGTAGGGCAGCTCGATGGCGTCCCTGATCTGCTCGATCTGCCGCATGAGGCCACCGATCTCCTCGTAGGAGATGTCGGGGACCTCTTCGAGCACCAGCTCTTCGACTTCTGACTTGGGGATGCGCTCGTAGACGTAGCCGGAGCGGGGCTCCAGCAGCAACGAGTCGCCTGCGCGGATCGGCTGGTCGAGCAGCGACTCGGCCAGGCGGACGACCCTTTCCTCGTCGGCGTGCGAGATGACCAGGGCGCGCTGCCCGTCTTCGAGCAGCTCCTTGAGCATCACGATCTCGCCGAGCTCTTCGTAGCCGAGGGCCTCGACGATGTTCAGGGCCTCGTTGAGCATGACCTCCTGGCCACGCCTGAGCCCGTCCACGTCGACGGCCGGGCTGACGTTGACCCGGAGTTTGCGGCCGCCGGTGAAGACCTCCACCGTGCCGTCTTCCCTGGCCTCGAGGAAGACGCCGAAACCGGACGGCGGCTGCGCCAACCGGTCGACTTCCTCCTTGAGGGCGACGATCTGGTCCCTGGCCTCCTTGAGCGTGGACACGAGCCGTTCGTTCTGGCTGGTTACCGCAGCCAGATTGGCCTGTGCCTCGTGGAGGCGCTCTTCGAGGACCCTGGCCTGACGGGGTGACTCCGCCAGTTTCCGACGCAGCGCAGTGATCTCTTCCTGGAGGAAGGAGACCTGTGTTGAAAGATCTGCGACCTCCCGTTCGCGCTGCGCGGCTCGAGCCTCAGCATCATCGCGAGCTGCCACGCCCCGTCACCTCCTTCCCAGTCGAGAGCGACTACTTAGGACCTTACCCATCTCCCGGCTTTCCGCTACCTGCCCGGAAAGTGTTCGTACAGTGACGTTAAGTATTTGGTGAATAATCCCTATTAGTGCGTTTAGTCCTAGCAGCATATGAACACGGTGATCTGTTCCCGTGTCACGCACCAACGCACCACCGTGGCTGAATTGTCATACTTCCTCGGTGCTTCCCTTCGGACGTCTGCGGCGTGGCGGAGGAGTCACCCCGTCCGCCATGCGGCGGGCTGTGACGAGGAAACCGGTGTGGCCGACCATGCGGTGATCGGGCCGGACAGCCAGTCCTTCGACATGCCAGTCGCGAGACAGGGTCTCCCACGCGTGGGGCTCGGTGAAACTCCCGTGCTCCCTGATGCATTCCACCGTCTTCGACATCTGGGTGGTCGTGGCGACGTAACAGCAGATCACCCCGCCGGGGGTGAGCGCCTTGGCCGCGGCGTCGACGCACTCCCAGGGGGCGAGCATGTCGAGGATGACGCGGTCCACGTCGGTCTCGTCGATGGAGTCGACCAGGTCGCCGACGACCAGGCGCCAGGTGTCGTCCATGGGGCCGCCGTAGAACTTCTCCACGTTGGTCCTGGCCACGTCGGCGAAGTCCTGGCGGCGCTCGTAGGAGGTGAGCTTGCCCTCGGGGCCCACGGCGCGCAGGAGGAAGCAGGTGAGCGCGCCTGAGCCTACGCCGGCCTCGATCACCCGGGCGCCGGGGAAGATGTCGGCCATGCCGACGATCTGGGCGGCGTCCTTGGGGTAGATCACGGCGGCGCCGCGGGGCATGGACAGCGTGTAGTCCTGCAGGAGGTGCCTGAAGGCCAGGTATTGAGTCCCGCTCGCCGACCGCACCACCGACCCTTCTGGCTGGCCGATGAGGTCGCTGTGCGGGATCGCACCCTTGTGGGTGTGGAAGACGCCGTCGACCTTGAGCGTGATGGTATGGCGCTTGTTCTTGGGGTCGGTGAGCTGCACCTGATCCCCGGGCTGGAACGGCCCGTGCCTGCGGAAACCCATGGCAGAAAGGCTAGAGGCAGTTCGGCGCACTACGTACCACCCGGCAGGGTTCCCCTCCACGCGAACACCCGCCCTCTCGCGACGTCCCATCGCTGGTGCTCATGGGAGCGCTTGTGAGGGTCACGGGCGTCTGCGGGTCGAGAGCCTCCACCAAAGGGCGAGGTCTCGGGGCGCGCCGTAGCCGTGAAGGCCACCAGGGCGGTGGCGGGAGATGAGTCGTGGGGTCGAGAGTCGGCGGTCAGGGCAGGGGGTTGGGGTTTCGACTCGCGGGGGGCTGGGAGGGCTTGATAGCAATGGACCATGTTTCCCCGCGAAGTGATCGCCACCGGCTCCCTGGTTCTCCGCCCGCCCGCCCCGCACGACGCGGACGCGATCATCCGGGCCAACGCCGACCCCGTGACGCGGCGCTTCCTGACCCTCCTCCCCGTGCCCTACACCCTCGACGACGCCCACGACTACCTCAAGCTCGCCGAGGCCAAATGGGCCAACGGCGGCGCCGAGTTCACCATCACCGACGCCACGACGGGCGAGTACCTGGGCACCGTGGGGGTCCAGCCCCCCGACCGGTGGGGCTCGCTGGAGATCGGTTACGCGCTGGCCCCCTGGGCGCGCGGCAAGGGTGTGGCCACGGCAGCGGTGCGCGCGGTGACGCAGTGGGCGTTCGACCACGGCGTCCACCGCGTGGTGCTGATCGCCGAGGTGGAGAACGTTCCCAGCCTGAAGGTCGCCTACGGCGCGGGTTTCGTCCAGGAGGGCGTCCAGCGCGAGGCGAAGGTGCTGCGTGACGGCCGCAGGGCCGACTGGGTGGTGTTCGCCAGGCTGGCCACCGACGCGGGCCTGGCGTCCGCGCCGTACCTGCCCGTCTTCGACGAGCTCACCGACGGCGTCGTACGGCTGGAGCCGATCACGGCGGCCGACTCCGGCGACTTCTACGCGATGCTGCAGGACCCGGTCGTGGACAGGTACCGCTTCGGCCCCGCTCCCACGGAGGCCGACATCGAGCGCCGCTGCCGCTACACCGGCTACTGGTGGGTGTCCGGCCAGCGGATCGAACTGGCGGTGCGGGACGCCGGCAGTGGCGCGTTCGCCGGGCATCTGCAGCTGATGCAGGTGGTGCAGGCGCTGGATCAGGCGATGGTGGGCTATTCGCTGGTGCCGGAGTTCCGCGGCAAGGGGTTCATGACGCGGGCCGTCCGGCTCCTGGTGGACTGGGCGTTCGACAACACCTCGCTGCACCGGATCCTGGCGGGCACGGACGCGTCCAACACCGCCTCGCACCAGGTGCTGGAGCGGGCCGGGTTCGAGCGGGTGGCGACGCACCGGGAGCTGTTCCCCCAGCCGGACGGCTCGTGGACCGACGACGTGGAATGGCTACGCCTTCGTCCCCAGAAGGGGTGAGAAATCCGAATTTCCGGTTGAGGTATGGCCAAGGGCGGTCCAGGGGGTGATACTCCGAGTCACCGCCTCTGTGAGGCCTGTGATCGTCCAGGCCGCCGCCTCCGCCTGTGGGACACCTATGACCATCGCCTGCGTCGATGAGCTCATCGACACCTTCGCGTGCCTGAACGCCGAGGAGCTGCGCGCCCGCCTCGCCGGTTCCGCCGCCGTCCTGGCGGCTGTGCCGTACGCGGGGTTCGTGGCGGTGGATCCGCTGCAGGAGCAGGCGTCGCTGGCGCACGTGCACGGTCCTTCGCGCGATCCGCTGCGGGTGCGCGGGTGGCTGGCGCACTCGGGGGTGCTGAAGACGCTGGCGACCTCGTCCGATCCGGTGGCGCTGCCGTGGGATCCGGCGTGCGGCGAGCCTGGGTTCCTGGCGGTGCCGGTGCCGCTGGCCACGTTCGACGGGGCGTTCCTGTGGGTGGCCGGACGGCCGTTCGACGACGGGGACGAGCATCTGCTGGGGCGCTTCGCGGTGGCGTGCGGCCGGGCGATGGAGGCGGCGCAGGGCCTGGAGGCGGCGATCCGCCTATTGCGCGGGGTCCACGCCTTCCGCTGCTAGGACAGCCGCCTCCGCGCCTTCGCCCTGACCTTGGGCGACGACGTGGAAGCCTGATCGACGGCCCCCTTGCGGAACCCGCGGAGATCGCCGCGCTGGTGGCGCTGGTGGCCAGCCCCTGGGGCGCCTCCGTCGAGTGCGCCAACCCACCGTCAACTGACCGCCCGCTCAGTCCTTGGCGGCGTGCAGGGCCTCGCGCAGCAGGGTGTCGACCTGGCGGACGACCAGGTCCACGTCGATCTCGCCGCGCAGGTCGAGCTCGGTGACCCGCTGGCCCACACGCAGCTTCAGCGCCACGTCGCTCCCCCGCATCCGCAGCCAGAACTCCACCGTCTTGGCCAGCGCCAGCACCTGAGGCTCGGTCTCGACGCCGACCAGCAGCGCGGGCTGCTGCCCGAGACGGCCGGGCTGCGGCGTGCCGTACGAGAAGTCGAGCGAGCCGCGCAGGACGTCGACGTCGGACAGCCACTCGCGCAGCGAGTGCAACTGGTCGGCGTGGCCTTCGATGGCGACGACGGGCATGGAGGTCCTCACTTCACGATGGCGGCCAGCCTGGCCGAGGTGATCCTGATCAGGTCGGCCGGGTCCAGTTCGAGTTCGAGCCCGTGCCTGCCGCTGGAGACATAAACACTGTCGGCCCCGGCCGCCGCGGTGTCCAGGACGGAGGGCAGGTACGGCAGGGCCAGCGGGCTGAGGATGTCGGCGGCGAGGGTGTCGCTGATGCGCACCACGTCGGCCCTGGTCGCGATCCTGGCGGCGCGCTCGCCGAACGCCCTGGCCAGCGCCGGTTCGTCGATCTCCTGCTCGACGGGCGCTATGGCCAGCACGGCGTGCTCGCCGAGGTAGAGGATGACCGCCTTGAGCATGCGCGCGGGCGGGATCCCGAGCCCGGCGGCGACGGCGGAGCGGGATTTCGTCCGGCCGGGCTCGTGCGGATACGGGTGGAGTGCGAATGAGACGTGGTATTTGCGAAGAATCCGGATTGCGGTGGTTTCCTGCTCGACATCCGCCGTTTCCCGCCCCGGCCGCCGATCCTTAATCCTGGCGAATTTCGTTTTAAGTACGTAGATATACTCAACCAGCGCTTCGGTGAGGGTGACGAGGTCGGCCGCCTCGTCTTTGGTGAGCTTGTCCCCCAGGTGCACGCCCATGTTGCCGAACTCGCGCAACTCCTCCACCAGCCCGGCCATCCACCCATCGATCACCTGGTCGCGGCGCAGCCTGCCGAGCGCGTGGTAGAGGGTCCTGCCGGTGATGCCGTGGTCGGCGCAGATCGCCTCCAGCACCCGCCGCACGTGCAGGGCGGCAGCGGCGGTGGAACCGGTGCGCGCGCAGGCCCTGGCGTCCACGAGCTCCGCCATGACGAGCGCGGGAACCCCGTCGGCCAGGTCCCGGCCGACCGTCGGCCACAACACGGGAGCGGGTCTGGCGGGCAGGTCCTCGGGGTCGGCGTCCGGCCCCACCTCGCCCGACAGCAGCAGCAACGCCTGGCGGCAACTCTGGCAGACGGCCAGCGAATAGGGTCGCAATTCGACCGGCAGAAAAGTCTTGTGCGGCATGTCCGCTTCGCGCGCGAGCGCCTGCCGATCGCAGTTAGGGCAATCGACGTCGAATTTCGCCCCCCATCGTGCCACAGAGGCAAGATATTCGATCACATTTTGCGCAGCAAGGGCGTAATCTCCCCTCTAGGAGGAGGGGCGCATGAAAAGCTGGCCGTTCGCCGGGCGCAGGCAGGAACTCGACCATCTCGTCCGGCTCGCGCGCGACCCCACCTCGCAGGGCGTCCTCATCGCAGGTCCGGCCGGATACGGCAAGACCAGGCTGGCCGCCGAGGTCCTGACGCACTTCCGCCAGGACAAGGTCACCGTGCTGCGCATCCAGGCCACCCAGGCGGGCAGCAGCGTCCCCAACGCCGCCCTGGCCGACCTCATCCCCCGCCACCACCCGCCGCACCTGGCCAGCACGCTGCGCTGGGCGGGCGAGGAACTGCTCGCCCACGCCCGCGGCCGGGTGCTGGTGCTGGCCGTGGACGACGCCCACCTGCTCGACAGCCACTCGGCCGAGGTGATCGCCTCGCTCGTGCGCGCGGGCCAGGCGCGGTTGGTCGGCACGTTCCGCACCTTCGAGCCCTGCCCCGACTCGGTGACGAGACTGTGGCGCGACGGCCAGGTCAGGCGTTACGACGTGGACCCGCTCAGCGAGGGCGACATCACCGCCGTTCTGACCGCCGCGCTGGGCGGCCCGCCGGACGACGCGACGGTGCGCCGGCTGGCCGAGATCACCGAGGGCAACGCGCTGTTCCTGTTCGAGGTGGTGACGGCCGCGACCGCCGGTGGAGCGCTCCACGCGATCCAGGGGGTGTGGAAACTGACCGGCGACCCGCCGCTGGCGCCGCGGCTGGTCGACCTCATCCACGAGCGCATCGGGGCGCTGTCGGGCGAGCTGAAGGACGTGCTGGAATACACGGCGCTGGCCGAGCCGATCGGGGCGCGGACGCTGTCGGCGCTGTGCTCGGAGCCCGCCGTACTCGAAGCGGAGGAGCGCGGGCTGATCAGGGTCGCCGTCGACGGGCGGCGCGAGGTGGCCACGCTGGGCCACCCGCTGTACGGGGAGGTGGCCAGAGAGCGCTGCCCGGAGCTGCGCCGCAGGCGCAGGCACGCCGACCTGGTGGCCGCGCTGGAGCGCACCGGGCTGCGCCGCAGGGACGACACGCTGCGCGCCACGGTGTGGCGGCTCGCCGGTGGGCTCGGCGCGGCCCCTGAGCCGCTGCTGGCCGCCTGCAGGCTGGCGTGGGCGGCTCACGACTACCCCCTGGCGATCAAGCTGGGAGAGGCCGCTCTGGCGGCCGGAGGGGGTACGGCTGCCGCCATCCAGCTCGCCACGCTGCTCGACTACGCCCAGCAGCCCGACCGGGCCAGGGCGGTGCTGGACGCGACGGCCGAGCCGGTCGACGAGCCGTCGATCACGCGGCTGGCGCTGGCCAAGGCGAACAACCTGGCCTGGGGCATGGACTGCCTCGGCGACGCCTTGGACCTGCTGGCGTCGAAGGAGAAGGAGCTGACGTCGGCGCCGCTGAGGCGGCAGCTGGCCGTACGGCGCCTGAGCCTGACCGCGTCGGCAGCCAGGCCCGCCGACGCGATCCGCCTGGCCGAGGACCTCCTCACCTCCGAGGCGGGACCGCGGGCGCAGGCGCTCAGCTCCCACGCCCTCGCCCTCTGTTACGCCGGGCGCACCGAACGGGCCGTCGCCCTCGTGCGCGAGGCCCTCGACGCGGCTCCGGCCTGGCGTGACGAGATCCCGGCGCTGATCTCGCCCCTGCACTCCACGTGGGCCCTGTGCGGCTATTTCTCCGGCGACCTGGGGGTCATGGACCAGGCCATCGCGTCCATGCGCGCCGAGGTCGCCGGCCAGCGCGGATGGTCGCGCGGCGAGGGCAGCCTGGCGCTGGCCCGTGGCCACGCGGCGACCCTGCGTGGGCAGCTCGGGGCGGCGCTGCTGATCCTGCACGCCCCGGCCAACCACGAGACGGCGCTGACGGTGGGCGGCTGCATGGGCGCCTACGCGGCCGTGCAGGCGCTGCGCGGGGAGGCGATCGCGGCCAGGCAGACCCTGGAGGCGTCGCTGGCGCGCAACAGGGCGACGTGGACCGGGTTCATGAAGTGGGTGACGCTGACCCGGGTGTGGATCGCCGCCGCCTCGGGCGACGTGGCCAGGGCGGTGGAGCTGGCCGAGGCGGCCGCTGCCGAGTGCCGGGAGTCCGGGCTGGCCGGGTTCGAGATGGTGGCCCTGCACGACCTGGTACGGCTCGGCGCCCCGGCCACCGCCGTGCGGCGGCTGGAGGAGCTGCGCGAGGTCCAGGACGGTCCCCGGGTACGGCTGGCCGCCCTGCACGCGCGGGCGCTGGCCGAGGGGGACGCGGCGGGGCTGCTGGAGGCGTCGTCGGGGTTCGACGCGCTGGGGCTGCGGCTGTTCGCGGCCGAGGCGGCGGCGCAGGCGGCGGCGCTGCTGCGCAGGCTCAAGGGCGACCGGGCGGCGCGGGCGGCTGCCACGGAGGCGTGGTCACTGGCCGGCGCCTGCCAGGGGCCGGACACCCCGGCGTTGCGCGGGCTGGCGCACCCGGAGCTGACGGACAGGGAGCTGCAGGTCGCCCACCTGACGGCCGAGGGGCTCACGCACCGGGAGATCTCCCAGCGCCTGGGCATCGCCATGCGCACCGCCATGAACCACCGCAACCAGGCTTACTGGAAGCTGGGCGTGAACAGCCCGGCCGAACTCGCCAAGGCCCTGACCCGCTTCCAGTAACGCTTCCCGCGCCGTCGCCGCGGCGGCAGGCGTGTGCGACCGGCCACGGTCGGCGGGTGGGGGGTTCCGCGCTCCGCCGTACCCCCAAAAAGAGGGAAAGCGCCGCACGGGGAAAAACCCCCGGAAACTAGCGTTGTGGTTCGAAGCGCATCGTTCGGGAGACGCCGATGCGGACCGTCGTCCCCGGCGCGATGGTGACCGGCTCGTTCGGCGGGATGTCGTAGAAGTTCGGGTCCCCCGGCGGCTGGATCTGGGTGCCGTTGACCGAGCCGAGGTCGACCAGGTTCACGTCCCACCCGTCCAGCGCCACCCGCAGGTGCCGCCGCGACACCGACCCGTCAGGGCTGGTGACCTTCGCCGGGCGCGCCGACCCGCCGGTCACCTCAGGCGCCCGCTCGGGGTCGCGCCCCAGCAGGTAGTCGGCCTCCAGCGGCAACGCGGCCCCGTCGTCCAGCACGAGGACCCCGAGGGACGGCCTGGGCCCCTTGTAAGGCACCAGGGTGCGCTGCACGAGTGCGATCCCGCAGGTCGCGCAGTAGGGCAGGCGCGGGTCGTTGAAGTGGTCGTTCTTGCAGTCGACGCCGTAGACCATGGGCCGCTGGTCCTGCTCGCCCTGCGGTTCGAACGGGCTGGACGGCTGGGGCTCGAAGGGCCCGTGGTCGGGCGCGGTGCCGTTGCCACCCTGATGAGGCTCCTCGTACGGCGGCACGGCCGACAGCGGGCCGGAGGCGGGACCTCCAGGGCCGAGGTGCGGGATCGGCTCGGACGGCGGCCCCTGGCGTACCTCGTGCGGGTGCTGCTGGTGCGGCCCGGACTGCGGCGGCGGGCCGGGCTGCTGGAACGGCCCCGGCTGGGGCCCGGACGGCGGGCCCTGCAGCGGGTAGGGCGCCGGGTTGACCGGAGGCTGCTCGACCACCGGCTCCTGGCGTGGGGGCACCAGGTCGGGGTCGATGTGGAAGGCCGTGTTGGGCATCTCGCTGGTCAGCGGCCGATCCTGGAGCTGCGGCTGACGCTCCTGAGGCTGGCGTTCCTGCGGCTGACGCTCCTGAGGCTGGCGTTCCTGCGGCTGACGTTCCCGCGGCTGGCGCTCCTGGGGCTGCTGGCGGTCGCCCGTCAGTGGCCTCAGCGGCACCGGCGCCGGTGGCGGCGCGGACTCGGTGAGGTCGCACAGGATGCCGCCGCCCACGACGACACCCCCGTCGAGCCGCACGGCGGGGTGTGCCTGACCCGCCCCTGGCAGGCTCAGCTCCACACGCCGCACGGGCCCGCTCACCAGCCGGTCGGCCCAGGTCAGCGAGTCACTGCCGGACAGACGCAGCTCACCGTCACCGGCTGCGACGACCGCGGTGGCGGAACCGCTCACGAGTACGGCGACGCCGTCCCCCACGGGCCCGGCCACGGCGCACGAGGCCGGGTCGCCCGTCATGGTGCGGGCGAGCACCTGCGCTGCCCGCCTGGCCAGCGCCCTGCCGTCACCGCCGGAGGCCGCGGTCTCGCGGAGCGCCTCCAGCAGGTCGGCACCGGCGGCGTCGGCCGCGTCACACACCAGCAGCAGGCCGCCCATGTGGGCGACCAGCCCGTTGCCAGGAAGCGGACGAACCACCCCGATGCCCAGGTCTGTCACTGAAATCTCCTCCCCGGAACGCCGGCCGTCCTACCAGCCTTACGCATACCCACGCTGCAGCCGCTCGCACACTATCGGCCTGTCTCCCACGTCCACGAATCGCCTGTTGAAAAGGCTGATCACTGCCAAAACACTAGTCCTGGCGCGCCCGTAAGACGAGTGGGACAAATCAGACGCCGATGAAGAGCCGGTTCACGTCCGACGTGGCGAGCACGCCGTAGATCTCGCCACCGCGCTCGACCAGCAGATACTCCCCCGCCGGCGCCTCGCGCATGGCGTCGATGAGCGCCTCGCCCGTGAGGTCCGCCGCGAGCACCATGGACGGTTCCAGCGACTTGGCCAGCGAGCCGGCCGACACCCACGGCCGCCGGTGCTCGGGGGTGGCCTGCACGGCCGCCTCGTTGACGATGGCGACCGGGTGCCCCTCGTGGTCGACGACCACCATCGCGCCCGCGTGCTTCTCCGCCGCCTGGCGCAGCGCCTCGGCCAGCGGCGTCTCGGCGGTGACCGGGATCGCCCTGCGCGCCAGCGTACGGGCGTTGACCTGCGGGATGCGGGCGCGGACCTTGGCCACGCGCAGCGACTGGGTGGCGCCCATCCAGATGAAGATCGCCAGCACCACCGACCACAACATGGTCGGGTGGAGCTGCTGACCGCTCATCGTGGACAGCGCGAACGGCACGACCACCATGACGACGGCCAGCGCCCTGCCGACCCAGGCGGCGACGATGGTGCCCTGGCCCGGGTCGCGGGTGACCTTCCAGACGCCGGCCCGCAGCATCCTGCCGCCGTCGAGCGGCAGGCCGGGGAGCAGGTTGAAGACGCCGACGATGAGGTTGGACACCCACAGCTGCTTGACCAGCATCTCCGGCACGTCGCCGCCGTTGACGACGAACAGGTCGGCGACGAAGCCGATGCCGGCCAGGCCCAGCGACAGCGCCGGGCCGACCGCCGCGACGGCGAACTCCTTGCCCGGGGTCGGCGGTTCCTTCTCGATCTCGGAGACGCCGCCCAGGAGGTAGATGGTGATGCGCCGCACCGGCAGGCCGTAGGCCTTGGCCAGCACGCTGTGGGCCAGCTCGTGCAGCAGGACGGAGACGTAGAGGAGCACGGCGAAGGCGAACGCCACGGCGTAGGCGCCGAGGTCGTCCATGCCGGGGAGGCGGAACACGTCCTTGAAGCTGAAGGTGATGAAAGCCGCGATGATGAACCACGTCCACGAGACGTAGATCGGGATGCCGAAGGGGCTGCCCATGCGGAAACCGGAGAACTGCTGCCGCGGTGCCTGGTCGCTCACCGGTGTTTCACCACTCCTCGAACGTGGGGCTGACTGCCCTTGATGCTACGCGCCTGATCGCGCGACTCTCCTTCCACGGCACCATTCTGTCGGGGTCTTCACCTACAGTGCGGAGCATGACGTTGACCGAGCCCGTGATCATCGGAGCGCTTTCCCCCTCCCGGGCGGGTGATTTCATGACCTGCCCCCTGCTCTACCGGTTCAGGGTCATCGACCAGCTGCCGGAGAAGCCGTCGCAGGCGGCGGTGCGGGGCACGGTCGTCCACGCGGTGCTCGAGCGGCTCTACGACCTTCCTGCCCCGCGGCGCTCCGTCGAAGCGGCCCTCGGCCTGCTGGAGCCGCAGTGGGAGCGGCTGCTGGCCGACGACCCCGCCTATGCCGACATGTTCGCCGACGACGCCGAGCAGGCGGCCTGGCTGGCGCAGGCGCGGGGGATGCTGGAGCGCTATTTCACGCTGGAGGACCCGACACGGCTGGAGCCCGCCGAGCGGGAGCTCTACGTGGAGGCGGTGCTGGACGGCGGGCTGATGCTGCGCGGCTACGTGGACCGGCTGGACGTGGCGCCGACGGGCGAGGTGCGGGTGGTCGACTACAAGACGGGCAGCGCGCCCGGGCCTGATTTCGAGGCCAAGGCGTTGTTCCAGATGAAGTTCTACGCGCTGGTGTTGTGGCGGTTGCGGGGCACGGTGCCGCGGTTGTTGCAGCTGGTGTATCTGGGCGGGGGCGGCGAGGTGTTGCGTTACGCCCCGGACGAGGCCGACCTGCTGGCCACGGAGCGCAAGGTGCGCGCGTTGTGGGCGGCGATCGAGCGTTCTCTGGAGACGGGCGAGTGGCGGGCGCGGCCGAGCCGGTTGTGCGACTGGTGCGACCATCACGCGGTGTGCCCGGAGTTCGGCGGCACGCCCCCACCGGTCCCGGACCGCCAGCCCGGCGACACGGTGCGCAGCAACCGCCGGGCGGCGACAGACGAGCTCTGAGGCGGTACGGCGGAGCCCAACGGCCCCGCCGCACCCGCTACTCGGTCACCGGCCTGACGATCCCGTGGTGGGCCAGCAGCAGATCGACACCCCTGCGGGTCTCCTGCCCCTCGCTGCGGAGCTCGCCAACCTCGCTGCGGAGCTCACTGACCTCACCGCGCAACTCGCCGACCTCACCACGAAGCCCTCCGACCTCACCGCGCAGCTCACCGACCTCACTGCGGAGTCCGCTAACCTCGCCGCGGGTCTCCTGCCCTTCCCTGCGCAACTCGCCCACCTCCCGGCGGGTCTCGTCGCTGACCTCGCGCAGGTGAGCGACGTCGGTCGACAGCGTGGTCAACCGCTCTTTGATCTCCTCCATGTCCTTGCCTGTCTCGAACGCGAACGACTCCAGGGCCCGGAATCGCTCGACGGAGGTCTTGGTGTTCATGTGTTCCTTCCCCTACCGTCGGCGGTAGGGACCTGGGTGTTATCGCCACTCAGGTCCCGTCTTCAGATGAGGCTAGCCGAGCGGAGCCCGAGAGACCTGTGCGCATTCAGCACACACTGATCCTCGGATGAGGAGGCGGGATTCCTCCCAGAGGAGGAGGAATCGGGCTCTCACCTGGTCATACATTGAAGCGGTGCGCATTGATCGCCCCCAGCTTCTCGACGCGGCCCTGGCCGCCGTCCTTGCCGTGGGCTCAGGCGTCGCCCTGGCGTACTCCGGCTCCCCCCTCCCCGTCACCCTGCTCACCGTCCTCGCCTGCCTCCCCGTGGCCGTGCGCCGCCGCTGGCCCCTGGGCGCGTTCACCGCGAACATCGTCCTCGGCCTGCTCCTGGCCGCCCTCGGCCAGGATCCCGGCACCACGGGCACGGCCACCCTGATCCTGCTCTACACCGCCGCCGCCTACCGGGGCCTCGCCGTCGCGCTGGGCGCCCTGCTGCTGTCCTTCGTCGCCTACACCCTGAACGCCGCGATCTCGCTGCCCGACCAGGTGACGCTGTCCGACCACGTGATCGTCGTCATCGTGCTCGCCGCCGTCTGGGGCACCGGCCGCAGCCTCCGTCTGCGCCGCGCCTACCTCGACGAGCTCAAGGACCGCGCCACCCGCCTGGAAAGGGCCAGGGACGCCGACACCAGGGCGGCCAAGGCCGAGGAACGCGCCAGGATCGCCAGGGAACTGCACGACGTGGTGGCCCACCACGTGAGCGTGATGACCGTGCAGGCGGCAGCGGCGCGCAAGGTGCTGGCGAGCGACCCGGCCCTGGCCGACGAGGCGCTGTCGGCGATCGAGAACACCGGCCGCATGGCGATGAACGAGATGCGGAACATGGTCGGCGTCCTGCGCACGGACGGCGGCTACCCGGCCGAGCGCGGGCCGCAGCCGGGCATGCACGACCTGCCGGCGCTGGTGGAGCAGATGCGGGAGGCGGGGTTGTCGGCGCGGCTGTCGGTGGAGGGCGTGCCCGGCGCGATCCCCGCCGGGGTGGACCTGGCGGCCTACCGGCTGGTCCAGGAGGGGCTGACCAACACCCTGCGGCACGCGGGCGCCGGGGCTGCCGCGGTGGTGACCGTACGGCATGAGCCGCGTGAGCTGGACGTCCGGGTCGAGGACGACGGACGGGTCCCGAGCCAAGCGCAACAAACGGGGAAGGATCGGGTGGGGCACGGCTTGGTGGGCATTCGTGAGCGAGTTGCCCTCTATGGTGGAATCCTCAAGGCCGGGCCGCGCCCAGGGGGCGGTTTCGAGGTGCAGGCAAGGTTCCCGCTGAAGGACGGACAATGACGATCAGAGTGCTGCTGGTGGACGACCAGCCGCTGCTGCGTACGGGGTTCCGCCTGATCCTGGAGGCCGAACCGGACATCACCGTCGTCGGCCAGGCGGGCGACGGCAAGGACGCGCAGGAGCAGACGAGGGCATTGCTGCCCGACGTGGTGCTGATGGACATCCGCATGCCGGGTGTCGACGGCATCGAGGCGACGCGCCGCATCGTGCGCGACGCCGTGTCGGGGGCGCACGTGCCGAAGGTACTGGTCCTGACCACGTTCGACCTGGACGAGTACATCGTGGAGGCGCTGCGATCCGGCGCGTCGGGCTTCCTGCTGAAGGACGTGCCGCCGGACGAGCTGGTGCACGCGATCAGGGTGGTGGCGGCGGGCGACGCGATCGTGGCGCCGAGCGTGACGAAACGGCTGCTGGACCGGTTCGCGGCGAAGCTGCCCTCGGCGTACGAGCAGACGACTCCCGCGCGGCTGGACCGGCTGACGGAGCGGGAGCTGGAGGTGCTCAAGCTGATCGCCAAGGGCATGTCCAACGCGGAGATCGCGGCGAAGCTGGTGGTCAGCGAGACGACGGTGAAGACCCACGTGGGCAACGTCCTCACCAAGCTGGGCCTGCGCGACCGCGTCCAGGCGGTCGTCCTGGCCTACGAGTCGGGCCTCGCGACTCCTGGGGCCCTTTCTTAGGGGTAGGGACAGCCACCCGCCGACGTGGGCGAGCGGCTGTCCTTCATGTCACGCCTCGGAGGTGGTGGGGGCGGGCTGCTCGGCGGCGGCCGGGGCGTTCTCCGGGAAGTGGCAGGCGACCTGGTGTCCCGTGGCCAGTTCGAGCAGCGGCGGCTCGACCGTCTTGCAGACCTCCTGCGCCTTCCAGCACCGGGTGTGGAAGCGGCAGGCGGGCGGCGGGTTGAGCGGGCTGGGCACGTCACCCGTGAGCCGGATGCGCTCCTTGTCCCTGCGCGCCTTCGGGTCGGGCACCGGCACGGCCGACATCAGCGCGTTCGTGTAGGGGTGCATCGGCGACCCGTACAGCGACTTGCGGTCAGCGACCTCGACGATCTTGCCGAGGTACATGACCGCGACCCGGTCGCTGATGTGCCGCACCACCGACAGGTCGTGCGCGATGACCACGTAGGTCAGGTCGAGCTCGTTCTGCAGGTCCTCCAGCAGGTTGACCACCTGCGCCTGGATCGACACGTCGAGCGCGGACACCGGCTCGTCGGCGATGATCAGCTTGGGCTTGAGCGCGAGCGTGCGGGCGATGCCGATGCGCTGGCGCTGCCCGCCGGAGAACTCGTGCGGGTAGCGGTTGTAGTGCTCAGGGTTGAGCCCGACGAGCTTGAGGATGTCCTGGACGGCCTTCTTGGTGCCGCCCTCCGGCTGGACGCCCTGGATGCGGAACGGCGCCCCGACGATCGCGCCGACGGTGTGGCGCGGGTTGAGCGACGAGTAGGGGTCCTGGAAGATCATCTGCATGTCCGTGCGCAGGGGCCTGAGCTTGCCCTGCGACATGTGGCTGATGTCCTGGCCCTCGAAGGTGACCGTGCCGCCGGTGGGCTCCAGCAGCCTGGTGACCAGGCGGCCGGTGGTCGACTTGCCGCAGCCGGACTCGCCGACCAGGCCGAGCGTCTCGCCCTTGAACACGTCGAAGGAGATGCCGTCGACCGCCTTGACGGCGCCGACCTGCCGCTTCAGCAGTCCAGTGGTGATCGGGAAGTGCATCTGCAGGTCCCGCACCGACAGCAGCGGCTCTGTTTCGCTCACGACGTCTCCAGCACTGGCTTGATCTCGGTCTCCCACAACGTATGCCGCTCGTCCCTGCTCATGTGACACCGGACCAGGTGGCCGCCCTTGGTCTCCAGGAGCTCGGGCACCTCGCTGCTCGACCGGCCGCCGGTGCGGTCGGTGTAGGGGCAGCGGGGGTGGAAGGCGCAGCCTGACGGGACGTTGATGAGCGACGGCGGCGTGCCCTTGATCGGCAGCAGCCGCTCGGTGCGCTCTCTGTCCAGGCGGGGCATGGAGCCGAGCAGGCCCCAGGTGTAGGGGTGTTCCGGCTCGTAGAAGACGTCTTCCGCGCTGCCGTACTCGATGCACTTGCCGCCGTACATCACCAGGATGTCGTCGGACAGCTCGGCGACGACGCCGAGGTCGTGGGTGATGATGATGAGCGCGGAGTTGAACTCGCGCTGCAGGTCACGCATCAGGTCGAGGATCTGCGCCTGGACCGTCACGTCGAGCGCGGTGGTCGGCTCGTCGGCGATCAGCAGCTCGGGGTCGCACGACAGCGCCATGGCGATCATGGCGCGCTGGCGCATGCCGCCGGAGAACTGGTGCGGGTAGTCGTCGACGCGGCGGCTGGGCTCGGGGATGCCGACCCTGCCGAGCATGTCGACGGCGTGCTTGTGCGCCACCTTCTTGGTGACGTCGTGGTGGATCCGGTAGGCCTCGACGATCTGGGCGCCGACCGTGTAGTAGGGGTGCATGGCCGACAGCGGATCCTGGAAGATCATCGCCATCTTCTTGCCGCGCAGCTGCCGCACGTGCTCGTTGCTGGCGCCGATCAGCTCCTCGCCGTCCAGCCAGATCTCGCCGGTGAGCTTGGCGTGGCCGCCCTTGTGCAGGCCGAGGATGCCCAGGCTGGTCACGGACTTGCCGGAGCCGGACTCGCCGACGATGCCGAGCGTCTTGCCGCGCTCGAGCTCGAAGGAGAGCCCGTCGACCGAGCGGACGAGGCCGTCCTCGGTCGGGAAGTGGATCTTGAGGTCCTTGACTTCGAGAAACGCGCTCATCCCAGCCTCACCCTCGGGTCGACCACCGCGTAGAGAAGGTCGACGACCAGGTTGGCCGTCACCACGAACAGCGCGGCCAGGAGCGTGACCCCCATGACGGCCGGCAGGTCGTTGTTGGAGATGGAGTCGACGGCGTAACGGCCGAGGCCGTTGAGGGAGAAGGTCGACTCGGTGAGTACGGCGCCGCCCATCAGCAGGCCGAAGTCGAGGCCGAACACGGTGACCAGCGGCGTGAGCGCGGCCCTGAGCCCGTGCTTGACGACGACCTTGCGCTCGACCAGGCCCTTGGCCCTGGCGGTGCGGATGTAGTCCTCGCCCATGGTCTCCAGCATGCCCGCTCTGGTGAGCCGGGCGTACGTGGCCGCGAACAGCAGGGCCAGCGTGATCCAGGGCAAGATCAGGTTATAAGCCCATTGCCCCGGATTGATCGTGATATCCGTCCATGCCCCGCCCGGAGCCGTCCAGCCCAATCCGTAGCTGAAGACGACGAGCGAGATCATGCCGGTGAAGAAGATCGGGAGTGACACACCGGCCAGTGCCACACCCATGGCCGCTCGGTCGAAGAAGCTGCCGCGTCTCAGCGCGGACAGCACGCCGGTCGCGACGCCGCCCAGCGCCCACAGCACGGCCGCGCCCAGGGCGAGCGACAGCGTCACCCTGGAGCGGTCGAGCATGTTGGGCCACACGGGCTGCTGGTTGATGAAGGAATAGCCGAAGCACGGCGCAGGGCACTGCTCCACCGAGGTACCGGTGTCGTAGGTAGTGCCTGCCACGACGCCCTTGATGAAGCGTCCGTACTGCACGGCGATCGGGTCGTAGAACCCGAGTCGCCCGGCGACGAGCTTGATGGTCTCGTCCGTGGCTGTGCGCCCGACGTACCGGGCCGCGAACCCCTCCGGTGTGGCGCCCGCAAGGCGCGGCACCAGGAAGAAGATCGCGAAGGTGACCATGCTGACGATCAGCAGCATCGCCGCCGCGCCGATCACGCGCCTGATGATGTATGTGCCCACTGTGCCTCGGCTCCGGCCCCCGTCCTCTTGTGGAGGACGGGGACCTGCGCCTTCACCCGCCTATCTCGGTGTGGTCTGACTTACTGCTGGACGCCCATGCCGACGTAGTCGTACATCTGCTGGGAGTCGCTGATGAACACGTTGGTCGCGCCCTTGGGCCGGATGAACAGCGTCTTGGCGTACACGACGGGCAGCGTGACGGCGTTCTCCATGACCTTCATGTCGATCTGCGACCACAGGTCCGCACGCTTGGCGGCGTCCGGCTCGGCCTTGATCTGGTCGATCATCTTGTCGACTTCCGGCATCTTGACGGACAGGTTGTAGTTACCTGCCGCGCGGATGTCCCGGCTGTCGGTGATGGCCTGCATGAAGCCGTAGGTGTCGGGGTAGTCCGAACCCCAGCCGTTGATGGCGATGCCGATGTTGTTTTCCTTGACGTAGGCCGGCTTGCCCGCGTAGAGCGCGAAGTAGTCGTCCTGTGGGAAGGGCTTGAGCGTCAGCTTGATGCCGACCTTGGCCAGCGACTGCTGGAGCGACTCGGCGGCCGCCTTCTCCTTGGTGCGCTCGGTGCGGTAGGAGATGTTGGTCTCGAACCCGTCGGGCTTGCCACAGGCCTTCAGCGCGGCCTTGGCCTTCTCGATGTCACCCTTGTCGTCAGCCGTCTTGTAGAGCTCGATCGGCTTGTAGCCCGCCATGGTCTTGGGAACCATGCCGGTCGCGATCTCGCCACCGGTCTCGCCGCCGTACGCGCGGAAGAGGCTGGTGCGGTCGGCCGCGAACTCGACGGCCTTGCGGCACTCGATGTTCGTGAAGGGCTCGACGTCCGGGATGATCGACATGTACCACAGGCGCTGCAGGGACGGGTTGTCCGTCCTGGCCTTCAGCGCCGGGTCGCCCATGACCTTGGGCAGCGCGGCGGCGCCGATGCCCAGACCGTCGATGGCCGCCTGGACGTCACCGTTGATGATGCGGTTGTCGAGGTCGTCGGCGTTGACCTTGACCTGGACCTCGATCTTGTCCGGCAGCGCCGGGCGGTTCGGGTCGGTCGCGGCGTCCCAGTTCTCGTTGCGGACGAGCGTGAAGCCCTTGCCGACCTCGTTGGTCTCGAACTTGTAGGGGCCCGTCGAGATGACGTGCTCCTGGTACTTCGTGCCGGTGTCCTTGTCCTTGGGGACAGGCATCGTCATCGGCATCTGCATGATGTAGTCGAACAGGCCGAACGGCTGGTTCAGGTGGAAGACGATCGTCTGGTCGTCAGGAGTCGAGATCGCCGAGGAGATGTCGGCGTCCTTGTCCTTCATTCCGCCCTTGTAGCCCTTGGGCCAGGAGAGCAGCGCGTTGAGGTAGGTCGGCCCGTTCGGGAAGACCTCCTTGTCGTAGGAGCGCGCCACGGCGTAGGCGACGTCCTTGGAGGTGACCGGCGTGCCGTCCTCGAACTTGACGCCCTTGCGCAGGGTGTAGGTCCAGGTCTTGGCGTCGTCGCTGGCCTTGCCCAGGCTCTCGGCCAGGTCGGGGACCAGCGTGTTGCCGTCGGCGCCGGGCGCGGACTTGAACATCAGCAGCGCGCGCCCGTAGAGGCGGGCGAAGTTGAGCGAGTAGCCGTAGTACGTGTTGCCGGGGTCGAGGCTGTCCCAGTCGGCCGTGTTGGCCAGCTTGAGCGTGCCGCCCTTCTTGTCGGACGGGTTGTAGATCTTGCCGACCGCGGCGTCCGCCTCACCCTGTGCGGCGGGCGCTGCCGCGCCCGAGGACTGAGTGCCCTGACCAGGGGTCTGCGTGGCGTTGCCACCGCAGGCCGCGAGACCGAGCACCAGTGCCGCACCCAGTGCGGTGGTGATTATCGATTTTCTTCTCATCAAGGTGTCGCACCCCTTTGGGTTGGAAGCTGGAGAAAGGGAGTCGAGGGGGCCGTTCAGCGCTTGCCGCGCGGGTCGAGCGCGTCACGCAGGCCGTCACCGAAGAGGTTGAAGGCCAGAACGGTGATGAAGATCGCCAGTCCGGGGAAGACCATGAAGTGCGGGATCGTGTAGAACCGCGCCGCGTCGGACAGCATGCCGCCCCAGGTCGGGGTGGGCGGGCGCACACCGACGCCGAGGAAGGACAGCGCGGCCTCGAACAGGATGTTCGCCGGGATCAGCAGCGTCGAGTAGATGAGGATCGGCGCCACGAGGTTGGGCAGCAGTTCGCGGAAGATGATGTACGGCCCGCGGGCGCCCAGGCTCCTGGCGGCGTCGACGAACTCACGTTCGCGCAGCGACAGCGTCTGCCCTCGGATGATGCGCCCGAGGTAGGGCCAGTTGAAGAACCCGATGATGAAGATCAGCACTCCGACGCGGAGCGTGTCGCCCGACAGGCCGAAGCCCTGGTCGGGGATGACGCCGGCCAGCGCCAGCGCGAACACCAGGATGGGGAAGGCCAGGAAGACGTCCATGGCCCGGCCGATCAGGGTGTCCACCCAGCCGCCGAAGTAGCCGGCGATGACGCCGAGCACGGTGCCGATGATCACCGAGAGCATCGTGGCGAGGAAGGCGATCAGCAGCGAGATCCGCGCGCCGTAGACGACGCGGCTGAACAGGTCGCGGCCGTTGACGGGCTCGAGACCGAACAGGTAGTCCCAGCTCATGCCGCCGAAGGCGCCCTTGGGTGCCATGGTCCTGCCGTCGACCAGGTCCTCGTGGTATTCCAGCGGGTCGTGACCGAACCACTTGACGAGGAGCGGCGCGAAGATCGCCACCAGGATGAGGAAGATGATGACGGCGGCGCCGGCCATCGCGACGCGGTCGCGCTTGAGCCTGCGCCACGCGATCTGGCCGAGCGAGCGGCCTTCGATCGCCTTGCCCTCGCCTTCGAGCACCAGCTCCGGCTCTGCCGTGGTGGCAGATTCCGGGACATCCAGCGGGGCGGTCATGCGATCGCCTCCGCCCCTGTGCTCAGGGGCGAGTCGTGCGGCCCTGCGGCCGTGGTACTGCGCATGGTGTTCTGCCCCCTGGGTTCCAGACGACGTCGTCCGTTACTCGCGATTCCCGATCAGGGTAATCGCTCCCTTATCGCTGTGACCGCGTTCACGGCCTCAGGAGGCAGAATCTATGGCCTGAGCTGGTATGACCAGTCCCTTGGGGCCCTATGTGGCTCAACTGTGATTGACGCGAAACGGATTCGTATCGATCTTGACCCGAATATCTACGCGTAGTTCCGGTTGCGTCTCGGAACTGTGACACAGCACTTAGCTGATGCCACGCTTCTTCAGGATGTCCTCGATGTCGGAAAAATCATCGTCGTTCGTCCTCGACTTGGGCGGCGCGACAGCAGGCTTTCCCGCAGGCTGCTGAACGGGTCGCGCAGGCGCCGCTCTGCCCGGCTTGTCGGCCGCTGGGGCTGCTGGGGCGGCTGTGATCGCGTCGGCTCTGGCGAGCTTGCGCGCGCGCATGACGCCGGACACGACGAACAACACCACCGACAGCCCGGTCACGGCGACGCCCGCCCAGACGACCGGGTTGAACACCAGGCTCGTCACGAAGCCCACGATGGTGCTTCCGACGACCCACAGGGCGCTGAGCGCTCCGGTGAGCAGGGCGGCCACGGGCAGCAGGGACCAGGCGGCCAGCCGCATTCCCGCCGCGGCGCCCCGGCGTCTGAACGCCAGGAAGCTGAACACGAGCCCCACGGCGGTGAGCCCGCCACAGATCGGCAACCAGGTGATCGATTCAAATGGCATGTTCTGCTCCCGTTCGGCTTTATCCCCATCCTGGCACGCGGGAACGCGCGTGGCGCTCCTCCCAGAGAACGACCCGACCCTGATGTCCGTGCCCGTGGTGGCTGAGGTTTTTCTGGGGGTACGGCTGGCGCCGGGGGACACGCCACCCACCGACCGTGGCTGGGCTCCGTCCAGGGAGACGCTCACCGAGCGGCGACGGCGGGCCGCCGTCACGGCCCAGGGATCCGCCCCGTGAGGCCCTCGGGGAACCCCTTAGGGGCTACACGGAGTGTCGGCCGGGGTGGAGGGGATGGCCGGGGGGTTCCGTGCGATGTTGCGGCGGCCCGCCACGTGGGCCTGGAGTGGCGTGGGGCCGCGGAGCCCGGCCACGGTCGGCGCGTGGCTGTCCCCTGGCGCCAGCCGTACAAGAAAAGGGTGTTACTGGGCGGGGAGGAGGGCGCGGAGGTCGGCCGGGGTGACCTCGGTGAGGGAGGAGACGACGAGGCGGCCCGGGGCGGGGGCGATCGGCAGGAGGCTGGGGACGGCCACCACCGCGCACCCGGCTGCCGTGCCCGCCGCCACCCCGTTCGGCGAGTCCTCCAGCACCACGCACCGCACCGGCGACACGTCCAGCCTGGACGCGGCCGTCAGGTAGGGCTCGGGGTCGGGCTTGGTGCGCGTGACGTCGTCGGCGGTGACGATCGTGTCGAAGCGGTGGCGTCCCACGTGGGTCAGGATCGCCTCGGCGATCTCCTTGATGGACGACGTGACCAGCCCTACCGGCACCCCCTTCGCGCGCAGCGCCTCCAGGAGTTCGAGCGCGCCCGGCATGGCCACGACGCCGTGGGTGAGGCGCTCGACCATGCCGTCGATCATCCAGGTGCGCAGGGTGCGCGGGGAGACGGAGGAG
The DNA here is from genome assembly GCF_044457355.1 of Nonomuraea sp. NPDC050556. NCBI lineage: Bacteria > Bacillati > Actinomycetota > Actinomycetes > Streptosporangiales > Streptosporangiaceae > Nonomuraea > Nonomuraea sp. NPDC050556. Next base: position 207,997 of record NZ_JBITGU010000001.1, on the reverse strand, counting down.
CCGGAGACGTCGAGCATGTAGGCGACGGTGCGCTCCATGGAGCCGCCGACCAGGTGCGTCTGGTGCTCGGGCGTCCATTCGCCGCCGAGACGGTCCATGACCACCGTCTCGATCTCCAGCCAGACCTTTTCCGTGTCGACGAGGAGACCGTCCATGTCGAAGAAGACCGCTTCCATGCATCCCCCAGAGGTGACGTCGCCGGGGCCGCTGTGGTGGCGGTCCCGGCTGTGGGCAAGGGTCAACGGGGTACGGCCCGCGGACATTCCCCGGCTCGGCGCCGGGGGGAAGGTAGATCCTTCCCCCTCCCCCACCCCCTCACACCCCCGCCTGCCCACCCTCCCGCCCCTGGTCCTGCTGGGGCTGACGACCTCTGGCAGTTGCCGTCAGTGCGTGGTGCTGCAAGAACTCCAGCAGAATGATCTCTTTTGGCCCCGACCTCCACTGTTGCCGCAACCAGGGCAGGTAGGGACGGCCGTCGTAACCGTGGAAGACCGACGAGAGGGTAGACCAAGCCGTCGGGACTCACTTGTGGGGATCTCTGCCCAGGCAACCGGCCGATGTCCCTCACTCCATCGCGCTGGCACAGGCTCCCCACATGCCCCGGCAAGCACAGCAGCCTCAGCCAAGCGCCGCCCCGTCACACAAGCCGAGGGCCCTCCACGCCACCACCCGTTGGTCGTAGCGAGGCGGCCACAGGCACTTGGACTTGGCACGAGCGGGGCACTGCGCGGCGTTCATAAAACGCCTGCAGTGCCATGACCGCGCGCGGACGGTCACTGCCAGAGGTCGCCAGCCACTGCAGGACCAGGGGCGGGCGGGTGGGCGGGCGGGTGGGCGGGCGGTGGGTGGGCAGGTGGGTGAGGAGAGTAAGGGGCGGGGAGGCGGGAGGAGGGGGGCTAGACGTTGAAGTACTTGGCCTCGGGGTGGTGGGTGATCAGGGCGGAGGTGGCCTGTTCCGGGTGGAGTTGGAACTCCTCCGACAGCGATACCCCGATGCGCGCCGGGTCCAGAAGGTCGAAGAGTTGCACCTGGTCCTCCAGGTTCGGGCACGCGGGGTAGCCGAACGAATAACGGCATCCCCGGATGTTGACCTTGAGCATGTCGTCCAACGACTCCTCGCCGCCTATGGACAGCTCTGAGCGGACTCTCGCGTGCCAGTACTCGGCCAACGCCTCCGTCAGCTGCACAGAAAGCCCGTGCAACTCCAGGTAGTCCCGGTAAGCGTCCTTGGCGAAGAGTTCGGCCGTCGCCTCCGAGATACGCCCGCCCATCGTCGCCACCTGGAACCCGACCACGTCGACCTCCCCCGAGTCCTTCGACCGGAAGAAGTCCGACAGGCACAGATGCCGGTCCCGCCGCTGCCGCGGGAAGGTGAAGCGGGTGCGTTCGTTGCCCGCCTCGTCCAGGATGATCAGGTTGTCGCCGTCGCTCACGCACGGGAAGTAGCCGTAGACCACGGCCGCCTCCAGCAGCCCCTCGGTCTGCATGCGCTCCAGCCAAATGCGCAGCCTCGGCCGCCCCTCCGTCTCCACGAGCTCCTCGTACGAGGGACCCTCGCCGCCGCGCGCCGCCTTCAGGCCCCACTGGCCCATGAAGGTGGCGCGTTCGTCGAGGAACGCCGCGTACTCGGCCAGCGGGATGCCCTTGACGATGCGGTCACCGTAGAAGGGCGCGACGGGCACCGGGTTGTCGGCGGCCACGTCCGAGCGGGCGGGCAGGTCCTCGACGCGGGTGCGTTCGAGCACAGCGCCGGTCTTGACGCGGCGCTCGCGCAGCGGCGGCAGCGTCGCCCCGGCCACGCCGCGCTTGACGGCCATGAAGGAGTCCATGAGCCGCAGGCCCTCGAAGGCGTCGCGGGCGTAGCGGACCTCGCCGGAGAACAGCTCGGCCAGGTCCTGCTCGACGTAGGCACGGGTGAGCGCGGCGCCGCCCAGCAGGACGGGGAACCGTTCCGCTATGCCTCTGGAGTTCATCTCCTCCAGGTTTTCCTTCATGATGACCGTCGACTTCACCAGCAGCCCGGACATGCCGATGACGTCGGCCCGCTTCTCCTCGGCGGCTTCGAGGATCGCGCTGACGGGCTGCTTGATGCCGAGGTTGACGACCTCGTAGCCGTTGTTGGACAGGATGATGTCGACGAGGTTCTTGCCGATGTCGTGGACGTCGCCCTTGACGGTGGCCAGCACGATGCGGCCCTTGGTCTCGCCCTCGACGCGGTCCATGTGGGGTTCGAGGTAGGCGACGGCGGTCTTCATGACCTCGGCCGACTGCAGGACGAACGGCAGCTGCATCTGGCCGGAGCCGAACAGCTCGCCGACCGTCTTCATGCCGTCGAGCAGCACCTCGTTGATGATCTCGAGCGCCGGGCGCTGCCCGAGGGCGTCGTCGAGGTCGGCCTCCAGGCCCTTCTTCTCGCCGTCGATGATGCGGTGCTTGAGCCGCTCCCACAGCGGCATCGCGGCGAGCTCCTCCGCCTTGCCCGCGCGTACGGCTGCCGCGTCGACGCCGAAGAACAGGTCCATGAACCGCTGCAGCGGGTCGTATCCCTCGCGGCGGCGGTCGTAGACCATGTCGAGCGCGACCTGGCGCTGCTCGTCGGGGATGCGCGCCATCGGCACGATCTTGGAGGCGTGCACGATCGCGGAGTCGAGCCCGGCGTTGACGCACTCGTTGAGGAAGACGGAGTTGAGCACCATGCGGGCGGCCGGGTTGAGGCCGAAGGAGATGTTGGACAGGCCGAGCGTGGTCTGCACCTTGGGGTAGCGGCGCTTGAGCTCGCGGATGGCCTCGATGGTCTCCAGGCCGTCGCGGCGGGTCTCCTCCTGGCCGGTGGCGATGGGGAAGGTCAGGCAGTCGACGATGATGTCGTCGACCTTCATGCCCCAGTTGCCGGTGAGGTCGTCGATGAGGCGGGAGGCGACGCGCACCTTCCAGTCGGCGGTGCGCGCCTGGCCCTCCTCGTCGATGGTGAGGGCGACCACGGCTGCGCCGTGCTCGCTGACCAGGCGCATGATCTTCTGGAAGCGGCTGTCCGGGCCGTCGCCGTCCTCGTAGTTGACCGAGTTGACGGCGGCGCGGCCGCCGAGCATCTCCAGGCCCGCCTGGAGCACGCCGGGCTCGGTGGAGTCGAGCATGATCGGCAGGGTGGAGGCGGTGGCGAAGCGGAACGCCAGCTCCTTCATGTCGGCCACGCCGTCCCTGCCGACGTAGTCGACGCACAGGTCGAGCATGTGGGCGCCGTCGCGGGCCTGGTCGCGGGCCATCTCGACGCAGTCGTCCCAGCGGCCGTCGAGCATCGCCTCGCGGAAGGCCTTGGAGCCGTTGGTGTTGCAGCGCTCGCCGATGGCCAGGTAGGAGGTGTCCTGGCGGAACGGAACGGTCTGGTACAGCGAAGAGGCGCCCGGCTCCGGGTGCGGGCGCCTCGTGACGGGCTGCTTTCCGCGTACCCGTTCGACGACCTGCCGCAGGTGCTCGGGCGTGGTGCCGCAGCAACCGCCGACCAGGCCCAGGCCGTAGTCGCGGGTGAAGGTCTCGTGGGCTCCCGCGAGCTCGTCCGGCGACAGCGGGTAGTAGGCGCCGTCGGAGGTGAGGACGGGCAGGCCCGCGTTGGGCATGCAGGACAGCATCAGCCTGCTGTGCTTGGCGAGGTAGCGCAGGTGCTCGCTCATCTCGGCCGGGCCGGTCGCGCAGTTGAGGCCGACCAGGTCGACGCCGAGCGGTTCGATGGCGGTGAGCGCGGCGCCGATCTCGGAGCCGAGCAGCATGGCGCCGTTGGTCTCGATGGTGACCTGGGCGATGATCGGCACGTCGCGGCCCGCGTCGGCGATGGCCCGCTTGGAGCCGATGACGGCGGCCTTGACCTGCAGCAGGTCCTGACAGGTCTCGATGATGAGCGCGTCCGCGCCACCGGCGATCAGGCCCGCCGCGTTGTCGCGGTAGGCGTCGCGCAGGGTGGCGAACGGCAGGTGGCCCAGGGTCGGCAGCTTGGTGCCGGGGCCCATGGAGCCCAGGACGTAACGCGGGTGGTCGGGGGTGGACCAGTGGTCGGCCTGCTCGCGGGCGATCCTGGCGCCCGCCTCCGAGTATTCGAAGACGCGGTCGCCGATGTCGTATTCGGCCAGCGCGGCCAGGTTGGCGCCGAAGGTGTTGGTCTCGACCGCGTCGACGCCGACGGCGAAATAGGCGTCGTGGACGCCGCGCACGATGTCGGGGCGGGTGACGTTCAGCACTTCGTTGCAACCCTCGTAGCCCTCGAAGTCGTCGAGGGTGGGGTCCTGGGCCTGCAGCATCGTCCCCATGGCTCCGTCGGCCACCAGGACGCGCCGGGACAGGGCTTCGCGGAAGGACGGGGAGCTGTTCATGACCCCGATCCTATCGGGCGCTACCCTGCTTCCAAGCAATTGCACAAAGCGTCCAATTAGGGGAATCCCATGGCGTACAGCACCGTATTAGTCGGCACTGACGGCTCCTCTTCCTCCTTCAAAGCGGTCTCCGCCGCGGCCTCTCTGGCGGGCGCGACGGGCGCCAGGCTGGTGCTCGCCTGCGCGTACGTCCCCATGCGCGAGAGCGAGCGCGCGGCGGCCGCCGACCGGCTGGGCGACCTGGCCTACAAGGTCAGCGGGTCCACCCCGGCCGACGACGCGCTGCGCGTGGCCAGGGAACACGCGGTGGCGGCCGGGGCGACCGACGTCGTGCTCGCCGCCGAGCAGGGGGACGCGGTGGACGTCCTGGTCTCGCTGGCCGAGCGGCACCGGGCGGACCTGCTGGTGGTGGGCAACCGCGGGCTCAACAGCCTGGCCGGGCGCCTGCTCGGCTCGGTCCCGTCCAACGTTTCCCACCGCGCGGGCTGCGACGTGCTCATCGTGCGCACGACCCCGGACGGCCGCTGACGAGCCTTCTCCCGTACGGCTGAGCCGTACGGGAGAAAGCTCGCGCGCGTCATGCCGAGTTACGCGTACGGCGGAGCCCGGTGGAGATCGGTGACGTGACAGCCTCCTCACCGCATAGGCTTAGCGACGACGACAGCGAGAGGAGGCGGCGCGTGATCGAGCTCGAAGGGCTCCCCGAGCTCGTCCATCCGGTGCTCATCGCCGCGTTCGAGGGGTGGAACGACGCGGGTGAGGCGTCGAGCGGCGTCATCGCCCACCTCGAAGGCGAGTGGAAGGCAGAGCCGCTGGTCGCGCTGGACCCGGAAGACTATTACGACTTCCAGGTCACGCGTCCGATCGTGGAGATGGGCGACGGGCTGACCCGTTCGATCGTCTGGCCGACGACGCGGCTGTCGCTGGTGCGCCAGCCCGGCGTCGAGCGCGACGTGGTGCTGCTGCGCGGCATCGAGCCGAACATGCGCTGGCGCTCCTTCTGCGACGAGATCGTGGCGGTCTGCCACGAGCTGGGCATCGAGCTGGCCGTGATGCTGGGCGCGCTGCTCAACGACTCCCCGCACACCAGGCCGGTGCCGATCCTGGGTTCCGCGACCGACGAGGGCCTGGCCCGGTCGATCAACCTGGAGCTGAGCCGCTACGAGGGGCCGACGGGCATCGTGGGGGTGCTGCAGCACGCTTTCGGCACCGCCGGGCTGCGCGCGCTGTCGCTGTGGGCGTCCGTGCCGCACTACGTCGCCCAGCCGCCCAACCCGAAGGCGACCCTGGCCCTGCTGCGCAGGATCGAGGACATCCTGGAGATCCCGATGCCGCTGGGCGACCTCGTCGAGGAGTCGCGCGCGTGGGAGCACGGCGTCGACGAGCTGGCCTCGCAGGACACCGAGGTGGCCGAGTACGTCAAGGAGCTCGAGGAGCGCAAGGACGCGGCCGAGCTGCCCGAGGCGAGCGGCGACGCGATCGCGGCCGAGTTCGAGCGTTATCTGCGACGCAGGGACACCGATACTGACAGCTGATATTCAGCTGGGTATTGCCACATTTCGTTGGCGTTCCGGGTAATAATCGGGGATTCGAACGGCATTGCGGCAAGTTGGAACGCCAACTCGCAACGATTCCATAACCAGGAGAAACACGGCTTCGTAAACATCGGCGAATGCGCTCGGTGCCACGTTGAACCTACCCATGTGACTGCGCACGTTAGGCCAACCATGGCAACCTCCCATCTCGACCCGCACCAGAGAAGCCAGGAAACCAGGCGGCGGGTTCTGGAAATGGCCGTATCGCTCCGCGAGGACCGCACCGGCGGGCCCGTGGACCATTTCCTCGCCCTGCTGCAGGACCGGCTTCCACTCTGGCTCCGGATACTCCACGATCTGTCGCACCTGGCCGGAAAAGGGAGGGTAAATGATAATTTGCTGCCCATTGCGCGGGCGGGGATCGACTACTACCTGGAGGTCCAGTCGGCTGCGTTGCCCGCCTTCACCTCGCCTTCGGTGACCGTACGGTTCCGCGAGGCGATGCGCGGGAACGGGCTGGGGCCGATGGCGGAGATTGTTCCGCTGGCGGACTACCTGCGGGCGGAACAGCGGCTGGGCCGGGTCGGGGCGTCGGTGGACCCCGAGGCGAGCGCGCGGCTGTTGCTGGCGGGGTGTTTCCGGCACGCGTATGACGAGATGTTCCTGGGGATGTCGGTGTCGCGCGACGAGTCGGCCGAGCAGATCGTCCGCGAACTCCGCCTCGAATCCCCGGCCACCTGACCCACCCCGGCTCTGAGGTGTAGCTGCAGGCCCCGCACCGCATCCGCGAGGCCCTGCACCGCGCCCGGAGATCCACTGTCACGCCCTCATGGCGACCTCCCCGGAGGCCGCCAGCCGCTTGGCGGCGCCCTCGGAGGCCGTCGGTGGCTTGGCGACGCCTCGGAGGCGCCGTCGGTCGCTTGGCCGCGCCCTCGGAGGGGGTTGGTCGCTTGGCGACGCCCTCAGAGGGCGTTGGTCGCTGGGCGGCGCCGCGGGACCGTCGTGTCGCGCCTGCGAGGTCCCTGCACCGCCCCCGCGGAGCCCCCTGGCCACTCTGTTGGGGTTCCTCCCACGCTCCGAGGCCCTTCGCGCAGCCTCCTGGCGGCTTGGCCGCACGCTTGAAGGGCGGTGGGCCTGACCTTCATGGGGTCACGCAGGTCCTGGTGAGTTCGCGGGTGGGTTGGTGAGTGGCTTCGTCGTGGCGGGTCCAGATCAGGGTGGCCACGTCCGGGTCGGCGCCCAGGGGTGGGGTGACCAGGTCGGCGGTCGCCGTCTCCAGGCGAGTCTGGAAGAAGCCCGGAGCGAGCAGATACGACGCGATCACCACGCGGGCGGCCGGGCTGGATCGGGCGCGTTCCATGGCGTCGGGCACCGTGGGGGTCCCGGCTGAGGCGAAGGCGGCCGTGACCGGTCTTGCCAGCCGTACGGCGAGCAGACGCGCTGCGGCGCGGACGTCTGCGAGGGCGGCCGGGTCAGACGAGCCTGCCGCGCCCAGGATCACCGTGTCCGTGGCTTTCAGTCCTGCGCGGAACAGGGTGTGGGACAGGGCGTCGGCTAGTAGCGGGTGGGGGCCGAGGGGGCGGGCCACCACGGCGTCGGGGCGGGTGGCGGCGATCACTTCCGGGAGGTCGATGTGGACGTGGTAGCCACCGGCCAGCAGCAGCGGCACCACGGTCACCGGGCCGTCGATCGTGGGGAGGAGGTCGGCCAGGAGGGGGCGGCTGATCTCGAGGTAGGCGAGCTCTACGCGGGTGGCTGGGCGCTGGCGTCGCACCAGATGGGTGAGGGCGCGCAACGTCTCCTCCCCCTGAGGGCTCCGCGTCCCGTGCGCGACCATCACCAACGTCCCCGCCTCCCGGTCGAGCCCCATGACGGTCTCCCCGGACGAGCCCCTGAGGGCGGAAGGCGGCTTAGGGGCGGGGGTTTGCCTGGGAGTGGGCCCTTGTGGGTGGTGGCGGTCCTGGTGAGGGGAAGAGGGCTGGGCGAGGTGGGGCAGAGCATGAGGGGCGTCCGCGTGCGGTGACGTGGGCGAAGTGGGGGTCGGGGGCGGGACCACGGCTGAGGTTGGGGGCGGAGTGGAGATCAGGGCTGGGGTGGGGCTGAGGCTTGGGGGTGGGGCGGAGATCAGAGCTGGAGTGGGGCTTGGGGCTGGGGTGGGGCTTGGGGGTGAGGCAGAGGTCCGGGGTGGGGTTGAGGTGGGCGGCGGGGTTGAGGTTGGGGTTGAGGTGGGCGGCGGGAGTAGGGCGGGGGTTGAAACTGTCGGGTGGGTGGGGGTCATGGGGTGTCGCGGGTGCAGGCGAGGCGGTAGCCGCGCTTCACGACCGTCTCCACGATGCCCGAAGGCCCCAAAGCCCTCCGCAACCGCGTCACCGCCATCTCCACCGCGTGCTCCGCCGAGTCCCTCGAAGGGCTCCCAGGCAGCACCATGCGCAGTTCCGACCGCGCCACCACGTGCCCCGGCCGGTCGGCGAGGCGCTTGAGGACGGCCATCGGCGCAGGAGGCAACGGCTTGAGCTCCCCGTCCACCACCACCGCGTGCCCGCGAATCTCCAGCCCGTGCCCCCCGGCCACCAGCCGCGTGACGCTGAACTCCGGCAGGTGCCTGGCGAGCGTCCTGGCCAGCGCCCCCAACCGCGCCCGTTCCGGCTGTACGGCGGGCACCCCGCGCGCCAGCAGCGGCCCTGCCGTGACCGGCCCCACGCACGCCGCCACCACCCGCGTGGAGAACGCCGTGACCAGCGCCTCCTCCAACCCCTCCGCCCGCGCCGCGTTCAGCATCGCCAGCACGGCCGGCGCGCTGGTGAACGCCACCGCGTCCACCCCACCGGAGATCGTCTGGCTGATCAGCCGCCGCAGCGGCGAGACGTCCCGGTATGGGAGCCACCGATAGACGGGCACCTCGATCACCTCGGCCCCCGCCTCGCGCAGGGACGCGACGAACCCCGTCAGCGGCTCCCCGTGCAGCTGGACCGCGATGCGCCGCCCGTGCAGGTTCTGGGCCAGGAGGTATTGCTTGACCTCCTCGCACGACTCGGTGGCCGGGGTCCAGTGGTCGTTGAGCCCGGCGGCGCGCACCGCGCCACGGGCCTTGGGCCCGCGGGTGAGCAGCCGCGCCCGGGTGAGGTGGTCGGCCAGGTCGACCGACAGCCCCCACCCCTCGGCGGCGGCCATCCAGCCGCGGAACCCCACCCCGGTGGTGATCACCACGTCGTCGATCGGGCCCTTGAGGCTGAGCCGGGTGGCGGCGAGCAGGTCGCCGTCCTCGGCGAGCGGCACGAGCCTGATGGCCGGCGCGCTCACGACGCGCGCTCCGCGCCGCTCCAGCAGGGCGCAGAACTCCTCGCGCCGCCGGGTGGCCGTCACACCCACGGTGAAGCCCGCCAGGGCGTCAGGGGCCGTTTCAGGAGATGTCATGACATCTGCGCTCACGCGCCAACCTCCACAAGTCCCCGGTCCACACGGACCGGATATATCGGTACGGCAAGCGCCGGGTCGTCCAGGCACACACCGGTGATCAGCGAGTAGACCTGCTTGTGCATGGGCGAGGCCACGGTCGGCTCGCCGTTCCTGCTGCCGACGATGCCGCGCGACATGACGTAGGCCCCGCTGTAGGGGTCGCGGTTGCCCACGGCGTACACATGTCCTGAAAAATCACGGAAAATCGCGACCTGCTGGCCGTCGACCAGCGCGCAGACCCCGCTCTCCGGCAGTAACCGCGCGTAGTCGCACACCACGGTCCAGCCGAGCGTGTCGATGATGCTCATGAGCGAGCCACCTCCAGAGGAAGAAGGACGGGTTTGATCTGGTCGCGGGAGGTCTCGAAGGCGATCGACGGGTCAGGTGTGCCCGGCGCGTTGACGAAGCTGACGAACCGCGAGAGCTTCTCCGGGTCCTCCAGCGTCGCCCGCCACTCGTCGGCGTAACCGCCCACGTGCCGGTCCATCTGCGCCTCCAGCTCGCCGCACAACCCCAGCGAGTCGTCGACGATCACCGAGCGCAGGTAGTCGAGCCCGCCGTCGAGCGACTCCAGCCAGGCCGCGGTCCGCTGCAGCCGGTCGGCCGTGCGGATGTAGAACATGAGGAACCGGTCGATGACCCGGATCAGCTCGTCGGTCGGGACGTCGGAGACGAGCAGGTCGGCGTGGCGGGGCTTGAAGCCGCCGTTGCCGCCGACGTAGAGGTTCCAGCCGTGCTCGGTGGCGATGATGCCGAAGTCCTTCGACCTGGCCTCGGCGCACTCGCGGGCGCATCCGGACACGGCCGACTTGAGCTTGTGCGGCGAGCGCAGCCCCCGGTAACGCAGCTCCAGCGCGATGGCGAGCCCGACGGAGTCCTGCACGCCGTACCTGCACCAGGTGGACCCGACGCACGACTTGACCGTGCGCAGCGCCTTGCCGTACGCGTGCCCCGACTCGAACCCGGCCTCGACCAGCCGTTTCCAGATGAGCGGCAGTTGCTCGACGCGGGCGCCGAACAGGTCGATCCGCTGCCCGCCGGTGATCTTGGTGTAGAGGCCGAAGTCGCGGGCGACCTCGCCGATGACGATGAGCTTGTCCGGGGTGATCTCGCCGCCGGGAATGCGGGGAACGACGGAGTAGGTGCCGTTCTTCTGGATGTTGGCCAGGAACCGGTCGTTGGTGTCCTGCAGCGCGGCCAGCTCGCCGGACAGCACGTGCTCGCCGCGCAGCGAGGCCAGGATCGAGGCGACGGCCGGTTTGCAGATGTCGCACCCGCGCCCGTGCCCGAACCCCTCGATCAGCGACGAGAAGGTGGTGATGCCGCGCACCTGGACGATGTCGAACAGTTCAGCCCGCGAATAGGCGAAGTGCTCGCACAGCGCCTTGCTGAGCTCGACCCCCGCGCCCTCCAGCAACGTCTTCAGCATGGGCAGGCAGCTGCCGCACGTGGTCCCGGCGCGGGTGCACTTCTTGACCGCGGGCACGTTGGTGAGGCCTTCGGCGGCGATCGCGGTGCGGATCGTCCCGGCGCTGACGTTGTTACACGAGCACACCTGCGCCTCGTCCGGCAGGTCGAGCTGGACGCCGGAGCCGGTGAACAGCAGGTCGGACGGCGCGGCCGGGAGCGGTTTGCCGACGAAGGGCCGCAGGGTGGCGTACGGCGAGGCGTCACCGACGCAGATGCCGCCGAGCAGCGTCTTGGCGTCGTCGCTGATGAACAGCCGCTTGTAGACGCCAGCGACGGGGTCCATGTAGGTGACGTCGAGCGCGCCGCTCATCGCGCCGAACTGCGCCACCTCGACGCCGAGCAGCTTGAGCTTGGTCGACAGGTCCGCGCCGTCGAACGACGACGGCCCGCCGAGGATCCGGTCGGCGGCCACCTCGGCCATGGCGAAGCAGGGGGCGACCAGCCCGTAGATCGAGCCGCCGACGAGCGCGCACTCGCCGATGGCGTAGACGGACGGGTCGGAGGTGCGCAGGCCCGAGTCCGTGACGATGCCGCCGCGCTCGCCGACCTCCAGGCCCGAGGCCCTGGCCAGCTCGTCGCGCGGCCTGATGCCCGCGGAGAACACCACGACCTGCGCGTCGATGAGCGTGCCGTCCGGCTTGAGCAGCCCGGTCACCCGGCCGTCCTCGACACGGATCTCCTTGACGCCGGCCCCGGCGTGCACGCTCAGCCCGAGGCGTTCGATCTGGCCGCGCAGGACGGCGCCGCCGCCCTCGTCGACCTGGCGCGGCATCAGCCAGGGACTCATCTCCACGATGTGGGTGTTCAGCCCGAGCCCGCGCAACGCGTCGGCCGCTTCGAGGCCGAGCAGCCCGCCGCCGACCACCACTCCCTCGGTCGCGTCACGGGAAGCGGCCCTGATGGCGTCGAGGTCGGAGATGGTCCGGTAGACGAAGGCGTGGGACGCCCCCGGCACCGGCGGCACGAACGGCGCGGACCCGGTGGCCAGGACCAGCACGTCGTAGGGCTCCACGTGGCCGTCCGCGGTGGTGACGGTCTTGAGAGCCCGGTCGACGGCCGCCACCCGGCTGTCCAGACGCACCACGGCGCCGGGTATTTCGGGGTAGGTGAGGTCCACGCCCGCCTCGGTCAGGTAGGACGTGAGCGCCACCCGGTCGTAGGCGGGCCGCGGCTCCTCCCCCAGCACCGTCACGCGCCCGGAGAATCCGCGCGCCACCAGCGTCTCCACGAACCGGTGCGCGGTGGGGCCGAACCCCACCACGACGACACGTCGCGTCATGCCGACACCCCCTCCTGCTCGCACAGCCAGCCGACGATGCCCTCGACCGCGTCGCGGCAGGTGCCGCACCCGGTCGTGGCCCGCGTGGCGGCTGCGACGGCCGCGACGTCGCGCGCGCCCGCCTCCCAGCACGCCCTGATCTGGCCCTTGGTCACGTTGTTGCACTGGCACACCCGGGCCGCGTCCGGCATCCGGACAGGGCTGTCGGCCACCGGCGCCCCCGCCAGGCCGGGGAACAGCAGCCCGGCGCGGTCACCCGGCACGGGACCGCCCCGGTCGAACAGCTGGGTCAGCTCTCCCACGGCGTCGCTCGCGCCCAGGACGATCGCCCCGACGAGCCGTCCGTCGCGGATGACGAGCTTGCGGTAGGTGCCGCGGGCCCGGTGGCTGAACCGCACCACCTCGGCCTGGTCCTCGGTCAGGTGCGTCTCGCCCATCGCGGCCAGCTCGACGCTCTTGGCCTTGAGCCTGGTGACCAGGCGGGAGCCGCGATACAGCGCCTTCCCACCGGTGATGACACCCGCCGCGACCGCGGCCTGCTCCCAGGCGGGGGCGACCAGGCCGTAGACGGTGCCGTCGTGTTCCGCGCACTCGCCGATGGCGAAGATCGACGGGTCGGAGGTGCGCATCTCGTCGTCCACGACGACGCCCCGCCGTACGGCCAGGCCCGCCTCGGCTGCCAGGCCGGTCACCGGGCGCACGCCGCAGGCCAGCACCACCAGCTCGCCGGGCACCAGCTCGCCGTCGGCCAGCCGTACCCCCGAGCCTTGGACGATCTCGGTGACGTTCACCCCGGTACGGATCTCCACGCCGAGCCCGCCGAGCGTCTCGCCGAGCACCAGCCCGGCCTCGGCGTCGAGCTGGCGCTCCATGAGGTGGCCCGCCAGGTGCAGGAGCGTGACGGGCAGGCCGCGCCCGGCCAGCCCGCGCGCCGCCTCGATGCCGAGCAGCCCGCCGCCCACCACGACAGCGCCGCGCGCGGTGCGGGCGGCGTCCATGATCTGGCGGCAGTCGTCCAGCGTGCGGAAGGCCACCGCGTGCTCCGCCCCCGGGATGGGCGGGACGACCGCTGCGCTGCCGGTGGCCAGGACCAGCGTGTCGTACGGCTCGCGCCGCCCGTCGGCCGTCGTGACCGTCCTGGCCTCGCGGTCGATGCCGACCACCTCGGCGCCGAGCACGGCGGTGACACCGTGCTCGGCGTACCACGAGGGGTCGAGCAGCCGTACCTGGTCGGGCCCCGAGCTCCCGGCCAGGACGTTGGAGAGCAGCACCCGGTTGTAGGGCTGCCAGTTCTCCGCGCCGAGCACGGTGATCCCGAGGTCGGGCGCCAGCGCCCGCGCCTCGCTGACCAGCCGCGCCCCTGCCATGCCGTTGCCGACGACGACCATCTTCATGCGACGCGCTCCACTCTGACGGCGCACACCTTGAACTCGGGCATGCGGGAGACGGGGTCGAGCGCCGGGTTGGTGAGCCGGTTGGCTCCCTCCCAGTGGAACGGCATGAACACGGTGTCGCGCCTGATGGCGTCGCTGATCCTGGCGACGCCGGTGGTGTCGCCTCTGCGGCTGGTGACCCTGACCTGGTCGCCCGGCGCGATGCTGAGGTGCTCGGCCAGCGAGGGGTGCAGCTCGACGAACGGCTCGGGCGAGGCGTCCATGAGCGGCGCGATCCTGCGGGTCTGGGCGCCGCTCTGGTAGTGGGCCAGGACCCGGCCGGTGGTCAGGTAGACGGGGTAGTCGTCGTCGGGCTCCTCGGCGGGTGGCCGGTGCTCGACGGGGACGAACCTGGCGAGCCCATCGGGGGTGGCGAACCTCTCCAGGAAGGTCCGCGGCGTCCCGGGGTGGGAAATTTCGGGACAGGGCCAGTGGAGGCCGTCCGTGGCGAGCCGCTCGTAGGTGAGGCCCGCGTAGTCGGCCGGCCCTCCGGCGCTCGCCCTGCGCAGCTCCTCGAAGACGGCGCGCGGCGCCGCGTCCCAGTCGTGTCCGAGCCGTACGGCCAGGCCGGTGATCACGTCGAGGTCGCTCCTGACCTCGGGCGGCGGCGCGAGGGCCTTGCGGCGCAGCACCACACGGCCTTCGAGGTTGGTCATGGTGCCGTCCTCCTCCGCCCACTGCGTGACGGGGAAGACGACGTCGGCCAGCGCGGCGGTCTCCGACATGACGATGTCGCAGACCACCAGCAGGTCCAGCGCGCGCAGCCGCTCGGTGACCGAGCCTGAGCGCGGCGCGGAGACGACGGGGTTGGAGCCGAACAGCAGCAGCGCCTTCGGCCCGCCGTCCGCGCCCAGCGCGTCGAGCAGCTCGTAGGCGGAACGTCCCGCGCCGGGCAGCGAGTCCGGGGAGACGCCCCAGACGCCCGCCACGTGGGCGCGCGCCGCCGGGTCGTCGATCCTGCGGTAGCCGGGCAGCTGGTCGGCCTTCTGGCCGTGCTCCCTGCCGCCCTGCCCGTTGCCCTGCCCGGTGACGCAGCCGTAGCCGGAGCCCGGCGTGCCGGGCAGGCCGAGGGTGAGGGCGAGGTTGATGAACGCGGTGACGGTGTCGGTGCCCTTGGCGTGCTGCTCGGCGCCGCGCCCGGTGAGGATGACCGCCTTATGGGCATTTTTCAGCATGTGTACGGCGGTGCGCATGCGAGCCACCGGCACCCCGGTCACCCGCTCCACCCGCTCGGGCCACCACGACGTCACCGACGTTCGAACCGCTTCGAATCCGGTCGTCCTTGCCGCCACGTAGTCCGCGTCGACGCCTCCTTCGGCGATCACCAGGTGCAGGAGCCCCAGCGCCAGCGCCAGGTCGGTGCCCGGAGCGGGCTGCAGGTGCAGGGCGGCGAGCTTGGCGGTCGCCGTCCTGCGCGGGTCGATGACGATCAGCCCGTCCAGGGGCAGCCTGCGCACCAGCGGCGGCATCGTCTCGGCGACGTTGCCGCCGGCCAGCAGCACGACGTCGGCGTCCGCCAGGTCGGCGATCGGCAATGGGAGGCCGCGGTCCATGCCGAACGCCCGGTTGGAGGCGGCGGCCGCCGAGGACATGCAGAAGCGGCCGTTGTAGTCGATCTGGCTGGTGCCCAGGGCGACCCTGGCGAACTTGCCCAGCAGGTAGGCCTTCTCGTTGGTCAGCCCGCCGCCGCCGAAGACCGCGACGCTGTCGGCGCCGTGCTCGCGCTTGAGGGCGGCGAGCCGTTCCGCGACGTGGTCGAGCGCGGTGTCCCACGTGACGGCCTCGCCGTACAGGAGGGGGGTGGTCAGGCGGTCGGCGCTGGTCAGCAGTTCCGCGGCCGTCCAGCCCTTCTGGCACAGGCCGCTCGGGGTGGCCTCGACGGTGACCCCCCGCTCGCCCGGCGTGAGACGCATGCCGCACTGCAGGGCGCAGTACGGGCAGTGCGTCATCACAGGGACGCGATCGGATAGTGAGGTCACATGGTCGATCGTGCTTTTGGGTGGTTTCACCCTTGGGTCCCTTCTGTTACTGCTGTGCTAACAGCCGCTCACTGCCGCTGTGAGGGTTACACCGGAGCGAACCCGACGCAGCGAGCGGAGTGGACGGCCGAGGAACGAGGCTGGCCGCGGAGCGAGTGAGGAGGGTGAGCGACCAATCAGACTCGTGCGTGGGCCAGGCTCGGGCCCACCGCGCGGACGTAGCACCACCACGTCAGGGCGAAGCAGGCGACGTAGAACAGGGCGAAGGCGGCCAGCGCCGAGGCCGGGCTGCCGGTCGAGGCGAAGGACATGCCGAACGCCCGGTTGATGAGGAAGCCGCCGAAAGCGCCGATCGCCGAGATGATCCCGATGGCCGCCGACGCCTGCTTCTTGCCGGTGGCCGCGTCGGGCGCGGTGGCCAGGAAGATGGCCGGGATCATCCGGTAGGTCGAGCCGTTGCCGATGCCCGCGGTCACGAACAGCAGCTGGAAGGCCAGGAAGAACAGCCAGAAGTTGCCCGAGGAGACCCCGAGCCAGACGAGCCCCACCCCGCCGCCCATCGCGGCGAAGTTCCACAGCGTCACGGGCGCGCCGCCCATCCGGTCGGACAGCCAGCCGCCGATCGGCCGGATCAGCGAGCCGAGCATCGGCCCCACGAAGGCGACGGCCGCCCACGGCGAGCCGGGGAACAGGCTCTTGGACAGCAGCGGGAACGCGGTGGAGTAGCCGATGAACGAGCCGAACGTGCCGATGTAGAGGAACGACATGATCCACGTCTGCGCCTTGCCCGCGACCGCGATCTGCTCGCGCGGCGAGGCCTTGGCGCCGGTCAGGTTGTCCATGAACAGCCACGCGCACACCGCGGCCACGACGATGAACGGCACCCAGAACCACCCGGCGGCCGCCAGCCCGAGCCCGCCGATCACCAGCGGCATGACGAGCTGCACCGAGCTGACCCCGATGTTGCCGCCCGCCGCGTTGAGTCCGAGCGCCGAGCCCTGCCTGGCCTGCGGGTAGAAGTAGGTGATGTTGGCCATGCTGGAGGCGAAGTTGCCGCCGCCGAACCCGGCCGTCGCGGCGATCACCAGGAACAGCCAGTACGGCGTGCCCGGGTTGCCGACCGCCACGCCCAGCAGGATCGCCGGGATGAGCAGCAGCAGCGCGCTGACCACGGTGAAGTTGCGCCCGCCGAACCTGGCGGGACCGAAGGTGTACGGCAGGCGCAGGGCCGAGCCGACGAGGTTGGGCAGCGCCACAAGCCAGAACAGCTGGTCGGTGGTGAAGGAGTAGTTGCCCATCTTGGCGGCGACGATGGACCACAGGGTCCAGACGGTGAACCCGAGGTGCTCGGCGAGGATGGAGAAGATCAGGTTGCGCCTGGCGACCTTCTTCCCGGTGCTCGCCCAGAAGGCCTGGTCGTCGGGGCGCCAGTCGGCGATCCACTTCGTCATGGTTTCTCCTACGTCGGGGGATATCCGAAACGTAGGAGGCGCTGGTTACGCACATTGACGTTGTGTGACCGTGCGTCGGTTACAGCCGTCGCACCGCCGTAACAGGCAAAGCATCTGTATCACCCGCGCAACACGGATTTAACAGAGATTGGCCACCCAGTAGGTGGGGAATCCTCTCTCGGGACGTCGCGACGTATCGGGGAGTTGCGTTGGCTGAGACGATTCGCTCTTTCGGTGATCCGGTGCTGCGCTCTGTCGCCGACCCGGTCAAGGACTTCGACAAGGAACTGCGCGCCCTGGTCAGGTCGCTGACCCTGACCATGCGCGCCAAACCCGGCCGGGCCGGGCTGGCCGCTCCGCAGATCGGCGTGCCGGTGCGGGTGCTCGTCTACTCCTATGACGGCGCCGAGGGGCACCTGGTGAACCCGGTGCTGGAGCTGTCGCAGCGCCGGATCGTGGCCGACGAGGCGTGCCTGTCAGCGCCGGGACTGTGGTGGCCACTGGAACGGTCCTTCATGGTCACGGCGCGTGGCCGTGACATGCACGGCAAGCAGAAGACGGTGCGCGCGCTCGGCGTGCTGGCCAGGGTGCTGCAGCACGAGGCCGACCACCTCGACGGCGTGCTGTTCAGCGACCACCTTCCGGCCGAGGAGCAACGGCGCTTCCTCAGCACCGTCCCCTAGGTCTACCAGCGGCTCCAGCCGACGACCTGGGCCTGATCCATGAGGCCGGTGAACGAGTGCCTGGTCAGCGTCACGCCGTAGTCGAGTGGGTCGACCCGGTCGACGGCGTCGGTCAGGCTGCCCGCCACCTCGCGGGCCGCCTCGACCTCCTCGCGCCGCGTCTGCCAGGTCGGCACCAGGATGCCCCGCGCCCCCGCCGCCCTGGCCGCCGCCATGTCGCTGCCCGCGTCGCCGATGACCACGCAGTCGAACGGGCTCACGTGCAGGGTGTCCGCCGCGCGCAGCACCAGGCCGGGCGCGGGATTGCGGCAGCCGCAGCCGTCGCCCTCGGCGTGCACGCAGATGGCCCACGCGTCGAACGGGCCGAGCAGCTCCTCCACCCGCGTGTTGACCTCGTGCAGCTCGTCCGGGCTCACCCTGCCGCGGGCCACCCCCGGCTGGTTCGTGATGACCGCGACCTGCACGCCGGCGCGGCGCATCCGGGTGAGCGCCTCCTGCGCGCCCGGCATGGGTTCGACCTGGGACGGGTCCGCGTTGTCCGCCACGTTCTCGATGAGGGTGCCGTCCCTGTGGAACAGGACCGCCGCCGCCGGATGACGAGTGAACACCTCAACTACCTCCTCGCAGGCCTCGCACCGGCTGCCCGGGCCGCCGTGTTTGAAACGCGCCTGGTTCGGTAGTCGAGGGTTCCCCGTCCCCTGAGCCCTGGCTCGCCCATGTCTCGAGGGAGTTGATCTAGATGAAGATCGATCTGGTTTCCGAGCACGCGGATCCGCTGGCGGCGATCGGCGGCGCCGACGCGGGCGGGCAGAACGTTCACGTCGCCGCGCTGGCCGCCGCCCTCGCCGCGCGCGGGCACGACGTCGTCGTGCACACCAGGCGCAGCTCGCCCGAGCAGCGCCCGACGCCCCTGGCGCCCGGGGCCGTGCTGGAGTACGTCGACGCCGGGCCCGCCGTACCACTGGAGAAGGACGCGCTGGCGCCGCACATGCCCGCCTTCGCCGTACGGCTGGCCGAGCGGTGGGCGGCGCGCCGCCCCGACGTCGTGCACGCCCACTTCTGGATGAGCGGACTCGCCGCGCTCACCGCGGCCGACGGCGTGCCCGTCGTGCAGACCTTCCACGCCCTGGGCGCCGTCAAGCGGCGCTGGCAGGGCCAGGCCGACGCCAGCCCGCCCGGCAGGATCGCCGCAGAGCGCGAGATCGGGCGGCGGGCCAGGCTGGTGCTGGCCACGTGCACGGACGAGGTGCACGAGCTGCGCGCCCTGGGCGTGCCCGAGGAGCGGGTGGAGATCGTGCCCTGCGGCGTCGACGTGGACACCTTCCACCCGGGCGGCCCCGTCACCGAGCGGCCGATCGGCCGCCACCGGGTGCTCAGCATCGGCCGCCTGGTGCCGCGCAAGGGCGTCGACACGCTGGTGCGGGCCGTACGCGACCTGCCGGACGTGGAGGTGATCATCGCGGGCGGCTCGCCGGACGACGAGGAGGCCTTACGGCTGCGCCACCTGGCCGGCGCCTACGGCCTGTCCGACCGGGTGCGCGTGGTCGGCAGCGTGGCGCGCGCGCAGGTGCCCGCGCTGATGCGCTCGGCCGACGTGGTCGTGTCCGTCCCCTGGTACGAGCCGTTCGGCATGGTGCCGCTGGAGGCGATGGCCTGCGGCGTCCCGGTGATCGCCACGGCGGTCGGCGGGCACCTCGACACCGTGGCCGGGTGCGGGGTGCTCGTGCCGCCGCGCCGGCCCGAGGCGCTGGCCAGGGCGCTGCGCGACCTGCTGGACCACCCGGCCCGCCGGGCCGCCATCGCCGAGCGCAGCGCCCGCAGGGCGCACGGCGAGTACGGCTGGCGGCGCATCGCCGAGCGCACGGAGGCCGTCTACAAGCAGGTGGTCGCGGGCCGCTTCGCCCCGGCGGTCAGGTGCTTCAGAGCTTGACGCCCAGCAGCGCGTCGGTGAGCGCGCGCAACAGGGTGGGACGTTCCATCCTGGCCCGCCTGGTGGTGGAGGCCGTGTCCAGGGCCACCTTCGCCCACGCGTCGATCGCCGCCAGCGCGCCCGGCGCGTCGAGGTCGTCGGCCAGGCGCTCGCGCACCTGCTCCAGCAGCGGGTTGACCGGCGGCGCAGCCTCCAGGGCGAGCGCCTCGCGCCAGCGTCCCAGCCGCAGCTCGGCCTGGGCGAGCTGGATGGGGGTGTACTCCCAGTCCTCGCGGTAGTGGTGGGCCAGCAGCACCAGCCGCACGGCCATCGGGTCGTGGTCGGCGCGCAGCCGGGAGACGAAGACGAGGTTGCCCTTCGACTTCGACATCTTCTCGCCGTCCAGCGCGACCATGCCGGCGTGGGTGTAGAAGCGGGCGAACGGCCACTCTCCGGTCGCCGCCAGCCCCTCGGAGGCGCCGCACTCGTGATGCGGGAAGATCAGGTCGGTCCCGCCGCCCGCCACGTCGAACCCGGCGCCCAGGTGGTCCAGCGCGATCGCGGTGCACTCGATGTGCCAGCCGGGCCGTCCCCTGCCCAGGGGGCTGTCCCATGCGGGCTCGCCCGGCCGCTCGGCGCGCCACAGCAGCCAGTCGAGCGGGTCGCGCTTGCCCGGCCGGTCGGGGTCGCCCCCGCGCTCGGCGGACAGCGCCAGCATCTCCTGTTCGGAGTAGCCGGAGATCTCGCCGAACTTGGGCGCTGAGGCGCGGCTGAAGTACACGTCGCCGTCGAGCGTGTAGGTGTGCCCCTCCAGGCTTCTGACCAGGTCGGCGACGCGCTCGACCACCTCGGTCACGCCGATGTAGTCGCGCGGCGGCAGGATGCGCAGCGCCTCCATGTCGGTGCGGAACAGCTCGATCTCGCGCTCGGCGAGGTCCTGCCAGGCGATGCCGGTCTGCTCGGCGCGCTCCAGCAGCGGGTCGTCGACGTCGGTGGCGTTCTGCGTGTAGTGCACCTCGTGCCCCATGTCCTGCCACACGCGGCCGACCAGGTCGAAGGCGAGGTAGGTGTTGGCGTGCCCGAGGTGGGTGGCGTCGTACGGGGTGATGCCGCAGACGTACATGCGCGCGGTGGGACCGGGATCGGTCTGCCTGACCCGGCCTGAGGCGGTGTCGTAGAGGCGCAGCGGCACGCTCTCGCCGGGAAGCCTGGGCATGTTCGGGGCAGACCACGATCTCATACTTTGAGCCTATCCATCCGCTGGGGTCACTCCATCAGCGGATGGCGCGCCACCCGCTGAAGTCCTCGAACTCATAACCGACGCCATCCATTCCCAGGGTGAGCAGCGTGACCGACGACGAGGCGTAGACGCGCCCGTCGGGCAGCTCGTGCCTGATGATCAACGCGGACGGGTCGCTGGACGGCGCGTCGGCGGTGAGCCCGTGCCAGTCCTGCGCCGCGGCGAACCTGGGCGCCTGGGCGATGGTGCGCGGGTCGTCCGGGTCGAGGCCGCTGTTGACGATGACGCTCACGCCCTCGGGCAGTACGGCTTCGCTCAGCCGTACCCCGTCCCAGGACCACAGCCGGGTGCCCTCAGGGGTGGCCAGCAGCAGGTGGAAGGGGTCGTAGCGCGTGAGGTCCACGTCCGGGAGGCTCCCCGAGGCCACCGCGCGCAGCGGCAGGTCGCCCCGGGAGATCTTGGTCTGCTCGGGCGCCGGGGTGCCCCGCCCGTTGAGCAGGGCGGCGGCGGTGCGCTTCGCCCGGTCGACCGCCAGCCAGGTGCCGCCCGCCTTGAGGTCGCGCCCGCCGACCACCCCGGGGTATTCGGGCCAGTACTCGCCAGGACCCTCCCAGGGCCGATCGACGAGCTCCTCCCGCACGCCCATGAGGGTCAGCGGCTCGCCCGTCTTCACGATCACCATGCACATAGGACAAACGCTATTAGATCGGCGGCCACGGGATCGCCGGCCAGTCCTCTGAGGGGTAGGGGTGGGTGCCGGTGTCGAGCAGCCGCCGCACCCGCATCCAGGTCGCCTCCACCTCGGCCAGCGTGAGCAGCTCGCGCAGCCTGCGCCCGAGCGAGCCCGACTCGAGCTCGCGCTCCAGCTTGGCCAGCACCGCGACCGCGTCGCGCGGCAGCGTACGGCCGCGCCACTGCCAGAGCACCGTGCGCAGCTTGTCCTCTGCGGAGAAGCACACGCCGTGGTCGACGCCGTAGACGTGCCCGTCGGGCTGGGGCAGCAGGTGGCCGCCCTTGCGGTCGGCGTTGTTGACGACGGCGTCGAAGACGGCCATCCGGCGCAGCGCCGGGTGGCGGCTGCGCACCAGGGCCATCAGGTCGACCTCGGCCTCGGTGTCGATCCAGAGCTGGCACATGCCGGGGCCGAACGGGCCGTCGCGGTGCACGGTCGGCGGCACGATGCGCCACCCGGTGGCCTGCGACACCTCGAACGCGGCGACCTCCCGGGCGGCCAGCGTGCCGTCGGGGAAGTCCCAGAGCGGGCGCTCGCCGCGCACCGGCTTGTAGACGCACGCGGCGCGCTGGGCACCGAGCGTGATGGAGCAGTAGAGGGTCATGTTGGTGGCTTCGACCAGGCGGCCGGCGACCTCCAGCTTGCCGTCGCGCAGCAGTCTGAGCGCGCTGTCGTCGTCGATGACGGGCGCCGGGGCCTGGCTCAGCGCAGGCTCGCTCTCCGGCGCGCTCATCCAGCGCCCCGATCGGTCACGACGATCCACACGGATCTCGCGCGCCGCTGTGTCACGACGATCCTCACGAAGCGACCTCACCCCCGCGGTATCCGTTGAGCCGGACGCAGATGTGCCCCGCCGCGTCCAGCGGCTGCCCGCACAGCGGGCACGGCGGCCGGCCGGCCGCCACAAGTCGTAGTGCGCGCTGCGAGAAGGCCCTGGCCACCCCGGCGGTGATGCGCACGCGCAGGACGGCGGGCTCCGGCCCTTCGAAGTCGTCCTCGTCGACGATCTCCTGGGCCTCGATGACCACCTTGGCGTCTTCCTCGTCCCAGCCGAGCGCCATCGTGCCGACCCGGAACTCCTCGTCGATCGGCTGCTCGAGCGGGCCGTTGTCGGCCAGGTCGGCTGGTGCCAGGGCGGGAACGTGCGCGGTGCCGCCGCTCTTGCGCAGGACCTCGTCGAGCAGCTCGTCGAGCCTGCCCGCGAGCGCTTCCACCTGCAGTTTCTCCAGCGCCACCGTGGTCAGTCTGCCCTCGGCCCTGGCCTGCAGAAAGAAGGCTCGCGCCCCCGGTTGCCCCAAGGCACCGGCCACGAACCGATCTGGTGGGTCGTAGTCGAAGACCGGCATACGCTGACCTTACGTGGTCCCGGGTCCACCGCCGACGGCGGCATCGCTCCCGGTGATGTTTTCTCCCCCGTCTTTCTCCCCCGAATCCTCGGACAGCTTCAAATCCCCCATATCGTTAACCCTGAGAACAAAGGGGCGAATGGGGGTATAGCGAATCACGGTCAGGGCCGCTGGATCAGCAGTAATGCGCTGAAACTGATCGAGATGGAGCCCCAGGGCATCCGCGACGATGGCCTTGATCACGTCTCCGTGGCTGCACGCGAGGTAGACAGCCTTCTCCCCCAGGAGTGCATTCCAGTCCCTGACGGCCTTCACCGCGCGGTGCTGCATGTCCGCCAGCGCCTCGCCGCCGGGGAAGACGGCGGCGCTCGGATGCGCCTGGACGACCTGCCACAGCGGTTCCTTGGCCAGTTCGTTCAGCGGCCGTCCCGTCCAGTCGCCGTAGCCGCACTCGCCGAACCGCTCGTCGGTCTGGACCTCCACCTCCCGCCCCTCGGCCACGGCCGCGGCGGTCTCCTGGCACCGCTCCAGGGGGCTGGACACGATCGCGTCGAGCCGCACGCCCGCGATCCGCTGGGCCAGCGCCTTGGCCTGCGCCTGGCCAGCCTCGCTCAGATGCACCCCCGGCGTCCATCCCGCCAGCACCGGTCCGGTCATATGGGTCAAGCCGTGTCGAGCCAGTAGCAACGTGGTCACACCAGACACCCTACGCAAGCGATCGCTTCACGGGCGGCTCCGCCGTACCCGGGCGAAGACGTGACCCGCCGCCTACCGGAGTTTTGGACAAGGGACCGGTAATCTGGCCAGATCATGGAGCAGCGCTATGTGGGGCGGAGCGGCCTGTCGGTGTCCCGTCTCGGACTCGGCACGATGACCTGGGGGCGTGACACCGACGCCGAAGACGCGGCGGCGCAGCTGCGGACGTTCGTCGAGGCGGGCGGCACGCTCGTCGACACGGCCGACGTCTACACGGGCGGCGACGCGGAACGGCTGCTCGGGCGGCTCGTCAGGGACACCGTCCCCCGCTCCGAGCTCGTCATCTCCACCAAGGCCGTGGTCACCCCCATGGGGCGCAGGCCGCGCGACGCCTCCAGGCGGCACCTCATCGCCGCCGTCGACGCCTCGCTGGCCAGGCTCGGCGTCGACTACGTGGACCTGTGGCAGCTGCACACCTTCGACCCCGAGGTGCCGCTGGAGGAGACCCTCGCGGCGCTCGACGCGATCGTCACCTCCGGCCGCGCCGTCTACGCCGGGGTGTGCGACTACACCGGCTGGCAGCTCGCCGCGGCGGCCGTCGCCCAGCGCGGTAAGATCCCGATCACCTCGGCGCAGGCGGAATACTCGCTGCTGGCCCGCGAGCCCGAGCGGGAGCTGCTGCCCGCAGCCGACCACGTGGGCGCGGGCGTGCTGGCCTGGTCGCCGCTGGGCAGAGGGGTGCTGACCGGCAAATACCGGACGGGCATCCCGGCGGACTCGCGCGCCGCGACGCCGCATTTCGCCGACTTCGTCCGCCCCTACCTGGACGAGCGGTCCCGGCGGGTGGTCGAGTCGGTGATGACGGCGGCCGACGGGCTGGGCGCCTCGCCGCTGGCGGTGGCGCTGTCCTGGGTGCGCGACCAGCCGGGGGTGGCCTCGGCGATCGTCGGTGCGCGCACCCACGCGCAACTCGGCGGGGTGCTGCTGGCGGAGGATCTGGTGCTGCCCAGGGAGATCCGCGAGGCGCTCGACGATGTCTCGTCAACCGAATGAGAGTCCCTTTCGCGTATCACTAATCGATACCGAATCGCAACTTTGCGCCGAATTCGGCCGCGTGTCCATCAAGATTTCGAGCGGCGGACGACGACAGGAGGGGGAGGAATGCGGAGCAGGGCCGCGATCTCGGCAGGATTCCTGGCGCTCGCACTGGCCGCGATCCCCCTCGGCGCCGCGCCCGCTTCGGCGCAGGTCAGCGACTGCTCGCGCGGCGGAGGCTTACTGGGCGGGGTGACCAGCGGGCTGTGCCAGATCGTGGACGGGGTGACCGACGCCGTCGACGGGCTGACAGGCGACGCGACCAAACCGGTCACCGACCAGGTCGACTCGACCACGGGCAAGGTGCTCGACCCGGTGGGCCAGGTGGCGCCCACGGCCCACCCGAGCCCGTCGCAGTCGGGCAAGAAACCCTCCCCCGCCGCCTCGTCCCCCGATCCGCTGCTGCCCGACGGGCTGGACGACGTGTGCCTGCCGGTGCTGGCCTGCGGTGACCAGAGCGTGCTCGGCACGCTGACCGACCAGGACCCGGTGCCGACCGAGCCGGGGCGGCGCGCCACGCCGACCGCCTCGCCCACGCCGACGGCCTCGCGGGAGGCTGAGGTGACGGCCGAGCCGACCGACCAGCCGCCGAACCATCCGCAGCTCATGGAGACGGTGACCGCGACGATCGCCGACGAGCCGACGGCGGACACCGACGAGCCGCACATCGACCTGCTGTGGCCGAACCCGCTGTCGGAGCGGCTGGCGGGGCAGATGCGCGACAAGGAGGTCGTGCGGCCGAGCGCGCCGGACAACGACGCGATCGGGACGGCGCTGACGGCGGCGCTCCTGGCCTCGGCGATCCTGGCCAGCCGCATCATCCAGCAACGCCGCCGCCGCGCCGACGCGGCCAGCATTCCCTTCGACCCGTTGCGTCCTGGTCGTCACAGACTTGCTTAAGGGCCTTTAGGGGTACGGCGGAGCCCCAACATCGCCCGACCTGCCCTTCCCAGGACCGCTTCGGCGCTTCTCTCCCCGTCGTAACGGCGGGACGTGGGAACGCACGGTGAGCGTGCTCCTGGAAGGAGCCCGGCCGTGGTCGGCGGGTGGGGTGTCCCTCGGCTCCGCCGTACCCTATGAAGGGTTTATGCACCGATGGCGTGTACGCCGCCGTCGACGTGGACGATCTCGCCCGTCGTGGCGGGGAACCAGTCGGACAGCAGCGCCAGGCAAGCCTTCGCCGCAGGCTCGGTGTCGTTGATGTCCCAGCCCAGCGGCGCCTTCTCCGGCCAGCTGTCCTCGAACTCCTTGAACCCCGGGATCGACTTCGCGGCCATCGTACGCAACGGCCCAGCCGCCACCAGGTTGACCCGGATCCCGTGCTTGCCCAGGTCCCGCGCCAGGTACCGGTTGCACGACTCCAGCCCCGCCTTGGCCACGCCCATCCAGTCGTAGACCGGCCACGCCTTGCTCGCGTCGAAGTCGAGCCCCACCACGGCCCCGCCCGCCTTCATCAGCGGCAGGCACGCCACAGCGAGCGACTTGTACGAGTACGTGGAGGTGTGCACCGCGGTGGCGACGTCCTCCCACGAGGTGTTGAGGAAGTTGCCGCCCAGCGCCGTCTGCGGCGCGAAGCCGATCGCGTGCACGACCCCGTCGAGCCCGTCGAGGTGCTCGCTCACCCGGTCGGCCAGCGTGCCGAGCTGCTCGGTGGAGGTGACGTCGAGCTCCAGCACCGGCGGCGGCTCGGGCAGCCGCTTGGCGATGCGCTCGACCAGGCTGAGCCGCCCGTAGCCGGTCAGGACGATCTGGGCGCCCTCCTGCTGGGCCAGCTTGGCCACGGAGAAGGCGATGGAGGCGTCGGTGAGGACGCCGGTGATCAGCAGCCGCTTGCCTTCGAGGATTCCCATGTTCAGTGCCCCATTCCGAGTCCGCCGTCGACGGGGATCACTGCCCCGGTGATGTAGGAGGCGTCGTCGCCCGCCAGGAACTTCACGACGCGTGCGATCTCGCCGGGGGCCGCCTGCCTGCCCAGCGGGATGTTCTTGATGATCTCGGCGCCGTCGAGCTCGGCCGTCATGTCGGTCTCGACGAAGCCGGGGGCCACGACGTTGACCGTGATGCCGCGCGAGCCGTACTCGCGCGCCAGCGAGCGTCCGAAGCCGACCAGCCCCGCCTTGGAGGCGGCGTAGTTGGACTGCCCCGCCTGGCCCGACAGGCCGACGACGGAGGAGATGAGGATGATGCGGCCGCGCTTGAGCTTCATCATGGGCCTGATCGCGCGCTTGGCGACGCGGTAGGCGCCGGTGAGGTTGGCGTCGATGACGTCGGTGAAGGTCTCCTCCTTCATCATCGCCAGCAGCGTGTCCTTGGTGATGCCCGCGTTGGACACGAGCACCTCGACGGGACCCTGCTCCGCCTCGACCTTGGCGAAGGCCGCGTCGACCTCGTCGGAGCTGGTGACGTCGCAGCGGACGCCGAACAACCCCTCCGGGGGCTCTCCTGAGCGGTAGGTGACGGCGACGTTGTCGCCTGCCGCGGCGAGTTCGCGGGCGATCGCGAGGCCGATGCCGCGATTGCCTCCTGTGACGAGTACTGAGCGTGCCATGGCACCTGACGCTATCTCCTACCGGCCGGTATGCCCTTGTCCGGGTCGGACAAGATCACAGGGTTAGGATCGTCGACATGGGACAGATCGATCCTGAATTCCGCGCGCTGCCGCTCAGGCAGCTGGCCGACGCGGCGCTGCAGCGCGCCCGCGACCTGGGCGCCGAGCATGCCGACTTCCGCCTCGAGCGCGTCAGGTCGGAGACGCTGAGCCTCTACGACGCCAGGCTCGAGGGTTCCATGGACGCCGACGACCTGGGCTACGCGGTCCGGGTCGTGAAGGGCGGCACGTGGGGGTTCGCCGCGGGCTCCGAGCTGACCCCCGAGGCCGCCGTGAAGGTCGCCGAGCAGGCGGTCAGGGTGGCCGAGGTGAGCGCGCCGATCAACAGGGAGCCGATCGAGCTCGCCCCGGAACCGGTCCACTCCGACCTCACCTGGGTGTCGCCCTACGAGATCGACCCGTTCTCCGTCCCCGCCGCTGAGAAGGTGGCGCTGCTGGCCGAGTGGTCTGCCGGGCTGCTGAAGGGCGCCGACCACGCGAGCGCCCGCCTGCTGCAGGTCAAGGAGCAGAAGTTCTACGCCGACAGCGCGGGCACGAGCACCACCCAGCAGCGGGTGCGCGTCCACCCCGAGCTGAACGTGATGAAGGCGTCGGCCACCGGGTTCGACGACATGTCGACGATCGCCCCTCCGGTGGGCCGCGGCTACGAGTACCTCACCGGCTCCCACTGGGACTGGGCGGCCGAGCTGGCCCAGCTCCCCGAGCTGCTGGCGGAGAAGCTGGCCGCGCCCAGCGTCGAGGCGGGCGACCACGACCTGGTGATCCACCCGTCCAACCTGTGGCTGACCATCCACGAGTCGATCGGGCACGCCACCGAGCTCGACCGGGCGCTCGGCTACGAGGCCGCCTACGCGGGCACCTCCTTCGCCACGTTCGACCAGCTGAACTCGCTGGTCTACGGCTCCCCGGTGATGAACGTGACGGGTGACCGTACGGTCGAGCACGGGCTGGCCACGGTCGGGTTCGACGACGAGGGTGTGGCCGGGCAGAGCTTCGACATCGTGAAGGACGGCGTCCTGGTCGGCTACCAGCTCGACCGGCGCATGGCGCTGCTCAAGGGGTTCGGGCGCTCCAACGGGTGCGCGTTCGCCGACTCCCCCGGGCACACGCCGATCCAGCGCATGGCCAACGTCTCGCTGAAGCCCGCCGAGAACGGGCCCTCCACCGACGAGCTCGTCTCGCGGGTGGAGCGCGGCCTCTACATCGTCGGCGACAAGAGCTGGTCGATCGACATGCAGCGCTACAACTTCCAGTTCACCGGGCAGCGCGCCTACCGCATCGTCGACGGCGCGCTGGCCGGGCAGGTGCGCGACTTCGCCTACCAGGCGACGACCACCGACTTCTGGGGGTCGATGGAGGCGGTCGGCGGCCCGCAGACCTACGTCCTGGGCGGCGCGTTCAACTGCGGAAAGGGCCAGCCCGGCCAGGTCGCCCCGGTCAGCCACGGCTGCCCGACGGCGCTCTTCCGCGGCGTCCGTATCCTCAACACGGTGCAGGAGGGTGGCAAGTGATGATGGGGCCCCAGGAGATGGTGGAGCGGGCTCTCGAGCTCTCCACCGCCGACGACTGCGTCGTCATCGTCGACCACGACTCGACCGCCAACCTGCGCTTCGCCGGCAACACGCTGACCACCAACGGCGTCAGCCAGTCCACCAGACTCACGGTCATCTCGATCGTGGGCGGCGCCACCGGGGTGGTGTCGCGCACCTCGGTGCGCGACGAGCAGTTCCCCGACGTGGTGGCCGCCGCCGACGCGGCCGCGCGCGAGGCGCAGCCGGCCGAGGACGCCATGCCGCTGGTCGAGGGCGGCGTCCCGTCGGCGCACTGGGCCTACCCGGTCTTCCCGACCGACATCGGGGTCTTCTCCGGTTTCGCTCCCGCCCTGGGCGAGAGCTTCGCCGCCGCCGAGGCCGGGGGCAGGAGGTTGTACGGCTTCGCCGAGCACCTGCTCACCTCCACCTTCGTAGGCACCTCCGCCGGGGTGCGGCTGCGCCACGACCAGCCGACCGGCCGCCTGGAGCTCAACGCCAAGTCGGCCGACCTGAAGCGCTCGGCGTGGACGGGCGTGGCCACCCGCGACTTCACCGACGTGGACGTCGCCGCGCTCGACGCGTCGCTGAGCACCCGCCTGGAGTGGGCCAAGAACCGCATCGACCTGCCCGCCGGGCGCTACGAGACGATCCTGCCGCCCTCGGCCGTCGCCGACCTGCTCATCTACACCTACTGGAACGCCGGCGCCAGGGACGCGCTCGACGGCCGCACCGTCTTCGCCAAGCAGGGCGGCGGCACCCGCGTCGGCGAGCGGCTGGCCGAGCTGCCCGTCACGCTGTCCGGCGACCCGTGGGCCGAGGGTGTCGAGTGCGCGCCGTTCGTGATCGCGCACGCCTCGGGCCGCACCCAGTCGGTGTTCGACAACGGGCTGCCGCTGGCGCCGACCGACTGGCTGTCCGGCGGCACGCTGACCTCGCTGCTGCAGACCAGGCACTCGGCCGGGCAGAGCGGGCTGCCGCTGACGCCGGGCATCGACAACCTGATCATGCGCGGCCCGGACGGCGGGCGCTCGCTGGAGGAGATGGTCGCGGCGACCGAGCGCGGCCTCCTCGTCACCTGCCTGTGGTACATCCGGCAGGTCGACCCGCAGACGCTGCTGCTGACCGGGCTGACCCGCGACGGCGTCTACCTGGTCGAGGGCGGCGAGGTCGTCGGCGAGGTGAACAACTTCCGCTTCAACGAGAGCCCGGTGGACCTGCTCGGGCGCATCACCGAGGTGGGGGCGAGCGAGCAGACGCTGCCGCGGGAGTGGAACGACTACTTCACCCGCACGATCATGCCCGCCGTGCGGGTGCCCGACTTCAACATGTCGACGGTCAGCCAGGCGAGCTGAGCGTCAGGGTGCGCACCGTGCCCCACTTCTGACCGGTGACGAGCCTGGCCGTGCCCGCTTCGAGGTCGTAGACGACCGACCAGCGGGTGTGCGCCTGCGCGACGCTCTCCAGCAGGGCCAGGCCGTCCGCCTTGGTGCCGAGGTTCTCGGCCAGGGTGCGGTAGCGCCGGTCGTCGAGGCGGCGCGCCCTGCTGGTGCCCGCCATGGTGAAGTTGGTGAGCACGTTGTCGTCGATGACGTGCATCTTTCCCGCGGTGTACTCCACCACGACCGACTTCCCCGACCTGTCCGCCAGCAGGTAGTGGATCTGCGGGCCGTCGGCGGAGAACTCGATGTTGTAGGTGCGCAGCAGCGCGACGGCCTCGTCGACGTTGGCGGCGCGGTCCAGCATGAGGCGGATGGCGCGGACGCTGCCGACGGTCTTGCGCGCGGGGTCCTTGGCGGGCAGCTCGGCGGTGGGCACCGCGGCCATGCCGACGGCCAGGCCCTTCTCGTTCATGCCGTCGAAGGGGATGAGCACGGCGTGCGCGAGCCGGCGCCGGTCGTCCGGGCTGTTCAGGTCGGGCGGGGTGCTCCGGTCGAGCACGTAGGAGATGTCGGCGAGCGACAGCGAGGCGTAGCCGCCGGGCGGGCTGGCGTGCACGACCATCGCCGGGTTGGGCTGCCAGTCGAAGTTGCGGCCGAGCTCGTGGCCGCGGTGGAACAGCGAGCAGGCCCAGGCGTCGTCCTTGCGCGCCAGCTCCGCGTCGGTGAGCGGGGCCTCGGCGTCGTAGCCGCCGCTGAAGGTCATCTCGTACAGGGGCAGGTCGTCGAGGCGCTTGACGCTGCCCGCCGTACGGGCGACGTCCTGCGCGGTCTGCACGAGCAGGCCCTTCTGGGGCGCCGTCGCCGCCTTGGGCGGCGGCGGCTGGGCCGAGCAGGACGTCAGGGCCGGTACGGCCAGCGTCAGGGCGGCCAGGACGGCGGCTAAGCGGCGCGGCATGCCCAGAGTGTCCCCTATGAGTCCTCCAGGCGGAAGCCGACCTTCATCCCCACCTGGTAGTGGGCGACCTCGCCGCCGTCGATGTGGCCGCGGATCTCGGTGACCTCGAACCAGTCGAGGTGGCGCAGCGTCTGCGAGGCCCTGCGGATGCCGTTGCGTATGGCCTGGTCGAGGTTCTCCCCCGACGTCCCGACTATCTCGGTCACCCGATACGTTCTGTCCGTCATGTTGTCCTCCCTTACCCGAAGGCCATGATCGCATGACCGGGCGTTCCGCGCCCGGGCCCGATCACCGGCCGCCCCCTTGGAGGTCTACGGTGGATTATGTGAAGGGCCGACGCAGGAATCAGGTCGTCCATCAGGTGACGGACGCCCAGCCCTCGCTGTCCGAGGACATCGGCCGACGCGAGAAGAGCTACCTGATCAAGATGGGGATCCGCACGATCTGCCTGATCCTGGCGGTGGTGGTGCCCCTCCCCTGGCCGTACCGGCTGCTGTTCATCGCCGGAGCCGTCTTTTTGCCATACATAGCCGTAATCGGGGCCAATGAGAGAAGTAAGGATGCCCCGCCTCCTACCTTTCAGAGCCCTGAAGCTAACCAAAGCGAGATACCACTCCACCGACGCGAGATCGGGTCGTGACTAAGTCTTGACGCATCCCACGGGTTGTAGGTGTACGCTTTAGACAAGCGCTCCGGTCCCCCGTCGGAGTGCTGGTGCCGGCGTTCCGGGCCCCCGTCGGAACGCCGATGAAGCGACGCCGGGTGGTTTGCCCCCGTAACCACCCGGCGTCGCCCTTTTCCCAGGACTTTTCCTGGACGCCGCGTCTCATAGCGGATCTCCGAGAACGGATAGGGCTTCTTTCCCGAAATCGTTTACAGCCATCCCTGAGTGAAATTCACAGCAAATCCTCAGGTTTGACTTTCTGCGGTAACTGCAGGTCAGCCGTCGGTCAGGGTCTCGGTCGTCGCGCGTTCCCAGTTGTGCGCCAGCGTGGTCAGCCGGGCCACCGCGTCCTCGGGCGCGGTGCCCGCGCCCTGGGCCAGACCGAGCAGGTACGCCGTGAGCGGTGCGGCCGGCCTGGCCACCCCGTGCGCCACCTCCTTGGTCAGGTCGAGGATCACGTCCCTGTCCACCCGCGCGGGGTCGACGCCGAGCTCCTTGCAGGCCAGCGCGGTCCATTCGGTCAGAACGTTCATGTGGGCCTCCTCCAGGTCGTCCATCGTGTCGCAGTCGAACCAGGCGCGTCCCGGCAGCGCCCGCCGTACGGGGTCGAGCGGTCCGAGCAGGCCGTGCAGCGAGTTGCCCGGGTAGCCGTCCAGGGCGCCCCTGAGCTCGGCCGCGGGCCAGACGCTGGTCAGCCACTGCTCGCGGCCGTCGTCGTCGATCAGGACGGCCTTGCCGGCGGCCCTCAGTTCCTTCACGTGCTCCGTACGCAGAAAGGGGAGGTCCGCCGCGAGCAGGACCACCTGCGGAGCCTCGACCAGGGCCAGCCCGGCCCTGAGCGCGGGCACCGGACCGCCTCCCGGAGGGTCCTCGCGGGTCGTCGTGACGCCGGGGAGCCCGGTGTCCGGGCCGACGACGATCACCCGGCCGGCGTCGGGGACCGCGGCGATCACGTGCTCCAGGAGCGTCCTGCCGCCGACGCGGAGAGCGGGCTTGTCGGCGCCGCCCATCCGACGGGCCGCTCCCCCGGCGAGGACGACCGCGTCGTAGGACACGGGGTTAACCGCCGATCGCCGACATCGGGCGGGCCGGCTGGAGGAAGCTCGGGTCGTCGATGCCGTGCCCGGCGCGCTTGCCCTTGACCGCGACGACCCAGCGCTCGGCCAGCTCGTCGTCGGACGCGCCGGCGCGCATGGCCGCCTTCAGGTCCGACTCCTCGGTGGCGAACAGGCAGTTGCGCACCTGGCCGTCGGCGGTCAGGCGGACCCGGTCGCACGCGCCGCAGAACGGGCGGGTCACCGACCCGATCACGCCCACGCGCCCTGGACCGCCGTCGACGGTGAACCGCTCGGCCGGGGCGCTGCCGCGCTCCTCGGTGTCGTCCGGCGCCAGGTCGAAGTCGGCGGACAGCAGCGCCAGGATCTCGTCGGCCGTCACCATGTCGGCGCGGCTCCAGCCGTGCTGGGCGTCCAGCGGCATCTGCTCGATGAAGCGCAGCTCGTACGCCTTGTCCAGGCAGAACCGCAGCAGCGCCGAGGCCTCCGCCTCGTTGATGCCGCGCATGAGGACCGCGTTGACCTTCACCGGCCGCAGCCCCGCCTCGTGCGCGGCGGCGAGGCCGTCGATGACGTCCTCGAAGCGGTCGCGGTGGGCCAGGCGCTTGAACGTGTCGCGGTCGAGCGTGTCGAGGGAGACGTTGACCCGGTCGAGCCCGGCCTCCTTGAGGGGTACGGCGAGCTTGGCCAGGCCGATGCCGTTGGAGGTGATCGACACCTGTGGCCGGGGCTCCAGGGCCGTGGTGCGCTGGACGATGTCGACCAGCTCGCGGCGCAGCAGCGGCTCGCCGCCGGTGTAGCGGACCTCGGTGATGCCGAGCCGTTCCACCCCGATGGTGACCAGGCGGACGATCTCGTCGGCGGTGAGCAGCTGGGCGTTGGGCAGCCAGTCGAGGCCCTCGGGGGGCATGCAGTAGGTGCAGCGCAGGTTGCACTTGTCCGTGAGGGACACCCGCAGATCAGTCGCCACCCGTCCGAACGAGTCTCGCAGCATGGGCGTCACCTCCTAGTGGATCGTTTCAGGGCCAGCCTACGGCGCTACGGCGGCGCGCCCCAAAACCAAGGTTTTACCCACCAACAACACCGGCTTGGCCGGTCTGCTTCCTTGGCGGATCATCCAATCCGATCCGGTCGAGCGGTGACCAGGCCGGATTCGTAGGCCGCGATGACCGCCTGGGCGCGGTCGCGGACGGCCAGCTTGTCGAAGATGCTGGTGATGTAGTTCTTGACGGTGGACAGGCTGAGGTCCAGGGCGCCGGAGATCTCGGTGTTGTCGAGCCCGGTCGCCATCAGCCGCCACACCTCGACCTCGCGGGGCGTGAGCTCGGCCGTGCCAGCGGGGGCCGGCGGCGCGGCGTGCGGTGCCCGGACGTAGGTGGAGATCAGCCGGGTGAGCAGGCGCGGGGCGACCGCGGCTTCGCCCGCGTGTACGGTGCGGATCGCGGCGCTCAGCTCCTCCGGGGTGCTGTCCTTCGGCAGGAATCCGTAGGCTCCGGCGCGCAGGGCGCCCACGAGGTACTCGTCCATGTCGAAGGTGCTGAGGGCCAGGACCTTGGAGCCTGGCACGGTGGCGGCGAGCTCCCTGGTCGCGGCGACGCCGTCGAGGACGGGCATGCGGATGTCCATCACCACGACGTCGGGGCGCAGCCGCTGGGCGAGGGTGACGGCCTGCGCGCCGTCCTCGGCCTCGCCCACCACCTCGAAGTCCGGGTCCGGGGAGAGGATCAGCGACAGGCCCCGCCGTACCAGCAGCTGGTCGTCCACGATCAGGACCCTGATGCTCATCGTGCCGCCATCTCGTGCAGCGGAAGGTCGGCCACCACGGCGAACCCGCCACCTGCCTGCGGGCCGGCCGTGAGGGTGCCTCCGTGCAGGGCGACGCGCTCGCGCATGCCGACCAGGCCGTAACCGCCCGTGCCCGGCGGCGGTGCGCTCTGGCCGTCGTCCGTCACCTCGATGGTCACGTGGTCCTCTCCGTAGGTCAGCTGGACGGACGCGCGGGCGGGCCCGGCGTGCTTGCGTGCGTTGGTGAGCGCCTCCTGGGCGATCCTGAACACCGTGAGGCCCACGGTCGGCGGCAGCGGGCGGCGGGTTCCGTGGACGCCGAGCTCGGTCGGCAGCCCGGCGCGGCGGGACTCCTCCACCAGGCGGTCCAGGTCGTCGGCGCCGGGCTGGGGCTGCGACGGCGCGTCCCCCGGTGCGTCGTCGCCGTCGCGCAGGACGTCGAGGAGTTGCCGCATCTCGCGCAGCGCGAGCCGTCCTGAGGACTCCAGGGTGACCAGGGCGTCGCGGGCGACCTCGGGTTCCGCGAGGTTGGCCCTGGCTCCCCCGGCCATCAGCTGCATGGTCGTGATGTGGTGGGCCACGATGTCGTGCAGCTCCCTGGCGATGCGGCGGCGTTCCTCGGCCACCGCGCGGTCGGCGAGGAGCGTGCGGTTGGCCGCCACCTCCCGCTGGTAGCGGTTGATCGCCATTGCGGCGGCCACGACGACCAGGGTGGTGAGGGGCGCGATGACGGCGTCCTGGCCGCTGCTCTCGCCCAGCAGCGTCACCGCGAGCGTCGCGGCTGCCGCGAGCGCCGTCACCCGGCCGGAGCAGGCTCGCGCGACCGAGTACAGGGCGACCACCAGGACGGCGCCGAAGTGCCTGGGCAGCGGCACGACCAGGGTGGCCGTCGCGTCGAGGACCAGAACGGCGGCGAGCGCCGCCAGCGGGTGGTGGCGGCGGGCGAGCAGCGGCAGGGCGGTCAGCGTGACGAGGAGGAACCCGGCCACGCTCACGGCGTGACGGCCGTCGGGGGCGTTGAAGAACACGTAGCTGAGCAGGTTCAGCACGCAGGCCCCGCCGGTCACGAGCGCGTCGTTACGGGTCCACGGCATGTCTGATTTCCCCCTGTTCCAGCCCCGATCCAGGGTGGCACAGCGGCGGGGGTGACCAGGACCAGGGGCCTGGTCCTGGCCCATGGGGCAGGCCTCAGGGCCCCGGTACGGATCATCCGCTGCCAGGAGGTTCGCCGCCTCCCGCGCTGATGGTCTGGAGACGTCCGCATTTCATGCTCGTACGCCGGAGGACCATGTGATCCGCGCCCTGACCGGATACTCCACCAGACGCCCCTGGAGGGTCATCGCCCTGTGGGTGGTGCTGGGGGTGGCGCTCAGCGCCCTGACCCCGATGTTGTTCGACCGCGTCACCCAGAACCAGGCCGGGGACTTCCTGCCGCCGAGCTACGACTCCGCCGCCGCCCTGCGGATCGCCGAGGAGCGGTTCGGGGCGAACCCGGACGCCACCACGGTGACGGTGCTCGTCGCGCGCGCCGACGGCGTCGCGCTCACCGCCGCCGACCGGCAGCGGGTCGAGGCCGAGGCGGCGAAGCTGGGCAAGCGCCGGGTGGTCATGCCCAGGGAGGACGACGGGCCGCAGCAGTTCCTCGTCCCGGACCGCTCCCAGACGCCGCGCGTCGCCCCGGCGATGACGGCGCCCGACCGGAGTTTCGAGCTGCTCTCCGTCGAGCTGGTCGGGAACCGTACGGACAAGGGGGTCCAGGGGGTCTACCGCGCCTTCCGCGATTCAGCCAGGACGCAGTTCGCCGAGGCGGGCATGCGGACCGGTTTCACCGGGGCGCTGGCCGACACCGTCGACACCGTCGACTCGCGCAAGCTCGTCACGAACGTGGCGAGCGGCCTCATCATGGGGCTCATCATCCTGCTCAATGTGCTGGTGTTCCGCAGCGTGCTGGCCGCCCTGCTGCCGCTGCTCGCGGTCGCCCTGATCGGCTTCGTGGCGGCTGGCGCCGTCGCGGTCGCCGCGATGCTCACCGGGCTCAAGCTCGACGCGGGCACGCCGGGGCTGATCAACGTGGTGTTGTTCGGCATCGGCATCGACTACCTGCTGTTCCTGCTGTTCCGTTTCCGCGAGGAGCTGCGGGCCAGGCCCACGCAGCCCGCCCGCGAGGTGGCCGCCCAGGTCTCCGGCCGGGTGGGCACCGCGATCACCTCTGCCGCGCTGACCATCGTGGCCGCGTTCGCCACGCTGGGGCTGGCGACGTTCGGGCAGTTCCGCTCGATGGGGCCGGCGATCGCCGTCGCGGTGCTGGTGATGCTGCTCGGCAGCCTCACCCTGATGCCCGCGCTGCTCGCGGCGGCCGGGCGCAAGATGTTCTGGCCCTCCCGATCCGCCGGGTCCGGTTCCCCGCGCCTGGGAGCGCTGGTCACGCGGCGGCCGGTGGCGATGCTGGCCGCCTCCGTCGCCGTGCTCGGCGCGCTGGCCGCGGGGCTGGTCGGCATCCGCATGGACTACGGCCAGGGCGGCTCGGGTGCGCGGACCCCCGCCGCGGCCACCGCGGCCGAGATCTCCCGTACGCTTCCGGCCGGTGTGTCCGACCCGACGAGCGTCTTCGTCACCGGGAACCTCACCTCCGACGGGCTCGACGGCCTGTCCCAGGCGCTCGCCAAGGTCAAAGGTGTGGGCCAGGTCGCACCTGCCGTCCTGAGCAAGGACCACGGCGCCGCCAGGATCGACGTCTACCCTCACGCGGACCCGCAGAGCCAGCAGGCGCGCGACCTGGCCTCGGGACCGATCCGGGCGGCGGTCGCCCGGCACGCGCCCGCCGGGACGGCGGCACACGTGGGCGGGACTCCGGCGATCGTCGCCGACATGTCGGCCGCGGTCGAGCGCGACCTGAGGATCGTGTTCCCGGTGGCGGCCGGGCTGATCGCGCTGATCCTGCTGCTGCTCCTGCGCAGCCTGCTCGCGCCGGTGATCCTCATGCTGACCGTCGGGCTCGCCTTCGCCGCCACGCTCGGCGCCGCCACCCTGCTGTTCCAGCACGGGCTCGGCGCGCCTGGCGTGAACTTCGCCCTGCCGCTGGTGCTGTTCCTGTTCGTGGTGGCGCTGGGCACCGACTACAACATCCTGGTCACCGACCGGATCCGGGAGGAGATGCAGAAGCCGGGTACGGCTCGCGCCGCCGTGGCCCGCGCCGTCCAGCACACGGCTCCGGCCGTCGCGACGGCGGGGGCGGTGCTGGCCGCCACGTTCGCCAGCCTCGTCACGTCTCCGGGCAACGAGCAGATGGCTTTCGCGATGACGCTCGGCATCCTGTTGTCGGCGCTCGTGGTGTCGCTGGTGCTGGTCCCCGCCCTCGCCACCCTCCTCGGCCGAGCCCTGTGGTGGCCCCTCCGCCCTCGGGCTCACGAACCCCACTCCCACGACCGAACCCGACCGGAACCCGCGCGGGGTCACGGATCTCACCCCGAGTCCCGCTCACACGACCGAACCCAGCCGGAACCCGCGCGGGGTCACGGATCCCTCCCCGAGTCCCATATGCGGATAAAATGAGTGGGATTTCCTTCCTGGTAACGCCAGACTGATCAACAACCAGTAAGGAGATTCTTCTAATGTCGCCGAACCAGCCCGCACCTAACCTGCTGTCGTGGGCCAGCGAGATCGACGAAGGCGCGATCATGCAGGCCGCACGTGCCGCACGCCTGCCGTTCGTCTCTGGCCACGTCGCTCTTATGCCCGACGCGCATGTCGGAATCGGCGCAACCGTCGGCTCGGTTATTCCGACCGAGAATGCGATTATCCCCGCCGCCGTAGGCGTCGATATCGGCTGCGGAATGGTCGCGACGGAAACCGATCTCACCGCCGCCGATCTCCCCGACACCCTGGCCGCGCTCATGCCCATGGTCGAGCACCGCATTCCGGCGGGTGTCGGCAAGGGCCACTCCGACCCGTCGATGGACCGCGCCCTGGGCGACCTCGGACTCCCCCACACCGACCTGAATCCTCGGCTCACCAAGAAGGTCGGCGACCAGTTCGGGACGCTCGGATCCGGCAACCACTTCGTCGAGGTGTGCCTCGACGAGCGGGACCGCGTGTGGACCGTGCTGCACTCGGGCTCGCGCGGCATCGGCAACCAGCTCGCCACGATGCACATCGTGGGGGCGAAGAAGCTGATGAAGAAGCAGGAGATCGGCCTGGAGGACCCTGACCTGGCATACCTGGTCCAGAGCACTCCGGAGTTCACCGCTTACATCGAGGACATGCTGTGGTCGCAGCGTTACGCGATGGCCTCGCGGGCGCGGATGGACAAGGTGCTGATCAACGCCCTGTTCCGCGTCGTGGGCAAGGGGCGGCGGGTGCGCACGATCAACTGCCACCACAACTTCACCCAGCAGGAGACCCATTACGGCAAGTCCCTGTGGATCACCCGTAAGGGCGCCATCAAGGCGGACGTCGGAGACGAGGGCGTGATTCCCGGCTCGATGGGGACGCAGTCGTACATCGTGCGGGGGCGGGGGAACGCGGAGTCGTACAACTCGTGCTCGCACGGGGCTGGGCGGCGCATGTCCCGTACCAAGGCCAAGCGGGAGCTGTCGGCGGATTCGCTCACCCGGGCGATGGGCGGCCGCACGTGGAACTCGGACCGGGCGGCGTCGCTTGTGGACGAGCACCCTGATGCGTACAAGTCGATCGACCAGGTAATGGCGGACCAGAAGGACCTGGTGGAGATCCAGCACACGCTGCGCCAGATCTTCAACTACAAGGGCTGACACAACCCGGGACGCCCCAGCCGTTTTGGCCGGGGCGTCCTTTCACGTTTCGGCTTTCGCCTCTCCTGTTGTCGCTTTTCCTTGTCGCTTTCCGCTGAGCTCTCGAACGGGGAATTACCTACAGGGCTGAGCTTCCTCTGACCCGGACGCGACACAGGAATCCCAGACGGCCTGGTGGGAATCACCGGCCGGTGTCCAAGACCGCCTCCGGACCTGTGGCGAGCCCTTTGCCCCGGCGGGGAGGCGCTACGCTGATGATCGATCGCTGCGATACCGCCGGGAAGGAGTCAGGCCGATGACGCGTGAGCGTCCTTCCGTCCCGACCCTGCGTGACGTCGCCGATGCGGTGGGGGTTCACGCCACGACGGTGTCCCGGGCGCTCAATCCGAAGACCCGGTCGCAGGTGGGCGCCGAGACGGTCAAGCGGATCATGAAGGCGGCCGACTCGCTCGGCTACCGGCCCAACCCGATCGCCCGCAGTCTCAAGACGTCCAGGTCGGCGACGGTGGGGCTGGTCATCCCCGATCTCACCAACCCGTTGTTCCCGCCGATCGTGCGCGGGGCGGAGGCGGTGCTGGAGGCGGCTGGGTACAGTGCGCTGATCGT
This sequence comes from Nonomuraea sp. NPDC050556, assembly GCF_044457355.1. Classification (NCBI taxonomy): domain Bacteria; kingdom Bacillati; phylum Actinomycetota; class Actinomycetes; order Streptosporangiales; family Streptosporangiaceae; genus Nonomuraea; species Nonomuraea sp. NPDC050556. The sequence continues at coordinate 167,978 of NZ_JBITGU010000001.1, read as the reverse complement.
CAACACCGACAGCGACCTGGTGCGGGAGCGTGCGCGGGTCGAGTCGTTGCGGTCGCGGCAGGTCGAGGGGTTCATCATCGCGACCGCGTTGCTCGACCATCCGCTCCTTCGTGAGCTGCACGAGCAGGGTGCTCGGATGGTCCTGGTCAATCGCAAGGTGGAGACGTTGCAGATCCCCAGCGTCGTGTCTGACGACGCGGACGGGATCGCGCAGGCGGTGCGCCATCTGGTGGAGCTGGGGCACGTGCGCATCGCGCATCTGGCCGGGCCACGCACCACGTCGACGGGGCTGTTGCGGGCTCGGGCGTTCCGGCATGCCGTACAGGACCATGACCTGCCCGCGGACCCTTCGCTCATCGTCGAGTGCACGGGGTGGAACGAGGCGGCGGGGGCGCGGGCGCTGGCCGGGCTGTTGGACGGGGGGAACGCGTTCACGGCGGTCGTGGCGGGCAACGACCTCATCGCGTTGGGGTGTTATGACGTGCTCGCCGAGCGGGGGCTGTCGTGTCCTGGGGATCTGAGCGTGGTGGGGTTCAACGACATCCCGTTCCTGGACAAGTTGCGCACGCCGCTGACGACGGTGCGGTTGCCGCACGTGGATCTGGGGGCTGAGGCGGCGCGGATGCTGATCGAGAGCATCGAGGACTCGGGGTATCGGCCGCGCTCACTGCTCCTGCCCGCAACCCTGACCGTCCGCGCCTCCACCACCCGACCGCACACGGGCCAACCTTCACGTACGGCCCGCTGACCGTACGCACCCGTACGGGCCTCTGCCCGCACGCACCCCTACGAACCTCTGACCGTACACATGCATGCGGCCCGCCGAGCATACGCAGCCGTACGGCACGGCCGACCATACGCAGGCGGACGTCACTGTTGACCTATACGCAGGCGGAGGGGTTCTGAGTGACCATACGCACTCGTACGGCTCGCTGAGCATACGTAGGCGTATGGATGGCCCGGTGGGCATACGCGCCCGTATGGCCGACGGGGCCGGTGCCGACGAGCGCTGAGCGGTCGGCGGGCGGTCGGCGGGCGGTCGGCGGGGCGGTCGGTCGGCGGGCGGTCGGCGGGCGGTCGGCGGGCGGTCGGCGGGCGGGCGGCGGGCGGTCGGCGGGCGGGCGGTCGGCGGGCGGTGGGGTCAGGGGTGGGGTGTGATGAGGCCGTTCGATGGGTCGAGGGCCGCGGTCAGTCTGTCGTCGGGGTGGTAGCGGCGGCGTAGGGCCAGGACGGTGTGCATCGCGGTGGGGTCGACCCTCCCGTCCCGTACCAGGCCCTCGTGGGGGTTGGTGAGGTGGCGCACGTATCTGGTGGCAAGGTGTTTGGGCAGGCCTGTCTCCTGCTCGGCTACCTCGTTCACTTCGCCGGAGAGGATCAGGTCGGTGGTGGCGATCAGCGCCTTGGCCAGGGCTGATACCAGCGGCTTTGGCGCTCCTGCTGTTGCGAGGACGGTTCCCAGGTATGGGCCGCAGTGGTCGGCCACTCCTGCCAGGCGGGTCGCTCCTGCATCCTCGGCGCGGAGGTCGTTGCCTGCGTTGAGCATCGTTATGTCGCATCGTCCTGCCAGCAGTGCGTCCAGGCGCATGGGCGTTGAGCCCAGGGCGGTGACCTGGTAGTCGGTGCGGCTCAGACCCAGCGTCTCCATCAGGACGTAGGCGGCGAAGGCGAACCCGGAGTTGGGTACGTCCACGCCGAGTGTCAGGCCGGGGCGCATGATCGGTGGGGATGTGGAGAGCTCGGGAGAGGCGTAGAGGGCCAGGCCGAGGCCGCGGTCTACGGCACTGAGGATCCGGACGTCCGCCTGGATGGCGGGGTTGTGCGGGTGGTTCGGCGAACCGGTGAACGACCCGTCCGGCACCCCTGCGCGGCCGATGAACGATCCGTCCGACACCTCTCCACGGCCCGTGAACGATGCGTCCGGCTGCTCTGGGCCGCTGGTGGATACCCCGTCCAACATCTCTCCGCCGCCAGCGCTTGATGCGCCCGGCAACTCCGTGGCGCCCGCCAGCGTCCCGTCCAGCAGCTGCGTGCCGCCGGTCAGCACCTCGTCCGGCAGCAGCGCGCCGGTGGTGGACGCTCTATTCAACATCACTCCGCCGCCGGTAAACGACCCGTTCGGCAGCTCTGCGCCGCCGGTGAAGCGGTGGTTGAGCACGTTGTCCGGGCTGGTCAGGGCGGCGTCCAGGCGGCCGTCCAGTAACGCGGCGAACTGGGCGGGTGAGGAGGGGACGGGGACCTCCTCCACCGACAGGTCGTACTCCTTCAACAGGCCGACGCGTCTGGCGACTCGGATGAGTACCGAGGGGCTGAAGACGCCGATGTGCAGTCGATTGCATTCCGTTGACATAGCCAAGATCTAACTCCATGATTCAGGCGTTCGCAATCGATTGCGGAACGGAAAGGGAGACCATGGATGCCCGGCTCACCACCGCGATAGCCACCTGGGGTCCGCGCTTCACCGCCAACGGTGTGAGCCTCGCCGACTTCCAGCGGATCACCAACGGGCTCCAGCACTGGGGTCAGTGGTGTGCCGCCTGGTCTGAGGTGGCTGCCGAGCATTCCGGGCTGGGGCATGACGCGCTGGCCGCTCGTCGTCACGTGTCCGCGGGCGAGCATCTGGCCAGGGCGGCGCTCTACTACCACTACGCCAAGTTCGTCTTCGTCGAGGATCGCGCGCAGATGCGCCGGGCTCACGACAGTGCGGTGCGGTGTCTCAACGCGGCTCTGCCGTACCTCCGTCCGCGTGGGCGTCGGGTGGAGATGCCCTTCGGCAGGGGCACGCTGGTCGGGGTGTTGCGGTTGCCGGAGCGGGGGCAGGCGCCGTTCCCCGTGGTGGTGCTGGTCGCCGGGCTGGACTCGGCCAAGGAGGAGATGCGGGCGCACGAGGCGCCTTTCCTGGCTCGTGGGGTGGCCACGTTCAGCGTCGACGGGCCCGGTCAGGGTGAGGCTGAGTATGACCTGCCGATTCGGGGGGACTGGTCGGGGCCCGGGCTCGCGATCGTGGATGCGCTTTCGGCGCTGCCGGAGATCGATGCTCGGCGGATCGCGGTGTGGGGGGTCAGTCTGGGTGGTTACTACGCGTGCAGGATCGCTGCGGCGCTGGGGCACCGGGTGCGGGCCTGCGTCACGCTGGGCGGGCCGTACGACTACGGGGACTGCTGGCCGGGGCTGCCTGATCTGACCAGGCAGGCGTTCACGGTGCGCTCTGGGGCGCGGTCGCAGGACGAGGCTGCCGGGATCGCGGGCACGTTGAGCCTGGCGGGGGTGGCTGGGGAGATCCGGGCGCCGCTGCTGATCGTCTTCGGGCGGCAGGATCGTCTCTTTCCGTGGAAGCAGGCGGAACGGCTGGCCGCCACTGCGGGTGGGGAGGTCGAGCTGCTGATGCTGGAGGGCGGCAACCACGGCTGCGCCAACCTCGTGCCCTGGCATCAGCCGTATACGGCGGACTGGGTCGCGCACCACCTGACCCGGCAGGGGGCGTTCACGTGAGGACGGCACGGAGCACCCGCGCGAGCACGCACGTGAGGGAGGTACGGAGCACCCGCGTGAGCACGCACGTGAGGACCGCAAGGAGCGCCTGTGTGAGCGCGCACGCGAGGGCGCACACACCGGGGCGCACGCGAGGGCGCGCACACGTGAGGGCGTGCACGTGAGGGCGCGCACACGTGAGGGCGTGCACGTGAGGGCGCGCACACGTGAGGGCGTGCACGTGAGGGCGGCGAGGTGCACCCGCGTGAGTTCAACACGTGAGGACCGCAAAGAGCACCCGCGTAAGGGCAGGGCGGGAGGACCGCAACGAGCACCCGGGTGAGGGCGGGGCGGGAGGAGCGCAACGAGCGTCCGGGTGAGCACGACACGCGAGGACCGCGAAGAGCACGGCAAGGAGAACCCATGCGAGCACGACAAGGAGCACATCTATGAGCACACCGATGAAGGTCGGTTGGATAGGCACGGGCCGGATGGGGCTGGCCATGGCGCGGCGGTTGGCGCGTGCGGGAGTGGAGCTGGCCGCGTGGAACCGTACGCGGGCCAAGGCGGAGCCGCTGACCATGGAAGGCGCCACGGTTGTCGAGGAGATCGCCGAGCTGCGCGGCTGTGACGTCGTCTTCACCATGGTCTCCATGTCGGGAGACCTGGAGCAGGTGCTCGGCGAGTTGCTGGCCGACCCCGAGCGGCTGCCGGGGATCGTGGTGGACTGTTCCACGATCTCCATGGAGGCTTCGGCGGCGATCAGACTGGACTGTCCAGTACCGTTCCTCGCCGCCCCGGTCAGTGGGAACGCCAAGGTCGTCGAGGCGGGCGGGCTGACCATGGTGGTCTCCGGGCCGGCGGACGCCTATGACAGGGTGTCGCGGCTGCTGGAGATCATCGGCAGGTCGGCGACGTACGCGGGCGAGGGCGAGGCGGCCCGGCTGGTGAAGATCGCGCACAACCTGATGCTCGGGGTGGTCACGCAGACCATGGCTGAGATCACGGTGCTGGCGGAGAAGGGCGGCGTGCCTCGTCATGCGTTCCTGGAGTTTCTCAACAACAGCGTGATGGGGTCGGTTTTCACTCGCTATAAGAGTCCGGCGTTCGTCAACCTCGACTACACGCCCACCTTCACTCCCACGCTGCTGCGCAAGGACTTCGACCTGGGGCTGGCGGCAGCGCGCCGGTTGGACGTGCCGATGCCGGTCACTTCGCTCACCGCGCAGCTCGTGCAGGCCAGTGTCGGGTCGGGTCGGGTGGAGGAGGACTTCGCGATCCTGCTCGACCTGCAGGCGGCGGCCTCGGGCATCGAGCTGAAGCCGGAGAACGTGACGGTGGACGACGGGCTGAGCACATGAGGGCCCCCGCCGCCGCCAGGCCCATGACGGTGGGCGTGGTGAGGCCGCCTACCTCCCCCGGACACGACGACCTGGGTGCCGTGAAGCAGTCAACCGCCCTCGGACACGACCGGCAGGGCTCCGCGAGACCGGGCGCTATGAAAGCGGGCGCCGCAAGGGCGAGCGCCGGGAGGCAGGGCGCCGTGAGACAAGGCGCCGTGAAAGCGGGCGCCGCAAGGGCGAGCGCCGGGAGGCAGAGCGGCGCAAGGCAGGGCGCCCCAATGCAGGGCGGCGCGAGGCGGCCGACTGCCGCCATGCGTGAGGGGCTGGGGGCGTGAGGCCGCCTGCTGCGCCCGGGCACATGGCGGTGGACTACGAGCGGCGGGTCGACTTCGATCGGCTGCGCGCCTACCGCCTCGCCCGAGCGCAGAAAGCCCTGCAGGCCAGCGACTGCGCCGCCTTCCTGCTCTTCGACTTCTACAACATCCGCTACGTCACCCAGACCTGGATCGGCGGCGCGCTGGGCGACAAGATGACCCGCTACGCCCTGCTCACCAGGGACGGCCAGGTCCGCCTCTGGGACTTCGGCTCGGCGGCCCGCCACCACCGCCTCCACAGCCCCTGGCTCGACCCCGCCAACTGCCACGCGGGCATGCTCGGCCTCCGTGGCGCGATCGCCCCGACGGCCGGGCTCATGCGCGACGCCGTCAGCGAGATCAAGGAGCTGACCGGCGGCCCGCTAGGGGTGGACATCGTGGAGCCGCCGTTCCTGTTCGAGCTGGAACGGCAGGGCCTGCGGGTCATGGACGCCCAGCAGCACATGCTCGACGCCCGCCAGATCAAGTCACCCGACGAGATCATGCTGTTGTCCCAGGCCGCCGCCATGGTTGACGGTGTATACCAGGACATCGTCGAGGCGCTCAAGCCCGGGATCCGCGAGAACGAGATCGTCGCCCTGGCCGCCAAACGGCTGTACGAGATGGGTTCCGACCAGGTCGAGGCGATCAACGCGGTCAGCGGCGAGCGGTGCAACCCGCACCCGCACAACTTCTCCGACCGCCTCATCCGCCCAGGCGACCAGGCGTTCTTCGACATCATCCATTCCTTCAACGGCTACAGGACCTGCTACTACCGCACCTTCGCCGTCGGCAGCGCGACCGCGTCCCAGCGCGACGCCTACAGCAAGGCGCGCGAGTGGATGGACGCCTCGATCGCCATGATCAAGCCGGGGGTGGGCACCGACCAGGTGGCCGCCGTCTGGCCCGAGGCGACGGCGTTCGGGTTCGCCGACGAGATGGCCGCGTTCGGCCTGCAGTTCGGCCACGGGCTCGGGCTGGGGCTGCACGAGCGGCCGATCATCTCCCGGCTGACGAGCATGCGCGAGCCGGTCGAGCTGCTGCCCGGCATGGTCTTCGCGCTGGAGACCTACTGCCCGGCCGACGACGGGGTGTCCGGCGCCCGCATCGAGGAGGAGGTCGTCGTCACCGAGGACGGCGCCCAGATCCTCACCCTGTTCCCCGCCCAGGACCTGATCATCGCAAACCCGTATTAAGTGGCCGACCCCCTGCAAAGTCGCCAACCCCTACTGAGAGGCGCCCTATGCTCTACATCGACGGCCGAGAGGTCCCGGCGGTGGACGGTGGCTGCTTCGCCGTACACGATCCAGCCACCGGCGACGTGGTCGGCGAGGTAGCCGACGGCACAGAAGCCGACGCCATCCTCGCGGTGGACGCGGCACAACGCGCGGCCGAGGCGTGGGCCGCCACCCCGCCCAGGGAGCGCGGCGAGATCCTGCGCCGCGCCTTCGAGCTGATGACCGACCGCGCCGAGGACCTCGCGCGCCTGATCACCCTGGAGAACGGCAAGGCGAAAGACGACGCGCGCGGCGAGGTCGCCTACGCGGCCGAGTTCTTCCGCTGGTACGCCGAGGAGTCCGTCAGGGCCTTCGGCGAGCTGGCCACGGCCCCGGCGGGCACCCACCGCCTCCTGGTGCTGCGCCAGCCCGTGGGCGTCTGCGTGCTGGTGACCCCGTGGAACTTCCCCGCGGCCATGGCGACCAGGAAGATCGGCCCCGCCCTGGCCGCCGGTTGCACGGTCGTGCTCAAACCGGCGAGCGACACCCCGCTGACCGCGCTGGCGATCGCCAGGCTCCTCACCGAGGCGGGCGTCCCGGACGGCGTGGTGAACGTGGTCACCTCGCGCCGCTCCGGCGCCGTCGTGTCGGCGATGCTGCACGACCCGCGCGTGCGTAAGCTGTCGTTCACCGGTTCCACCGAGGTGGGCCGCCTGCTGCTGCGCGAGGCGGCCGACCAGGTGGTCAACACCTCGATGGAGCTGGGCGGCAACGCCCCCTTCCTCGTCTTCGCCGACGCCGACCTGGAAGCGGCGCTGGACGGCGCGATGGTGGCCAAGATGCGCAACGGCGGCGAGGCGTGCACGGCGGCCAACCGCTTCTACGTGGAGGCGCCGATCGCCGAGGAGTTCGCCGCCGGGCTGGCCGAGCGCATGGCCGCGCTGGTGGTGGGCCCGGGGAGCGATCCCGGCACGCAGGTCGGCCCGCTGATCAACGAGCGGGCGGCGGCCAAGGTCGGCGAGCTGGTGGAGGCCGCCGTGGCCGACGGGGCCAAGGTGCTGACCGGCGGGTCGGCGCACGGCTGCTACTACCAGCCGACCGTCCTGACCGGCGTACGGCCCGGCTCGCCGATCCTGGCCGAGGAGATCTTCGGCCCCGTGGCGCCGATCGTCGTCTTCGACGGCGAGGACGAGGCGGTACGGCAGGCCAACGACACCGAGTACGGCCTGGTCGCCTACGTCTACACCGCCGACCTGGCCCGTGGGCTGCGGGTCGGCGAGCGGCTGGAGTCCGGCATGATCGGGCTCAACCGCGGCCTGGTCAGCGATCCTGCCGCGCCGTTCGGCGGGGTGAAGCAGAGCGGCGTGGGCCGCGAGGGCGGGCACGAGGGCCTGCTCGACTACCTGGAGACGAAATACGTGGCGCTCAGCTGGTGAACGCCAGCCGGGTCCTGCGGATGTGCCCGGCCAGGTGCATCTCGGCGTCCTCCGCGTCGCCCCTGACCAGGGCGTCGATGATCAGCCGGTGCTCGGCGTCGACCACCCAGCGCCGGTCGGGCCCGGTCAGCCGCATGTAGGTCCTGCGGTGGTGTTGCGTGACGTTCCACAGGCGCAGCACCACCGCGTTCAGCTGCGCCGTACGGCACGCGCTGTAGCTGAGCAGGTGGAACTCGCGGTCCAGGTCGAGGAAGGTCTCCACGTCCGGCCCCTCCTCGATGCGGTCCTGGAGCGCGGCCATCCGCCGCAGGTCGTCCTGCGTCAGGTACGGCAGGCTCTCGGCCAGCGCGAGCGGCTCCAGCCGTTCGCGCATCCGGTAGATCGTCTGGACCTCATGGGCGTCGAGGCAGGGCACCCGCGCGCTCCTGTTGCTCCGCAGCTCGACCAGCCCCTCCGCCTCCAGCATCCGCAGCGCCTCGCGGACCGGCAGGCGGCTGACGCCGTGGCGCGCCGCGACGTCCTCCTGCCCGATCCGCTCCCCCGGCGCCAGCTCGCCGCGCAGGATCGCCGTGCGCAGGTGGGTGGCGATGCGCGCGCTCTCAACGGTCACGGAAGAACGCCTTCCCTCCGGGGTAGGAGACCAGCTCGAACTGCATCCCCCAGGGCGCGAGGAAATACACCCAGCGCTGCCCCTCGCTCGGGCCCCTGCTGGTCGTGGGATCGCCGAGCACCCGCACGCCGCGCTCCCGCAGGTAGGCGACGGCCGCGTCGAGGTCCTCGACGTAGAGGGCGACGTGGTGTCCGCCGACGTCGCTGTTCCTCGGTACGGCGGAGCCCTGGTCCGGCGCCTCGTAGGCGAAGACCTCGAAGACCGCCTGGTCGCCGCAGCGGAAGAAGTGCAGCCTGCGCATGACGGCCCGGGGGTGCACGCCGAGGTGCTCGGCCATCCAGTCGTCAGAGGACGAGGCGTAGGGCCCGAGCGCGTAGAGGTACTCGCAGCCGAGCACGTCGACGAGGAACCGGGTGGCCTCGTCCAGGTCGGGGACGGTGAAGCCGATGTGGTCGAGCCTGGTCAGTCCGGGGAGCATGGGATCCAGAACCTCTCATCACCGCGTCATTCAGACGGATAAATCTAGATATTGGATCCATTGTGTGTCACGCTCAGCCCGTTACGCAATCGATTGCGTGGAGACTCTCATGACTCAACATCACCGGCTGGAACCGTCGGCCCCCTGGGTCGAGGTCGTGGCCACCCAGGAGGACTGGGACGCAGCCGACCCCGCGCTGCTGACGACCATGCTGAGCCACCTGGTGCTCATCAGGACCTTCGAGGAGTACGTGCTCGACCTGGCCAGGGAGGGGCTGGTGCACGGCCCGGCCCACTCCAGCATCGGCCAGGAGGGCGGCGCCGTCGGCTCCGTCCTCGCCCTGGCGGCGGGCGACACCGTCAACGGCTCGCACCGCGGCCACCACCAGTTCCTCGCCAAGGTGCTCGCCCACGTCGAACCCAAGGGCATCGACCCCCGATCCCCCTACTCCGACCAGGTACGCGCCGTCCTGCTGCGCGGGCTGGCCGAGATCTGCGGCCTGGACCGCGGCTTCAGCCACGGCAGGGGCGGCTCGATGCACCTGCAGTGGAACGAGGCCGGCGCGATCGGGACGAACGCCATCGTGGGCGGCGGCGTCCCGCTGGCCGCCGGGTCGGCGTGGGCGCACCGGCAGGCGGGCACGGACGCCGTCGCGGTGACCTACTTCGGCGACGGCGCGATCAACATCGGCTCGACGCTGGAGACCTTCAACCTGGCCGCCGCCTGGAAGCTCCCGCTGTGCTTCTTCATCGAGAACAACCGCTACGCCGTCTCGACCAGCGTCGAGGAGGCCACCGGCGAGCCCCGGCTGTCCGCGCGCGGCCCCGGCTTCGGCATCGCGAGCTGGAAGGTCGACGGGATGGATCCGCTGGCCGTACACCTGGCCATGCGCGAAGCGCTGGCCCACCTGCGCTCGGGCGGCGGCCCCGCGGTGGTCGAGGCGGACGTCTACCGGTTCTTCCACCAGAACGGCCCCTTTCCCGGCAGCGCCTTCGGATACCGCAGCAAGGAGGAGGAACGGCACTGGCGCGCCCGCGACCCCCTCACGCAGGTCTCCGGCCACCTGGTGCGGCGCGGGCTGCTGGCCCAGGAGGAGGTCGAGGCATGCGTGGCGCGGGCGCGGGCGCTGATGGCGTCGCTGAGCGAGGAACTGCTCGAACCCGTCCCCGGGGACAAGGACGGCAAGCGGCGGATCAAGCCGGAAGAGTGGCCAGACCCGGCCTTCGCCGACGTCGGCGTGCGCGGCGACCTGAGCGAGTTCGCCGATGCCCGGTTCGCCTTCCAGGGCACGCTGGGCGAGCAGCGGTTCATCGACGCCGTCGCCGCGGTCATGGCGCGCCGCATGGAGACCGATCCCACGGTCGTGGTGATGGGCGAGGACGTGCACCGGCTCAACGGCGGCACCAACGGCGCGACCAAGGGCCTGGGCGAGGCGTTTCCCGGCCGGGTGCTCGGCACCCCGATCAGCGAGAACGCCTTCACCGGGCTCGGCGGCGGCATCGCGCTGGACGGGCGGTTCACCCCGGTCGTGGAGTTCATGTACGCGGACTTCATGTGGGTGGCCGCCGACCAGCTGTTCAACCAGATCGGCAAGGCCAGGCACATGTTCGGCGGCGCGGGGCGCGTGCCGTTCGTGCTGCGCAGCAAGGTCGCGATGGGCACGGGGTACGGCTCGCAGCACTCGATGGACCCCGCCGGGATCTTCGCCACGGCCCCCGGGTGGCGCATCGTGGCCCCCTCGACGCCCTACGACTACGTGGGCCTGATGAACAGCGCGCTGCGCTGCCAGGACCCGGTCGTCGTGCTGGAACACGTCGACCTTTACACGAGCACGGGCGAGGGGCCGTCGGGCGATCTCGACTACTGCCTGCCCGTGGGCCGGGCGGCCGTGCGCAGGACCGGCTCGGCACTCACCGTCATCACCTACCTGGCGATGACGCACTACGTCCTGGGCGCCCTGGGCGACGTGGACGCCGAGGTGATCGACCTGCGCTGGCTCGACCGGGCCAGCCTCGACTGGGACACCATCGGGGCGAGCGTCAGGAAGACCGGCAGGGTCCTGCTGGCCGAGCAGGGGCCGCCGGGCACCTCCTACGGCGGCTGGCTGGCCGACGAGATCCAGCGCCGCTTCTTCGACTGGCTCGACCGGCCGGTCGAGCGGCTCACCGGCGGCGAGGCCTCGCCCAGCATCAGCAAGGTGCTGGAGCGGGCGGCCATCGCCCAGGGCGAGGAGGTAGCCGCCAAGCTAGCCGAGATCGGAGGGGTCTGACATGGCCGAACTTCTGCGCATGCCCGAGGTGGCCGCGGGGGCGGCGGAAGCCGTACTGCAGAGCTGGAACCTCGGGGAGAACGTCGCGTTCGCCGCCGGTGACGTCATCGCCACGGTGGAGACGGAGAAGGCGGTGGTCGAGGTGGAGGCTGACCGGCCCGGCGCGGTCCTGAAGGTGCTCGTGGCGGCGGGCTCGGCCGTGGAGGTGGGGGTGCCCATCGCGGTCGTGGGCGAGCCGGGCGAGCGGGTGGACGACGCCGTGCTGGCGGGGCTCGGGCTCACGGCTCCCCCGCCGACCAGCGTTCCTGTACGTCGGGACGTACCGGACCCGCCGCGGATCTTCACGAGCCCGCTGGCCCGGCGGCTGGCCAGGGAGGCGGGCATCCCGCTGGAGGAGATCCGAGGCACCGGGCCCAACGGCAGGATCGTCCGCAAGGACGTGACGGAAGCCGCGGCACGCCGTTCGGAAAGGCCCGTGGGCCACGTCGACGTGCCGCACTCCCGCATCAGGCGCGTCACCGCCGCCCGCCTCACCGAGAGCAAGCGCGAGGCCCCCCACTTCTACCTGCGCGGCACCGCCAGGGTCGACGCCCTGCTCACCCTGCGCAGCCAGCTCGACATCAAGGTCTCACTCAACGACCTGGTGCTCAAGGCGGCCGCCCGAGCCCACACCCTGGTCCCCGACATGAACGTGACCTGGGCCCAGGAGGCCGTCAGGAGGTACTCCACCGTCGACCTGGCCGTGGCCGTGGCGACGCCCCAGGGCCTGCTCACCCCGGTGCTGCGCGGCGTGGACGGCATGACGGTCGGCGCCGTGTCCGCCGCCGTCCAGGACTTCGCCGCACGCGCCAGAGCGGGGACGCTGCGCCAGGAGGAGCTGCAGGGCGGCACCCTGACGGTCACCAACCTCGGGATGTACGGGACCGAGGAGTTCGCCGCGATCATCAACCCGCCGCACGCCGCCATCATGGCCGTCGGCGCGGCCCGCCAGGAGCCTGTGGTGGTGGACGGCGAGGTGCGGGTGGCGACCGTCATGCGGGTGACGCTGTCGGTGGACCACCGCCCGGTGGACGGCGTCGTCGCGGCCGAGTGGATGCGCGCCTTCGTCGCGACGGTCGAGAACCCCGTCCGGATGCTGGCCTGACCCTGGTGTTGGAAGCTCCACAAACGATTGCGGGAGCCCGTGCCCACTTCTCACCATGGCTGTCATGCGAAATGACAGCATCGGCCCCGACCTGTTCAGGTCGCTCGCCGGCTCCCTCCCGACCGGGGTCACCGTGATCACCGCCATGGACGCCGCCAGGCGGCCGGTGGGCATGACCTCGGGCGCGGTGTGCGGGTTGTCCCGCACGCCTCCCCTGCTGCTCGCCTGCGTCGGCAAGAGCTCCAGGACGTTGCCGTCGATCCTGCGCAGCGGCGGTTTCTGCGTCAACGTCCTGGACGGCGGCTCGGCCTGGCTCTCCGACCGGTTCGCCGGCACCTCCGACGACAAGTTCGACGGCGTCCCCTGGCGCCCCTCCCGCAACGGGGCCCCCGTCCTGACCGAGGGGGTGGTCGCGCACGCCGTGTGCGAGGTGTTCTCCACGGTCGACGGCGGCGACCACCTCATCGTGGTCGGGCTGGTCGTGGACGGCGAGCTCCACGACGACGAGGGCGCCCCGCTGGTGTACCACCGCCGCCGCTACGCCGCGTTTCCGGGGTCGAAATCGATTTCGGCTCACAACGGCTGAAGCGGCGACGTTAAGAACTCCACATCACCCTTGACCCCCGCGCTTCCCAGCGCGGACACTGCTCGACAAGTCGAAATCGATTGCGAACGGCTTCGGAATGAGGTCCCCATGCGGTTCTCCATCTACTTGAACGCCCAGACCCCCGGCCCGCAGGAGGACGTGGGCATCATCCAGACCTTGGCCAGGCAGGCCGTCGAAGCCACCCGCGCCGGATTCCACGGCGTCGTGCTCACCGAGCACCATTTCTCCGGATACAACACCTACGGCGACAACTTCATGTTCGCCGCCCACCTGGCCTCGCAGGTGCCGCCGGGGACCAAGTTCTCCCTGGCCGTCGCCGTGCCGCCGCTGCACAACCCGATGCGGCTGGCCCAGCAGTGCAACCTGCTCGACATCCTGACCGGCGGCGAGCTGATCGTCGGCTTCGCGGCGGGCGGCTCGCCCCTGGAGTACGCGGGAATGGGCCGCGACCCTGGCGAGCGGCACGCGCAGATGGCGCACAACCTGGAGATCCTGGAGGCGGCCCTGGCCAAGAAGCCAGAGGATCCCCCGCTGGAGTGGGAGACCGCGTTCGAGCACGGCACCCTGCACACCCGCATCATGCCGAGCGCCTTCCACCGCCAGTCCCCCGCCTTCGCCCGCGCCACGCAGAGCGACTCCGGCGCCGAGTGGGCGGGGAAGAAGGGCTGGTACCTGTTCTCCGCCAGGGAGAAGCCGCAGGCGCTGGCCGGTCGGTGGCGGCTGTACAAGCAGGCGCTGCGCGCGGCGCACGCCGAGGAGGTCGTCCAGGACAGGCTCGACTGGAGCATGGTGCAGAAGCAGGTCTACCTCGCCGACACCAGCGAGAGGGCCGAGGCCGAGATCCGCGAGCGGCTCGTGCTGATGGCCGACAACCAGCGCCGCAGCTTCGGCCACGTCAAGGACCTGCGCGACGCCGCCCACCTCAAGAGCGTCGTGGGCGTCTCCCCGCAGAACCCCGACGAGTTCCTCGACCACGCCATGCTCATCGGCGACCCGGCCTCGGTGCGCGAGCAGATCCGCGAGTACGAGGCGGCCGGGATCAGGCACATGGCCATGCTGTTCAACTTCGGCTTCATGACGCCGGAGACCGCCGACCGGTCGATGCGGCTGTTCATCGACGAAGTCCTTCCCGCCTTCACCGGCTGAGCGAGGCCGGTCATGGACATCGGACTCCTGGTCATCAGGCTCGCCGTCGGGCTCATCATGGCCTACCACGGCACGGAGAAGCTGTTCGGCTGGTGGGGCGCGGACGGGCTGCGCGGCGCCGCCGGGTTCTTCGGCCGCATGGGCTACCGGCCGCCGCTGCTCATCGCGCTCGTCGCCGGGCTGTCGGAGACGACCGGCGGGCTGCTGCTCGCGGCGGGGGCGCTGACGCCGCTGGCGGTGCTCATCCTCATGGGCACGTTCGCCAACATCATGATCCTGCACCTGCCCAACGGGCTCAGCCGCAGGAACAACGGGTTCGAGTACGAGCTCGTCCTGGCCTCGGCCACCGCGTGCCTGGCCTTCACCGGCCCTGGGGCGCTCGCCGCCGACCGGCTGCTGCCCTTCTCCCCGACCGGCTGGGTGTGGGGGACGGCGCTGGTGGCCGCCGGGCTGCTGGCCGGAGCCGTCGTGTCGGCGACCAGGAGCCGCCAGGTGACCGGATGAAGCTCGTGGTCAGAGGGGTCGTCGGAGCGGCCGTCGTGTCGCTGGCCTTCGAGGTCTTCGCCAGGCTGGAGATCATCGACGTCCGGCTGCTGCCGCCCGCGACCGTCATCCTGCCCCGCGCGCTGGGCCTGCTGGCCGACCCCGCGTTCCTGGGTGAGATGTGGGCGACCCTGTCCTCGGTACTGCTCGGCGTGGCGGTCGCCGCCGGGCTGGCCGTACCCCTGGGGCTGGTCCTGGGCAGCTACCGGCACGCGGCCCTGGCGTTCACCCCGATCATCGACTCGCTCCGCTCGGTGCCGGGCATCGCGATCATCCCGCTGCTGGTCCTGGTCATGGGCCAGGGGTTGCAGATGAAGGTGACGATCGTGGCGTTCGTCGCGATCTGGCCGCTGCTGTTCAACACGATGTACGGCGTGCGTGCCGTCGACCGGGTCGCCATCGAGACGGCGCGCAGCTTCCGCATCCCGGCGCTGATGACCTGGCGGCGGGTGGTCCTGCCCAGCGCGTTGCCGCTCATGCTGACCGGGCTGCGGCTGGCCCTGGCCACCGGGCTCACCGTCGGCATCGCCACCGAGATCGCGGTCGGCACGCACGACGGGATCGGCTACGTCATCCTGCGCGCCAGCTACGGCGGTTTCAACGCCGACACCGTCTTCGCCGCCGTCACCCTCGCCGGGGTGCTCGGCTACCTCCTCAACTGGCTGACCGTGGCGGCCAGCGCCCGGCTCGTGGCCTGGGACACCAGGAGCGCCTCATGACGTCCTTCCTGCTGCGGCTGTGTCCCGTCGGGCTGGCCGTACTCCTGTGGGAGTGGGTCACGCTGAGCGCCGGCTCGCCGTTCTTCCCGACGCCGTACGACATCGCGGTGCGCGCGGCTCAGCTCTGGTTCAGCAGCCCGCTGCTGACCGAGCGGTTCTGGCTCGACGCCGGCCCGAGCCTGGCCAGGGCGCTGGCGGGCTGGCTGGCCGGGGCGCTCATCGGGGTGGCGATCGGGCTGGCCGCCGGTCAGTGGCGGGCGGCGGCGGGTTACATCGACCCGCCCGTGCAGTTCCTGCGCTCGCTGCCCAAGCCGGCGATCGTCCCGCTCTTCCTGCTCGTCTTCGGCGCGGGCGACGTGATGCGGGTCGGGCTGATCACCTTCGGGTGCGTCTGGCCGGTGCTGCTCAACACGCTGCAGGGTGTGCGCTCGGTCGACCCGACCTACCTGGACACCGCGCGCGCCTTCCACATCCCGGCCGCCCGCCGGGTGGTGCGCGTCGTCA
Source organism: Nonomuraea sp. NPDC050556 (assembly GCF_044457355.1). Lineage (NCBI taxonomy): Bacteria > Bacillati > Actinomycetota > Actinomycetes > Streptosporangiales > Streptosporangiaceae > Nonomuraea > Nonomuraea sp. NPDC050556. Next base: position 152,141 of record NZ_JBITGU010000001.1, on the reverse strand, counting down.
TCCCCGCGGCGCTGCCGCAGATCGTCGCCGGGATGCGGGTGACGCTGAGCCTGTCGCTGATCCTCATGGTGCTGTCGGAGTGGCTGCTGGCCGACGACGGGCTGGGGCACTTCCTCATCACCGCCCAGCGGACCTTCGAGATCCTCGACGTCTGGGCGGCCGTCGTGCTCCTGGGGCTGATCGGATACCTGCTCAACGTCGCCTTCCTGGCCGTCGAGAAGCGCGTCCTGCGCTGGCACCACCACATCTCCCAAGGAGCCTCATGAGCACCCTTGAGGTCGACGGCCTCACCAAGGTCTACGGCACGGGCGCCACCGCGTTGTCGTCCATCTCCTTCGAGGTCAGGAAGGGGGAACTGCTGTCGATCGTGGGCCCGTCGGGCTGCGGCAAGACCACGCTGCTGAAGTGCGTGTCCGGCCTGGTGGCGCCGACGAGCGGAGCCGTACGGCTGCTCGGCAGGGCGGTCGACGGGGTGCCAGAAGGCCTGGCGGTCGTCTTCCAGGACTACAGCAGGTCCCTGTTCCCCTGGATGCGGGTCGCCCAGAACGTCGAGTTCCCGCTGCTGACGCTGCCGCTGAGCAGGCAGGAGCGGGCCGAGCGGGTGGAGGAGTCGCTGGCCGCGGTCGGGCTGGCCGACAAGGGCGGACGTTACCCGTGGCAGCTGTCCGGCGGCATGCAGCAGCGCGTCGCCATCGCCAGGGCGCTGGCCTACCGGCCGCGCGTGCTGCTGATGGACGAGCCGTTCGCCTCCGTCGACGCCCAGACCCGCTCGGGGCTGGAGGACCTGACCAGGCGGGTGCACCTGGAGTTCGACATGACCATCCTGTTCGTCACGCACGACATCGACGAGTCGGTCTACCTGGCCGACCGGCTGATCGTGCTGCGCGCCTCGCCGGGGTCCGTGCTCACCGAGCTCGTCATCGACCTGCCCGGCGTGCGCGACCAGGTCTCCACCAAGCAACTTCCTTCCTTCGTACGGCAGCGCAGCCTCGTCGCGCAGCACATCCGCAATGCGGCTTCCCGGGAGAACGTATGAAACTCCGTACCTGCCTGCTCTTACTGGCCCTGGGCGCGTCCGGGTGCGGCGGCGCGCAGCCGTCCTCCGGCCCGACCGTGATCACCATCAGCAATCCGGCGAACGTGAGCAACGTGCCGCTGCACCTGGCGATGGACAAGGGGTTCTTCGCCGCCGAGGGCCTGCAGGTCAAGGCCGACGTCGACCTCGGGTCGGGCAGCACGGTGGAGTCCGTCGTCGGCGGCCAGGTCGACATGGCCTGGAGCAACCTGGTGAGCTCGCTGACCGCCTACAGCAAGGGGCTCGGCGTCAAGCTGGTGGCGATCACCGACACCGCGGTGTCGGGCTCCCAGCAGGTGCTGGTGGGCAAGGACTCGACCGCCAGGAGCCTGGCCGACCTGAAGGGCAAGAAGCTCGCGGTCCTGTCCCCCGCCACGGTCTGCATCCTGAACGTGCGCTCGGCGCTGAAGGCGCAGGGGCTACCGGTGGACCTCATCCAGTTCACCCCGGTCGCGCCGCCGGAGCACGCCAACGTGCTCGAGGGCGGGGAGGTCGCGGCGACCTGCACCAGCGACCCGTTTCGCTCGCTCATGATCGAGAAGCTCGGGGCGAGGTCGATCTACGACACCTCCTCGGGGGAGCTCCAGGGGTACGCCGTGGGCGGATACATCGTCTCGGCGGAGTTCGCCCAGAAGAACGCCAAGGCGCTGGCCGGGTTCCAGCGGGCGCTGCTCAAGGCCACGCAGTACGCCAACGCCCACCCGGACGAGGTCAGGACCTCCCTGCCCAAGTTCACCACGATCAAGGCGGAGATCGCCGGGAAGGTGATCATCAACAAGTACCTGGAGACCGCCGACGTGACAGCGCTCAAGCCCGAGGTGCAGCGCATAGCCGACGCGATGCAGGCGTACGGCCTGGCCGACAAGCCCATCAACCTGTCCGGATATTTCCTGAACTAGAGCGGAGCGTGCTCATGCTGGTGGGAACCCCTTCCCCCGACGGCCACACCGAGGAGGAACTGCGCAACCTGGAGACCATCCGGCGGCTGCGCGGCGTCCCGGCCGCCCGCAGGCGGGAGTTCATGACGCGGGACGTGGTGATCCACCGGCACGGCATGGCGCACCTGGGCGCGCTGAGGGGCGTCGGCTACGACCCGGACGGCATCGCCGACCGGGTGGACCACATCGAGGACATGGTGGCCAAGGGCGACCGCGTGTGGGCGGTGTGGACCATCCGCGGCACCCACACCGGGCCGCTGTTCGGCGCCGCGCCCACCGGCCGCCCCCTGGAGGTCCTGGAGGTGGGCATCTGGCGGCTGGTCGACGGCAAGGTGGCCGAGGCGTGGTTCTTCGCCGACGAGTACGCCCTGGCCCGGGCGCTGGGGATCACGCCATGAGCCTGCTGTCCACGCCGCTGCTGAACGGCCTGCCGGACGAGACCGTGGCCGCGTTCCTCACCCGGGTGAGCTACCACACCCACCCGCGAGGCTCGCGGGTGTTCTCCGAGGGCGATCCCGGCGACCGGGTGCTGATCCTGCTGTCCGGCAAGGTCAAGGTCACCAGGTCGGGGCCGGTGCTGCTCACCATGGTCGGGCCTGGCGAGCTGCTCGGCGAGCTCTGCCTCTTCGACGCCTCACCGCGCCAGGCCACGGCGACAGCCGTACAGGAAGGGGACCTTTGCTCGATCCCCGCTCCCGCGATGCTGGCCTGGCTGGAGGCGCACCCGTGTGCTTCTCTGCGGATGATGCGGCTGCTGGCCGAGCGGGTGCGGACGATGAACGACCGCTTCGAGGACGCGTCGGGGGTCGACGTGGCCACGCGGGTCGCGCGGGTGCTGGTCGAGCAGGGCGGCCGGTTCGGGCGGGCCACGCGGGTGGGGGTGCGCATCAGGCTCGACCTCAGCCAGGACGACCTCGCCCACCACGTCAGGGCGTCGCGGGAACGCGTCAACCAGATCCTGGGCGACTTCTCCCGGAGGGGGTGGATCAGGCGGGACGGGGCGGAACTGGTCGTCTTGGACGGGCAGCGCCTCACCGGCCGGGCCCGATACCGCCCGGAATCCGCCCGGCGCCGTCCTACCCTCCCCCAGTGATCACCCAATCACCATCCTCGACTGGCAGCGCTTGAAACCTTGGACGGTCGCCAGGGCAACCCTGAGCGACGTTTCCTGGCACGTGATCGTCATATGGGGCCGCCCCTCGCACACCGAGGCGGCCGCCCTGCGCTTCCTCACCGAGGACCTGTCCCCGGCCTGGCTCCCTTCGTCGTGGCCTCCTCACCCGACCTCGTGGTGTTGCAGGACCTGCCGTTGGATCACCGGCCCGCTTGGGGTGAGTTGTCGGATCCCGGCCCGTCCCTGGCCCTCAGCAACGGCGACCCGGAGGCCAACAACGTCCTCGTCCACCCGACGGGGGCTGCGGACCCGCGCCTCATCGACTTCGAGTTCGCCGGATACACCCACGCCCTGTCATTCTCCCTCCGGGATGCCGTGGGTCAGGGTGGTGCGGTAGGTCGCGCCGAAAGATGGGTCCACCGACAGCTGGCGCTTGTTGAGGCCGACAGAGCCTCATCGGTGAGCAGCGCGGGAAGGTGGCCAGCCAACAGCGGACGCGAGCTGCCAGAAGTGGTCAGCCACAGCGGGAGCAAGGGCGGGCGGGCGGAGGGCGGGCGGGTGGGGCTCGTCGGTGTGGGTGGGGAATGGGGAACGCCCGGTCCCCGTGTGTGGGGAGCCGGGCGTTCTTTAGCCGCGGGGGGCTAGTGGCGGATGACCTTGACCCAGTCGGTGCCCTCGCTCGGTGCCAGGTGGCGGGAGCCCTCGAAGACGGCGCGCCACGTGCCCGAGGTGTACGCGGGAACGTCGGTGGAGAAACGGCCACCGCGGTTCGTCTTCAGGGTGTCGACGTACTCCCACTTGCCGGACCCGTCAGGCTGGAAGAGGATCACGATCCGCTTCCACCCGAGGCGGTGCCACTTCTCGGAGTCCTTGCAGTAGTCGGCGTGGTGCACGGAGACGAAGCCGTTGATGTAGTCCTCGTCGCACTGCACGGACAGCTTGCCGCCCAGGTGCAGGGTCCGGCCCTCGCGCACCGGGTTCGGGTCCGCCTGGAGCTGCAGGCTGGTGCTGCCACCGTCGAAGTCAGGGTCGGCCGGCTCCGCCGCCATGGCCGGCGCCACAGCGGTGGCGAGCACCGAGGCGCCCAGGGCCGCCGCAGCGACTCCGGCAGCGAGTCGTCGCATCATGGAAAACTTCCTCTCCCCGTCGAGAGCGCGCCCCAACGCAGAGCGCACCTAAGGCCAATGACGCGTAAGAGTAAAGAATTGTTGCCACTAAAAAGATCACAGTTCGGCAACAGCCATGATTCCCGGTGGGATAAGTCCTGATTTATACGGTTATCGACCGATTCGCCATGGGGTGGTTAGGTCGGTTGCGTAGTGGTTTGTTCCGGGGTATCGGACGCGCCAGTATCCCTTTGCGCGGCCCTGGATCGTCGTCATGAAGCGTCCGGAACCTCGGGTCACCGCCGTCCCGACCTCTGTCCAGGATGCCGTCTGCGCGGCGCGGTAGAGGATCTCCAGGCGCTGCCTGGGGAACGGCGCGTAGGCGCGGTAGCCCTCCGGGTCGACCCGGCTGAGCTCTCCGCGCAGCCGTACGGCTCGCGCGCCCTTGACCTTGTCGGCGCGCACCGAGCTCAGCTGCGTCTCGCGCCGCAGGTAGAACGTGGAGTGCTCGGTGACGGTCCGCCCGTCGGCGTCCGCCGCGGTGGCGGTGATCGTCCATGCGCCCGAGGGGTAGTAGCGGTTGAGCCCGCGCGCGGGGAGGAACCGCCAGGTCTCCCAGCCCTCCCCGCCCAACCGTGCGGGATAGGAGACGGACCATCCGTCATCCTGTACGGCGGAGCTGCCCGGAGAGGCGACCTCGACGGCGCTGGGCAGGGGCGAGGCGAAAGCAGGTGAAGGCGAGGCAGGACCAGGCGTGGCGGCACCAGGCGAAGACGCGACCGCGCCCGGCGAGGGCGGCGGAGACACAGGCGGCATGACCGCTGGAGAAGACACAGAAGGAGACACAGAAGGGGACGCGGAAGGAGTCGCCGAAGGTGTGGGTGGTTCCACGGGGACCGGGCCGAAGGTCTTGCCGCCCTCCACCGGCTCCACGTGCGCCGCAGACTTGGGCGGCGAGCCCGGTTCCACCTTGATCGTCACCCCGTCGCGCCCGGAAGCCCCCCTGGCCACCACGTCGATCACCAGCCGGACCGACCCCGTGGCCCTGACCACGGGATTCTCCGGACGGACGAGGATCTCCTTGATCGCGAGCCCACCCGCAGGAGCGCGCGAACCCAGAGCGTAGGACAGCGGCAGGGGCACCGTGAGCGCCCCCGCCGCGAGCGAAGCGAGAAGAACTCTGTGGGTCATGATCGAGACGGTAGGAAGCGTCCGGTAATGCCCAGGGACACGACACACGCCCCGGTTGGCAAAAGCGTCAGCCGTACAACCCGTCGATCACGTCCGCGTACTTGGCGTGGATCACCCGCCGCTTGAGCTTGAGGCTGGGCGTGAGCTCCTCGGTCTCCGCCGTCCACTCGGACCCGAGCACCGCCCACTTCTTGACCTGCTGCACCTGCGCCAGCTTCCCGTTGGCCGCCTCCACCGCCGCGCCGACGGCCTTGAGCACGTCGGGGTGCTGGGCGAGTTCGGCCAGCGAGCCGTACGTGATCCCCTGCGCCTGCGCCCACCCGGGCGCCACCTCCGCGTCGAGGGTCAGGACCGCCACCGGGTACGGCCGGCCGTCGCCGTAGGCGAGCGCCTGCCCGATGAGCGGGTACTCCTTGAGGAAGGCCTCGATCATCGCGGGCGACATGTTCTCGCCGCCCGCGGTGATGATGAGCTCCTTCTTGCGGTCGACGACGGAGACGAACCCGTCGTCGTCGATGGAGCCGATGTCGCCGGTGTGCAGCCACCCGTCGGCGTCGATCAGCGCCGCGGTCTCCTCGGCGCGGTTGAGGTAGCCGTGGGTGTTGAGCGGGCTGCGGGTGAGGATCTCGCCGTCCTCGGCGATCCGCACCTCGACGCCGGGTTCCGCCCTGCCGCAGGTGCCGAGCTTGTAGGAGACGGGGCTGTTGCCGGTGAAGGCGCCGGTTGTCTCGGTCATGCCGTACACGTCGATGACCTTCATGCCGAGCCCGGCGAAGAACTTCTGCACCTCGGCGGGGAACGGCGCGGCGCCGGTGGCGGTCCACTCGGCCCGGTCGAAGCCGATCATGCCGCGGATGATCGACAGCAGCGCCGCGTCCGCCGCGTCATAGGCAGCCTGTACGGCGGGCGTCACGACATGCCCGAACTGCGACCCCTCCACGTAGGCGAGCCCCGCCGCCATGGCCTGCCGTACGTTGTCCTGCTGCTCCTCCGGCTGGGAGGCGAGCAGCGCCTGGAGTTTGGCCATCATCTTCTCCCACACGCGCGGCACGCCGAAGAACATCATCGGCTTGACCTGCGCGAGCGTCGGCCCGAGGTTGGCCAGGTCGGTGCAGAAGTGCACGTGGGAGATCTTGACGAGCGGCAGGTAGAGGCTCAGGACGCGCTCGGCGATGTGGGCGTAGGTGAGGTAGGAGATCTGCGTGCCGTGGACGGGCAGCGAGGTGAGCCGGTCGGTGGAGGCGACCTCGTAGAAGACGTTCGCGTGGGTCAGCGGCACGCCCTTGGGCATGCCCGTGGTGCCCGAGGTGTACAGGACGGTGAGCACGTCGCCGGGGGCGACGGCGCGCCAGCGGGCGTCGGTCCCCGCCGGGTCCACCGCGAGGCGCTCCCTGCCGAGCGCGAGGAAGTCGGACCAGCTCATGAAGCGTTCGTCGCCCTCGGGCGCGTCCTCCAGCATGATGATCCTGCGCACGCCCGGCAGGTCGCCCAGGACCGGCTCCCAGCGGGCCAGCTCCTTGGCCCCGCCGAGCACGACGTAGCGGGCCTGCACGTCGGCGGCGACGAAGGCGATCTGGTCGGGCGCGAACGTCGCGTAGACCGAGCAGGGCAGGCCGCCCGCGTGCACGGCGCCGAGGTCGGCCAGCACGTGCTCGCTCCTGTTGACCATCATCAGCGCCACGGCCTCGCCGGGCTCCAGGCCGATCGCGGCGAACGCGGCGGCGATCTCCAGGGCGCGCTGCCTGGCCTCGGCGTAACTCAGCGTGCTCCATCCGCCCTCGACGGGGTCGGAGTAGGCGGGCGAGTCGGGGTGTTCCTCCGCGATCTGTCTGAGCTGCTCGCAGACGGTCCGGCCGGAGATCTCTTCCTCGATCTCGGCCCGTACTCCAAGGACATCGGCCATAGCGCGCCCTCCAGTCAGTGCTCACTTGCACAGGTGGCATGCATCGCACCACATCGCGTTATCTCCCGACAAGGCCTGCACAGTGACAACCGTCTCTGATCACGTAGAGTGATCAATCACATGCGGATCGTGTTATCGGGGGCGTTGTGATGAAGACGGGTGAGAAGACCTTCTTCGGCCATCCATGGGGCCTGGCCACGCTGTTCAGCACCGAGATGTGGGAGCGCTTCAGCTATTACGGCATGCGCGCCATTCTGGTGCTGTTCCTCACCGCGCCCGCGGCGCGCGACGGGATGGGGCTGTCGGACACCACGGCCGCCGGCATCTACGGCGTCTACGTCGGCTCGGTCTACCTGACCGCCCTGGTCGGCGGCTGGGTGGCCGACCGGATCCTGGGAGCGCGCAGAACCGTCCTGTGGGGCGGCGTGGTCATCATGTCCGGCCACATCAGCATGGCCATCCCGTCCAACGGGGCGACGGTGTGGCTGGGCCTGATCCTCATCGCGCTGGGCAGCGGCCTGCTCAAGCCGAACATCTCCACGATGGTCGGCGAGCTCTACCGCCAGGACGCCGACCAGCGCAGAGACGCCGGTTTCGCGCTGTTCTACATGGGCGTCAACCTCGGCGCGTTCCTCGGCATCCTGTTCGTCCCGATGATCGCGCCCGCCGACGGCGACACGTGGCACAGGGGTTTCAGCCTCGCCGCGATCGGCATGGCGCTGGGCCTGGTGCAGTACGTGCTGGGCAGGAAGTCGCTGCGGGGCGCGGGCGACCGGGCCGAGCACCGGCTGACCCCCGAGGAGTCCTCACGGTTCAAGAAGGCCACGATCGGCGGCGCGGTGGCCGTGGTGGTCGTGCTGGCGGTGTGGGGGTGGAGCGGAACGTTCACCCTCGACCGGTTCACCCTGGCCTTCACGATCGTGTGCGCCGTGGTGCCGATCGCCTACTTCGCCTTCCTGTTCAGGTCGAGCGAGGTCACCCCGCAGGAGCGGGTCAAGCTGCGCGCCTACGTCTGGCTGTTCCTGGCGGCGGCGATCTTCTGGATGATCTACGACCAGGCCGGCAGCGCGCTGACGCTGTTCGCCAAGGACAGCACGGACCTCACCGTGTTCGGCATCAGCATCGACCCCGGCCAGGTCTCCAACGTCAACTCCGTGGCCATCATCGCCCTGTCGCCCGTCTTCTCCGTGCTCTGGAACAGGTACGGCGACCGCATCAGCATCCCGTTCCGCTTCGCGATCGCGCTGGTGTTCGTCGGCGCGAGCTTCGTGGTGATGTCGCTGGCCGCGGGCCAGGCCTCCACCGGGGTGAAGGTGTCGATCCTGTGGCTGACGGCCACCTACCTGATCCAGACGCTCGGCGAGCTGTGCCTGAGCCCGGTGGGCCTGTCGGTGACCAACAAGCTGGCACCGAAGGCGTTCCTGAGCCAGATGATGGGCGTCTGGTTCCTGGCCACCGCGCTCGGCGACTCGGTGGGCGGGCAGATGTACAAGCTCACCACCGTGGTCTCGCTGCCGATGTACTTCCTGAGCCTGGCCCTGTCCGCGATCGTCGCCGGGCTCTTCATGATGGTGTTCATCAGGAGGCTCCGGACGCTCATGGGAGACTAGTCCCTCGTGTCGGAACTGCTGGATCTCGTCGGAATCTTCGTCTTCGCCCTGAGTGGCGGTCTCATGGGCGTGCGCAAACGCCTCGACATCGTCGGCATCGCCGTACTCGCCGAGATGACCGCGCTCGGCGGCGGTGTCGTCCGCGACCTCATTCTCAACCTCAGGCCCGCGGCGTTCGAGAGCATCGGCTACGTGGTGGTGCCGATCGTGGCGACGGTGATCGTGTTCTTCTGGCACCCGCACGTGCAGCGGCTCATGCCGTTCATCCTCGTGCTGGACGCGGCGGGTCTCGGGCTGTTCTGCGCGGTCGGCACGGACAAGGCGCTCGCGTTCGGGCTGACGCCGCTGCACGCGACGCTGCTGGGCGTCACCACGGCGGTCGGCGGCGGCGTGCTGCGCGACCTGCTGGCCGGGGAGATCCCGACGCTGCTCTACGACCGCCAGCTCTACGCGCTGCCCGCCGCGCTCGGCTCGGCCACGATGGCCGCCCTGTACGCCGTCGACCTGCACGGCTGGCCCGCGATCCTGACGTCGGCGGTGATCGCCTTCGGGCTGCGGATCCTGGCCATGCGGTACGGCTGGCGCGCCCCCCTCGCCAACGGGATGAACGACTAGATTTGCCGGTATGACCCTCGCCGACCGGCTTTCCGACGCCGTCCTGCACACCTTGGAGCTCAGCCACGTGTGGCTCGGCGCCGAACTCGGGCTCTACGCGGCGCTGCGCGAGCTGGGCCCGTCGACACCCGCCGAGCTGGCCGCCCGCGCGGGCATCGCGGAGCGTTACGCGCGCGAGTGGCTGGAGCAGCAGGCCGTCGCGGCGGTCCTGGTCGCGGAGGACGGGCGTTTCAGCCTGCCCGGCGAGCACGCCGAGGTGCTGCTCGATCCGGACAGCCTGCTCCACCGGGTCCCGGCCGCCTACAACGCGCTCGACGTGGTGCGCGCGCTCCCCCTGGTGCGCGAGGCGTTCAGGTCCGGCGCGGGCGTCCCCGCCTCCGCGTACGGCGAGCAGGGCGGCAACGGGGCGGGCGACGAGAACCGCCCCGAGTACCTGCACCACCTGGCGGCCGAGTGGCTGCCAGCGCTGCCCGACGTGCACGCCAGGCTGACCGCCGGGGCCAGGGTCGCCGACCTGGGCTGCGGCACCGGCTGGTCGAGCATCGCGATCGCCCGCGGCTACCCGCTGACCAGCGTCGACGGCATCGACCTGGACCCGGTCTCCATCGCGCAGGCCCAGGCGAACGCGGCCGGTCTGGGCGACCGGGTCACCTTCCGCGCGGGCGACGCCGCCACCCTGGAGGGCGACTACGACCTGGTCTGCGTGCTGGAGTGCCTGCACGACATGGCCGACCCGGTGTCGGTGCTCCGCACGGCGAAGAGCCAGGTGGCGGCCGACGGCGTGGTGCTGGTGATGGAGGAGCGGGTCGCCGAGGAGTTCACCGCGCCCGGCGACCGGGTGGAGCGGGCGCACTACGCGTGGAGCGCGGTGATGTGCCTGCCGGCGAGCCTGGTCGAGCAGCCGTCCGCCGCGATCGGCACCTGCATCAGGCCCTCAACCGTGCGGGCGCTGGGCCTGGAGGCCGGGTTCTCGGCGGTCGAGCTGCTGCCGATCGAGCATGACTCGTGGCTGTTCTACCGGTTCACACCGTAGGGATGAGCGATGCGCCCGTCGGCCTGGGACCGACGGGACCGCGGCGGCGCGCCTCGGCGATCTTGGCGACCCCCTCGGCCAGCACCTGCGGCGGCTGCGTGAACGGCAGGCGCAGGTAGCCCTCCAGCGCGCCGTCGACGCCGAACCACGGGCCGGGCGCCAGCCGTACCCCGTGATGGGCCGCCGCCTCGGCGAGCGGGGTGGCGCCGCCGCGGTCGAGCCTGATCCACAGGGTGCCGCCGCCGCGCGGGACGCTGAAGCTCCACTCCGGCAGGTGCTCGCGCAGCGCGGCGACGAGCGCGTCGCGCGAGGCGCGCAGCGTACGGCTCCGCTCCGCCCTGGTCTGCGCGAACTCGTCGAAGAGCCTGGCCACGACGAGCTGCTCCAGCACCGGGCTGGCGATGTCGACGGCCGACCGCTGGACCGCCAGGCGGCGGGCCAGCGCCGCCGTGGTCCGTACCCACCCGATGCGCAGCCCGCCCCACCACAGCTTGGACGCCGAGCCGATGCTGATCACCCGGCTGTCGGTGTCGAAGGCGGCCATCGCGGCGGTGCGCGGCACCTCGTCCATGGCCAGTTCCGCCCAGGTCTCGTCGATGAGCAGGATGGTGTCGCTCCGCCTGGCCTCGCCGACGATGGCGGCGCGGGTGGCGTCGTCCATGAGCGCGCCGGTGGGGTTGTTGAAGTCGGGCATGAGGTAGGCCATCCGGGCGCCTGACTGGCGCATGGCGGCCGACACCAGGTCGAGCTGCCAGCCCTCCTGCGAGATGCCGACCGGGACGATCCTGGCGCCGTGCTGGCGGGCCACGTCGATCGCGTGCGGGTAGGTCGGCGACTCCACGATCACCGGGTCGCCCTGGCCGACGAGCAGGCTCATGACGAGCTGGATGGCGTGCTGGGAGCCGGTGGTGACGAGGATCTGCTCGGGCCTGGTGGCCAGGCCGCGCTCGGTGTAGCGGGCGGCGATGCGCTCGCGCAGGTGCGGCAGGCCCATCGGGTCGTAGCCGGTGCCCATGGCGTAGCGGGGCACGTCCTCGACGGCGGCGACCATGGCGGGCTGGAGGCGGGAGGTGGCGGGCGGGGCGGCGCAGTGCAGTTGCAGCAGGCCGTCGTCGTCGACGGACAGCCAGGGGTTGTCGGAGGTGGTCGCCGGGTCGGGGAGGCTGGTCCAGCTGCCCGAGCCCTGGCGGCTGCCGAGGTAGCCCTGCTCGCGGAGCTGGTCGTAGGCGGCGGTCACGGTGGTGCGGCTGACCTGGAGGGTCTCGGCGAGGTGGCGCTCGGCGGGCATCCTGACGTGGACGGGGATCTGGCCGTCTCTGATGAGGCCGCGTACGGCTTGCGCCAGGGCGCGGTAGTAGGGCCTGGCGGTGCGGTCGACGTCGAGCAACCTGGCGATCTGGGTGGCCGTCAAATGCCTCATAAGGCCACTTTTCATGATTGGCCCTGTTAATGCAAACCACTGCGCTGCCAGGGTGGTCTCATGACTGAACTCGCCATGCCGTCCCTTGGGTCGCTTTCTTCCCGACTTATCCGCCTTTATGGTGGTTTGGCGCTCTATGGGGCTGGGATCGGGCTTCAGGTGGAGTCCGGGCTGGGCAACGATCCGTGGGACGTCTTCCACCAGGGGGTCGGCCTGCGCCTCGGGGTGTCGATCGGGACGGTCATCATCGGGGTGGGGGCGCTGGTGTTGCTGCTGTGGATCCCGCTGCGGCAGAAGCCCGGCCTGGGGACCCTCAGCAACGTGGTCTTCCTCGGGCTCTTCGCCGACGCGGCCATCTGGGTGCTTCCCACGCCTTCCGGGGTGTTGAGCTGGGTCTATCTGGTCGGCGCCGTGGTGGCGATCGCGCTGGCCACGGTGCTGTACATCGGAGCCGGGATGGGCCCTGGGCCGCGTGACGGGCTGATGACGGGGCTGATGAGGCTGGGGTTGTCGGTACGGCTGGGCCGGTTCCTCATCGAGATCACCGTGCTCGCGGCGGGGTGGCTGCTGGGGGGCACGGTCGGGATCGGCACGCTGGTCTTCGCGCTGGCCATCGGCCCCCTCACCCAACTCTTCACCCGCTGGTTCCCCCTCACCTGACCGCGTGTTCCCCGAGCCAAAGAAGAACCGCAGGGAAGCCCCCTGGGGCCTCCTCCCCCAGATCTCCCTCACGGCCTCCGACCCCCGAGGTCTCCCCACCCCGGAGTTCCTCGGACCGCACGGACCGCACGGACCTGGGCGACCCAGGGATCTTGGGGACCGAGGGGCCACGGGATCCGTGAGGCCATGCGGCCCGTGCGGCCCGGCCCCTGACGCCGTGAAGCCCGGCCCGTGACGCCGCGAGGTCCGCGAGGTCCTTGAAGAGACGCCCACCTTCGCTGGGCCTGATGACGTGATCGCACGGTTGTGTCATTTCATGACGCGACATGATCTGACGCAACCGTGTGATCGCCTTACGCCCTGTTAGCGTCGGTCCATGCGGATCGAGGACTACGCCCTCATCGGGGACATGCAGTCAGCCGCCCTCGTAGGGCGCGACGGCTCCATAGACTGGCTCTGCCTGCCCAGGTTCGACTCCCCCGCCTGCTTCGCCGCCCTCCTGGGCACCGACCGCAACGGCCACTGGTGGCTGGGCCCCACCGGCAGAAGACCCGCCGACCGCCGAAGCTACCGCGAAGGCACGCTCATCCTCGAGAGCGAGTGGGACACGCCGACGGGCACCGTACGGATCATCGACTTCATGCCACCCAGGGACAAGAACCCCGACGTGGTGCGCATCGTCGAGGGCGTGTCCGGCACCGTGGAGATGTCCACCCAGCTCAGGGTCCGCTTCGACTACGGCCGCATCGTCCCGTGGGTGCGCCGCACCGACGGCCACCTGCAGGCCATCGGCGGCCCGGACTCGATCTGGCTGCACTCCCCCATTCCCCTCAAGGGCGGCGACTACGCCCATGTCGCGACTTTTCATGTCAAGGCGGGTGAGCGGATCCCCTTCGTCTACACCTGGCACCCCTCCCACGAGCCCATGCCCCGCCAGATCTCCGCCGAGAAGCAGCTCGACGAGACCGAGGCCATGTGGGCCGACTGGGTGGCCAAGTGCACCTACCAGGGCCCCTACCGCGAGGCCGTGGTCCGTTCGCTCATCACGCTCAAGGCGCTCACCTACGAGCCGACCGGCGGCATCGTCGCCGCCCCCACCACCTCGGTGCCCGAGGACATCGGCGGCGTGCGCAACTGGGACTACCGGTTCTGCTGGCTCCGCGACGCCACCATGACGCTCGACGCGCTCATCGGCAACGGCTACACCGAGGAGGCCCAGGCGTGGCGCATGTGGCTGCTGCGCGCGATCGCCGGGCGGCCGCAGGACCTGCAGATCATGTACGGCGTGGGCGGCGAGCGGCGCCTGCCGGAGATGGAGCTGGGCTGGCTCGCCGGCTACGAGGACTCCAGGCCGGTGCGCATCGGCAACGGCGCGGTGGACCAGTTGCAGCTCGACGTGTACGGCGAGGTGATGAACTGCCTCTACCTGTCGCGCACCTCGGGCCTGGCGGCCGACGACCGCGCGTGGGCGATCCAGCGCGAGATGCTCGACTACGTCGAGGAGCACTGGGACGAGCCCGACGAGGGCCTGTGGGAGGTGCGCGGGCCGCGCAGGCATTTCACGCATTCCAAGGTGATGTGCTGGGTGGCGATGGACCGCGCCATCAAGCAGGTGGAACGCTTCGGACGGCCGGGCCCCGTCGACCGGTGGCGCGCGGTGCGGGACCAGATCCACGCCGAGATCTGCGACAAGGGCTACGACGCGGCACGCAACACCTTCACCCAGTCGTACGGCTCCTCAGAGCTGGACGCCTCCCTGCTGCTCATCCCCATCGTGGGCTTCCTCCCGCCCGACGACCCGATGGTGACGGGCACCGTGGAGGCCATCGAACGCGAGCTGATGTCCGACGACTTCGTCCTGCGCTATCCGGTGGCCGAGGACAACGCGGTGGACGGCTTGCCGGGCGGCGAGGGCGCGTTCCTGGCGTGCAGCTTCTGGCTCGTCCAGGTCATGGCCATGCAGGGCAGGCGTGAGGAGGCCGTGACCCTCTTCGAACGCCTGCTGTCCCTGCGCAACGACGTGGGGTTGCTGGCCGAGGAGTACGACCCCCGCTACGCCCGCCTGGTGGGCAACTTCCCGCAGGCCTTCAGCCACGTCCCCCTCATCGAAGCCGCCCGCGCCCTCAGCCGCTAACCCGCGCTCAGCACCTGCTGAAGCCGCCGGGCCTCCTCGACCACACGACTGCTCCCCCGGCGCGCCGCCAGCCCGGCCAGCCGGGAGACGTCCCCGCGCGCCCCGGAGAGCTCCGCAGCCGCCGCGGCCACGGCCAGCAACTCACCGAGCCCCGCCACCGGCTTCTCCCCGCCCTCGGGCAGCAACCGCGGCAGCGCCTCGGCCAGCGCCGCCCACACGAGGCCGTGCGCGCCGCTCGCCGTCGCCTCGTCGAGCACCGCGGTGACCCTGTTGAGCTTGACCGTCCCGAGCCCGACGAGCTCCGCGACGGCCCACCCCAGGTCGGCGGCCGGAGCGTCGCCACGCGCCGCCAGGGTGACCAGAGCGTCGACGGCCCACGCCCGCTGCGCGGGCAGCCGGTGCCCCATCCCCACGGTCAGCGCGCAGCCGAGGGCGGCCCCAACCGGGCCTTCGCCGTGCACCAGGGCCGCGAGGGTTTCGACCTGGCCGTCCGTGCTGTCGAGGCTGGCGGGCAGGCACTCGAGGAGGTGAGCGGCTACGACTTCACGATGGGAGGGCAGAATGGACGGCCACCACCCCAGCTGATCAGAGTAGGCGGGATAACCCGACCTCGGTTCCAGCGCGCAGAGCATGGCGAGGAGCGGGGGCAGCGCGGCGTCCGGCGTCATCCGCGCGTGTACCTCGCGGAGGTCGGCCTGCTCGGTGGTGTAGTAGGTGAGCGAGGCAGGACGCCGGACGGTCTCGGTCGCCACGATCACCTCGGGATCGGGCAGCCCGCCGTCACGCAGCCACGCGGCGAGCTTCAGGCGCTGGGGAGCGGCGATCTCCCGGGGAAGCCGCAGCAGCGCCTGCTGGAGGTCGACGGGGAGAGGTGCTGTCCCTCCCAGCCGCTCGAGCCTGTCGATCAGCGTCGCGGGGTCGACGTGGCCGGTGGGCTCGGTCGGCGTGGCGAGGAGCGTGGGCAGGGTGGCACCGCTCTCGAACAGCGCGATGACCTCTTGGAAACGCCGCTGGAGGAAGACGTCGAGCGCCCGGTCCGGCTGCTGCGGCTCGTCCGCGAGAGCGGCGGTCAATGCTCTGCTGGCGTCAGGGGAGGCGATCGCGACGGCGCAGCGCACGAGCAGCGGACGCGGCTCGGAGTCCATTCCCGACCTGCCGATGCCCGATGCGAACGGGCCCTGCCAGTTCTTCAGCCACCATGGACGCAGCGCATCGACCACGGACGCGCGGTCGCGATGGGAGAGTTCCACCAACCCTTGCAGGACCCGCTCGTACTGCGTGGGCTCGTCCGGCCACCGAATCCCCTCCAGCTCGTAGGCCAGTTCGTCAGGTGAGGCGATCGGCGGCCGCAGCGCGGGCAGCGGCTGGGCGACGGGCGCTCCCACGGTCAGCGGCGCTGCCCGCACCGCCCGCACGGTTCCGAAGGCGGCCTCGATTTCCGCGCGCGGCCCGTCGGGCAGTGTGGCCGCGGCCTCCCGCACCGCCCGCGCCGTCTCCCCCGAGGCGTGGGCGGCCAGCTGGACGGCCAGCCGTACCGCCCGGTCGCGCAACGCGGGCTTGTCCTGACCGAACACCGAGGCCAGGGCGGGCAGCGCGCCGTCCGCCCTGGCCGGCGCCGCCTTGGCCATCCACTGCAGCGCCTGCGTCACGTACTTCTTCTCCGTACGGAACACCAGCGCCTGAACGGCCTCAGCGAACAAGCTGTCGTCGACGAGGCCCGCCGCGTCGGCACGGCGCAGCTCGTCGGCGGCGAGCTGCACCACGGGGGAAGCCGCGGCGGGCAGGAGCCTGACGAAGTCACGCACGGGGATCTCGGCCAGCTCAGCTCTCATGGCTTTCCAGAGGGACACGAACGGGCTGAGCTCGGCCGCCTGACCGCCCAGGATGAACCGCTCCACGCACCCGTCGAGCAGGGTCCCGCGCGGCAGCCGTCCCGCTTCGGCCAGCGCGACGAGCTCGCCCGCGATGGTGGTCTCGTGATGCCAGGTGAGCGCCGCCGCCACTCCCTGCGCGTGGAACAGGCGGGGGACCATGACGTCGAGCAGCGGGTCGGCGGCCACCGCACCCGCCTGACCGCTCATGTACATGCGGCCCGTCAGGTGCCAGATCCACCCGGCGGTGAAGGCGTCGTTGTCCGGCGGCTCGATGCCGGTGGCGTGGATCAGGTCGGCCGCCAGTTCCCAGCCGGGGATACCGTGCTCCGCCAGCCACCAGCCCGCCTCGGAAGACGGGCGCAGCCGTTCCACCAGGCGGACGGCGAGGTCCGCGCGCCACTCCGCCGACCGTCGTTCCAGCACGGGCAGGAGGTGCGAGGCGTCGGACCTGCGACCGGCGAGCCCGCGGCGGTTCAGCCACCCGGCCACCTGTGCCGCGCCGCCGAAGCAGGCGGCTCCGGCGAGGCGGAGCCCCGTCGCGCGGTCGTCGTCCAGCCAGCGCCACCAGGCGTCCGCTGCGAGCCGCTCGGCCAGGAGGCCGGGCAGTTCCCCGGCCACCTCCTTCCTGTCCTGGTCGGTCAGCCCGTCCAGGATCTTGACCAGGCCCTTGGTGTCGCTGGATTCCAGGCGCTCGACGACTTCCCGCCACGGGTTCACACGTGCTCCTTGATCTTGGGGTGGGCGGGACATTACCGGTGAGGTCCGACAATCTTGCTGGCCGGCGTAGGTAGGGGCTACTCATGCTGGGATGCGGAAATAGGCGCATCGTGGCTGGATGACCGACAAGACGCTCATCGACTTCATGAACGAGGCTGATGCCGATCTCAGCCTCGCCGAGCGCCGGCTCATCGTGAACCAGGCGCTGCTGATGATCGAGCAGAACTACGTGCACCTGCCGCTGAAGGTGACCGCGCACGGCGTGAGCCCCCTGCACCGGCTGCGTGCCGTACAGGCCCGCCTGTCCAGGGTCACGGACAACACCATGGGACCCGAGCGGGACTTCCACGCCGAGCTGCTGGAGATCTTCCACTCGCTGCGCGACCTGCACACCAACTACCTGCTGCCACGGCCGTTCGCTGACGTCACCGCCTACCTGCCGTTCCTCATCGAGGAGGCCGACGGCAGGTTCGTGGTGACGGCGCTGCCCGACTGGTACCGGCCGCCGAAGAGCGCGACCGGGTTCGAGCCCGGCGTGATGGTGACGCACTGGAACGACATCCCGATCCGCAGGGCGGTCGAGCTCAACGCCGCCAGATACGCGGGCAGCAACTCGGCCGCCCGCTTCGCCCGCGGCCTCGACTCCCTGACGGTGCGGCCGCTGATCAAGCACCTGCCGCCGTACGAGGAGCACGTCACCCTTCGCTACGTCACCCCGGGCGGCCAGGAGGACACGATCACCGAGGACTGGCGGGTCGCGGTCAACCCGCGCCTGCCCGACGCCGACGAGGCGAACGAGGTCGCCGTCGCCGCCGCGCTCGACCTGCACGCCGAGCTGCTCGGCCGGGTCAAGGAGGCGCTGTTCGCCCCGGCTGAACGCGCGGCGGACGAGATCGAGGTGCGGCCGGAGTTCGCCAAGGTGTTCCGCGCCAGGAAGGTGAGCACGGCCTCGGGCGAGTTCGGCCACCTGCGCGTGTGGACGTTCCACGTCGAGAACGCCGCCCGGTTCGTCAACGAGGTCATCAGGCTCATCGGGCTGCTGCCGCAGAACGGCCTGATCGTCGACGTGCGCGGCAACGGCGGCGGCCTGGCCCCTGCGGCCGAGGGCATGCTGCAGCTCCTGACACCGAACCGGATCGAGCCGCAGCCGACGCAGTTCCTCAACAGCCCGCTCAACCTGCGCCTGGTCGCCAAGCACGGCGGCAAGACCAAGGGGCTGATCGACCTGCAGCCGTGGTACGCCTCCATGGAGCAGTCGGCCGAGACCGGCGACGTGTTCTCGGCCTCCTTCCCGATCACCTCGGCCGCCTTCGCCAACGCCGTCGGGCAGCGCTACCACGGCCCGGTCGTGCTGGTCGTCGACGCCCGCTGCTACTCGGCCACCGACCTGTTCGCCGCCGGTTTCCAGGACCACGCCATCGGCAAGGTCCTCGGCACCGACCCGGTCACCGGCGCGGGCGGCGCCAACGTCTGGACGCACCAGCTCCTGACGACCCTGCACGACCACGAGGACGCGGGCGGGGCCTCGCCGTACCGGTCACTGCCCGCGGGGACGGGCATGCGGGTCGCGGTACGGCGTTCGCTGCGCGTCGGTCCGTCGGCTGGGACGCCGGTCGAGGAGCTGGGCGTGCGCGCCGACGTCACGCACAAGCTGACCAGGCGCGACGTGCTGTCCGGCAACGTCGACCTGCTGGAGGCGGCGGGCGCGCTGCTCAAGGCGGAGCCGGTGCGCAGGCTGGAGCTGCTGTCGGCCGCCGCCGTGGACGACGCGCTCGTCGTACGGCTCGCCGTCCAGGGCTTCGACCAGCTCGACGCGTACGCCGACGGCCGCCCGTGGGCCTCGCAGGCGGTGGCCGGCCAGGAGGTCACCGTACGGCTGGCCGGTGCGCTGGGCGCCAGGCGGCTGCGGTTCGAGGGCTACCGGGTGGAGGGCGCGGCCAGGAAGCTGGTCGCGCACCTGCAACTGAGCGCCGAGGCGGCGGTGAGCGGCGATGAGCCGCACCGCAACGCCTTCGACTTCGACGAGAGCGGCGCGGTGGAGGTGCCCGACCTGATCGGGCTCGGGCAGAACCAGGCCTTCGGGTTCCTGGCCGGGCTCGGACTGCGGGGGCGCACGGTGTTCACGCCGTCGAGCGAGGAGTTCGGCGGGACCGTGGTGACGCAGGATCCGGCCGGTGGGATGCTCATCGACCCGCCGGGTCCTGTCGTGCTGGGCATCGGCGCGCCGCCGGTCGTCTTCAAGCCGCCGGAGCCGGCCACGCCCCTTCCGGAATAAATCCTTGCATTGGATAGCTCAACTATCTATCTTAGATAGGACAGCTATCCAATGGAGGGGTTCGCATGGAACTCGTCATCGTCCTCGTCGCGGGGCTGCTCGCCTTCCGGCTCGCCGGACGGCTCGGCGTCACCAGGTTCGGCACCTGGCGGGCGAGCGCCGCGCACGCGCTGGCCGTCATGGTGGTCATGGCGGCGAGCGCGCACTTCGTGCCCGCCGGGGTCACCGTCATGCCCAACCACGCCGACCTGGTCCGCATGGTTCCGCCGTTCGTGCCGCTGCCCGACCTCGTGGTCTACCTCACCGGCGTCCTGGAGCTGATGGGCGCCGCCGGGCTCGTGCTGGCCACGACCCGCAGGGCCGCCGCGTTGTGCCTGGCCGCGCTGTTCGTGGCGCTGCTGCCCGCCAACATCTACGCGGCCGTGTCCGGCGCGGAGTTCAACGGCGGGGAGGCGACGCCGCTGTGGCTGCGGATCCCCGAGCAGGCGCTGTACATCGGGGTGGCGCTGTGGGTGGCCGCTGCTCCCGCTCGCGCTCGTCGCCTCGCCGCAGTGCGTACCTGACGGCGGGCGCCTGCACGGCGGCCATGAGCAGGCAGGCGGCGGCAGTCACCGCCCACATCCCGGCCGGGCCGAGCCGGGCGAGGAGCTGGGTGGCCGTGATGGGTGCGAGCATCGTGGCCACCCCCCAGCACAGGCCGTAGACCGACAGGTACCTGCCGCGCGCCGGGACCGGCGCGAGCCCGGCGACGACGGCCTGCGGCCGTCCGGCCATGAGCGCGTCGCCCACGCTCCACACCACGGTCCAGGCGATGAGCGCGGGCAGCGAGGCGGACACCGCATATCCGGCCAGCCCGGCGGCCATGAGCAACGCACCCCAGGTCAGCGCGACGGTGGCGCGCTGGACGCGCAGGAACGGCTGGCAGGCGACGATCGTGACGGCGGACACCGCCAGCAGCACGCCCGCGTCGGCCGCCTCCAGGCCCGCGCCCGCCAGGGCCAGCGGCAGCGCCACGACCACCTGCATGTAGACGGTCGCGAACAGCGTGCCGCACGCGAGCATCACCAGCAGCGCCCGATCCCGCCACACCCCCGCGGGCCCCTCCTCGGCCTTCTCCCGTACGGCGGGGCGGCCAGGAGGCAGCGCCAGCCGTACCACGAGCGCGCACGCCAGGCAGCTCAGCGCGTCGGCCACGAACAACCACCGCAGGTCCCACCGCCCCACCGTGGCCGCGATCAGCCCGGCCCCCAGACCGGCCGCCGCCAGGGCCGCGTTGAACAGGCTGTACGCCCTGGGCCTGTCCTCCGGCCCCACCGCGTCGGCGACCATCGCCTGGCTGGGGGGCTCGTAGATCTCGAAGGCCAGCCCCAGCAGGACCGCGAACACCGCGGCCATCGCCACCGACCCGGACGCCGCGATGCCGATCTGGGCCGCCGCGCATCCGGCCAGCCCGAGCACGATCGTCGTGCGCCTGCCGATGCGGTCGGCCAGGTAGCCGCCGAGCAGCCGCGACGGGATCGTCGCCAGCCCGAACGCGGCCGAGATCAGCCCCGCCTGCTGCGGCGAAGCGCCGAACCCGGCGCTCAGCAGCACGGTCAGGAAGGACAGCGAGAACGCGCCGAGCCTGTTGACCGCCCGCGCCACGATCAGCAGGCGCACTTCGCGTGGCATCCAGGCACCTCCGTGACCAACGAAACTGATATCGTTGGTCACGGACACTACGACTCGAAGGAGTGACCAGTCAAGTGATGTTCGATAGTCACGTGACGATACTTCTGGACGCCACGGTCGCGATCGTCAACGCCCTCACCGACGGCGAGGCGCACGGTAAGCCCTACCTCGCGCCCCGCGGCGAGGCGCTGCCCCCCGCCGTCATCGCGGCGCTGCCGCCGCGCCCGGAGCGGGTCGTGCCGCAGGAGGAAGCCGAGTACTTCGCGCGGGCGGCGCACAGGATGCGGCAGGTGTTCGAGACCGTCGAGGCACAGGACGTCGACAGGGCGGCGGAGCTGGTGAACGCGCTCCTGCTCGACACCGGGGCCAGGCCGCAGCTCGACCGGGCGCCGGGCGAGCCGTGGCAGCTGCACTTCCACGGCGCCGACGACTCGCTGGCCGTGGGGTGGACCGCCGGGTGCGCGACCGCGCTGGCGCTGGCGGTGGGCAGCGCGCTGGCCGGGCGGCTCGGGGTGTGCCAGGCGAGCCAGTGCGACCGGGTGTTCGTGGACGGCTCGCGCAACGGCGTGCGCACGTTCTGCTCGCCGTCCTGCCAGAGCCGCACCAAAGCGGCGGCCTTCCGCGCCAGGCAGAAGGGCTAGACCGCCAGCCGGGCCAGGACCTGGGCGAACTCCGGGGGCGGGGCGACGACGAGGCGGGTCTGGCCGTCCTGCAACACCAGGTCGGCCTTGATGAGCGTCAGCCGTCCCTCGTGCCACCAGTAGACCTGCGAGCTCAGCCCCTCGGTCTTCACCGCGTAGATGCGCATCCGCTCGATGGCCCGCACCACGCCGATGCCGTCCACCGGATGCACGACGAGCGTCTGCGGGTCGGGCAGCGCGACCAGCACCCCGTCGGAAGGCACGGGGAGGTACGCCTCCAGCCACCGCAGGTGCGTCGCGGCCGACGGCGACAGGCCGCTGAGCCGCCACGCGGGCGTCCCGGCCAGGTCGGCGGCCTCCACGGTGAGCTTCTCGTCCTGCCGCACGTTGGCGACGGCCAGCTCCAGCGCCTGCCCGGACGGGATCGGCCAGCACCCGGCCTCCTCGGGCCGCACCGGCCGGGAGCCGACGGTGAGCAGCTCGACGAGGTCGCCGTTGAGGTGGCGGCCGACGACGCGGGTCAGGTCGGCGACGTCGTCGACGGCCTCCACGCGGGTACGCAGCAGAGCCTTGACCTGGTCCAGGTCGCACACGTCGAGCAGGTCGTCGGCTGCGGCCACGGCGTGGGCCAGGTGCTCGGAAACCAGCATCGGCCAGTCCTCGCGCGCCCTGCGTCCCGCCTCGCGGCGGAGCCCGGCGAGCCGTACGAGGATGTCGCGCGAGCCGCCCAGGGTGAGCGAACCACCGTCGGGGGCGAAGGCGCAGGTATAACCGAGGGAGTCGGCGACCAGGGAGAGCAGGGAGTCGAGATCGACGTCTTCGATCGGCCTGCGTGAGGGCTCACGCCCGAAGAACTTCACGCGCCATGTCCCCTCTGTCGGATTCGTCCCTATGCGCGCCTCCTAGAGTGCCCCCTCCCCGTCGCGGAGCCGACCAGATAGGGAGCACGATTCGGTATCGATAACCCCAAGAGCCCCAAGCCACACACTGAGGTGTGGTGTGCCGTGACCGACCGGGAGCCCCGCCAGAATCGGCACTCCGAGCGGCACGAGCCGGTCGCGGAGCACGGGCAGCGGGTCGCCGCACTCCTCCCACGAACCGAGCGCGATTCCGGCCACGTCGTCCAGCGCTCCGGTCTGCAGGAGCTGGGTCAGCATGCGGTCGACGCGGTACGGCTCCTCCCCGATTTCCTCCAAGAACACGATTTTTCCGGCGAAGCTCGGCTGGTAGCGGGTGCCGCAGAGCGACGCCAGCAACGACAGGTTCCCGCCGGCGACCACACCCTCGGCCCGGCCGGGCGACAGGACCAGCGAGCCGGGCACGGGCAGCGGGTCGTCGAAGAGGGCGGCACGCAGGTGTTCCCACGTCCGCGGCTCGTCGCAGAACGGTTCGTAGGCGGGCATCGGCCCGTGCAGCGTGGGCAGCCCGAGCTCCGTCCCCCACACGTGGTGCAGCGCGGTGACGTCGGAGTAGCCGATCAGCGTCTTGGGCCCCGCCGCGCGCATCGCGTCGAAGTCCAGCAGGTCGAGCAGCCTGGCCGAGCCGTACCCGCCCCTGGAGCAGAACACGGCGGAGACCGCCGGGTCGCACCACGCGGACTGCAGGTCGGCGGCGCGCGCCGCGTCGGAGCCTGCCAGGTAGTCGAGGGTCTGGCGGGCCATGACGTTCTCGCCCAGCACCACCTTCAGGCCCAGCGCCTCCAGCGCGCGCACGCCGTTGCGCAGCCGTGCGGCGTTCGGCGGTCCTGACGGGGAGACGACGGCGACGGTGTCACCTGGCCTCATCGATCAACTCCTTGACGAGCGCGGGCAGTGCCTGGCCGATGGGCTGGTCGATGACCAGGTCGGCGTGGGCATCGTACGGCGTGGCCTGGGCGTTCATGACGACCAGGGCGGCCCCCGCGTCCAGCGCCTCAGCGCAGAGCGAGGCGGCCGGCTGCACGGTCAGTGACGTGCCGACGGCCAGGAACAGGTCGCACTCGCGGGCGGCCGAGATCGCCTCGCGCAGCACGGCGGGACGCAGCGACTGGCCGAAGGAGATGGTCGCCGCCTTCTGGATGCCGCCGCAGTCGAGGCACTCCGGGTCGTCCTGGTTCCGGTCGAGCACCTCGCGCATCGGCGTGCGCAGCCCGCAGGAGACGCACTCGACCTGGAAGATCGTGCCGTGCAGCTCGATGACCTGCGAGCTGCCCGCGCGCTGGTGCAGCTCGTCGATGTTCTGGGTGATGATCGCCCGCAGCAGCCCGGCGCGCTCCAGCTCGACCAGCGCGCGATGGCCCTCGTTGGGCTCGGCGCGCCACGCCGGATGCTCTCTCCTGCTGATCCAGGAACGCCGGCGCACGTCCGGGTCGGCCAGGTAGTTCTGCAGCGTGAAAAGCTGCTGGGCGGCGGGATCTTTGGTCCACACCCCCTGTGGCCCGCGGAAGTCGGGAATTCCCGAGTCGGTGCTGATGCCGGCTCCGGTCAGGACCGTCACATTCACGCCGCAAACGGTGTCACACTTACCTCACCTATGCGACCTCCGCCCCACATCCTCGTGGTCAACGGCATCAAGGTCCGCAGGCCGGTGTTCTTGCTCGGTGCCCCGCACTCCGGCGCGGACCTGCTGGCGCGTGCCCTGAAACGCTCGCCCGGGTTCCACGTGACGATGGGCAGGTCGTGCGTGGCGCACGTCGTCTACGCCTTCGCCCGCCGCCCGTCGATCACCAAGGGCACCGGCGCCGCGCGGGTGCTGCGCGACGCGATGGCCGAGTCGTGGCAGGTGTGGCCGGGGGCGTGCGGCGAGTGCGCGGACGCCTGCCGCGAGGCGGGCGGGGTCACAGGCAAGGGCCCGTGCGTCTCCACGGGTACGGTGACCCGCTTCGGCGACGCCAGCTCCGACCTCATCTACAGCGCCTCCGTGCTGCTGCAGGCGTTCCCCGACGCCCGGTTCGTCCAGCTCATCCGCGACGGGCGCGACGTCGCCGCCGACATGCTGGCCGACCCCGCGTGCCTGGCGTGGTTCAAGCCGGTGATGTTGTCCGAGGACACCGAGTTCCCCAACCCCTTCCTCGGCGTGAAGCGCGACGAGCACCGCGACCAGTGGAAGGGCATGGCGACGGCGGGCAAGTGCGCGTTGCGCTGGCGCAGCGCGGTCCGCCTGTCCGCGCAGCTGCGGCGGGACCTGCCCGACGACCAGTTGCTGACCCTGCGTTACGAGGACCTGGTGCTCAAGCCGACCGACGCGGTCGCGGCGCTGTCGAGCTTCCTGGAGACCCGGGTGTCGAAGGTCGCGTTGTACGGCAGGCGCACCCCGAGGGTGGGCTCGTGGCGGGCCAGGCTCAGGGGCGACGACCTGCAGATGATCGAGAAGGTGGCCCGCGAGGAGCTCACGCGCCTGGGCTACTCGAACTGAACTGGGTGCGGTAGAGCTCGGCGTAGATCTCGCCCCTGGCCAGCAGCTCGTCGTGGCCGCCGCGTTCGGCGATGCGGCCGTCCTGGACGACCAGGATCTCGTCGGCCTCCCTGATCGTGGACAGCCGGTGCGCGATGACCAGCGAGGTGCGCCCGGCCAGCGCTGTCTTCAGCGCCTGCTGCACGGCTGCCTCGGACTCGGAGTCCAGGTGGGCGGTGGCCTCGTCGAGGACGACCACGCGCGGGGCCTTCAGCAGCAGTCTGGCCAGGGCCAGGCGCTGCTTCTCGCCGCCGGACAGGCGGTAGCCGCGGTCGCCGACGACGGTGTCGAGCTGGTCGGGCAGGCCTTCGATGAGGTCGGCGATCTGCGCGGCGCGCAGCGCGTCCCAGATCTCCCCCTCGGTGGCGTCCGGCCTGGCGTAGCGCAGGTTGGCGCCGATGGTGTCGTGGAACAGGTGCGCGTCCTGCATGACCACGCCGACGGTGTCACGCAGCGAGGCCAGCGTGGCGTCACGCACGTCGAGGCCGTTGATCCGCACCGCGCCCTCGTTGGCGTCGTACAGCCGCGAGACCAGCGAGGTGATCGTCGTCTTGCCCGCGCCGGACGGTCCGACCAGGGCGATGAGCTGGCCGGGGCGGGCGGTGAAGGAGACGCCCTTGAGCACCGGGTGCGACTGGCCGGTGTCCTGGCGGGCGATCGACTCCAGCGAGGCCAGCGACACCTCCTCGGCCGCCGGGTAGCGGAAGCGCACGTCGTCGAAGGTGATCGAGACCGGGCCTTCAGGGACGTCCACGGCGTCGGGCTTCTCGGCGACCATGGGCTTGAGGTCGAGCACCTCGAAGACCCGGTCGAAGCTCACCAAAGCGGTCATCACGTCGACGTGCACGTTGGACAGCGAGGTCAGCGGGCCGTACAGGCGCATCAGCAGCGCGGCCAGCGCCACCAGCGTGCCCAGCTCGAACACGTTCTGCACGGCCAGCACGCCGCCGATGCCGTAGACCAGCGCGGTGGCCAGCGCCGCGACCAGGCCCAGCGCCGTACGGAACACCATGCCGTACATGCCGACCGTCACGCCGATGTCGCGCACCCTGGCCGCCCGGCCGCCGAAGTTGTCGGCCTCCTCCTCCGGCCTGCCGTACAGCTTGGCGACCATCGCGCCCGCCACGTTGAACCGCTCGGTCATCACCGAGCTCATCTCGGCATCGAGCTGCATCTGCTCGCGGGTGTAGGCCGACATGCGGCGGCCGACGTACTTGGCGGGGATGATGAAGATCGGCAGCAGCACCAGCGACACCAGCGTGACCTGCCACGACAGCACCAGCATCGCGCCGAGCACGAGCACCAGGCTGACCACGTTGGACACCACCGACGACAGGGTGCTGGTCAGCGCCCGCTGCGCGCCGATCACGTCGGAGTTGAGCCGGGAGACCAGCGCGCCGGTCTGGGCGCGCATGAAGAACGCCACCGGCATGCGCTGCACGTGGTCGAACACCTCGGTGCGCAGGTTGTAGATCAGCCCCTCGCCGATGCGCGAGGAGAACCACCGCTGCGCCAGGCCCAGACCCGCGTCCAGCAGCGCGAGGACCGCGATCGCCACCGCCAGGCCGATCACGACCCCGGTGTCCTTGGCCAGGATGCCGTTGTCGATGATCGCCTTCATCAGCAGCGGGTTGGCGATCACGATGACCGCGCCCGCCACGACGAGCAACAGGAACGCGACGATCTGCCCGGCGAACGGCTTGGCGTAGCCGGAGATGCGCTTCACCGTGCCCTTGGTCAGGCGTTGTTGCATGACGGACTCGTCACGTCGCAGCGAGCGCATCGCCTGGGGGCCGAAGCCCCCTCCCATCATCGCCATGGTCAGTGCAGCGTAGCCTGATGTTCGGCCATTCCCTGCTCAGCCAGAGGCGAACAGCGCCCTGATCCGCGCCGCCTGCTCCTTGCGCTCGGCCGCACACTGCTCCTCCAGGGTGCGCTCGCGCGCTCCCTGGAGCAGTCGCTTGGTCGCCGTCGCCGCGTCCCTGTTGGTCGAGAGCAGCTCGGCGATCTTGTCCTGTACGGCTTGCGCCAGCTCGGTTCGTGCGACGACCCGCTCCGCGAGACCCAGGCGGAACGCCTCCTCCGCGCCCACGATCCGTGCGGTCAGGCAGATGTCGATGGCCTTGGCCGTACCGACCAGGTCCACCAGCGGCTTGGTTCCCGTCAGATCGGGCACCAGGCCGAGTGCGGGCTCTTTCATGCAGAACCTGACGTCGTCGGCGACGATCCGCAGGTCACAGGCGAGCGCCAGCTGAAAACCGGCGCCAATGGCGTGCCCATGCACTGCGGCGATGGACACGATCTCCGGCCGGCGCAACCACGTGAAGCCCTGCTGGGCGCGCGCGATGCGCTCGTCGAACGTGTCGTTGTCGGCAGCCGCGGCCGAGCTGAACGAGCCCTGCCCCGGCACCCCCTCGGGCGTGAACATCCGCAGGTCGATCCCTGCCGAGAAGGACGGTCCCTCACCTTGCACCACGACGACTCTCACCTGCTCAGGCAGGTTGTCACCTATGCGGGCCAGGGCCGACCAGGTCGCGAACGTTTGTGCGTTGCGCTTTTCCGGCCGGTCCAGCGTGATCGTCGCGATCTCACCGTCCACCTCGAAGCGCAGGCCTGCCTCCGTCTCGGAGAAGCCTGCCGCTCTCCCCCCAAGCACCGCGTCTGCCATTGCCCGCTCCCCTGCGCCGTCGCTGAATCGTCGCGCCCGAGCCTACCCACTCCACAGAATGAAGTTCTAGGCGGGCTCGGACGCGACGCTGCGACTGAACGGAGACGAGCGGCTGCGGACGCGCGTTCCGAGGCGGCTCAGCGCTTGGACTTGCCTCTGGTCGCCCCACCGCGCCCGCGCAGAGCCACGCCGGACTCGCTCAGGATGCGGTGGATGAACCCGTAGGACCGGCCGGTCGAAGCGGCCAGCGCCCGGATGCTCTCACCCGAGGCGTAGCGCTTCTTGAGATCGCCTGCCAGTTTTTCGCGGTCGGCCCCGGTCACCCGGGTGCCTTTCTTCAGAGTCTCGGCCACGAGTACCTCCTGTAGTGCCAGACTTCCGCAGCGTTACTCCGCCATGATCAGTCATTTCAGCGGGATCGGCTACCTACTCCATGGGAAAAGATCCGTACCCACTCAAATTAAGATCAGGCGAGTGCCACAAGATCGGAAAATTCAGCACTCCATGTGTCTTCAGTTCCGTCTGGTAGCAAGATCACCCTATCCGGTGAAAGTGCGTCAACGGCACCCTCGTCATGCGTGACCAGGACGATTGCTCCTGAATAGGACCTCAACGCGCTCAGAACCTGCTCGCGGCTGACCGGGTCGAGGTTGTTCGTGGGCTCGTCGAGCAGGAGCACATTGGCGCTCGAAAGGACCAGGATCGCCAGTGCCAGCCGGGTTTTCTCGCCACCTGACAGGACGCCGGCGGGCTTGTCGGAGTCGTCGCCGGTGAAGAGGAACGAGCCGAGCACCTTGCGGAGTTCGGTGTCGGTGAACTCGCCGCCGGCCGAGCGCATGTTCTCCAGGAGCGTGCGGTCGGGGTCGAGGGTCTCGTGCTCCTGGGCGTAGTAGCCGATCTTCAGGCCGTGTCCCGGCTTGATCTCGCCGGTGTCCGGCTCCTCGATTCCGGCCAGCAGCCGGAGCAGCGTGGTCTTGCCAGCGCCGTTCAGGCCGAGGATCACGACGCGGTGACCTCGGTCGATGGCCACGTCGACGTCAGTGAAGATCTCCAGCGAGCCGTACGACTTGGACAGGCCCTCGGCCATGAGCGGCGTCCTGCCGCAGGGCAGCGGGTCGGGGAAGCGCAGCTTGGCGACCTTGTCGGCCTTGCGCTCCTCCTCGGTGCCCGCCAGGAGGCGGTTGGCGCGGCGCATCATGTCCTGCGCGGCCTTGGCCTTGGTGGCCTTGGCGCGCATCTTGTCCGCCTGCGACAACAGCGCGCCCGCCTGCTTTTCCGCGTTGGCGCGCTCGCGCTTTCTGCGCTTCTCGTCGCTCTCGCGCTGGGCCAGATAGGTCTTCCAGCCGACGTTGTAGGTGTCGATCACGGTGCGGTTGGCGTCGAGGTGCAGGACCTTGTTGACCGTCGCTTCAAGAAGGTCGACATCGTGGCTGATGATCACCAAGCCGCCCTGATGTGATCGCAAAAAATCACGAAGCCACCCGATTGAGTCTGCATCGAGGTGGTTTGTCGGCTCGTCAAGCAGGAGAGTTTCCGCTCCGGAGAAGAGAATGCGCGCCAATTCCACGCGCCTTCTCTGGCCGCCGGAAAGCGTTTGCAGGGGCTGTCCGAGGACCCGGTCGGGCAGGCCGAGGCTGGAGGCGATCGAGGCGGCCTCGGACTCGGCCGCGTAGCCGCCGAGGACGTGCATCTGGTCTTCGAGCCTGCCGTACTGCTTGATCGCCTTGTCCTTGGTGCGCTGGTCGGCGCTGGACATGCCTTGCTCGGCCTCGCGCAGCTTGCGCAGGACCTCGTCGAGGCCGCGGGCGGACAGGATGCGGTCGCGGGCCAGGATGGACAGGTCGCCCTGCCTGGGGTCCTGGGGGAGGTAGCCGACGCTGCCGCTGGTGGTGACCGTACCGGCGGCGGGGATGCCCTCACCGGCGAGCACCTTGGTCAGCGTGGTCTTGCCCGCGCCGTTGCGGCCGACGAGGCCGATCTTGTCGCCGGGGTTGACGCGGAAGGAGGCACTCTCGATGAGCAGGCGGGAGCCTGCGCGCAGTTCGATCTCACTGGCGATGATCATGGTGGGACGGACACTCCCGGGTAGGAAACTAGGTGGTGGGCGCACGTGCGGGCGGCCGATCAATCGGGAGTGCGCATATCTCCAGTCTACGGCGGATCACCCCATCACCCGCCTGCCCTTTCTTTCCTCCACCCCGCCTGCCCCTCCCCCTTCCACACCCACCTCCCCTTCCTCCCCCCACACACCTCCTCTTCCTATCCACCCACGCCCGCCTGCCCGCCCTCCGCCCGCCCACCCGCCCGCCCCCGCTCCTGCTGTGGCTGGCCCTCGCAGGCAGTTTCCGTCCGTCCTACAGACCGTCGAGTGAGGCCGATCGCGGGTGTTGACCAGCCCCC
Organism: Nonomuraea sp. NPDC050556; assembly: GCF_044457355.1. NCBI lineage: Bacteria > Bacillati > Actinomycetota > Actinomycetes > Streptosporangiales > Streptosporangiaceae > Nonomuraea > Nonomuraea sp. NPDC050556. The sequence goes on along the minus strand of NZ_JBITGU010000001.1, from coordinate 121,664 downwards.
CGTCGGGCGCTCGGTAGCGAAGGATGTTGGAGGTGGCGGCGGGGCGTTGGGTGGTCGTAGATCGTGTTCGGTCGGTCACTGGGTGGATCGCACTGGCGAAGATCGGGAGAAGTGCGCGGCGGTTCATGATCCCTGGCAGGATGATCACCGCCGGTCTAGGGGGATCGGTCTTCGGGGGACGGGGGACGTCTCCTGCGAACCAGGAAGGACGCCGCCATGCGTCGTTTACCAACCGCCCTGCTCGCCTCAGCCGCCGTCCTGGCCGCCACAGGCCTGGCGGTCACCACGCTCGCCGCGCCGGCCAACGCCAACCGCGTCGACGCCACCTGCACCAACGCCGCCGGTGACGCCGCCGTGCTCCAGGCCGCGATCGACTCCTCCAAAGAGGGCGACGAGGTCGTCTTCAAGGGCCCGTGCCTGCTCACCGCCACGCTCAGCCTCCCGCCCCGCCGTACCTATCGCGGCGACGGGAAGATGGGCACCTTCATCAAGCAGGCCGACGGCGCCAACCTGCCCGCCATGCTCGCCTCGGAAGGCTGGGTGAAGAACGCCGAGACCAGCGACGACACCATCCGCATCGAGCGGATGACCCTCGACGGCAACCGCGACGCCAACACCGGCACCGTGGGCCTGATGCTGCGCGCCTGGAACGCCCGGGTGTACGACATGGACATCTACGGGGCCCCGTCCGACGGGATCCGCATCAGCAACCCGTCCCAGAACGGCACGCTGCTGCGTAACACCATGGTGAACAGCGTCATCAGCGACGTCGACATCGAGGGTTCCGCCGAGGCGGGCATCAGGGTCGTCGACCCGGGCAACTCGGTCACCGACTGGACGCTGCAGCGCGCCTGGATCGGGTTCAACGGCACCAACGCCATCCAGATGGACAACGCGGCCGGCTGGACGCTGAGCGAGCTGCACCTGTACGCGACGCCGAAGAACGCCATCGACGCGCACCGCTGCTTCGGCACCTCCATCAGCAACAACTACATCGAGGACTTCGGCGCGGAGAGCACCAAGGACCAGACCTACTACGGCATCCGCTGCGACCTGCAGGGTGACGCCGCCACCACGATCACCGGCAACAGGATCCACAAGTTCCTGCCGCCGCCGAACGGCTTCGCCGAGCTGAAGCAGGCCTTCAGGGAGCGCAGGGCGCCGGTCGAGCGGAAGGTCGCGGCCACCGGCCCGCTGCCCGACGGCGTGAACTTCGTCTACATGGCGCTGGACAACGTCAACTACGGCTGGGGCCACGCGGCGATCTCGGGCAACACGATCGTCGGGCACGGCACGAAGCAGGAGACGGGCATCCAGCTCAAGAAGGGCGAGGGCGAGAAGATGAGCGTCGCCTCGGCGGGCAACCTCGTCGACGGCGCCGGGGTGCCGATCTCGATCGGACCGGGCGTCAAGTACACCCGAGGGTACTGACACCCGGCCCGGTCACGGGAGTTACAGGCGGGTGAGGCGGACGGCGTCGGCTATGACGTAGCCGGTGCCGGCCGTCCACCTGCTCACGCCGACGATGTTCTGGTCGCCGGCGTTGAGCGAGAAGTTCCCGATGCTCTTCCAGCTGCCCCCGCCGGAGCGCTGGTCGACGTAGACGGTCTGGTTGCCGCTCGAGGTGGCCACGATGTACGGGGCCGAGCTGTTGTAGCCGGGGTCGGCGGGGTGCCAGACCTCGACGCGGTAGGTGCCCGCGCTGGGCAGGTTGGCGCGGAACCACGCCGGGTCGCTGGCCGCGACCGGGTTGGCGAAGCGGTAGTCGGCGCCGTAGCGCTGCCCGGAGTAGGCCGAGGTGCCCCAGTTGGCGCTCGCGGTGAACGCGCCCGAGTTGTCCACCGTGGTCGACCAGGTGCCGCCGCCACCACCGGTGACGTAGTTCATGTAGGTGGTCCAGTTCCAGTTCGGACCCGGGTCGGTGTGGTCGGCGCCGGGCACCTCGAAGTGACCGATGATGTGCGAGCGGTCCTTGGGGATGCCGTACTTGTCGCAGATGGCCTTGGTCAGCGCCGCCGACGAGCGGTACATGGCGTCGGTGAACCAGGACGCGTCGTTGACGTAGCCCTCGTGCTCGATGCCGATGGACCTGGTGTTGTAGGTCCAGTTGCCGGCGTGCCAGGCGATGTCCTTCTCGCGCACCATCTGGGTGATCGCGCCGTCGGAGGAACGCACCACGTAGTGCGCGGAGACCTGGGCGCTGGGGTTCTGGAACCAGGAGATGGTCCCGGCGTAGGAGCCCTGGGTCACGTGGATGACGACCCGGTCGATGGCGTAGCTGGAGGGACGGCTGGAGGCGGTGTAGTTGCTGGAGCTGGCCGCCACCCAGGAGGCGTTCGGGTAGTCGGGGCTGGCGGCGAGCAGGTCGCGGGTCGCGGCGAACGAGCCGCGGTCGGCGGTGACCTCGCGGGGCGCGACCTTCATGCCGCGCGCCTTGAAGCCGAGGCCGAGCAGCTCGTAGACGGTGTCCGCGTACAGGCGGGCGAGCTCGGGCGAGCTGGCGTTGCCGTACTTGGCGACGGCCTGGTACCAGCGGCCGGCGTCCTTCCTGGCGCTCTCGTCGAGGCCCAGCTCGTCCGCCAGGGAGCGCAGTACGGCGGCGCCGCCCAGGATGTTGGCCGCGGTGTCGGTCTGCAGCCGGTCCACGGGCAGGCCGGTGAGCTCGGCTGCCTTCTCCAGCGTGTGCGTGGTGGGGTTGGTGACCAGGTGCATGACGCCGTAGCCGCCGCTGGCGCTGGGCTTGCCGTCATGGCCGTCGAGGTGGGTTTCCGCGTACGCCAGGGCGGCCAGCAGGTCGGCGGGCACGTCCTGGGCGGCGGCCGCCTGGTCGAAGGCGGCGCGGAGGGGGGCCGTACGGGCGGCGAGGGCGGGTTGCCCGGCGAAGATCAGCAGGAGTGCGACGAATGCCGCTAATCGTGCCATGAGCGCTCCTTGAAAACGGGGGGTGTGGCTGCAGAGTAAGAGGGTTCATGACAAATGTCGATAATTGACATCACTCTGGTAGTAGATGAAAATTTTCGCCTGTGACCCGATTAGCGGCCGTCGTCGCGCTCGTGCTCTCCCTCTTCGTCACTCCCGTCGCTTCCGCATACGCCGCCGTATGCACCCCGGATCCCGCGACGCCCAAGCGTCAGTTCAGGGCCATGTGGATCTCCTCCGTCGCCAACATCGACTGGCCGAGCCGTACCGGGCTCAGCGTCCCGGCGCAGCAGGCCGAGTTCCGCTCGTGGCTCGACCTGGCGGTCTCCAGGCGCATGAACGCCGTGGTCGTGCAGGTCAGGCCGACCGCCGACGCGTTCTGGCCCTCGACGTACGAGCCCTGGTCGCAGTGGCTCACCGGCACCCAGGGCGGCAACCCCGGCTACGACCCGCTCGCCTTCATGGTCGCCGAGGCGCACGCCCGCAACCTGGAGTTCCATGCCTGGTTCAACCCGTATCGGGTGTCGAACCAGGACGATCCGACCAAGCTGGTGGCCACGCATCCGGCCAGGCAGCACCCGGACTGGCGGTTCGCCTATGGCGGGAAGCTCTACTACAACCCGGGCATCCCCGCCGTGCGCGCCTTCATCGAGGACGCGATCATGGACGCGGTCGGCCGCTACGACGTTGACGGCGTACACCTGGACGACTACTTCTACCCGTATCCGGTCAGCGGGCAGGCGATTCCCGACTCGGCCGCCCATGCGCAGTACGGTTCCGGGCCGATCGCCGACTGGCGCCGCTCCAACGTCGACAAGCTGGTGCAGGAGCTCGGCGCCCGCATCCACACGGCCAAGGCGCACGTGGCGTTCGGGATCAGCCCGTTCGGTATCTGGCGCAACGCCTCCACCGATCCGCTGGGGTCGCAGACGTCGGGGCTGCAGTCGTACGACGCGATCTACGCCGACAGCCGGCGCTGGGTCAAGCAGGGGTGGATCGACTACATCAACCCGCAGCTCTACTGGCACATCGGGTTCGCCGCCGCCGACTACGCGGTGCTCACCGCCTGGTGGTCGGACGTGGTCAGGGGCACGAACGTGCAGCTCTACGCGGGGCAGGCGGCCTACCGGGCGGGGGCGTCCGGGCAGGACGCGGCCTGGCAGGACCCGGCGGAGCTGAGCGACCACCTGACCGACAACCGGCGACATCCCGAGGTGCTGGGCGACGTCTACTTCAGCGCCAAGGACGTGCGCGCCGACCGCATCGGGTCCTTCTCGCGGCTGGCCGCCGACCATTACACGCGCCCGTCCTTCGTTCCGTCTCGTGGTACGGCGAGCGCGCCTGCCGCGCCGACGATCACCACGGCGACGGCGGGGTCGGGCGGGGTCTCGCTCAGCTGGCAGGGGTCGGGGACGGCATACGCCGTATACCGAGCCGACGACCCGTGCTGGGCCAGCGACGCGCGCAACCTGCTCGGGACAACCAGGGGCACGTCGTTCACCGACACGACGGCCACGTCGGGCACGTATTACGTGACCGCGCTCACCAGGACCCACCAGGAGAGCACGCCCAGCGCGGGGAAGACGGTGGACGGGTCCGGCGGCCCGATCGTCGTGGACGCGGTCGAGGCGGGGGCGGCGTGGGGGGTGTCCAGTTACTCCTCTCAGCGTTACGGGGCCGACTACCGGTTCGCCAACCCGGTCGCGGCGAGCGACCCCGCGTGGTTCCGGGCTTCGGTTCCCGCTGCCGGTAGCTATCGGGTGGAGGTCTGGTATCCGGCCGATCCTGGATACAACAGCGCGACGCCGTACATCGTGGCTGCCGCTGGGGGTAACCAGACGGTGATCGTCGACCAGCGGAGCGGCGGGGGGCAGTGGCGGGTCCTCGGCACGTACGCGCTCAACGCCGGGACGGGCAACGTGGTGGGGGTCAGCAGGTGGACCTCCGCGACCGGCTACGTGATCGCCGACGCCATCCGCCTCACCCGAGTCCCCTGACCACGGCCACCTTCCCGGCCATCGCGCTCCCTCAACGCGCTGGATCTGACGACACTCCCCCGGTGTCGTGAGATCCAGCGCTCCCCGAAACACGCAACCTCCCTGACACGCTCAGGCCCTTGCGGGGCGTGCCGGGCCGGGTCTCGTGGGGAGCGTAGGTCTGGAGTGCGCTCGGGGCCGTGGCCTACTCGGGTCCCGCCGCACGCTCCAGCCCGGGGGCGTGCTCGGGGGCCTCGGCGGGTTCTGCGATGTGTACGGTGACCGCTCGGAACTGCTCCGGTGAAGCCTGCAGTACGGCGAGCCTGGGGTCGGGCACCGTCAGGAACGGGCCGGTCTCCAGGTCGAACACCCCCGCCAGCCGCCGGTCAGCGCGCAACGCGTCCACCGCCTTGCGGTCGCCGCCGAACACCACGCCCTCCAGCTCACCCAGACGCGGCACCACCACCCTGACCACCGTGTCCGCCGCCGCCTCGAAGGCCTTGTCCGCCTGGTTGGCGCGGCGTCGCGCGAACCGCTGCTGCGACCACCCGCCCGCCGCCGTGCGTCCCTGCACGAGGCGGGAGCCGACCTTGGAGGCGACCAGGTCGGCGCCGTCGAACACGCCTGCGGCGTACCCGCCCATCCTGACCAGCACCACCCCCAGGACGCGCCTGCGCTGGGCGTGCGTCACCAGCGACGACACCCACCGGCCACCGGCCCGCAGCGGCGGGAAGGGGACGGAGAAGGTCGCCACCGCGCCGTCCCGGGCGACGAGCCTCACCTCGGTGGTGGATCCTGTGGCTTCGAACGGCCCGTGGCGGGCGGCGAAGCCGTCGATCCACCTGTTGAGCCGCTCGGGCGGCACCGCCACCCGGCGTCCCCCGCCCTTGGCCGGTCGTGCCGTCATGCGGGCAGCGTATCGCCCACCCCAGGACAACGCGTCTGACCGACCTCCCCTCTGAGGGGCTCGCGTCCCTGAAGGGTGACCGTCCCTTGAGGGGATGCAGTGGGTGGGAGGGTGCCATGGGGAGCGGGGCGGGCGCGGCTCAGGGGGTGGGGCGCCGTGAGGGCGGAAGGGCGTGAGGGCGGGGTGCGATAAAGGATGGGCCGTTCAGGGGGTTGTGGGCGGTCGGTTGGGGTCTTTTGGTGCTGGTGGGAGTCCTGTCGGGGAAGAGTCGGTGAACTTCCAGCCAGAGGGCTTCACGCTCTGGTGGAATACGCCGGATCATCTCCACCGTGTCCGTTCAGACGATCCCGGTGGTGGATCTCGACACCGGGGGTGTCATCGCGCTGCACACGAGCCTGCCCAACATCGAGGCGGCTCGCACGGAGGCATTACCGCTCCTCCTCGACCTCCCCATCGACCTCGTCGTAGGCGGCACCGGCGCCCTCGCCCCGCTCCACGAAGCCCTCAGACGGGCCGGCAAGCGCCCCAGAGAGGTCATCCTCGTCGTCCGCGGCCAGTGCCCCGACCAGGACCGCCGCGCCCTGATGGTGGGCCTCGACGGCCTGCGCGCCATCGGCTACCTCCTGGCCTTCGCCGGCCCGGGCGGCTTCGACGGCATCCCCCTCGACCTGGTCTGCGACGCCGCGCCGTACCTGCTGGTCCTCCCCCCGGAGCTGGTCACCCCCAGGCGCGCCCCGGTGTCGCTGTCCATGGTGGCGCTGGCCCGCGGCCTGGGCGCGCACGTCCTGGCCCAGGGGGTGGAGCACGAGCAGCAGCTGGCCGCGCTCAGATCCTGGGGTGTACGGCTGGCGCAGGGCCCGCTGCTCGCCCCGGGACCCGGAGGCCGGGTGCACGTGCCGCTCCCCATGCCCGAGCAGACCGACTACGCCATGGCGCTCGGCCCCCGCGTCCAGGAGCTGCTGCTGCCCGCCGTGACGCTGCCCGAGGCGGCGAACGCGGAGGAGGTGGTCGAGGCGTTCGGCCACGAGCCGTCGATCACGAGCGTGATCCTGGTGGACGAGTACCAGCGGCCGAAGGCGAGCCTGGACCGCAGCAGGTTCCTGCTGTCGTTCGCCGCCCGCTACGGCCACGCGCTGCACGGCAAGAAACCCGCCCAGCGCCTGGCCGACCCGCCGCGCACGGTGCCGAAGACGACGCCCGCGATCGCCGCGATGCAGGTCGCGGGGCGCGACTCCGAGCGCGTCTACGACGACCTGGTGGTCACCGACGAGCTGAACCGCTGCCTGGGCATCGTCCGGGTGTCCGACCTCATCAGACAGGTGTCAGAAATGGAGTCAATTCGCCGCTGATTACCACTATCCTCACGCACCATGATCACCAAATGGTGCTTAGGACCCCTCGTCGCCGTGATCCTCGCCGCCGGTTCACCCGCGCTGGCGGCGGACGGCGCCGCTAAGCTCACCGCCGACCTGCACATCAGCCAGGCCAACCCCACCCAGACGCTCGACTCCTACGCCTGGCTGTCGGTCTGCCCCGCGACCTGCGGCACGACGGCCGACGCCGAGCGCCGCGCGCTGACCGCCTTCACCGTCTCCGGCGTGCCGGACGGCGCCACGGACGTGACGATGACGCTGCAGGTCACCGCCGCCAGGACCACGGACACCGCCCTGTCCGTGCACCCGGTGACGCAGGGCTGGTCCGAGGACACCGTCTCCTGGAACGCCAAGCCCGCCTTCGGCGCCGCGCTCGACCAGCACACCGGGTTCGTGAACGGCCAGGCCGTCAAGCTGGACGTGTCGAAGGCCTTCACCGGCAACGGCGACTACTCCTTCGGCCTGACCGCCTCCGCCGGGGCGCAGGCCGTCCTGCACTCCTCGCGCGCCGCGGGCGACCTGGGCCCGCGCCTGCTCGTCAGCTACACCGAGGGCCCGGTCGTGGCCAAGGGCCCGCTCCCCTTCGACCTGCCGTCGAAGCCGGCGCTGCGCGCGTCGAAGAAGAAGGTCTTCGCCCACTACTTCACGCCCTATCCCCTGTCGCTGGACAACAAGGCGCCCAGCGCCGACTACTACGCGCGCAACTACCTCAACCCGGCCGGTGAGAGCGGCAAGCACGCGGCCTACGGCGGCCTGCTGCGCGACCGGCCGCTCGGCCGCGACCCGCTGTCGGGCGACTACCAGCTGGCCGACATGGAGAAGGAGGTCCGTACGGCTGCCGCGGCCGGGATCGACGGCTTCACGCTCGACATCCTGTCGCTGACCAGCCAGCACTGGACCCGCGACAAGCTGCTCATCAAGGCGGCAGCGGCCGTCGACCCGGGCTTCTCGGTCATGCTGATGCCCGACATGACCGCCCTGACGGCCGACGCGCCGACCCTGGCCAAGGCGATGGCCGAGCTGGCCGCGTCCAAGGCGGTGCACCGGCTCGACGACGGCCGCGTGGTCGTCTCGCCGTTCAAGGCGGAGAACAGGACGCCCGCCTACTGGGCGGAGTTCGTCAAGGCGATGAAGGCCGACCACGGCATCCCGGTCGCCCTGGTGCCGGTGTTCCTGAACTTCACCGCCAACTACAAGAACTACGCCGCCGTCAGTTACGGCTTCTCCAACTGGGGCAACCGCAGCCCGGCCCAGCAGGCGGGCGTGGCGAACAACATCACCCTCGCCCACAACGCGGGCAAGATCTGGATGCAGCCGGTCGCGCCCCAGGACGAGCGCCCCAACCAGGGGATCTACGACGAGGCGCGCAACACCGAGAACCTCCGCACCACCTGGGAGAACGCCCTGGACGGCGGCACCGACTGGGTGCAGCTGACCACGTGGAACGACTTCTCGGAAGGCACCCAGGTCGCGCCGTCGCCGCACAACGGCTCCCTGTGGCTGGACCTGTGCTCCTACTACCTGACCAGGCTCAAGACCGGCAAGGCCCCGGCGATCGTGCGCGACACGCTCTACCTGACCCACCGCACGCAGTTCGCGGCGGCCAGGCCGGACTCAGGCGGCCAGACGAAGTTCATGACGTTGCGCGGCGGCTCCAGCCCGGCGCGCGACAGCGTGGAGGTGCTGTCGTTCCTGACCGGCGCCGCCACGGTGAACGCGACCGTGGGCGGGTCGGCGCAGAGCTACGCGGCGCAGGCCGGGATCTCGGCCAGGCTGTTCCCCCTGGCGTACGGGACGAACAAGGCCTCAGCCGTACGGCAGGGCAGGACGGTCGCCGCGGTGACCAGCCCCTTCGCGGTCGTCAAGAGCTTCGCCGCGCAGGACCTGCAGTACGTGGGCGCCACCAGCGGGCGGCCCTAGGGCGTCCAGCGGGCGGTGTCGGTGATCTGCGTCAGCGTCGCGATCCGCCCGTCGCGCACGGTCAGGACGTGGGCGAAGGCCGCCTCGAAAGGTGTGCCCGCCTCCCTGACCGTGCCGCGGTAGTGCCCGAGCACCACGCACCGCTCCGTCCCCTCCCAGACGTAGTCCTCGGGGACGGGGGCGGTGTCGTAGGCGCCGAAGATGACGCCCCAGCAGTCGCGCATCGCCGCCTGCGGCCCGTGGTGCTCTCCCCCGACGCCGAGCGGCATGCCGTCGCTGACCCTGAGCACGAACTCGGGGTGCAGCACGGCGAGCATCGTCTGGGGGTCGTGGCTCTCGAACCCCTTGTACAGCTGTTCCACCAGTTTTAGCGACATGTCTCCAAAACTACGGCAAGGGCGGCCGTCTCCGCCATCCCGGCCGCCCCTTCCGGGATGGGCGTGCCCGCCGTGAGGTGCCGCCTGACGGCCGCGAGGGGCACGTCGACCAGCGCGAACACCACCCGGTCCAGGTCCGCGCCGCTGCGCCGGGCCAGGTCGGCCATGGCCCGCTTCGTGGCGTCGTTGAGCCGCGCCAGCTCCTCGCCGAGCTCGTCCGGCCAGCGTTCGGTCAGGTCGCCGGCGTGGTGGGTGAGCAGCAGCCTGGCCTCGTCGGGGTGCGCCGCCGACCAGTGCACGGTGTGCGCGGCGGCCTGCCGTACGGCCTGGGGCAGGTCGTCGGCGGCGATCGCCGCCAGGAAGCCCTCCTGGAAACGGCGCACGGTCCTGATCCACAGGTGGGCGAGCAGCAGGTCGCGCGAGCCGTAGCGGTGGTAGACCGAGCCGCTGGGCGCGCCGAGCCTGGCCGCGATGGCGGTGATCGTCACCGCCCCGTGCCCGCTCTCCGCCGCGACGGCCGCCGCCGCGTCGAGGATGCCGTCCTGGTCGAACTTCGCCGGTCTCGCCACTCCAGCACGGTAACGACTGCGCGCGGCCTCTGGGCACGCCGACACGTCCAGGATAGGAAGGGGGCGTGAATCAGCCGTTGAACAGACGGGCCCTGCTCCTGGCCGGTTCCGGGCTCGCACTGGGCGCCTGCACGCCCGCCGTCGAACCCGTCGCGCAGCCAAAGGGCTTCGACCCCAAGGACTGGGCGTCCGTACGCGCCCAGTTCGCTCTCGCTCCCGGGTTCGCCAACTTCGCCGCTTTCGTGCTGGCCTCCCACCCTGCTCCGGTACGGCAGGCCATCGCGCGGCACCGCGAGGGGCTCGACGCCGACTTCGAGGGATATCGGGGCACAGACGACGCCGAGATCTCCGCTGCGGCCGCCAGGTTCCTGGGTGGCAAAGAGGGACAGGTCGCCCTCACCGACAGCACCACGATGGGTCTCAGCCTGCTCTACACCGGTTTCCGCCTGGAGCCAGGACAGGACGTGCTGACCACCGAGCACGACTTCCTGGCCACCCACGAGGCGCTGCGCATGCTGGCGGCGCGCACCGGCGCCGCCGTACGGAAGGTCAGGCTCTACGACGACCCGGCCAAGGCTTCGGTCGACCGGATCGTGTCCGCCGTCAAGGCCGGGATCCGGCCGCGCACCCGGATCGTCGCGATCACGTGGGTGCACTCCAGCACCGGGGTGCGGCTGCCGGTCAGGGCGATCGCCGACATGATCGCCGAGGTGAACAAGGACCGCGACGAGAAGGACAGGGCGCTGCTGTGCGTCGACGGGGTGCACGGCTTCGGCGCGATCGCCGACGGCGTGGACGACCTGGGCTGCGACTTCCTGTCCAGCGGTACGCACAAGTGGCTGTTCGGGCCGCGCGGCACCGGGATCCTGTGGGCGAGGAGCTGGGCGCCGCTCGACCCGGTGATCGCCAGCTTCAGCGCGGAGGCGTCAGAGGCGTGGTTCAGCGGGAGTCCCACGGTCGCGCCGAGCGCGGCGCTCATCACGCCGGGCGGGTACAAGGCGTTCGAGCACCGGTGGGCGATGCCGGACGCGTTCGCCTTCCAGGAGGCGATCGGCAAGGAGCGGATCCAGCAACGCACCCAGGACCTGGCGACCAGGCTCAAGAACGGCCTGGCGGGGATGACCTCGCTGCGGCTGGTCACGCCGGTCTCGCCGGATCTGTCGGCCGGGCTGGTGTGCTGCTCGGTGGCGGGCACCATGGCCGGGAACATCATGATGACGCTGCGCGACAAGCACAAGATCATCGCCAGCGTGACGCCCTACCGCGAGCAGTACCTGCGCTTCGGCACCAGCATGGTCAACACCCCGGAACAGGTCGACCAGCTCATCAAAGCCCTCACGACCCTCTAGAACGCCCGGCGGAATGCACCCCGGACAACCCCATGGGGTCTTCTAGAGCCAGCCCTGTGTCTGGGCGCGCTGGACGGCCTCGATGCGGTTGCGCGCGTGCGTCTTCTGGATGGCCGACGACAGGTAGTTGCGCACCGTGCCCTCCGACAGGTGCAGGTGCAGCGCGATGTCGACGATCGTCGAGCCGTCCGCCGAGGCGGCGAGCACGTCGCGCTCGCGCACCGACAGCGGGTTGGGCCCGGCGCTCAGCGCCGCGGCCGCCAGCGTCGGGTCGATCACCCGCTCGCCCCCGTGCACCCGGCGGATCGCCGCCGCCAGCTCCCTGGCCGGGCTGTCCTTGACGAGGAACGCCACCGCCCCCGCCTCCATCGCCCTGCGCAGGTAGCCGGGCCTGCCGAACGTCGTCAGGATCATCACCCGGCACCCGGCCACCTCGCGGCCGATCCGCGCCCCCGCCTCGATGCCGTCCAGTCCTGGCATCTCGATGTCGAGCAGCGCGATGTCGGGGCGCTCCCTGGCCGCCACCTCGACCGCCTCGACCCCGGTGGCCGCCTCGCCGACGACCTCGATGTCGGGCTCCAGCCCCAGCAGCGAGGCCAGCGCGCCGCGCACCATGCCCTGGTCCTCCGCCAGCATCACCCGGATCACGTGCGCGCCTCCACACCCACGGGCACCAGCACCCGCAACGCGAACCCGCCCGGCCGCGGGCCCGCCTCGAACGTGCCGCACGCGGCCTGCACGCGTTCGCTGAGGCCCTGCAGTCCGCTGCCCATCTCGTACGGCGAGCCGTTCCTGCCGTTGTCCACGATCTCCAGGGTGGCGCGAGATCCGTCGAACGTCACGCTGATCCGGCAGCGCGTCGCACCGGCGTGCCGTACGACGTTGGTGACGCCCTCGCGGGCCGCCCAGCCCAGCAGGCCGTCGATCGGGTCGGGCAGCGGCGTGCCGCTGACCGTCACCACGGGCTCCACCCCCGCGGCGCGCAGCACCGCGCGGGCGTTGTCCAGCTCGTCGGACAGGTTGCGCTGGCGGTAACCGGTGACCGCCTCGCGCACCTCCACCAGCGCCTGCCTGGCCACCGACTCGATGTCGGCGACCTCGGCGCGCACCCGCTCCGACCCCTCGGCCTCGGCCAGCCGTCCGGCGAGCTCGCTCTTCAGCACGATCAGCGACAGGCTGTGGCCGAGCAGGTCGTGCAGGTCGCGGGCGATGCGCAGCCGCTCGTCGCCCGCCGCGAGCCTGGCCACCTCGCCCTGCGCCTCGTGCAGCCGGTGCGCCAGCAGCCGGGTGCTGCGCACGCTGATGAACAGGACACCGAGGGTGAAGACCTGCAGCAGGAAGATGATGATCGTGCCGGGGTCGACGTGGTCGACGATCCCGCAGGCCACGACCGTCGCGCCCATGAGGAGCATTCCGGCGAACGCGCCGCGCGGCGGCAGCATGAAGCTGTACAGGACCGTGGTGTAGACGGGCAGCGTCATCCAGGCGTCGCCGAAGACCAGCGCGAACACGATCGCCATGACGGTCGTCAGGGCCAGCAGGTGGTAGGACCAGCGGCCGCGCTGGGTCAGCGTCAGGGGGCTGAGCGTCGTGGCGATGTAGGAGGTGACGAAGGCCGCCAGGGAGATCGCCCCCCAGACGGCCTTGGCTCCGGTCAGCTCCCCGGAGATGATCTCCAGGACCGGGAAGGCCAGGTAGATGAGCCCGACCGACATCCCGAGCAGTCGCCTCTTGCGGTCACGCGACCCGTCCGCCGTGCCGCCGAAGGTCAGCGCCTCGGTCAACTTCATGCCCGCAGCGTAGCCCGGCGGTAGGCGAACGTCGCCGCCAGTCCGAGCACCACGCCCCACGCCGCCACGATCAGCACGTCGGCGAGCCCGAGGCCCTGGCCCGAGGCGATGCCCCAGCCCATGCCCGCGTAACGGTAGGACGGGGTGATCTCGGCGATGGACTTCATGAAGCTGCCCATGACCTCGGCGGGGAACCACAGGCCGCCCAGGATCGCCAGCGCGAACATCCCGATCATGACCACCGGCTGGGCGGACTCCGCACTCAGCAGCGAGCCGATCGTCAGGCCGAGCGCGATGAACGGGATGGCGCCGATCCACATCGTCACCAGGATGCCCAGCCACTGCCCGGGCGACAGCGAGACGTGCTCGATCAGCATCGCCGCCAGGCTGACCAGCACCAGCGCGGGCAGCACCAGGATCAGCGCGGCGACCAGCTTCGTCATGATGATCATCCAGTTGGGCAACGGGGTGATCTGCAACTGGCGCAGCCATCCCGACTGCCGCTCGGTCGCCCACGGCACGGCCGAGCTCATCATCGAGGAGGCGAGCGCGCCATAAGCCGCCATCGACACCATCAGATAGACCTTGGCCTGCATGCCGCCGCCCTGCATGACCTGCTCGCCGTAAATGCTGGCGTTGAGCAGGTAGAGGCCGACGGGAAAGGCGATGACGAAGATGATGAACCGCTTGTTGCGCAACGTGCGCAGGATCTCGACCTTGACGTAGTTGAGCATGGCTCAGACCTCCTTGGTGAGGGCGAGGAAGGCGTCTTCGAGGTCGGCGCCGTTGAGCTGCAGGTCGCGGATGTCGAGCGTGGTGCCCCGGTAGAGCGCGGCCACGGTCGCGTCGGTGTCGGAGGTGCGCAGGGTGACGCCGCCCGATCCGATCTCCACCGAGGTGACGCCTGGCAGCAGGTCGAGGCCCGCAGCGGGCTGCTCGCCGAGGGTGAAGCGCACGGTGTGGCCGCCCACGCTCGTCTTGATCTCGGCGGCCGTGCCGTCGGCGACGAGCCTGCCCCTGGCGACCACGAGCACGCGGTCGGAGTACTCGTCGGCCTCCTCCATGTAGTGGGTGGCGAACAGCACGGTCCTGCCGCCTGCCGCGTAGGCGCGCATGGCGTCCCAGAACCGCATGCGCGACTCCACGTCCATGGCGGCCGTCGGCTCGTCCAGCACCAGGACGCGGGGCGCGCCCGCGATCGACAGGGCGAACCTGACGCGCTGCGTCTGGCCGCCGGACAGCTTGTCCGCCCGGCGCTTGACCAGCTCGGACAGGTCGGCCATCTTCAGGATCTCGTCGAGGTCGAGCGGGTTGGGGTAGAGCCGCCTGACCAGGTCGATGAGCTCCAGGACGGTCAGGTCGGGGATGAGCTGGCCGCTCTGCAGCATGGCGCCCACCTCGCCCTTGGCGACGGCCTCGTCGGGGGTGGAGCCGAAGACGGTGATCGTGCCGTGCGTGGGGCGCATCAGGCCGAGCAGCATGTTGATGGAGGTGGACTTGCCCGCGCCGTTGGGGCCGAGCATGGCGACTGTCTTGCCCGGCTCGATGGAGAGGGACAGCTGGTCGACGGCGAGCACGTCCCCGTAGGACTTGCTCACCTCGTCGAACACGATGGCGTTCATGTGATCAACGCTAGAAGCGGCGGGATGTGGCGGTTAGTGCCGACCATCCGGTGCTCGCGGTGACATTTGTCAGACCAGCCTCTCGACCAGACCGGAGTCGAGGTCGTAGCGGGCGCCGACCACCCGCGTCATCAGCGGATCGCGTCGCAGCGCCGCCACGACGCCGAGGACGTTCTCCCTGATCATCGCCTCGACGTCGCCACGCGCCCTGGCGTAGGCGGGCCGGAGGGCGCTCACGATCCTGGGCAGCTCGCCGGGGAGCGTGGCGTGCTCGCGCAGGGCGTGCGCCGCGGCGGTGACGGCGCCGCACCGCTGGTGGCCGAGGACGACGACGAGCGGGGCCTTGAGCTCCTGCGGGCCGTACTCCACGGCCGCGGTGACGAGCGGGTCGAGCGTGTGCGCGGCCGTACGGACCACCAGCAGGTCGCCGACGCCCGCGTCGAACACGACCTCGGGCGGCACCCGCGAGTCGACGCAGGACAGCACCACGGCGAACGGCGCCTGCGCGGCGGACACCTCACGCCTGCGCTGGGGGCTCTGGTGCGGGTGCCTGGCGGCGCCGGACGCCCACCGGCGGTTGCCCGCGACGAGCGCGGCCCACGCCGCGTCAGCCCCCCGCCCGGCCAGGCTGTTCCCGCCCGGCTCCGCCTGGTCGTCGCGGCGTGGTTCCGCGCGGCCCATGGCGATGCCGCCCAGGAAGCCCGCGCCGGTCAAGGCGGCGCCCGCCACGAGGGCGCCGCCGAACACTGCATTACGCCTGGTGATCCTCTTGTCACTCACAGTGCAGATGATCGAGCCCAGGCGAACCCGTGGCTATAGGCGGCAGGCGTAGATGTCCGTCACCAGGATGGCGCGCGCACCGATGTCCCACAGGCGGTCCATGACCTGCTGGTGGCCCTTGCGCGGGACCATGGCGCGCACCGCCACCCACCCCTCGCGGTGCAGCGGCGACACCGTGGGGCCCTCCATGCCCGGGGTGAGCGCGATGGCCTCCTCGATGCGCTCGGCCCGGATGTCGTAGTCCATCATCACGTAGTCGCGCGCGTGCAGGACGCCCTGCAGGCGGCGGATCAGCTGCTCGACGCCGGTGTTCTCCGGCGCGCCCTCCTGCCGGATCAGCACCGCCTCGGACCGCATGATGGGCTCGCCGAACACCTCCAGGCCCACGTTGCGCAGCGTGGTGCCCGTCTCGACGACGTCGGCGACCGCGTCGGCCACGCCCAGGTGGATGGCGGTCTCCACGGCGCCGTCGAGCTTGATGACCCGCGCGTCGACCTGGCTGTCGCTCAGGTATCTGCTCAGCAGGCCCGCGTAGGAGGTGGCGATGCGCAGGCCCTCCAGGTCCTTGACGGACTGCATCGTGCCCGCCCTGGCGGCCAGGCGGAACGTCGAGCCGCCGAAACCGAGCGGCAGGATCTCCTCGACCGGGGCGCCGGAGTCGATGAGCATGTCGCGGCCGGTGATCCCGGCGTCGAGCGTGCCCTCACCGACGTACACGGCGATGTCGCGAGGGCGGAGGAAGAACAGCTCGCAGGAGTTCTCCTCGTCGAAGACGACGAGCTCCTTGCTGTCCTTGCGCGACCGGTAGCCGGCCTCCTTGAGAATGATCTGGGCGGCCTCGTTGAGCACGCCCTTGTTGGGTACGGCCAGACGCAGCATCTTCGGCGATCCTTGGGGTTGCGAGCGGGTGGGGGCGAGGTGGCGCCTACAGATGTTTGTAGACCTCGTCCAGCCCGATCCCCTTGGCGATCATGAGAACCTGCACGTGGTAGAGCAGCTGGGAGATCTCCTCGGCGGCTCGTTCCCTGGACTCGTGCTCGGCGGCCATCCAGCTCTCGGCGGCCTCCTCGACGACCTTCTTGCCGATGGCATGGACACCTGCGTCCAGCGCGGCCACGGTGCCGGAACCCGCCGGCCGGGTAAGCGCCTTGTCGGACAGCTCGGCGAACAGCTCTTCGAAGGTCTTCATGGTCTCTCTCGACGGTCGGCAGATGTGCGGAACCAGCCTAGTCGTATCGATTCCCCGCCGACCCCCAGGTCCACAACCCGAGACACCCCGGTTCGCGGGCATGCTCGTATCGCCTGTGTTACGGCCGGCTCACATCGCCCGACGTTGAAAAGTTGAAGTTTCTCGCACTTGAATTCGACTATTGACCGCCGTTACCGATCATGTCACGCTCCCCCTGAAATGATCTAGTGCCCGGGATTCGCCACGAAAGGCAAGGGCTCAATGGGGCATTTATCAACCCTTCGCACCATCTCCAACTCCCTCCTCTCCCTCGAGGTCGACGACGCGGAATCCGCCTCGTTCTCCTCCTGGACCGGCCACGTCCGCTACACGCCGAAGTACGGCGGCCGGAAGGTCACCCCCGAGACCTGGGGGCTGGAGCTAGCACCCGTTTCATCCCTGGCGGCGGGCGTCAACTCGGTCCGCGGCAAGGAGCGCGAACGCTTCTCGCTGAACGGCGGCGAGGTCGTCGTCTACGACTGCGGTGACCCGTCCGACGCCCGGTGGGCCGCCTGGGTAGGCCCGTGGAACATGGCGCACGGCCTCTTCTACGCCCCCGAGTGGGAGTCGTCCGACATCGTCGAGGTGTTCAGCCGCGTGACGTGGGTGGACACCCCGGAAGGCATGACGGCCGACGGCGGCTCGCGCTTCAACGTCTCCACGCAGTTCTACGCGGCCTCGGTCGCGGGCGTCGGCACGCTCATGGTCGAGTCCAAGCAGGCCGGGCTCAGCCGGGTCCCCCAGTGGCGCGGCTTCGGCGCGGCCTCCGGTGAGATGTGGCGGCTGCCCGCGCCTCCGACCGGCGAGGAGACGCCGTTCCTGCTGGCCACCAGGTCCGCCATCGCGACCCTGTACCCCTGGGACGCTCCGGCGGCAGCGGGCAGGACGGGCGTCGCCGCCCGCACCGCGGCGGGCAGCGCGCAGACGGCCGCCGACTTCCTGAGCAAGGTCAAGCGCCTCGAGTGGCAGGCCTGACGTGGAGCCGTTGACAGCGGTGGTCATCATCCTGGCCATCCTCGTCGCCCTGCTGTTCGCGGCAGGCGCCGGTCTCTACCGGCGGGTCCGCGAACTGGAGCTGGCCACCTACAACGGCGTCGGGATCCGCCTGGGGGCCACCGGCCAGGAAAGCCAGGCGACCGCGCTGGCCGCCCCCGGCGTCACCACCATGGTGATCAAGGTCAACCGCCGCTGCCCGGTCTGCGAGGACGTCCTCATGGCCGCGGCCAAGCTGGCCGTCACCCTTCCCCAGGACCTGTCGTTCACGGTGCTGTCCGACGATCCGGAGTTCGACAAGCCCCTTCCCGAGTCCATCAGAGTGATCAAGGATCCGGCGGTCTGGCGGGCGGTCAGCGTGCCGTACGCCCCGGCCCTGCTGGTCGTGCACGAGAACGGCGTCGTGGGCTTCACCTCTCCGGTGGGGTCGGGAGAGGCGCTCACGGAGATCGTCGAGCGGGCCGTACCCATGAGAAAGGACGTGCAGCTGTGAAGGCTGAAGACCGCACCTCGATCCTCGGTCAGATTCCCAGCGCCGAGGAGATGCCCGTCCAGGCACAGCCCACGCTTGTGGGCGCCAAGCGGGAGGGCTGGAGCAGGCGGCGCCTGCTCGGCATGGCGACCGGCGCCGCGGTGGCGACCGGGCTCGGCATCCTCGACCTCCTGCCCTGGTCCAAGCCGCGCGCCGCGGAGGGCGCCGCCTACACCGCGTGGGAGACGTGCCACGGCTACGCGACCTCCAGCCAGGTCTGCACCCCGGCGACGGCGCTGTACTCCGGCAACTGCTCGGGCTCCTGGCACCGCAACGACGGCGCCAGCGGCACCTGCTACAACCTCAGGTACACCCACTACGCCAGCACCTGCGACGGCAACAACGCGTGGAAGTGGTACGGCGGCAGCACCAGCAGCCTCCGCCGCAAGTGCTCCGACGGCTGGTACGAGTACCACGACTGCGGCGGCGGCAACGTCTCCCGCTTCTCGATCTGCCGCACGGCGATCTGACCTGATCGCATGAGCGACTCCACGACCACTTCCGTCCGCCTGCTGGTGCCCGGCCTGGCGTTGATCGTCGCAGCCGAGGCGCTGGTGCTGTCCCTACGGCTGGCGGGCGCGGACACGAGGGGATTCACCTGGTTGGTGGCCGCCCTCGTCGCCGGCTTCTCCCTCTCCGGCTCGGTTTGAAGCCTGAACAGCGCCTGGGTGCTGTCCTCGTCGGTCCGGCGGGGTGCTGATATCGCCGGCTTCATCGCCGGGTTGTTCGTGGGAGCGGGCGCCGTCACGTTCGTGCTGGTGGTCGTCGGGTCGGTGATCCGGGTTCCGTTCCCCACGGTGGTCCTGCAGATCCTGGTCGCGGCGGCGGCGGTCGTCTTCCTGCTCCGCGAGCTGGATGTGCTCTCCTTCCCGTTGCTCCAGAACGCGCGGCTGGTGCCGCAGTTCGTCACCAGGATTCCCTTCTGGGGCGCCGTGCAGTTCGGCGCCGAGATGGGCACGGGAATGCGCACGTATTCGCCGACGGGATTGCCGCACATCATGGCGATCTCGATCATCTTCCTCGCTTCCTGGCAGGAGGCGCTCCTGGCGGGCGCGGGCTTCGCCGCGGCGCGGGCGATGATGATCGTCATCTTCACGCTGGCGCGGAACAAGATGGCGGCGGACACGGCGTTCTATTTCACTCTCCCGAGGTTGAAGATCCTCTTCGCCCTCCTCGCGATGCCCGTGGTGGCGATGCTGGTGATCGGTTGATCACCGTCGTCGCCCGCTACGGGCTGGGCATCGTCCTGGTCCTGGCCGTCCTGGGCAAGGTGCGGCACTTCGCCGCGTTCGGGAACAGCCTGGCGGCCTTCGGGCTGTCGGGACGGCTCGCCCGGGCGGGCGCCTTCACGGTCGTCACCGTGGAGGCGCTCGCCGCCCTGGTCGCCTTCTCGCCCGTCGCCGACCCAGTCGTGGGGGTGCTCGGCACCGCGCTGGGCCTGGGGTTCACCGCGGCGCAGACGTACCTGCTCATGATCGGAGACCAGTCCGTCTGCCTGTGCTTCGGCCCGGCGGAGCGGGTCTCGCTCCGCACCTGGGGCAGGGCGGCGCTGGTCCTGGTGCTCGGGCTGGCGGTCTGGATCTGAGCACGGCACTCAACCTTTCGCCCGTCTTGGTGAGTGTGTGGGGGTGAGGTACGCGACGGAAGGTGACAGGTGGCAGACGACGGGTTCCGCGAGTTCGTGGCCGCGCGCGGCCTGGCGCTGTCGCGCACCGCCTACCTGCTCACCGGGGACCACGGCCTGGCCGAGGACCTGGTGCAGGAGGCGTTGGTCAAGGTCGCCGCCCGCTGGCAGAAGCTGGTCAGGAAGGGCGACCCGGAACCCTATGTCCGCAGGGTCATGCTCAACCAGCTGCGCACGTGGCGGCGGCCTCGCCGGTTGACCTTCTTCCTCACCTCGCAGCTGCCTGAGCCTTCACCGCGTGCGGACGAGTCATCGCAGACCGACCTGAAGGTCGCGCTGGTGCGGGCGCTGGGCGTGCTCGGGCCGAAGCAGCGGATCGTGCTGTATCTCCGCTTCTACGAGGACCTGACGGAGAGCGCCGTGGCGGCCGAGCTCGGGTGTTCCGTCGGCACGGTCAAGCGGCACACGCACGACGCGCTGAGACGGTTGCGTCAGGTGGCTCCCGAACTACTCGAAGCGGAGGTGCGCTCGTGAACCCCCACCTCGGTGAGGCGTATCACCGGCTCGACCAGGACGCCCGCGACTACACCGACGCCGGTAGGGCACTGGGGACGCTGCGCGCGAGGCGGAGGCGGCGGGCGGTGGTGGCCGGGGTGCTGGCGATCGCCCTGGGCGTCGGCGTCCAGCAGTGGCTTTCCCCTCGTGGGGACGGCACGGCCACGGTCGCGTCGGCGCCGCCTTCCGTGCCTGCCATACAACCTCCAGCCGACGCCCCACCACTGCCTGTCACCGGGCCTGTGGGGCGGGGGGCGCTGGTGTACACGGCCTGCCAGTCCGCGTGCCCGACCTTCCTGGTGCTCACCGACGGCACGCAACGCCTGCTGGGGCAGCGGACCGTCTACCCACCGGGCAACATCACCCTCTCGCCGGACGGGCGGTGGCTCGGGCGGCCGGTCGACGGAGGATACGAGGTCAGGGACCTCCTGGGCAGCGCCGTCCACCACCTGGAGCCACCGGTGGGTGGGGGTGCTGACAGCGCGTACAGCCCGTGGGCGTGGTCTGCGGACTCGCGGCGGCTGATCGCCGGATACCACGCGAGCGGGAACGTCTCATCGTACGTGGTCCTGGACCTGTCGAACGGCGTTCACACTCCGCTCTCGGTGCCCGAGGGGCAGGAACCGGTGGGATTGCTGCCATCGGGCGCCCCCATCCTCCTGACCTCCAGCCCGTCCCCGCGGAACCGCCTCACCCTCCAGCACGACGGAAAGACCGTGGTGCTGACATCCGACGAAGGCGTGTTCTCGGACACCGACCACGGGGTCTCGATCCAGGTGTACGGCGAGAGCCTGTTCGTGCTGGAGTACTCCGCCGACCGGATCGCCGTTCTGACCTTCAACGCCGACGGCAAGCGACAGAACCGGGTGGCGCTATCGGCCGACGAGTTCCCCGTCGGCCCTGTCGCGGGCGGCTTCGCCATCATCCGCCTCCCCAACGACCAGGCCCGCGGCCGACAGCAGCTGGAGTCCGTCTCCCCCACCGGCCGCATTCCCCTCTTCGACCTCCCCGGCCAGGCCGCCATCGTCCTCCCCGGAGGCACACGCCACTAGGACCTCTTGCGTGTCCGCCCGGCCGGGCGCCGCAGCTTCGGCGATCATCGCCTCCATCAACCGCTCAAACAGCGGCGCCCTGACAACGGCCACCCCATCCAGGGCCCATCTGGTGGGGCAGGGGTATCCAGAGGGGCGGGTATCGCGGGGTCGTGTGTTTGCTTGCCATGCACTGACGCGAGCTGCCAGAGGTCGCGCGCCACAGCGGGACCAAGGGCGGGCGGGTGGGGAGTAGGGCACCGGATGGGGGCTAAGCGCAGGTGGCGGGAAAGCGAAAGGGCCCGTTGTGCCTCATGCGAGGTACAACGGGCCCTGTTCGTTCAGAGACTAACGGCCGTAGCGGCGGCCGCCGGTGGTGCCGCGGTCGGCGCGGTAGCCACCGCCGCCGCCCGTGTTACCCGAGCGGTACCCACCCGAGCGCTCCTCAGTGCGAGGAGCCCCGGCGCGGTAACCGTCACGGGGACGGTCCTCCGTACGAGGAGCACCCGCGCGGTAACCGTCACGAGGACGGTCGTCCGCACGGTAAGCGCCGCGGTCGGCGGAGAACGGACGGCCGCGGTCGCCACGGTCGTCGGAGCGGAAGCCGCCCCCACGCGGGCTGTCGTCGTTCGTGCGGTAACCACTGCGCGCACCACTGTCAGCCGAGAACGGGCGTCCACGGTCGTCGGAGCGGTAACCGCTAGAGGGTGCCGGGCGCTCCGAACGGTAGCCGCCAGAGGTGGCCGGGCGCTCAGAGCGGTAACCGCCCTCGTTCCCCCCGCGGTAACCGCCACCACCGGTGGACGGACCGCCGCGGTAACCACCCTGCCGGCCCTCACCGAAGGTGCGGGTCTCGCCGGAAGCGGCAGGCGCCGCACCGTCGTGCCGGCGCGGACGGCGCTCGCCGTCGAACTCCCGGCGCGGCCCACGACGGCCGCGACGGTCGCCGCCGCCACCACCGTGCGAACCCTCACGACGAGGACGCAGCGGCTTGCGGACGTCGGGCTCCCAGACCGGGATCGACTCGCCGCTCGGCTGGCGAGCGCCGGCGATCTCGGCCAGGCGCGGGTGACCCGGCGTGGCCTTGAGTCGGAACGGGTGGATCCCGGCCCGCTTGGTGAGCGACTCGGTGGAGCGGCGCTCGTTCGGCAGGACCAGGGTCACGACGGTGCCCTTCTCCCCCGCGCGAGCGGTACGGCCACCGCGGTGCAGGTAGCTCTTGTGGTCCTGCGGCGGGTCGACGTGCAGCACGAGGCTGATGTTGTCGACGTGGATGCCGCGGGCCGCGACGTCCGTGCAGACCAGGACGTCGACCTGGCCCTCCTTGAACTCGGCCAGGATGCGGGTGCGCTGGTTCTGGCGCTTGCCGCCGTGCAGGCCGCCCGACTTCACGCCGACGCGGGCGAGCTGCTTGCACAGCCGGTCGACGCCGTGCTGGGTGCGGACGAAGATGATCGTCCTGCCCTCGCGGTTGGCGATCTCGGCGGTGATGTCGAACTTGTCGTCGCGGGTCACCTGCAGCACGTGGTGCTCCATGGTGTCGACCGGGGAGGTCGCGGGCGCGATCGAGTGGTGGATCGGGTCCTTCATGAACCGGCGCACCAGCTTGTCCACGTCACCGTCGAGGGTGGCGGAGAACAGCAGCCGCTGGCCGTCAGCGGGCGTCATCGCCAGCAGCTCGGACACGACGGGGAAGAAGCCGAGGTCGCACATGTGGTCGGCCTCGTCGATGACGGTCACGTCGACCTCCTCCAGCGAACACTCACCCTGGCGGATGAGGTCGCCGAGGCGGCCGGGGGTGGCGATCACGATGTCGACGCCGCGGCGCAGCGCCTCGACCTGCTTGCCCATGGACATGCCGCCGACGACGACCTTCATCCGCAGGGACAGGCCGCGGCCGAGCGGCTCGAGAGCGTCGTGGACCTGGAGCGCGAGCTCGCGGGTCGGCACGAGGATGACCGCGCGGGGGCGGCCGGGGGTCGGGCGTCGGCCGGAGATGCGCGCCATGGTGGGCAGGCCGAACGCGAGGGTCTTGCCGGAGCCGGTCTGGCCACGGCCGAGCACGTCGTTACCGGCCAGAACGTCGGGAATCGTGGCGCTCTGGATGGGGAACGGGCTGTTGATGCCCTGACGGGACAGGCCGGTGATGAGCGGCTTCGGCAGGCCGAGCAGCTCGAATTCCGACGGGCCCTGCTCCTCGACGGAGGCGATTTCGGGCATAACAGCGTCAAGCATGGTCACGAAGGTCGTGCCTTTCAGTCGAAGTGGCGCGTCACTTCTGCGAAAAGGACGAGCCGGGACGTACGGCGGTGCCGTACACAGTGCAAGACACGGGCGTTCCCTCTGGAACGACCGCTGGGGTGGGGACTGGCCCCCCTGTCAAACGGGGGCCGTCTACGCGCACCCAAGTGCCGGCCGCAGGCGGCTCACGCATACTGATGCGTCAGGTGCACATGTTGCCAAACGCACGGAAGGACACGGTGTATTCCCGAGCGCGCGGCTCGGACTTTCCGGGCCTTGGCAGGCTGAAGCGGCTGACACCGAGGCGTCAGCCGTACAGCGGATCAGATCTTCAGAAGATCAGACATTGAAGCCTAGCATACGAAGCTGGTCACGACCGTCGTCGGAAATCTTGTCCGGGCCCCACGGGGGCAGCCAGACCCAGTTGATCTTGACGTCGGAGACCATGCCGTCGAGCGCGGAGTGCGCCTGGTCCTCGATGACGTCGGTCAGCGGGCAGGCCGCGCTGGTGAGCGTCATGTCGATGGTCGCGACGGGCTTGTCGGCGCCCTCGGCGGGGTCCAGGTTGAGGCCGTAGATGAGGCCGAGGTCGACGACGTTGATGCCGAGCTCGGGGTCGACGACGTCCTTGAGCGCCTCCATGACCTCGTCGTGCGTGGTCTCCCCGTCGAACCCGACGGGCGTCTCAACAGGCTTGCTCACAGTGCCTCCTTCGTCGGCCCTGTGGCAAGCAAGCTTGACGAGCCTATTTGTCGTTCGCTGCGCTCTCTCACGATGCCGTACTCCTCACAACAGCGTCCTTGTAGGCCATCCACGACAGCAGCGCGCACTTGACGCGGGCCGGGAACTTGGCCACACCCGCGAACGCCACGGCGTCGCCCAGCACGTCCTCGTCCGGCTCCACCTTGCCCCTGCCCTGCAGGAGCCTGGTGAACTCGTCGACGACCGAGAGCGTCTCCTCGACGGTCGAGCCGGTGGTCAGCTCGTGCAGGACCGAGGCGGCCGCCTGGCTGATGGAGCAGCCCTGGCCGTCGTAGGACACGTCCTCGACCTTGCCGCCGTCGCCCAGCTTGACCCGGAGCGTGATCTCGTCGCCGCACGTGGGGTTCACGTGGTGAACCTCGGCGTCGTACGGCTCGCGCAGCCCCCGGCCCTGCGGGTGCTTGTAGTGCTCCAGGATCAGCTCCTGGTACATCGACTCGGAGATCATGGCTATGCGAACACCTTCTGCACATGATGGAGGCCGCGCACCAGGGCGTCGATCTCGCCCGTGGTGTTGTACAGGTAGAACGACGCCCGCGTGGTCGCCGGTATTCCGAACCTCAGGTGGAGCGGCCGGGCGCAGTGATGACCCACCCGTACGGCGATGCCGAACTGGTCGTCCAAGATCTGCCCCACGTCGTGCGGATGAATCCCGTCCAGCGTGAACGACAGGATGCCGCCCCTGTCCTCCAGCGAGTCAGGGCCGATCAGCCGCAGCGCGGGGACGCTCCGCAGCGCCTCCAGCCCGTAGGCCGTCAGCTCCCGCTCGTGCGCCTCGATCGCGTCCATGCCGACCGCGTTGAGGTAGTCGACCGCCGCCCCGAGGCCGATGGCCTCGACGATCGGCGGCGTGCCCGCCTCGAACTTGTGCGGCACGGCCGCGTAGGTCGAGTGGTCCATCCAGACCGCCTCGATCATCTCGCCGCCGCCCAGGAACGGCGGCATGGCCTCCAGCAGCTCCTGACGCCCCCACAGGACCCCGATGCCGGACGGGCCGAGCATCTTGTGGCCGGTGAAGGCGACGAAGTCGACGTCCAGCCCGGCCACGTTCACCGGGTGGTGCGGCACGGACTGGGAGGCGTCGAGCATGACGAGCGCGCCGGCCGTGCGGGCCAGGCGCACGACCTCGGCGACCGGGTTGACCGAGCCGAGGACGTTCGACTGGTGCGCGATCGAGACGATCTTCGTCCGCTCGGTGATGACGCCGTCGGCCAGGTCGAGCCGGCCGTCGTCGGTCACGCCGAACCACTTCAGCGTCGCGCCGGTGCGCTGCACGAGCATCTGCCACGGCACGATGTTGGAGTGGTGCTCCATCTCGGAGATGACGATCTCGTCGCCGGGGCCGAGGGTGAAGCGCGGGTCGGTGTTGGTGCGGTTGCCGAAGGAGTAGGCGACCAGGTTGAGCGCCTCTGAGGCGTTCTTGGTGAAGATGACCTCGTCGCGCGACGGCGCGCCGATGAACGCCGCGATCTTGTCGCGGGCGTCCTCGTAGGCCTCGGTGGACTCGCTGCCGAGCACGTGCATGGCGCGGCCGACGTTGCTGTAGTGGTTCGCGAAGTGGTCGCGCATGGTCTCGACGACCTGCGTCGGCTTCTGCGAGGAGTTGCCCGAGTCGATGTAGATCAGCGGGCGCCCGCCGGGCAGCTCGCGGGACAGGACCGGGAAATCCTTCCTGATCCTGTCCACGTCGAACGTCTCGCTCATTACGCCGATGCCTTCGTGTAGGCCTCGTACCCCTCGGCCTCAAGCTTGTCGGCCAGCTCGGGGCCGCCCTCTTCGACGATGCGGCCGGCGGAGAAGACGTGCACGAAGTCGGGCTTCACGTACCGCAGGATGCGCGTGTAGTGCGTGATCAGCAGGACGCCGGTGTCGCCGGAGGCGCGGAAGCGGTTGACGCCCTCCGACACCACGCGCAGCGCGTCGACGTCGAGGCCGGAGTCGGTCTCGTCGAGCACGGCGATCTTCGGCTTGAGGAGCTCCATCTGGAGGATCTCGTGGCGCTTCTTCTCGCCGCCGGAGAAGCCCTCGTTGACGTTGCGGGTGGCGAAGGCGGCGTCGATGGACAGGGCGTCCATGCCGGCCTTCAGGTCCTTGGCGAACTCGCGCAGCTTCGGCGCCTCGCCGCGCACCGACGTCACCGCCGAGCGCAGGAAGTTGGAGACGCTGACGCCGGGAACCTCGACCGGGTACTGCATGGCCAGGAACAGGCCGGCGCGGGCCCGCTCGTCGACGGTCATCTCGAGCAGGTCGACGCCGTCGAGCAGCACCTGGCCACCGGTGATGGTGTATTTCGGGTGACCGGCGATCGCGTAGGCGAGCGTCGACTTGCCGGAGCCGTTGGGGCCCATGATGGCGTGGGTCTCCCCGGCCTTCACGGTGAGGTTGACGCCGCGCAGGATTTCCTTGTCCTCGACGGCGACGTGCAGGTCACGGATCTCAAGGGTGGACACGTTATGACTCCTTCGAGAGCGAGACGAGAACGTCGTCGCCGTCGATCTTGACTCGGTAGACGTTGACTGGCTTGGTGGCGGGCGGTCCTGTGGGCTTGCCGCTTCTGACGTCGAAGCACGAGCCGTGCAGCCAGCACTCCAGGGTGCCGTCGTAGACCTCGCCCTCGCTGAGCTTCACCTCGGCGTGCGAGCACACGTCGTGCAGCGCGAAGACCTCTTCGCCCTTGCGCACCAGCGCGACGGGGGTCTCCCCCACCTCCAGGCCGATGACGCCCCCGTCGGGGACGTCACTGACCTTGCAGACCTTCTCGAAGCTCATCGCGCGAGCTCCGCATCCAGTGCGGTGAGCACACGGTCGCGGATCTCTCCGATCTCGATCTTCTCGACGAGCTGGCCGAGGAAGCCCCTGATGACCAGGCGGCGCGCCTCGTCGTAGGGGATGCCGCGGGCCTGAAGGTAGAAGATGTGCTCGTCGTCGAGGCGGCCCGAGGCGGACGCGTGCCCGGCCCCGGCCACTTCGCCGGTGAGGATCTCCAGGTTGGGCACCGAGTCGGCGCGGGCGCCGTCGGTGAGGATCAGGTTGCGGTTGAGCTCGTAGGTGTCGGTGCCCTCGGCCTCGACCCTGATGATCACGTCGCCGATCCAGACCGCGTGGGCGTCCTCGCCCTGCAGCGCGCCGCGGTAGTCGACGTTGCTCTTGCAGTTGGGCTGCGAGTGGTCGACGAGCAGGCGGTGCTCCAGGTGCTGGCCGGCGTCCACGAAGTAGAGGCCGGACAGGTCGGCGTCGCCGCCGGGGCCGGTGTAGGACACGCTCGGCGACAGCCGTACGAGGTCTCCGCCGAAGGTCACCACGAAGCTGCGGAACGTCGCGTCCTTGGCGAGCTGCGCGTGGTGGTGGGAGACGTGCACGGCGTCGGCCGCCCAGTCCTGCAGGCTGACGACCTTGAGCGTGGCGCCGTCGCCGACGGCGAACTCGACGTTGTCGGCGTAGACGGCGCTGCCCTTGTGGTCGAGCACGATCACGGCTTCTGCCATCGGCTGTACGTCGATGACGATGTGGCCGTAGGCGGCGCCGTCACCGGAGCCGGTCAGCGTGAGCACGGTGGCCTTGGAGGCGACCGCCTCGCGCGGGACCGTGATCACGGTGGCCTTCTCGAAGGAGTTGTAGGCCTGGGCGCTGACGCGGTCGGTCGGCGTGTACGCCTTGCCGATGCGCGCGTCGTCGCGGCCGACCGTCTCCACGGTGACCTCGGGCGCGGCGTCGACGTCGACGATCACGTGACCGCTGGCGCTCGCCGTGCCGTTGTGCAGGCCCTTCAGACGGGAGAGCGGCGTGAAGCGCCAGCTCTCCTCGCGGCCCGTGGGCACCTCGAAGTCGTCCAGACTGTAGGACGCCTTCTCGTGCAGGGTCGACAGGGGCTTGTTGTCGTTCAGGCCCATCAGCCGACGGCTCCTTCCATCTGCAGCTCGATCAGGCGGTTCAGCTCGAGCGCGTATTCCATGGGCAGCTCACGCGCGATCGGCTCGACGAAGCCGCGCACGATCATCGCCATGGCCTCGTCCTCGCCCAGCCCGCGGCTCATGAGGTAGAACAGCTGGTCGTCGCTCACCTTGGAGACCGTGGCCTCGTGGCCCATCTGCACGTCGTCCTCGCGGACGTCGACGTAGGGGTAGGTGTCCGAGCGGCTGATCTGGTCGACCAGGAGCGCGTCGCACTTGACCGTGCTGGCCGAGCCGTACGCGCCCTCCTCGATCTGGACCAGGCCGCGGTAGGACGTCCGGCCGCCGCCGCGCGCCACCGACTTGGAGATCACGGTGGAGCTGGTGTGCGGGGCCAGGTGGACCATCTTGGACCCGGCGTCCTGGTGCTGGCCCTCGCCGGCGAACGCGACGCTCAGCGTCTCGCCCTTGGCGTGCTCGCCCATGAGGTAGACGGCCGGGTACTTCATCGTGACCTTGGACCCGATGTTGCCGTCGATCCACTCCATGGTGGCGCCCTCGTAGGCGACGGCGCGCTTGGTGACCAGGTTGTAGACGTTGTTCGACCAGTTCTGGATGGTCGTGTAACGGCAGCGGGCGCCCTTCTTCACGATGATCTCGACGACCGCGGAGTGCAGGGAGTCGCTGGAGTAGATCGGCGCAGTGCAGCCCTCGACGTAATGGACGTAGGAGTTCTCGTCCACGATGATCAGGGTGCGCTCGAACTGGCCCATGTTCTCGGTGTTGATCCGGAAGTAGGCCTGCAGCGGGATGTCGATGTTGGTGTTCGGCGGCACGTAGATGAACGAGCCACCGGACCAGGTCGCGGTGTTGAGCGCGGCGAACTTGTTGTCGCCGACCGGGATCACCGAGCCGAAGTACTCCTTGAAGAGCTCCTCGTGCTCGCGCAGGCCGGTGTCGGTGTCGACGAAGATGACACCCTTCTCCTCCAGGTCCTCGCGGATCTGGTGGTAGACCACCTCGGACTCGTACTGAGCCGCGACGCCGGCGATGAGGCGCTGCTTCTCCGCCTCGGGGATGCCGAGCTTGTCGTAGGTGTTCTTGATGTCCTCAGGCAGCTCTTCCCAGGAAGCGGCCTGCTTCTCGGTGGAGCGCACGAAGTACTTGATGTTGTCGAAGTCGATGCCGGTGAGGTCGGAGCCCCACGTCGGGAGCGGCTTCTTGCCGAACAGGCGGAGGCCCTTCAGGCGAAGGTCGAGCATCCACTCCGGCTCGTTCTTGAGCGCGGAGATGTTGCGGACGACCTCCTCGGACAGGCCTCGCTTGGCCGCGGCGCCCGCGGCGTCGGAGTCGGCCCAGCCGAACTTGTAATTCCCGAGGCCTTCCAGCTCCGGGCGGTCGGTGACAGTCACCTTCCGGTCTCCTTGCTCTCTTTATGTCTGACGGGGCTGACATGTGTCGTGCAGACCCCGTCGCCGTGTGCGATGGTGGCCAGGCGTTGCACCGGAGTGCCGAGAAGCTGCGCGAACGCCTCCGTCTCGGCCTCACACAGCTGCGGGAACTCCGCCGCCGCGTGCGCCACCGGGCAGTGGTGCTGGCAGAGCTGGTCGCCGCCGGACTGCGCCTTGCTGGCGCTGGCCGCGTACCCCTCTGCCGAGAGCGCCTCGGCCAGCACCTTCGCGCGCTGGTCCTCAGGCACCGTGCGCATGACGGGCTCAAGCCGCTGCAGCAGGCCAGAGACCTGCGAGCGGGCGAACTCCGCCACCGCTTGCTCGCCCATACGCTCGGCCATGAAGCGCAGGGCGCTTCCGGCCAGATCGTCGTAGGCGTGCTCGAACGCACTGCGCCCCGCGTCGGTGATGGCGAACAGCTTGGCAGGTCTGCCCCTGCCACGCTGGCCGCGCGGTCGCACGGTGCGGGGTTCGATCATCTCGTCGGCCAGCAGCGCGTCCAGGTGACGGCGCACCGCCGCGGGCGTGAGCCCGAGCCGCTCGCCGAGGGCGGCGGCCGTGACGGGACCATGCTCGAGGATGAGCCTCGCCACGCGTGCTCGCGTGGTGCTCTCGATCCCCTGCATGTTTTTCACAACATCAGTGTGCCTTAATTCGTTCCCGCATCTCAAACGAACGGCGAATGGAATTTCTCACGCAGGTAAGCCTTACCTAACTTTTCGAAGCACGGTGAATGCCACAAAAGCCGCAATAGTCAGTCCGAGAAGGACGACGGCCATCGGCAGCGCGCTGTCGGCGCCCGCCAGGCCCACCAGCGGAGCGGAGACCGCGCCGAGCGCGAACTGCAGCACGCCGAGCAGCGCCGAGGCGCTCCCGGCCACCTGCTGGGGCTGCCCGGCCAGGGCGAGCGCGCCCGCGCCAGGCAGGGTGAGCCCGGCGCCGCACATGATGACGAACAGGGCCGCCACCACGCCGCCGAGCCCGATGCCCGTGGAGGCGGCGACCAGCAGCAACACGCCGCCCGCCATGCTCACGCACAGGCCGATGAGCACCAGGCGGGCCGGATTGACCCGTCCGGCCAGCCTGCCCCCCACCTGCGCCATCAGCGTGAGACCGAGCGCGTTGAGGCCGAAGATGAGCGAATACTGCGTCGGCGTCGCGCCGTACACCTCCTGCAGCACGAACGGCGAGCCGGAGATGTAGGCGAACATCGCGCCGAAGCCGAGACCGGCGGCCAGCGCCGAAGCCATGAACGAGCGGTCCCTGAGCAGGGCCCAGAACGTGGCGGCGGTGTGTTTGAGCCCGCCGCTCTCCCGCTTGTCCGCGGGGAGCGTCTCGCGCACGCCGGGGATCACGGCCATCAGCAGCAGCAGACCGGCCAGGCTGAGCGCCACGAAGACGCCGCGCCAGGAGGTGAACTCCAGCAGCTGCGCGCCCGCGATCGGGGCCAGGATCGGCGCGAGGCCGCTGACGAGCATGAGGGTGGCGAAGATGCGGGCGATGGCCGCGCCGTCGTACAGGTCGCGCACCACCGCGCGGACGATCACCAGCGCCGCGCCGCCCAGGATGCCCTGGAGGAGGCGGAGCACGATGAGGACGGTGACCGAAGGCGCGAACGCGCACAGCAGCGAGGCGACCGCGTATCCGGCGATGCCGACGAGCAGCGGCATCCTGCGCCCGCGCACGTCGCTCAGCGGACCGGCGAGCACCTGGCCGACGGAGACGCCGATGAGACAGGCGGTGAGGGTCAGCTGCACCTGCGCCGGGCCTGTGAGCATCTCTTCGGTGATGGCGGGCAGCGCCGGAAGGTACATGTCGATGGACAGCGGCCCGATGGCCGACAGCGCTCCGAGGATCAGGAGCAGGAGCCCGCGTTTGCGGCTGCCCTCCGTGGCTGCGACCGTAGTGGCTTGTGCCACGGACATGCGTTTGACCCCTCTCCCGCGCAGGCGTTGCGACCCACGAGGGCCGAGGGATCAAACCGCTATGTGGTCAGCCGAATTCCCGATATCCGGAAATCTCACCCGTTTTCGTTAAGTTGGATGACCGCCAGGCCCGCACCCTGCGGGTCCATGAGCATTCCGAACCGGCCGAACGGCGAGTCCATGGCGTCGACCATGACCGTGGCGCCCAGCTCGCGGGCCTTGGCGATGGTGGCGTCGAGGTCGGCGACCGCGAAGTAGGTCGACCAGTGGGACGGCGTGCCCTCCGGGTAGTCGGGCGACATGGCCATCATGCCCGCGACGCTGTCGCCGCCGATCTGCCACTCGGTGTACTGCATGCCCTCCATCTCCTGGGTGTGCTCCGTCCAGCCGAACGCTGACGGGTAGAAGCGCTTGGCCGCCTCGACGTCGCTGCTGACGAGCTCGTTCCAGCAGAAGGCGCCCGGCTCGTTGACCAGCTCGGCGCCCTGGTGGTTGCCGGGCTGCCAGGCGGAGACGAAGGCGCCGTCCGGGGTCTGGAAGACGGCCATCGAGCCCTCTTCGAAGATGGCCATGGGCTCCATGACGACCTGGCCGCCGGAGTTCTTGACCTTGTCGGCGGTGGCGGCGATGTCGGAGGTGGAGACGTAGACGTTCCAGACCGACGGCATGCCCTCGGCGAACGACGGGCCCACGCCCGCGACCTTCTTGCCGTTGTAGACGAACTGCCCGTAGCCGCCCGCGGCCGGGTCGTCGACCATCTCGGCGCTCCAGCCGAACAGGTCGCCGTAGAACCGGGTCGAGGCGGGGACATCGGTGCTCGACAGATCCACCCAGCACGGGACGCCAGGCTGATAGCCATTGCGTTCTGACATTTTGCACCCTCCTGTGTGACCTGAACCACATGCCAGCCTTACACCTTGTGACCGACATTTCACGCGACTTGGGGAGATGTTCCGTCAGCCTTTACGCCACGGCAGGTCGGGCGCGGAACCACCCCGAGCAGTCCCTAAACTCGTGGCCATGGACTCCCCAGCCGTCGAGGTCGTCGAACTGGTCAAGCGCTACGGCGGCGCCACCGCCGTCGACGGCCTGACCCTGTCGGCGGCGCGCGGCGCCGTGACCGCGATCCTCGGTCCCAACGGCGCGGGCAAGACCTCCACCATCGAGATCTGCGAGGGGTTCCGCCGTCCCACGGCGGGGACGGTCAGGGTGCTCGGCCTCGACCCGGGCGACCACGCGCTGCGCGCCAAGGTGGGCGTGATGCTCCAGGCGGGCGGCGTTCCTCCGGCTTCGCGCTGCGCGGAATGGCTGCGGCTGGTCGCGCGCTTCTACGCCACCCCGCTCGACACCGGCGCGCTCCTGACCCGCCTCGGGCTGGCAGAACACGCCCGCACGCCGTACAGAAGGCTGTCCGGCGGGCAGCAGCAGCGGCTGTCGCTGGCCGCCGCGGTCGTCGGGCGGCCCGAGCTGGTCTTCCTCGACGAGCCGACGGCCGGGCTCGACCCGCAGGCCAGGCACGCCTGCTGGGAGCTGGTCGGCGAGCTGCGGGCCAGCGGGGTGTCCGTCGTGCTGACCACGCACCACATGGACGAGGCCGAACGGCTGGCCGACCAGGTCGTGATCATCGACAGGGGGCGCGTGGTGGCCGAGGGCAGCCCAGCGACGCTGACCGGCGCCGAGCGGCAGCTCCGCTTCCGCGCCCGGCCGGGGCTGGCCCTGGAGGAGCTGCTGACGGCCCTGCCGGACGGCAGCGCGGCCAAGGAGTCCCCGGCAGGCCACTACATCATCGAAGGGCAGGTCGGGCCCGAGCTGCTGGCGACGGTCACCGCCTGGTGCGCGGCAGAGGGCGTCACGGCCGACGACCTGAGCATCGAACGCCGCACGCTCGAAGACGTCTTCCTGGAGCTCACCGGGAGGGAGCTGCGATGACCTTGGATTTCGCCCCGGCTCCCGGGGCAGCGCCGCTGCCGCGCATGGTGCTCGCCCAGGCGGGCGCCGAGGTGCGGGCCATCCTGCGCAACGGCGAGCAGCTCCTGCTGACGCTGATCATCCCGGTGCTGCTGCTGGTCGGGTTCTCGCTGGCGCCGCTCGTCGACGTGGGCGCCGGGCGCCGGGTCGACTTCCTCGCTCCCGGCGTGCTGGCGCTGGCCGTCATGTCGACGGCGTTCACCGGGCAGGCGATCGCGACCGGTTTCGAGCGGCGGTACGGCGTGCTGAAGCGGCTGGGCGCGACGCCGCTGTCCAGGGCGGGGCTGATGCTGGCCAAGACGCTCGCGGTGCTGGCGGTCGAGGCGCTGCAGGTCGTGGTGATCGTCGGGGTGGCGCTGGCGCTGGGCTGGCAGCCGCGGGGCTCGTTCGCGGTGGCGCTGCTGCTGATCCTGCTCGGGACGGCGGCGTTCAGCGGGCTCGGGCTGTTCATGGCCGGGGTGCTGCGCGCCGAGGCGACGCTCGCCGCTGCCAACCTCGTCTACCTGGTGCTGCTGGGGTGCGGCGGGGTGATCTTCCCGCTCGCGGTCTTCCCCGACGCGGTGGAGCCGTTCCTGCGCGCGTTGCCGATCGGGGCGCTCACCACGGGGCTGCGCACGGCGCTCTCCGCCGGTGAGGGGCTGCCGTGGGGGCCGGTGGTGGTGCTGCTCCTCTGGGCGATCGGGACCCTCACGCTGGCCTCGCGCACGTTCCGCTGGGAGTAACCCCCGGGCACGGAAGATGTCAGTGGGGGTGGGTAGGCTCGCGAGCACGTTTGAGCCCCCTAGGAGTGCTTTGTGACCGCCTTCGCCCTTGACCAGCCCTTCGACGGACCAGGCCCGCGCAGGTCCTTCATCAGGACCGCGGTCGACGCGATCCCGCCGTCCGGCCTGCTGGTGCTGTCGATCTTCTCGGTGCAGCTCGGGGCTGGGCTGGCCAAGCAGCTGTTCGCCACGTTGCCGCCGAGCGCCGTGGTGTTCATGCGCATCGCGGCCGGGGCGCTGATCCTGGGGCTGGTGGCCAGGCCCAAGCTCAAGGGGATGACCTGGCGCGACGGGCTGGCGGTGCTGGCGTTCGGCGCGACTCTCGGGCTCATGAACCTTTCGTTTTATGAGTCCATCGCCAGGTTGCCGATCGGGATCGCGGTGGCCATCGAGTTCCTGGGGCCGCTCGGGGTGGCGCTGGCCGCCTCGCGCAGGCGGCTCGACCTGCTGTGGGTGGGGCTGGCGCTGACCGGGATGTTGTTGCTGGCGCCGTGGGGCGAGGCGGCGACGGTGAGCTGGCTGGGCATCGCGTTCGCGCTCGGCGCTGGGGTGTTGTGGGCGGCCTACATCCTGCTGTCGGCTTCGGTCGGGCAGCGGTTCTCGGGGACTTCCGGGCTGTCGATGGCGATGATCGTGTCGCTGGTGGTCGTGGCGCCGGTCGGGGTGACGACGGGCGGGGTGGACCTGCTGCAGCCGGAGATCATCCTCATCGGGCTGGGGGTGGGGCTGCTGTCGTCGGTGATCCCCTACTCGTTGGAGCTGGAGGCGTTGCGCCGGATGCCGAAGCACGTGTTCGGCATCCTGATGAGCCTGGAGCCGGCGGTGGCGGCGCTGGTGGGGGTGGTGGTGCTGGGCGAGCTGCTGGGGGTTCTGCAGTGGGCGGCCATCATGTGCATCGTCGCGGCCAGCCTGGGCGCGACCCGCTTCTCCCGCACCTGACGCTTTCTGGGAGGTTGCTGCTTTTTTGGGGGTACGGCTCGCGCCAGGGGACGGCCACCCGCCGCCGTGGGTGACCGCCTGTCTTTCATGGCACTCCAGGCCCGTGACGATCTCGCCGTTACATCGTCGTGTCGGGCGCTTCCCTGGTGGGTGCCTGACGGGCGATGTCGCGGCGGGTCGCTTCGGGCCTGGAGTGCCATGATCGACGGACGGTCACCGGCGTCGGCGGGTGGCTGTCTCCTGGCTCCGCCGTACCCCCAAAGGTTTTCGTCCTGAGACGAAAAGGGCCGCGCGCCCGACGGGTGGGGTCGGGCGCGCGGCGGGGTTCGTCGGTCGGGGCGGACCGGCGAACCGGGAGGGCCGGTGGGGATCGGGGTGGACGTGCCACCGGCCAGGCTTGGCTATCGGAGGATGGGGAGCCTCTTGACCAGGCTGGTCTCGGCCCACCGGCGGCCGAGGCCCAGGGTGGCGCCCGCGTTGGCGGCGGCCAGGCCGACGAGGACGAGCGCGTAGATCAGGTGGTCGTCGAGGAACGGGTTGCTCGACAGCGGCAGCGACGCCATCCACATGAACACCATCATCAGCGCCCCAGCTCCGGCGGCGATCCGCATCCCGACGCCCAGGACGAGCGCGAGCCCGATTCCGGCCAGTCCCGCCATGAACAGCACGTTCACCACCGGAGTGCCGGCCATCGCGTGGAACATCCCGGCGAAGGGCCCCTCGACCCCGCCGAGGAATCCGGCTGTCGGGTTGCCGCCGTTGATCCAGGCCTTGGCCGCCGGGGTGGCGAAGCCGAGGCCGAAGGTCTTGTCCAGGAACGCCCACAGGAAGATGAAGCCGAGCGCGATCCTGGTGACCGCCCAGATCACGGGCGCCACCCCGGCGCGTGGCGCGGGCGGTGCGGTGGTCGCGTGGCGGGCTTGCGGGCGTTCGACGGTCGGCGCGCTCATGGCTCTCCCTCCAGCACAAGATCGTGAAACTTTTCACAAGCTGGTGCTCATCAAAGACGTCGTTGTCTTTCCTCTCCAGGTTAACCGAAAAGGACTAAACGCCCAAACGGAGCTCCAGGGTCGACTCTTCCTGGTCCGCTGACTACGATGAGCCTTCGGTTGACTACCAAGGGTGGCACAGGATGACCGAGGGTGTCAGGTTGACCAGCGACTGGATGGCCATCGTTCGCAGGAACGAAACCGCCCACCCCGATGCTTACCACCGCGATCCATGCGCGACCGCGTTCGTCACTCCGGAGTCGGAGGCGTCGATGGCCGCCTTCCCCGCCGACCCGCCGTCCATGGTCGTCCCGATCCGGGCGCGGCTCGGTGACGAGACGCTGCTCATGTCCGGGGTACGGCAGGCGGTGTGTCTCGGGGCGGGCAGCGACGCCCGGCCGTACCGGCTGCCCGTCGACCACGACCTGCACTACTTCGACGTGGACCTGCCTGGGCATCTGGCGGGCAAGGCGGAGTTGCTGGCGGCGGCCGGGTTCCGTCCACGGTGCCGGATCGCCGACGTCGAGGCGGACCTGCGGGGCGACTGGGCCTCCCCGTTGCTGGCCGCCGGGTTCGACCCTTCGGTGGCCACGCACTGGATCGCCGACGGGCTGTTCTACTACCTCACGCCTGGCGAGGCGGACACCCTCATGGACACGCTCAGCGCGCTGGCCGCGGCGGGGTCGTGGCTGACGTTCGACGCGCCGCACGACAGCTTCATGGCCGATCCGGCGCTGGCGGGATTTCACGCGGCGATGCGCGCTCGGGGGGCGGAGTTCGTCGGCTCGTTCGCCGACCCGGTGGGGTGGCTGGCCCGTCGTGGGTGGCGTGGACAGGCGGTGACCACGGCGGAGCTGAGCATGGGCCGGTGCGCGTGGCTGCCGCCACTGCCCGCGCGCCTGCGGACGAACTGGGAACTCTGGCTCGCCAGGGCCACCATCGGCACACCCACCTGACCCCCGGCAGACCGCGCAACCCCACAGCGGACTGGGCGGGCCGTGCACCACCACGCGACACGCCGGTGCGGCGCGCAACGCCCCGTCACACCCCGGGGCGGGCAGGTACGCCCGCTGTGCTTGTGAGGGCTGCGGTCCAGCGCGCGGGGTTATTCGGGGCGGTTGGCCCAGATGCCGCGGACGTGCTGGATGTGGTCGCCCATGATGTGCTGCGCCGCCGAGCTGTCGCCCGCCTTCAGGGCGTCCAGAAGCTGCAGATGCTCCCGAGCCGAGTCCGTGAGCGTCCCCCGCTCCGACAACTGCGACAGCCCGTACAAACGCGCCCGGTTACGGAGATCTCTCACCACTTCCACCAGGTGCGCGTTACCTGACAGCGTCAGCAGTTCCACGTGAAACCGCAGGTCAGCGTCCACGTACCCCAGCAGATCGCCGCTTTCCGCCGCATCGACGATCTCCTGCGCGATCGGCCTGAGCCGTTCGAAATCAGCCGCCCGGGAAGCGTCCGCGAGGCGCGCGATCGTGGGCACCTCGATCAGTTGGCGGATCTCGGTGAGCTCGTCGAGGTCGCGGTCGGACAGCTCCGTCACCCGGAACCCCTTGTTGCGCACCGCCTCGACCAGGCCCTCCTTGGCCAGGTCGAGCATGGCCTCGCGCACCGGGGTGGCCGACACGCCGAACTGCCCGGCGAGCACGGGCGCGGAGTAGACCACGCCCGGCCGCATCTCGCCCGTGATGAGCGCGGCGCGGAGCGCGTGCGCCACCTGCTCGCGCAGGCTCTGCCGCTCCCCCACCACCGGTAGGACGAGCCGATCCTCCGCCGTCATCCCCGCTTCCCTTCCCGCTTCATGTGTCCCGCTTCCCGGAAACCCCAGGACCCCGCTGGTCGAGCCCCGGATCTCCGAGAACCCGCTCGCGCGGGTCCCCGAGTCTCCCAGAAGACCGGCCGGGCGAGTAGTCGCTCGCACGAGTCCTCGGTGCCCCGGGGGTCCGGGTTTCGCTTCATGCCTGCCACGCCTCGTATGCGGCCGCCGCGACCACCAGGTCCTCCCACGCCATACCCACGCTCTTGAAGACGCGGGGGCGGGGGCCGGCGATCACCCGTCCGGCGATCAGCTCGGCGAGGTTTCCGGCGAGATGACCACTGGTGATCGTACCGTGGCTCAACGGCACGATCACATCCCCCGCTTCCGCGAGGGCCGCGGACCTGGCCTCGACCACCAGGGTGGAGCGGGCGATGAGGTCGTCGTCGAGCTCCCTGGCGTCGGGTTCGTGGGAGCCGACGGCGACGGCGGTGACGGTGTCGCGGGCGAGCTTGCCGTCGAAGAGCGGGGTCCTGGCGGTGGTGCAGCACACGATGAGCTCAGCCTCACCGACCGCCTCCGCGACCGTGACATCCCCGAAGGCTCCCGAGGAGGAAGCGCTGAGGGCTCCTGCGCCGGGGGCCGGGGCGCCGGGTTGGGTTGCGGTGAGGGGGTCGTGGGCGAGGCGGGTGGGGAGGCCGAGGGCTTGGCAGCGGGTGGCCAGGGCCTGCGCCCGCTCGAGGTCGCGGCCCGCGATGGTGACTCTCGTCAGGGGGCGTACGGCGTGCAGGGCGAGCACGTGGCCCCACGCCTGGGGGCCGCTGCCGAAGACCAGCAGGTCCCCGGCGTCCGGCTCGGCCAGGTGTTTGACGGCCAGCGCCGAGACGGCGGGGGTGCGCAGGGTGGTGAGGGCCATGCCGTCCATGGCGGCCAGCGGGGCGAGGGTGTCGCCGTCGAACAGCAGGTACGTCCCCTGGATCCTGGGCAGGCCGCGCGCCGGGTTTCCCGGGGCGACGGTGACCGCCTTGACCCCGGCGTAGCGTCCCGCGGCTGCGGGCATCATGAGCAGCTGCCCGCCGGGGAGGTCGACGAGGGGGCGCTGCGGGGTGTCCTCGGGGTCGAGACCTGCGTGTAGGGCGTCCTCAAGCACCTGTACGGCACGCGACACGGGTACGAGGCGTTCGAGGGTGGCCGCGTCGAGGTAGGGCAGGGCGCTCATGTGCCCAGCATCGCGGGCCGCGCCGCCCGGAGGGAAGAGGCGCAGGTCAATGAAGTCCTCCGGGCGAAGAAGGGAGGATCCTCGGAGGAGAGACAACCACCCTCGGAGAGACGACCCTTCGCGAGGGAGTAACCGCCCAGGGAAGGGCAGGGCGGCCCGAGGGCGCGGGACCGGCCAGAGGCGCGCGACGGCTCTCAAGGCACGGGGCGGCCCTGAAGTGTGGAGCCGCCCCGAAGCATCGGGTGGGGGTCATCGGAGGGTGAAGCCGGTGCCGAGGGGGTCGTCGGGGTCCAGCTCGAAGCTGTGGTGTCCCGTCCGGTACGCCATGCCGTCGATCTCCGGGATCACGCCCTGGGGTGTCACCTCGACCACCCGCCCCGTGAAGACGGTGCCCACGATGCTCTCGTGGACCAGTGTCCCCGTGAACCCCTCCCCGTGCAGCAACGCCAGCCGCGCAGCCGTACCAGACCCGCAAGGAGACCGGTCGACCTCACCGTCGGCGAAGACAGTCACGTTGCGCTGCCGCCCGGGCTCCAGCTCGTCGTAGAAGATCACGCCGTAGATCCCCGACAGCCGGTCGTCGGCGGGGTGAAGAGAGGCAGGGTGTCCCGCCAGGTCGGCCTTGATGCGACGGGCCCGGGCGATCAACGCCGTCAGGTCCCCGGGCGTCACCGACAACCCGACCGAGGCCGCGGGCACCGAGGCGTAGATGGCCCCGCCGTACGCGATGTCGACCTTGACCCCGTCGGCCACCACCCCGCGCGCCAGCACGAACGACGGCACGTTCCGGAACGTCACCGACGTGATCCGCCCCTCGGAGCAGACCACCCGCGCCACCACCCGCCCGGACGGCACGTCGATGACCACGTCCGTGACACCAGACGGCGCGGCGGGGACCAGGCCCTCGCGCACCGCGTGCACCCCCAGGGCGATCGTCCCGTGCCCGCAGGCGGTGGAATAGCCGTCCTTGTGCCAGAACAGCACCCCGAAATGCGCCCCGGGATCGTCCGGCGGCACGAGGAAGCACCCGTACATGTCCGCGTGCCCCCGCGGCTCATGGCACAGCAGCCTGCGCACGTGGTCCACCTGTACGGCGTTGCTCCGGCGTTCGAGGACGGTACGCCCGGGGATGTCCGGCACCCCGCCGGTGGCGATCCTGAACGGCTCACCACCGGTGTGATAGTCGATCGTCGAGATCAAAGGATGAAACCTTCGGGGAAGGGGTCGCGGGGGTCGAGGAAGTACTGCGCGGTGCCGGTGACCCAGGCGCGCCCGGTGATCGTGGGCACCACGGCCGGGCGCCCGCCGACGGTGGTCTCCTCCACGAGCCTGCCGACGAACCGGGTGCCGATGAACGACTCGTTCACGAAGTCCTGCCCGACGGGCAGCTCGCCGCGCGCGTGCAGCTGGGCCATCCTGGCGCTGGTGCCGGTACCGCACGGGGAGCGGTCGAACCACCCCGGGTAGATCGCCATCGCATGCCTGGAGTGTGCCGCATCGGAGCCGGGCGCGGCGAAGTAGACGTGGTGGCAGCCGCGGATCCGGTCGTCCTCGGGGTGGACCGGCTCGTCCACCCCGTTGATCGCCTCCATCGTCGCCAGCCCGGCGGCGAGGATCTCGTTCTTGGCCGACCGGTCGAACGGCAGCTTGTAGGAGTCCAGGTCGACGATGGCATAGAAGTTGCCCCCATACGCCAGGTCGTAAGAAATCCGCCCATAGCCGGGGACCTCGACGAAGGCGTCGAGGCGCTCGGAGAAGCTGGGCACGTTGCGCAGCGTCACCGACATCGCCATGCCGTCCTGCACGGCCACGTCCACCACGACGAGCCCGGCGGGAACCTCCAGCCGCACGGTGGTGACGGGCTCGACGACCTCGACCATGCCCGTCTCGACGAGTACGGTCGCCACCCCGATCGTGCCGTGCCCGCACATCGGCAGGTACCCGGACACCTCGATGAACAGCACCCCCCAGTCCGCGTCCGGCCTGGTCGGCGGCTGCAGGATGGCGCCGCTCATCGCGGAGTGCCCGCGCGGCTCGTTCATCAGCAGCTGCTTGATGTGGTCGAAGTTGTCGCGGAAGTAGATGCGCCGCTCGGCCATGGAGTTGCCGGGGATCACGCCGACGCCGCCGGTGATGACCCGGGTCGGCATGCCCTCGGTGTGGGAGTCGACGGCGTGGAAGACGCGCTTGGTCCTCATCGCAGCCCCTCCGCGAGGACCTTCTCCGTGGCGGCGCGCACGACGGCCTCCTGCTCGGGGGTGAGGGGCAGCCTGGGCGCGCGGCACGGGCCGCCGCGGCGGCCCGCGAGGTCCATGGACAGCTTGATGGCCTGGACGAACTCGGTCTTGGAGTCCCAGCGCAGCAGCGGGTGCAGGGTGCGGTAGAGCGGCAGCGCGGTGTCGAGGTCGCCGGCGATCGCGGCCCGGTAGAGGGCGACGTTGGAGGCGGGCAGCGCGTTGGGGTATCCGGCGATCCAGCCGACGGCCCCGGCCAGCGCCAGCTCCAGCAGCACGTCGTCGGAGCCGATCAGCAGGTCGAGCCCGGGGGCGAGCTCGGCCAGCTCGTAGGCGCGGCGCGGGTCGCCGGTGAACTCCTTGACCGCGACGATGAGCCCCTCGTCGAACAGCTTGGCCAGCAGCGCCGGGGTAAGGTCGACCTTGGTGTCGTAGGGGTTGTTGTAGGCCACGATCGGCACCCCGGCCTTGGCCACCTCGCGGTAGTGCTCAAGGACGATGCGCTCGTCGGCGCGGTAGGAGTTGGGCGGCAGCAGCAGCACCGACTCGCAGCCCGCGTCGCGCGCCACCGAGGCCCAGCGCCGCGACTCGGCGGAGCCGTACGCGCCCACGCCCGGCATCACGTTGCGCCCGCCGACGGCTTCGACGGCCACCTCGACGATCCTGGCCCGCTCCTCGGCGGTCAGCGTCTGGTACTCGCCAAGGGAGCCGTTGGGCACCACGCCGTCGCAGCCCTGTTCCAC
This sequence comes from Nonomuraea sp. NPDC050556, assembly GCF_044457355.1. Taxonomy (NCBI): domain Bacteria; kingdom Bacillati; phylum Actinomycetota; class Actinomycetes; order Streptosporangiales; family Streptosporangiaceae; genus Nonomuraea; species Nonomuraea sp. NPDC050556. The sequence continues at coordinate 79,241 of NZ_JBITGU010000001.1, read as the reverse complement.
CAGCCACCGGCAGTGCTCGCCATAGCCGTCGAAGTCGACGGACAGGTCATCGCGCAGGGGTGTCGCCGTGGCCACCATGACTCCATGCCAAGGCTTAACGCGATTCGTCATCATTGATCCTCTCAAGCGAACCCAGCGTGATGGGCTGGGCGATGGGACGGCGGGGAGCCTGGGGACGCTCCCCCGCCAGGCAGGAGACGGCGTAGCCGCACATCCGCCCCTGGCACCAGCCCATACCGGGCCTGGCCAGCAGTTTGATGGAACGGGCCTCGGTGGCGCCCAGCTCCTGCGCCTCGCGCACGCGCGACAGCGGCACCTCCTCGCAGCGGCAGACGAGCGTGTCGTCGCGCAGCCAGCTCTGCCAGCCCGGCCGTACGGGGTAGGCCTCGTGCAGCGCGGCCGCGAAGGCACGCAGCCGGGCCCGCCTGCGCAGCAGCAGTCCGGGTACGGCGACGCCGGACAGGGACAGTCCCGCGATGCGCCCCTCGACCTCGGCGAGCACAGCGCCGCCCACGCCGGTCGGTTCGCCGGCCGCGTAGACGCCGGGCACGCTGGTGCACTGGGCCGCGTCGACGGTGACGATGGGGCTGCCGTCGGCGTCGTGCCCGGTGGCGCAGCCGAGCTGGGTGAGCAGGTCGAGCTGCGGGACGAAGCCGTAGCCCGTGGCGAGCGTGTCGCACTCCACGGTCCGCGTGGACAGCACGTTCCAGTCGCGGTCGAGCTTGGCGACCGTCACGTGGGTGAGCCGGTCGTCGCCGTGCGCGGCGACCACGGCGTGTCTGGTCCTGTACGGCACGCGGTGCCTGGCCAGCGCGAAGCCGTACCCGGCCGCCTCGCCTGTCTTGGCAGCGGCGAGCACCGGGTGCCTGGCCAGCCCGAGGCCGCGGTTGGCCTCGAACACGCCCACCACGTCGGCGGCGAGCGAGGCGGCGACGGGCAGCAGGAACGGGCCGGTGCCCGAGACGACGACGCGGCGGCCGGCGCGCACGTTGTTGCCCTTGAGCAGCGCCTGCGCGCCTCCTGCCGTGAGGACGCCGGGCAGGTCCCAGCCGGGGAAGGGCAGGGGGCGGTCGTGCGCGCCGGTCGCGATGAGCAGCCGGGTCCCGCGCACGGTGACGGGCGTCTCGCCCGCGAGCGCGTGGACGGCGAAGCCTTCGTCCTCCCGCGAGACGGCCCAGACCTGGTGGCCGGTCAGCACGTCCGCGCGCTCGCCCAGGGCGTCGGCCTGCCGCAGGAAGCGGTCGAGGCCGTGGTGAAGGTCCTGGGGTGAGGCTGAGTGGCGGAAGTACTGCCCGCCGAGCCTCGGCCCCGCGTCCAGCAAGGCGACGCGCAGACCAGCGAGCGCCGCGGAGAGCGCGCCCGCGACCCCGGATGGGCCACCGCCGACGACAACGAGGTCATACGTGGTCATGAGGTGCTCACCTCGTCGCCGGGCCGGGCCTCCAGCAGGCAGGCGCGCTGCTCGCGGGCGCCGTTGACGCTGACCAGGCAGTCGAAGCACACGCCGATGCCGCAGAACAGCCCGCGCGGCCGCCCGCCGAACCTGGTCGTGCGCCACGAGACGATCCCGGCCGCGTGCAGCGCGGCGCCGATCGTCTGGCCGGGCGCCACGGGCACCGGGCGGCCGTCCACCGAGATCTCGAAGGCCATCACGACTCCTGGGCGAAACGGTCGGGGCGGAACGGGTGCAGGTCCAGGTCGGTGCCCGTCTCGCTGAGCTGCTGGGCGAGCAGGTAGCCGGTCGCCGGGGCCAGCCCGATGCCCGCGCCCTCGTGCCCGCACGCGTGGTAGAGGCCGGGCAGCCGCGGGTCGGCGCCGATCACCGGCAGGTGGTCGGGGCAGTAGGGGCGGAAGCCCAGGTAGGACCGGATGACACGGACGTCGCACAGCACCGGGAACAGCGCGGTCGCCTGCGCGGCGAGCCGTCCGAGGACGGGCAGCGACATCTCGCGGGAGAAGCCGACGCGTTCCCTGCTGGCGCCGATGAGGACGGTACCCGCCGGGGTGCCCTCCACGACGGCCGAGGTCTCCAGCGCCTCAGAGGAGCTGGCCACGTTGGTGACGTAGGCGGCGGTGTAGACCTTGTGCCTGATCAGGGGGTCGCGCAGGGGCTCGGTGACGAGGATGAAGCCGCGTCTGGGCAGGATGGGCAGGTGCGCGCCGCCCATCGCGGCGATCTCGCCGCCCCAGGTGCCCGCCGCGTTGACGACCGCGCCGCCGAGGATGTCGCCGTGGTCCGTACGGACTCCTGTGACGCGGCCTGAGGACTGGATGAGGCCGGTCACCGTCACGCCGGTGCGCAGGCGCAGCGCGCCGTGCCCGTAGGCCTCCGCGCCGTGCCTGATGAGCTGGGCCGCGGCGAGCATGGGCTGCACCTGGGCGTCCTGCGGGTAGTAGACGCCGCCGGCCAGGCCGGGGGCCAGGTGCGGCTCGTAGCCGTGCAGCGCGGGGCCGGGGACGACCGTGTGCTCGACGCCCTGCTTGACGGCCAGGTCGGTCAGTTGCTCCTGCACCTGCGGGGTCTCGGCGACGACCAGGCCGCCCTTGGCCTCGAACTCGAAGCCGCCGTGCTCGGCCAGGTCGCGCCAGAGGCGGTTGGACAGCAGCGCCAGGTCCAGCTCCGGTCCCGGCTCCTTGTCGGAGACCAGGATGTTGCCCTCGCCCGCGCCGGTCGTGCCCGCCGCGACCGGCCCCCGATCGACCACGGTCACGTCCAGCCCGGCGCGTGCCGCATAGTAGGCACAGGCCGCGCCGACGACCCCGGCGCCGATGATGATCACATCGGACATTCTGCAGTCCCACCTCCTTCCAGTAATATGTCACATATTCCGACTGGAGGGAACCCGCACCACACCCACGCCCACCTGGATGCGGACCTTGTAGATGACTACCCCTGCCGCGCCTCGATGGCACACGCGCCGCCCGGCACCTACCCGGCCTGGTTGAGCAGCTCGGTCGCCAGCGACGTGCGCTGGTAGAGGACGGCCCTGCCGTCCCGGCGCGAGGTCACCAGGCTGCTGCGGCGCAGCACCGACAGGTGCTGGCTCACCGCGGCCGGCGTCAGCCCCATGTACCCGGCCAGCTGCGTCGTCGACAGCGGCAGCTCCAGGTGCGCCAGCAGGCTGGCCCTGCTCCGCCCGATCAGGTCGCTCAGCGGCTCCTGCGCCATGTCCGGGATCTGGTTCCACACGTTGGCCACCCCGCGCGGCGCGTAGGAGAACGCCGACTGCCGCGGCTCGTCGAACAGCATGATCAGCTGCGGCCAGGCGAACACGCACGGGATGAGCACCAGCCCAGACCCGTTGAGCCGGTGCTCGCCCTTCCACCGCGGCGACAGCACCCGCATCCCCTCGGCCGAGTGCTCGATCCCCGGGTGCAGGTCGGCCAGCAGCTTGGCCAGCCCGCCCGTGGTGACCGCCTGGGCCCGGTAGCCGAGGTCGGCGTCGGCGACCGCGCGCAGCCTCGGCCACACCGGACGCACCGCGACCTTCCAGTACACGCTCAGCTCGTCGGCCACCTTGCCCAGCTCGCGCTCCGGGTCGTCGTAGAGCGCTGCCAGCACGGCGGGCACCTCGTCGTACATCTCGTCGATGGAGGCCCGCACCAGCGACGGCGACGAGGCGCGCACCCGCTCCAGCTCCTCCTCGAACTCCGCGCTCATCCGCACCGGCGGCGGGGTGAGGAAGTCGGCCGACCAGTGCGGCCCTCCCACCAGCGCGGGAAGGATCCGCAGGCGCACCCCGCGCAGCATCGGCTCGACGGCGCTCACCCACGGGCGGAAGACCGTCTGGCGGCCCGGGTCGCCCAGCAACTGCAGGGAGCTCGCCAGCTCTCCCATGGGCGAGCGGGCGAAGCGGATCCTGGCCAGGTCGTCGGGGCCGAGATGAATCTCGATCACACCGGGAACCGTACCCGGGTTGTGTCGTGACGAGGTCACGGCCTCGTGACCATTAAGCGCAAACGAAATCGTGGCTGCTCAGAGCCGCCTGGCGGCACGCTTCCCGCATGGTCGTCGAAGGCAGGTCGCTGGGGCGGATCGCCCTTTCCAGGCTGCGGCGCGATCGCGTGGCCATGGCCGGCGCGGGCGTCGTGGCGCTGCTCGTGCTGGGGTCGGTGTTCGCCCCGGCGATCGTGGCGCTGCTGGGCCACCCGCCCAACGAGTTCCACGGCGACCAGATCGACCAGACGCTCCTGGCGCCCAAGGCCGCCTTCGGCGGCATCAGCAGGGAGTTCCTGTTCGGCGTCGAACCGGTCAACGGCCGCGACCTGTTCAGCCGCATCATGTACGGCTCGCGCGTCTCGCTGCTGATCGCGTTCCTCGCCACGGCGCTGTCGCTGGTCATCGGGACGGCGGCGGGGCTGGTCGCCGGATATTTCGGCGGCTGGGTGGATCTGGTGGTCAGCAAGGCGATGGACGTGTTCCTGGCCTTCCCGCTGCTCGTGTTCGCGATCGCGCTCGTGGGCGTGATCCCCGACCACGCCTTCGGGCTCAGCGGCGACACCCTGCGCATGGCGCTGCTGGTGGTCATCATCGGCTTCTTCAGCTGGCCGTACGTGGGGCGCATCATCCGCGGGCAGACGCTGTCCATCCGCGGCCGCGAGTACGTCGAGGCGGCTCGCAGCCTCGGGGCGGGCGCGCCGTACATCATCGTCAGGGAGATCCTGCCGAACCTGGCGGCGCCGATCCTCATCTACTTCACGCTGCTGATCCCGACCAACATCCTGCTCGAAGCGGGGCTGTCCTTCCTGGGCGTCGGGGTGCGGCCACCCACGCCGACCTGGGGCGGGATGCTGGCCGACGCGGTGAACTTCTACACCATCTCCCCTCATTTCATGATCTTTCCAGGCTTGGCGATCTTCGTCACGGTCCTGGGCTTCAACCTCTTCGGCGACGGGCTGCGCGACGCGCTCGACCCCAAGGCGCGCTGAGATCCAAGGAGAAGCATGAGAAAGCTCGTATTAACCGCGACAGCCGTCGCCCTGGCCGTGTCCGGCTGCGGTGGTGGCGCCAAGCAGGCCTCCCCGCAGGCCAAGGCGGCGGAGCAGTTCAACGCCGCGCTCACCGAGGTGACCAACCCTTCAGACAAGAAGGGCGGCACGCTGCGGCTGGCCAACACCGACGACTGGGACAGCCTCGACCCCGGCGACACCTACTACGGCTACTCCTGGAACTTCGCCAGGCTGTACGGCAGGGCCCTGATGATGTCGCAGCCCGCGCCGGGCAGCGGCGGGCTCAAGCACGTGCCCGACCTGGCCGAGGCGCCCGGCGTGTCCAGCGACGGCGGCAAGACGTGGACCTACCGGCTGCGCGAGGGGGTGAAGTTCGAGGACGGCACCCCGGTCACCTCCAAGGACGTGAAGTACGCGGTGCTGCGCTCCACGGACTCGGAGATCCTGCGCAACGGGCCGCGTTACTTCGCCTCGTTCCTCGACCTGCAGGGCTACCGGGGACCGTACAAGGACAAGGGCAAGGACACCAAGGCGATCGAGACGCCGGACGACAGGACGGTCGTCTTCCACCTGAAGAAGCCCTACGGCGGGTTCGACTACTTCGCCGCGCTGCCGCAGACCGTGCCCGTGCCCGAGGCCAAGGACACCGGGATCAAGTACCGCGAGCACCCGGTCGCGACGGGACCGTACAAGTTCGAGACCGTGCAGCCGGGCAAGCAGTACACGCTGGTGCGCAACGACCAGTGGGACCCGGCGACCGACCCGTGGCGCAAGGCGCTGCCCGACCGCATCGAGGTCGCGCTCAAGGTCAACGGCAACGACATGGACGCCAGGGTCCTGGCCGGGACGCTGCACGCCGACATCTCGGGCAACGGCCTGCAGCAGGCGGCCGTGGGCAAGGTCCTCGGCAACCCGCAGATGCGCGCGAACGCCGACAACCCGGGGGTCGCGGCGGTCAACTACGTGGCGGTCAACTCGCAGGTCCCGCCGCTGGACAACCTCGACTGCCGCAAGGCGGTGATCTACGCCCAGGACAAGCTGGCCTGGCAGACCGCCGTCGGCGGCGAGGTGGCCGGTGGGCAGATCGCCACGAGCCTGCTCATGCCCGGCATCCCCGGCTACACCCGCACCGACGTCTACCCGGCGGGCGCCGACCAGCACGGCGACGTGGCCAAGGCCAGGGAGCACCTGGCCAAGTGCGGCAAGCCGGACGGCTTCGAGATGGCCATGGCCTACCGCGGCGAGCGGCCCAAGGAGAAGGCGGCGGCCGAGGCCACCCAGCAGGCGCTGGCCAGGGTCGGCATCAAGCTGACGCTCAAGTCGTATCCGGCGGGCGACTACTTCGCCCAGTACGCGGGCAACCCGCCGTTCGCCAAGCAGAACGGGCTCGGCCTGCTGGCCATGGCCTGGACGTGCGACTGGTTCGACGGGTTCGGCTGCCTGCAGCAGCTCGTCGACAGCAGGCTCATCCTGCCCGGCGGCGGCAACACCAACCTCAGCATCCGCAGCGACACCGTGGACGGGCTGGTCGACGAGGCGCTCGCCGAGGTCGACAACGCCAAGCGGGACGGGCTGTGGGCGCGGATCGACAAGCAGATCATGGACGAGGCGTTCGTGATCCCTGGCGCCTGGCGCAAGGTCCTGCTGTACCGCGGCAAGGGCGTGACGAACGTCTTCGTCAACGACGCCTTCGGCCACTACGACTACCTGGCGATGGGTGTGGAGTAAGTAAGGAAGGGAGACACCGGGGGTCCTGGGCGGTCCCACCCCTTCCGTCCAGGATCCCCGGTTCGCGCACATGATCACCTTCATTGTCCGCCGTGTGGCGGGAGCCCTCCTGATGCTCGTCGTGGTGAGCATCGCCACCTTCGCGATCTTCTTCCTGGTGCCTCGCCTGGCGGGGTCCAGCACCGACGCCCTGGCGGCGCGTTACGTCGGCAAGTCGGCTGACGCGCAGACGATCAGGGCGGTGGCGGACCGGCTCGGTTTCAACGACCCGCTGATCACCCAGTACGGCCGCTTCGCCAAGGCGATCGTCGCGGGGGCGGACTACGACTACGGGACGGGTGTGGAGCACTGCCCCGCGCCCTGTTTCGGCTACTCCTTCATCAGCCAGGTGCCGGTCTGGCCCGACCTGGCCGACCGCATCCCCGTCACGCTGTCCCTGGTGGTCGGGGCGTCGTCCCTGTGGTTGCTCGCGGGGGTGGCGACCGGCGTCCTGTCCGCGCTGCGCCGAGGAACGTTCTTCGACCGGGCGGCGATGACCGTGGCACTGGGCGGCGTCTCATTACCCATCTTCTTCACGGGCCTGGTGGCTTTGGCCGTCTTCAGCTACTCCCTCGGCATCACCGCAGAAGGCGGCAGCTGGTCAGACTTCACCACCAACCCTTTCCTGTGGGCATACAACCTGATCCTCCCGTGGGTGACCCTGGCCTTCCTGTACGCCGCCAGCTACGCGCGTTTGACGCGTGCGGGGATGCTGGAGGTGATGGGCGAGGACTACGTCCGTACGGCCCGCGCCAAGGGTTTGCCGGAACGCACCGTGATCGTCAGGCACGGGCTGCGCGCCGCGATCACCCCGATCGTCACCATCTTCGGGATGGACGTCGGCCTGCTCCTCGGCGGCGCCGTCCTGACGGAGAGCACCTTCTCCTTGCCGGGGATCGGCAAGTTCGCAGTGGACGCGATAGCCCGCAACGACCTCCCCCAGGTGCTGGGCGTCACCCTGGTGGGCGCGTTCTTCCTGGTGCTGGCCAACCTGGTGGTCGACGTCCTCTACGTCATAGCCGACCCCCGCGTCACAGTCTCCTGACCCCCTCACACCCCACAGCCCCGGGAAGGTGTCCTGAGCCGGTCGCGGGACCGGTGACCTGCGCCCCTACCATGAAGGCGTGAACAGCAACCTCCGCCGCCTCCTGTCCTTCTGGTATCCGACCGCGAGGTCGATGAGGGGCTGGGCGCTGGCGGCGGTCGTCGTCAACGCGGGCATCACGGTCACGGGCGTGGCCGTGCGCGTGACCGGGTCCGGGCTCGGCTGCCCGACCTGGCCCAAGTGCACCCCCGACAGCTTCATCCCCGTCGCCCACCCCGAGCTGTCGGCCGCGACCATGGCCGTGGAGTTCGGCAACCGCCTCCTCACCTTCCTGGTCCTCGCCGTCGGCGCCGCATGCGTGCTGGCCGCGATGCGGCTCAAGCCGCGCCGCCCCGCCCTGGTCAAGCTCGCCTGGCTCCAGCCCGCCGGCATCACCGCCCAGGCGCTCTGGGGCGGCCTGGTGGTCCGTACCATGCTGAACCCGGTCACCGTGAGCATGCACTTCCTCATCTCCATCGGCCTCATCGCCGGCGCCTGGATGCTCTACGCGCGCTCCAGCGAAGGCGACGCCCCCGCGGAGCGCGTCGTGCACCGCGACATCAGAAGGCTCACCCAGGTCCTCGTGCCCGCCGTCTTCGTGCTGCTCGTCGCGGGCGTCGTGGTCACCGGCACGGGGCCGCACTCCGGCGACGAGCGAGCCAGCAGGTTCGGCTTCGACATCGAGTCCGTGGCCCGCCTCCACGCCGACATCGTCTTCCTCGTGGTCGGCCTGACGTTCGCGGTGCTGTTCGCCCTGCACGTCACCGACGCCCCCAGGCACGTACGGCGAGCCGCCCTGCTCCTGCTCGGCGTCGAGCTCGCCCAGGGCCTGATCGGCTACGTGCAGTACTTCACCGCCGTCCCCGCCTTCCTGGTCGGCATGCACGTCCTCGGCTCCACCCTGGTGTGGATCACCGCCCTCCGCCTGTCCACCGCGGTACGCACCAGAGGCCCGATCCCGGCGGCAGTCGAACGCGAGCTGGCCCCCCTCCCCCACTGACCTCCCCGCACCGAGCGGGGCGGTATGCCAGGCTATGTGGGGAAAGGTCGGCCACTCCCCCACCGCGGCCCGAGGTGTGATTTGTCCCGTAAGCGGCTTAGGCGGCTCTACCAGGCGCTCGTCGCGCTCAGCGTGCTGGCGATCGCCCCGCTCACCTGGGCCTGGCTCGACAGCTCCGGCCACCGCGTCGTCGCCGGCACCCCCGGCTGGCTCCAGCAGGTCCCCGCCACGCAGGCCGCGCTGGTCCTCGGCGCCGGGCTCTACGCGGGCCACCCCTCGCCGATGCTGGCCGTCCGCCTCGACCTCGCCGCCCAGCTCTACCGCGCGGGCAAGGTCAAGGCCCTCCTGCTGTCCGGCGACAACAGCCGCAAGGACTACGACGAGCCCACCGCCATGCGCGACTACCTGCTGGCCAAGGGCGTGCCCGCCCAGGTGATGATCCTCGACTACGCGGGCTTCGACACCTGGGACTCCTGCGTACGAGCACGGAAGGTCTTCGGCGCAGGCAGTGTCACCGTGGTCACCCAGCTCTTCCACCTGCCACGCGCCGTCGCCCTGTGCAGGAAGGCCGGGCTGGCGACCGAGGGCGTCGGCGACGACTCCACCCGGCAGTGGCCCACCGCGACCTACAGCTACGCGGCCCGCGAGTTCTTCGCCGCGGCCAAGGGCTTCGCCGACGCGGTCGTGCTGCGCTCCGACCCCACGTTCCCCGGCCCCCGCGAGACGTCGCTGGAGCGCGTCATCGCCCAGCGCTGACCGGCAGGTTGGACTTCGCCGAGCTCATGCACTCCAGCAGCGCCCGCTGCTCCTGGTGGAAGGTCTGCTCGTCGATCATCGAGCGGGCCGCGCGCTCGTGCAGCAGGCCCAGCTCGGTCGCGGCGAGCTGGTAGTCGCTCATCGCCCGCGCCCCGCGCTTGCCACCGTGCGCCTTGGCCCACTGGCGCGCCTTGTTGCGCCGCGACAGCGACGACAGCATGGCGATGTCGATGCGGTCCACCAGCCCCGTCGGCTCGTACGGCGGCAGGTAGCGCTGGATGAGCGCCACGATGCGCCGCCGGTCGCGGAAGACCACCGCGATGAGCACGCACAGCACCACCAGCAGCGTCAGGTACGCCACGGCCAGACCGGGGAAGCCGCCCCACGAGGCCAGGCCGTTCCACATGCCGTGCAGCAACATCGCGCCGATCCAGCCGGCCAGGATGATGAACACCCGCTCGGAGCCGCTGCGCTGCGCCGCGTAGGCGACGGCCACGCCGATCATCGAGGTGAACAGCGGGTGCGCGAACGGCGACAGGATGCCGCGCAGCACCACCGTCACCGCCAGGCCCTGCACGCCCTGCTCGGAATTGAGGGCGGCGATGTAGTAGCTGACGTTCTCGCTCATCGCGAAGCCGAGGCCGACCATGCTGGCGTAGATGATGCCGTCGGTCGGCCCGTCGAGCTCGGCCCGCCTGAAGCGCAGCAGCCCGAGCAGGACCAGGCCCTTCATCGTCTCCTCGACGACCGGGGCGCCGAAGGTGGCCGCGATGCTGCGCGCCGCCGTCGGGTCGAGCCCGGCGGCGCCCTGGATGTAGTGCAGGTTGAGCGAGTTGACGACGCCCGCCACGAGCACCGCGACGCCCGCCCCCCAGGCGAAGGCGAAGACGAGGTTGCTGCGCGGCTCGGGCTCCATCCGGTCGAGCGCCAGCACCGCCGCCAGGAGGACGGGCACGGGCGCCAGGGCGAGCACGAGGGCGAAGAAGAACTGCACCGGCTCGCCGTTCAGCACGTCAAAAGAGAACGAGACAAGTGCGCAGATTCCGGTCAGAACCAGCCCGATGATGAGGGCGAACGAGGGGCGGTCCTTGAACACCCACCGTGGATCACGGGCCGTCATGGAGTGACTGTACCCAGACACGAGCCGGTTCAGGCCAGAAGCGGGTCGATGGCCACGGCCAGGAACAGCAGCGCGAGATAGGCGTTCGACCAGTGGAAGAAGCGCATCGGCCGCAGGTCGACGCCGGTCTTGCCCGAGTTGAGGCGGGCCAGGAGGCGGTAGACCTCCCACAGGCACATCACGCCGAGCAGCGCCGCCACGATCGGGTACATGAGCGTGGTCCCGGCCACCGGCCACAGCAGCAGCGAGCACGCGACCGTCGCCCAGGTGTAGGCGATCGACTCCAGCACGACCCGGCGCTCGGTGGCCACCACGGGCAGCATCGGGATCTTGGCCGCCGCGTAGTCCTCCTTGTAACGCATCGCCAGCGTCCACGTGTGCGGCGGCGTCCAGAAGAACACCACCCCGAACAGCACCAGCGGCGCCCAGTCGAGGCTGCCGGTGATGCCCGACCAGCCGATCACCACGGGCATGCAGCCCGCGAGGCCGCCCCACACGATGTTCTGCGACGTGCGCCGCTTGAGGAACATCGAGTAGACGAAGACGTAGAACAGGATCGCCGCCGTCGACAGCGCCGCCGCGAGCCAGTTGGTGGTTACCAGCAGGCCAATTGTCGACAAAATTCCGAGGACGATGCCGAAGACGAGCGCGTTGCGCGGCGAGACCTGGTGCCTGGCCAGCGGCCGCTTGCGCGTGCGGCGCATCTTCACGTCGATGTCGCGGTCGATGTAGCAGTTGAGCGCGTTGGCGCTGCCCGCCGACAGGGTGCCGAACACCATGACCGACAGGGCCGTCCACAGCGGCGGCAACCCGTCCGCTGCCAGGAACATCACCGGCAGGGTGGTGATGAGCAGGAGTTCGATGACCCGCGGCTTGGTCAGCGCGACGTAGGACTTGACGATGGCGCCCAGCGAGCGCGGCGCCTGGCCGGGTGCGGCCGGAGCCGTCGTCTGCCTGTTCGTGAGCACCGTCAAGGCGCTTCCAGCTGCTGCGGAGTCAACGCGTAACCTCAGAAGTAGGGCTGCAAGACTTAACGTCTCCTGCGAATAGACAAACTGTAGTCGCAGCGGTGGTCGGTCCAGCCAGCGGGTTGGTCAGCTCTGGCATGGTCGACTCAGTTAGGGTCGGTGTGGGCGGGAAAGCCGAGTAAGCAAGACCCATGAACATCGAGATTCCGGAGATCGAGCAGTTGACCACCTTTGAATGGACCGACCTCGACAAGCAGGCGGTCGACGTCGTCCGAGCCCTTGCCATGGACGCAGTGGAGAAGGCGGGCTCGGGTCACCCGGGCACCGCGATGAGTCTGGCGCCCGCCGCTTACCTGCTCTTCCAGCGGACGATGCGCCACGACCCCAGCGACCCGACGTGGGCGGGCCGTGACCGTTTCGTCCTCTCGTGCGGTCACTCCAGCCTGACCCTGTACATCCAGCTCTACCTGTCGGGCTACGGCCTCACCCTTGACGACCTCAAGGCGCTGCGCCAGTGGGAGAGCCTGACGCCGGGTCACCCCGAGCACGGGCACACCCCGGGCGTGGAGACCACGACCGGCCCGCTCGGCCAGGGCATCGGCAACGCCGTGGGCATGGCGATGGCCGCCCGCCGCGAGCGCGGACTGTTCGACCCGGACGCCGCTCCCGGTCAGAGCCCCTTCGACCACCACATCTGGTGCATCGCCTCCGAGGGTGACATCGAGGAGGGCATCAGCCACGAGGTCAGCGCGCTTGCCGGGCACCAGAAGCTGGGCAACCTGACCGTCGTCTTCGACTCCAACCACATCTCGATCGAGGACGACACGCAGATCGCCCTGTCCGAGGACGTCGTCAAGCGCTACGAGGCGTACGGCTGGCACACCCAGACCGTCGACTGGACCCGGACCGGCGAGTACGTCGAGGACGTCCAGGCCCTGCACGCCGCGCTGGAGGCCGCGCGCGCCGAGACCGACCGGCCGTCGTTCATCCGGCTGCGCACGATCATCGGCTGGCCCGCGCCGAACAAGCAGAACACCGGCAAGATCCACGGCTCCGCGCTGGGCGCCGACGAGGTCGCCGCGACGAAGAAGGTGCTGGGCATGGACCCGGCCAAGTCCTTCGACGTCCCGGCGGACGTGCTCGACCACGCGCGCGAGATCGTGGCGCGCGGCCACGCGGCCCGCGCCGCGTGGAACGTGGGCTACGACGCCTGGCGCCTGGCCAACCCGGAGCGCGCCGCCGAGTTCGACCGCATCTCCCGGCGCGAGCTGCCGGCCGACTGGGCGACCGCGCTGCCCGAGTTCGAGGTGGGCGCCTCCGTCGCGACCCGCGTCGCCTCCGGCGAGACGCTGAACGCGCTGTCGCGGGTGCTGCCCGAGCTGTGGGGCGGCTCTGCCGACCTCGCGGGCTCCAACAACACCACGATGAAGGGCGAGCCGTCCTTCATCCCCGAGGAGTACCAGACCAAGGAGTTCCCGGGTAACCGCTTCGGCCGCACGCTGCACTTCGGCATCCGCGAGCACGGCATGGGCGCGATTCTCAACGGCATCGCGCTGCACGGCGGCACCCGGCCCTACGGCGGCACGTTCCTGGTCTTCTCCGACTACATGCGGCCGGCCGTACGGCTGGCGGCGCTGATGAAGCTGCCGGTCACCTACGTGTGGACGCACGACTCCATCGGCCTGGGCGAGGACGGCCCGACGCACCAGCCGGTCGAGCACCTGTGGGCGCTGCGCGCGATCCCCGGCCTCGACGTGGTCCGTCCCGCCGACGCCAACGAGACGGCCGCCGCGTGGAAGGCCGTGCTGGAGCACAACGACCGCCCGGCCGCGCTCTCGCTGACCAGGCAGAACCTGCCGGTCTACGAGGGCACGGACGCCGACAAGGTCGCCAAGGGCGGCTACGTGCTGAGGGAGGCGACCGGCGGCCAGCCGGAGGTCGTCATCATCGGCACCGGCAGCGAGGTCGAGATCGCGGTGAACGCCCGCGAGATCCTCGAAGCCGAGGGGATCCCGACCCGCGTGGTGTCGATGCCGTGTGTCGAGTGGTTCCAGGGGCAGGACTCCGCTTACCGCCAGACGGTCCTGCCGCCCTCCGTCAAGGCCCGCGTCGCCGTCGAGGCGGGAATCGCGCTGGGCTGGCGGGAGTTCGTCGGAGATGCGGGCGAAGTGGTGAGCCTTGAGCACTTCGGCGCTTCCGCACCATACAAGACGCTGTACGAGCAGTTCGGCCTGACGGCCGAGCGCGTGGCGGTGGCGGCCAAGGCCAGCCTCGCCAAGCTCGGCCACGACAAGGGCGAGACGACGGGAAACTGAGATGAGCGAGAACCTCAAGAAGCTGTCCGGCCAGGGCGTGTCCATCTGGCTCGACGACATCAGCCGGGAGCGGCTGCGCACGGGCAACCTTGAGCAGCTGATCCGCGAGAAGAACGTGGTGGGGGTCACCTCCAACCCGACGATCTTCCAGGGCGCGCTCAGCAAGGGCGACGCCTACGACGCGCAGCTGCACGACCTGGCCGTGCGCGGGGTGGACGTCGGCGAAGCCGTACGCGCCATCACCACCTACGACATCCGCTGGGGCTGCGACGTGTTCCGCCCCGTCTTCGACGCCACCAACGGCGTCGACGGCCGGGTGTCCCTGGAGGTCGACCCGCGCCTGGCGCGCGAGACAGAGAAGACCATCGCCGAGGCGCGCTTCCTGTGGTGGGCGGTCGACCGGCCGAACCTGCTGATCAAGATCCCGGCGACGGTCGAGGGCCTGCCCGCGATCACCCAGGCGATCGCCGAGGGCATCAGCGTCAACGTCACGCTGATCTTCTCGCTGGAGCGTTACCGCCAGGTCATGGACGCCTGGCTCGCCGGTCTGGAGGCCGCGCAGGCCAAGGGGCTGGACCTGTCGACGATCGAGTCCGTGGCGTCGTTCTTCGTCAGCCGCGTCGACACCGAGATCGACAAGCGCCTCGACGCGCTGGGCAAGCCGGAGCTCAAGGGCAAGGCGGGCGTGGCCAACGCGCGCCTGGCCTACGCCGCCTTCGAGGAGGTCATGAACTCCGAGCGCTGGCAGCGGCTCAAGGCCGCCGGCGCCCGCCCGCAGCGCCCGCTGTGGGCCTCCACCGGCGTCAAGAACCCCGACTACTCCCCGACGATGTACGTCGACGAGCTCGTCGCCTCCGGCACGGTCAACACGATGCCGGAGAAGACGCTCGACGCCACCGCCGAGGTCGCCAACATCACCGGTGACACCATCCGCCCGTTCTACGAGCAGGCGTGGAACACCATGGCTGCGCTCAAGGACGCGGGCATCGACTACGACGACGTCGTGAAGGTGCTCGAGGACGAGGGCGTGGAGAAGTTCGAGGCGTCCTGGAACGACCTCCTGGAGACCATCAGCAAGAAGCTGGTCGTCTGATGGAGGTGACCTACCGCGACGAGGCGGCGGCCGAGGCCGCCGCCTCCGCGGCCGGCCGGCTCGTCGCCGACGGCGTGCCGGCGAAGCTGGCGGCCGGTGACCCCACGCTGTGGGGGCCGGACGCCGAGGCCGAGGCGGCCGTCCGCCTCGGCTGGCTCGGGCTGCCGCTCACCTCGCGCGAGCTGCTGCCCGAGCTGGGCAAGCTCGTGGAGCGGGCCAGGGCGGAGAGCCTCGACCACGTGGTGCTGGCCGGCATGGGCGGCTCGTCGCTGGCCCCCGAGGTCATCTGCGCGACCGCCGACGTCCCGCTGACCGTGCTCGACACGACCGACCCCGGCCAGGTACGGCGGGCGCTGGACGAGCGCATCGAGAACACGATCGTGGTCATCGCCAGCAAGTCGGGCGGCACCGTCGAGACCGACAGCCACCGCCGCATCTACGAGCAGGCGTTCAGGGACGCGGGCATCGACCCGGCCGACCGCATCGTGGTCGTCACCGACCCCGGCTCGCCGCTGGAGCAGGTCGCCGCTGAGGCGGGCTACCCGGTGCTGCTGGCCGACCCGAACGTGGGCGGGCGCTACTCGGCGCTGTCGGCGTTCGGCCTGGTGCCCAGCGCGCTGGCCGGCGTCGACGTCGAGCGGCTGCTCGACGAGGCAGCCGAGGTGGCGCCGCTGCTGGCGCTCGACGAGGGCAACCCGGGGCTGGCCCTGGGCGCCGTGCTCGGCGGGTGCGCGCTGGCCGGTCGGAACAAGCTGATCCTGGAGGACCAGCTCTCGGAGATCAACGGCCTGCCCGACTGGATCGAGCAGCTCGTCGCCGAGTCGACGGGCAAGCACGGCAAGGGCATCCTGCCGGTGGTCGACGCCGAGCCGCGCGGGGCGCGCGACGAACTGATCGTGGCCATCGAGTCCGACAACGGCGACGTGCGGGTCGACGGCCCGCTCGGCGCGCAGTTCCTCGTCTGGGAGTACGCCACGGCCCTGGCCGGGCGGCTGCTGGAGATCGACCCGTTCGACCAGCCGAACGTCACCGAGTCCAAGGACAACACCAGCGCGCTGCTCGGTGCGGGAGAGCTGCCGGTCGGCACGCCCGCACTGGTCGACGGTCCCGTCGAGGTGTACGGCGACGTCCAGGGCAAGGACCTGTCCGAGGTCCTCGACCACCTGCTCGACGCCGTGCCCGAGCACGGCTACCTCGCGGTGATGGCCTACCTCGACCGGCTGTCGGCCTTCGACGCCCCGGTCAGGGAGGGCGCCGACTTCGAGGAGATGACCGACGCCTGGATGGCCGCCGACCCGGCGACGCTGCGCGCGCTGCTGGCGATGCGCACCGAGCGGCCCGTCACCTTCGGGTGGGGGCCGCGCTTCCTGCACTCCACGGGGCAGTACCACAAGGGCGGCCCGCAGGACGGGGTGTTCCTCCTCATCACCGGCGCGCTCGAAGGCGACGTCGAGGTGCCGGGCAAGCCGTACACGCTGGGCAGGCTGCAGCTGGCCCAGGCGCTCGGCGACCTCGGGGCGCTCACCTCGCGCGGGCGGCCGGCCGTACGACTGCACTTGACTGACCGGGCGGCGGGCGTCGCGCATCTGCTCGCCGCGGCACAGGAGGTCTGAACCATGACGGAACCGGCAGCACCCGCGGAGGAGGCGGCCACCGTGGCCGCGGCCGTCGCGGGCACCGCCACCACGCTGGAGGTGGCGGCAGCCAACCCCCTGCGCGACCCACGTGACAAGCGCCTCCCCCGGGTGGCCGGTCCGTGCGTGCTCGTGCTGTTCGGCGTGACGGGGGACCTGGCCAAGCGCAAGCTGCTCCCGGCGATCTACGACCTGGCCAACCGGGGGCTGCTGCCGCCCGGTTTCTCGCTGGTCGGGTTCGCCAGGCGCGACTGGGCCCACCAGGACTTCGCGCAGCTCACCCATGACGCCGTCAAGGCGCACGCGCGGACGCCGTTCCGCGAGGAGGTCTGGAAGCAGCTCGCCGAGGGCATCCACTTCGTGCCCGGCGAGTTCTCCGACGACGGCGCGTTCGACGCGCTGGCCATGGCGCTGAAGGAGATCGACGAGACCCGCGGTACGGGCGGCAACTACGCCTACTACCTGTCGGTGCCGCCGAAGTTCTTCCCGACCGTGGTCAAGCAGCTCAAGCGGACCGGGCTGGCCGACGCGCCCGACGGTTCGTGGCGGCGGGTGGTGATCGAGAAGCCGTTCGGTCACGACCTGAAGAGCGCGCACGAGCTGAACGAGATCACCAACGAGGCCTTCCCCGAGTCGTCGATCTTCCGGATCGACCACTACCTGGGCAAGGAGACCGTCCAGAACATCATGGCCCTGAGGTTCGCCAACAACCTCTACGAGCCGATCTGGAACCGCTCCTACGTCGACCACGTGCAGATCACCATGGCCGAGGACATCGGCCTGGCCGGTCGCGCGGGTTACTACGACGGCATCGGCGCGGCCCGCGACGTGATCCAGAACCACCTGCTGCAGCTGCTCGCCCTGGTGGCGATGGAGGACCCGACCTCCTTCGACGCCTCGGCGCTGCGCAGGGAGAAGGAGAAGGTCCTCAAGGCCGTACGGTTGCCGGCCGACCTCGGCGAGAACACCGCGCGCGGCAAGTACGCGGCGGGCTGGCAGGGCGGCGAGAAGGTCGTCGGGTACCTGGAGGAGGAGGGCATCCCCGCCGACTCCATGACCGAGACCTACGCGGCCATCAAGCTGGAGATCGCCAACCGCCGCTGGGCGGGCGTGCCGTTCTACCTGCGCACCGGCAAGCGGCTGGGCCGCCGCGTCACCGAAGTGGCCGTGGTGTTCCAGCGCGCGCCGCACCTGCCGTTCAGCAAGGACGACACCGAGATCCTGGGGCAGAACGCCCTGGTGATCAGGGTGCAGCCGGACGAGGGCATCACGGTGCGGTTCGGCTCCAAGGTGCCGGGCACCGCGATGGAGGTGCGCGACGTGTCCATGGACTTCGCCTACGGCGAGTCGTTCATGGAGTCGTCGCCTGAGGCCTACGAGCGGCTGCTGCTGGACGTGATGATCGGCGACCCGCCGCTCTTCCCGCACCAGCGCGAGGTGGAGCTGTCGTGGAAGATCCTCGACCCGATCGAGGACTTCTGGGCCACGCAGGGCCAGCCGGAGGACTACCCGGCGGGCACGTGGGGCCCGCCGTCCGCTGACGAGATGATGGCCCGCGACGGCCGCAAGTGGCGGAGGCTCTGATGACGTCGTTCATGTTGACGGACACGACCGCGGGGAAGATCTCCGCGCAGCTCACGCACCTGCGCCACCAGATGGGCGCGCCCGCGGTCGGGATGGTGCTGACGCTGGTCGTGGTGACCGACGAGCGCGACCAGTACGACGCGGTGCGCGCGGCCACCGAGGCGGCGCGCGAGCACCCCTCGCGCATCCTCGTGGTGATCAACCGGGAGACCGACGAGGCCAACCGGCTCGACGCCGAGCTGCGCATCGGGGAGTCGACGCCGGGCGAGGTGGTCGTGCTGCGCCTGTACGGCGAGCTGACCGCGCACGCCGACTCGGTGGTGAGCCCGCTGCTGCTGCCCGACACCCCGGTGGTGGCGTGGTGGCCGGGCGAGGCGCCGACGGTGCCGTCGGAGGACCCGATCGGCGCTCTGGCGCAGCGCAGGCTCACCGACGCCAAGGCCGTCCCCGACGGCATCAGGACGCTGGCGAGCCGGGCCAAGGGCTACGCGCCGGGCGACACCGACCTGGCGTGGGCGCGGCTGACGCCGTGGCGCAGCCTGCTGGCAGCGGCGTTCGACCAGCCGGTGGGCAAGATCAAGAAGGGCGTCGTGGAGGCGGCCGCGGGCAACGCGAGCGCGCCGCTGCTGGCGGCGTGGCTGACCGAGCGGCTCGGCGCGCCGTTCAAGGTGGCAGACTCCAACGGCCCCGGCCTGACGTCGGTACGGCTGTCGCTGGCCGAGGGCGGCGAGCTGACGGTCGCGCGCAGCGACGCCAGGCTGGCCACGCTGATCCGCCCTGGTCAGCCGGACCGGCACGTGGCGCTGGCCCGGCGGCACACCTCGGAGCTGCTGGCCGAGGAGCTGCGCAGGCTGGACCCCGACGAGATCTACGCGGCCGCGCTCAAGCGGCTGGCCAAGACCTACAAGGCCTGATTCGTCACAGAAGGGGCCGCGCGGAGTGCCGCGCGGCCCCTTCGCGTGCAGCGTGAAAGAGTGAGCTCGTGAGTGTTCCGAACGTAGTTGTCCACCGCGACGCCGACGTCCTGGCCAAGGCCGTCGCGGCGCGCATCATCACCCGCCTGGTCGACGCGCAGTCCGCCAAGGGCTCGGCGCACCTGGTCCTGACCGGGGGCACGGTCGGCATCGCGACGCTGGCCGCGATCGCCGCGACCCCGGCGCGCGACGCCGTCGACTGGCGCAAGCTCGACCTGTGGTGGGGCGACGAGCGTTACCTGCCGACCGGCGACCCTGAGCGCAACGAGACGGGCGCGCGCAAGGCGCTGCTCGACCACGTCGACCTCGACCCGGCCCGCGTGCACGTCATGCGGGGGCCGGACTCCGGCCTGTCGGTCGAGGACTCGGCCGAGGCGTACGCCGAGGAGCTGCGCAAGGCGGCCAGGCCGGAGGACCACGGCCCGGTGCCGTCGTTCGACGTGATGCTGCTCGGCATGGGCCCCGACGCGCACGTGGCCTCGCTGTTCCCCGGCCAGCCCGCGCTCTACGACACCAGGCCCGTGGTGGCCGTGCACGGCTCGCCGAAGCCGCCGCCCACCCGCGTCTCGCTGACGCTGCCGACCATCCAGGCGGCCCGCGAGGTGTGGGTCGTGGCGGCGGGCGAGGAGAAGTCGGGCGCGGTACGGCTGGCGCTGTCGGACTCCGGCCCGGTGCAGGTGCCCGCTGCGGGCGCCAGAGGCAGGCAGCGCACGCTGTTCCTGCTGGATCGCGCGTCGGCTTCCAAGATCCCGCCGGGCCTCGGCCGGATCGCCTCCCCTTGAGGCTGGGCGATTTCTCCTGACATAGTTCCTTTTATGGGGAGAATCGTTGGGGCGTAGGTGGCTGCTGCTCGCCCTCGTCGCGGGTGCGCTGATCGCGGTGGCGCTGGGGGCGAACGCCGGTGGGATCCAGGTCGGGCCCATACCGCCGCAGGACCAGGTGGAGGCCGTCCCCCTCGCCACGCCGCCCAGCGCTGTCGCGCCGACCCCGCAGCTCACCCTCGAACCGGAGCCGGAGGCCGTGCCGGTCCTCGACCGGGCCTCGTTCTGGGTGCGGATGCTGGCCATGGCGCTCGGCGCCCTCGTGGTCCTCTACCTGGCCGCCAGGCTGGCCAGGTGGCTGCTGGAGAACTCCGGGCAGGGCGCCTACGGCCGGGTCACGCCGTTGCCACCGGGCGGCGGCGGTCGTGAGACCGAGCAGGTGCGCGCCGCCGTCCTGGCCGCGCTGGCCGACCTCGACGAGGCGGGCGACCCGCGCCGCGCGGTGATCGCCTGCTGGCTGCGGCTGGAGCGGGTGGCCGCGACCGCCGGGACGCCGCGCCTGGCCAGCGACTCCCCCACCGACTTCGTCTCCAGGCTGCTGGAGGCGCACGGTGTCGACGGGGCAGGGCTGGCCGAGACATACGAGCTGGCCCGCTACTCCCCGCACGACATCACCGAGGAGCACCGAGCCTCGGCCAGGCGCGCGCTGACCGACATCGACGCCCGGCTGCGGGTGACCTCGTGAGGGGAATCCTCCTCGGGGTCGCGCTCGCCGCCGTCGCCTATGTCGCGGCGCCCGCCGTCCTGCCGCCGCTCGGGCTGCGCATCGACGGCTGGCAGGCGGCGCTGCTGACGCTGGCGGCCACGCTCGTCACGTGGCTGGCCAGGTCCATGCGGCCGGAGCCCGGACACGACAGCCCGCGCTCCAGGCCGCCGGTGAACGACGGTGCGGGCGTGGCCGACCTCGGCATGTGGCAGCGCAGGCTGGAGGCGGGGCGCGCGGACCCCGAGCGGTTCCGCAACTCCGTACAGGTGCGGCTGTCGGCCACCGTGGCCGAGCGGCTGCGCCAGCGGCACGGGGTCGGGCTCGACTCGCCCGAGGCCAGGCGCATCCTCGGCGACGACCTGCACGATCTGGTGACCGTACCCGCTCCTGTAGTGCCGACGGCGGCGCGGCTGGACGAGCTCATCGCACGCATCGAGGGGATCTAGATGGAACTGACCGAGGTCGGCGGGCTCGCCAGGACCGTGCTCGACCGGATCGAGACGGTCGTCGTCGGCAAGCGCGAGGCGCTGGAAACGGTGCTCGCGGGCATCCTCGCCGGCGGGCACGTGCTGCTGGAGGACTTTCCCGGCCTGGCCAAGACGCTGACGGCGCGGTGCTTCGCGCAGACGCTCGGGCTGGGCTTCCGCCGCCTGCAGTTCACCCCGGACCTGCTGCCTGCCGACGTGACCGGATCGTTCCTGTACAACCAGCGCACCGGCGACTTCGACTTCCGTCCAGGCCCGGTCTTCACCGACCTGCTGCTGGCCGACGAGATCAACCGCACCCCGCCCAAGACGCAGTCCGCGCTGCTGGAGGCGATGCAGGAGCGGCAGGTCAGCGTCGAGGGCGTCACGCACCCGCTGACCGCGCCGTTCCACGTGCTGGCCACCGCCAACCCCATCGAGCACGAGGGCACCTACCCGCTGCCCGAGGCCCAGCTCGACCGGTTCCTCCTGCGCGTCTCCTTCGGCTACCCCTCGCGCGAGGACGAGTGGACGGTCCTGCGGCGCAGGATGGAGCGCCGCCAGGAGGACAGCGTGCTCGAACCCGTCGTGGACGCCGCCACGCTCGTCGCCATGCAGCGGGCTCTGGAGGACGTCGCCGTCGACGACAGCGTCGGCCGGTACATGGTCGAGCTGGCCGCGGCCACGAGGACGCACCCGCAGGTGCAGGTCGGCGCGTCGCCGCGCGGCTCGCTCGCGCTGCTGCTGACCTCCAGGGCGGCGGCTGTGCTGGCCGGGCGCGACTTCGTGACGCCCGAGGACGTCAAGCGGATGGCCGGGCCCGCGCTGGCGCACCGGCTGAGCCTCATGCCGGAGGCCTGGCTGCGCCGTACGGAACCAGGGGCCGTGATCGCGGAGGTGTGCGCGTCGGTGGCCGCTCCGGCCTCCGGCAAGCTCCCGTCCTACAGCCGATGAAGTCCGGCTGGGCCGCCGCGCCCGCGTTGTGGCGCGCGATCGTGATGAGCGCGGCGCTGCCGGTGGCCGCGCTGCTGTTCGGCCGCGTCGACCTGCTGCTCCTGGCGATCCCCTTCGCGCTGGGCACAGCGGCGGCGCTGCTGTCCAGGCCGGGCGGCGACCCGGTGGCCGAGCTGGAGCTCGGCTCGGGCTCCGTGGTCGAGGGCGGGCCGGTCGACGCCAGGCTCACGGTGACCAACCCGGGCCCCGCTCCGGTCATGTGCGTGCTCAGCCCGCGCTCCGACCGCTTCCTGCACCCCAGGTACGGCTCCCGCCACCTGCTGCTCGAGCTCCCCCCGCACAGCAGGGGCGGCGCGGCCCTCGGCTACACGGCAACGCGGTGGGGCGTGCACGAGCTCGGCCCTGCGCTGGCGAGCGTCT
Organism: Nonomuraea sp. NPDC050556; assembly: GCF_044457355.1. NCBI lineage: Bacteria > Bacillati > Actinomycetota > Actinomycetes > Streptosporangiales > Streptosporangiaceae > Nonomuraea > Nonomuraea sp. NPDC050556. The sequence continues at coordinate 56,631 of NZ_JBITGU010000001.1, read as the reverse complement.
TCGCGGCCGACGGGTTGCTGGAGCACAGCGTGCAGGTCGCGACCGCCCGCCAGGTGGCCGCCCTCCCGTCAGCGCCCGGGTTCTCCTCGCGGGTCGGGCTGCCGGACGCGACCGGGATGTCGGGCGTGCACCGCTCGCGGCGTCCAGGCGAGAACGGCGAGCTGTCCGGGGTGCGCCCGTTCCAGCCGGGCGACCGGCTGCGGCGGATCAACTGGCGCACGACGGTACGCACCGGGCAGGCGCACGTGAACGCGATGTTGTCGGAGCGCGACACCGAGGTGGTGATCCTGCTCGACGTGCTGACCGAGGTGGGCGAGTCCGGCGGGGTCGGCGGCGAGGAGAGCGCGCTGGACGCGGCCGTGCGCGCCGCCGCCGCGATCACCGAGCACTACACGCACCAGGGCGACCGGGTAGCGATCGTGGAGCTGGGACGCCCGCGCAGGCTGCGCCCCGGGACCGGGCGGCGTCACTACCTGGCCGCCCTGCAGTGGCTGGCCGGGGTACGGCAGGCGGCCGGGCTGGGCGAGGAGTCCCGCGAGCGGCTGCTGGCCAGCGGTCTCGTCACGCGGGCCGGGCTGATCGTGGTGCTGACGCCGCTGGTCGACGAGCGCAGCTCCATGGCGCTCGCCGTCCTGGCCCGCTCGCGCCGCGCGCTCGTCGCCGTGGACACGCTGCCGCCCGGCCAGCCGGTGCCCGGCGACGGCGCGACGGCGCGGCTGGCCGAGCGGCTGTGGCGGATCGAGCGGGACAACGTGATCGGACGGCTGCGCGAGGCCGGGGTTCCGGTGGAGGTGTGGCGCGGGGCGGGCAGCCTCGACGCCATCCTGCGCGACGCGGCCCGGGTCGCCCGATGAGCGCCCCCGACGTGCGACGCGACTCCGGCCGCCCGATGACCGCCGCGCCGTTCCGCCGGGTGCTGCCCGCCGCTGCGGCGTTGCGTGCGGCGGTCGCGGTGCCGGGTGGGCTGGCCGTCCTGCTCGCACTGCCTCCGGCGTACGCGGACGGGGTGGTGTGGCCGATGGTCGCGGTCGGGCTGGCCGTGCTCGCCGCCGCGCTGCCGAGGTCCGGGGCCGTCGGGGTGTGCATGGGCGCAGCCGTCCTGCTGTGGCTGGTCGGGCCGGTCGCCTACAGCTACCCGCCGGACCCGCTGACCGGCTTCGCCGTCGGAGCGCTGCTCTACCTGCAGCACAGCGCCGCGGCGCTGGCGGCCCGGCTGCCGCTGTCCACCGGCGTCCCTGCCGCCGCGCTCGGCGGGTGGGCGCTCAGGGCGGGCTCCGTCGTGCTCGGGTCGGGCCTGCTCGCCCTGGCGGTGACCGCCCTGCCGGCCCTGCCCGCGAACGTCGCCGTCCCGCTGGGCGCCGCCGGCGCGGTGGCCCTGACCGCCCTGACCAGGTTCCTGCTCACACCAGGGACTCGATCTCGGCGATGAGCGCCTTCTTCTCCTCCTCGGCCAGATAGGAGGCCTGTACGGCGTTGCCCGCGAGCGTGGCGAGCTCCGCCCTGCCCAGCCCGGCCACGCGCGCCGCGACCCGGTACTCGTCGGCCAGCGTGGTGGCGAACATCGGCGGGTCGTCGCTGTTGATCGTGACGAACAGCCCCTCCTGGAGCAGCCGGGGCAGCGGGTGGTCCTCGATCCGCCCGACCTGCCCGGTGCACACGTTGGACGTCGGGCAGACGTCGAGTGGGATCTGCCGCTCACGCAGGTGCGCGACCAGCCGGGCGTCGTCCAGGCAGGAGATGCCGTGCGCCAGGCGCTCGGCGCCCAGCGCCTCGACGGACTCCCAGATCGTCTCGGGGCCGGTCATCTCGCCCGCGTGCGGCAGGCTGTGCAGCCCGGCCGCGCGGGCCGCGTCGAAGGCGGAGCGGAACACGTCGCGGTAGGCGGGGCGGTGCTGCTCGATACCGGCCAGCCCGAAACCTACCAATGCGGCGGGAGGTTCCTCCAGAGCGTGCTCGACGGTGATCCTGGCCGCCTCCTCGCCGTACTCGCCTGGAATGTCGAAGATGTAGGCCATCCGCACGCCGTGGTCGTCGAAGGCGGCTCGGGCGGCGAGGTCGAGCGCCTCGGTGACCGCGCGCATCGGGATCCCGGCCACGTGGTGGGCGTACGGGGTGACCTGCAGCTCGACGTAGCGGCCGTTCTGCGCGGCGAGGTCGCGGGCGTAGCCGGTCACCAGGGTGGCGACGTCCTCGGGCTCGCGGACCAGGGCGTTGACCTTCTGGTAGACGCGGGCGAAGTCGGTGAAGTCGCGGAAGGTGTAGAAGGCGCGCAGCTCCTCCTCGCCCGTGGGCACGCCGCCGTCGGGGTGCCGCCCGGCCAGCTCCAGCACCGTCGGCACCGAGGCGGAGCCGATGAGGTGCACGTGGAGTTCCACCTTGGGCAGGGCGTCGATGAAGGTGTCGATCGTCATGGCTGAGACGATAAGCACCCGGATTGCCCGCAGGACAGTCAGAACCCTGAAATTTCACATAAAGGTGTTAGGTTTGAACGCTGAGGCCTACGAGCGGTGTTTCGCCCTGCTCACCGCGCGCACCGTCGACCCGCTCCTCAACCTGGTCAGCAAGAGCCGGGCGCAGCGCCTGCTCGACGTCGGCTGCGGCACCGGCGTCGTGACCGGGGCGGCGCTCGCGCTCGGCGCGGAGGTCACCGCGGTGGACGCCGACCTCGGCATGCTGGAGCACCTCGCCCGCCGCCACCCGCACGCCGACGTGCGCCTGGCGGCGCTGCCCGAGCTGCCCTTCCCCGACGAGGCGTTCGACGCGGTGGCGGGCAACTTCGTCATCAACCACGTCGAGGACGTTCCTGCCGCGCTGGAGGAGCTGCGCCGGGTGCTGCGACCTGGCGGCACGCTGGCGCTGAGCTGGTGGAAGAGCGATGAGATGCACGCCACCGGGGTGATCGGCGAGGCGATGCTGGCGGCCGGGCTGCCGTACGAGCGGCCGGTGCGCGCCTTCGCCGAGCCGCGCGTCCTCGCCGCCGCGCTGAAGGAGGCGGGCTTCTCCGGCGCCGGGGTGGACACGATGCGGTGGCGGCACCACGTCGACCTGGACGAGTGGTGGAACGGGGTCATCGCCGCAGGTGGGCCGCGGTTCGGGGCGCTGGCCTCGCTTTCCGAGGCGGACGCGGCGCGGGTGCGGAGCGCCTATGACCTGCTGGCCTCGCCGTACGCGGAAGAGGGGTTCCCGGTCGCCGCGCACCTCGCGCACGCCACCCGCTAGAACCCCTGGCAGTGCTTCTCGCCCCAGGCCTTGTACCGGTCCAGAGGCTCGACGATCGAGGTCATCTGCTTCTCCAGCTCGGCGGTCTGGCCCTTGGCCTCGCTGAGGGCGGCGAAGGCGGCGGCGATCTGGGCGACGTCGGCGCGGATCTCGGCCGGGGCCTCGTCAGCGAGCTCTCCCCAAGCCTTGGCCAGGGCCTTCATGTGCGTGGTGCCCGGCTGCCCGAGGTCGCCCAGCACGGTCTTGCCCTTTTCGAGCGCCGCGCCGCAGAACGCGTCGGGGGCGCCGTTCTGCTCGGCGCTCTTCTGGCCCGCCGCCTGTGCCGGGCGCTCGCCAGAGGTGGTGGCCGTGCCGGAGCAGGCCGCCAGGGAGAGGGCCAGGACGCAGGCCGTGATCAGTTCGCGTGTCATGGCTCCAGCGTGCGGCCCCGGCGTCTCATGGGCCGCTCACCGGCGTCTCACACCGCCCAGGCGCGCACCAGCGGGAGCAGGACGTCCTCGACGGACTCCGTCACGAACGCCGCGTCGAACGGCGGGCCGATGAAGATCATGCGGTGCCACACCAGCGCCTCGGCGATGGTGAAGACCTTGCCCGCGTCGACGGGACCGGTCAGCTCGCCGCGGGCCACCGCCCGGTCCAGGAGCGCGGCCGTACCGCTCAGGTCCTTGGACGGCATGTGCTCGCGCAGCGTGCGCGCCAGCTCCTGGTGCGAGACGAGCGTGGACGACAGCCCCATGATCAGGCTGTGCTTGCGCTCGACGGCCCCGCACAGGCCGCCGACCACCGAGGCCAGGTCGCCGGCCAGGCTGCCGGTGTCGTCGGACTGCGGGATGTCCATGTCGAAGCGGCGGCAGATGACGTCGACGACCAGCTCGGGCTTGCCCGGCCAGCGCCGATAGATGGTGGCCTTGCTGGCTTTGGCCCGCTTGGCGATCTGGTCGACCGACATCCGGTCGTAGCCCACCTCCGACAGCAGTTCGAGCGTCGCGTCGAGGATGGCGCGCTCCCGGTCCGGGTCGAGTGGAGCCACGTGCACGTCCCTTGCGTTAGGCGATCTCGTCGAATCGTACGCCGGTGAGCTCGGTGGACACCTCCCACAGCCGCGCCGCGAGCTCCGGCGACCGCGCGTCCTTCGACGGGGTGAGCAGCTGCTTCTTGGGGCCGAAGAACTCCCCTCCGCGCACGTCGGACGACAGCGCCGCGTGCACGGACGGCACCGCGCCCGCCTCGGCCGAGTGCAGGAACAGCTTCGTGAGGAAGTTGAAGGGGCCGAGGTTGAAGAAGTTGGTCGCCGTGGCTCCCGGGTGGGTGGCCGCGGTGAGCAGGTCGGCGCCCGCCCTGTCCGCCTTGCGCTTCAGCTCGTAGGTGAACAGCAGGTTGGCCAGCTTGGAGCGGCCGTAGGAGCTCATCCGGCCGTAGCCCTTCTCCAGGCCCAGGTTGCCGAAGTCGAGCCTGCCCATCTTGTGCGCGTCGCTCGACACGTTGATCACCCGCGCGCCCGGACTCTTCAGCAGCAGCGGGAGCAGCAGCCCGGTCAGCGCGAAGTGCCCCAGGTGGTTGGTGCCGAACTGGAGCTCGAAGCCGTCCTTGGTCTCGCCGCGCGGGATCATGCCGATGCCCGCGTTGTTGACGAGCAGGCGCACCTCCTCCACGCCGGAGGCGAACTCCCGCACCGAGGACAGGTCGGCGAGGTCGAGGCGGCTGAAGACGACCTCGGCGCCCGGCGCCCTGGTCCTGATGTGCGCGGCGGCCGCCTCGCCCTTCTCCGTCGACCTGGAGGCCACCACGACGCGCATGCCGTGCTGGGCCAGCGCGATCGCGGTCGGCAGGCCGATCCCGCTGTTGGCTCCGGTGACGATGGCTGTACTACTCACTGGCCCTCCAGGTGTACGAAACCGTTTCGTACACCCTACCGCGTCTTCTCCAGCCGCTGTCGAGCGTGCCGCTCCTCGCGTTTGGTGACCTCGACCCGCTGGTCGGCCTCGGCGAGCTTCTTGCGCGCCTTGGTGAGCTTGCGCTCCAGCCTGGCCGCCTTCTCGGCGCGTTCCTGCTGTTCCTGTACGGCTGCCGCCAGCGCGTCGCGCCACTCCTGGTAGGCGGCCTCGGCCTCCTCGCGCTCCTTGGCGCGCCTCGCCTCGTCCACCTCGGTGGGGCCGGGCTTCTTCTCCGGCCTGATGCGCGGGATCGGGGCGGGGGCGAAGCCGCTGTAGCTGAGCGGCTTGGCCAGGCGGCCCTGCCGTACCTGCTCGGCCGCCTCGGCGTCCACGGTGGCCGCGTCCAGCGTCTGGTCCACCTCGGTCGCGGCAGCGGCCGACAGCCCGGCCCTGACCAGCTTGGACACCTTCGCCGTCACCTTGACCCTGCGCTTGGTCAGCTCGGCCAGCGCGTCGGCGTCCTGCGCCTGCCAGGCCGCGCGCAACTCCTCGCCGAGCGCCAGCAGCTCGTCCAGCTCCTTGCGATGGTTCCTGGCCGCCTGGTTCACCGCCCAGGCGGAGACGGTCGGCTTGCGCAGCTTGGCCACGGCCCGCGACAGCGGCACGTCGCCCGCCTCCTTGGCGGCGCGCGCCTCGGCCTCGCGGGCGGCGGTGAACTCGGCCGGGGCCAGCGCGTAGAGCCGGTCGGCGATCTCGTCAAGATCCACACTTGTCAATTACCCCAATTGGCGCTCTTTGTAGCGCATAGTGGAGTGCAGCCAACCGCCGGACGGAGGCCCCCCTTGTTCGAGCGTTTCACCGACCGCGCGCGCCGCGTCGTCGTCCTCGCCCAGGAGGAGGCGCGGATGATGAACCACCACTACATCGGCACCGAGCACATCCTGCTCGGCCTCATCCACGAGGGCGAGGGCATCGCCGCCATCGTGCTGCGCGAGAGCGGCGCCGAGATCGAGGCGCTGCGCGCGACCGTGCACGAGAAGGTCGGCGAGGGCGAGAAGCCGCCCGCCGGCCACATCCCCTTCACCCCGCGCGCCAAGAAGGTGCTGGAGCTGTCGCTGCGCGAGGCGCTGCAGCTCGCCCACAACTACATCGGCACCGAGCACATCCTGCTCGGCCTGATCCGCGAGGGTGAGGGCGTGGCCGCCCAGTCGCTCATGGAACACGGGCTCGAACTGGAGTCGCTCAGGTCGCGGGTGATCGACAAGACGCACAAGAACCCGCGAGAACGCACCAGCGAGATGTTCTTCACCCAGGGCTCGATGCTCGGCGAGCGGCTGACCAGGATCGAGGAGAGCCTGGCCAGGATCGAACGCCACCTGGGCATCGGGGAGTCAGGCGACAGCGTGGGCGCCTGAGAGCCGCGGCGCCAGCGCGCCCACCGGCAGCCTGGCCTCCACGACCCCGGGGTCCTCGGTGTAGCTCAGCGTGGCGCCCAGCGACACCAGCAGCCGCCGCATGCGCACGTTGTCCGAGAGCAGGGCGGCCCGGACCTCGGCGTACCCGAGGTCACGCGCCTCCTGCACCAGCATCCTGGCCAGCGCCGAGCCCAGACCGCGCCCCTGCCAGCGGTCCTCGACCAGGAAGGCCATCTCCGCGATGCCGGGGTCGGGGGTGAACATGAGGTTGGCCAGCGCGACCACCTGGCCGTCGTGCCCGGCGACCAGCGAGTGCCCCCTGGTCCTGTCGCACAGGCGCTCGAACACGCGCGGCGGCAGCGCGGGCATCGAGGTGAAGTAGCGGAACCTGCGGCTCTCCGGCGAGCACCTGTCGTGCAGGTCGCGCACGGCCTCGCGGTAGATGGCGGTGAGCGGGCGCACCGAGACCTCCCCGGCGTCCAGCTTCACGTGCCGCTCCGAGCCCATCGGCTCGGCGGCCGGCTGGGCCAGCCGTACGAAGGAGGCCGCCCTGGCGGCCTCGGTGAGCGTGAAGGGCAGCTCCGACCTGCGCAGCCGGATGGCGCGGCGGACGGCGACGGGCACCACGAGCTGGGTCGGATCGGGCAGCTCGCTCACCGCCTCACCGTAGATCCACCGGGCGTCGTCCGCGCGCAGCAGCTCGGCGAGCAGCTCGGGCAGGCGCCAGGGCATCGTGCGCAGCCTGGAGGCCAGCAGCAGCGCCCTGGTGGGCTCGTCGGTCAGCTCGTGGGCGGTGGCGGGCACCACGTGCACCCGGCGCCCTCCCGCGGCCTCCAGCGCCGCCTTGACGCTCTCGGGGGCGGCGGGGATGTCGGCGACGAACTCGTCGACGGTCCCGTCGGTGTCCGGCTGGACGCTCAGGCCCAGGATGTTGCCGCCCCGGTCGGCCAGAGCGGCCGCCAGGGAGGCGAGCCGACCCGGCCTTTCATCCACTGTGGTACGGATGCGCAAGAATCCCATACACATGAGCATGCGCGCCCCCTGTTACAACCGACGGCACCTCGTGTTTCATTTGGTATCCGTCGCGAGATGACGCCGGATGTACGGATATAGCAGGATGTAGGCCCATGAGTGTGCGTGTTCCTTTGTCTGACGGCTTCGCGAATGGAGACGTCTCCTTCTGGTACCGGTCGCTGGGAGTGCCGCCGGCCGGTGCGGCGCTCGACGGGTCGATCGAGGCCGACGTGGCGATCGTCGGCGCCGGTTACACCGGGCTGTGGACCGCGTACTACCTCAAGAAGGCCAGGCCGTCCCTGCGCGTGGTGGTGCTGGAGAAGGAGTTCGCCGGGTTCGGCGCCTCGGGGCGCAACGGCGGCTGGCTCACCGGTGAGCTGGCCGGGTCGCACGAGCGATACGCGAAGACGCACGGACCTCACGCCGCGAAGGCCCTGCAGCGGGAGATGTACGCCTCCATCGACGAGGTCATCGCCGTCTGCGAGAAGGAGGGCATCGACGCCGACGTCGTCAAGGGCGGCGTGCTCACCGTCGCCCGCAACACCGCGCAGGCCGCCAGGCTGCGCGACTGGGTGATCTCCGGCCAGGAGTGGGACGTCGACCAGCGCCTCGTGGACGGCTCCGCGCACGTGCGCGTGGCGGGGACCGTACAGGCCTCGTGGAGCCCGCACTGCGCGCGCATCCAGCCCGCCAAGCTGGCCCAGGGGCTGGCGCGGACCGTGCGCGAGCTCGGGGTGGAGATCTACGAGCGCACGCCGGTCACCGAGATCGCGCCGCACCGGGCCGTGACCCCCTACGGGACGGTCACCGCCTCCTTCGTGATCAGGGCGACCGAGGGGTTCACCTCGGAGCTGAAGGGCCTGCGCCGGCAGTGGCTGCCGATGAACAGCTCCATGATCGTGACCGAGCCGCTGCCCCCGTCCTTCTGGGACGCCGTGGGCTGGCAGGGCGCCGAGCTGCTCGGCGACATGGCGCATTACTACATGTACGCCCAGCGCACCGCCGACGACCGCATCGCCTTCGGCGGGCGCGGCAAGCCCTACCTGTACGGCTCGCGCGTCGACGCGCGTGGCCACACCCACGAGTGGACCGTCGAGGCGCTGTGGAGCCTGCTGGTCGACTTCTTCCCCGCCGCCGCCTCCTCCAAGGTCGCCCACGCCTGGTCGGGCGTGCTGGGGGTGCCGCGCGACTGGTGCTCGACCGCGCACGTCGACCCGTCGACAGGCCTCGGCTGGGCGGGCGGCTACACCGGGCACGGGGTCACCACCACCAACCTGGCCGGGCGCACGCTGCGCGACCTGATCCTGGGCGAGGAGACCGAGCTCACCGCGCTGCCGTGGGTGGGGCGCAGGGTGCGGGCGTGGGAGCCCGAGCCGCTGCGCTGGCTGGGCGTGCACTCGATGTACCGCCTCTACCGCGTGGCAGACTCGCGTGAGCGTTCGATGCCGCGCACGTCGGTCCTCGCCCGTTTCGCCGACCTCATCACCGGCCATTAGGAGCCTTCGTTGACCATCCTGTTCCGCGGCGGCCGGGTCTTCACCCCCGCCGGTCCTCTCGACGCGGCCGTCCTGGTCCGCGACGGCGTGATCGCCGCCGTGGGCGCGGAGTCCGACCTGGTACGGCTGGCCGGTGCGCACGACACGGTGGACCTGGACGGCGGGCTGCTGACCCCGGGGTTCACCGACGCGCACATCCATCCGGTGCAGGCGGGCCTGGAGCGCGCCAAGTGCGACCTCTCGGAAATTTACGGACTCGACGCCTACGTGTCCGCCGCTGGTGCCTATGCGGCGAAATTTCCGGACAAGGAGTGGATCGATGGTGGCGGGTGGGACATGTCGGCCTTTCCCGGCGGCCTCCCCCACCGGTCGCAGCTCGACTTCCTCGACCGCCCCGCGTACCTGATCCAGCGCGACCACCACGCCGCCTGGGTCAACACCCGCGCGCTGGAGTTGGCCGGGATCACCCGCGACACCCCCGACCCGGCCGACGGCCGCATCGAGCGCGACGCGGACGGCACCCCCAGCGGCGTCCTGCACGAGGGCGCCATGGACCTGGTCGGCCTGCTCACCCCGCGCCCGACCGCGCAGGACCAGGACGCCGCGCTCGTCGAGGCGCAGGCCCATCTGTTCTCGCTGGGCATCACCGGCTGGCAGGACGCCATCGTGGGCTCCTACGCGGGCTCGGACGACCAGCTGCCCACCTACATCTCGGCCGCCCGCTCGGGCCGCCTGAAGGCCCGCGTGGTGGGCGCGCTGTGGTGGGACCGCACCCGCGGCGCCGACCAGCTGGAGGACCTGCTCGCCCGCCGGGAGTCCGCTTCCGATCTCGAACGCTTCAGCGCGGGCTCGGTGAAGATCATGCAGGACGGCATCGCGGAGAACTTCACCGCCGCCGTCATCGAGCCCTACTGCCGATGCGGCGGAACCGGCCTGTCGTACGTGGACCCGATCGCGTTGAACGGCTACGTCGCCGAGCTGGACAGGCACGGCTTCCAGGTGCACTTCCACGCCATCGGGGAGCGTGCCGTACGCGAGGCTCTGGACAGCTTCGAGGGCACCTCGCCAGCCAACCGCCACCACATCGCGCACCTGCAGATCATCGAGCCGTCCGACGTGCCGCGCTTCGCCAGGCTCGGGGTGACGGCCAACCTGCAGCCGCTGTGGGCCACCCACCACGCGCAGATGGACGAGCTGACACTGCCGTTCCTCGGCGAGCCGCGCTCGTCGTGGCAGTACCCGTTCGCCGACCTGCTCGCCGCAGGGACCCGCTTCTGCGCGGGCAGCGACTGGCCGGTGTCGAACGCCGACCCGCTGCAGGGCATGCACGTCGCCGTCAACCGCACCGAGCCGGGCAGCTCCGTGCACGCGGACTACCCGACCGCCCAGGACCCGTTCCTGCCCGGCCAGCGCATCGACCTGGGCACGGCGCTCACCGCCTACACGGCGGGGTCGGCGTGGATCAACCGCTCCCCCGCCGGGGCCATCGAGGAGGGCCGCCCGGCCGACCTGGTGGTGCTCGACCGCGACCCGTTCACCCTGCCGGAGAAGGACATCTGGACCACCGGGGTGCGGATGACGTTCGTGGACGGCGAGCCGGTCCATCAATCGAACGGCTGAGCCGGACCTCAGCCTTTCCTCAGGCGTTGACCAGCCAAAACGCCGACGCCTGAGGAGGCTGGGGCGGTGATGGTGAGGAGATGTACACCTCACTCATCCTCGCGCTGCTCTTCGGGGTCGACGTGTCCAACTACGACGCGAACCACGACTTCGGCAAGAGCGGCGCCGCCTTCGGCATCGCCAAGGCGACCGAGGGCACCGGGCACGACGACCGCAGCTTCGCCAGGCACTGGCGGGAGATGTCGGAAAAGAAGATCGTCAGGGGCGCCTACCACTACGGGCACCCGAAGAACGACCCGATCGCGGAGGCCGACCACTTCCTGAAGGTGGTCCAGGCGCAGGGCCTGGGCAAGGGCGACCTGCTCGCCCTCGACCTGGAGACCACCGACGGCCGCTCAGAGGAGCAGGTCAACACGTGGGCCCGCAGGTGGCTGGAGCACGTCGAGGCGAAGACCGGGGTCAAGGCGCTGTTCTACAGCAGCTGGTCGTTCGCCGGGCAGTACGGCGACGGGCTGCAGGACTACCCGCTGTGGGTGGCGCACTACGGCAAGAAGAAGGGGACCGTGGAGCCTCCCGGCGACTGGAAGGAGTGGACCATCCACCAGTACGCCTCGGGCAAGGGCGGCGACGAGAACGTCTCCCGGCTGAACGCCGAGCAGCTGCGCGCCCTGGGCTACCAGGGCTGAGCGTGGCGAAGCCCCGGGGAGGTCAGCTCACCCGGGGCTTCAAACTCACTGGTGTTACCAGGGCGACTTGTTGTTGCGAAGGCGCTCGAGCGCCTCCTCCAGGATCGCCTTGCCGTCCTTGTCGCTCCTGCGCTCCTTCACGTAGGCCAGGTGCGTCTTGTACGGCTCGTTCTTCGGCGGCGCAGGCGGGTTCACCTCGTCCTGACCGGCCGGGAGACCGCATCGGGGGCAGTCCCACGTTTCCGGGACCGCCGCGTCGCTGGCGAAGCTGGGGCGCGTCTCGTGCATGTTGGCGCACCAGAACGAGACCCGCACTCTCGGAGCTGCCTCGCCGCGCTCGGCCTCACCCATCGGCCCGGCGCCGACTCGGCTGCCACGGATCGCGTTGCCACTACCCACGGATGAACTCCTTGCTCGATCGCCCCGCGAGACACGGGGGGAGAATCAATGTCACGCGTCAACTGCTACCTCAGGACTTGAGCAACAGGCCCAGAGCGATGATGCAGACGAACCAGACCGTGCCGGTGATGATGGTCAACCGGTCGAGGTTGCGCTCCACCACAGAGGAACCGCCGAAGTTCGACGAGAAGCCGCCGCCGAACATGTCCGACAGACCGCCGCCCTTGCCCTTGTGGAGCAGCACGAGCAGGATCATGAGACCACTCGCCAGGATGAGGGCGATGGAGATTCCGATTTCCACGGTAGACCTGTTCTTTCCATGCTCTGTTCAGCGTGACGATTCAAACTTGCTTCTAGAGGGTACGGCCTGCTGTCAAGTCGCACCCCCGGAACACTCCAGTTAGCCGGACATTGCGGCTAATTCGGCGTTGTGCCGAACCTGCAGATCTTCACGAACTCTCCGGCGTCGATGCTCGCCCCGCCTACGAGCGCTCCATCGACATCGGATTGTGACATGATCCCGCCGATGTTGCCTGACTTGACCGAGCCACCGTAAAGGATACGGATCGCGGCGGCCACCTCGGGGTTGTACAGCTCGGCGAGTCGCTCTCGCAGTGCCGCGCACACCTCCTGGGCGTCCTCCGGAGTCGCCACCTCGCCCGTGCCGATCGCCCACACGGGTTCGTAGGCCACCACTATCGATTGTGCCTGCTCCGCGGAGACTTTGCGCAGCGCCCCGTCGAGCTGGGAGATGGTGAAGGGCACCTGCCCGCCCGCCTGGCGCACCTGCAGCCCCTCGCCGACGCACAGGATCGGCGTCACCGAGTGCCGGTAGGCGGCCAGCACCTTGGCGTTGACCAGCGCGTCGTCCTCGTCGTGGTACTCACGCCGCTCCGAGTGGCCGATCGTCACGTAGGTGCAGCCCAGCTTGGCCAGCATCGCGCCGGAGATCTCCCCGGTGTAGGCGCCGGCGTCGTGCTGGGACAGGTCCTGCGCGCCGTACTCGATGCGCAGCTTGTCGCCGTCCACGAGGGTCTGCACGCTGCGCAGGTCCGTGAACGGCGGGAGCACCGCGACCTCGACCTTGTCGAAGTCCTTGTCGTTCAGGGCGAAGGCGAGCTTCTGCACCAGAGCGATGGCTTCGAGGTGGTTGAGGTTCATCTTCCAGTTGCCGGCGATGAGCGGCTTTCTCACTGAAGCGCCTCCAGACCGGGCAGGGTCTTGCCTTCCAGGTATTCCAGGCTCGCGCCACCACCGGTGGAGATGTGCGAGAAGCCGTCCTCAGGCAGACCGAGCTGGCGTACGGCTGCCGCCGAGTCGCCACCCCCGACCACGGTGAAGGCGTCGGAGGCGATCAGCGCCTCCGCCACGGCCTTCGTGCCACCCGCGAACGCCTCGAACTCGAAGACGCCCATCGGGCCGTTCCAGAACACGGTCTTGGCGTCGGCCAGCTTGCCCGCGAACAGCTCGCGGGTCCTGGGACCGATGTCGAGCCCCTCCCGGTCGCCCGGGATCGCGGTGGCCTCGACGACCTCGAAGGCCGCGTCCTTGTCGAAGCCCGTGGCCGCAAGCACGTCGACCGGCAGCACCAGGTCGACCCCGCGCTCCCCGGCCTCCTTGAGGAAGCCGCGCACCTGGTCGAGCTGGTCGGCCTGGAGCAGCGAGTTGCCGACCTCGTAGCCCTGCGCCTTGAGGAAGGTGTAGGCCATGCCGCCGCCGATCAGCAGCCTGTCGACCTTGGTCAGCAGGTTGGCGATGACGCCGAGCTTGTCCGACACCTTGGCGCCGCCGAGCACGACCACGTAGGGGCGCTCGACGTCGTCGGTGAGCTTCTTCAGCACCTCGACCTCGGCCACGACCAGGCCGCCCGCGGCGTGCGGCAGGATCTGCGGCACGTCGTAGACGCTGGCGTGCTTGCGGTGCACCGCGCCGAACCCGTCGCCGACGTACAGCTCGGCCAGGGCGGCCAGCTTCTCGGCGAAGGCCCTGCGCGTGGCGTCGTCCTTGGACTCCTCGCCCGGCTCGTAGCGCAGGTTCTCCAGCAGGAGCACCTGGCCGTCGTGCAGCGCGTTGGCCTCGCTCTGGGCGGACTCCCCCACCACGTCTTCAGCGAAGACCACCGGGACGCCCAGGAGCTCCTGGAGCCTGGCGGCCACCGGCTTCAGCGAGTATTTCGGGTTCGCCTCGCCCTTGGGCCTGCCCAGGTGCGCGCAGACGATGACCTTGGCGCCGCGCTCGCTGAGCGCCTTGATCGTCGGGACCGACGCGCGGATGCGCCCGTCGTCGGTGATCGTCTCCCCTTCGAGGGGGACGTTGAGGTCGGCGCGCACGAGCACGCGCCGCCCCTTCACGTCGAGATCGTCGAGCGTGTGCATCAGAGGTCGTTGCCCACCAGCTCGATGAGGTCCACGAGGCGGTTGGAGTAGCCCCACTCGTTGTCGTACCAGCCGATGACCTTGACCTGGTTGCCGATCACCTTGGTGAGGCCGGCGTCGAAGATGCAGGAGGCCGGGTCGGTGACGATGTCGCTGGAGACGATCTCGTCCTCGGTGTAGGTCAGGTAGCCCTTGAGCGCGCCCTCGGCGGCGGCCTTGTAGGCGGCCTTGACCTCGTCGACGGTCACGTCGCGCTTGACCTCGACGGTGAGGTCGGTGGCCGAGCCCGTGGGGATCGGCACGCGCATGGCGAAGCCGTCCAGCTTGCCCTTCAGCTCGGGCAGCACGAGGCCGATGGCCTTGGCCGCGCCGGTGGAGGTGGGGACCACGTTGATCGCGGCACCGCGGGCGCGGCGCAGGTCGGCGTGCGGGCCGTCCTGCAGGTTCTGGTCCTGCGTGTAGGCGTGGATCGTGGTCATCAGGCCCTTCTCGATCCCGAAGGAGTCGTTGAGGACCTTGGCCAGCGGCGCCAGGCAGTTGGTCGTGCAGGAGGCGTTGGAGATGACCGTGTGGTTGGCCGGGTCGTAGGTGTCGTGGTTGACACCCATGACGATGGTGACGTCCTCGTTCTTCGCCGGGGCGGAGATGATGACCTTCTTGGCGCCGTTCTCGGCGTGCACCTTGGCCTTGTTGGCGTCGGTGAAGAAGCCGGTGGACTCGACGACGACGTCGACGCCCAGGTCGCCCCAGGGCAGCTTGGCGGGGTCGCGCTCGGCGAACGCCTTGATCGTCTTACCGTCGACGACGATCTCGTCGTCGGTGGCCTTCACTTCGTACGGCAGGCGGCCCAGGATGCTGTCGTACTTCAGCAGGTGGGCGAGCGTCGCGTTGTCCGTCAGGTCGTTGACGGCGACGATCTCGATGTCCTTGCCGCTGGCGGCGACCGCGCGCCAGAAGTTGCGGCCAATGCGGCCGAAGCCGTTGACGCCTACGCGGATGCTCACGGGAAACGATCTCCTCGTACGTGGTGGCGGGCTGAAACCTCAACCACGAACCCTATCGGACCCAAATTGGTTTAGACCACTTCAGCCCCCACCCTGTTTTGGCTCGATCTTTAGACGGAGTTTGCGCTGTTCGAGTAAAGTGCCCGACTCGTCACAGTAAATGCATCAAGTCGTCAAGGACCGCACATGCCTCAGCAGAAGACCGGCCTCGTCCCGGGCATCCTCGTCGGGCTCGCCGCCATGCTCGTCGGCGCGGCCGCATATGGCGCCATCATCGGCATTTCCGGATACGAGATCGGGTTCGCCGCCATCGGCGTCGGCGTGCTCGTCGGCTTCGGCATGATGGCCGTCAAGCCGACCAGCCCCGTCCTGCCGCCGCTGGCGGCGCTGTTCGGGCTCGCGGGGGCGGCGCTCGGGCAGATCATCGGCACCACCTGGCTGCTGGTCGCCGAGACCTCCATCGGGTACGGCGAGGCCGTCTCGGCGGTCGTGCCGGCGTTCGGCGACATCCTCGGCGAGGACCCCAAGTCGCTGCTGTTCTGGGCGATCGGCGCGTTCGCCGGATACTCGTTCGTCAGCAAGCGCGTCCGCGCGGCCAACGAGGCGGGCCCGTCCGCCGAGGCGTACCCCGGCGCTGTCCCGGCCGCCGAGCAGGGTGGCCCTGCGTTCGGCGCCCCTGCTCCCACCGCACCAGTCGCGCCTGTCGCCGCTGACCAGGACGCGCCGAAGAACCCCGCCCAGGGGTGACCACAGGGGCGCCGTCGTTCACGAGGGATGGACGGTGGCGCCCGTCCGTTGTTGTACTGGCTTGGATGTCACTGAGGGGGCTCAGATGTCGCAGCCGAAGTCGAGGTTGATCCCCGGCCTGATCGTCGGATTCTTCGCCATGCTGCTCACCGCCGCCGGCGCCGCGGCGGTCTACGTGTTCCAGGACCGCCTGCCCGCCACCGTCGTCCACTACGGGGACGGCGTGCCGCTGGTGGTCGCGCTGGCGGTGCTGACCGGGCTGGTGGTGGGGCTGGCCGTGCGTGCCGTACGGCCGCGCAGCCGCGTCCTGC
Organism: Nonomuraea sp. NPDC050556; assembly: GCF_044457355.1. Classification (NCBI taxonomy): domain Bacteria; kingdom Bacillati; phylum Actinomycetota; class Actinomycetes; order Streptosporangiales; family Streptosporangiaceae; genus Nonomuraea; species Nonomuraea sp. NPDC050556. The sequence goes on along the minus strand of NZ_JBITGU010000001.1, from coordinate 40,471 downwards.
CGCTCTTCGCCGCGCTGTACGGCGGCGCGGCGGTGGTCGGCGGCGTGGTCGTGGGCTTCGCGCCGCGCAGCCGCGCCACCACCCTGCCGCTGCCGCTCGACGCCAAGCCGGTCGTGCCGCCGCTGCCGACGGTGGCCGACGTGATCGGCGGGCTCGACGAGAGCGTGGGCATCTTCTGGCCGCCCGACGACGAGTTCTGGAAGCCCTACACGATCGTCGCGCTGGGGGCGGTGGTCGCGTTCCTGCTGGTGGCTCTGCGCGTGCGCAAGGTCAGGCACGCCACGCTCGCCTCTCAGCCGCCTGTGCAGGACGAGGAGCAGGAGTACCGGGCGCCCTTCGAACCCGCCCAACCGGCGGACACCACCCGGCCCCCGGCCGACCTGTTCGCCCCCACGGACACCGCCCGCTCGGCCGACCCGTTCACTCCGGTGGAAGCCCCACGCCCCGCCGACCCGTTCACTCCGGTGGAAGCCCCACGCCCCGCCGACCCGTTCACCGCGGTGGAAGCCCCACGCCCTGGGCTCACTCCACCGGCTCCCGAGTCCCACGGGCCTGGCGACCTGTTCACTCCGCGCAACCCCTGAACCCAGCGGGTGCCGCGTGGAGCCACGGAGCCCGCCCGACGATTCGCTCGTCGCGGCGGGGACCCCGTGAGCCTCACGAGACGCCCGTGACAGACGGTCACGCACGACGGCGGGAGGGTGTCCCCTGGCTCCGCCGTACCCCCAGAAAAGGGTCAGGGGGAGAGCATGTCCACGGTGAGGTTGGCCTCGGTGTTGGGGATGCCCATGTCCTGCGCCCGCTTGTCGGCCATCGCCAGCAACCGCCGGATCCGCCCCGCTATGGCGTCCTTCGTCAGCGGCGGGTCGGCGATCTGCCCCAGCTCCTCCAGCGACGCCTGCTTGTGCTCCACCCGCAGCCGCCCGGCGATCACCAGGTGGTCAGGGGCCTCGTCGCCCAGGATCTCCAGCGCCCGCTGCACCCGCGCCCCGGCCGCCACCGCCGCCCGCGCCGACCTGCGCAGGTTGGCGTCGTCGAAGTTGGCCAGCCGGTTGGCCGTCGCGCGCACCTCGCGGCGCATGCGGCGCTCCTCCCAGGCCAGCACGCTGTCATGCGCCCCCAGCCGGGTGAGCATCGCGCCGATCTGGTCACCGTCGCGGATCACGACCCGGTCCACGCCGCGCACCTCGCGCGCCTTGGCGTGGATCTTGAGCCGCCGCGCCGACCCCACCAGCGCGAGCGCCGCCTCCGGCCCCGGGCAGGTCACCTCCATCGACATCGACCGCCCCGGCTCGGTGAGCGACCCGTGCGCCAGGAACGCCCCGCGCCAGGCCGCCTCAGCGTCGCAGGAGGCCCCCGCCACCACCTGACGCGGCAGGCCCCTGACGGGACGTCCGTGATTGTCGATCAGGCCCGTCTGCCTGGCCAGCGCCTCGCCGTCGCGGTAGACGCGCACGACGTAACGCGAGCCCTTGCGCAGCCCGGCGGGCGCGAGCACCATCACCTCGGCCTTGTGCCCGAACACCTCGTGGATGTCCTTGATCAGCCGCCGCGCGGTGGCGTTGGTGTCGAGCTCCGCCTCGATCACGATGCGCCCGCCCACCAGGTGCAGTCCGCTCGCGAACCGCAGCAGCGTCGATACCTCCGCCTTGCGGCAGCAAGGCTTCAACACGGGCAGGCGGCTCAGCTCGTCCTTCACCACACCTGTCATCGCCATAAGCGTTAGTCCTCCCCCATTCAGACCTGCTCCCAAGCAGTCTCTCGCACCTTCCGGCCTCGCCGACCAGGATCAACGCTTCTGGAGGAAAATCTCGTCCAGGACGGAGGCAAGACGTCGTGGGTCATGCCTCGGCGAGCCGTCCCCGGTCGCCACGTCGGCCATCACCAGCCGGGCGCCGAGCGAGGCGGCGGCCTTGTCGAGCGCGTCGCGGTCGTCGACCACGCCGGTGTCGGCGAGCACCACGTCGATGGCGAGTTCCGGCGCGTGCTGGCGCAGGACGTCGAGGTGTTGCTGGGGGGAGAAGTCGTCGGTCTCGCCCGGTTGCGGGGCGAGGTTGAGCGTCACCAGGCGCCTCGCGGTCGTCTCGTGGAGCGCCCGGGCGAGCTCCGGCACCTTGAGGTGCGGCAGGACGCTGGTGAACCACGACCCCGGGCCGAACACCACCCAGTCGGCGTCCCTGACCGCCTGGACGGCCTCGTGGCAGGCGGGCGGGTTGTCGGGCACCAGGGAGATCGCCTGGACCCGTCCCGGCGTCAGCGCGCACGCCACCTGGCCGCGGACGGTGGAGATGCGGCCGTCGAGCTCGACCTCGGCGACGATGTCGAGCGGCACGGACGCCATGGGCAGCACCCGCCCGTGGGCGCCGAGCAGCCTGCCCACCCAGTCGAGCCCGGCCACGGGGTCGCCGAGGAGCTCCCAGAGCGCGACGATCAGCAGGTTGCCCACGGCGTGGCCGTGCAGTTCGCCCTCGCTGCGGAAGCGGTGCTGGACGACCTCGCTCCAGGTGCCGCCCCACTCGTCGTCGCCGCAGAGCGCGGCGAGCGCCATGCGCAGGTCTCCTGGGGGAAGCACGCCGAGCTCCCTGCGCAGCCTGCCGCTGGACCCGCCATCGTCCGCCACGGTCACGACGGCGGTGAGCGCGTCGGTGACCGCGCGGAGGGCCGACAGCGACGCGTAGAGCCCGTGCCCGCCGCCGAGCGCGACCACCCTGGGGCCGCCTTGGCTGTCGGCGATCTCACGTTCCGTACGGACCACGGGACCGCTCCACTCCTGGGTCGGGACCGGACGCTGGGTACCGCCCGCCGTTTGGGGACGCCGGGGGCCGCTGCCATCCCACCCGGCCACACCTTCGCCGAGCTCCCGGGACACCCCAGGCTTTTCGTAGACGCCGGGCTTTCCGGGGACGCCGGGCCTTTCGGGGATGCCGGGCCTTTCGGGGATGCCGGGCTTTTCGCGGACCCCGGCAAGGGGCCCCACGGCGGGCTCTTGGCGAAGCTCCACAGCAGGCGAAACCTCCCCTGCGGGTGGCCGCTGGGTTTCCTGGGGCCGCGCAGGGCGGGTGTCGGGGTTTGTCAGAGTGCTGTCGTCATCCGTCACTCCCGGCCCACATCCCGGTGACTCACCTGGACCTCCATCCCGCGCTCGCGCAGGCGACCGCCGAGCTGCTCGGCCATGGCGACGCTCCGGTGCTTGCCACCGGTACATCCCACCGCCAATGTCGCATAACTCTTGCCCTCACGCGCATACCCAGCAGCAACGATCTTGAACGCTTCCTCGTAGGCGTCCAGGAACTCCTTGGCCCCCGGCTGCCCCAGCACGTAGTCGCGCACCGGCACGTCGAGCCCGTTCATCGGCCGCAACTCCGGCACCCAGTGCGGGTTGGGCAGGAACCGGCAGTCCACCACGAGGTCCGCATCGACCGGCAAGCCGTACTTGAAGCCAAAGGACACCACGTTGACCCGCAACCCCGGCCGGTTCTCCCCGCCGAAGTAGGCCACGATCTTGTTGCGCAACTCGTGCACGTTGTGCGACGAGGTGTCGATCACCAGGTCGGCGTTGGCGCGCACCTCGCGCAGGATGCCGCGCTCGCGCGCGATCCCGTCCACGAGCCGCCCGTCGCCCTGCAGGGGATGCGGCCGCCGTACGTTCTCGAACCGCCGCACCAGCTCCTCGTCGCTGGCCTCCAGGAACACCACGCGCACCCGCACGCCGCGCCCCTCGAGCTCCTCGATGGCGGCGTTGAGGTCGGTGGTGAACGCCAGGCTGCGCACGTCGACCACGGCCGCCACCTTGTCGGCGGCCAGCTTGACCCGACCCGCCTCCTCGGCCATCGCGAACAGCAGGCCGGGCGGCAGGTTGTCGATGACGAACCAGCCCAGGTCCTCCAGGGCCTTGGCCGCCGTGCTCCGACCGGCTCCCGACATGCCGGTGACGATGACGAACGCTGGATCGCTCATTGTCCCTCCCCCTTCAGCGTCGACACGATCACCTCGGCGATGGCCGGGCCGATGCCCTGGACCTCGCAGATCTCGGCTGCGGACGCCTCACGCAGCCGCTTCACGGAGCCGAAGTGTTTGAGCAGCGCCTGCCTGCGCGCCGGGCCGAGGCCGGGGACGCTGTCGAGCGCGCTCTCCTTCACAGTCTTGGACCGCTTGGAACGATGGTAGGTGATGGCGAACCGATGCGCCTCGTCCCGCACCCGTTGCAGCAGGTAGAGGCCTTCGCTTGACCGTGGCATGATGACCGGCTGGTCGTCGCCGGGCAGCCACACCTCCTCCAGCCGCTTGGCCAGCCCGCAGACCGCGACGTCGTCGACGCCGAGCTCGTCGAGGGCGCGCTGCGCCGCCGCCGCCTGCGGGCCCGCGCCGTCGACGACGACGAGGTTGGGCGGGTAGGCGAACTTGCGCGGTTTGCCGGTCTCTGGGTCGATCGGGCCGTGGCCGGAGTCGTCCTCGGCCAGCTCGCCGGTGGCCGAGCGCTCTTCGAGGTAGCGCTTGAAGCGGCGCTGGATGACCTCGTAGATCGAGGCGACGTCGCCGTCCTTGGTCTTCACCGAGAAGCGGCGGTATTCGCTCTTGCGCGCCAGCCCGTCCTCGAAGACCACCATGGACGCCACGACGTTCTCCCCCTGCAGGTGGGAGACGTCGTAACACTCGATGCGCAGCGGCACCTGGTCGAGGTCGAGCGCGTCGGTGATCTCCTGCAGCGCCTTGCTGCGGGTGCTCAGGTCACCGGCCCTGCGGATCTTGTGCTGGGCCAGCGACTCCTTGGCGTTGCGCTCGACGGTCTCCATGAGCGCCTTCTTGTCGCCGCGCACCGGCACCCGCAGCTCCACCCGGGCTCCGCGCTGCTCGGACAGCAGCTCGGCCACGGCCTCGGGCTCTGGCGGCAGCGCGGGGACGAGGACCTCGCGCGGGATGTCGCCCTCTGCGTAGATCTGCAGGAGGAAGTGCTCGACGAGCTCGCCGGGCGTGGTCTCCTCGACCTTGTCGACCACCCAGCCGCGCTGGCCGCGGATGCGCCCGCCGCGCACGTAGAACACCTGGACGGCCGCTTCGAGCGGGTCCTCGGTCAGCGCGATCACGTCGGCGTCGGTGGCGTCGCCGAGCACGACGGCCTGCTTCTCCAGCGCCTTCTGCAGCGCCTGGATGTCGTCGCGGATCCTGGCGGCCCGCTCGTACTCCTGGCCGTCCGCCGCGACCTTCATGTCCTTTTCGAGGCGCTTGATCCAGCGGGCCGTGTTGCCCGCCATGAAGTCGCAGAAGTCTTCGGCCAGCGCGTAGTGCTCCTGGGGCGTCACCTTGCCCACGCAGGGCGCGGAGCACTTGTCGATGTAGCCCAGCAGGCAGGGGCGGCCGATCTGCCCGGCGCGTTTGAACACCCCCGAGCTGCAGGTGCGCACGGGGAAGACGCGCAGGAGCAGGTCGACGGTCTCGCGGATGGCCCAGGCGTGGGAGTAGGGCCCGAAGTAGCGGGTGCCCTTGCGCTTGGCTCCGCGCAGCACCTGCACGCGCGGGAACTCCTCGCCCATGGTGACCGCGAGGTAGGGGTAGGACTTGTCGTCGCGGTACTTGACGTTGAAGCGCGGGTCGAACTCCTTGATCCAGGAGTATTCGAGCTGCAGCGCCTCGACCTCGGTGGAGACCACCGTCCAGTCGACGTCGGCCGCGGTCGTCAGCATCGCCTGCGTGCGCGGGTGCAGGTTGACGAAGTCGGCGAAGTAGGAGTTGAGCCGCTGGCGCAGGCTCTTGGCCTTGCCGACGTAGATCACCCGGCCGTGCGCGTCCCTGAACCGGTAGACCCCGGGGGACTCGGGGATCGATCCCGGTTTGGGCCGGAAACTCAAGGTGCTCGCCACACGGGAAAGACTATCGGCCCGCACCGACAGAGCCTGCCGTACAGAAGCTGCCCGTACGGCAGGCCGCGGTCGTCAGGCCAGCGAGATGGAGTCGCCGTCGACCTTGATGGGCTGCTCGGGCAGCGGCTTGGTGGCCGGGCCGTTGGCCACCGAGCCGTCGGCGACGTTGAACTTGCTGCCGTGGCAGGGGCAGTCGATCGTCCCGTTGGCGACGCTGCCGACGGTGCACCCGTTGTGCGTGCAGATGGCGGAGAAACACTTGAACTGTCCGGCCGTGGGCTGCGTGACGACGACCTTCTGGTCCTTGAAGATCGTGCCGCCTCCCACGGGGACGTCCTTGGTGGTGGTCAGCGCGCCGCCCGCCGGCGGCGCCGCTGACGCTGACGAGGTGGCTGCGACAGGCTGTTCACCGGCGCCGCAGGCGGCGAGCGCGACGGCAAGACCGCCGACGCCCACTCCCGCGATCACCGTTCTGCGGCTGTGAAGGTCATCTCCCATGTGATCAATAAATCGCATCACTGTGAGAAAACCGTGAGAACACGCTAGACGAGCTTGATCTCGTCCCCGTCGACCTTGATCTTCTTCTCGGCCAGCCCCTTGGTGGCCGGGCCGTTGGCGACGGAGCCGTCGGCGATGTTGTACTTGCTGCCGTGGCAGGGGCAGTTGATCGTCCCGCCGGACACGCTGGCGACCGTGCAGCCCTGGTGGGTGCAGATCGCCGTGAAGCACTTGAACTGCCCGTCTGCGGGCTGCGTCACCACGACCTTCTCGCCCTCGAAGACCTTGCCGCCGCCCGACGGGATGTCGCCGGTCGCGGCGAGCTTCTTGCCGCCGCCGCCCTTCTTCTTGGGCGCCTTGGTCGTGGCGTCCGCCTGCGGCTGATCCTCCACCGTGGCCTCCGTGGCCGGTTGGCCACCGTACCCGGAACAAGCGGTGAGCACCGCGGCGAGCCCGGCGCCTCCGGCGCCGAACACCACCGCACGGCGCGTCGTCTCTGACATGGTCGGTCCCTCCCAGTAACGGTGCGTACATTCCAGGTACGGCTGACGCCCTGGCACCGGTTCAGCCTCTCCCGGGACGGGCGGCTGGACCATGCAGAATTACCGCTCAGACCAGGATGATGCCGTCACCTTCCACCTTGACCTGATAGGCGGCCAGCGGGGCGCTGGCCGGACCTTTCAGGCACTTGCCGCTGTCCGCCGCGAACTCGCTGCCGTGGCACGGGCACGTCATGACCCCCGCCTCGGGACGGCTGACCGCGCATCCCTTGTGCGTACACCTCGCGCTGAAGGCCTTGTAGACGCCCGCCGTCGGCTGCGTCACGACGATGCGCCACTTCTGGTTGACCTTGCCGCCACCGACAGGGACCTCGCTGACCTTCGCGATCTCCTGGCCCTTGATGCTCGCGGCGCTCGGCGCCTTGTCGCCCTCGGACGAGCAGGCCGTCAGCGCCACCCCGCACACCGCGGCCCCGGCCGCGCCCAGCACCTCGCGCCGCCCGATCCCGGGCATGACGGAATCCCCCATGGTTGCTTGACCCTTCCGCGTCGCCGCCGACCCCCTGCAGGTCAGGCCTTTGCCACGACTTCACTTTATTGCCGCACCCCGGCGGTCCCTCACTCAGGTGCCGCAGAACTCCACGGCCGTCGCGGCCAGGACGCGGGCCACCCGCTCGACGGAGGCGAGGTCCACCCACTCGGTCGCGGCGTGCGCCCCCTCGCCGGCCGGGCCGTACAGGAGGCAGGGGATGCCGGCCTCGTCGAGCAACGCGCAGTCGGTCCAGAACGGCTCGCCCCTGATCACCGCCGGCCCGGCCTGGGCCAGGAGGGTGCGCACGATGGTCGCGTCCCTGTCGGCCTCGAACGGGCGCCTGACCAGGCCGGGCTCCAGGCGGTAGCGGAAGTCGGGTACGGTCGCCGCCAGCCGGTCGAGCAGCGCGGTGAGCTCCGCCTGGGCGTCCTCGCCCGGGACGGTCCTGTGCTCGACGGTGACGCGGCACGTGGCGGGGTAGGTGGAGGCCTCCCGGCCGCCGCTGATCATGGAGGCGTGTACGGTGCCCCGGCCGAGCAGGGGGTGGGTGTGCTCGCTGCGCCACCCGTCGAGCGCCACGAGCAGGTGACCCGCCTTGGCGATGGCGTCGATGCCCAGGTCGGGGCGGGATCCGTGGGCGGCGCGCCCCTGGATCTCGACGTCGAACCAGGCGAAGCCCTTGTGCGCCAGGGTGACTTCGAGGTCGCTGGGCTCGGCGACGACGGCGGCGTCGGCGGTGAAGCTCTTCAGGACTTCGGCGGTGCCGGAGCTGGCGTGCTCCTCGTCGGCGACGCAGGCGACCAGCACGTCACCGCGCAGCCGTTGACGTGCTGCCGTGGCGGCGGCGACCATGATCGCCGCGAGCCCGCCTTTCATGTCGTACGTTCCCCGCCCGTACAGCCGCCCGTCTCTTTCGACGGGTTCGAGCGGGTCGCCGTCGTAGCCGGCGAGGCCGACGGTGTCGAGGTGTCCGTTGAGCATGAGCGACGGCCCGCCGCCGGCGCCCTTGGCGACGCCGACGATGGACGGCCTGCCCGGCGTCTCCTCCAGCCGGTGCACCTCGAACCCGTGCCCGGCCAGCCATTCCGCACAGAACGCCGCGATCTCCCCCTCACCCGCGCCGCCGGAGACCAGGGCGGGGTTGACGGAGTCGATCGCGACGAGGGACCGCAGGAGAGGCAAGATCACCCCAGCAGCGTCCCCCGCCCTCCAAACCCCTGTCAACCGCTCCACGAGGGGCGCCTGCGCGACGGACCCCGCGAATCTCCCATGGGGGCATGTGGGCCCTATGGGAAGACGCCCGGCCCGTCGTGCCTGCCGTACACCCTGCCCGTCACACACTCGCCGGGCAGGGCGATGCGGCGCGGTGGTCAGATGGAGAGGATCTTGCGCAGGAAGTGCCCCGTGTGGCTCCCCTCCACCAGCGCCACGTCCTCCGGCGTCCCCGTGGCCACCAGCGTGCCGCCACGAGACCCACCCTCGGGCCCCATGTCGATGATCCAGTCAGCCGTCTTGATCACGTCGAGGTTGTGCTCGATGACGATCACCGTGTTCCCGCCGTCCACCAACCGCCCGAGCACCCCGAGCAACCGCCGGATGTCCTCGAAGTGCAACCCGGTGGTCGGCTCGTCGAGCACGTAGATCGTCCGCCCCGTCTGCCGCCGCTGCAGCTCCGACGCCAGCTTGACCCGCTGCGCCTCACCACCGGACAACGTCGTCGCGGGCTGCCCCAGCCGCACATAACCCAGCCCGACGTCGTTGAGCGTCTGCAGGTGCCGCTTGATCGCCGGGATCGCGTCGAAGAACCCCAGGGCCTCCTCGATCGGCATGTCCAGCACCTCGGAGATCGTCTTCCCCTTGTAGTGCACCTCCAGCGTCTCCCGGTTGTACCGGGCGCCGTGACACACCTCGCACGGGACGTACACGTCCGGCAGGAAGTTCATCTCGATCTTGATCGTGCCGTCACCCGCGCACGCCTCGCAGCGCCCGCCCTTGACGTTGAAGCTGAAGCGCCCGGGCTGGTACCCGCGCACCTTCGCCTCGGTCGTCGCCGCGAACAGCTTGCGCACGTGGTCGAAGACCCCGGTGTAGGTGGCCGGGTTGGAGCGCGGCGTGCGCCCGATCGCCGACTGGTCGACGTGCACGACCTTGTCCACCTGGTCCATGCCGACGATCTTCGAGTGCCGTCCTGGCACGCCGCGCGCGCCGTTCAGCTCCTTGGCCAGCGCCGTGTAGAGGATGTCGTTGACCAGCGTCGACTTGCCCGACCCCGACACCCCGGTGACCGCGGTGAACACACCGAGGGGGAAGTCGATGTCGACCCCCTGGAGGTTGTGCTCCCGCGCTCCCTTGACCGTGATCTGCCGCTTCTTGTCGCGCTTGCGGCGCTTCGGCGGGATCGCGATGCTCTTGCGCCCCGACAGGTACTGCCCGGTCAGCGACGTCTCCGACGTCAGCAGATCCTGTACGGTGCCCGACACGACGACCTGGCCGCCGTGCTCGCCCGCGCCGGGACCGATGTCGACCACCCAGTCGGCCGCCGCGATCGTGTCCTCGTCGTGCTCGACCACGATCAGCGTGTTGCCCATGTCGCGCAACCTGATCAGGGTGTCGAGCAGCCGCATGTTGTCGCGCTGGTGCAGCCCGATGGACGGCTCGTCCAGGACGTACAGCACGCCGACCAGGCCGGAGCCGATCTGCGTGGCCAGCCTGATGCGCTGCGCCTCACCACCGGCCAGCGTGCCCGAGGCGCGGTCCATGGTCAGGTAGTCGAGACCCACGTCCAGCAGGAAGCCCATGCGGGCGTTGATCTCCTTGACCACCCGCTCGGCGATCTGCATGTCGCGGTCGGACAGCTCCAGCTGGGACAGGAACGCCGCGCACTCGCCGATCGACATGCCCGAGACGTCGGCGATCGACCGGTCTGCCACGGTCACCGCGAGGGAGACCGGCTTGAGCCGCTTGCCCTGGCAGGTGGGGCACGGGATCTCCCGCATGTAGCCCTCGTAGCGCTCCCGGCTGGCGTCGCTCTCCGCCTCGGCGTGCCTGCGCTGCACCCACGGGATGACGCCCTCGTAGGTGGTGTAGTAGGAGCGCTGCCTGCCGTACCGGTTGGAGTAGCGGACGTGCACCTGCTCCTCGTGGCCGAACAGCAGCGACTTCTGCGCCTGCTTCGGCAGCTTCTCCCACGCCGTGTCGAGGTTGAACCCCATGGCCAGGCCGAGCGCCTCGATCAGCCTGATGAAGTATTCGCTGGTGTGGCCGCCGGCCCACGGGTGCAGCGCGCCCTCGCGCAGCGTCTTCTCCGGGTCGGGGACGACCAGCTCGGGGTCGACCTCCATCTTGGTCCCCAGGCCGGTGCATTCCGGGCACGCGCCGAAGGGCGAGTTGAAGGAGAACGACCGCGGCTCCAGCTCCTCGAACGACAGGTCGTCGTAGGGGCAGTAGAGGTGCTCGGAGTAGAAGCGCTCGCGCGCCGGGTCGTCCTCGGGCAGGTCGACGAACTCCAGCGTGATCGTGCCACCGGACAGCTGCAGCGCCGTCTCCACCGAGTCGGTGAGCCTGCGCACCGCGGACTCCTTGACCGACAGGCGGTCGACGATGACCTCGATGTCGTGCTTTTCCTGCTTCTTCAGCGTCGGCGGCTCTTCGAGCCTGATGATCACGCCGTCCACCCGGGCGCGGGCGAAGCCCTTGGTCTGCAGCTCGCGGAAGAGCTCGACGTACTCGCCCTTGCGCCCGCGGATCACCGGCGCGAGCACCTGGAAGCGGGTGCCCTCCTCCAGCTCCATCACGCGGTCGACGATGGCCTGCGGGGTCTGCCTGGCGATCGGCCTGCCGCAGGTCGGGCAGTGGGGCTTGCCGATGCGCGCCCACAGCAGGCGCAGGTAGTCGTAGACCTCGGTGATGGTGCCGACGGTCGAACGGGGGTTGCGGCTGGTCGACTTCTGGTCGATCGAGACGGCAGGGGACAGCCCCTCGATGAAGTCGACGTCCGGCTTGTCCATCTGGCCGAGGAACTGCCGGGCATAGGCGGACAGGGACTCGACGTAACGCCGCTGCCCCTCCGCGAAGATCGTGTCGAAGGCAAGGCTCGACTTCCCGGAGCCGGACAAGCCGGTGAAAACGATCAGAGAGTCTCGCGGGAGGTCAAGCGAGACGTCCTTGAGGTTGTGCTCACGTGCGCCACGCACGATCAGGCGGTCTGCCACAGCGATCCCGGATGTCGATAGGCGGATAGGTCCAGCGGGGATGGTAGACGGGGGCTACGACAATTTCGGTGGCCCGGCGAAATCTGGTGCCCCTCAACAGGTTACGGCTTTATCAGAGGGCAGCAGGAGTCCTTCGGGTTTCAACCACGTGACGTGCGGCTTTATGCCCGGTAAGGATCTCCTATGAGCGTTCTCCCCTCGCTTCAAGCGGAACTCGCCGCGGCCACCAACCGCTTCCTGGCCACCGTCGCGTCCCTGACGGACGTCTCCCAGCCGTCCTTACTGCCCGGCTGGAGCCGGGGACACGTGCTCGCCCACGTGGCGCGCAACGCCGACGCCCACCTCAACCTGCTGACCTGGGCCAGGACCGGCGTCGAGACCCCGCAGTACGCCAGCCTCGCGGCCAGGGCCGACGAGATCGAGGCGCTCGCGCCCAGGCCGGTCGCCGAGCACCTCGCCGATCTCCGCGACGGCGCCGCCCGGCTGGCGGGAGCCGTACGAGATCTGCCGGAATCGGCCTGGAGCGCGACCGTCAGCGGCCTGCGCCCGCCGCCGCACCCCGCCTGGTACATCCTCGTCCGCAGGCTGCGCGAGGTGGAGATCCACCACGTGGACCTCGGCGCGGGGTACGGCCCGGCCGACTGGCCCCCGGTTTTCGTTCGGCGGGAGCTGCACGACTGCCGCGCCTCCTGGGACCGGGCGTCGAGCACGGTGAGCGAGATCAGGTTCCCCTCCGAGACCTGGACCGGCCTCGGCGAGGGCCCGGCCGTCGCCGGTTCGCCGTCGGCGGTGCTGGCCTGGCTGACCGGGCGCTCGTCCGGCGAGGGGATTAGGGTGGGGTCAGAGGGGCGGATGAGTGTGCCCGCCGCACCCGCGTGGCTGACGCTGCCCGCCCCCGCCGATCTTCCAGCGACACCCCCGGAGGACTACCCATGACCTATACAGGCGACGTCCAGGTCGGCGGCCCGGCCGATGTGCGTGAGCTGCCGGGCCTGACGATCTCCAAGCTGGCCGTAGGACCCTTCGACAACAACGCCTACCTGTTGCGCTGTACGGTGACCGGCAGCCAGCTGCTCATCGACGCGGCAGCCGAGGCCGACCGCCTCCTGGCGCTGCTCGGCGACGGTTCCGCCGGTGAGCTCGACACGATCGTCACCACCCACCAGCACGGCGACCACTGGCAGGCCCTGGAGCAGGTGGCCAAGGTGACCGGCGCGCAGACGATCGCCCACCCGCTCGACGCCCCGGCGCTGCCCGTGACGCCCAGCCGTACGGTCGAACACGGCGACACGATCGCGGTCGGCGAGATCGACCTGGAGGTGATCCACCTGCGCGGCCACACGCCCGGCTCGATCGCCCTGCACTATGACGGCCACCTGTTCACCGGCGACTCCCTGTTCCCGGGCGGCGTCGGCAACACCCAGAAGGACCCGGAGCGCTTCACGCAGCTCTACACCGACGTGGTGGAGCGCCTCTTCGACGCCTTGCCCGACGAGACCTGGTTCTACCCGGGCCACGGCAAGGACTCCACCCTCGGCACAGAACGCCCCTCCCTCCCCGAATGGAAGGCCCGCGGCTGGTAGCTCAGCCGTACCGGGAAAGAACCGTGACGATGCGCTGGGCCGCGGTGGCGGGGTCGTCGGCGAGGCCGAGGATCTCGCCCCACGACCAGCGGTAGAACCAGCCGTCCGACAAGGGCACGCAGTCGACCGTCTCGGTCAGCATCGCCGTGTCAGGATCGCTGATCTTCAGCGCGGGCGGGTCGGAGCGCAGCGTGGCGGTCAGGCCCCGCGACTCCACCTCCCCCGCCAGCCTCGACAGGAAGTACGTGCGCGTGTGTTCGCGGGGCATGACCTCACAGTAGAACGGGTCAGACCTTGCTGGCCTTACGTTGCTCGCGCTTGTAGAAGAGCATGCGCAGCGGGATCGCGGCCACCAGCGCGATCTGCATGCTGGCCCCCACCTTGATCGGCAGGTCGCCGCCCTCGGGGAAGGCCACCCAGAACGTCAGGAAAGCCACGTTCACCATGATCCAGCCGAGCACGACCGCGGCGAGCTGGCCCTTGGGCTTGGGGTACTCGATGCGGCTGACCATCAGCCAGGCCACGCCGAGCAGCGCGATGAGCGCCGGGTAGCTGGGCTGGAACAGCATGACGATCGAGATGACCGTCATGGCGCCCATCGGGATGGGCAGGCCCATGAAGTCGCCGCTCTTGGTCTTGACGCAGGCGAACCGCGCCAGCCGTACGACTCCCGCGATCAGTACGGCTGCCGCCGCGCCGATGACCGCCCACAGCTCCACCTTGTCGGTGAAACCACCCCAGATCACGATCATGAACGCCGGGGCGAAGCCGAAGCTGATCACGTCGGCCAGGTTGTCCAGCTCGGCGCCCATGGCCGAGGCGCGGAAGCGCCTGGCCACGAGGCCGTCGAACAGGTCGCAGGTCGCGCCGATCAGCAGCAGGACGACCGCCGTCGCGAAGAAGCCGGGGGCCACGATCAGGCCCTTGCCGTCCTTCAGCGACTCGATCGCCGAGGACGCGAGGAGGCACACGGCCAGGAAGCCGCACAGCGCGTTGCCCAGCGAGAGCGAGTCGGCCGCTGACAGCCGGAACGCCTTGCCGACCGGCCCTTGAGGCTCGTCCTGGCCTTGCCAACCACTGGCGTCAGCCGCGGTCAATTCTGGTCACCCCCGCCACCGTCTTCTCACCCACGGCCACCGCCGGAGCGATTCCCTCCGGCAGGTAGATGTCGACGCGCGAGCCGAACCGGATCAGGCCGATCCGTTCGGTCTGGGAGAGCTTGGCGCCCGCACTCACGTAGGGCACGATCCGCCGCGCCACCGCGCCCGCGATCTGCACCATCTCGATGTCACCGAGCGCGGTTTCGAAATGCCACACCACGCGCTCGTTCTGGTCGCTGTCCTTGTTGAAAGCCGGCAGGAACCCACCAGCCACATGCTGCACGGAGGTGACCGTTCCCGCAAGAGGCGCCCTGTTGACGTGTACGTTCAGCGGGCTCATGAAGATCGCCACGCGCGTGCGGCCGTCCGGCCACGGGTCGATGCTCTGGACGACGCCGTCGGCCGGCGACAGGACCCTGCCCTGACCGGGCGTCCGGTCAGGGTCGCGGAAGAACCAGAGCATGGCCCCGGTGAGCGCGGTGAGCGGCACGGCCGCCAGCGCCCAGCGCCGGTCACGGCCGCTGAGCAGCGCGGTGACACCGGCCGCTGCCACGGTCGGGAAGAGCCACGGGGAGACGCCGCGGGCGAGCCGCACGCGGCCTGGGTTAGCAGAATCGTCTGACACGGACAACCTTTGATGGTGACTAAGGACTGGGCGCTTTGCCGTGATGTTACAGAACTCGCAACTCTTTCACGCCGCAACCAGACAAGCAAAGCGCCTCTCAGGCCGGTTGGCTAGCCCTGGTTCGCATCCGCTGAGGTGGTGATTTCCTTGCTCTTCCGCGCGTCGCTGCGGGACTTGAGAAGGCTCGCCACCGTGGTGATGACCATGGTCGCGCCGATGACGCCGAGTGAGACCGAGATCGGCACCTCCGGCGCCCACGAGACATGGCTGGCGTGCAATGCCTCCAGAATCAGCTTAACCCCGATGAAACCGAGGATGAACGCCAGCCCGTAGCTGATGTACACCAGGCGCTGCAACAGCCCGCCCAGAAGGAAGTACAGCTGACGCAGCCCCATCAGGGCGAACGCGTTGGCCGCGAAGACGATGAAGGGGTCCTGGGTCAGCCCGAAGATCGCCGGGATGGAGTCGAGGGCGAACAGCAGGTCGGTGGTGCCGATCGCGACCATCACGATGAGCATCGGCGTGACCATGCGCCGGCCGTCGACCTTGACGGTGACCTTGGAGCCGACGAACCCCTCGGTGGTCGGGAACGCCTTGCGCACCCACCTCAGCAGGACGTTCTCGTTGAACTCGTCGTGATCGCCCTTCAGGTGCTGCCTGACCAGGTTGACCGCGGTGTAGATGAGGAAGGCGCCGAAGACGTAGAAGAGCCAGCTGAACCGGGTCAGGGCGGCGGCGCCGAGCGCGATGAAGATGCCGCGCATGACCAGCGCGAGCAGGATGCCGACGAGCAACACCTTGTGCTGGTAAGCGCGCGGTACGGCGAAGCGGCTCATGATGATGAAGAAGATGAACAGGTTGTCGACGCTCAAGCTGTATTCGGTGATGTATCCGGCGAAGAACTGCCCTGCCGCGTCACCACCGAGGGTCAACCACAGGACCACTCCGAAAACGGCGGCGAGCGCCACGTAGAAGGTGACCCAGAATCCCGCCTGTCGCATGGAGAACTCACGGGCTTCACCACGGTCGACGATCCATAGGTCGACGGCGATCACAACGAGGAGGCCACCGATTACGGCGAGCCAGGCCCACATAGGTACGGCCACGATCTGTCAATCCCTCCGGCGCGCATGACTGACTGCCGGAGGTCTCTCCCGCCAGCTGGACACCGCGGACCGGTAGCCCCGGGGGCCCCGTGGAGTGGGGCTGCACCGTGATGACGAGGCTACCGCGAAGGGATACTCCCCTCCCTAACCCACGCAGTATAGGAGAACCAGTAAGCGGTGCCTAATCTTCCAGGTCTTCTTGGCAAATCCCATACACGCCGCTATCGATCCATCACAAACCGCAACCCTTCCCTCAAAACGCCCTCCACGCTGCGAACACACCCCCGTGTAGCTCCCCGACGGGACGCATGCCCGCGGGGACCAACCCCGGGACACACGCAGCCCTCTGGGCCCCAGCCCCGCCTCAGGCCCCAGCCCGCCTTGGCCCCCGCCTTGGGCCCAGCCCTTGTGAGGGCGAGCGCGCTGGAGCGCTCGACCGGCCCACACGTGCTTCACCGAGCGTGCACGCCCAACCGGGCGGCGCCTGCGCTCGCGAGGGGCGCGAATGCGCTGCCCTCCAGCCTTGTGAGGGCCGTCAGCTCCCGTAGGCGTAGAGCGCCGCCACCACAGCGTCGTCAGCCGTGGGCAACTCCGCCCCACGACGGGCCGAAGCCCGCGCCAAGCTCTCCGCCCGCTCCGGGTCGGAGATGATCTCCTGTACGGCGGAGCGCATAGCGGCCACGTCCCCGAACGGCACCAGCACCCCCGCCTCCCCCACCAGCTCAGGAATCCCCCCCACAGCCGTGGCGATCACCGGACGCCCGGCCTTCAGTGTCTCGCTGAGGCTCAACGGCTGCCCCTCCCACCGGCTCGGCCAGACCACAGCCGTAGCCGCCCCCAGCAGATCAGGCACATCCCCCCGATTGCCCAGCAACACCACAGGCAACCCCTCAGCGTCGATCCGCCCCTTCAACTCCCCACGCAAAGGCCCATCCCCCGCGATCACGAACAACACGGCGTCCAACCCGGCCGCCACGTCGAGCAGCACCTCGAGCCCCTTCTGCTGAGCCAGCCGCGCCAAGCTCAACAGGATGGGCCGATCCCCAGCCCCGAGCTCCGCCCGCACCTCGGCAGGCGTCCGCACCGCCGGACGCAGATCAGGCGCGGGCACCACAGCCGCGGACACGTCCCGAGCCCCGAGCGCCCGCATCCGCTCCCCCAGGTCGGGAGACACCACCAGCACCCGATCCGCCCGCCGAGCCACGATGCGCTCGAGCGCCGCGTACACCGCCCCCACCATCCCCCCGGCGGTGAGCGCGTTGTGCAGCGTGACCACGAGCCTCGGCCCCCGCCCCGCCAGCGCCGCCAGGGCTCCCGCCCGCAGCCCGTGCGCGTGAACGACGTCCGCCTCCCGCGTCAACCGCCTGACAGCGAGTACGGCACGCAGGTCGTTGACCGGATGCGGCCGATCGGACACGGCCACCGCGACGAACCGCGCTCCGGCCTTGGTGAACCCGAAGGCGTCCTCGACGCTCTGCGGGCCGATCACGACCACCTGGTGGCCGCGCCGTACCAGGCCTTCGGTCAGCATGAGCACGTGCCTGCCCGTACCGCCGGACGTGGTGCCCAGCACGAAAGCCACCCGCACAACCGCTCCCATCCCTACTTCTCCACCCTGACCACGCGCTCACCACTCCCCTGCTGCGCCGGGGGCAACGAGAGGTCCCCCCGAAGACCGCCGTCTAAGACCGCCGTCGAAGACGCCCTCACCCCGAAGGTGGCCGCAGGCTCCTCGCTGCGAGCACCTCGCGGTTGCCCACAATCCGTCCAGAGCCATCCTCCGACAACGCGACGCCCAGGAGCGGCGAGACCCGCACGCGAGCAGAAGAAGCGACACAAACCCGCACGCGGGCGCAGGGCGCGGGTGCGCAAAGGCGACGTGCGGGAGGAGCGAGTATCCCCCTGAACCCGGCATCCCTTCCGAGGAGCTCCTGCCAAGGAGTCCAGCCCTCCACAATGGGCCCCAGCCCATCCCAAGGAGCCCAACCCCTCGCGGGGACCCCAACCCCTCGCGGGGAGCCCAGCCCTTCCCAGCGGAGCGGCCAATCCGCACAACCGTCATCGTGACCCCCCGCGCCGCAGGACGAGGGACACCAGCGTCCGGGCGTCCGGGCGGTCGACCAGCGCCGCCACCAACGCACCCACCACCACGGCCGCGACCCCGGCCAGCACCGTCGCCCCGAGGTTCCCCCACAACCCCTCCGCGTCCAGCCCAGCCACCACCCCAGCCCCCGCCAGGTACCCGCACACAGCCCCGCCCACCCCGGCGGCCGCCGCCCTCCCCAACCCAGAAACCGCGGCCCGCCCCCGCGCACGCACCACCGACGCCAGCAGCAGAACCCCGCCGACCGTCATCCCGACCGTCATCCCCAGCGCCATCCCGCCGATCTTCCACCCGGCGGGAAACAGATGAACGAAGACCGTCTGCGCCACCATGACGACGAGCCACGCCGCCACCGTCCCCACCGCGACCGCCCGCCCGCGCCCAGCCGCGTACAACACCCGGCTGAGATGCGCGATCAGCCCATAACCGATCAGCCCAGGCGCGAACATCGCGACAGCCCGTGCGAGCTCCGCAGGCGCCACATCGGTCTTGAACCCCAGGAACACGATCGCCCCAGGCGAGGACACCCCGGCCAGCACCCCCGCGGCCAGCCCGGAAACCAGCACCACCGCCCGCGTCGTCCGCGCGGCGAGCAACGCGAACCCGTCGACGTCCCCATCGGACGCCCGAGCGGACAACCCGGGAAACGCGCTGGTCGCGATGGGCACGGCGAGCACCGCGTAGGGCACCAGGTAGACGGCCCACGCGTAGTTGTAGACCGCGATCGCCCCGGTCCCCACATCGTTCGCCAGGAAGACCACCAACGCCATCGCCGCCTGCTGCGCCACGAGCCCGGCGATCCCGGCGAGGGCAAGACGACGCACCTGTACGGCCACGCCCGGCGGAAAGGACAACGTCGGCCGCCAGCGCAGCCGCAGCCCCAGCACCGGCCCCACCACGCTGACGACCAGCGCCACGACCCCCAGCGAGGTCCCCACCGACAACGCCAGCTCAGCGGCGGGAGTGGCGAGCTGACCCGGCAGCACCCCGGCGTCCAGCGGCACGAACAGCAGGTAGGCGGCGATCACCACGATGCTCGACACCAGCGGCGCCACCGCGGGCCCGGCGAACCGCTGGTGCGCCTGCAGCACGCCGTAAAGCACCACGGCCACGCCGTACAAAGGGATCTGCGGCGCGAAGACCACCAGCATCCGGGTGGCCACCTCCGAGCCGCCGGCGCACACGCCGTCGCCGAAGAACAGCCCGATGATCGGCCCAGCCAGCAGCGCCGTCAGCGCCCCCAACGGCACCAGCACCACGAGCACCCAGGTCAGCAGCGCGGAACTGATCCGCCCCACGTCGGCCGACCGCCCCGCCAGCACCGGGACGACCATCCCGGCCAGCGCCCCGCCCACGACGACCTCGAAGACGATGTTGGGGATCTGGTTGGCGGTGAAGTAGGCGGTGGCCAGGCAGTTGGTGCCCACGGTGTTGGCGAAGACGTATTGCTTGGCGAACCCGGCGACCCTGGCCAGGATCGTGATCGCGCCGATGAGCACGGCAGAACCCGCGACCCCCCGCGCGACCCGTTCGTTCATGCGGGCCATCCTGTCAGGCGGGGCCGACAGTTCATGGGGCGACGGGGCGGCGACCGAGCATGTCGAGGCGGTTGAGCACGGGGTTGCCCGCGATCACGCGGGTGAAGCTGATCTTCTCGGACGCGGCGGTCAGCGCGGCGACCGTGCCGAGCAGCACGAGCCTGCCAGGACGGCCCAGCCGGGTGGCCGCGGCGAGCCCGAGCAGCGCGCCGAGCGCGTTGGCTCCCGCGTCGCCGAGCATGGCCCGCTCGCCCAGGTCCTCGGGCAGCAGCGCGACGGCCGCCCCGAGCGGTACGGCCACCAGTCCGGCGGCTACAGCGTCGCCGCGCAGCACGGACAGGGCGAGCAGGGGCGTTCCGGTGAGCAGCCCCACCTTGATCGCCCGGCCCGGCCGCAGGTCGAACAGGTTGGCCAGGTTGGCGCTGCCCGCAACGAGCGCACCGTTGACCAGGGTGTCCACCGGCCCGCTGGACACGAGCGCGGCCGAGGCCAGCCCGGTCGCGCCGATGCCGAGGATCTTGACGGCCCCGCTGGTGACCTCGCCGCGCGCCAGCGCGCTCAGGTGCCCCTTGAAGCCTTTGGAGGCGGTCGCGCCGTACAGGTCGTCGTAGGCGCCGAGCGCCCCGCTGCCCGCTCCGGCCAGGACGGCGGCCAGCCGTACCCGGGCGGGAAGGCCGGGAGCCAGGGCCGCGCCCGCGCTCGCGCCGGCCACGAACGCCGGGCCTTCGAGCAGCGTCAGCTGCTCGCCCCTGTGGTTGGTGCGCGCCCAGCGGTCGTCCTTCTGGTCCACCTTTCGGCGGGTGAGGGCGGTGTAGGCGGCTTTGGCGGCGATCGCGCCGATCGCGGCGCCCGCCAGCGCGCTCAGCAACGCACGGGCCATGTCAGCTCCCTGACGAGGTGGGGGTGGGGGACGGGGTGGGGATCGGCGGCTGGAAAGCGGAGGAGTCCGCGCCGAGCCCGTACTGGCCGGACTCGCCGGCCAGCTGTTCCTGCAGGGCGAAGACGACGACGACCCGCCCGGCGGGCATGTCGATGCTGTCGTCGCTGGAGATGGTCTTGACGAGCTCGTTGTTGTCGCGCAGCGCCGCGATCACCCCGCCGACGGCGGTGGCCGAGGCCAGGTTGCCGCCCACGACCGCGCCCTTGCTGCCGGCGTCGAGCCCCGAGGCCACCGAGACGATGGCGTTGGCCTGGACCTCGGCGCTCTCTCCCTCGTACGGCTTCTCCGGTGCGAACACCACCGCGGTGGTGGCCCGCTTGGCCGGGTCCTTCTCGATCGTCAGGAAGCCGCCCTGCTCGAAGCTGGCCAGGACGTCGGCCGTGGCCGTGTTCACCGTGCCCGCCTGCGCGGCGTCGTTGGTGACCAGCGCGGCCGCCAGGAGGATGCCCGCCTTGTCGTAGGGGGTCGCGGTGGCCGGGAACGTGACCGTGCTCGGCTTGATCGTGGTGACCAGCTCGTCGAGCAGCCCGCTGCGCTTGGGGTCGACGAACTTCTCGGTCAGCGTGACCCGCCCGGTGATGATCGCGCCCGCCTGCTCCAGGACCAGCTGCTGCGCCTCGCGGACGGTGGTGTTGGCGCCCGCCGCCTCCACCAGCACGACGCGCTGGCCGGCCAGGTCGCCGGCGACGAGCTGCGGGGTGACGGCGCTGACGAAGGAGTCGTTGCCGCGCTGCCTGCTGCGCTCGACGTCGAGCTGGGCGCGCAGGTCGGCCTTCTCCGCCGTCAGGCTCTCGACCAGCCCCTGGGCCGACTCGAGCGCCGGCTCCTGCAGCAACGTCGTGCCCAGCACGATGCCGGTCGCGAGCGCGAGGAAGATCGCGACGATGGAGACGAGGTGATAGCGGAAATCGATCACGAGAAGAGTCCGACCAGCCAGAAGATGAAGCCGTTCCACGTGTCCTGCAGCCCGCTGAACCAGGTCTGGCCGATCGGTGAGACGCCGAGCGCGACACCCATCGTGATCAGGGCGGCGAAGGCGAGCAGGAGCAGCGAAGGCATGGAGATCCGGCTGCGGTAGAGCCGGCTGACGCCTTTGGCGTCGATGAGCTTGCTGCCGATGCGCAGCCTGGTGAGGAAGGTGCTGGCCATGCCGGAGCGGCCCTTGTCGAGGAACTCCTCGAGCGTCCAGTGGGTGCCGACGGCGACGATCAGCTCGGCGCCCTTGTCGTCGGCCAGCAACATCGCGATGTCCTCGCTGGTGCCGGTCGCGGGGAACAGGACCGCTTCCCTGCCGAGCTGGTGCACCCGCTCCAGACCGGGGGCGCGGCCGTCCCGGTAGGCGTGCACGACGAGCTCGGCGCCGCAGGTGAGCGCCTTGGTGGAGACCGAGTCGAAGTCGCCGATGATGAGATCGGGCAGGTAGCCTGCCTCGATCAGGGCGTCGGCGCCGCCGTCCACGCCGATGAGCACCGGGCGGTATTCCCTGATGTAGGGGCGCAGCGTGGCGATGTCTTCCTTGTAGTGATAGCCGCGCACGACGATGAGAACGTGTCTGCCGTCGATGGGGGTACGGATCTCCGGCACGCCGACTCCGTCGATGAGAAGCTTTCCCTCACCGCGAACGTACTCCATCGTGTTGACGGCGAACGCCTCGATCTGTACGGAAAGTCCGGCTCGCGCCTCGGCCAGCGCGGCCTCCACGCTGTCGGCCGTCTGCACGTCGCCCTTGCCGACCATCTCCTCGGCGAGGTAGAGCACCCCGTCGCACAGCCGTACGGTGTCACCGTCCTTGATGCGCTCGAACAGCTCGGACGAGGCGTTGTCGACGAACGGCACCCCGGCGTCGAGCAGGATCTGCGGCCCGAGGTTGGGATAGCGGCCGCTGATGCCTGAGGCGACGTCGACGACGGCCGCCGCGCCACACGCCACGAGTGCCTCCGCGCTGACTCGGTCAACGTCGACGTGGTCGATGATCGCGATTTCACCGGACTTGAGGCGCTTGGTCAGCCTCTTGGTCCGTCGATCGATTCGAGCCACTGCCGAGATGCCGGGAAGGTCGTCGACCTTCCGCCCGCGGAGGCCCGGCACTCTGCTTCCCGGAACCTTCATCAAGACCATCCTGCCAGAGTGAAGGAGCCGGAGGGCCCTGCACTGCGCGGCGTGTCTGTTATGTCACGCAGGATCACCTGTCGGCAGCGGCCAGATCGAGGAGTTCTTCGGCGTGTGCCCTGCCCAGTTCGGAATCTTCCATGCCTGCCAGCATGCGCGACAGCTCGCGCACCCGCCCCTCGTGGTTGAGCGTCACGACGCCGCTGCGCACGACGCTGCCGTCGCTGGCCTTCTCCACCACCAGGTGCTGGTCGGCGAAGGCGGCCACCTGCGGCAGGTGGGTGACGACGATGACCTGCGCGGTGCGCGCCAGCCTGGCCAGGCGCCTGCCGATCTCGACCGCCGCCTTGCCGCCGACCCCGGCGTCCACCTCGTCGAAGACGAACGTCGGCACCGGGTCGGCGCCGGCGAAGACGACTTCGATGGCGAGCATGACGCGGCTCAGCTCACCGCCCGATGCGCCCTTGTTGAGGGGCAGCGGCGGCGCCGCCGGGTGGGCCGCCATGCGCAGCTCGACCTCGTCGACGCCGTCAGGGCCGAACTCGCCTGCCTCGCTCAGCTGCACGATCACCCTGGCGTGTGGCATGGCCAGGGCGGTCAGCTCCTCGGTGACCGCGCTGCCGAACCGCTCGGCCGCCGCGGTGCGGATGCGGGTCAGCTCGCCGGCCAGCTCGGTCAGCCGGGCGGTGAGCTCCTGGTGCTCCCTGTCGAGCTCGACGATGCGGTCGTCGTCGCCCTCCAGCTCCGACAGGCGCGCGGCGGAGCGCTGCGCCCAGGCCAGCACGCCCGCGCTGTCTTCCGCGTACTTCCTGACCAGGCTGGTCAGGACCGCCCTGCGCTCCTGCACGGAGGCGAGCCTGGCCGGGTCGGCCTCGATGGACTCGGCGTAGGCGGCCAGGTCGGTGGCGACGTCGGAGATGAGGTAACCCGCCTCGGCGAGGCGGTCGGCCATCTGCGCGAGCTGCGGGTCGACGTCGCGCACCGCCTCGACGGCCGAGCGGGCCTGGCCGAGCAGGGAGGCCACGTCGTGGGTGCCGCCTGAGGACTCCATGGGGTCGCCGAGGAGCGCGGTGTGCGCGGTCGTGGCGGCGCCGCGCAGGGCGTCGGCGTGCGAGAGCCGTTCCTCCTCGGCGCGCAGGTCGACGTCCTCGCCCGGTTTGGGGTCGGCCTTCTCGATCTCGTCGAGGCTGAAGCGCAGCAGGTCGGCCTCCTGCGCGCGCTCCTTGGCGCGGGTGGTCAGCTCGGCCAGCAGCGCGCCGACCTCCTTGTGCCGCCGGTAGGTCTGGGTGTAGGCGCGCAGCGGCTTGACCAGTTCCTCGCCCGCGTAGCGGTCGAGGGAGGCGCGCTGCCTGGCCGACTGCAACAGGCGCTGCTGGTCCATCTGGCCGTGCACGGCGACCAGGTCGTCGGCGAGGTAGGTGAGCGTGCCGACCGGAACGGTGCGCCCGCCCAGCCAGGCGCGCGAGCGCCCTTCGGCGGAGACGGTGCGCGAGATGATCAGCTCGCCCTCTTCGACCTCGCCACCGATGTCCTCCACCTGCTGGGCGACGCGGCCCGCCGGGTCGACGACGAGCGTGCCCTCGACGGTCGCCTTGTCGGCGCCTGGGCGGATGCGCGAAGGATCGGCGCGGCCGCCGAACAGCAGCCCGAGCCCGGTCACGACCATCGTCTTGCCCGCGCCGGTCTCGCCGGTGACCACGTTGAATCCCGGAGAGAGCTCGAGAACGGCCTCGTCGATCACGCCGAGACCCTGGATGCGGACCTCCTCGACCCTAGGTCGCACTGGCCACTTCCTTCACTGTGCTTATGGTCGCGCTCGCTTCGGAACCCACGGCCCGTCCCTCGCTCCTGCGCTCAGCCGAACACCTGTGCGCATGTGATCCTACGCTCTCCGAGCACTATTGACTCAGGGTCGCACCCTTCCGCGCCACCCCTGAACGGGTAGTTCGAACTTCGCGACCAGCCGATCCGTGAAGGGCGCCCCGGTGCTCTCGATGCCGTGAAGCCGCGCCAGCCGTACCGGAACGTCGGACTTCCTGACCTCGATGCGCGAGCCCGAAGGCAGGTCGAAGCGGCGTCTGCCGTCGCACCAGAGGACGCCTCCGGGCGTGTCCGGGAGAATCTCCACGGCGAGCGACGAACGCGGCGAAACCACCAGCGGTTTGGCGAACAGGGCATGTGCGCTGATAGGCACCACGAGCAGCGCCTCGACCTCCGGCCAGACCACCGGGCCGCCTGCGCTGAAAGCGTAAGCGGTCGAGCCGGTCGGGGTGGCGCAGATGACGCCGTCGCAGCCCCAGCGCGACAGCGGGCGGCCGTCGATCTCGGTGACGACCTCGAGCATGCGCTCGCGCTTCTCCACCGTCGCCTCGTTGAGCGCCCACGTGTCGGCCAGGACCTGGCCGTTGAGCCTGGCCACGACGTCGAGCGTCATGCGCTCCTCCACGTCGTAGCGGCCGGCCACGACCGAGTCGACCGCCGCCGCGAGGTCCTCGACCTCCGCCTCGGCCAGGAACCCGACGTGGCCGAGGTTGACGCCGAACAGCGGGGTGCCCGCCGGGCGGGCGATCTCAGCGGAACGCAGCAGCGAGCCGTCGCCGCCGAGCACGATGATGAGCTCGGCGTCCTTGGCCGCGGCCGGTTCGCAGCAGACGACCTCGACGCTGCCGTTGCCGAGCTCGGGCGCCTCCGACTCCAGCACGCGCACGCTCAGCCCCGCGTCAACCAGCCGATCGATGACCAGCTTGGCGCTCTCGACCGCCGCGCCGCGCCCGGTGTGCGCGGTGACCAGCACTGTCCTGTTCATTGCGGCCCTTCGCTGACTGCCCGCACGATCTCGCCCTCGAGGTCGGCCACGGGGGGCTCCCCCTCTCCCTTGCCCATCCAGAGCAGGTACTCGACATTGCCAGAAGGTCCGGGCAGCGGGCTGGCCGTTACGCCACGGACGGAAAGCCCGAGCTCGTGCGCCTTGGCTGCCACATCCCGTACGGCTTGCGCCCGCAGCTCGGGGTCGCGCACCACGCCTCCGGCGCCCACCCGCTCCTTGCCCACCTCGAACTGCGGCTTGACCAGCATGACGAAGTCGGCGAGCGGCGCGGCGACGGCCGCCAGCGGGGGCAGCGTCAGGCGCAGCGAGATGAACGACAGGTCGCCGACGACCAGCGTGGGCGCCTCGCCCAGCAGCTCGGGCGTCAGGTCGCGGACGTTGAGCCGCTCCATGACGGTCACCCGGTCGTCGGTGCGCAGCGACCAGGCCAGCTGGCCGTACCCGACGTCGACGGCCAGGACGTGCGCGGCGCCGTTGCGCAGCAGCACGTCGGTGAAGCCGCCGGTGGAGGCGCCCGCGTCGAGGCAGCGGCGGCCCTCGACCTTCAGGGCGGGGAACGCCTCCAGGGCGCCGAGCAGCTTGTGCGCTCCGCGCGAAACGTAGTCGGGGCCGTCGGGCGACTCGGTGACGACGAGGGCGGCGGCGGTGTCGACCTGGGTGGCCGGTTTGCCCGCCACCTGGCCGCCGACGGTGACGCGGCCCGCCTCGATGAGCTGGGCGGCCTGCTCGCGCGATCTGGCCAGGCCCCGCCGTACGAGCTCGCTGTCCAGCCGGACACGGCGGCTCATCGGCCCTCCCTCGAAGGCTCGCTCACGCGTCGTCCACGGAGCCCAGGGTCTCCTCCAGCGCGGAGAAGGCCTCCTCGAACACCTGGACATGCTCGCCGACGGGCAGTGCGGTCACCCGGCCGAGCCCGGCCATGACGGCGTCGACGCGCTCGTCGCCGGTCTCCTCGGGCAGCTCAGTCATGACACGACCGTAACGCCTCCCGGCATGGCTCGGCACCTCGACCGGCCCGTGGTGGATAGGATGAGTTGCCTATGGCAAGTGTCGAGGAGTGCCGGGCCGCGCTGGCCAAGCTCGTCGCCCAGTTCGACGAGATCGACGAGGAGAGCAGGGCCAAGCACGTCGTCGAGCGGACGGTGAGCTGCCGCGTCTCCGACCTGGGCGTGCTGTTCTACGGCAGGCTGCACCACGGCGGGCTCGACCCGTTCGACGAGCAGCCGCCGGCCGACGGCAAGGACGCCGACGTCAAGGTCACCATCGCCAGCGACGACCTGATCTCGCTGGTCGACGGCGAGCTCGACCTGGCCAGAGCGCTGCTCGGTGGCCGGGTCAAGATCGACGCGAGTTTCGGCGACCTGCTCAGGCTGCGCCGGCTGCTCTAGCGGCCCTCATGGCTGATCATGTCGATGCAGGCCGCGATCGCCATGATCAGCGCCTGGTCCTCCCCCGCGTCGACCTCGATGCCGTAGGTGTCCCTGACGCGGAACCACTTCTTCGACACGGTGGCGATGGTGTCGCGGCCCCTGTCGATCTCGTACTCGTGGTCGACGAAGTCGCCCTTGGCCTTGAGCTCGCCGCCTGACGCCAGCTCGACCTCGAAGCGGTCGCGGATGCCGATCAGCTTCTTGTGCAGGGTGGCGACGGTGTCGCCGTCGCGCTCGATGCGCATCTTGTCGCGGAAGCTGATCAGCTTCGACTGGATCTTCAGCAGCTCGTTGCCCTGCCGGTCCTCCAGGACGAGGGTGTCGCGGATGCGCATGGCCTTGCCGTTCACCTTGAAGACCTTGTCGCCCTGGTCGTCCTCGATCCAGAAGTCGTCGCCGATCGAGAACATCTTCTGCCGCATCTGGTAGCGGACCGTCTTCATCGCTGCCCCCTGCTAAAGTGTTTAACGGATTCGTTAACTATTCCTGGATAGGCGGATCATGGGTCTCATCATCGACGCCTTACTGAGCCGCTCCTTCGGAGACAGGACCGCCGTCTCCGATCTGGAGCTCCAAGTTTCGCCGGGCGAGGTCTTCGGCCTGCTCGGACCCAACGGGGCGGGCAAGACGACCACCATCAGGATGCTGGCCACCCTGCTGCCGCCCAGCTCGGGCAGCGCTTCCGTGTGCGGGTTCGACGTGGTCCGCGCTGCGGGAGAGGTACGGCGGCGCATCGGCTACGTCATGCAGCAGGTCTCCCCCATGGGCTACTACATGCTCACCGGCAGGGAGAAGACCGAGATCGAGGCGGCGCTCTACCACGTGCCGCGCCGCCAGGTGCGTACCCGCGCGGCCGAGGTGCTGGAGCTGGTCGGGCTGACGGCGGACGCCGACCGGCTGGTGCAGGAGTACTCGGGCGGCATGCAGAAGCGGCTCGACCTGGCCTGCGGGCTGCTGCACCGGCCGGAGCTGCTCATCCTCGACGAGCCGACGCTCGGCCTGGACGTGCAGTCGCGGCACCGCATGTGGGACCACATCCGTTCGCTGTGCGACGAAGGCATGACGGTGTTGCTCGCGACCAACTACATGGACGAGGCCGACCGGCTCTGCGACCGCCTGACGATCATCGACCACGGCCGTTCCGTGGCCGCCGGTTCGCCAGGGGAGCTGAAGGCGGCCCTGGGCGCGCTGTCGCTCGACGACGTCTTCCTCCACCACACCCGGGAGCTCTGATGCAGGAGATCCTCGCCCTGTCCCGCCGCTGGCTGATCATCCTGCTTCGCGAGCGGCTGAACCTGCTGTTCAGCGTCCTCCAGCCGGCTGTCTGGATGGTGTTCTTCGCCGGGGCGCTCGGCGGCGTCATGGACGCCCGCGCGGTCGGGACCACCGACTACCTGGCGTTCGCGATGCCGGGCGTGATCGCGTTCACCGTCGTGGGCAACGGGGTGACGGCGGCGATGCCGCTGCTCTTCGACAAGGAGACCGGTTACCTGGACAAGCTGCTCAGCATGCCGATCAGGCGCAGCTCGCTGATCATTTCCCGCTTCGTGTTCCAGTTGGGGATGAACACGGCGCAGGTGCTGGTCACCATCCTGGTCGCGGTCCTTCTGGGGGTACGGCCGGCGTCCGGTGTCCTGGGGGTGGTGGCGATCCTGGTCACGGCGGGGGTGTTGACGCTGGCGCTCACTGCGGCGGCGATGACGCTGGCTTATGCGGTGCCGTCGCATGGGACGTTCTTCGCGATCGCCGGGTTCGTCACGTTGCCGCTGCTGTTCATGAGCAACGCGTTCGTGCCGTTGTCGGCGATGCCTGGGTGGATGGCGGTGGTGGCTCGGGTCAATCCGCTCACGTACGCGATCGAGGCGATGCGGGCGTTGACGTTGGAGGGGTTCGTGGTGTCCGTGCCTGGGTCGTTGGGGGTGTTGGTGGTGGTTTCTGGGGTGTTGCTGGGTTTGGGCGCCTGGCAATTCGGCCGCCAAACCAGCGACCGCGTCGCGGGGTAGCACCTGGGTTTCGAGCGGCTGGCGCCTTGCTTTGAACGGCTGGCGCCTTGTTTTGAACGGCTGGCGCCTTGTTTTTGGGCGGCTAGCGCCTTGCTCTGAGCGGCTAGCGCCTTGTTTTTGGGCGGCTAGCGTTGGGGCTTGCAACGCCTAACCCAGGCCTCTCGCATCACCCCCTGCGAGCCCCCTCATCTCCCCCATGCGCTCTCTTATCTCCCTCACCTGCGCGAGCAGGTGAGGGAGGAAGGGGTCTTCCTGTCAGGCGTTCTTGGCGGTTAGCGCTGGGTTTGCGCAGCGTGCGGCGATCAGCCGAGGACATCCAACACCGACTGGACAGCCTGCGCCTCAAGCGCCTTCTCCCCAGCCGCCGCCCAAGCGGCATCACAAGCAGCCCTGAGCCCATCGATGCGCGCTCCCTGACCCTCGAGCCGCAAAGCCCCATCACTCCACGTGGCCTGCCACCCCCCGCAAGCGCCCTGCCGTACCTCGGGATAGACCTCATGCAACGCACCAAGATCCTCCCCCACATACGTAGGCCGATGCTCAGGCGAGGCAGTCAGCAGATCCAACGCCGTAGCCACCCCCGTCAACACCAGCAGACTGTCGACCCCCGCATTGGTAGCCCCCTCGATGTCGGTGTCAAGCCTGTCCCCCACGACAAGCGGCCTGACCGCCCCCGTACGGATGATCGACTCCCGGTGCAGCGGCGGCTCCGGCTTGCCCGCCACCTCCGGCTCAACCCCCGTAGCCGTGACGATCACCCGGATCATCGCCCCATTGCCCGGCAACTCCCCCCGCCCGGTAGGCATGGTGGTGTCCGCATTGGAGGCGATGAACATCGCCCCCTGCCGCACAGCCAGCACCCCTTCGGACAACAGCCCGTAGTCAAGCCCAGGCGCGATCCCCTGCACGACGGCGACCGGCTTCTCCCAGGCGGTGGTGACCGGCGTAAGCCCACGCTCCCGCACCGCCTGCCGCAACCCCATCCCCCCAACCACCAGCACCTTGGCCCCAGGCTCCACCCGCTCGGCAACAACCCGAGCCGCAGCCTGCGCCGAAGTGACCACATCGCCCGCAGTGGCCGGAACCCCAAGCTCCACAAGGTGCGCCGCGATGGCCCCCGGCGTCCGAGAAGCATTGTTCGTCACATAGGCCAGCCGTACACCCTGGTCATGCGCGCGATGAAGGGCTTGAGGAGCGTTGGGTACGGCATGCCGCCCGAGATAGACAACCCCATCAAGATCAAGCAACAACGTGTCATACCCATCAACCAACACCGCGCCCCCACCCATCAACCCGCCCAACCCCTACCCCCAAACCCTACAAACCCCACCCAGCCACCCCACACCACAACCCACCACCCGCCCGAACCTCACCCCATCACACCGCAATCCACCACCCCACCCCACCATTCGCACAAACCTCACCCCGCCACCCCACCCGAACCTCACCCCGCCACCCCAACCGGACCTCACCCCGCCACCCCACCCCGCCACCCCAACAGGGCCTCACCCCGCCATACCGCGTGCCCCCAACCGCTACCCCGCACGCCCCCAACCGCTACCCCGCACGCCCCTAACCGCTGCCCCACATGACCCTCAACCTGCTACCCCGCACGCCCCCAGCCCCGACCTGAGCAACCCTCAACCCCAGCGGGGCGCACCATCCTCAAGCCAGACCGCGAGCACCCCGCAACCCCACACGACCCCGAGCATCCCGCTCGAACAAGCCGCCCAGATACCGAACCTCTCGACCCGAGCACCCCTCAACCCCACACGACCCCGAGCACCCGACACGACCGTCAAGCCTGGACCCCGAGCGACCGTCAACCCAGCACCTCACTCCACAGCGCACCAGCACGCAGGGCCTTCAACCCACCCACACGTCTCTGCCCCGTAGCCCGTGCGCAGGCAAACCCACGGCCTGCACCCAGCACAGCCCTGAACCACGCGGCACGCCCTTATGCCCTGAGCCCCACCACGCTCGTAAGGCCCGAACTCCGGCACAACCCGAAGGGCTACATGGCCTTGCGAGCCCGGAGTGTCGCCCGCACGTTCTTCAACGCCGTCACGTAATGCCGGTGATCAGGACGCATAGCCACAGCAATAGCCAACGGCTCCAACGCCCCCTCCATATCCCCCGTACGCCACAACGCCAGCCCCAACCCGAAATACGCGTAATCCTCCGTCGGATTGGCCGCGACGATGCGCCGGAAACTGTCCGCCGCCTCCGCATACTGCCGAGAGTTGAACTGCGCCCGAGCCAACGCCTCCCGCACACTGCGCGACTCAGGCTCAGCCTCAGCCGCCCGCTCCAGCAGCGCCGCAGCCGCCGCCGGGCTCCCCTCGCTCAGTAGCTTGACCCCGCGCTGGTACCAGTCGTAGACGTCACCCGCAGGGGTCCGCGGGGAATCATCGGGGACGTTTCTCCCTTGGTTCATATGTGAGGCCTCCTACATCGTCAGACGACAGATCCGGCCGATTCACTGAGGAACCGGGCACCGCCACGGCGTTGGAGCAATCCCTGGAAGACTCAGGCCTTTATGGGAACATGCCCGCTATGGCGACTCCTGAACTGCCGGTGCCCGATGGGCTGGTGCTACGTCCGTTCCGCGGTGTGCGCTTCACCGTCGACGACCCCGCCTCGGTGACTTCACCGCCTTATGACTTGATCTCCGACAGCGACGTACGCCGCCTCCTCGACAGCCACCCCAACAACGTCGTCCGACTGATCCTTCCCGGCACCCCCCAAACCCCGGCGCAAACCGCACCCAATCCGAGCTCCCCACCCACACCCTCCCCAACCCCGAACCCCCAGCCCAGCACGGACAGCACCCTCAACCACCTCTCAGCTCCGGATGCTCCGGAAGCTCCGGAAGCTCCGACCAGCACGAACATCCCCACCAGCAGCAGCGCAAATACCCCAGGCCCCACCAGCCCCAGCACCCCAGCCCTCACCCAGCCGTCCGCGCCCGAGGGGCGTATCGCCGCAAGCACGAGCAACACCGCGTCAGCAAGCGACGAAGAGACAGCCACAGTCACGGGCAGTGGCGCTGGAACCGATGCCAACGGCGACACCACGAGCGGTGGCCCTGGAATCGACGCCAACAGCGACACCACGAGCGGTGGCCCTGGAGCCGACGCCAACAGCGACACCACGGGCAGTGGCCCTGGAATCGACGCCAACAGCGACACCACGGGCAGTGGCCCTGGAATCGACGCCAACAGCGACACCACGGGCAGTGGCCCTGGAATCGACGCCAACAGCGACACC
>NZ_JBITGU010000001.1:1854-8141 GCF_044457355.1 Nonomuraea sp. NPDC050556 | reverse complement strand
CACCACGGGCAGCGCGAGTACTCCGGCTGGCGCCGCTGGTGGGTACGGCGCCGTCGACCCCGCGCGGTACGGCGAGGCGCGGGACACTCTGCGGGCCTGGCTGGCCAGCGGTGTGCTGGCCGCAGACCCCACCCCAGCCCTCTACGTCTACGAGCAGAACGGCCCGGAGCGCCTCCAGCGAGGCCTCATAGGCGACGTCTGCCTGGCCGCGCCCGAGCAAGGCATCGTCCTCCCCCACGAAGACGTCATGCCAGGCCCCGTCGCCGACAGGCTCGCCCTGATGGGCACCACCCAGGCCAACCTCGAACCCATCTTCCTCCTCTACAACGGCGCAGCTGGAACCACGACGCAGCTCGTGGACAAGGTGGCCACCAGCCGTACCCCACTCATGGACGTCCGCACCGACGACGGCGTACGCCACCGCCTGTGGGCCATCACCGCCACCGACGAGATCGACGCCATCAACGCCGACCTCCACCCCAGGCAAGCCCTCATCGCCGACGGCCACCACCGCTACGCCACCTACCGCGAACTCCAACGCCAGGAGCACTCCCACCCCACCGAACAGCCCGCCGAGCAACCAGCCGGGCCGCGGCCGGTTGGCGCCCGGGAGTTGCGGCAGCCGTGGGACTTCGGGCTGGCGCTGCTGGTCGACTCCAGCGCGTACCCTCCCGACCTCAAGGCGATCCATCGCGTCATCCCGAGCCTGCCCGTCGAAGAGGCGACCGCCCGCGCCAAGGGTTCGTGGCAGGTGCACGACTACGCCGACCTGAGCAGCGGACTCACCTCTCTCGACGCCGCGACCGGGCCGGCGTTCCTCCTGACCGACGGCACCACCAGCCATCTGCTGACCGACCCGGACCCGATGCAGCTGAGCCTCGCGATGCGTGACGACCACTCCGAGCGGTGGAACGCCCTGAACACCTCCATCCTCACGGAGTTCGTGTTGCCCAAGGTGTGGGGGATGCAGGACGACGAGCAGGCCGTACGGATCGTCCACCACGACCCGCAGGCCGCCGCGCAGCTGGCCGCACGTACTGGTGGCACGGCGGTGATCCTCAAGCCCCTCGCCGTAGACGACGTACTCGCCGTTGCGGCGGCGGGCGAACGCGTCCCACGCAAATCCACCTCCTTCGGCCCCAAACCGCGGACCGGGCTGGTCCTCCGCACCTTCGCCATCGACTGACAGCGCCCCACCGGGGATGGCAGTCGAGCTGCCCCCTCGCCGCGGGCGAGACGGTAGTTGAGCTGCTCTCTCGCCGTGCAGCGAGGCGGCAGTTGAGCTGCTCTCGTCGCGGAGGCGAGATGGCTGAGCGAGCGAGGAGCTCAGGCGGGTGCTAGTTGGGGATCTGAGGCTGGTTGCGGGGCTGAGGTCAGCTCAGGCTCTGGCTTGGTCGCGCTTGGTGTGGTGAGTGCCTGAGCAGGGGGTTGCTCGGGCACTCGCCTGGTCGCGCTGGGTGTGGCGAGGGTTTGGGCAGGGGGTTGCTCAGGCCCTGGCTTTGTAGCGTCTGGTGTGGCGAGGGCCCTGACAGCGGGTTGCTCAGGCTCTTGGGGCTGCGTGCCGATTTGGGATATCGCAGCTGGCGTCACCGCTGCCGGTATGGCTTGCGCGTTTGTGAAGGCCCGTGCGTCAGCGCGAGTAGTGGCCTGCGCGTCGGCGGAGGGCCTCTGTGCAGGCCGATGGCCAGGTGCGGCGGCCGGGAGGCCTGGCGAGGCCGTGGGTGTGGCTTGCGTACCTGCGGAAGAACGCTCTTCGGCGTGAGGGGTGGTCTGCGCGGCAGCCAGGGCGTGGGGTTCTGGTGCGGTGGGCTGTCGGGTGGGAGGTGGTTGGCTGGTTTGGCGCTCCAGTGGGGTGGTTGGGGGGTGTGGTTGTCGGGGGTGGGGGATGGTGATGGGTTCCAGTGGGGTGATGGTGCTGACCTCTACCTGGTAGCGCCAGGTCTTGCCCTGGGGTGGGCCGAAGATGCGGCAGCGGAGCTCGCCCGACACCTGCATCTGGTCGCGGGGTTTGATGCTGCGTAGCACGTCGGCGGCGCCTGGTTCGAAGGTTACGCAGGGCAGCACGTCCACCAGGGCACCGCGGGGTCGGCTGGGGTTGCGGCGGACTATCAGGCGCCAGCTCACCAGGGTGTCGCCGCTGGGCAGCGTCTTCTCCTCTGGCTTGTCGGACAACTTCCCCACGAGCACGACCTCGTTGCGGTCCACAACGGGGCTCCCTTCTGGCTGGAACGGACGCGGAGGGGCCGGGCGTCCCTCCTGTGGAACGGGGAACAGTCTTTAGGATGTGGAGATCCGGGCAGGGATCCGAACGCTGTTCTGGGGATGGCCGACATCTGGACTGGGGTGACCTGTGGAAAACATCACCGACCTGGGCGGCGACGTCTATGAGATCGACACGAGGATGGCCGGGTATACGGGGATCACGGCGGGATATCTGATCCTCGGGGATCGCCCGTGTTTGGTGGAGACGGGCACCTCGACGTCGGCGCCGGTGGTGCGTGACGCGCTCGCCGCGCTGGGTGTGGGCCCTGATGATCTGGCCACCGTGGTCGTTACGCATATCCATCTCGACCATGCGGGTGGAGTGGGAGATATGGCGCGGTTCTTCCCGTCCGCGCAGATCGTGGTGCATGAGAAGGGCGCTCGGCACCTCGCCGATCCGTCGCGTCTGATGGCGAGTGCGCGGATGGTCTGGGGTGACCGGCTCGACACGCTCTTCGGTGAACTGTCCCCTACGGACGCCGAGCGCATCGTGGCACTGGGCGACACCGGCGCGATCGACCTGGGCAACGGGCGGACGCTCAGCAGCCACTACGCGCCTGGTCACGCCAAGCATCACGTGGGGTTGGTGGATTCGGCCACCGGTGACCTGTATGTGGGGGACGCCGCTGGGGTCTATCTGCCGGAGACCGGTGATCTTCGTCCGGCCACGCCGCCGCCGGACTTCGATCTGCAGACGGCGCTCAACTCGATCGCGCTGTTTGAGGCGCTTGGTCCACAGCGGTTGCTGTTCAGCCACTATGGGCCGGTGGACGCGGTCAAGGAGACGTTGGAGAGGTCTGCTGAGGAGTTGCGGGTCTGGGTGGATCTGACGAAGCAGGCGCATTCTGAGGGGATGGATCTCGACCACGCTGTCGCTATGGTGCGGGATCGCACGAAGGAGCGGTATGCGGCGCTTCAGGGGGATGAGGAGATTGCTGAGCAGTTCGAGCTGTTGAGTGGGGCGCCGTCCAATGTGGCGGGGATCCTGCACTGGCTCGACCGGGTCTCGCCCTAGCCCTCAGACTTGAAGGTCGTCAGCCTCTCGTTGTCCAAGGGTCGTTGGTGTGGGCAGCATAATCGGCGCGTTGTTTCTCCGTACGGCAGGGCCGCTGGAGTCAGCGCGCGCCCAGGACGTGAACGGCGGCCCGCTGGACGTGGTGCGTACAGCGCCCGTTGGGCAGGGCGCGTCGTGTGGCCGGGTTTGCGGCAGGGCCTGGGATGGCGCAGTTGGTGGGGCTCAGCCGTACCGACCTCATGAGGTCGGTACGGCTGAGCCGCAGGGTTATGCGTCGGGCTTGGACTTGGTGTCGGGCTCGTCGGCGTCGTCGAGGATGTCGCCGAAGTCGGGCTCGATGAACGCCGGGCCCACGCCTCGTACGGGGGCGGGGGTCTCGAGGTCGGCGTCGGTGTCGACCGCGGCGGTCGGCTTCACGGGCTCTTCCTCTTCGATCTCCACGTCATCGGAGTCGTCGAGAACATCGTCTTCATCGTCGATGTCGTCCTGAGCGTCGTTGCTGTCAGAGGCCGTCTCGCCGCCCTCTGCCACGTCGTCGCGCAGAACGTCCGAGTCGTCCTCGTCGTCCTCCTGGTCGTCGTCCTCGTCGGCGTCGTCCCGATCGTCTTCGTCGTCGATGTCCTCGACTTCGTCCTCGTCGCGGTCGTCCTCGTCGCGGTCGTCGTCGTCAAGGTCGTCGTCGTCATCCAGGAGGTCGGCGGGGTCGTCGTCGTTCAGGACGTCGCCGGATGAGCGGCGGTCGGCGCGGGCGTCGACGTCCTCGTCCGAGTCGTCCTCGTCTCCGTCGTAGTCCTCATCGTCGTCTTCGAGGGCGTCCTCGTCAGGGAGTTCGCCTTCGGCGGAGTCGAGGACGTCGCCGTCGTCGTATTCCTCTTCGAGGTCCTCGATGACCCCGCCGGTCAGCTCGGCGTAGCGCTCGGCAGCGTCGGTCTCGCCGTCCTCGTCGAACGCCATCGCCCGGCCGAACCAGTCGGTGGCCGCCTCCTCGTGCCCAGCCTCGGCGAGCGCGTCCGCATATGCGAACGCCAGCCGCGCCGACCACGGGTGCGCCTTCGTGTCGCGCAGTTCTGGCACGCGCTGCAGCGTGATCACCGCGGCGTCGTGCTGCCCAAGGTCCCGGCGGGCGCCGGACTCGACGATGGCCAGCTCGATGCGTCCCTCGCGGTCGAGGCGTTCCGCCTCGGGTGACCGTACGAGATCAAGAGCCCGCTCCGGGCGGCCCATGCCGCGCTCGCAGTCGGCCATGATCGGGAGGTACGCATCAGAGCCCGTCATGCGCCGGGCGGCGCGCAGGTCGCTCAGCGCCTCGGAGAAGTGTCCTGCGCGGTAGGCGACGATTCCTGCTGCTTCGCGCACTACGCCGATGCGAGCGGCGAACCGACGGGCGACCTTTGTGTGCTCGTGCGCACGGTCGGGGTCGTCCTCGCCCAGGGCGCGCTCGGCGGCGACGAGGTGCTTGCCCACGAGCTCGGCGAGGTCGCCGGGAAGGGAGCGCAGTTCGTCGCGTACTTCCTTCTCGAGCTCTTCCGCCGTGATGTCGGGCTCGAGCTCGGGCAGGCGCTCGCGCTGGGGCTCGTCGTCGCGGTCGGGCCTGCCGTACCGTGCCCTGGCCTCGCCCCGGTCGTCGCTGAACGGCCTGGGGCCGCGGTCGTCGCGCGGCTGGAACTCGCGGCGGGGGCCGCGGTCCTGGGAGTCGGAGCGCGGACGGTCCTGGAAGTCGCGGCGCGGGGGTCGGTCGTCGCTGTCGCGGCGGGGGGCGCGGTCGTCGCGGGGGCGGAAGCCGCTGTCGGGGCGGTCTTCGCGGCTGGCGAAACCACGCTCGTCACGGTTCTGGAAGGGACGGCGGGGGCCGCCGCTCTGGAAGTCACGACGAGGGGGGCGGTCGTCGCCGTCACGGCGAGGGGCGCGGTCGTCGCGGGGGCGGAAACCGCTGTCGGGGCGGTCTTCGCGACTGGCGAAACCACGCTCGTCACGGTTCTGGAACGGACGGCGAGGGCCGCCGCTCTGGAAGTCACGACGCGGGCCGCGGTCGTCGCCGTCACGGCGCGGGGCGCGGTCGTCGCGGTTCTGGAAGTCGCGACGGGGGCCGCGGTCGTCGCGCGGCGGGAAGTCGCGGCGAGGGCCGCCACTCTGGAAGTCTCGACGGGGACCGCGGTCGTCGCCCTCACGGCGGGGGCCACGGTCGTCACGACCCTGGAAATCGCGACGGGGGCCGCGATCGTCGCGCGGCGGGAAGTCACGGCGAGGACCACCGCTCTGGAAGTCACGACGCGGGCCACGATCGTCACCCTCACGGCGGGGACCGCTGAAGTCACGACGCGGACCGCGGTCATCGCCCTCACGGCGGGGACCGCTGAAGTCACGACGCGGAGCACGATCGTCGCCCTCACGGCGCGGGCCGCTGAAGTCTCGGCGGGGACCACGGTCATCGCCCTCACGGCGGGGACCGTTGAAGTCACGGCGAGGGCCGCCACTCTGGAAATCGCGGCGCGGGCCACGATCGTCGCCATCACGACGCGGACCGCGGTCATCGCGTGGCTGGAAGTCACGGCGGGGGCCGCCGCTCTGGAAGTCACGACGCGGGCCACGGTCATCGCCGTCTCGGCGCGGGCCGCTGAAGTCACGGCGCGGGCCGCGGTCGTCGCCGTCTCGGCGGGGGCCACGGTCGTCACGGTTCTGGAAATCGCGACGCGGGCCGCCACTCTGGAAATCGCGACGGGGACCGCGGTCGTCACCCTCACGGCGGGGACCACTGAAGTCGCGGCGCGGACCGCCACTCTGGAAATCGCGGCGCGGACCACGATCGTCACCCTCACGGCGCGGGCCGCTGAAGTCACGACGGGGACCGCGGTCATCGCCCTCACGGCGGGGACCGCTGAAGTCGCGGCGCGGACCGCCACTCTGGAAGTCACGACGCGGACCACGATCGTCACCCTCACGGCGCGGGCCGCTGAAGTCACGACGGGGACCGCGGTCATCGCCCTCACGGCGGGGACCGCTGAAGTCGCGG
>NZ_JBITGU010000001.1:0-1755 GCF_044457355.1 Nonomuraea sp. NPDC050556 | reverse complement strand
GCGCGGACCGCCACTCTGGAAATCGCGGCGTGGGCCACGGTCGTCGCCGTCTCGGCGGGGGCCGCGGTCGTCGCGGTTCTGGAAGTCTCTGCGCGGGCCGCGGTCGTCGTCGCGGCGGGGGGCGCTGAAGTCCCGGCGCGGGCCTCTGTCGTCGCCCTCGCGCCTCGGGCCGCGGTCGTCGCGGCTGTAAGGGCGGCTCGCGCCCCGGTTGTCCGACCTGTCGTCGGAACGGAACGGGCGGTCGCTCCTCGAATCGCGTCCCCGGTCACCGCCGGTCGGGCGGCTGTCCCCCGAGCGGGGGCCGTCGCCGCGCCCGCTCTGTTCGCTCTGTTCGCGGCGTCCGTCGCCGTCCGATCCGTTATCTCTGTTCACTTCTGGTCCATTTCGTTGGCTCAGCGGACTCGTGCTCCAACGCGACGGTCCACCGTAGTCGTATCGCCGCCCGCACCTGGGTCTTACGCGACGAAGGCCACCCGTGGTGGGGTGGCCAGGCCTCTCCAGCCTAGCAAGCCGCTGAATGTCCCCGTGCCGCAAGGGCCGGTCCCGCCGTATTCTGGGAAATTCGTTCGCTCCCGGCGCACCCCGTCAAAGACGATGATGCGCATGTCACTGCGCTTTCACGAGATCTCAGAAGCCCGGCACCGCATTCTGAATCCGTTCACCGACGCCAAACTCGATCTTCTCGGACGGCTGTGCCACCTCACCCCTGGGTCTCGCCATCTCGACCTGGCGTGCGGCAAGGGCGAGATGGTCAGCCGGTGGGCGGCCGACTACGGCACCGAGGCGGTCGGCGTCGACATCAGTCGCGTCTTCCTCGACGCGGCCCGTCAGAGGGCCGCAGAGCTGGATGTTTCGGACCGCGTCACGTTCGTCGAAGCCGACGCGGGCTCCTACCAACCCTCACCAGAGGCGTTCGACCTGGTCTCGTGCATCGGCGCGACCTGGATCGGCGGCGGTACGGCAGGCACCCTCGACCTCATGCGCCCAGCCCTGCGCCCCGACGGCCTCGCCCTGGTCGGCGAGTGCTACTGGATCACCCCACCCCCGCCAGAGGCACTGGACGCGCTCGGCATAACCCCTGACGGGGCCGTGTCTCTCTGGGGTACGGCGGAGCGGTGCGATCAGGCGGGCTTCGAGCTGGTCGAAATGCTCCTCGCCGACCCGGACGACTGGGACAGGTATATGGCGCCCCAGTGGTGGACGCTCAGCCAGTGGCTCCGCGACAACCCCGCAGATCCTGACGTTCCAGCGATCAGGGAGCTTCTCGAGCGTTCCCGTCGCTCCCATCTGGAGTATGGCCGGCAGTACCTGGGCTGGGGCGTCTTCGTCCTGCGCCCGACGAAGTAGCCAGTGGTCGTAAACGCAAAAAGGGCTGCCCCGACCGGGGCAGCCCAAAGAAACACGTCAGGGCCTCCACCCCGGAAGATGGAGACCCTGACGTTGAAAGATTGCGCGGCGGCGACCTACTCTCCCACACCCTCCCGAGTGCAGTACCATCGGCGCTGGAAAGCTTAACTTCCGGGTTCGGAATGTAACCGGGTGTTTCCTTTCCGCTATAACCGCCGCAACCCTGTGAGACCGTTTGTTGTCTCAGAATTGCGTAGTGGACGCGAGCACAACCCCTGCGCACTCGTACGAAGACGGCGCAGCGAGGGATGTTTGCTTTGTGGTCAAGTCCTCGGCCTATTAGTACCGGTCAGCTCCACACGTTACCGTGCTTCCACCTCCGGCCTATCAACCCAGTCGTCTACTGGG